>NZ_JBDSFX010000042.1:0-39651 GCF_039919315.1 Dyadobacter sp. | reverse complement strand
TCAAATAGAAAGTGATTTTATCTGGTGCCAGCGTGATCATACGAGTTCGGGTTGGAGTTTTAATTTTTTTTCTAAAATGCCTTTCGCAGCCAGCATCGAGCTGTGCTTCATTTCGATCCAGTCGTCTTGCTCGTGGCACTGCACCGACCAGATCTTTTCATGCGTGTTGTAAGTGATGAATCCGAGCATTTCCATGTGCAGCTTGCTGATTCCATCCGATCGTGGTTCCCACTGTGTCCGGACGTAGAAATGAAGGGGCTGGGCGACGATCGAATTTCTTTGTTCTTGTGGCAGCCAGTACATTGTTCCTGCTGGATCTAGCCACTGGATAGCGGTGGAGTCTGTCACCCACCCGTAGTTCCATTTGTCGTTCATGATCGTCTTGATTTACGGTACCATTTAGTTGGCCTCAAAACGCAGTAGACCAGGTAGGCTCCCGAGCAGATCATTGCGACTTCCGCAACCAGTCGTAGTAAAATCCAGATCATAAGCTTTTGCCGGTTTGAGGTGCAGGATCTTGCTGTTCTGTGCTCTCGCTTGTATCGGTGCTTTTCCGACTAGCGAAATACCAAAAAACCAATACTCCAGCGATTAAGAAGATCACCAGCTCGTTGCTGGCCAGCAGCTCCGATACCCTTTCTCCGGAAAGGATAATCGTAAGTACGGTGCAGAGAATGTGAAACGATTTCATTTTTTAAACAGGGTTAAAATTGTATCAATAAATCGGTTTAAAGACTCTGAGAAGTCTTGCACCAGCGTCCAGTAGATTGGTGCAAGGATTATAATTATCAGCGTTTGCGCTAGGAGGTCATTGAGCCAGTCGCCTGTTTCCTTTGGGTGTGGCAGTGTCGAGAAGAAAATCCCTCCCGACACAAACCACACCACATTCACAACCCAGAACCCACGTGTTTTAATTACTTTCCTAAGTCGGTCAAACGGCACTTTCATATTCTTTTGATTGCATCTGGCGGTTTACTATTTTGCGGTGTATACCAAACCAACTTCGCATGTACCTATTCGTAGATCATTTTCAGGAATCGGAAATCAGTTTTGTTAGTGATCTTCGAAAAATTCGGTATAACCTTTCGGTCTTTGGCATACTAATGGAAGAGATACTTATCAATGTGCCTGAAAAGGTTTTGCCCAGCTCTGTTTTCCATGCAGGTCGATATATCGTAGTCCTGCAATTCGAAAGAGATATTACTAGTGCCCGGATGCATTTTGTTGATTACCATCTAGATATTCTTATGAGTATGCACCAATTTGTCCGTAACATGTCACCCAAAATGTTTAAAGGCATTGCCAAAATGCAGGATCTAATTTCTCAAAAGTCTGACGTCGAATTGGCTGAGTTTGAATTGTCCGATGATCATCAACTATTTGACGCACTTAGTCACTGGAGATGAAACTGAAGGAATCGTCTACCATTATAATTTCCTTGGGGTATACCAGCTTCAATTCTGAGTCGAAAACAGATTCTATTTGTTTTCGTAAGCTCTCAATTTTTAAACCTTTTTCTTCCTCAGGCAGCTCCTCTATGGCGATAGTCAATAGTCCAAACATTTCTCGACAACCCATTATAAACCCATCTCTAAGAAACCCACCTTCGTCATCTGAAAGGTCTCTCTCGTGAAATCCCATCCGATACTGGCTTTTTTTAAACTGGTTTTCCAGGTTGAAGTGATCCAATAAAACGATCTTGAATGAATCAAGTGAATTGCTCATGATTTTTGTGATTAAAGTTGATCAGTTAATGTGATGTCAATAAAATGGCAGCTATTATCGCGGCAGTTAACAGATAGTAACTGGTTGTAGTAAACGCCAAGCAAATCATGTGCTCCCGAGCTGTTTTTCTGGTAAGTTCCGTATCTAGCTTTTTGATGTCTGAAATTCTAAATGGAAACCTGGCTGGCTCCCAAGCCGTAGATCTCGCCCTCATACCGTTTCAGATTTAAGTGCTGGCAATTTGAAAAGGTCTTCCGCTGCTGGTATATTCTCACACACGATCTGCTTCAAAATGGTAGGCATTTCCAGCAGATCTACTTCCCCTTTATTAATCCAATAAGACAATCTTTGGTAAGACTGCCCGTGCGCTTCCAGGTCTTCCCGGATCTTCGATCTTACCGATACCGGCTGTTTTGTGTAAAGCAATTTCAAACCGTTCATGTAGCTTTTGCCAAGTTTAAGCGCGTTTCCTTTGTTGTTTTAGCAAATAAGTTTTAACATTGTGCAAAGGAATTAGCACAATATTATAGTTTATAATAGAATCATACAAGCAAAAACTATAATATTTTTTGATGTTTCTTTTATTTTGCTTATAGTGAACTAGTTACAGTGCTATTTTAAGATGATATTGTAGTCAATAATTGAATTTGTTTTCTTAAAGTCTATATGTCAATACTATTCAAATCATTAAATAATTAAATTCTATGGAGAATACCGTTAATGAGAGGGTCGCCGAGTTGATAAGCGTGTTAAATCTTACACACAACTCTTTTGCGAAGAGTATATCAAAAACTGCAACAACAATTTACCAGGTCACCTCTGGAAAGAATAAGCCTGGATTTGATGTATTAGAAGCAATTTGTGAAGTGCACAATGTTAATTCGAACTGGCTTGTCCGGGGTGAAGGCGAGATGTTTTTAGGTTCTTTACCAAAATCAAGTGCCCAACAAGGTAGGCCTGATAGTTATCTGCAGGAGCAGATTGAAAGACTGGAAGCTAATTTCAATAGTCTTGCAAATCAACTTAGGAGTCAGCTTGAAGTAAAAGACAATCAGATACAAAACTTGTCAGAAATGCTTAAAATGACTTTGGGAAAGTCTGATCTAAGTGAAGAAACGCCCTGTTACGAATTGAACTCATTGCTAAAATTGAGGGCCTGACTAACAGTTTCACTTACAGTTGGGAAGTACGACTTTTCAAATGGCTGATTTACAACCAAAAAATACTGAAACCTTTGTTCCCCTATGGGTCACAAACCGTGCGAAGATGCACTTTCAATCTTTCAAAAACCGTCCTGTTTCAGGGCGGTTTTTTTGTTTTGTCCGTTTCCGGCCCGTATGCCGCGATTTTAGTGGAATGTCAAGTCCGAAGATATTCGTACTGCAAATTTAATTCTATTATTGAGCAAAATGTTTATAAGTGATTGTAGTATATTTGGTTTTAAGGATAGAATAAGTTACTAATATATTCTAGTTTAAACACACAATTTATAGCCCACAATTTACAAATTATGAATTTTTTACTAAAACTTGCTTTTGCAGGAGGGATGGCGAGCTCAGTCGTAGCGGCTCCGCATGAAGGCATTCGAAGCACGCCTTTTAGTGCAGACAGTGTACACGAAATTAAAAATCCTTACGCTGAGTCTGCGGACGCACCTTTTACCATTGCAACCAAAAGCCCAAACAGAGTTGCCGCGCCGCTCGCTACCAAAGTCTCATGCGGAGGCCGTACATGGGAACATGGTCAGTTGCTGGGGCACACCCAGGACAATCAGCCGGTTAATGTCAGGATTCAGGATAACAGGATTTATCTGAACTGGAACGGCCGGATTGCTGACAACATTTGGATTCTTTACCACTTAAAAGAAGGTACGTTTCAGGACAACCCCACCGATGGAGCGACGATCAGTACTTGCGTGAACCCGGTGGATCCGAGTACTGCACCGAGCAATTTGCTGGGCAGGACCAACGACGGGCAGATCACCTGTAACGGTATCGTGATGACGAATGGTGATTTGCTGGGTACGTATGTAGGTGGCGGCGAAACTTACCAGTATACGAAATATGTAGACGGTATGCTCAGAGTAATGATCAAGCAGGGGCCGAATGATGATCGTACGACCAACTATAACATGAGCTTGCTCAATTACACGATTCAGGGAGCAAACGGAAGTTATATGAGCCCGAAATGGAAGAATGTGCTGACTACCCAAATGGTAGACGGATGTTTCTGGCCAATTGTTCCAAAACCGGCAACGCCTGTCTCAGACAATAATTGCGCTTCTGGCCCGACATTGAAAACCGTTTCAAATATCAGTCAAACAGGTTTGCAATTTACTTTCGACGGATCTGGTATCAGTACTGTGAAGTGGAAGATCAGAGCGAACAATCAGGATGTAAAAACAGGAACAACGGCTGACTTGAATGGTGCTAAAACCGTAAACCTGACTTTCGGATCCATAGTAGCAGGTACTTATTCACTTGAAATTGAAGGAGGAAACTGTACTTCCACCGTGAGTAAGCAAAACTTTACCATTAACCCGCCAGTAGTTGGCATCCCTGACTGCTTGAATGGTCCTACTGCGGCAACGACTACGATCACAAGCATTAGCCCTAGTGGTATCACGGTTAATTTCGCGAGTAATAATCTTCATACATTTTCTTGGAGAATTCTGGAAGGTACCTATGCTGCGGCCAGTGGAAAAACGGGTACATTGACTTCGAACTCCACTGCATTGACGTTCAATTACCTGAAAAACGGAACGTATAACTTCGAATTGACACCTCTGGATTGCAAAGCAGCTACTCCTACGGTTAAAAGTTTCAGCATTTCCGCTACCGATACCCGCACTGCATGTTCCAAAGGGCCGAGTTTGCAATCGATATTGTCTTCTGACGAAACCAATCTTTCATTCCTTTTCGACGGGAATAACATTTTCGCCATTGACTGGAAGATCATGCAAGGCAATACATTGCTTCGCCAAAACCGCGTAGCACCGCAAAACAACCATCCTGATATCCAGTTTGGCACATTACCAACCGGCGTATATACACTTCAAGTGCAGGGCGGTAACTGCAAGTCTACGGTGAGCGCGATGAACTTCGGCGTGAATGTTCCGCTTCCGATTTATATCTCCAATTTCAAAGGAGCTGTTGTTGAAAAAGGCGTAGAATTGACTTGGGAAGTGGTTTCTGAGCAAGACGGTAAAGAATTCGAGGTACTTCGTTATGACAGTAAGATGAAGAATGAAGAAGTGCTTGGCAAAGTGTCATTGACTGATCAGAGAGTTGGCCAATATCGTTTTGTTGATCAGAATCCATTGCTGGGTACCAATTACTATCAGTTGAAACAAATTGATATTGATGGTACATTCCAAAAAAGCAAGATTGTAACTGTAACCCCGGCAACAATTTCAGGAACGGTAGTAGCTCCAAATCCGGCACAGGATTATGTTGATCTTCAATTCTTGTCACGTACATCGGGCCTGTCAAACCTTAGCATTTATGATGTGTCGGGCGTGGAGGTTAGCAAATCTCAGATTCAGATCACGGAAGGAAAAAATAACCATCGTTTGAATGTGAAGCGGTTTTCGAATGGGAATTATTTTATAAAAATATATCACGGCGGCGAAACTTCGAGATTACGTTTTACGAAGGTGAATTAATCAGAACAGCTAATTTGCTGACATTAAAATGGCTAAATGACTGGTTTGTGAATCAAACGGTCATTTAGCCATTTGTTTTATCCAGGTCTTACCTTTCCCAAGGTAGCGTTTACGGTCAAATCATTGGCTCATTCACACCTGCGATTCGCTCCAAGGCCAGCGTAACACATTCAATGCGGTCCACATGTCCGCGCTTGGGATCCGAGTAGGCCTGTGCTACCGACCGCATGTAGGCCTCCCCTTCACGTGTATTGAAGAATGGATCCGATTTTGCCAGTGCATCTTTCCACCGCGTTCCCACAATTTCCTTAGCCTTTCCAAAACGTGCCAGCAACCGTTGCTTAATCGAAACGCCCCGGCGCTGACTTGAACTTGTTTCCATGTGCATATAATGTGTAATTTGCGTTTAACAGTTTTTGTTAGACGCAAATATATTCAGAAAATCTGAAATAATTCAAAAATATTGAAATATATTTAATGAGCGATAAGTACGCAGTTAATGATGCCTTTGTCCGGATTTATAATTCTTTAATTGAAAGTAAAACAATAAAGAATAAGGGAGAGCTGGCTGCTATCTTAAATGTAAAACCTTCGACGCTTTCAGAAATTATTGCAAAGCGGCAAGGAGTGACTGTTGAGTTTATACAAAAATTTTGCTTGACATTCCCATCCATTACGCCAAATGACTTTTTTAATGTGAAGTCATCCCTAGGCGCCGACAGTAATGTGGAAATAGTGAATCTACAAGCACAGATAATAAAGTTACAACAGGAATTGCTGGCATTGAAGCATAAGGGAACGGAATAGAAAACAAACACACATCTAAATGAAACTCACTATAATCCTAGAAAAAGGTCAAGACGAACTTTGGGGACGTATTGAAAATGTCCCCCATTACCTTCCAGTTACATGCGGTAAAACTTTGAACGAGGTTGAAAAAAATCTTCTAGAACTTCTCGACGATTACATGCAGCATGAAGGTAAAGCTTACGACGAATGGAGGGGCTTGAACCTAAGTGAGGTAACGTTCAATTATGTAAATGATCCAGATTCTGTCGAGATATAACCACCATGCTTAAAGGAGCAATGCGACCTGCCCATCCAGGCGCCATATTGAGAGGAGTTATCCAGGGTTTGAGGGAAGAAACCGGAAAACCCTTCACTGTGACCGAAATTGCCTCCGGCCTCGGGGTTAATCGCGGGACGCTTTCCCTTATTTTGAATCAAAAGTCGGGGATTAGTCCTGAAATGGCTGATAAGTTATCGGAAGCCCTTGCTACAACCCCAGATTTGTGGCTTAATCTGCAAAAAAAGTATGATTTGTGGCAAGCAGAAAGAAGGTAAGTCGAGAAACAGTTAGGCATTTCGTGAAGGATCGGGCATCGGGGTTACTTTCCGCGTAATACCTCAATGTGCATAAATATGGACTTGTTCAAGCCTATGAGCTAGTTGTTTGATCGCATTCTCAATCTTTTCGACTTGTTTGGCAGATGGATATTTTTTTCCACTGGCATATTGCCTGAGCAGACTTCCATTAAGACCAGACACCTCGGCTATTTTGGTCACCTTTAAAAAGTCAAATTGCTGGAAAAAGACAGTCAGATCATATTCGATTCGAAATTCATATGACTCAGGATTAAGATCGTGGAAATCCAACAACAGTTGCTGCATGCTGATTTTTAACTGTTCGATAGAGCTGGCTTCATCAACAATAAGATTGTCCTCGTATTGAACGCGACCCCAAAGAGAATTCCCTTCGCCTTCTACAATCAGTGTGATGATATTGTCTTTGTTTACGATTTGATTTGATTTCATTATTGAAAGTTTTAACGTCGATTGGATTTCAGGCTTTTGTCCAACTGGATTGTCATTTAAGTCCGGCCTGTTTAAGAATACTATGCAAGGTCCCAGGTTTAACTTCTCCTTTGTGCATTGGAACAGTAACCTTCCCCTCCTTAGTAGGGTGCATTAGCTGCAAGTGACTTCCTCTTTGACTTTTCTTAAACCAGCCATCATCTTTGAGTAAGCTCAGTAGTTCTTTTGATGTCATTCTCTGATTTCATAGTGTGTATTTTGTAAAGTAACAATTTTGTTACTTATTTTCCAAATCTTTTACATTACTCAACCTGCAAAGCCTCCGCCTTCCACCATTCCCCAAAAACCATATCCCCATTCAAATCCACTTTTTGCCCGATCATTGGTGTTACCAGTGGCATATTTTGCTTTTTGGCTTCGATGGTGGCTCGTTCGATAGGTTCGTTCCAGTCATGAAGGGCCAGGGAGAATTTCGACCAATGTACGGGCATTAATTTGGCAGCCCGTAGCTCTTTGGCTGCTGTTACCGTCTCTTCGGGCATCATGTGAATGTATTTCCAATACTCATTATACTGTCCGCATTCCAACAAGGCTAGGTCAAAAGGCCCGAATTGTTCTCCGATTTTTTTGAAATGATTATCGTAGCCTGAATCGCCGCCTACGAAGATTTTCTTACTTGGTGTTTGCAACACAAATGATACCCAAAGCGCTTTATTTCTATTAAAACCACGGCCCGAAAAGTGACGTCCAGGCGTGAAATTGACCTTGAAACCATTGCCCAGATCTGCCTCTTCATTCCAGTCTTTTTCAATTAATACCGCCGGATCATAGCCCCAATGCTCGAAATGTTCGCCGGTACCGAGGCCGGTAACCACTTTTTTGACTTTGGATTTGAGTTTTACAATGGTTTCATAATCCAAATGGTCGTAGTGATCGTGGGAGATCAGCAGGTAGTCGATCGCGGGAAACTCATCGACCGTATACACGTCCGTACCTTTAAAACTTGGGGTCGTGAAACTCAGGGGTGAGGCACTTCCACTGAAAACCGGGTCGACCAGGATCGTTTTTCCATCGATCTGCATGAAATAGGAGGAGTGGCCAAACCATACCAGCACATCTTCATCGGGGTTTAAATGCAGCAGATCAGTTTTTTGTGATGGAATGCTCGCTCCGGGAATGTTGTGTTTGCTTTTGCCAAAGAAGAATTTTGTAAGCACTTTGAAATAAGTCGCCCCCTCTGCCAGATCGGGTGTAAAACTTTCATTTTGAAACTTGCCGTCTCTGTAATTCGAAGATTTTTTAATTTTTTCCAGCCGGGCGCCGGAAGGTTCTTTTCCAAATTGTGGTTGCTGCATGAACGCGACCACGCCTAGTACCAGCAGTGCCAGTAATATAAAAAATATCATAACTGTCTTTTTGATTATTCGTTTCATTTAATTCGATAGGGCATTTTGCCGGGAAGGTAAAAAGTTTTACGCACGCCAACCACTTTCTTCTGTATTTTTGGCAAGCACAATCTTCATCACATAATTCTCTGCCATGAAAATAAGTTTCCTCTGCTGCCTGTTGTTGCCTACTTCAATCCTTTCAAATGCACAAAATACTGCCGTTCAGGACACAAGCTGGGTTAGAAGCAGTTATAAAAAGACAGAACAATACATTACAATGCGGGATGGCGTGAAGCTTTTTACCGCCATTTATACGCCCATTGATTCTTCACAAACTTACCCTATCCTGATGCACCGGACGCCCTATTCGATACGTCCATACGGAGCAAATAGCTACCGCCGGAGCTTGGGGCCGAACAGTTATCTGATGCGGGAAAAGTACATTTTCGTGTATCAGGATGCGCGGGGACGTTACAAAAGCGAGGGTAATTTCCGCGAAATGACCCCGGCCATTGATGTGAAAAAGAGTAATAAAGATGTTGATGAGTCCAGCGATACGTACGATACGATTGAGTGGTTATTGAAAAACACCAAAAACAATGGCAATGTAGGTCAATCGGGTATTTCATTTCCTGGGTACTATTCTTCCGCGGGCTTGCCCGACGCACATTCGGCGTTAAAGGCAGTTTCACCGCAAGCACCGATGTCAGACGAGTTTATTGGTGACGATTGTTATCATAACGGCGCTTTCTTTCTGATGGATAATTTTGGCTTTTACAGTGGTTTCGATGGCCCCAAAAGCCAGGACGGGCAAAATTACCAAAGCCATTTTAATGCAAAATTCAATGATGCGTACCAGTATTTTCTGGATTTTGGACCATTAAAAAAAGCAAATGCGGCGCCATTCTTTGCGGATTCGAACAGTATCTGGCGGCAAACTGTGGCACATCCTGTTTATGACGAATTCTGGCAGTCGAGAAATATTAAAAACCATTTGAAAAACATCAAACCTGCCGTTTTGGTGGTAGGAGGCTGGTTTGATGCAGAGGATTTGTACGGCGCATTGAAAACTTACGCGGCCATTGAAAAGCAAACGCCTGGCAATAACAATAGGCTGGTAATGGGTCCCTGGACGCATGGGGGATGGGCTGCGCCGGCATGGAAATCATTTTCGAAATACCAGTTTGGAGCTGATGTAAATAAGTATTTTCAGGAAGAAATTGAGACCAAATTTTTTAATTTTTACCTGAAAGGAAAAGATGCATTCGATCAGCCTGAGATTACTGTGTTCGAAACGGGATCGAATCAATGGAAAAATTATGATGTTTGGCCACCAAAAAATAGCCAGCCGACTGCCTACTACTTTGCCGAAAACGGGAAGCTTTCGACCGCCAAACCTAAGGCAGCGAAAAGTGCATCGGAGTACGAAAGTGACCCCGCGAAACCGGTACCTTACACCAATGTGATCAGTGGAAACCGGAACAATGAATATATGGCCGAAGATCAGCGGTTTGCCTCGGAACGTCCCGACGTGCTGACATTTCAGACAGATTCACTGACTGACGATGTAACCATAACCGGTGAGATCATCGCGAATCTGATGGTGTCCACGACTGGTTCGGATGCTGATTTTATTGTAAAAGTGATTGACGTCTGGCCTGCGGGAGCGACATTGGGTCAGGACGGGCAACAGGCGGTGCAAATGGGAGGATACCAGCAAATGGTGCGAGCCGAAGTGTTACGCGGGAAATTCCGGAATAGTTTTTCCAAGCCTGAGCCGTTTGTGAAAGATAAAATAGAAAAAGTAACCGTAAAACTGAATGAAACCGCCCATACTTTCAAAAAAGGACACCGGATTATGGTGCAGGTACAAAGCAGCTGGTTCCCGCTGGTGGACCGGAATCCACAGAAGTTTCTGAATATTTTTGAAGCGAATGAGTCAGATTTTCATAAAACAAAAATTAGCATTCACCACGGAGCTAAGCACAGTAGCAGCATACTTTTACCGATTTTGAAATAGTATCATTGACCTTCCTAAATCTCCTAAATTCTATGAAAAATGTATTCGGGAAGCTTCCGGTGTACTTGCTTGTTTCGTTTTTATCATTGCTTTCTTTCATTTCAAAAGGCCAGTCCAAACCGCCTAAATTCAAGGTGCTAGCTATGGCAGAACCTGGTGGGCATCACATTGCCTATTCCAAAGCAGCTAGGATCTGGCTGGACTCACTGGCTGGCAAAGAGAATTTCTCCATTGATTATATCGATAAAACTGATCCGATCAATGAGGCTTATCTGGCTAATTATCAATTAATTATTCAGCTGGATTATGTCCCCTATGCATGGAAACCGGAAGCATCGGCAGCTTTTGAAAAATACATCAATGAAGGAAAAGGAGGCTGGATCGGCTTCCATCATGCGACATTACTGGGAGAATTTGACGGGTACAAGATCTGGCCCTGGTTTTCGGATTTCATGGGCGGGATCAGGTACAAGAACTATATTGCCGATTTTGCCGCGGCAACGGTTAACATTGAAAACAAAAAGCATCGAGTCATGAAAGGCGTTCCGGGTTCATTTTTGGTAAAAAAGGAAGAATGGTACATTTATGATAAAAGTCCGCGGCCCAATGTAAATGTGATCGCCAGCGTAGACGAATCGACCTACTCGCCTGACTCGAAAATCAAGATGGGCGACCATCCGGTGATCTGGTCTAATCCTAAAATGAAGGCCAGGAATATCTATATTTTCATGGGACATTCGCCTGTGCTCTTCGAAAGCGCGGAATACAAAACCATTTTCAAAAACGCGATTTTTTGGGCGTTGAGGCGTTAAAAAATACTTGGCAAGGCTAGGCGCCCCCGTCTTGAAGACTTGCCAAGTCTAGGCGCCCCCGTCTTACTTAATACCTTTCCGTTTTTTATATTCCAGGTAACGCTCGTTATATTCTTTCAGCTCAGCTTCTTTGAAGCTCTTCTGGTAACGTTCCGGTAATTCCAGTCTTTCCTGCATTTTCAGGGCTGTGGAAAGTTCAACTAATGTATTGCGCCCTGCCTTGTCTTTGTTTAAGTCAAAAGCATCGTAAAGATCGCCATTAACCGTGAAAGCCTTGAAAGCCAGTTTGTTCTGATCCACCGTGATCACCTGGTAAAGCTGAGTATTGGAAGCGGCGCGGTCCATCCAATTTTGTAAACCAATGTCATACTGTTTGGGGCCACTTACCGACACCACATATATCGGGCCATCCGGTTTCTTACGACTCTGCCCGACAGGCATGTTAATGCCCCTTCCATAGGTATGGTCGTGGCCTTGCAACACAATATCAACTTTGTGTTTTCTATATAGCGGTTCCATTTTGTCGCGCCACTCGTCATTATCGCGACCTTTTTTGGTAGAGAAAATCGGGTGGTGATGAACGACGATGGTCCAGCGGTTTGGGTTTTCTTTCACGACTTGTTCAAACCAATCTGCCTGCTTGTCCAGTTCCTTGCGGCCGATGGTGGCTTCTTCGGAATTAAGGAAGATAAATCTGCTTCCTTGATAATCAATGTAATAGGCGGTTTCTTCCAGGCCTGCCGGGCCATTTTCAGGCAACGCAAATTGCGGTCGCCAGTGTTTTGAAACCTTCTCTTTTTTATCGCTATCTGTAAAGTATTCATGGTTACCAGGCGCGGCCAAATTCGGCACCATACCATTGATCCAGCCACCTGCTTCAAACCATTCACCCCACTCATAATCACTATTGGAACGGTTGATCAAATCACCGGCGTGGATCAGGAAGTTCGCCTTCGGAATGTTGGAATAAGCCCCGCGTACCACCCGCGACCATAAGGAACGGATATCATTTTGAGCATCGCCAAAATAGACGAAGGAAAGCGGCTCTGGCTTGTCAGAGGCCGTTTTGAAATGAAACCATTCACTCCATTGCTTGCCATTTCCTACTCGGTAGGCATATTGCGTGGCGGGTTTAAGGTCTGTAAAATTGACTTCGTAGTAAAGGACCGTTTTGCCATCCAGGATCGTTGGTTGGGTCAATGCCTTTATTATTTTCGCATGCGGTTGAAAATCAGGCGATGGATCAGCTTCTGAAATGGCCGCTACGGCATTGGTAATAGTGGAATCGGTACGCCAATTTACGGCCTGCGAAATGGCGGGGTTGCCTTTATATCCCAGTATGATGCGGTCGGGAAAAACTGACGCAGGATAAGTCTTATTGTCCTGTGAATAAACCGAGCAGCAGGGTAATAGTAGAATAAGTGTAAAAATCGATTTGAAATATAGTTGGGTAAGGTGCCGCATAAAGATCTGTTATTGTTCTGGTAACAATAATACCTGATTTGAAATCAAACAGGCTAGCGGCTTAGCTCAATTCATATTTTCATAACATTCGGTTCAATGACGATGAAGACTTTTACATTTCTCAGGGGATACGTGCCCTCAATTCTGTTATTTATTGTAATGGTTTCAATGATAGTAGGATGCAAGAAGGACAAGGAGCCTGACCCCGTTCCTGAGGATACTGTCAAGCGGTTTATCACCATTTTAAATGATTCGCTGAAAGACCGCGGATTTGGATACAGCTTTGTTGTTTACAGGAAAAATGAAATGGTAGGGTCGGGTGTTGGTGGCTTGCAGGCTAGAAAAATAGAGGTGTCGGAAGACAAGCCGGTGACGGTAGATTCTAAAATGCAAATTGCCAGCATGACCAAAACGCTGACAGCCGTATCATTCCTCAAACTGGCGCAGGAAAAAGGCATCAAAACAACGGATAAGATCAGCAACTACCTGCCACCTGCCTGGACGAGGGGGCAAAATATTGAACTTATCACTTTCAGAGACCTACTGACGCATCAAAGCGGCATCATCGGTTTGGGAGAAAATTGTCAGAACGGGGCTTACGCGGAAAATCATTGGAATGGATTAAAAAGTCTCATAGAAAAAGGTGTCAGGAAAAATAATATACATCAGGGATGTTATCAGAATGCGAATTTTGGTTTGTTCCGGGTTCTTATTCCCGCAATCCTGGGCTATCAGTTTTCCGGGGATGACGAAAAGGATAACCTGGAAACGAGAACCCGCTACGAGCAATATGTGCGTGAAAATCTCCTCGAAAAAGCGGGGGTAGTTTCGAAGGAAGTGCTGAACAATGGTCTTCCTTTTCCCACATTCGGTTATGATCACCCCTACACGATCGGGCAATATGGTTTTGATCCGGGCGGTTTCAGCGAAACCACAGGTGCTTATGGCTTTTACCTTTCTGCGACTGAGGCAGCCAAAATTTACTCCTTTTTATTTTCAACTGAGGATGCCTCTGTTCTGAACCAGGCCATGAAAGACTCAGTACTCACTGCTGGTTTGGGAAGTTACAGCACGCTCACGCCAAACGGGACGTTTAGCTATCACGATGGCTGGTGGTATTCTGATCTGAGCAATGGCAGGCCCAAAGGCTTCAGGGGAATTTGGATGAAGTGCCCGGACGACCTCACTGTAGTCATGTTTACCAATGCATTAAGACATGGAGATGGTGTGTTTCCAATCAAATCTGACTTCTATTTTGACATTACCTCCTACGTTTTATGGGCTTTTTCCAAATACAAAGAGAAAGACAGGAATGGCAGGGTAGCAAAAGTCAATTTTCATTCGTACTTGAAACATCCGGAACCGCATTGATTTCTTCGTCCTCGGTCAATGCCGGTTTGATCAATGTAAGCATCAATACAAGCAGCCCAAGAACAAATGTCCCGAACATCCAGGCGAGTTTATGGCCGTCACGTTGCTCATAGGGTTCAGAAACAGGTTCCAAAATCATGACGTCGTTTTTGACCTGACTCCGGGTTGCAAATTGAATTGCGGTGCGAAAATTTTCTCTGTCGACGGAAGCTGGTTTGCATTCAAAATGATCCAGTTTGTGGTAATCGTATTTTTTCATTTTGGCGACGCATTCTTTGAAAAAGGCCTGATACTTTCTTTCCTTTTTTAAATTGCTGCCCAAATTGCTGATCCGCTTATGGAATTTGACGCCATACCAGTACTGAGGCGTGTTTACGATGTGCTGCGTTTTATGCGTCAATATCGGATTGACGAAGTAAATGGTCATGTTAAGATCCGAATTCCACTTGCCCGAGATCCTGAAATGACTCTGCACGCCACCTATAAATGGAAACACAGCAAAATCTGTAATGCGGTAATATCTTACTTTTTTATGTTTTTGAATTTCTTTGACATTTTTCAGAACCAATAACTTCCCGGTTGTGGTAGTCAAATAGTGCTGGGAGAAAATCAGTATCGTGCCCAGCGTCAACCAAATGATGATTTGAAAGGAAAAGCGCCTTTTTTCAGTGTCCTTTTTGAATGTAAGTATCCTGAACTTTTGCCTAAACCAAAAATAATTCGGTATCCAGGGAAAAATGACCGGTATCCAAAAATGCCAAATCTCTTCGTCGATTTCAAGGATCGGATACTCCAGAAAGAAAAACCACCTGATAAATCCCAATGCCAGCACCGAGCCAAATGAAATGATAGCGAAATCAGGAATGATCTGCTGTAATTTGAAAATGTAAGTTCTGTTGATGTTCATTCACTGATCGTAATGATCTCAAAAAGCGATGGGATAACTATATCTCCTGTTGCCAGAACATAGATCGGGTTTGAAATTCCAAAACCCCTAACTTTGCGGCGAAGAAAACCTGAATCAGTGAAAAAGAAGACATTATTCATCACCCCACCATTTACTCAGCTTAATACGCCTTATCCTGCCACTGCATATCTGAAAGGATTTTTGAATACTTTGGGATGGGAGTCGTATCAGGCTGATCTGGGCATTGATGTGATCCTTGAATTGTTTTCTTCAAAAGGTCTGACAAAACTGTTTTCGGATCTTGACGCCTCCGACATTGAACTGACTGACAATAGTTTCCGGATTTATTCGCTCAAAGACGACTACATCAGCACCATTGATCCGGTTATTCGTTTTCTCAAAAACATCAATCCTACGCTCGCTCACAGCATTTGCGACCGCAGTTATCTGCCCGAAGCCAGCCGGTTTCAGCAGCTTGAAGATATGGATTGGGCTTTCGGGACGATGGGAATTCACGATAAAGCGCGGCACCTGGCTACATTATACCTGGAAGATCTTGGAGACTTGATTCAGGAAGCTGTGGATCCGCATTTCGGATTTAGCCGTTATGCTGAACGTTTGGGAAGGTCGGCAACCAGTTTCGATGAAATGGAGCAGGCGTTGGAAATGCCGGATACGCTTTTGTCCGAGACATTAAAAAGGGTACTGGAACAAAAAATTCAAAAATACCGCCCGCACATTGTCTGTATTTCGGTTCCGTTTCCGGGTAATCTCTATGGTGGTTTTAAATGTGGCCAGTACCTGAAACAGCATTATCCTGATATCAAAATTGTAATGGGTGGCGGTTTCGCCAACACCGAACTTCGCTCATTGAAAGAGCCGAGGGTCTTTAATTACATTGATTTTGTTTGTCTGGACGATGGTGAGGCGCCATTGCTTTCGCTACTGGAATATTTGGACGGAGAAAGACCGCTTTCCATGTTGAAAAGGGTTTATTCGCTCGTCGATGGTGAAGTGATATACCACAATGGTGCGAAGGAAAAGGATGTTCCCCAGCGTGACACCGGCACGCCTGATTACAGCGACCTGCCATTGTATGATTATTTGTCTGTCATTGAAATCGTAAACCCGATGCACCGGCTTTGGAGTGACGGGCGATGGAATAAGCTGACGCTGGCGCACGGTTGTTACTGGGGTAAATGCTCTTTCTGTGATATTTCATTGGACTATATCCGTCGCTACGAACCCATGACGGCGGCATTGTTGTGTGACAGGATTGAAGAAATCATAGCCCAGACACAGCAGAATGGCTTTCATTTCGTCGACGAAGCCGCTCCTCCTGCATTATTGAGGGATCTGGCACTGGAAATTGTCAGGCGCAAACTGACCGTAGTTTGGTGGACTAATATTCGTTTCGAGAAGAATTTTACCCCGGATCTTTGTCTGTTACTGAAAACTTCGGGTTGTATTGCCATTTCCGGCGGGCTGGAAGTAGCTTCCGATAGGTTGCTGGAAAGAATGAAAAAAGGTGTTACCGTCGCGCAGGTAGCGCGCGTTGCGGATGCATTTACGCAGGCGGGCATTATGGTACACGCGTACCTGATGTATGGTTTTCCAACGCAAACTGCGCAGGAAACGATTGATGCATTGGAAATGGTACGGCAGCTTTTTCAGGCAGGAATTGTCCAATCGGGATTTTGGCATCGTTTTGCGATGACAGCCCATAGTCCTGTTGGGTTACATCCGGAAGAGTTTGATGTTATGCGTTTAGGACCCGATACGGGGAAATTCGCAAATAATGATTTGGAACATCAGGATCCACTAGGCGCTGACCATGACCGTTTTGCGGAAGGATTGAGGAAGTCGTTATTCAATTATATGCATGGTGTTTGTCTGGATTTTTCGCTTTCCCGGTGGTTTGATTTCAAGGTCCCTGCGACTTCTGTTTCTCCAAAATATATTGGAAAAAGCATTAGCGAGCCAGGGGATTCCAATGCACGTCCTAACGCGCTTGTAACCTGGCTTGGTAGTCTTCCGGAACTGTCGGTGTTTGAAGAGCAGCGTGACAAAAAGATACAGGAAGTAGCGGAGCTCGTATTTTTTAACAAGAAAAAAGAATGGGCAGTTGAAACAAGTGTCCCGGTAGGAGAGTGGCTTGTAGGAATACTTCCTGATTTGCTGATCTCAAATTCTGAACCGTATGGTTTGGAACAGTTGAAAAATGATTTTGAAGCCGCCAATCTGGGAAGTTTTGAAACATTCAGCAAGTCTGCGACCTGGTTGCAGTTGAGGGAGAGCGGTATGCTCGTCCTCTGATCTCCCATCCGTATAGCCCAGGGCTTCAGCCCTGGGTCCCTGGGTCCCTGGGTCCCTGGGTCCCTGGGTTACAGGGGTAGCACCTGGAACGCGTCCAGGTTGTCGTCAAAAGTGGTGAAGACGGCGGGATAGCCGATTGCAATGCTCCCGATTTTATCATTCAAACCTAATGCCGTGGCCGGCCGGATGGTTGCCATTTCGATTGCTTCCTGCAACGGTATGCCAACTTGCTGAACGGCGTTTCGAACTGCATCTCCCAGCGAGATCGTTGCCCCCGCCAAATTCCCGTCTGAATTGGTATAGCGACCGTTTTCGAGATAAGCATCAAACTCGCCCCATTTGAATTGCGTTACTTTTTCACCCAGAAACAAGGCGTCTGAAATTAGGAACAGCTTGTCTTTTTTGATCTTGTAAGCAACACTCGCCGCTGCGAAATCGCAATGCACACCGTCGATAATAATTGGCGCATACACCGATTCTGTATCAAAAGTAGCGCCTACGAGACCTGGCTGCCTGTGTCCGAAAGCTGACATGGCATTGTATAAATGGGTGACCAACTGAATTCCTTTTGCAAATGCATTACTAGCCTCTTCATAGGTAGCATTGGAATGACCTGCGGAAACGGTAATACCTGATTCCAGCAACATTGCGAGCTGGTCGTCGGTGAACATTTCCGGCGCGATCGTGATCAGCCTGATCACATCTTTTCCGTATTTGATGATCTCTGCAAGTTCTTCGTTTGTTGGTTTTCTCACATATTCCGAAAGGTGAGCGCCGCGTTTGATCGGGTTTAGAAACGGGCCTTCCAAATGCATTCCCAGAACTCCGGATGCAGGATTTTTGGAAATATAACTTCGGGTGGCCTCAATGCCTTTTAAAATATTATCCTGGGGAGAAGTGATCAGGGTAGGTAATACGTAGGCAGTGCCGGTATTCAGGCTGGCCTGGTATATGTCGTCAATGGTCTCTTCGTCGGCCCTATCGGTGAAATGATATTTTTCACCACCGTTCACGTGACTATCGAAAAGGCCGGGAGCCAGGTTCGCAACTTTTGTAATTCCGGGATCAGGTTTGGCACTCTCCAGTCCGGCAATTTTACCATTCTGAATCGTTATTAGTTGATTTTCAAGAACTTTTGTACCTGTAAAAACCCGTTCTGCGAATAGTTGAATTGACATGATCCCGTTTATAAAATTTAATTCCGCCAAGAAACAAAAAAACGTCAGGCAGACAAAGGGCTATTTGATAATTATGTCAAATTTAGTCAGAAGACCTGCGAGATCGGAGGAAAGAAATTTGGCTTTCCTGATACTGTTAGCGGTAGGATCAATGGTGAAGTTTTTGCTGGTACTGAAATCAACCCCTGCCAGATTGGTGTTATAAAACACGGCATCCCAGAAGTCGCAATTATGCACCTTGCATTTGGAGAGATCAGCCTGGGTGAAGTCGGCGCCGTGAATTTTACAGTTGTTGAATGCTGATTTATTCAGTTTTTTCCTGTCAAAAATAGCATAATCCAGAATGCAGCTTTCAAAACTTGCGGCGAAGGCAAACTCCTTACTTTCGAAAAAGTTGGCGCCTGTCAGCTTGCAGTTGATAAATGCAATATCCGAAATCTTGCAATTTTTAACATTCACATTGCTCATATGGCAGTCCTGGAAAATGCAATCGATGAAATCAATTCCTGAAAGGTCTGAGAAAGCGCAGTTTACAAATTTGTATTGCTCATAACTACCTTGGTCAGGCTGTCTGATGGTAAAATCAATGTTACTAAGTACTTCCAGACTGTTGTTTCGGGTCATTATTGTTAAAAATTGCTTCGCGAACTTTTAGATATACTTCTTAATGACAGATTTCAATTGGTCGGCTTGTACCACTCCGGATTGCCGCCACATTGGTTTTCCATGTTTGAAAACGATCAAAGTCGGCACACCCTGAATTTTGTACGCATTGGCGGCAGATTTGTTCTTATCAACATCTACTTTGATAATAGTTGCGCTATCGCCCAGATCAGCCTTCACCTGTTCCAAAATGGGTTTCATCATTTTACAGGGGCCGCACCATTCCGCTGAAAAGTCCACCAGGACGGGTTTGTTGCTGTTGATAAGTTCTGCGAATGTTGCCATGATTTCGAATATCTGTTTAAATAATAACCAACCTCACCGAGGAAAGGTTGCCGTTGATTGATGAATTTAAACGGATAAAGACTATGCCGGATACGTGGAATGTTAGTTCAGTCTGGCTTTTAGAAATTTACCAAACCGCATTTCCACCCATTCGTATGTGAAATGCGAGTACAGGATCGTGAGGGCAATGGACGATGCCAGCGAAAGGCCGAACATCCACTCATTTTCCGGAGACTTCAACGCACGGAAAAGAACGACATTGACGAAAATCAGGACGATGGCGTGGTTCAGATAAATGGAATAAGATATCTTGCCGAGATATTGAAAAGGTTTGCTTGAAAGAAGCTGGGTTACTATGCCTGTTGAGCTGCTGAAAATAACGATACCTATTGCGAAAATGAATGGGAAAATCAGTTTCCAGAGATTCAGGTTCCAATGGTGGACGCAATACATGGATAGCACGAGAAACAGCAAAAAGGGAATTTCAAAGGCGGAAAGACGATAGCTTTTTTTGCTGAGCAAAAGATGTGTAAATATTCCTAAACAAAAGCTGAGAAGCGCACGGACAAAGCCATAGTCATAAGCCAAAAGGTACTCGCCCCTTGAAAAGATGAAAACTGCGGAAAGTATTGTGATTAAGAAAAATGCAAAATATTTGAACCGTGAAAGCAGCAGTAATACCAGTCCAAAAACCAGGTAAGAGATCATTTCCGCAGAAATAGACCAGGAAGGATAATTATTGCTGATCCACGCTCCAAAAACAGTGCTGGAACCCATGAAGGTAAGCGTATCAAAAGTGGTGAAAAAGTAATAGCTCAGCCCCATATTTCCGACATTCTTCATCGGACTTTGCTCTCCCAGTAAATTGGCGATCACAAAAACGATTTCAGTGTAAAATAGAAGGGGATACAAACGAATGAACCGTTTTTTTAGAAAAGCGAAAAAATCCCGGGGAGTATGAATGCGGTTGATGTAATTCAACGCGATGACAAAGCCGCTCAGAACGAAAAAGAAGTCGACGAAAAGACTCGCATTGATGACAAAGAAGTTGTTGTAAAAGACCGACTCTTTAAATGCATTATGATGGTGGGCGATAACGAGAACTGCAAAAATGCCCCTTAATCCATCCAATTGTTCAACTCGGTCTTTCATGCGTTTGGTTAGGACTCCCGGATCCAGGTGTAAGTTAAGATCAGGAAGGCTATATTTAAGACGTTACGGTTGTCAACGTACTATTAGGAACAGGTTTTCTGATGTTATCCAGGTACCTGATGCCCAGGAAGCGGATCATCACGGAATAGGGGAACCAGAAAGCGATATCGTATGGTCTTCCGCCAGTCACGAGCAAAACCATCATGGACAGGAAGAAATAAGCAAGGAATGTAGTTAGCGGATTGGTGTATCGTTTCACTTCCCTGATTGCATAAATGAACAGGAAGAAGTTGAAACTCGCAAAAAACACAAATCCGAATATCCCGTGATTGACCCATGATTCCAGAATAGGAACATCCAGGTATTCGTCTTTATAACCTCTGCCAAGGAATACTTCCCAGGAGAATAAGGTTTCCAAAAACTCGCCAAAACCACTTACGCGGCCCATTGCGGAGGCATCGACATCGGCGGTATCCGAGAGTTTTACCCCTGTGGAGGTAAAAATTACGTCCATAATCCGGTTTTCAAAAACATCCCAATAACCTAGCAACAAGTTCAATATGTCGCCGTACTTACTAAGAAAATAGTTTACCCCGACCAGTATCAATATGATAAACAGCATATTGCGGAATTTAAATGCATTCCGGATCGCCGATGTGATATTGGAAAACTTAAACTGAAAAATAAAGTATGCGCCGATCATGATGCCGACACCGAGATAGCTGGATTTCGCAAGAGAAAGTACAAGCACGCCCAATCCAAAAAGAATAGAGAAGAAGAGAAATATTTTTGTCAAAATACCCGGCGTCCTACTGAGCATTACAACTGCGGATACCATACAAATGATCCCATTCCGAGCTGTAATGTGCGGATTCCCTCCGGGTTGCGCCCCTTCGTTTGCAAAACTTACGGCCGCACGCATCCCCGGCGTCCAGTTAGGATCGGTGAGGAGTGAGTATACTAATGTAATGTTCGTAAAAAATGAGAAGAGAAATAATACCATAATCAGGGTATCCTTCACATCATTGGGAATGTGAAGCAGCAGCGCTATGAAGCCGAAAGTGAAGACAAAGTTTCCAATGTCAGCCACTGATTTGCCCACTGAATTCATGAAAAAGAAATAATACAATGTCAGCAACAGGAAACCTAATCCCAGATTGAGGAGAATGACATTGGGCTTGTATAGCCGCTTGAAAATGGTTGGCGGTACCATTAGCACAAGTGCTAATGAAAAGAAAATCGCGGTAAAAACACTGCTGGCTGGGCCTACTCCCAGGGTATCCCTGATAAAAAATATCAGAGGGAATCCGTTGAACATCATCGCGATGCCCACTGAATACCTGAGAAAGTTAAAATTTGTGGCTACATTAAGTAAACTCCAATTCATCTGGATAATCTGAAACTAATGTATTTTATATCCAACCGCAGGACGAAATAGGATATTTTACGAATCCGGCACCAAAGATACCTCATTTTGTTGAGAGCAGGGGAACTGTTCGTTGAAATGTACAATTTTTGTATTTTCGAATGTTCCTCTTTCCCCACCGATGCAATGGTCGAAGACTTGGCGTCGGCATGCACCCGCAGTGCTCCACCAAGCCCGTCTATCTTGCGGATTGAGGTAGTTGCATGAGCGGTATATCTTGTGATAAACTCATAATCGAAGGCAAACCGGTAGCTTTCGTCAAATGTTCCGTATTGCTGGACCAACTTGCGTTTAAAAAATAAGGACTGATTATGAATTTGCATACCCTCCAAAATCTGACAGCTGAAACTGTAAGAGGTTGTTTTGAGTATCTCGGTCACCTCGTCATCGGTGGTGATCATGTAAAGATCCCCGTACAGAATGTCGGACTGGTATTTTAAAGCTGCCTCTCCAAAACGATCGAATGTGCCCGGGAAATATACATCGTCCGAATTTTGGAAAGTAATGTAGTCTCCTGTTGCGCGTTCGAGGGCCTTATTGATGGCATGAACCTGCCCACGGTCCTTCTCCGAGACCCACCAGGAAATGTGTTTTTCGTATTTTTTGATTACCTCAACACTTGCATCCGTTGAACCGCCGTCCACGATCATGTATTCCAGGTTGGGGTAGTTTTGATTTAAAACGCTCAGTATAGTGCGTTCAAGGTAGGCCGCCTGATTATAAGATGGCGTGATGACAGTGAGCTTGGGGTATTTGGAAGCCCCGGCTGCGTGTGTGATGGTTTTTAAGCCTGATATAAAATTCCGCAGGTCCTGCGTGCTTTGTTCAAGGAAATGCATAGAATCCTGATTCCACTGTAAATTAAAACTGATCGATATAGACGGTTAAGGCTTTTAACTTACCCGCAAGCTTATTTCTTGAAATCCTGTTTTTCTTAATATCTGCCGGTTTTCCATAACCAGGTATGCCGTCATTCTGTACGAGAACAGGTGTCTTTTTCACAGACTTTTTGTAATCTGAGTACAATTCCCTGAGTGCAGCATTCTTTGATAATAGGGCCGCATGATCTGACCAAACAGGATCGAAGTGATCTAGTCCGGCAAAGTCGACTGAGATTAATGGTTGAGTATCAACCGAAAAGCCCTCTTTCGTCGATACTAAATTTCTGTTCAATACTGCATGAAGTCCATAATGCCAGCCCGGATTGCTGACCTGAACTGTATCGGGTACCCAAACCGGCACATAGTTCAACCAAAGCTGATCCGTGTTCATGCCATTGCAAAGATCAAATTTAGCCCGGTCCACTGTTCGGTCGGCCCACCATTGCAATGTCTGAATGGTTAATGGTCCCGGCTTCAAAATCCAGCTTCCCGAATGGAACATACCTATATTAAGAATCCTTTTATCATCCAAAATAGTCGACGAAGCAAGCGGCTTATTAATGTTGGGAGTTAAGACGACATCGGAATTGGTACCCGCAACTTCTTCAATCGACTTGGTCAGCAAAACTGTGGGCGCTAGGAAAGTGATACGTTCGCATTCCGGGTTCCTCCGTAGTATTTCCAGGCCAAACCATGGACGACTAGCTGGAAGCAATTCAAAATGATAATATTGCGCCTCCATGCCTTTAAAATGCGGAATGTTCGATTCCGCGACTGTTAGCAATTTAATGTGAGATGGAAGATCCTTTAATGGTAGTGTGTCAACCCAGCAAAGGTAAAAAGTATCATTGGGCTGGTGGCGTAACGCAGATTCTACCAGAACCAGCGCGTGGTTCAGGTTTGTCCGGTTACAAACTGTATATATAATATTCATGTACGATTAATCTGCCTCCGGCATTGGTTTGAAATAAGGCAAATTTTGAATGTTTGCCCGCGATATGCCTGTTATTGCAAAAGGTAATGTTTTGTTTTCGTTGAGATTTACAGCATTCTGAGCGAAATAATTTCTCACGGTAATAGTCGGTTTTCGCAAGTGGGGCCAGAAACGATTAGCCTCAATGTCCCAGAAAACCGAATCGGCACTGGGCAATTTTTCATCATGACGATACGCATAAGCCTCTTTATTCTTTGCTTTCAGCGTTTTGGTCATGCGCTCAATGCGACAAAGGTAAATGCCATTATCGTCATAACCATTTCCGAATAATCGTTTTTCGTCGTCATTCAGTCCTAACGTCCTGGAAATAACATTGTCTTTACCTTGCGTAACCGAATCATAAACGGGTCCGGATTTCAGATAATCATATCCTTGCTTGCACCAGTAATACAGTTCGTCTTTGATCACCCAACTATTCAGCTCATGCACCAGCAGGAAATCGCACCAGTTAAACCGGTCATAAAAATCCTCCATCAACAGCAGGCTGGCGAAGTCTTTCCTCGACCGGAAATATTTATTGGGGAAATAAATGACGTCAATGTTCTCATTGTGTTCCCGGACAATAGAAAGATCCGCTCCCTCGCCGGCAATAAAAATCAAGGGATACTTATGCAGCGTTTCCAGGCAATGGTGTAGCATCATTTCCTCCGTAGGGTTAATCTGCGGGTTCAATATCGGAATGACTACGGTTACCAGTTCTTTCATCAGATCGTTTCAAGCTGACCAATCACATAATGGATTGGCGTTTTCAAAAACTTTCTTACCCGCTGATAACGACGTAAAGGGGTAGGTTTGATGTAAGCACAGGGGAATTTTCGGTAATAGGCGTTACCGTTGGTGAGAAGGTTGTTTCGGTAAAGGTCAAACAACTCAGTAAGATCTTTTCGTTTTTCCAGTTCAAAACGGTCCTGGTACTTCGACAGTATTTCAGGCTTGGCAGGATCGTAGCCGCTATAATGAAAGAATATCAGCGGGTCGGTACCATTCACATAGTAGGTATCGTCTTCTTTTTTGAAGGTACGCTCATGTAAATTCCAGTAGGCAGCATTGTACCCGGGATTTCTTTCCAAATGTGTATTTTGCACAAAAACCGGCAAAAAATTCATCCAATTCTGATCAACAAAAAGTCCATTGCAAAGGTCTATCAGACATTCATATCTTAATTTCTCTTCCCACCAGCTGATAAACTGTGAATTTGCTTCGCTCCGGCTGAATGCTACGAAACCAAGGTTATAAACACCGGTATTCAAATGGTGTAACTCGTTTGGTTTCAATTGATCTTCAATCGGGGTATTGATATGTGGCGTCAGGACGGCATTATGCTTCGATAATGAATGCAGAAGCTCGGTTAATGGCTGAAAAACAATGATATCCGGATCAAAATAGATCACATTTTTTGCTTCCGGATAATGTTTGAAAAAGTAAGTGAAGTAAAACGGTTTGACGGCCGTGTTCAGCTCGGTAATATTATACCGGTCACACATTTCCTGAAAATCCCTGATGTCGATCTTATCGATTTCGATCATCGGATAGGTAGGAGCGTAAGAATCTTCAAATTCTACACCATTCAGCGCGTCAACCAGGCCTATAAAAAAAAGCACATCCGGATTGGTGGATTTGAGTGAATCTCCCAGTGTCCTGGCCTGCGCTAAGTAGTTGATTGAGCAAATAGTAAAGGCAATCGTCATTGATTTTGCTGTTCCGAAACCTGTAAAGGTAAATACTTTTGAATGATGGCTTCGATCCTCGCCACACTTTTGTCCGTATTGTGCCTTTCCAATACTTTCTTACGGCCGTTCTGACCCATAGAATCTCTCATGGACGGATCCAGTACCAGTTGAATGATGGCTTCCGAAGCTGCGGATATATCCATATATGGTACCACAAAGCCGGCATCGGATTCGATCAGTTCGGGAGCGCCGCCGGCATCTTCGAAACATACTACCGGAATTTCCTGCAAAGCTGCCTCCATCACAACCAGGGGATATGGATCTTCCCGTGAGCTGAGCAATAGTATGTCGAAGCGGTTGATGTAGTCCAGCGCGTGGGGAGTTGGAGGAACCAATATGATCCTATCGCTTAGGCCCATCAGCCTTATATCGCTTTCAATCAGTTCGTATATCTCATGCTGCGGTCCCGCACCTACCCATACAAAGTATACGGGTAGTGGCGTGGTTTTGTGAATTACCCTTTTAGCGATCCAGTTGAAAATGTCGTTTCCTTTTCGCCATTCGGCATTTCCGCAACCTCCTACGACAATGGCATCCTGTGGAATGCGGTATGTTTTTTCAAGCAGATCGTGCTGGATCGATTTGAGTTTTTGATCAATGTGCTCATGGTCGATCAGCGTGAATGTGCTGACATGTTTTTCGGGGAAACTGTATTTCTTGACGTAGTAGTTGGCTACGGCATGAGATACTGCAATCAGGTGATCTGTTTTCTTTAACAGGTAATTCAGATGTTTTTCGTGCGTATATATCTTTACCGACATACCCAGCTCATGCACAAACAATACCAGCGGTAAATGATGCAGAAATGTAAGGAACTCGTAGTAAACGCCGGAATTGGCAATGGAATTGATGAATACTAGTCCAATGTTATGATGTTCGAGCTCCGTGGCAATTCTATCGTTGATGCGCTGAACGGACCTCTCTTCGTATAATTTATACAGATTGACTTTTTTGAGCAATTTCCCTGTGAATGGGGTGGGAGACACTTTGTCGTTTTGATACAGACGGGTAATGCTGACCACCTCCTCAAATTCCTGTTCCAGTTCTCCACCACTGCAAAGCAACAGATGCATCGGCACGCCCCGATCTTTCAACAACCGTAGCAGCTGCAGCAACAGTAACTGACTACCAGCCCTGTTTGCATCGTGACTTACAAATAGTATTTTCTTCTGCTCCATTAACCAAGTAAATTGCTATCTCCAAACTTCGGATTTCTCCGATTACCAATCTTCACACGGATACCAACGTATCAGTAAGCTTCAAAACTCTTTTTACCGGGGACCTTTTTTGCTGGATTTCCGATATAAATGCCCCATTCCTCAGTTTCTCGGGTGATCGCCGAAGCCATACCTACCAAAGTTCCCTGCGCGATCGGCGTATAATCCCGGATCGTACTGTTAACCCCAAAAAATGAATAGGATTCGACTACGCAGTGACCGGAAAGTACCACGTGAGAGGTGAAGAATACATGGTCTTTGATCTGTCCATGATGGCCGATATGATTACCGCTCCACATGACCACATTGTTCCCAACCGTCGTAAACGGCTGAATAGTGTTATCTTCCAGTATAAAGCAGTTGTCACCGATTACACTTTTATCGAAGATCGTAGCCTTGGAACTGATATAAGAAATAAACTGATAGCCTTTCGCTTTGGCCTCATTGTAGATGCCTTCCCTGTTCCTGTTCATGTTACGACCGGTCATAGGTGCGAAAAATGAATATTCGGAGGGCGGAAAAATAGTCTCCACATCTTCAAAAGCAACAACAGGCACTCCTTTAAAAGAATCGTGCTCTAAATATTGGCGATTGATTGTGAAAGCAGCAACCTCATGCTCCGAGTCATGAGTTAGATAGTAATGTGCTAATTCTGCTGTATCAAGTACTCCAAAAACGATAATCTTCGCCATTCCTAAATTAGTTCGTAAGCCTCTAATTGCTTCCTGATTTCATCGGGACTATTGAACATCAGGACATCTATAACTGACAGCCAAGGTACGAAAGCATTTTTGAATTGAATATAGGGGCTCGAAACACTTTTAATAAAGTCAAGTCTTATTCCCTCTTTTTCAAATTTGGATTTATCGTACAATTCCATTCCTCCAATCGGATTGATGTAATGGCTGGCGTTCTCTTGCTTACAGATATCCAGAATTCTCTCCGGTCCTTTCAGGTTAGTATTGTTGTATATTGATGAAGATGGGACAATTTCCGTTTTAATTTCCATAAACGCACTTGTTTTAATCAGCGCATTCAAGGTAAGTTCGTAAACGGTTTGAACATCTAAATTTACAATTTCTTCAATCAGAACAAAAACCTTTTGAAAATAGGGCGCTTTCTGGTAGGACTGCTGAATGGTTTTCAAGAACTTTTTCTGCCACGGATCATTCCTCGAAAGCGCCACTTCATTGATCAGCTTATTCTGGCTGGCGTCTTTCAGCGGAATTGTAAAAAGGTGCGCCTGACCTGAAACCAGGATGTTGTTCCTGTTGATCCAGCCTTTGTTAATGTAATTTACATCATCGTAAATGATAAACTTATCAACCGCATTGATCAGTTGGAAATAGCCTATATATGGAAAAATATAGGGCTGCATGATTGCAATGGTCATGGCTTGGGCTATTTGAGTTTTCTCAGATAATAATCTTCGCCTTTCTCGCTCAAAAACATACGGCGATAAAGGGTCGTGTCAGATCCCAACCGGATGTCGGTGGGCAATGCGCGGATTTTGCTGGTGTCGTTCACGATCTTGCGGGCGTAGAAAAGATAATCGGCGTCTTTCGGGATCGGGCGCAGGCCTTCTTCGAACGGATTAATAGAGATTAATCTACGGGTCAGGTCTTTGCCGTAAAGCGGGTACTCGAAATCACTGTTCACCGTCGCGAGCGCCACGGTAGCATTCTCTGGAACAATAGAATCGAAACGCATGTAGGCCTTTGTAACATCGGGTCTCGCAAATGTTTGGTAAGGGATACGGTCCATCTTGAATGCGGACTCCACTCCGTATGACGCGAACGGCAGGCAGCGGATGTTGAGGTAAACAGCCATTATTCCCGAAATGCAGGCCAGCCCCACGACCACCATAATATAGCCTTTCCACACATTCCTGCGCGGCTTGATGATCGATAGGCGGTGATTGGAGAAAAGCAGTAGCAGGAAAAGCACGCCGAAAATGCCTGCTTCCATAAAATACCGGCCTTTGAAAGGATCGTATGCTGCTGAGTAAGAAATCGCGGCGAGGTTAAGACAGAAAGCAATCACAAGGAAAAAATGCACGCGTGACCTGAAAATCCGTATCAGTACCAGCAACATCAGCGGTAGG
The DNA here is from genome assembly GCF_039919315.1 of Dyadobacter sp. Lineage (GTDB taxonomy): Bacteria > Bacteroidota > Bacteroidia > Cytophagales > Spirosomataceae > Dyadobacter. The sequence continues at coordinate 10,539 of NZ_JBDSFX010000042.1, read as the reverse complement.
ATCAATGCAAAACCGAATACGCCCCAGTAAGGGTTCGCATTGTAGTAATAGAATCCCCGCTGGAAGGAGAATGGAACGATAGTGAAGTCGGTCTCTTCGTCGAGGCGCATATGCAGTTTATCCTCCAGAATCACCAATGGTTTCCGGATGGCGGTATTCAGGTCGTAACCCCATTGGGCGTTTCTTATGCCGTCGAGGTTCCAGAAATCGTAGGTATACCGGATCACGTTGCGGCTGCCCTGCTCAAAAAGGTTTGCTGCACCGCCAGCCCGCTCGTACGACTGGTGGTACCGAGCAGTTGCAGGGCCGATAGGGTGGCCGAATACCTGGATATTTCGGATATAGCCCGTGGGTACGGTGTAAATCAATGCAAAAAACGATATCGCGAGTCCCAGCCTCAACGTCCTTTCAAGAAACACTTTAAAACCGGGCGCCAGGAACACGGTATAAATCATGATCACGAACACCGAGGGCATTAGTAATGCGAAAGTTGCCTTATGCCCTGTTACGATCGCAAATGTGATCCCTGTGAGGTAGAGGTAGCGGCTGTCGCGATTGGTGTAATAGGTGAAAAGGAAATACAGCAGGCATCCGAGGTAGGCTGTCAGCACGATGTCCGTTTCCGTAGTAACAGCCTGCATCAGGAAATCGAGGAACACGCTGTATGCCAAGGCGCAGAAAAAACTGGCCGACAGGTTCCGCCCGATTCTTTGTGTAATGCCAAAAACGGACACCAGCGTCACGTAGTAGGCCATCTGGTGAATGAGTTTAAATGCATTCTCGACGTCCCCGCTGATCAGGTAGGAATAGATATGTATCGTAGTGAGACTCTTCGGATAGGTATCCATGCTCCAATTGGTGCCTCCGAAGTGCTCCATTGTTCCCCGCTGGATGTATCTGATGGCACGGTTTAAATGGCCGGTCATGCTATCCCATTCATTTGGAACAGTAAAGAGGACCAGAATCAGGTTGGTAACCGCAATGATAGCGAGTGTACCAAACATGAATGCGAAAATCGTTTTCAGATAGGGTGAAAGCTCCCCGAACCATAACCTGAATGAAGCTCCGCGATTGGCAATGATACTTCTGATCGAATAACTCTCTTTATTGCGGATTAAAAAGGACCAGATAGCGAAATGTAAAGCGAGTGCAATGTAATTACCTATAATCCAGGCAAAAACATTGGCTGTAAGATCCAACGCCGAGAGCACAAAACCAGTTGGAATAATGCTGCCTACGAAAAGAACAAAGCAAGTAATGATCCATTCGGTAAGCGAAGGTTGAGCTATTCTTTTAGCAACAAAACTGATACCGTAGAGAAACAGGAAAAAGGTTATCCAATAAAGAAAAACCATAGGGTTATGGTGATAAGTGACCGTTGATGATGCTGGAAATACGCGCTATATCCTCATAGGGCAGGCCAACATATAATGGCAAACTTAACACTCTTACTGAGATATTTTCCGAAACAGGACAAGCAATTTGCCGTGGCATGAAGGAAAGGGTATTCAGTGACGGGTAGAAATAGCGGCGTGGGATAATGTCCTCTTCCCGTAACGCTTCCATAACCCTGAACATCACTTCCTCGGATGGAAAGACAACCGGATAGTAAGCGTAATTATATTCAATTTCAGGATTGATCACAGGTTTGTAAAGCAAATCCCAGTTTAACAGACTGTCGTAGGCAGCGAATACTTCTTTCCTGGCGGCGATAATGTCCTGTACATGCGGAAGAACGACTAACCCCATAGCCGCATGAAATTCGGAGTTTTTACCATTAATTCCTGCATACAAATAAAGCTCGTCGCCTTGATGACCAAATGCGCGTAATAAATGCAGTTTTTTGTCCAGTTCAGGATGATTGGAAATTAACGCCCCTCCTTCAATGGTGTGAAAAACCTTGGTAGCGTGGAAACTACACGTACTCAGGTCTCCATAGGACAGCAGTGAGCGTCCTTTATATGTTACGCCGAAAGCATGTGCGGCGTCGTAAATGATTTTTAAATTGTGTTTCTTAGCAATCACCTCGATTGCTTCCACGTCGCAAGGATTACCGTAAACATGGGTAGCCAATATCGCAGTAGTGGAAGGTGTAATCGATGCCTCGATCAGAGCAGGATCAATATTGAAAGTTTTCGGATCAATATCGACAAAAATGGGTGTACAATTTTCCCATAAAATTGCATTGGATGTGGCAACGTAGGAAAACGGTGTGGTGATAACTTCTCCGGTAATTTCCAGTGCTTTGATTGCGATTTGCAGCACAATGGTGCCATTTCCGCAAAAGTACAAATGATCGACTTTCAGGTAATCTTTAAGCGCTGCTTCAAGTTGTTGTAAAACCGGCCCGTTATTGGTAAGATATCCGCGTTCCCAAATTTCCCGGACGTATTGCAGATATTGTTCCTGATCTGGTAGAAAAGTTTTAGTGACGTTAATCATTCACTACGTGTTCAGTTTGGCGAATGGAAAAATTAAGTTGTGGGCGAATATATCCGGGCCATTTGCCATACCAGGTAACATTTTCACGGTAATCTTCGATATCAAATACGAGGGCCTCTTCCATATTGTAAAGCACCGTGCTGGTATCTTTTACGATCATCATGGAAACGACATAAGAGCCGTCGTTCAGGAAGTGACCGGGTATTTCGCAGGTACCACTTACCAGTCCTTTAGAAAATGTTTCAGCCTGAGTTCCGACATTGAAGATACATTCACCGGTGAAAGTATATAAGTGCATGCTTAAATTAAGCGTAGCACCTTCCACAAGATTCCAGAATTCAAATTGGAAATTGATAGGCGTGCGAACGTCGATATGGTTCAGATCATCCTGGTATTCAGGGAAAAGCTTGAACCGTTTGACACGCACCTGATCATTGCCGGGAGCATTTTCGATATTGTCCCAGTGCTTTTCAAGGGATTTATGAGATACTTTGCTCAGGTAGTTGGTGACGATATGCGTCGTTTCCCCCTGATCGATCAATCTTCCTTTTTCGAAATAGAATGATTTGTTGCAAAGCGCCTGTATGGCAGTAAGGTTATGGCTTACAAAGATCAAGGTTCTGCCGCTTTCGGATACATCACGCATCTTGCCGAGACATTTTTTCTGAAACTCTGTATCTCCCACTGCCAAAACTTCGTCCACGATCAGAATTTCTGGGTTAAGGTGAGCGGCGATCGCAAAACCCAACCTCACGTACATACCTGAAGAATATCTTTTAACGGGTGTATCCAGGAATTTTTCAACACCTGCAAAATCGACGATAGCATCAAATGACTGCCTGATCTCACTTTTCGACATGCCGAGAATGGCACCATTGAGGAAAATATTTTCACGACCTGTAAGTTCAGGGTGAAAGCCCGTACCTACTTCCAGTAAACTGGCAATGCGGCCCTCAATTTTGATCTGACCGGTTGTAGGTTCCGTAATACGGCTGAGGATCTTTAAAAGAGTGGACTTACCAGCTCCATTATGACCGACGATACCAATGCGGTCGCCTTGGTCAATGCTAAAGTTGATATCCTGTAAAGCCCAGAATTCCTCCTTTTCAGCAAAGCCGGAGGTATCCTTCTTACTGGAAAACCACTTGTCTACCTTATCGGTAACAATATCACGCAGGCTGGAAGAGCCAGTTTTACGTTGGTGGTCTATAATATATTTTTTGCTGATGTTTTCAGCGACGATTACAGGCATGCCCAAATGTAATTATTTCAGATATGGTCCACGAAAGTGTTTTCTTTTCTACGGAAATAAACCAAAGATAATATCAAAATAACCAGTGAAATTATTGCCGTTGAATACAAACTTTGTGGATTAAAATAAGCTTTATCTCCCAAAAGACACCAGCGAAAACCATCAATGATGCCCACCAGGGGATTCAAATTATAATATTTTTCGAACCAGGTACCTTTGGCCAGCGTACTGCTGTAAGCGACCGGGCAGGCATACATTCCCACTTGTACTAAAAAAGGAATTAACTGCCCGATATCACGAAAACGAACATTTAACACTGCAAAAAAGAGGCCAAAGCCCATCGAAGTAATAAATGTAAGTAAAATGAAGCAAGGAAGAAATACAATCTGCCAGCTTATCGGATGCTTGAAGAATAAAGTCAGTACTATAAAAATTCCAAAAGTGATCAAAAAGTCTACAAATCCCACAGCAATCGAGCTCAGTGGCATCAGTAGTCTTGGGAAATATACTTTGGAAACCAGATTGGAATTGATCAGGATACTGTTACTGATCTGGGTGAATGTATTGGCAAAAAATGTCCAGATTGTCAGGCCGCTCAATACCATTAATGGATATGGCACGCCGGGATCACTTTTGATTTTGGCGAGATAACTGAACACAAAGACCATCACGATCATGGTTGCCAGAGGACGCAGTACCGACCAGGCCACGCCCAGCAAAGTTTGCTTGTAGCGTACTGAAATGTCCCTTTTGGAAAGAATCCAGAGAAGTTGCCTGTTAAGCCAAAGATCTTTCCAATAGTCTTTCTCGGATCCGCCTGCTTTGATTGTAGTTGTGTGTTCCATTGCCATTGTTTACGCCTTTTCTTCTACACGAACAGGGGTGAGTACTGTTCGGAAATAAGTGAAAATCAAGGCGATCATTAAACCTGCCAGGGCACCTATTTTTGCATTTCTCTTATCTTCGGACTTTACGTCCAAAGGTACTTTAATTCCTTCGATTTCGGTAAACAGAGGGGCTTCTCGAACCAGCGAGACCCGCATTTTCTCTGCATTTGCCATGGCTTCGTAATAAAGCTGTTGCAGGAAAGTAGATTTTCTCTCCATGCTGTTAGCTGAAACCTTCGCTTCAGGTAACATGATTTGCTGGCTGTAATCCATCTGTCTTGCCAGCTTATGTTCTGCAATACCCAGTACCGAGGCCAGGGAATCTGCACGGTGCTGAAGAAGGCGAAGCGTTTTTCTGGTTTTTTGAGTCTGGTTTTCGGTGTACATCTCTTCCACTGTTTTTAGAAGGGTAGTAACCCACATACCAGCCAATGTCTCATTCTCCATTTTGGTGGAAATCGCAATAAATGACGATTTACGGTCCAAAGATGCGATTTCGGTAGCCTCTGCTGCTCTTTTCACAATCGCGTTCAACACAATCCGTGAATTCAGGTCGAGCTTTTTAATATCATTATTTTGAAAATGAAATTGTTGCAGATCCGGCCTTTCTTCCCAATCAGAGGTCTTGATGCCGCTGGAATCGATGTAAAAGTTGGCGAAAATTTCTTTTTTGCCGTGAATTTCAACCTCCTTCATCAGGTTCCTTTCGAGTACGGGACGTGATTTTACGAAGTAGAAAAAGTTTTCACCGGTAAAAATGTTCGCATCCGGCGCATTGCCTAATCCAAGTAAACCCGCCACATCTCCCAAGCCGGAAGCCTGGCTACCACCTCCAAGGTTAAAAACCACGTTGGCTTCGTAGGTATTCGGTTTTTTGAGATAGGTATCCATGGCGTACCCAATTCCAAAACCCACGATGGGCAGGAGCAAAATCATTTTCCAGTTTCGAAATATTGCGGTTTTCACCACAAGTACTTTCTCAACGACTTCTTTTGGAGATAGTTCGTCGTCTGGAATGGGTTGTAAGGTTTGCGTGGACGTGGCCATATTAATTGAGTGAGCGGAAAGCCAATATTGTTACGATTAATCCCATTACCGAGCTAAGTAAGCCAGTCGCAGTTGAGATAGTCTGCTGTGTATTCAATACAGGTGCAGCCCTAACGGGTACAAATATCTCTGATCCCGGCTCCACTTTTGGATACACATTGAAGAACAGGAATCTTCTGGTGCGATCAATGTTACCGTTAGGATATTTAATGTATGAGCTTTTTCTAAGCGATTGAACGGTGAAACCGCCTGATTGCGAGATATAATCTGTAAATGCCAGTCCCTTACCATATTTGACGGTGGTAGGATAAAGCACAGAGCCTGTTACCTGTACGGTTTCAAGTCTCTTAGGAATGCGGATAATGTCGCCTTCCTGAACTACCAGATCTTCAAAAGAACCAGGATTTTTAAGAATGTTTTTCAATACGATACCGATCTTTTCTTCTTTAACATTGGGCAGATCGCCTAAAATAGTACCTTTTTTGATGCTTTTTTCAGTAGCCTCAGCAGCATCGTAGTCCGTAGGCTGTTCCAGGCTCTGGATCAGCGTTCTTCTTAGCAGTGTAGCTCCTTCCGGGTAGGCTAATTCAGTAAGACCGCCTGCTCTTTTAATGATATCGCTTATCTTATCATTTTTATTAACGATCGTATAAGGTCCTGTAACCAGTACTTCGCCTTCTACAAACACGGTCTGCTGCTCTACGTAATTGGGTGATTTCCGCACTGTAACCTGATCAAAAGGGAAAAGTGTGAAGTTGCTGGCCTTATTGTTCATGGAAAGATCGCGGTTCACATTGAACTTGAAAACTTCCGAAATCTGAGCATTTGCGGCACCTGCAACGCTATCCCTTTTCCGTCTCACGACTTCGATCTCCGATGTATAGGCCGATTCTTTTAAACCACCAGCCTGTACCAAAAGATCTTCCAGGGTCATGTTGGCGGTGTAGGGGAATTTTCCTTCATTTTCGCCTACTTTCACATTGTTCACTTCACCTTCAACGCTCACATAAGCAGTCTCTGCCATGTCAAATCTCGACGGTACTATAATCTGGTCAAGTCGGGTAAGTACCAGGTCAGGTACCACGTTGTTGATGATATCTGTGTAATTCAATGATATATTCTCGATCGTAAGGTCAGTACGGGTTCTCAGCACATTAATCCTTCCTACAAACGCATCTTCTCTCAACCCATCTGCATTGTCGATGAGTTTTTTCAATGTTGGGCTGTTGTCCAGTGAATAATCTCCCGGGCGCATTACCGCTCCTTCAATAGTAACTTTATTTTCGAAACGGTCTAAAATAGTTCCAACCGCAATAGAATCACCGGTAACGACATCAAATGCATCGTAGCTGTCTTGCGGAACATCAAAGAGTTTCCTTTCACGGGAAGTAATGCGTTGAACCTTAATCCGATCCCTATAGGCCCTGTCACTAAATCCTCCGGAATAACGCAATACATCTCCTAATTTTTCTTCCGTCTTCAATTCATATATACCAGGACGTTTTACCATACCTGTGATTTCAGCTCTTTTTAGGTAGTAGCCCACTACGACATTATCATTGTCCTGTACACGAATATCACCGTCAATCTTACCATTAACAAGCCAGTCGTACACATCAATGCGCGTTATAACTTTGCCTTGGCGAACCACACGAATGTCACGGAAAGATCCAATTTCATTTGGGCCGCCCGCCTGGTATAAAGCATTAAAAGCGGATGACAATGAAGAGACCTCATAGGTCCCAGGATTGATCACCTCACCGGTAACAAACACCTTCACAGACCGTATATCTCCTAATGTTACCATCAGCTTTGTCCTGGCAGTTTCGCCCCCATTACCAATCAATCCGGGCGTGAATTTGGCAAATTTGTCAATTAAAATCTTTCTTACTTCCTCAATGGTCCTTCCGGAAACAAATACATTACCAACACGTGGAATGCTAATGAATCCGTCCTTGTTAACGATTGTTTCGTGGGTGCTCTCTGCATAATTGTAGAGATATATTTTCAATTCGTCGCCGGGACCTACGATATAATTAGTAGGCGTAGCAATTTGTAAATCAGGAATTGGACTGAGGCTTTTGTCTGCAAACAGAGAATAGCCGTAAATTTTCTGGCGAAAGGCTTCTTTCTCCTGATCCTCGGGTGTGAGAGAGGATGATGTCGTTTTGTTAACTTTGGATTGATCGTTGTTAGCATCAGCATTCTGTGCTTTCTGATCAGTCGCTGTCTTCGCTTTATCAGTATTTTGTGGATCAGTCGATTGCGGATTACCAGATTGTTGGTTGCCGGAATTGGGACTTGCAGGCTGGTTTCCTTGGGCATTTCCTGGTGCATTACCTCTGGGTGTCCCGGATTGAGTGTTACCCTGGGGTGCCTGGCCGGCTGCTGCGGGTGCATTTACCTGTGAAAAGGCTGGTAGGGAAATAATTAAACTTAGGAAATAAGGAAGTAGAGATTTATAAGTTTTAGCCAATTTGAATCTGTTCATAAGAAGAATTATTGTACTATTGAAATGCTGAAAATTCATTAAAACTATGTTTTAGACTAGTATTTTTGAATTTAGGATCCGAGCATGTTTAACATTTGGATGTGTATATGATGGCAAAGTAAATTAGATTTTTCCTATTTTTAAAGAATTTCTACTAATCGGCTATTTGCCATGTATCTCGCAAAGTTATAACAGGGTAACGATATTTAGTCAAAATTATTAAAATACAATATTCAAAATAAGAAATCCGCCTAAAAGAATATTCATAATTATGGAAAGTACCAACGTTCAATACGACGAGGATAGTATAAGGTCACTGGACTGGAAAGAGCATATCCGGTTGCGGCCAGGGATGTACATTGGGAAACTGGGCGATGGTTCGTCAATTGATGATGGAATATATGTGCTTGTGAAGGAAATCGTGGATAACTCCATTGATGAGCATATGATGGGCAATGGAAAGACCATTGAGATCAAAATTACAGAACACAGGGTAGAGGTGAGGGACTATGGCCGGGGAATTCCTTTGGGTAAGGTTGTTGACTGCGTTTCAAAGATTAATACCGGTGGAAAATACGATTCAGGAGCATTCCAAAAGTCGGTAGGACTCAATGGAGTAGGAACGAAGGCTGTAAACGCACTTTCGCAATATTTCAAGGTACAGTCATTCCGGGAGGGAAAAACAAAGAATGCAGAGTTCCATCAAGGGGCTATTGTAAACGAATCGGGTGAGGAATCGACTAACCAGCGCAATGGGACACACATTGCATTTGAACCTGACGGAGCCATTTTCAAGAATTTCAAATACATACCGCAGTACCTGAATAATATGATCTGGAATTACTGCTATCTGAATGCAGGGCTTACGATCAATTTTAATGGTCAGAAATATATTTCGCACAATGGGTTGCTGGATCTTCTGCAAAGCAAATCGGACGCAGAAACATTGCGTTATCCGATTTTTCATTTGAAAGGAGAGGACATTGAATTTGCGATGACCCATGGCAACCAGTACGGAGAGGAATATTATTCTTTTGTTAACGGTCAGTATACAACCCAGGGAGGAACACACTTGGCTGCTTTCCGGGAAGCTGTTGTAAAGGCAGTAAGGGAGCATTTCGGAAAGGACTACGCGCCGGAAGATATCCGTTCATCGATCATTGCCGCCGTAGCCATACGCGTGCAAGAACCTGTTTTTGAGTCTCAAACCAAAACCAAGCTAGGCTCCAACACCATCACGCCCGACCCGAACAGTACCACAATACGGACTTTTGTTAATGATTTTATTAAGGAAAGGCTTGATAATTTTCTGCACATGCACCCGGAATCAAGGGATGCTCTGAAAAAAAGGATCGAACAATCAGAAAGGGAGCGCAAGGAACTGGCTGGCATCAAAAAGCTTGCTAATGACCGGGCGAAGAAGGCCAATTTGCATAATAAGAAATTGAGAGACTGTCGTTTACATCTGACTGATCTCAAAAATGAGTTGCGCTACGAAAGTACTTTGTTTATTACGGAGGGAGATTCAGCCAGTGGTTCTATTACAAAATCACGAAATATCCAGACACAGGCTGTATTCAGTTTGCGAGGCAAGCCATTAAATAGTTTTGGCTTAACCAAAAAGATCGTGTACGAGAATGAGGAATTCAATTTGCTTCAACATGCATTGGACATTGAAAACGGAGTAGAAAACCTCCGTTTTAACCGGATCGTGATCGCCACTGATGCGGATGTGGACGGTATGCACATTCGTTTGCTGTTGATGACATTCTTCCTGCAATTTTTCCCGGATCTGGTGAGGAATGGACATTTGTTTGTTTTGGAAACACCGCTTTTCAGGGTCAGGAATAAAAAAGAAACCTTTTACTGCTACAACCAGGAAGAGAAGCAGATTGCAGTAAACAAATTGGGTAGCAAACCTGAAATTACCCGTTTCAAAGGCCTTGGAGAGATATCACCCGACGAGTTTGGCCGGTTCATTGGTGAAGATATGCGTGTAGAGCCCGTAATCCTGCAAAAAGAAACATCGATCCATAAATTGTTGAGTTATTTTATGGGTAAGAATACACCTGAGAGACAGCGGTTTATCATTGATAACCTGAAAATTGAAAAGAATATTGAAGAGCTCGCATTGGCGGGATAGGTAGTGCATTGTTTATCTTTGGCGCCCATCAAGTAATATCCGTAAACGCAGGTCTTTATCATCACGAACAAAACCCTTCTTATCGGAAATTACTCATCTTTTTAATTTAGAAAATTCTTTGTGGATTTACAGGATTTAAGAAATAGAATAGACCACCTCGACGACGAGTTGCTGAACGTTCTGAACGAGCGAATGGAGCTTGTGAAAAAGGTTGGAGATCTGAAACGCTCGTCGCAGTCGATTATTTACCGCCCTGAAAGAGAAAAGCAGATCCTCG
>NZ_JBDSFX010000041.1:0-3257 GCF_039919315.1 Dyadobacter sp. | reverse complement strand
CACTGGCACCCGTCCTGCGCGGATTTTGTTCTTCTGCCCAGCATATGATCGGCCATTTTACAGATGATGACCGCGCCCTAGAATATGTGAACTCCAACGACCTGGAACGCCTGGCCCCTATGGGTACCAGTTGTCCTGATCACTTCCTCCGCACAAAAATAAGCCCACTCGTACTCGAACTGATGCCGGAAGAAGACCTGTCGGATGTGAAAAGCCTCAAAGAAAAATTGTTGCCTTCGTTTGATGCTTACCGTAAGATGTACCTGGAATATTACCAGTCCCACAAGCATCCAAACAGCCCGGCAGTACGTGATGCTAACCCCGTGGTAATTCTATATCCGGGTATTGGCCTGTTCACTTTTGCCAAAGACAAACAAACTGCCCGTGTTGCAGCAGAGTTTTATATTAATGCCATTAATGTAATGAAGGGCTCGGAAGCAATTTCTGAATATACGTCATTACCCCGGCAGGAAGCTTTTAATATAGAATACTGGTTATTGGAAGAGGCTAAACTGCAGAGAATGCCAAAGCCTAAAGCGCTGTCGGGAAAAATTGCCATGGTAACCGGGAGCGCGGGCGGTATTGGCAAAGCCATTGCAAAAAGATTTGTACAGGAAGGTGCCTGCGTGGTACTTAATGATAATGATCCCGACAGGCTGCTCTCTGCAGATGCCGAGTTTAAAAAACAATTTGGAAAAGACGCTTACACAAGTGCCATTCTGGATGTTACAGACACACAACATATCGCTACTGTATTTGAAACGGCAGCACTTGCATTTGGGGGAATAGACATCGTAGTTAATTGTGCTGGGTTGTCTATTTCTAAAACCATACAGGATCATACAGAAAAAGACTGGGACCTGTTATACGACGTGCTGGTTAAAGGGCAATTCATGATCACACAGGCTGGCGTTGCAGAAATGCGTAAACAAAATATTGGCGGCGACGTATTAAATATTGTTAGCAAAAACGCGCTTGTCTCTGGTCCTAATAATGCAGGATATGGTTCGGCTAAAGCAGCGCAGCTGCACCTTAGCAGGCTGAATGCGGCGGAACTGGGTCCGGACAAGATCCGTGTAAACGTGGTGAACCCGGATGCTGTTATTTCAGATAGCAAAATATGGGCCGGCGCCTGGGCCGAAGGACGTGCCAAGGCATACGGTGTAACGGTAGCAGAGCTTCCGGCATATTATGCAAAGAGAACCCTGCTGAACGAAGTTATTTTACCTGACGATATCGCTAATGCCTGCTTTGCTTTTGTTGGTGGATTGTTGAATAAATCTACCGGTAATGTACTCAACGTTGATGGGGGTGTTGCCATGGCATTTGTAAGATAGTATTACTTTTAATCTTGATTGACTTATGCGTGTTGCTTTCAAAATGAAACTTCACCCCGGTAAAACGGAAGAATATAAGAAACGGCATGACGAAATCTGGCCCGATCTGGTAGTACTGCTCAAGGGTGCAGGCATAGAAGATTATTCTATTTTCCTGGATGAGGATACCAATGATCTTTTCGGAGTGTTAACGGTCAGCGATGCGCAAAAGCAACAGGAATTGTCGAGTCACCCCGTAATGAAAAAATGGTGGGCCTATATGAAAGATATCATGGATTCCAATCCCGATAACTCTCCCGTGAGCACATCACTAACAGAAGTTTTTTATATGAAATGAAACTCATAACTACGCTCGTGCTGTCGGGTTAAATGGCTCTCAGCGGACTTGTCCGCCAAAGCCTTTGGCGCCGGCGGATAGCTAAAATTCCTAACTATGCAGATTGAAAAATATAAAATCCAGGCACACAACGATTCCCTCCTTGCGGCGCACCGGCGCAGGATTGAAAACAGTGTATCAGAGATAAAAGACACTGAAGATATTATTCAGAAATTAATTGACTTCCAGGTAGCTATCCCGAGCTGGGCACTGGGAACAGGAGGCACCCGCTTTGGCCGTTTCTCCGGCGGCGGAGAGCCCCGAAACCTGGAAGAGAAAATGGAGGATATTGGATTGCTCCACTCGCTGAATCAATCCGGTGGGGCTATTTCTCTTCATATTCCCTGGGATATTCCAAAGAATATTGCCTCAGTAAAAGCGCTCGCCGCTCAATTTGGTTTGCGCTTCGACGCGATGAATTCAAATACATTCCAGGATCAGCCTGGCCAGGAACATAGCTATAAGTTCGGTTCCCTGCAACATGTAAATAAAGCGGTCAGGCAACAGGCGATTGATCACAATATTGAAGTGATCCGCCATGGTGTAGACCTGGGCTCAGAATCATTGACCGTATGGCTGGCTGATGGATCCTGTTTTCCTGGTCAGCTGAACTTCCGCAAAGCTTTTCAAAATACGCTGGAAAGCCTGAAAGAAATATATGCGGCATTGCCGGATAATTGGAAAATTTTTGTAGAATATAAAGCCTTCGAACCTAATTTTTACTCCACTACTGTAGGCGATTGGGGACAGTCTCTCTTATATGCCAATAAACTGGGGCCCAAAGCTTATACCCTTGTGGATCTTGGCCATCATCTTGCCAACGCAAACATAGAACAGATAGTGTCCCTGTTACTGATGGAAGGAAAATTAGGTGGGTTCCATTTTAATGATTCTAAATATGGAGATGATGATCTTACTGTAGGCAGTATCAAGCCTTACCAGTTGTTCCTGATTTTTAATGAACTGGTTGAAGGCATGGAAGCGAAAGGCATGAATCATAACACGGACCTGGGCTGGATGATAGACGCCTCTCATAATGTGAAGGACCCTCTTGAAGATCTATTGCAATCAATTGAAGCTATCATGTTATCTTATGCCCAGTCTTTGATCGTTGATCGGAAGGCACTCGCCGCGGCACAGGAAAATAATGATGTTACTGCTGCGCAGGAAATCCTGCAAAATGCTTTTAGAACAGATATGCGTGCCATCGTTGCAGAGGCCCGTTTACGTAGCGCCGGAGCTTTGCAGCCACTTGCCTTGTTCCGTGAATTAAAAGTTAGAGAGAACCTCATTAAAGAAAGAGGATTAAAAACTATAGCCACCGGTTTATAAGATGGACCCATTACATGTTATACTAATTTTTGATGTTGGCAGAACCAACAAAAAATTACTATTGTTTGATGAGCACTACCGACTGGTATTCGAGAATTCTGAACAGCTGCCCGAAACCGTTGATGAAGACGGCTATGCCTGCGAGAATATCGATTTATTAACCAACTGGATCCGCCGCTCTTTCCTGGAAATATCTTCAAACCCCGATTATG
>NZ_JBDSFX010000040.1:0-19753 GCF_039919315.1 Dyadobacter sp. | reverse complement strand
ACATCCAGAGTTGCCGTACGTAGCCCATCTTGCGGTCGGGGTCATTGCGGATTACGTCTTCCCGTTGCTGTGGGTCAGCGAGTTTTTGTTTTCCGGTCAGTTCCACACTGCCTGTTTTGTAATCCATTACATACAAAGTCCCGTCTTCTGCCTGTTCAATGCGGTCAATTTTTCCTCCTATCTTCACTGTGGTGTAGGAACCTTGGAGAACGAGCTCGATTTTGGTACTTAATGGTTGTTCAGCTGCCAGGATCTGCCTTCTGGGCTGCTGGCTCATCTGATGTCGGAGAAATACCATTATCTGTTGCTCCCCGATCTGATAGTAGATCCTGTTCAGCCCCATATCCGTCACATAACCTTTGAACAAACTGTCAAATTCTTCTCTCAAAACGCTTTTGATCTGATCTTCCGAAGGGTCGGTTGCGTTCAGGAAGAATTCTTTGTCCAGCCTTTCCAGCGAAGCGTGCAGCCAGGTGCCGATCTTGTCCATTCCAAGCTCTTCTTCAACCTCTTCTTTTTCTTTAACCCCAACAATGTGTTTGAGGTAAAATTGCATGGAGCAGCGGATAAATTCGTTGAGATGGGTAGGATATATCCCTTTATTGGCAAGATAGTGACGAATTGCATCGATCATAGCCTCATCTTTGTGCACGACTTCTTCCAGTTCCTCCTGTTGCCGGCCCTCAAATACGACCGTCTTATTTTCAATCCTGATCTTCGGATTGTACTGTGACAGCTCGAACTCTACCTGCCTCACAAAGCGGCTTTTTTCTCCGCCGCCCGGTGCGTCATTGGTGCTCGTATACAACATATGTACCTCCGACGCACGCTGCAGAAGCCTGTAAAAATGGTAGGACATCACAGCTTCCTGATGCTGATGCGTGGGAAGTCCCACTGCCTGGGCCGCATCAAACGGGATCAGTGAGTTCTGGCGTTTCGCAGAGGGAAGCATTCCTTCGTTCAGTGACAGGATAATGATCCGCTCGAAATCCAGGGCGCGTGTTTCGAGCATTCCCATAATTTGCAGATTACTCACCGGCTCGCCGCTGAATGGAATGCGGGTTTGCCGGATCAGTTCAAACATGAATGACCGGAGCGTTCGCAATGTGATCAGCTCGGATTTTTCTTCAATGGTTTGCTCGAATTGTTTGAGGAGGGTATAAAAAAGATACAGATACTCAGTTTCCAGGGCGTTTTTGTAGTCTTTATAAACCTCGCGAAGCAACTCTATCAGCTGGTAAAATGACTGAATAACCTGCCTTGAATTGTTCTTTTGCCAATGTGTGAATAGTATTTGGAACAACGGATGGTTTTCACTAAGTGCCAATAGATCTTCGGAAGTCAGAAACACCTGATTGTCATGCGTAATGGCC
Organism: Dyadobacter sp.; assembly: GCF_039919315.1. Classification (GTDB taxonomy): domain Bacteria; phylum Bacteroidota; class Bacteroidia; order Cytophagales; family Spirosomataceae; genus Dyadobacter. The sequence goes on along the minus strand of NZ_JBDSFX010000040.1, from coordinate 18,380 downwards.
CGCACGGTCTTCTGAATGATCGTCTGCCCGTCGCTCAGCGGGGTAAGCGCAACGTGCTCATAGTGCCTGATGAATGGATGGTTCAGGATTTTGTTGATCGATTTGTGACCAAACTTAGGTATCCTGATCAGCTTGCCACTTTTGCTCCGGAACTCTACCACATTCTGCTGCAATTCAAAAATGCTGTCAACCAATGTGTATAGCAGCGAATTGCGCATAGAAAGTCCCATAGTCACATTCAGGTCGCGCACATCCTCGTCGAGGGAATACAGCATGGGTAGCAGCAGATTTTCATCGGCCAGTACGATCGCCGTCGGAATGGGGTTTTCGGGATCATCCTGTTCCCGCATTTTCCGGTAAAGCTGCCCCGCTACTTTGGTTTGCAATGTGGCATTGGGTACACCGTAAATGGTCAGGTTCTTGGCGGTCTGCATCAAATGGTCGGTGGTCCAGTTCCATTCACCGAATGCTTTGCTTTTCTGGTAATCCCGAAGGCTTTTTCCAGCTTCCACGCCCGTATTTTCGGACATATAATAGCTGTCCGAATCCCACAATACCTCCGCTTTTTTGGCCTTGATCAATGAGCTTACAATGATCCGTTCGGATTCTGTGAATGCATTGAAACCGGCAAAATAGAGTTTTTCAAAATCAGTCTTTTTCGATAGCAGCTCACCTTCATCTTCGGCGAGTTCACGGTATGCCATGCCACGGTAGGCCATTCCTTTTTCCAAAAGTCTGTTTCGGAATGACCAATAGACTTTTTTGATATTTTCAAATAATGAGAAATACTGTTTGGAGCCGCCGTCGCTTTGCAATGTTTTTCCCGAAGGCAAGCTCTCCTGCCAGCGCGCGAGGGCGTGCGTCTCCGACAAATAGTCGAACAGGTAGTCCGTTTTGACAAGGTACTGATCGATCTTGTCCAGATCGCTGAGCAAAACGGAAGCCCAGCCCATAAACCGCTCAAACTGAACGTCCGGGTCAATTTCCCTGAATGTTTCGTAGAGGTCAAAGAGCAAATGCACCGGATCTTCAATTTCCAATGTACAAATGCTTTCCACAAAGTCGTCGACAGCCATCACAACAGGGCTCATCATGGGTTCTGTTGTTTCCCGGGCCAGTTCCTGCATCAGGAAAAAAGCCGCGCGGCGCGTGGGGACAATAACATGGATCCTTTCGAGGGAAGTGTGGTTACTTAAAATACGTTTTGCAACGAGATTCAGAAAGGATTGCATAGGGTATGAAGGGTTCTCTGGTGTGAGCTAGTGAAGACGATCGCCGCGTGGCGTCAGTGATTTCATGATTTCTGCCTCCGCATGCAGCAACTCTTTCCACCTTTGTCTGACTTTCGGCTCAGGTACATAAGTTTCTGCAAGTTCGATAAAAGTGCGGTAGTGGCCAGCCTCCGATATCATCAGTTCGCGGTAAAATTTTTGAAGCGATTCGTCGTCTAGCGATTCCGAGAGTAATTTGAAACGTTCACAACTTCTGGCCTCAATCAGGCCGCATATGAGCAGCCGGTCCAGAAGCGCTTCTTCGTAATCGCCTTTGTTTCGCACGAGTTGCATGAGCTGTCCCACATACTCGTCCTTCCGCTGGCGGCCGAGCGGAATGTTTCTTTTCTTTAATTCTTTCAAAACCCTTTGAAAATGCCCCCATTCCTCCGCCACGATCGGGGTGAGGGTTTCTACCATTTGCGATTTTTCAGGATAATGTACAATCAGGGAAATGCAGCTGGAAGCGGCTTTTTGCTCGCAGTATGCATGATCAATGAGGATATCGCCGATCTGCATGGCGGCAATGTCTGTCCAGCGGGGATCTGTCGGTAGTTCGAGCCCCAATGTAGTTAACGAAGTAGCCATACGGGTTGTAAAAAATTAGTCAAACATCGGCCAATTGACGCCAAATGAAAATGCTCTGGCCAGCCCAAGATAATTAGGAGTAATGTAATAGCCTTTCGGAAAAAGCCCGAACTGCCCACCCTGGTTAAGGTAGGCCATCTTGAAAAACAACCGTACCCGCTTGATACGGACCGTCGCAAATCCATCCACAACCAAATTCTGGTCCAGCTTCGCATCATTTTGTACATGAAACTGCTGCGTCACAGGCATATAGGCATCCGCGAAGTAAGAAGAGCGGTATCTGGCCGAGAGCCCGATCTGGATGTACAATACTTTGGCATAAATGAAATCATAACTGACCTCGCCGCTGGCAAACAATGTGGGCACCCGCAGCACGTCTTTATTATCATTCAATGTCAGGAAGCTCATGGCTGTAAAATTCCATTTTTTCAAATGTATCGCCGAATTGAAACCAACACGCAGTAACCGGAAACCAGAATTGAGCTGACGGGGAACTGCCACGGTATCGTAGTAAATGTAGTCGTTGATCTGATGGATCTGGATCTCGGGAACAAAGTCAACTTTCTTTGTTTTGAGCGATAATGAGGCGTATATCGTCTGAACTTTGGTAGGGTCAAAATTATTCCTCCATTCAAAATGATTGCTCAAATAGCGCTGTACCATTAAGTCCGGCGCGGTCTGAATGCTCTGAAATCCTGCTTTACCCCAGCGGGTGTTCAGTTCCGCTTTCAGCTTGTATTCGACGTTTTTTGCCAGGTTAAGATCGGCTTCGGCGGTGAGGTAATTACTGGAATCTTTGAGATAATAACCGAGCCACGCGCCCACAATGTTATCGAATTTGAGTCCCGTCCGATAAGTGGTGGAGGCATCACCTGTTTGATTCTGGGGCTGACTGATCGCGTGCATACCGTAGAACCGCTGCCGTACATAAGCCCTGTAATTGAATCCCGAATAAAAACCCTTGATCCCGACCTTGTTATCGAATAGTTTGTAATAAATGTCCTGGCGGGTTGTATCGCTGCTAAATCTGAAACCCGGATATACCCCTTTTTCTATTCCCCTCGATGCGATAAGATCGGTATAGCGGTCGATGACACTTTGGTAATCGGCCTGCTGGAACACCTGGAAGCCATTGGCAAGCCTGTACTGCTGATAAATGTGGAAAACATGGCGACGCTCCCATGAATTGGCATCATCGCTGATCCGTGCCGCACCGTCGTACGAGTATTTTTCCAGCACACTATCCGCGCCCACATTGGGGATGACGCCGCCCTGCTCACGCACTTTCTGGTTCATGTGCCGGTAATGTGCGAGGATCAGGTACTTTTTGTTTTTGGAAAAAAAGCTGGTATGCATCAGTAACGTCCAGTTTTGTCCCAGTAATGCTCCTGAATTGATGGTATTTACAAATCCATACTGCTTGTTGGAGGTAAGCCTTTGTGCCCGAAGACCAAAATTGAAGCGTGAATGTACGTTTTGGGTATAGGCAAATGTGCCGAGCGACGTCTTCTTCCCGCCCGAAATAAAGTCCAGCTCGGTATGTTGTGAGCGTGTATCAACATATTGTACTTCGTCCTGCTTGATCGCGTAGGCATCGTAGGCTCGGAGGCCCAGCTGTGTGCCAATGTCCTCGCGAGGTTGAAAAAACAGGTTTCTGGTAGCAGTTACCGTGTTCCCCAGGTCTACCAGTTTTCCCCAGGACCGATCGAGCGGGGTCCAGCGGTGGAAGTTGATGAGGTTGGTATCTACCCGGTACCGCACCGAGTCGCGGTTGTTCAGGATATCGTTTTCAAAGAAATGTAAGGTAGTCTGCGGGCCGTAGATCGTCTTGGTACTATCATCCAGAATAGCTCCACCACCCTGCGCACCGCCCCCGCCGCCTCTGGATCCCCCGCCGCCTCCGCCGGGCATTTGCACACCTCCCGGTAACCTTACCTGGGCTGTGGCCTGCGGAGCGATTAAAAAGAAGCTGCATAAAAGACACAGTATGATATAAAAAGCAATTCTCATAGAGGAAACTGTCGTTCTGCCGTGTTAAAGTAGGCCATTAATTTGTTTGGTAATCCATTGGCTGAAAGGCAGCGTATCATCCCCGAAATTGACGGCAACAGGAATATAGGCAAACCGCGCAGCGTAACCTGATTTTTCAACCAATGGTTTTAGTTTGACCATATCCTTTTCGGTTGTGACCACAAAAGTATCGTTTTTTAGGTTCTGAATGAGTCCTTGCAAGTCGCCGTCTTTGTAATTATGATGATCCGGGAAGATCACCTGGTCTACAACGTTAAACCTGCCTCCGGCATATGCAGCGAATGGGGCCGGATTGGCGATACCTGCCACCATTTTAACATTCTTTAACCAAACAGGCACTTCTTCGTAGCTCAGCGGCGCCGCATAGTCAGTGAATGCGAAGAATATGGGTGCACCCGGCTTGGTATGTTTCCAAATTTCTGTTCGGATCTGAGATTTTTCATCCGCATCCATCGACGGCGGACATTTGGTAACAATGATTGCGTCGGCTCTTTTTGCACCATTTCGCGTTTCCCTTAACCTGCCTGCAGGAAATGGCAGATCCTTGTAAAACGGGCGGTTGTAATCATTCAGCAAAAGATTAGTATCCCTGCGAATGGCGCGGTGCTGATAGGCATCGTCGAGGAGCAGAAGCTTTCTTTCAGGAGCTAGCCGATGGATTTCCAAAGCGCCTTTTACCCGGTTTTCACAGACAGAAACCATTACTTTTGCACCAAACTTTGTAAAATATTGAAGTGGTTCATCACCGATCGTGGCTGCGGTGGAAGTGGCATTGGCCTGTACAAAACCCGTGGTGTCACGTCCGTAACCCCGGCTCAATATGGCTACCGGTGTGGCAGGTGAGAGCAGGTTGGTAAGGTATTCAACGACAGGTGTTTTTCCCGTTCCACCGACGGTAAGGTTGCCAACTGAAATGACGTTTTGGGGGACTTTGGAGGAAGAAAAAAGACCGCGATCATAGAACAGATTCCGCAGACTCGTGATAAAACCGTAGACCCACGAGAATGGCGTTAATGCTGTTTTTATCCATTGCTGATCTTCCATACCTGGTGCATAATTACGTAATTTTTGTCTAATATTGTGCCCCGAAAAAATCTGACACCGCAAAATCATGCCTCTAAAAATTGTGTATAAGCCCTATACGCTTCATTTTCGCAAGCAAGCGGGTACCTCCCGCGGGGTACTTACACAGAAAACTTCATGGCTGATCAAAATAACAGATTCTGAAAAACCAGGCCTCGAAGGCTACGGCGAATGTGGGCCGCTCCCTGGTCTCAGTGTCGACGATGTTCCTGATTTCGAAGCGCAGCTTGCAGACGTTTGCGAGACATTCAATGATCTGGACCTGGATGTTTTTCCATTCAATTTAGGCATCATTCTGGATCAGCTGGTACCACAGCATTTACCTTCTGTACGGTGTGGGATTGAGACTGCCCTGCTCGACATTATGCATGGCGGGCAACGCATTCCGTTCAAGAATGCGTTTTCAAAAGGTGCTACCGGTATTTTAATGAACGGGCTGATCTGGATGGGGTCTTATGATAACATGCTGGAACAGGTGGAGGAGAAGCTCAGTCAGGGTTTTACAACGCTGAAAATGAAAGTCGGTGCTATCGATTTTGACAAAGAATGTCGGATACTGGAAACGGTCCGCAGCCAATTTTCGAAGGAACAGATCACATTGAGAGTAGACGCAAACGGCGCATTTACGCTGGAAAACGTTCATAGCAGACTGAATGAACTGGCCAAGTTTGAACTGCATTCGATCGAACAGCCTATCAAAGCAGGTCAGCATGAGTTGATGGCTGAGTTGTGCGCTACGTCGCCGATACCTGTTGCTTTGGATGAGGAACTGATCGGTATTTTTGACTACCGTGAGAAATTTGCGCTGCTGAAAAAATTGATGCCGCCATTTATCATCCTCAAACCTACATTACTCGGCGGTTTCGGTCACACCAGCGAATGGATCGAGATCGCAAACCGTCTGAAAATCGACTGGTGGATCACTTCTGCGCTGGAATCCAACATTGGTCTCAATGCGATTGCGCAGTATACCGCTACTTTCGCCAATCCGCTGCCGCAGGGGCTGGGTACCGGGCAGCTTTATACCAATAACTTCGAATCGCCTTTATATATCGAGAAAGGGCACCTGTACTACCAGCCAGATGCCGTTTGGGAGCTACCAGACTATTCCTTTTCGGAGCAGGTTTAATGTTTTCGCTTCCGCCGATCCTTCTTCCGGTTGAAAATTGTATTCCCAATTAGCCTGCGGCGGTAAGCTCATCAGAATGGACTCGGTGCGGCCATTGGTTTCCAGACCGAACTTAGTACCACGGTCCCACACCAGATTGAACTCCACATATCTTCCGCGGCGCAGGAACTGCCATTGTTTCTCTTTTTCTGTAAAAGCATCATCCTTGTGTTTGCGCATAAACGAAGTATACACAGGTGCGAAAGTCTCACCGATTTCTTTTACAAATGCAAAAAGTGCCTCTTTCGACAAATTTTCCCCATTACCAGGTTCGTCAGGTTTGAGATAGTCGAAAAATATTCCTCCAATGCCGCGCGTCTCCTTGCGGTGTGGAATGTAAAAATAGTCGTCTGCCCATTCTTTGAACTTTGTGAAAAAGTCGGGGTGGTGCCGGTTGCAAGCCGACTTTAAATGCTTGTGAAATTTGATGGCATCATCCTCATTGACATAATGGGGTGTGAGGTCAATGCCGCCACCAAACCAGCAGGTACCATTGCTCAGTTCAAAGTATCGCACATTCATGTGTATGATCGGTACGTGCGGGTTATGCGGGTGCATGACGATGGACACGCCGGTTGCCGTAAACTGAAAGTCGTCGTCCTCGTTCAGGTTCATTTGTTGCCTGAGCCGCGGATGTACCTCGCCTTTGACACTCGAAAAATTGACGCCCCCTTTTTCAATGACACCGCCATTCTGAATCAGTCGGGTCCTTCCACCGCCGCCTGAATGATGTTCCCACAAGTCTTCTATAAACCGACCACTTCCATCGGCTGTCTCAATGGCCTCACAAATATTGTCCTGTAAACCCCTGAAAAATGCTTCTATATCTTCAACTTTCATATGTCGTATGCTAATGCGGGGGCAAAAGTACGATAAATCTGAAATTGGAAAGTGTATTCAATTTGGCTTATTGCCAGCTCAGCCCATTCTCTTTTGCTGCATGATTGTAAGTAAACCAGAAGGCACTATTTTTACGGACATTACTTTACTCGTTCTCCAATGCTTAGAATTCTGCTCTGCCTGATTGTTTTTGCGACCACGGGATTAGCCCAAAGTTTTACATCTACCATTCGCGGCACGGTCAAAGACGCCGATACCGGTTTGCCGCTGGTTGGGGCTGCTGTATCAGTGCATCGCGCCGAGAAAGGTACCATCACAGATCCGCAGGGCGCATTCAGATTGGAGAACCTTCCTGTTGGACGTTACCAGCTCACGGTTTCGTACATCGGTTACGGCACGGTTTTAGTCCCAGAATTGCTGCTCGAATCGGGCAAGGAAAATGTGCAGCAGATCCGGTTGCTAGCATCCGGCAAGCAATTAAACGAAGCTACCGTCACTGCCGCACGACCGGTTTCATTCAACAGCATTCAGGAAATTACCATTGAGCAAACACTCAGATACGCAGCCACCTATATGGATCCAGCCCGTGTTGCCACATCATTCCCAGGCGTAGCCGCAGCGAACGATCAGGCAAACGGTTTGGTAATCAGGGGAAATTCACCGAATAGCATGCAATGGAGGCTGGAGGGAGTGGAAATCGTAAACCCAAACCATTTATCCAATGCAGGTACATTCAGCGACCGACCAACTTCGACGGGTGGGGGAGTGAATATTTTGAGTACCCAGCTTTTAGGCACTTCGCAATTTTTGTCAGGCGCATTTCCAGCACAGTACGGCAATGTTACCGGCGGGATTTTGGATATGCATTTACGCAATGGTAATGATGAAAAATTGGAATTTACCGCCCAGGCCAGTCTGTTAGGTCTCGATTTTGCAGCGGAGGGGCCAGTGTCTAAAAAATCAAAAGCATCCTTTCTAGTCAATTATCGTTACTCATTTACAGGGCTTCTTGGTGCAATGGGCGTTACTTTTGGAGGTGAAGACATTCGGTTTCAAGATTTGTCATTTAAGCTCAATTTACCGGCAGGTAAGGCTGGGAATGTCTCTATTTTTGGAATGGGAGGGTTAAGTAGCAATGATTTTAAATCAAATGGAGACAGTGCAACCTGGGAGTTCCAAAAAGATGGGTATAATATCCTCTATAAGAACAGAATGGGAGCTGTGGGTTTAACCCACGACTTTCCTTTGCGTAGTAAGTCGTCACTTCGGACTGTTGTCGCCGTTTCCGGGTTGAGAACGAGCCGGGTTGCGTTGCCGGTTTTTAACACTTACTCTACCCCGGATTGGATGGGGGAGGACTTTCTGGAAAAAAAGAAGTTGTCCGTCAGTTCGGTACTCACCACCAGATTTAATGATAGAAGCGTGCTTAGGTTAGGAGCATATGCCACATTTCAAAAAGATCATCTGGAACCGTTTTATGACCGTCCGGAATTATCAAGTTACATCATTCAGCCTTTTGCCAGCTGGACGTATTTCGTATCTCCCCAGGTTACGACGAACATCGGACTGCATTCCATGATCTCCAAATTGACAGATTACGCGCCAAAAGCTTATGCTTACCTGGAACCCCGTGCGGCAATTAAATGGCAACCGAATGATCGCCACCAACTTAGTATTTCTTATGGTCTGCACAGTCAAATGCAGCCGGCACAACTCTATTTAGCTAATTATGCCACAACCAATCTGATGGGCAATCCTGATTTGAGACCGTCAAGATCACATCATTTTGTAGTTGGCTACCAGCGAAATTTTGTCAAAAGTGCAAGCCTCAAAGCTGAGATTTACTTGCAAGAACAATTCGACGTACCGGTTTTGACTTACTCAGGTACTTTTTCCGCGATCAATCTTATGGAGACCCGTGTGAATGACCCTTTGACCAATAAAGGTACCGGCCGTAATTATGGTATTGAAATTACCTACCAGAAACTGCTCACGAATTATTATTACCTATTACTTACCGGATCGTTATACAAAGCAACTTATGTGGCGATGGACAATATCCGCCGGGATAGCCGTTTTGATGGAAGGCATACCTTCAGTTTTACAGGTGGGAAAGAATTTAAATCGGGCGAGCAAAGCATTTGGGGAATCAATGCAAAAGTGCTTTGGCTGGGCGGTTTCAGGGATAGCCCGATAGATCTAACTGCTTCGAAGAAAGCATTGCAGACAGTCTATAAGCCTAATGCAGACTTTTCTATAAAAATGAAAGACTATTTCCGGCCCGATTTGCGAGTTTACTGGAAAAAAAGCAATAGAAGATTTAGCCGTACACTAGCGATAGACCTTCAAAACGTTTCCGGTACCAAAAATCGGGCCTTCGAATTTTACGATACTTTCAGGAAGGACATTGTTTCTCAAAGACAGCTTGGCTTAATTCCGGTGCTGAGTTATCGGTGGGAGTTTTAATTTTGAATGAGTGAATGAGTCAATGAGTGAATGAGTGGAACGGTCAGGGAGAGAAGTAGAACCATGAACCATGGGTGCGCTATTTTCTTATCAATCAGTAGAGTAGCGGTTTTATGAAGATTTTTTATCGAAATCTCTGAACTTAACCCTGAAAATATGTGTAACTAGCCATGCGATTGAACTTTAACGAGGGCTGAAAGCCGAAAGCCGAAAGCCGGTTGCAAAATTGGGGGTGACTGGAATTGACAGCGGGCTGAAGGTCTGTGTGTAAGCATGTCGGGAGTTGAGAGTACCTCCCGTAAATAATATTCTCAAACAATAACTGGCGAAAATACTTACGCCATGGCTGCTTAATCCGGAGGATTAAACAAATGCCATCATCCCTCCAACCTACGTGCTGATGGTTGGGCTCCGGGGTGTCGCAAATCAGCGCTGGTTGAAATAGTGGTACGGAAATTCAACGAGACACCAGTATCTAAGGCTATGACGCGGGTCCGCCGTGTACCTTGTCAGGCTCGAAAATCTAAACAAGGATAAGCATGTAGAAGGCGCAGGGTTTCCCTGTTCTGGACCAGGGTTCGACTCCCTGCATCTCCACCAGTATCAATTACAAAAAGCATCAAAAGCCTGTAAATCAATGATTTGTGGGCTTTTTTGTTTTTTAAAGTATGCCAAAACATTCAAATATTCTCAATTAAATGGTGAGCGTTTCGGTGAGCAGATTTTATTACAAAAAAGTGCTCACTAAAAGTGGTTTAACATATTGATTGATAACATGTTCACCGAGTAAACATCTTGATTTTAAGTAGCTGCAATTTTATTTTTATCAATCTTAAATTGCAAAGTTATGTTGACAAAAAGCTTCACGCTGCTATTCTATTTGAAAAAACGCAGTAACTATTTGAAAGGAAAACTTCCAATCTACATGCGGGTGACGGTAGATGGAAAACGTATTGAGGTCGCTACCAAGAGGGAATGCGAACCCACAAAGTGGAATTCTTCTGCCGGAAGAGTATCGGGCAATAAAGAAGAGGTAAGAAGCATAAACTCATATTTGGACGTGCTTCAATCCAAGGTTTACGATCTTCATCGAAAAATGATCGAATCGGACATTACAATTACTGCCGAATTGTTTAAAAATAAGTTGGTTAATGACTCTGAACAAAAGAAAATGATTTTAGAAATTTTTAAGAAGCATAATTGTGATATGGCTTCTTTGGTGGGTTTGGAATATTCGAAGATAACTTTGGTTAGGTACAAAACCTCATTAGGACATACTCGCAGTTTTATCAAATGGAAATACAATTTGAACGATTTGAGTATTCAAAGCTTGGATTACGACTTCATTGCTCAATATGAGTTTTGGCTTAAAACGCAACGCAGATGTGGGCACAATGCTACAATGAAATACCTTGCAAACTTTAAGAAGATCGTATTAAGCTGTGTAAAAAAAGGTTGGTTAAGTAAAGACCCATTCTATGGATTCAAGTTTGCCAAACGTGAAGTGGATCGGTCTGCATTGACTGAGAGCGAGCTTGAAAAAGTCATGGTGAAAACGTTTGATAATGCGAGACTGGATCAAGTAAGGGACGTTTTTTTGTTTTGCTGCTTCACAGGCTTGTCATATGTTGATGTCTTCAAGCTGCAACGTTCAGAAGTTATTGAAGGGCATGGAAATGAGCTTTGGATAACAATTAAGAGACAGAAGACAGAGACTGCATCCCGAGTGCCAATATTGCCGGCAGCTCGCAAAATATTAAAGAAGTACGAGAATCATCCGCAATGTTCTGTGAAGGGTCAGCTATTACCGGTACTTTCAAATCAGAAAATGAACTCTTATCTTAAGGAGATAGCGGATGTCTGTCAGGTAAACAAAAACATAACCTTCCACTTGGCAAGGCACACATTTGCAACCACGGTGACACTGACAAATGGTGTTCCTATGGAAAGCGTTTCTAAAATGCTAGGGCATCGAAATATCAGGACAACTCAACTTTACGCTAAAATTGTTGATAAGAAAATAGGAGAGGATATGAAGAAAATAGAGAGTTTGTATTCTTGACAATGTGCTTCAAAAAGCTGATTCTTGACAAACAAACTCGGCAAAAGGGCAGCTAAATAAGTGGCCCTACTTCCTGAGATTGAGAGAAGCCGCCAAAAGCTTACGGCATAATGGCGGCTTTTTCTATTATACAGAAACTGAGAAGTTGAGCCGCCAGCCCTCCGGGACTACGCGTCCCGGCACTTATTCCGTTTCCTTTTGTCTGATAGAGGGCCACTGTTAGAAGGGCTTTCTTTTTTCTCGTTTTTTCTTTGTCAAACATTTATTTAAAAAAAGAGCGAGAGGAAGAAGAAAGAAAATATTTTCTAACTTCTAACAGCATTAATCATGGCTCACAACATCAATTTCAATGAAACCACTCAAAAAGACAGTTTCTTTTCAGTAAAAGAAAAAGCATGGCACGGGCTCGGTCAAATAGTGGACCAGTACCCAACAAGTGGCGAAGCGATCGAGCATGCGGGCCTAAACTATCAGGTTCAAAAAGCCGGTTTATCCGCAGTAAATTTAAGCAGCCAAAGTGTAGACAGTCAAAACGTACCGGTACCAAACTATTATGCAACCATGCGCACTGATAACGGGGCAGTCTTTGGAATTGTAGGTAAGGATTACCAAATTGTTCAGAACCGTGATGCGTTCATATTTTTCGATAGCATTGTGGGTGGGGACGGCATTATGTACGAAACGGCTGGCGCGCTTGGGAAAGGCGAACGCATCTTTATCACTGCCAAACTACCCGGGTACATCCAGGTCGGAAATGATGACTTGATTGAAAAGTATCTCTTCCTGACTACTTCGCACGATGGTAGCGGAAGCATTACCGCTGCTTTTACGCCGGTCCGGATTGTTTGCGCGAACACGCTGAACGCCGCAATGAAAAACATGACCAACGTTGTCAAGATCCGGCACACAAGCAACGCCACCGAAAGGCTAAGAACAGCTCACAAGGTCATGGGCATCGCAAGCCGGTTTAGTGATAAAATTGGGGAAACATTCAATCAATGGGCAAAGAAGCCGATCACTGATCCACAACTCAGAAGGTTGATTGAAATCGCTATGGCTCCAAATAGGGAAGTGTTGCGAAATTTGAAAGACGGAAAAGTCAATGCTTTGTCAACCCAGTATATTAACATAGTTGAAGATGTTTATGAGTATGCTTTGTCAAACCCTACCCAGCAATTGCCAACTACAATGGGCACGGTATATGGGGCATATAATGCAGTGACTGGGTATTTTCAGAACGTTCGTAAATTTCAAGACGACGAAGCTAAATTGAAGTCTATCGTTCTAGGTGGCACTGCTCAAATACGATCACAAACAGCTTTTAATTTGTGCAGTGACTTTGCCCAGCGCGGTCATGCATCACTTAATTAGGTGTCATACTTACCCGTCGCCAAGTCTGGTCGACGGGTAATACTTTTAAAAATTCGCCTGCGGCCCGAAGCTTTAATCAGCTTCGAACCGCAGGCGTTCTCTTGAAGGATTTTTGAAATATAATTTTAATGCTGATTGAATAGCTCTACTAATACCAAAAGCGCCCCACCCACGATTGACAGCGCAGAAATGATCATCAAGACACCTTCGATGGTGGATATCAGAGCTGCCGACCAATAGCTATTGTATAGCTGCGCCCCGCCGTACCCACGCCTGTTGAACCGGCGCTTTCCCACAAAAATCCGGATTCCAACACCAATTAGAAGCAGTAGTATACCGTAAGAGATCACAGGTGTGATGCTAATTAATAGAGTCATAGCTGTAATTTTTAGTGGTGACTTTTTCGAAAGCTAGCCAGGAGAAGCAACACTTTCAAGGTTTGATACAAGCCTGCACGGAATTTACAATCATTCGATCAGCCAGATTTTGCTGCCTTCCTTGGGATGGTACGAAGGCAAGTATTTGACGTAACCTAGCACTTCCAGTTCCTTTAAATATTTGTGGTATGTCGCAGTGCTTTTGGTCCGGGACATCTGCATGATCATGCGCCTGGTCACCAGGAATGGGCTCGATTGACGGTTCTTTTCCCAAAGCAGGACTAATGCCAGATATGTCCCTACATGCCAGACCCTGACCCTCTGGTCAATCAGGATACGGTTTACAAATTTTCCTATTGATCTCTTCATCATCTTGCTCGTTTTGTGTCAGCTTGCATAAGCGATTGTATGTCCTGGAATGCATAGAAGTATGAGCCCCCAATCTTGCTGGGCCGAAGTTGCCCGTTAGCCCGAAGGTTTTGCAGAGTGCCAGCCGAGATGTTGAGCATCTTGCGGACGTCTGCGCTTCTAAGCCATTTCTTAGGCTCTTGTTTGGAGCCCGCCAACAGCTGCTTTAAATCTTCAAGCAGTTCACGACGCAGGATTTGCAAATCCTCCTTTGTGATAACCTCGATATTCATTTCAATAAAGTTTAATCGATTTACATTAGTCCCTGATTGGGTAGCGAAATTTTGCTAGGCTGGTTTTCTTAAATGAAGGCTGGTAGCAGATGTAGCCAAATTCATTTAGCTCGCGTATCGCTTTATAGTAGGTCTTGCCACTGGATATTTTTGCAACCTGCATTAATTCAAAACCAAACATCGAAAGGCGATTTGTGCCAACTTTTCGGAGGCTTTGCAGGATAGCAGCGTAGACGCTTATATGTGTTACCGTCACACGGGCGTCTACACTGATGTCCTCAAAAAAGCGGTCAAGGTGAGATGCGACATCCATGACTTACTGGCTGATTGCCATTCCTTTTGATTTCTTGACCTTCTTTCCTGAGTGATGATCCTTCTCATCGTCACCAGTCAGGTCTTGGGCGACTTTCTGCTCTTGCTTCTGTGCGTTGGACTACGTTACCTGTTGAGACTGACGGTTATTAATTTTGTGCATGTTCGCATCGAAGACCGTCAGCGTTTTAAATTGTGGATTAGCTTCCATATACCTGCGCTGCTCATTGCCATTTTCTACGAAGGTCACCGATTGCCGGTTTCCCTTTTGAAGAGAATCCAACACTCTGGACTTGTCCTGAGCATTTTTTAGCTCTTTGATCGGATGTTTGGCCAGCTCTTTTTCAAGATCAAATCCATAGTTGGAGTGAAACTGTTTGAGCTTGAAATTTCCCGCATTGTCGGTTTGCTTGAAGTCCATTTGAAGCCAGGCATTGTAGATTTTCCCCTCTTTATTGGTAAGGTCTTTATTTACTGCGCTGCCACTCATTAGGTTATAGCCCTCCTTCAGTGTAATGTTGTTGTCTTTGCCCATATAGAAGGACTGGTTCATTTTCTCGGCCTGTTGATCTCTTTTCAGTGAAGCATCATAGCTGTTGAAGAAATACATGTCCGTTGTGGCCGACCGTTTGAAGTGCAGCGCGCTGCTCACTTCATCTTTCAGTCAGCTTAAAAAGGATTACGGAAAGGATTACGCTGAGGTAATTATGAATATCACTGGAAACATAATTAGCGGTCAGGTAAGCGGAGAAACGGCGAAGCAATTATCGGAACGATTTGGCAAAATTCTTCAAGGAAGAACGAGTTTGTCCATCAATAGAACTGACACTTCGGTGAGCAAATCGCAGCATCTTGATGCTGCAATTCCACCCTCGACTATTTCATCCCTTAGTTCTGGGGAGTTCGTTGGTTTCGTTGCCGACAATCCTGAGGAGAAAATAGATCTGAAGGGATTCCACTCTCGCTTTACAAGGGCAGAAAATGCATCTACTGGCAAAAATCACCAGGCTGAATTACCCATTATAAGGAAAGTAGACTCATCCATTGTTCAGCATAATTATCGGCAAATTAAACTGGATGTTGAGGGAATTGCGGAGAGTGAAATCAATAGGATCGCCGAAGATCCTGACCTCCGTCGCCTAATTATCAACAAGGCTAAGTGTTGAGAAATTCCTTCTAATAAATTCTCCAATTGCACAAAACAAATATTACTGAAAATCAATAGAATAGATGAATCTGTCTCGTTTTTTCTTAATTCATTCGAAGAAATTTGCAATAACTACAAGTTACTTTGATCCTAATTTGTTTAGTTTGCAGTCCCTCTTCTTAAAAATAGGATATTAATTTACACCAATTTTTACGCTATGAAAGAGGCAACTTCAGAAGACAAAGGGCTCATTGTCAATATCCTTACAGAGTCCTTTCAAGACAATCAAAGTGTTAACTATCTCATTCCTGCGGACAACAAGCGGCTCAAAAGAATTCGCGCCTTGATGGAGTATTCTTATGAAACGTGCAGACTGTTTGGGAAGGTTTACCTATCTGATGACAAGAGCGGTTGCGCATTAGTTTCCTTCCCTGAGCGCAAAAAAACAACCCTTAAGTCGCTGTGGTTAGAAGTAAAACTAATTTTTACCGGGATCGGATTTAGTAACATTTCAAGAGCAATCAATCGCGAGAAGGAGATTTCTAAGAATTACCCAACCCATCCGATTTTTTATTTATGGTTCATCGGCGTGCAACCGGGTAAGCAAAATAATGGTGTGGGAAAGAAGTTGATGTCTGAACTTCTTTCCGAGTCTGAACGGTTGAAAAGACCGATCTATTTGGAAACATCGACGATGAAAAATTTGCCTTGGTATAAGAAATTCGGGCTTGACGTCTATAATCAGTTAAACTTCGGATATGATCTTTTTCTCATCAGAAATGAACTATCATAATGCGCATCGGTGGTACAGATATGCACGTGGTGACGCTCGTGTTTATCATACTCGAACTAATCATGTTCGTGTATCAAGTATTTTTTTATCTATCTCATCCAAAGGATAAGCGGCGACTGTATTATGTCGGCTTGTTGTTTTTCCTTATACTAAAAAACATAGCGAGCGGTTTTTTTCCAGACCCTAATTTGAACTACCCTCCGCTGGTTGCGCAATACGCTATTGCTTATGGTATGGGGTTCTTGATGGGTGCTTATTTTCCTTACTATTTCTATAAGGCGTTCGAACTTGGCCGCCTACGTTGGCACGCACTGTATGGCGTGCCTCTATTTATCCTCTTGCCTTTTGCAATCATATTTCCTGGCAAATTCCTTTTCGATGGAAATATAGACACAGCAATAAACTATGGCATGATCATTCCGGCGGGATATGCTCTGGTGCTTTTGTACACCATCCAGCAATCAATTCAGGCCAAATATAAAAAGGACATCCAGGACCGCCGCTTCTTTGAAGTGACAGCCGTTTATCTCGCGGTGATCCCCTGGGCATCGCTTCCATTTTTTGCATTCATGCGCATCCATCAAGTGCCAGAGGCACTTCTTACCAATGTTGGTTTCATTGTAATCACTGTGCTTTTCATCAGGAGGTCAATTCAGGAGAGCAGGGAGGAATACGATCTGTTAAGTAAATTGGCAAGTGGAGATGAAGAGGTATCTATGTCCAAGCTGGATTTAATCGATCAAATGGTTCGTCAATTGGAAGCAAGTGGCATTTCACCCGCTCAGCGTTTTGAGATCAATTTAGGAACAGTCGGGTTAACCTCTCGCGAAAAGGATGTTGTTCGCTTAGTCCGGGAAGGAAAGTCCTATAAGTCCATTGCAGATCAACTTTTCATTTCCGAGCGGACGGTAAGCAAGCACATTCAAAACGTTTTTGAGAAGCTCGGTGTCTCCAATAAAATTGAGTTATTAAGTCGGTTAGAAATTTGGGAAAATGGCTAAATTAGGCTAATAACCGTCATGTACGTGTTTACGCGTAGTTGAAATACGCTATAATGCGTAGCGTTTAACCCTCTAAATACTTGTTTTCTCGTATTTACTTTCGTGGCTAATTCTTCGAGTTTTACAGTATCCGTCCGACGAACCCACATTGTGTAGATTGGCTTTTTGACAGGTAGATCAACCTTTCTGATTTCTGTACTCAATCCAGTTATTTGGAAGCAACTGGTAGAGATCCTTTTGTTTGTGTGACTGGATTCTTTCGAAGACATCTTTGAGCCACTCCTGTTCATCAACACCATTCTTTTTGCATGTTGCCATAAAGGAATACATAGCTGCTGTTATTTCAGCTGCCTGGTGGGAACCAGCGAACAAAAATGATTTTCGTCCAATTGCAAGGGGCCTGATTACGTTCTCCGCGAGATTATTATCGATCTCAATTTGCCCGTGAAGTGCGTAGGCGCTTAGTCCTTCCCAGCGTGGTAAGGAGTAGACTATGGCCTGACCGAGTGGACTTTTAGGGATTACGAGTGGGAGCTGTTGTGTCATCCACTCCTTTAATTCCAAAAGAACCGGTACTGACTCTTCTTGCCTTAATTTTGTTTTTTGTTCCCAATTCAGTTGCTGATCCCGCATTTGTTGTTCGAGAGCGTAGAGTACCTGCATACGTTCAAGCACATAAGTAGCTCTTTCCTTGTCGTATTTAAGAGCATCTACAAATCGACGGCGGGAATGGGCCATGCAGTAGACCAGAAGTATATCTGGATGGTTACCAAAGAGCTTTTCGTAGACGGCGTACCCATCAACCTGAAGGATACCAGCGTACCCTTCCAGCATCTGCTTGGGCCCACTTTGATCGCGGCCTTTACGATAGTCAAACAGCGTCAGCTTGTCGCAGGGGGCATTATATATCCACATGAAGCCTTGATGGATCCCATTTTTATGGTCTCTATCGAGCACTTTTAATGGGGATTCATCTAGCTGTAAATACTTCTGGTTGAGAACCAGCAGTTTTAAAAGCTCCCATAAAGGAGCCAGGTATTGCCAGCCTTTCATAATCCAGTCAGAGGCGGTGGAAGCTGGAACTGGATATTCCTCTCCAAAGTGTGTCGTCCTGTTTTTACCTTACAGTTTTTTGTGATAATCCTGATTAAACTTTACACTCCTTTTTTGTTAGTACTGCAATTGGCTTACACCTGATTTTCTTAATACTGAAATTGCTTTACAAGTAT
>NZ_JBDSFX010000039.1:0-102743 GCF_039919315.1 Dyadobacter sp. | reverse complement strand
CAGCGCCTTCACAATCCTCGCAACGGCCGCCTTTGACATTAAAAGAAAAACGTCCTGGTTTGTAGCCCCTGATTTTAGCTTCCGGAAGTTCTGCAAAAAGGCTACGAATGTCTGTAAACAGGTTGGTATAAGTTGCCGGGTTAGAACGTGGCGTCCTGCCGATCGGCGACTGATCTACTTCAATAACCTTGTCAATATGCTCTAATCCTTCAATGGACTTATAAGGTAGCGGCTCCCTTCTGGATTTATAAAAATGATGGTTCAATAACGGAAAGAGCGTTTCGTGGATCAGTGAAGATTTCCCACTTCCACTCACGCCCGTGACACAAATCATCGTCCCCAGCGGGAATGACATATTTACGTTTTTAAGGTTGTGTCCCGTACAGCCTTTCAGACTAATGCCATTTCCATTGCCTTTTCTACGTTTTTTGGGTATTTCAATGGTCTGCCGTCCACTCAGATACTCGGCTGTTAACGATCCGTTTTTCAGAAATTCTTCCGGCGTTCCTGCTCCCACGACATTACCGCCGTGACGTCCCGCTCCCGGTCCAATGTCCAGAATGTAGTCCGAAGCAAGCATCATATCCTTGTCGTGCTCCACCACCAAAACGGTGTTGCCAAGGTCACGCAGGCTTTTGAGCGAGTTGATCAACCGTACATTGTCTCTCTGATGCAAGCCAATGCTTGGCTCATCCATAATGTAAAGTACGCCGGTGAGCTGTGTCCCAATCTGCGTCGCCAACCTTATCCGCTGTGCTTCTCCACCCGAAAGTGTTCGAAGTGAACGGTTAAGTGTCAGGTAATCAAGACCTACATCCAATAAAAACCCCACTCTTTTGCGAATTTCTTTGAGTACCTCATGTCCGATCACACGCTGGCGTTCTTCCAGTCTGTCTTCCAGGTTCACCAGCCAGTCAGCCAGTTCTCGAACATCGCTGTTTGAGAGTTCGGCAATGTCCTTTCCGTCAATTCTGAAATGGAGCGATTCCTTGCGGAGACGCTTTCCATTACATTCAGGACAGGTTTGGGTGACCATAAAGTCTTTCAGCCAATCCTGAATTTTATCATTACCCGATTCTTGCTGACGTTTCAAAAAGTTGATGATACCGTCAAACTTGGTTTCCCATTCCGTACCAGGGTATTTTTTAGAAGGTACCGGAACAGCATCCTCGCTACCGTACAGTACCAGCTTGATCGCGTCCTCCGGAAACTTGTCCAAAGGAGTAACCAGTGTTATTTTAAATGGTTTAAGAAGTACTTCGAGCTGTTTGAAAATCCACGCCTCCCGGTATTCACCCATGGGCGCGATGCCGCCACGGGTAATGCTGAGGGATTTATCCGGCATAATGGAATCTTCCGTAATTTCCTCGATCACACCCAGGCCCTGGCACGTCGGGCACCAGCCGTAAGGCGAGTTAAAAGAGAATGCATTGGGTGCCGGATCATCGTAGCTGATACCCGACTCCGGGTCCATCAGATTTTGGGAAAAATAGAACGTTTCTCCTTTATCGTCCAGCACCATTAACGCACCTTTACCCTGCTTAATGGCCGTTGCAACCGATTGACTGAGCCGGTAGCGTGACTGTGCGTCATCCTCTTCCTTCTTTGGAACAACCCGATCAATTACAATTTCAATATCATGGACCTTATATCGGTCTAATTGCATTTTTGGGGTAATATCCAGTACCTCCCCATCCACCCGCACTTTCGTATAACCAAGCCGTGCTATTTGTACAAATAATTCGCGATAGTGACCCTTACGTCCTTTGACAGCCGGAGCCAGCAATACGATTTTGCGGCCCAGGAACTGAGTTTGTAACTGGTTGATAATCTGATCTTGAGACTGTTTGATCATTCGTCTTCCGGTAACATAGGAGTAGGCTTCACCCGCTCTTGCGTACAGTAAGCGTAGAAAATCGTAGATCTCTGTTACCGTACCAACCGTTGAGCGCGGGTTACGGGAAGTGGTTTTTTGTTCAATGCTAATCACTGGCGACAGCCCGCTGATCTTGTCCACGTCGGGCCTTTCCATTTCACCGATAAAGCCACGTGCGTACGAGGAAAAGCTTTCCATGTACCTACGCTGGCCCTCGGCATATATCGTATCAAATGCCAGTGACGATTTGCCGCTCCCGCTGATTCCGGTAACTACAACCAGCTTATTCCTCGGAATGTTGACATCAATATTTTTAAGATTATGCTCGCGGGCACCCTGAACTTCGATCAGGTCCTGATCCGCGATTTCTAAGCCATTTAAGTATTCCAAAATATCAGCAATGTTTTGTGTGCGCCTTCCGGCAGAAAAAGCATATTACTGAATAACCACAAAAAAGCCTTCAGAGTTGCAATTATTTTTCACAATATACAGAGCTGCGTATAGTCCTATCGGATTGTTTGTTTTCAAGTTTTGGTCCAGTATGCAAACGATTGCATAGTTATACTATTCCAAGAATAAATTTTAAGTAACCGTTGGTACATTAATATTAATTATAAAAATATCACCAATCACTATATTCTATTGTCGTCCCAATTTCTATATTTGACTTTATATTGATAATTTTTAATACTTTTTTAACCATCTAACTCCCTATTTGTATGAAACAAAATTTACGAGTCTTTTTGACTTCCGTAACCCTATTGGTGTGGGCAGTGCTATATTCCGGCACCACTTACGCGCAGGAAAGACAGGTTACCGGCAAGGTCTCATCTGCCGCAGATGGAGCGGGGATCCCCGGTGTCAACGTGCAATTGAGAGGCACAAACACAGGAACAGTTACCGATGCAGACGGCCGTTACTCTATCGAGGCGAAAGGTGCTGATGCCGCGCTTGTATTTTCATCCATTGGTTATATAAAACAAGAAATCGTAATCGGTGCAAAATCTGTCATCGACATTACATTAGCCGATGATATCAAGAGCTTGACCGAAGTCGTTGTGACCGGATATGCTTCTCAGCGTAAACAGGATATTACAGGGGCTGTTACGGTAATCAGTCCGAAAGAGCTTACCGCAGTACCATCTGCGAGTGTTACCCAAATGCTACAGGGACGTGCTGCCGGTGTAACCGTCGGAAATGATAACTCTCCCGGTGGAGGTACCATGGTTCGTATCCGTGGTTTTGGATCTATTAACAACAACAGCCCACTTTACGTCATTGACGGAGTACCTACTCAGGGAACTCTGAACCAGCTTAACCCGAATGATATTGAGTCGATGCAGGTATTGAAAGATGCGTCTGCGGCTTCTATTTACGGTGCGCGCGCTGCAAATGGTGTTGTGATCATCACTACCAAAAAAGGTAAACCAGGTGAGCCAAGCATTACATTCGACTTCTACACAGGTACTCAGAGACCTGGCAAAATGCTGAACCTGTTGAATACTAAAGAACTAGGTGAGTATTTGTATCAGTCTGACCTTGGAGCGGGTAAAAGCCCATCTGTGACTTCTCCATCAGTTCAATATAAATTTGGACCCAACGGTGAGCAGACTGTTGCGGATTATATCTATCCAAACGTCTACGGTGAGCTTCCTTCGAACTACACTTACACGAATGACATTGCTGATCCAAATCTTGGTAAAACAGCATTCAACATTACAAAAGCGAACAAAGAAGGTACTGACTGGCAGGATGTCATTTTTGACCCGGCACCGATTTCCAACTATCAGATTGGCGCGACAGGTGGTTCAAAATCTGCTAAGTATGCTATCTCGGCTAACCATTTCAAGCAAGACGGTATTTTGAGATATACCAAATACAAGAGATATTCTGTTCGTGCTAACACTGAATTTACCAAAGGAAAAATCACAGTAGGGGAAAACCTGACATTTTCATATGATGAAAGACAGGGTATCACTAACAATGACGAAAGTAACCCGATTATGTTTGCGATCCGGGTTCACCCAATCATTCCTGTGTTTGATATCACCGGCGGTCCTGCTGAATTGGGTGGAACCAACACATCCCCGTACAATGGCTTTGCAGGAAGCCGCGGTAGTAACCTTGGAAATGCGCCTAACCCGCTTGCGCGTTTGTATCGTGAGAAAGACAACATTACCAGAGGTACGCACGTATTCGGTAACATGTTCGCTTCTATCGACATCTTACCAGGTCTGACAGGCCGTACCAGCTTCGGTCTTGAATACAACCAGACGAACCGTTCTGAATATTTCCACAGAGATATCGAGGCTGCTGAGGCTAGAAATGCAAACAGCATGAACGTGATCAATAACCTTGACCGCTCTATCACCTGGTTCAACACCTTGAACTATTCGAAAATTTTTGGAGCTCATAACCTGAACGTTTTGGTAGGAACGGAAGCTGTTAAAACTTACTCGGCAGGCTTCCAGGCCAGCAGAAGCGGTTTTGCGTTTGATGACCTTGACTACCGTTACCTGGATGCAGGTTCGGCGGCAGGTTTGGCTAATGCCGGTGGAGGAGCAACAAGAAGTGCTTTGTTCTCTCAATTTGGTAAAATCAACTACGGTTTCAAAGACCTCTTCCTGGCTGACTTTACATTACGTCGCGACGGGTCCTCCCGTTTCTCGGAAGCCAACCGTTACGGTATCTTCCCTGCATTCTCGGTGGGCCTTCGGATGACAGAGCTAAGCTTCATGAAGCCGACCAAAAAATTCATAGACGATTTGAAACTGCGCTTTGGATGGGGTAAAACTGGTAACCAGCTGATACCGAACGTTTACAACGCATATACGCTCTACGCGCCGGATCCACAAAACAATGCTTACGATATCAACGGTACCGGAACTTCTATCGTTGGTGGATTTGACCTTGTGCAATTTGGTAATGCCAATGGTAAATGGGAAACCAATACTTCTACCAACATAGGTCTTGACGCGGTGTTGCTGAACAACAAACTTGAATTTGTTCTTGACGTTTACAATCGTAAGACAACCGATATGTTGACTCAGATCGCTATTCCAAGAACTGCGGGTACAGGTACAATTCCTTACACTAACATTGGAGAGGTTACTAACAAAGGTTTTGATATTGGTCTGAATTTCCGCGACAGAAAAGGAGACTTCTATTATACAGTGGGTGTGAACTTTGGCCACTATAAAAACGAAGTGGTTAAGCTGAACAATGACCCCAATGCCACGATTTTTGGATTTGCAACACGTCTTCCTGCCATGTCCGCTTCAAAAGCAGGTTCCCCGATCGGAAGCTACTATGGCTACTTTGTTGATGGTGTGATTAAAGACAAGGCGGAAGCGGATGCAGCTCCTAAATTTGGTTCTTACACACGTGAAGGTGTTTTCAAATTCAGGGACGTCAATGGTGACGGTATCATTACCGCGGCCGACAGAACGATCATCGGAAGCCCTCACCCGGATTTCAACTACGGTGTGAACTTGAATGTTGGCTACAAAGCATTCGATCTGACCGTGTTTGGACAAGGCGTACAAGGAAACGAGATCTTCAACTACACGAGGTACTGGACAGATTTCAACGTATTCCAGGGTAACAGGTCTAAGGATATGCTTTACAACTCTTGGAAAAAACCAGGTGATGATGCAAAACTGCCAAGACTTAACTCAGGTGATGCGACCAGCCAGCAGGTATCTTCTTACTTCCTGGAAGACGGTTCTTACTTCCGGATTAAAAACATCCAGCTGACTTACACGTTGCCTTCAGCGCTTCTGAAAAAAGTAAAGATCGCTTCGGCGCAAGTTTATGTACAAGGACAAAACCTGTTCACATTCACCAAATACACCGGTCTTGATCCGGATATCAACCTGAGAAGGTCTGGTAATGACAATGAGGACAAACACTTGGGTGTGGATGAAGGCGCTTACCCTGTCTCCAAATCATACCTTGTTGGCTTACGTTTTGGTTTCTAATCCTTTGACATTCACGAAATTTCATATTATAACAATGAAAAAAATAACCTTAATAATCGTCTTAATTGGCCTGAGCTTTTCGTGCTCCGACAGCTTTTTCGATCTAAAACCACAGGGACGTGCTTCTTTGGAACAATTGAGTAATAAAAACGGCGTCAACGCATTGTTGATCGGCGCTTACTCACTTGTGGATGGAGTAGGGTCCGGGAATACAGGTCGTCAGTCGACAGTTTCAAATTATGTTTTCGGTGGTATTGCCAGCGATGATGCAGTAAAAGGAACAGATGCCGGTGACCAGCCAGAGCAATCTTTCATCGAGCAGTACAACTGGCTTTCGGATAACACTTATTTCCTTGGCAAATGGTGGCATCAGTATGACGGTGTCGCAAGATGCAATGAAGTGATCCAGATCGTTAATGGTGAGCTGGTAAAAGATATGACCGAAGCTGAAAAAACTCAGGTAATAGCCGAGGCACGTTTTCTGAGAGGTTTCTTCCATTTCGAAGCTAAAAAGATGTGGAACAAAATTCCCTACATTGACGAAAAGGTGTATGTAGCTGCTGATCCTAATTCAACCAAAGTTCCTAATACCGAGGATATCTGGCCTAAAATCGAAGCTGATTTCAAATTTGCTGCGGACAACTTGCCTGTTACTCAGGCTCAAAAAGGAAGAGCTTCGCAATGGGCTGCAAAATCGTTCCTGGCGAAATCATTCCTGTTTGAGAAGAAATGGGCGGAAGCTAAGGCATTGCTGGACGACGTGGTAAAGAATTCAGGTAAAAAACTTGTTGCCAACTACCACGACAATTACAGAACGACCGGAAACAACAACACGGAATCTATTTTCGAAGTACAGTTTTCAGTAAATGACGGTACAAACGGTAACAATGGTAATGCTGGTGACAACCTCAACTGGCCATATTCTGCGGGCGCTCCCGGACGTGGATGCTGCGGTTTTTACCAGGCTTCTCACAACCTTGTGAATGCATTCAAAACAGAAAACGGGCTGCCGATGATCGGTACAGCTGCTGACGGAACGCTGGATACTTACAATAAAGTGGATCTTCCAAACGATCAGGGCATTGTAAGTTCTGCTGCATTTACATTAGACAAAACAGTACCTGTTGACCCACGTCTTGACTGGACAGTTGGACGCCGCGGCGTTAACTTCCTGGATTGGGGCCCAATGCCGGGTTCTTCCTGGATCCGTGATCAGGTGTATGCAGGTCCGTTTACCGGTAAAAAATGGATGTACTACCTGGCTGAGGAAAACAGTACTACCCACTCTACCAGCAAAAGGAACGTGAACAACAACTTCCGCATGATCAAATTGTCACATGTCTTATTATGGCTGGCGGAATGCGAAGTAGAACTTGGAAACCTGGCTGCGGCCGAAGGATATGTCAACCAGATCCGGAACCGCGCTAAAACCGGATCGGTTCAGGATGCTTCTGTGACTTACAAAGTAGAGCCTTATCCGGCTGGTACTTTTGCAGGCAAAGGTGCAGATTACGCTCGGAATGCCGTACGTATGGAGCAAAGACTTGAATTTGCAATGGAAGGTCACCGTTTCTTCGACCTGGTTCGCTGGGGAATCGCAGAAAAAGTGCTTAACAAATATGCTTTGGAAGAAGCGGTACCTGGAAAAGAACCATCAGGACGTACATTCAGCAAGAGAGGTTATATGGCTGGTAAAACATTTACTGCCAAAAACCTTTACTTCCCGCTTCCTCAGGATGAAATTCTGAACAGCCAGCTGGACGGAAAGCCAACATTGACCCAGAATCCTGGATATTAATTTAGTGTGGATTTTCAATCCAAACTAAATTTCAAAAAAACCGGTCCTCGTGGCCGGTTTTTTTGTGCATTGTCTTACAATAAATACTTTTGATGAAATATTAAATCTATCCATCATGAAGCTGACAAACGAAAGTGATTACGAAAAAGCATCAGAACGAGCTGATGAAATATATGGTGCGAAGAAAGGTACGCCGGAAGAAAAGGAATTGCAGGAGCTACTGAAAGCGATCAAGGACTACGACGACGATTTTATCAGGATGCTGAAAGATAATGAATGATCAGCTTTGGAGGCTTACTACCAGCCCCTCCACCTTCTCGCACCGGTCGATGAACCGCTCGGTAAGCGTGGTGCGGACTTCCACATTCATTTGACATTCCATTTCAAAAACTTGCTCCGAAACAGGCAGCTCCATTTCTTTAACGATCCGCATCACGTCATTCATCTGAATATAGGAAAACGAAAGGTTGTAAACGCTAAAAAAGTGGCGGGTTACGATCTCGGCATTTTCCAGCGCACCTTCCGTCGCGAGCTTATAGGCATTGATCAGCCCAGGCACGCCCAGCAGCGTACCTCCGAAATATCGCACCACTACTACCAGGATATTGGTGACGTTCTTAGAGTATAATGTATTCAAAATCGGTCTTCCCGCAGTACCTGAGGGCTCCCCGTCATCACTCATGCGATAACTCATTCTGTCAGTCCCCAACCGGTATGCATAGCAATGATGAACCGCTTTGGGATGAAGTTCGCGGAGCTCCGTCAGATAGATTTTGGCATCATTATCACTGAAAATCGGGAATGCAAATGACAAAAATCTGCTTCCTTTATCTTTAAACAGGCCTTCCGTAGCAGCGGTAATGGTTTGGTAAGTATCTTCAAATAACACGGGAGCGGCGTCTTTTAAATTGATATAGTATTACAACATAGACCAACCCGGCCAACGCAAAGCCTGCCATGCAATAGAATACGTTTTCCAGATTATGCCGCTGGTTTGCAAAAATCGCTGCCGACAAAAATGCCCCGAGCCCGATACCCGCTTCAAGGGATATGAACATAGTCGCTATTGCGCGACCTCTGTTATCGTCCCGGCTCAAATCGACCGTCCACGCGGAAAGTACCGGCGAGAGTATCCCCATCGCAACCCCAAAAAATGCAGCACCGGTTAAAAATAAACTCACTGAATTGGCATAGCCGGTAATCATCATCGCAATGATCAAAATACCACATCCGACAATCGTGACCGGCATACGTCCATGCTTATCAGAGATTTTTCCCGCAAAAAGACGTACCAAAATGGAGAAAATCGTGAAGACCATAAAGTAGTACCCCTTATTTTGCAGACCCAGGTAATCACTAAAATCAGGCGTTACAGTGGCAACGGCCCCGAAGCCAAAATAGCACAAAAAAGTGATCAGTGCAGGGCTGAATACGTCGGGCTCAAATACATCGCGCCAAGTGATCTGGAAAGATTTGACCGAAAGTTTCTGCTTTTCCTTTAGCGTTTCTTTCATGTTCAAGAGAATCGCAATAGAAAGGAATGCAAAAAGTGAGGAGGTGTAAAAGAGCGCATTCAGCGAAAATGCCATGCTGATCATGCTACCTACTGCTGGTCCAAATGCAGAACCTACTCCCATACACATTCCATGAATCCCCATCGCTTCTCCTCTGCGATTGGCTGGAACGATGTCGGCCACATAAGCAGCTGTTCCGGTCGGTTTGAACCCTGTGGAAAATCCGTGAACGAGCCGCAAAAGCAAAAAAGGCATTACCGTCGTGAATATAGGGTACAAAAACCCGCAGATGAAGCAAACGATCGACCCAAAAGCCATAACAGGCACCCTGCCCACCCTATCGGTCAACCTGCCGCTGAATGGTCTTGACAAACCGGCGGTTAATGTAAATAATCCAATGATAGCACCTTTGTATTCAGCCCCTCCCATGGACGAAAGGTAACCCGGTAGTTCGGGTATGAGCATGTTAAAGCTGGAAGAAAAGAGGAACGAGCTGAGGCCCAGCAACCAGAATTGCGTCGTGAAGATCCCAGGAGAAGCAGTATTTCGCATCACGCAAAAATACGATTTACTTCCTAGTAATGCAGAAAATTCTCCTGAGCGGCTTTCCTGCATCACCCTTTTTTCCCACCTTTAAAAAATGGTACGTATATTTTTCAAAGAAGGGCGGCTGATCAAACGCGAAAATGACATTCGCGAATTAGGTAAAGTTAAAAACCTTGTCTGGGTGGATCTGCAGTCGCCAACAGCCGAGGAAGAGGAATGGGTGGAGAACAAATGTAACATCAGTTTTCAAACGCCGCAGGAGATTGTGGAGATTGAAAGCAGCTCCCGCTTTTTTGAACAAAACGAGACCATTAACGCGAACTCTAACTTTTTGAAGATAGATCGTGACGGTTACGAAACATACCCGGTCTCTTTCATACTTCATCAAAATGTCCTGTTTACCTATCGCCGTGGCGATTCAAAAACGTTTGCTGACACGGTTAAAAAGATGAAGGTCAGCCCGGAAGGTATACAAGGCGGAGTGGATTTTATGCTGCTGCTGCTCGAAACACGCATTGAGGCAGACGCTGACTCTCTGGAAGGCATTTCCAGGGATATTTCGGCGATCAGTAAAGACCTTACGCACGAGCAAAAAGCGAGACAGGAAGTATTGATCCGAATCAGTGGACTGCAGGAAATCACGATGATGCTGCGCGAAACGAGCATTGATAAGCAGCGCGTCCTCTCAGGTATATTAAGAAGCCAGTATTTTCCTGAGGACAGGAAAGAACATTTGAGGATCATTCTCAAAGATATCAGCTCGCTGCTGGAGTACACCACCTTCAATTTTGAACGGCTGGAATACCTTCAGAATACGTTCATGGGTTTGATCAATCTGGAACAAAGCCAGGTTATCAAGATATTCACGGTGGTAACGATCATTTTTATGCCACCCACACTCATCGCCGGTATTTTCGGAATGAATTACAATCATATCCCTTCGACTGGTGAGCCTTGGGGATTCTGGGTTTCACTTTTATTAATGATCCTCTCTTCGCTCGTGGTACTGTGGTTTTTTAGGAGAAAAAAATGGATTTGAAAGCTCTGCGCCCCAAATATCCTTTATTTTCTAGACAGATATAGTCCGGTATAGCTCCAAATACTGCATAGCCGTTCGCTCCCAGGAGAAGCTTTTGGCCCGTTCTTTGATCTTGTCGTGAGGATTAGTCCGATTATAGTGTTCCAGACTATTCACAAGGACTTCTTGCATGTGTGAGGGGTCGAAGTTTTCAAAATAATAGGCTGAATCTCCGCCAATTTCCGGTAACGACGTACATTTCGACAATATCACCGGTTTTCCAAAATACATCGCTTCAATCACTGGCAAGCCAAATCCCTCAGCAATCGACGGAAATAAAAATGCCGTACAATTGCTTAAATACCACTTTTTATCATTTTCAGATATAGGGCCCGTAAATACGATACGGTCTGCAACATTCCACGCTTCTGCTACTTTGAGAATTTGCTTCTTATAATCCCTACTGCTTTCAATCCCCGCAATCACAAGCTTATAATTGTTACTGTGCAATAGCGGAGGGAGAACATGAAAGTTCTTCTTATTGACAATCGTACCTATTGTGAACAAAAAGGGCTCATTGTAAATGACTTCCGGTTGTATTATAGGTGACAAATCATCTACATTACACCCATTGTAAATCACGGAAGTCGACTTATTTGATAAGGATAAATGCTTATTTAAATCATCCAGGACAAAAGAAGAAATAGCAACAATATGTTGCGAATCGTCAATCTTACGTTGCAAATCGCTCAAATGTCTTCTGATCTTCGCCTTCGATCTGTTTCTGTCATACAAGAAGTTGAGATCATGGACCGTCAGTATCTTCGCCAGATTTTTTCCAAAAGGGTAATATTTAGAGCCTTGATAAGTGCAATGCCAAACATCGATTTTTTTAATGTTTGGAAACAAAAACTTATGAGTGAAATTCTGCGGAAGTCGATTTATATCTTTTCCAAATACATTCTCTGCTTGGTCTGGCAAATAAAATGAGATATTCTCTTGATCTTCATTAATTACCTTAAGTATTGAATTTCCTAGATGATAGCAATAATGATACAGCCCATTGTAAGAATGGCGCATCCTTTCGCAGTCTATGATAATGTTTTTAATCATGCCAATTTAAATACGCTTGCAAGCCTCTAAGGCGTAGCAGAATCCGTTAATGGGCGTGTAAGACACCTTGTATCCTATATTAATAAGGTAACTACTAAATGTCTTCACATTCAATTTTTCATCCAGATCATGGACTTCGATTAACATGACGTTGATTCTGGATAGCAGGTCAACCGGTGTGTTGAAAATGATTTCATACTCGCTTCCTTCACAATCCATCTTCAGCAAATCTATGGTTTCCCTCGGCATGTCCTGCAATATATCACATAACGATATGGCAGATACCGAGATCTCCTTCACATTACTTTCATTAAAGCCTCCGATGGTTGACGCTACGACCTGAGCATCGTCGGTATCGTTTGCATAGAGGCTCAAAGCTTCCACTGGCAACCCAGTCACCGCGAACGGCTTGATATTGACGCTCTCCTTAAAAAGGATGTTCGATTCGGAAGTATTTTTCAGCTGCCTCAGATTGCTTTCAAGAGGCTCGTATGCGTAAATATCAGCCTTACCGATCTTCGACAACAGCAAAATATCGAAAAATCCAACATTGGCACCTACATCAATGACTAACGGTCTTTCAGGTAATCTTTCTACCAGGTTTTTAATGTCGTAAACATCCGACATGAAAATCTCCTTGAACACGAGATACAGACAGGCCGGGACTTCAAATTTTAATGGATGAGGGCGAGTGACAAAATTCAGAGTTTTCCCCCGAACTTGAAGCTTATCGAAGAGATATCTGCCAGGATTAGCCAGGTTTTCGAACAATTGCTTATATCTTCTCAACCCTGTTACCGCCATGGATTAGTATATTTTAATTGACCAAATATATCAATTCCTTTCTCATCATCGCTATTTAGTAATTTAAAGTGAATTACCGGTAACCAAAGGACTATGAGGATTATACCACCATTCCTCATTTAAGCTCCACTAGAAGCAAGACTATACCTCACCAATTTGCATGATTTCTCCTTGAATTTTCGGCTCAAAGCGTGTAGATTTGTTTTCCTTCGGGCTCGCCCTTCCGGCCAGGATTCTTATAAATTTATATAAATCTGATCCCCGTAACAATTTAAAGTCACTATGTCACAAGAACTTACCAGGCAGGAGCCCCTGTTGATTGAAGATCCATTGCGGTTTGTATTATTTCCGATCAAGCATTCCGATATCTGGGAAATGTACAAACGCCACGAAGCTTCATTCTGGACTGCAGAAGAAATAGATCTGTCACAAGATCAGAAAGACTGGGAGAACCTCAGTGACGGAGAACGGCATTTTATCTCTCACGTTCTTGCATTTTTTGCAGCTTCCGATGGTATAGTTAATGAAAACCTTGCCGTTAATTTTCTGAGTGAAGTACAATATGCAGAAGCCAAATGCTTCTATGGTTTTCAGATCGCGATGGAAAACATCCATTCCGAGACCTACTCTTTGCTGATTGATACCTATATCAAAGACCCTACTGAAAAAGACCATTTGTTGAGAGCCATTGACACCATTCCATGTGTTCAGAAAAAAGCAGAATGGGCTCTTAAATGGATCAACAGCCCCATTTTTGCTGAAAGGATTATCGCTTTTGCCGCGGTGGAAGGTATTTTCTTTTCAGGCTCTTTCTGCTCTATTTTCTGGTTGAAAAAACGTGGGCTAATGCCAGGACTTTCGTTTTCAAACGAACTGATTTCGCGTGATGAAGGACTGCATTGTGAATTCGCATGTCTGCTTTATACCAGGCACATTGTCAATCAGTTACCACAGGAAAGGGTGATCGAGATTATGATGGACGCCGTTGAGATAGAAAAAGAATTTGTAACTGAGTCGCTTCCCGTTTCCCTGATAGGAATGAATGCGGAGCTGATGAAACAATATATCGAATACATTGCCGATTTCTGGCTCGAAAGATTAGGCTGCCCGAAACAGTTTGGTTCAGCCAATCCGTTCGATTTCATGGAACTGATCTCGCTTCCAGGCAAAACCAATTTCTTCGAAAAACGCGTGGGTGAGTACCAAAAGGCTGGTGTAATGAGCGGAGTAAAAGACAAAGACTCAGGCCACAAAATTTCGTTCGATTCAGATTTTTAATGCCTTAGACTTGCCAGGTTTTGAAAACCTGGCAAGTCTTCCTACAAGTTCTCCAACTCCTTCCATACCAGCTCGCTCTCATATCCTTTCCCTAGTGCAAACCGTGCCAGTTTATTTTTAAGTTTAAACTGATCTGTTTCCGTTTTAGAAAGTAAAATTCTTTTTTTCTCCAAAAGTATTCTAAGACCCTCGATATAAGCCTTATCCTCAATTTCGTTCATTCCCTTTTCAATGCTATAAGTACTCAGGCCCCGCCGTTGTAACTCCTGCTTGATCTTCATTCGGCCCCAATTCTTGATCCTGAATTTACCACCCGCATAAGTTTTCGCAAAGCGTTCTTCACTCAGGTAATTCATCGAAATCAGCTCAGCAATCAGTTCGTCGGCCTCTTCGCCCCATACATTCCATTTTTTCAAACGCTGCCTAACCTCATCTTGTGTCCTTTCCTGATAAGCACAATACGACGCCGCTTTTTGCAGAATAAGGCGATCCATGAATTAGAATTTTATATTAATTATTGTTAACAACGTGCAAGAATAAAGAAAATATCACGGATGAATAACTATTTTTGAAAGAATAAACTACCCCTGACCTAATCTAACCCAAGCCGATAAACCATGCATTTCGAGAGACGTTCTTTCCTAAAATTGCTCCCTGTACTTCCCGGGCTTACCTATTTTTCCGGGCCTGAAAAAAACGAGTCTCCCGCCAGAATCTCAATGCGGTTTATCGTGGCCTCCGACGGACATTATGGTCAGCCGGATACTGATTTCAAATCATTTCACTCGGATTTGATCAGTTGGGTCAATAAAGAAAAGCTCCAAAAAGGAGTGGATTTCCTCTTTTTCAATGGTGACCTTATACACGACGATCCTACTTTACTTTACGATTTCAAAAGCACGCTCGGAAACTTACGCGTACCCTATTATGTAAGCCGCGGAAACCATGATAAAGTTGGGCTGGATGTTTGGCAAAGTACCTGGGGCTATCCTACCAATCATAGTTTTTCAAAAGGCGAATATGCATTTGTAGTAGGCGATACTTCCAACGAAAAAGGCGAATATGTGTGTCCGGATGCCAACTGGCTGCGTACTGAAATAGCCAAATACAGCGATAAGAAGGGAATTTTTGTATTCCTGCACATTACTCCGGCCAAATGGACGGTCAATGGCATTGAATGCAAAGAAGTGATCGATTTATTTGAGAAAACGCCCAATATCAAAGCCATTTTCAATGGTCATGACCACGATCAGGACAGTACCAAAATGTACGGCAAAAAACCATACTTCTTCGACGGCCACTTCGGCGGTAACTGGGGAACGGCTTACAAAGGTTACCGGATTGTCGAAATTTATGAAGATAGCACCTGGCAGTCTTATCAATACAACCCTACCGCCGCGCCGGTTTTGAATACTTATTCCGGGAAAAGTTGATTATATAGATAGACGGACTTGGCAAGTCTTCAAGACTTACCAAGTCTTACTTTTTCTTCGTTCAATAGGCGAATCAGACTTAAATATTCTGGTTCCATCTGTTAAAGGCTTGTTTTTGGAATTTGCCTTATAGATTTCCTTTGCAGACTGGATCAATTTTAATGCTGCTTCCAGTCGCTCTTCGGGAGATTTGCTCCACCAAAAAGCTTTGTCATAAGAAACTATATCTTCAAAATTCGATGCTTTTTGAATATTTTTCACGGATAAATATACATTATCTTCCTAGAAATCTCGTCCAAACTAGCCAGGAATGTAGTCAGCCTAAGATTATTGGCTATATGACCGCGCATTTTGACACTAACATTTTCAAGCCCTTCGTCAAATAAAAAACTTTCGACCATCGTGTTTACGGATTCAATCATTTCATGACAGCTAATGGTTTGAAACAAATCTTTGACGACATGAAACTGCTCCGACAACAACTCGGCTTCTGCCGCCGTGATCGAACTGAAATCTTTTTGAGAATTAGATAGTGCTTTCATTGATATAGTGGTTTATAGTTTGTTTTGATAAAATGTAAGATTTTCCTACAAATTTGACGCAAAAAAAGTTACTTCTTGTAAGTCACCGAAATATTCACATCAAACCCGTAACGCTCTAAAATGGAAATCATCCGCTTTTGAGATATACCTTGTTTGAACTTGAAACTTCGCCAGGCACTTACCAATTCGCCTTTTTTTTCTTCGGGCGGTAAGTTTTTGTAGACGTGTTCCAAAAACCAAGCAAATGCTTCTTCGATAGAACTAAATGATTTTGACATTCAAAGATATTAATTTTGTAAGAAAACCCTACAAATGATATTGAATTTTTTATGATTGACAGAATGTAGACTTGACAAGTCTTGAAGACTTACCAAGTCTCTCAAACGATTATTTCTTATAAGTCACAGAAATATTGACGTCAAAACCAAATCGCTTTAAAATCGTAATCATTTTCTTTTGAGATATCCCTTGCTTGTGGGTGAAATTGCGCCAAGCTATAACCAACTCACCCTTTTTCTCGTCAGCTGGTAAGTTTTTATAGATGTTTTCTAAAAACCAGGCAAATGCATCCTCAATTGAATTAAATGACTCTGACATTCAAGTTTAATATTCTTGTATGAAAACGAACAACTGCCGTGGACTTTTCCTAATTGGCAGAATGTAGACTTGGCAAGTCTTTCTTTCTACCAACCTATCAAACCACCTTAATCAAATGATTCTTCTTACCCTTAGAAATCAGCAAAAACCGATTTTGCAACAAAGAAAAATCACCTAATGTCTGCTCAGCAGAAGTTACTTTCACCTTGTTCACACTCACCGCATTCTGCTGGATCGCCCGGCGAGCTTCGCCTTTGGAAGCGTAAACCTCAGATCTGGTTACCGTCGAGATCAAATCCGTAATGTTCCCACATTCACTCCATTCCTGACTCGTAATCTCGGTTTGAGGAACTCCATCAAAAATCGTATCAAATTCATCTTCCTCAATGCTTTGCAAGGTTTCCAACGTTGCTTTTCCAAACAAAACCTCCGAAGCTTTCAACACCAGCTGATATGCTTTTTCCGAGTGAATGCGCGAAGTAAGCTCAGCAGCCAGTGTTTTTTGCATGATCCGCAAATGCGGCTCAGCGGCGTGGCTTGTTTCCAAAGCTTCAATTTCCTCTTTGTTTTTAAAAGAAAAAACTCTCAAATAACGCGGCAGATCCTCGTCACTTTGGTTGAGCCAAAACTGGTAGAATTCATAAGGGGAGGTTTTGGAAGCATCCAACCAGATATTTCCACCTTCGCTTTTTCCAAATTTTGAACCGTCCGATTTGGTCAAAAGCGGCGTAGTTAATGCGTATGCCTTGAAATACCCTTCTTCGTCCCCTTCCTTCCTGCGAATGATCTCGGTACCGGTCGTAATGTTGCCCCATTGATCCGAACCACCCATTTGCAGCCGGACATTCTTATGCTTATATAAATGGTAAAAGTCGTAACCCTGCAAAAGCTGGTATGAGAACTCCGTAAAAGAAATCCCGGTTTCCAGACGTTTTTTTACAGAATCTTTGGACATCATATAGTTGACACTCAAAAACTTGCCTGCCTCTCTGAGAAACTGCAAAAAACCAATATCCTTGAACCAATCGTAATTATTGACCATTTCCGCCGAATTCTCCCCGCAATCAAAATCCAGGAATTGTTCCAGCTGTTTGCGGATCCCTTCCTGGTTGAAACGCAAGGTATCCTCATCCAGAAAAGAGCGCTCAGATGCTTTGAACGACGGATCACCGATCATTCCCGTAGCACCACCCACCAATGCAAAAGGCTTATGCCCAGCACGTTGAAAATGCACCAGCAACATAATCGTAGCCAGATTACCGATGTGCAAAGAAGACGCTGTTGGGTCAAAACCGATATAACCTGCGGTCATTTCCTTTTGCAATTGCTCATGTGTACCGGGCATCATATCGTGAAGCATACCGCGCCAGCGCAGCTCTTCAATAAAATCAATCGTCATTTTTAATGCTATTTCTTATTTCAAAAAAATCGAAGGGCAAAGGTAAACGTTATCAGTTTTAAACCTTGGCAATCCATGGATGTTTTAAAAATCGGTCAAACTTATTATTTCAAAAGTGCCTATTTTAGCATCATTAAAAGATTTTTCTGCACACAATCACTAACATACCATGATCACCCGGCTGTCTTATATTTTGTTATCAGTTCTCTTATTGGTAATCTCTTACACGGGTTCTGCACAAACGACCTACTGCAATCCGATGGATATTGATTACAAATACAATTTCGAGCAATTGAATGATAACATCAGTTACCGATCTGGCGCTGACCCTGTGATCATTAACCACAAAGTCGCTGGTAAGAATGAATACTTCCTTTTCGTAACCATTTCGGGAGGTTACTGGCATTCCAAAGATTTGATCCATTGGAAGTACCTGACCGCAAACCGGTGGCCGTTTGAAGATATGTGCGCCCCGGCTGCCGTTTCCGTTCGCGATACATTGTTTTTATTCCAATCTACGTTTGAGTCGCGCCCTATCCTGTATTCAGTAGCCCCTGAAAAAGGTATCTGGGAGTTTTATAACCGCTGGACGCCCCGGTTACCCAAAGACATCGGCCCCTGGGACCCCGCACTTTTCCACGATCCCGATACTGATAAATGGTTTATGTACTGGGGTTCTTCAAATGTAT
This sequence comes from Dyadobacter sp., assembly GCF_039919315.1. Taxonomy (GTDB): domain Bacteria; phylum Bacteroidota; class Bacteroidia; order Cytophagales; family Spirosomataceae; genus Dyadobacter. Next base: position 84,156 of record NZ_JBDSFX010000039.1, on the reverse strand, counting down.
ACCCGATTTTTGGTTCAGAATTAGACTATTCTAAAAGGTTGGCTTTCAAAGGCCAGTACAAATCAATGTTCTGGCTCAATCAGTACGAACACGGCTGGGAGCGTTTCGGGCCCAACCATTCTGATCCCTTCAAACCGTTTACAGAAGGCGCTTGGATGACCAAGCATAAAGGAAAATATTACCTGCAATATGGCGCGCCGGGAACCGAATACAATGTTTACGCGAACGGAACCTATGTGAGCGATGATCCCCTCGGGCCATTTACCTATGCCAATTACAATCCGGTATCTTACAAGCCGGGTGGATTCGCAACCGGAGCAGGTCACGGCAATACTTTTCAGGATAATTATGGCAACTACTGGAATACCGGAACTTCGTGGATCGGGCTGAATTGGGCAATGGAACGTCGCATTGTAATGTATCCAACCGGATTTGATAAAGACGGGCAGATGTTCGCTAACACCCGATTTGGTGACTTTCCGCATAAAATGACTACCAAAACCTGGCAGGGAAAAGCGGATGAATTATTTACCGGCTGGATGCTTTTGTCTTATAAAAAGCCAGTTAATGCTTCCTCGACGCTCGATACAATGACCGCCGCCAAAATTACCGACGAAAATCCCAGGACCTTTTGGGCCGCAAAACAAAACAAACCAGGTGAAACATTAACCATTGATTTGCAGACGGAACAAGATGTAAAAGCTATTCAGGTCAACTATACAGACTATAAATCCGACATTTTCGATAATGATCCGGCACGGGTTTACACGCAGTTTAAAATATTGACTTCCAAAGACGGGAAGAAGTGGGATCTCGCGAGTGACCTCTCGCAGGAACCCAAACGGGACCGGCCATGTGCGTACATTGAGCTTGCCCCACCCGTGCGCGCCCGCTATGTACGCTACGAGCACATTCACGTAGCGTCGCCGAACCTGGCCATCAGTGAATTCAGGGTTTTTGGAAATGGTTTTGGGAAAGTCCCTCCTACTCCTAAAAACTTTACAGCAGTCAGACAGAAAGACACGCGGAATGCAGATTTGAAGTGGGAGAAAATCCCGGGCGTGATCGGATACAATGTACTTTGGGGTATCGCTCCTGATAAACTATATCAGACCTACCAATTTTGGAATGATGATCCGAATACATTCGAGCTCAGAGCATTGAATGTGGGAGTACCTTATTACTTTGCGATTGAGGCCTTTAATGAGAATGGGGTGTCGGCGGTGAGTGAGGTCGTAAGTGTTAAATGATTTATCTACACCGTTTCTTCTTCTGTAATAAACTTAATGTTTTCATAGATTAAAGAAACTTGCATTTCAAAATTCATTCTTTCGAAACGGATCACATCATTTACATTATCGAAAGTTTGATAGGTCCAGATATCCTTCTGCTCTGTTCGTGTGAAAAGCTCTACATAATATTCATTTTGCGAAACCAGCAAATAATACTGAAGAGATGGAATGCTTTTATAACGCCTTAATTTAAATTCGCGGTCGTATGACGCCGATGATTTGGATAACACTTCAACCAAAATCGTAGGTTCTTTTACAATATATGTCCCATTAATATCATCCGCAGAACAAGTTACAATGACATCGGGATATGGATAGTAAAAGTTAGGGATAACCTCCACTTTGACGTTTTCAGCAAACACATCGCAGCCCGCAGGTAAAAAATTTCTTTCCAGGAGATTTCGGATTTTCCCCACAATCCTGTTATGATTCATCGTAGTTCCGGCCATAGCATAGATATCCCCGTCATAATATTCATGACGGATTTCACTTTCCTCCTCCATTTGCAGATATTCTGCGACGGAGTATTTTTGCTCAGAAACTTGCGGGTGTCCCATAATCGTACGGTTAACAGTGGACAAATTAACCAAAAATTATTTCAAATGAAATACCGAACCCCTTCATTCATTCCTCCAAAGCAATGATGAATCGCCGTAGCTCAAAAAACGATAGTCATTGTTTAATGCTTCGGAATAAATCCTTTTCCAATCATTCCCGACCAATGCTGCCACCAGTAATATCAGGGTGGAGCCTGGCTGATGGTAGTTGGTAATCAATCCTTTACACAAACGAAACTGGTAACCAGGAAAAATAAAGATCTCTGTCTCCCCTACCAGTTCAGCCAGATTCTCCTGATCCATAAAATCCGAGATCGCTTTTAAGGATTCCGAAGCAGTGGGAAGCTCCTGGTTTTCAAAAGTGTAGGGATACAATTTTTCAATCTGAAATGCAGAAGTCTCCTTCCTGAACAATTTGACGCCATACCAGTACAAACTTTCCAGCGAACGCAACGACGTAGTACCCACCGGAACGATCATGTCCGGGCTTTGAATAAGGTCATCGATCAGCTCTTTCGTAAAAACAACCTGCTCGGAATGCATACGATGCTCAATGATCGAACTCACCTTGATAGGCTGGAATGTCCCCGCACCGACATGCAATGTCAGAAATGACTTTCTGATGCCTTTCGCATTCAGTTTTTCAAAAATATGGGGAGTAAAATGAAGACCCGCCGTGGGCGCCGCTACTGCTCCATCGTGATGGGCGTAAACCGTCTGGTAAGTCTGGCTGTCGCGTTCTTCTGTATCCCGATTCAGGTATGGCGGCAGTGGAATTTCTCCCAAAGCCTTTACAATTTCCAAAAATACAATGTCCTGATCCCAGGAAAGCTTCACATGATTACGCTCATAATCAGCATACTCAACCTGCAATTTCACCAGCTCATTGCCAACCGTTATTTCTGTGGTGAGCGTATCCTTTAATTTCCATCGTTTTTTATTCCCGATCATACATTCCCAAACACAGGAATGCATCACGAGCATGGCATCATTAATGACGCGTGTGGGAGCTTCGGGATGTAGTAAAAGTATTTCAATGACCGCGCCAGTTTCCTTCTTAAAATATGCTCGGGCAGGTATTACTTTGGTATCATTGAAAACGAGAAGCGTTTCCGCAGGTAAATTCGAAGGTAAATCAGTAAAATGTTCGTGAGCAATGGTGCCGTTATTGTAGACCAGTAACTTGGAGCTATCCCTTTGGTCGAGCGGGTAACGAGCAATCCTGTCATCAGGCAGCTCGTAAACATAGTTATCCAGCTGAATATCCTCTCCTTTCATCCTTTTAACAATTACAGCTTGTCTTCCGGAGCGGGCGCCCAAAGCAGGCGTAGTGGAAGCAAAAATACAAAAAGGATAAGGCCGCAGGCAGCGTAGTAAATCCAGGAAAAATCAAAAACATCCATTTTATACTGCATGCTATTGATAGTCGCCAGGGCCAAAAGGCTGAACCCGATAATGGTGTTGATTACCGCAACCAGACAGTAAAGCCAATTCGTAAGATGTTCGTCCAGCTCCGGGCGGTTTGCGGCCCAGGCCTTCTTGTTCAAAATCGGTAAATTATTTACATCGACTTTATGAATGTGCTTTGCTAATCCGGTGATGAGGACATTGTTCAGCAAAAACAGTCCCATCACAATGTAAAACACATGTTCTTTACTTACATATTTCTCCGCCAGACCGCTATCAGAGAAGTCTACCGCGACCATATCCGGGAACAGGGAATAAGTCCACATCAATGCCCCGATGACGAATAATAGAGATAGCCACCGCCAGATTTTTATTGCAAATGTTGTAACTTTCATGAATCAGTAACCTGAAGAGGTCTTTTTCGCCATAGTAATTTGGGTGCAAAATTAGGTTGGGGAGTTTCTAAAACCTAATTGGCAATGGTTATTCGTCGCAAACTATGAGATACTATGAAAGCATTGAAAACTAAGGCCGTCGCTGTCTTGATAAATCAACACTCCAAAAAAGAGATGGAGGAAATCGAGAAAGAGTTTATTTCCAGCGAAAAATCACCATACACTCTTCAACAACTTATCGAAATGAGCCGCAATGAAAATTTACACAAAGACCGGCGATAAAGGCACAACGTCCCTCATTGGAGGAACGCGCCTGAGCAAAGCACATGTCCGGATTGATGCATACGGCACAGTGGATGAATTGAATAGTTATATCGGAATGCTCCGCGATCAGCCTGTCAATGAAAAACGGAGGGATTTATTGAAAGAAATTCAGGACAGGCTCTTTACAATGGGCTCACATCTCGCTTCCGAATCTGACAAGAAAAAGAAAATGCTGCCCGATCTCACAGAAGACGATATCGTGTTGCTTGAAAATGAAATGGATCAGATCGATTCGCAAATTCCCCCATTAAGATCTTTTGTTTTACCAGGCGGACATCAGTCCGTTTCATTCGGCCATATTGCCCGGACTGTCTGCCGTCGCGCCGAAAGAGCTGTCATCCATTTGCAGCAGGGCGAAGAGGTCGAATCCATTGTGATCCGTTACCTCAACCGGTTGTCTGATTACCTTTTTATGCTCTGCCGTATCATGACGTATGAGCTGGAAATTGAAGAAGTTACGTGGCAACCAAGGCTATCTGCAAAAAAATAATTGTTGTACTAAATATCTGTTATTTATAGATTTATTTTTTTAAATTGCGGGACTATAGAAAGAAGCCGCATTTAAGAAAAAGTCAGCAATGACAGCCACGTACAACAGTGTTTTGAAAACCAAATTTTTGGCATTATGACAGCCGACACAATACAAATAGAGGTTCAGCAGACGGCAAAGTCCCGCTTGCAGGAGGTTGATTTCGACAATCTCGTTTTTGGACGGAACATCTCCGACCATATGTTTATAGCCGAATACCGGGAAGGCCAATGGCACGATCCCCGGATAGTTCCTTATGGCGACCTTTCGCTAAGCCCTGCAACAGCAGCGCTACATTACGGACAGGCTATTTTTGAAGGCATGAAAGCCTACAAAAACGAGGAAGGCGAAGTCCTTCTTTTCCGTGCTATCGATAACTGGAAAAGGCTGAATAAGTCAGCTGAACGCCTTTGCATGCCGACCATTCCGGAAGAAGTTTTTATGAACGGACTGACAGAATTGCTTCGTCTCGATGCAGGCTGGGTTCCGTCACAACCGGGATGCTCCCTGTACATTCGCCCCTACATGTTTGCAACCGACCCATACATTGGCGTCAAACCATCTGACTCTTACTATTTCATCATATTCACAAGCCCGGTAGGCACCTATTACGCCAAACCTCCGCGTGTTAAAGTGGAAACACATTACATCCGCGCCGCAGAAGGTGGTGTCGGCGGAACGAAGTGTGCAGGTAACTATGCCGGCTCATTATACCCGGCCAAGCTTGCACAGCAGGAAGGTTACGATCAACTGATCTGGACCGACGCGCGTGAGCATGCCTACATAGAAGAATCGGGAACGATGAACATTATGTTCATACTTGATGGTAAACTGGTAACTCCATACGTTTCCGAAACCACGCTTGACGGTATTACCCGCAAAAGCATTGTCGCCATCGCACAGCATTGGGGAATTCCCGTGGAAGAGCGCAGGATCAGTGTGAAAGAGATTATTGACGGCTTGAAAGACGGTACTCTCGAAGCTGCTTTCGGCGCAGGAACAGCGGTAGTGATTTCTCCGTTCGCAACCATCGCCTACGAAGGTGTGGATTATCCGCTTCCGGAGATCAAAGAAGATTCTTTTGTAAATAAAGTAAAAACATACCTGACAGATTTAAGAACCGGCAAAGAAGAGGATGTCTTTGGCTGGATGCTGAAAGTATAGTTCATGAGTTTAAAGTTTATAAGTAAAAGAGTCCAAAGTCAGGTTTATCCTAAACTTTGGACTCTTTTACTTTAAACTCATAGACTTTACACAAATGTCCGCGTACCCGAATAGTTATCCCTGAATTCCTTCGGAGTGCATCCGTTTTTGGACTTAAAGATCCGGTTGAAATATGACAGATTATTAAACCCGCATTTGTACGCGATTTCCGAAATGGTATTCGTAGTATTGATCAAAGACCTCGAAGCATGGCCCAGCCGTATTTCATTTAGGCTTTCAATGAATGTCTTCCCCGTTCTTTTCTTGATAAACCTGCTGAACGATACTTCCGACATACCTGCCAGCTTAGAAACTCCTTCCAGATTGATTTCCTTATCATAATGGTCCCGCATATGCGCAAAGACTTTCTCAATTCTCCGGCTGTTAAAATTGACATTATCGTCCGTAAAAGTACTGTTGGATAGCGTCCGCATATTTCTGGAAACCGAAAGGTCATGCAAAATAGACATCAGTTCCAGAATCGAGTCAAACCCGCTTTTCTCTACCAGGCCTTTCAGCCTCGGCATAATTCGCTCAATGGTCTCCTTCGAAAACGATATCCCTTTGGCCGATTTCTCCAATAGCGAGCGGACAAAAAAGAGCTGATTACGTTTGAGAAATTTATCATCGAACAGGTCGCGATGGAACTGCACAGTGATCTCGTACACTTCGGGCATTCCTTCCTGCCATTGATACGAGTTCATGAGCCAGCCATGTGGTAGATTATTGCCTACCAGAACCAGTTCCGCGTCGTCGATTACTTCGGTATGGTCGCCGATAATGCGTTTGACTCCACCACCCGACAATATAAGATTAAGCTCATACTCGTCGTGGCTGTGGAGCGGAAAATCAAAAATGGTTTTTCTCCTTGCGAATACAGTAAAACAGTCATACTGCGTTAGCGGAGTTATTTCACGGTAAATTTCACTCATAGGCCCGGCTTATTATAGATTAGTTAGGTTTAAATGTATTCAGTACTGGTAGATTATGTATTAAGCCACTAATGTTATTTTACCAACAAAAATTGGCCTTATAGTGCAAATTAGGAACAACTGACGAGAATAGTACATCATAAAGCACAATATATCATCATAATATTCATAAAATCAGTACTTATAATTCTAGTTATTGATAAAATAGTATTATACACCTCGTTGGAATAGTAAATATGTTTGTATGAATTCGAAATAATTCAATCTGTGATTGTATCTAATTTTCATTAAATAGCACAAAACTGCGGGACAACCCGAATTTGTGAAGCCTTAATGAAGATACAGCTGATTGATTTTCTGGTCATCATCGCCTATCTGGTGCTGGTGACAGTGATCGGAATTGTTCTTAAAAAACAAGCCGGACGAAGTAAAAATGACTATTTATTAGGTGGAAAATCCATGCCATTCTGGATGCTTGGTATATCCAATGCGTCAGGGATGTTCGACATTTCCGGTACCGTCTGGATGGTTTCTATCATGTTCGTTTATGGGATAAAAAGCATATGGCTGCCCTGGCTGTGGCCAGTTTTCAATCAGATTTTCATGATGGTGTATTTGTCGATATGGCTGCGCAGATCCAATGTTTCCACCGGTGCCGAGTGGATGCTGACGCGCTTTGGCAACCAGGTCGACGCCCGCCTGTCGCACAAGATCATCATCGCTTTTGCATTGATAAGTTGCCTGGGTTTTATGGCCTATGGCTTCATAGGACTAGGCAAATTTCTCGAAATCTTTATTCCATGGCAGGTAGTTGATCCCTTCGTCCCCTTTACGATCAATCCTGAATATGTACCTCATTTTTACGGAGTTATATTCACGCTGTTTACAGTTTTCTATTCATTACTGGGCGGCATGAAAAGCATTGTCTGGGTGGATCTGATCCATTACATTATCATGGTCTTTGTTTCCGTTTCAATCGCTGCCATTGCTGTGTTCGCGTTGGCCGACGCAGGCAGTCTGCCGGTTCCCGAAGGTTGGTCAAATCCGTTTTTTGGAAAAGAATTAGGTCTGGACTGGTCTGATATAATTCCTGCCGCCAACGAGAAGATCAAAAAAGATCATTTCTCTCCTTTCGGCTATTTTTTCGCATTAATGACTGCCAAAGGTATTCTTGCAAGTCTTGCCGGGCCTGCACCCAATTACGATATGCAAAAAATATTGTCTTCCAAATCGCCGAGGGAGGCTGCGCTAATGAGCATGGTCGTCAATGTAGTACTGCTACCAACTCGCTATCTTCTGATCATTGGTATCACGATTTTGGGTCTGCTCTTCTATGATACATTGCCCATTACCCACTTTCAGCAAACCGATTTTGAACGCATTCTTCCCGCAGTAATGAACGCCTATATTCCGTCCGGCCTGCTCGGTTTGGTACTCGTCGGACTAATGGGCGCTTTTATGGGAACGTTTGCAGGTACTTTCAATGCAGCCCAGGCGTATTTGGTCAATGACATTTACCTGAAATCCTTTAATCCCGGGGCCAGCAATGTGCAGATCACCCGCATGAACTACATACTGGGCCTCATCGTCGTCACGATCAGCATTCTGCTTGGATTTTTAGCAAAAGACGTGAACAGCATCTTGCAATGGATCGTATCTGCACTTTATGGTGGCTACATTGCTTCCAATGTACTCAAATGGCACTGGTGGAGGTTCAATGGCAATGGTTTCTTTTGGGGGATGCTTGGCGGTATCATTTGCGCATTGATCTGTCCCTACGTCTTTCGGGGCACCTTACCATTGTTTTATTTCCCACTCATTTTATTGATTTCAACTATCGGAGCGATAACCGGCTCATTGCTTACGCCCCCCACGGACATTGAAGTACTGAAGAAATTTTATAAAACGGTACGGCCATGGGGATTTTGGGAACCGGTCGAACAGGCTGTAAAGAAAGAATGTCCCGACTTTGTACCCGATCATCATTTCAAAAGGGACATGTTCAATGCAGCAACAGGCGTTACCGCACAAACAGCCATTACCGCCTTGCCTGTGTTTGCCGTCCTGTTGATGCCCATGCAAGCTGGCATCACCGCAGCTGTGTTATTGATATGCGTGTTTGTACTTTGGAAAACCTGGTATCAGACATTACCGAATCACTGAGTCAAAAGACAAAATACGAACAGCACTATGACTATTTTTGAAAAAAGACTACTAGGTATTCAAAAGGAACACGAGCAACTGCTTTCCCGACAAAACCAGCCTGCGGAAACGGGTAACGGTATTTATGACCGTTACCAAAATCCAGTACTTACTGCCGCGCATGTACCGGTTTACTGGGAATATGATCTTAATCCCGACACCAATCCTTTTCTGATGAAGCGGTTTGGCATCAACTCTACATTCAATGCCGGAGCTATTAAATTGAACGGCAAGTATCTCGTAGTAGCACGTGTGGAAGGTTATGACCGCAAGTCTTTTTTTGCCGTGGCAGAAAGCGATAACGGCATCGATCATTTCAAATTTTGGGAATACCCGCTGCACATTCCCGAAACAGAGATACCTGACGGAAATGTATACGACATCCGGCTTACCAAGCACGAAGACGGCTGGATCTACGGACTATTCTGTACCGAACGCCGGGACCCGGACGCGGCACCGGAAGATCAGTCGGCCGCCATTGCGCAATGCGGGATTGCGCGTACCCAAGATTTAAAAACCTGGCAGCGCCTCCCTGATCTCAAAACACCTTCACCTCAGCAGCGCAATGTAGTTCTTCATCCCGAGTTCATAGATGGTCAATACGCCTTCTATACACGTCCACAGGATGGTTTTATCGAAGCCGGAACTGGCGGGGGAATTGCTTTGGGTTTGTCAAAATCCATTGAAAATGCTGAAATTGAAAAAGAGAACATTGTTGACCAAAAGCAATATCATACCATTTACGAATTAAAAAACGGACAAGGCCCTGCTCCGATCAAGACAAGTGACGGCTGGTTGCACCTGGCACATGGCGTCCGCAATACAGCTGCCGGTCTCCGTTACGTACTTTATCTGTTTTTGACTGACTTGCATGACCTGACAAAGCTCATTTGCAAACCAGGCGGCTATTTTCTTGCCCCGGAAGGCGAAGAGCGCGTGGGTGATGTATCCAATGTCGTTTTTTGCAATGGCTGGATCCTGGACGATGACGGGACTGTGTACATATATTATGCATCTTCCGACACCCGCCTTCACGTGGCAACATCCACTTTGGAAAAACTCCTGAACTATGTCTGCAACACTCCCGAGGACAGTTTCAGCTCCGCATCTTCCAGCGAAACATTAACCATGCTGATCGACAAGAATCTCAGCTATCTGAATTTAAAATATCCTGAGTCCGTCAGATAATGTATCTGCGTATAGAGGTTGGCGACATTTCCGAAAGCGAAAGGGATAAAATAGTTCATAGTGCTTTTTTATATCAGGCTGAATTTCAAAAGTCATAAATAAGCCCTCAGATCGTTCAATTACATTTTTCGGCTATAAATTTTAACATTACTATTAAAAAGAGGTTAAAAATGTGTTATTTTTAGATAAAAAAGCACTATATAAGTATGGATTGACCGGTGGTATATTTGATTTAAGTTTTAGCATTATGCCCTTTGTGTAACCTAACCAATACGTACCAGATTAAAAGTGTATGAAAAAAAATCTACTGATTAAGATGTTGGTACTGTTCTCTGTGCTCGCTCTTCCGGGCTATGCACAGGACATGACAGTATCCGGGAAAGTAAGTGATGCGAGCGGCGGCGAAATAGCCGGAGTGAACGTAGTAGTGAAAGGAACTACAAGAGGCACTACAACCAATGACAAAGGAGATTACAGCATCTCCGTAGAAAAAGGCAAAACATTAACATTCAGCTACATCGGCTACGTCTCAAAAGAGGTGGTAGCGAATGCAACTTCTATGAACGTTTCGCTTGCAGCCGAGGCCACCGCATTGAATGAAGTCGTGGTGACTGCCCTCGGTATCAGCAGGGACAAGAGAGCGCTTGCGTACTCCATTACCGAGGTTAACGGAAGCAATCTTACCGCTGCCCGCGAAGCCAACCTTGGTAATGCATTGGCTGGCCGCGTCGCTGGGGTGAACGTCAGCAAAATCGCGAGTGGACCGGCTGGTTCGTCTCGTGTAATTATCAGGGGGAATAAATCTTTGCAGGGTAATAACCAGCCGCTGTATGTGATCGATGGTATTCCAATGGATAACAGTAACTTCGGACAGGCCGGCCTTTGGGGCGGTTCTGATGAAGGGGATGGTTTGTCCAGTATCAACCCCGACGACATTGAATCAATTACAGTATTAAAAGGAGCCAATGCAGCTGCACTTTATGGCTCACGCGCTGCCAATGGTGTTATCAACGTAACCACCAAACGCGGTACAAAGAGGAAAGGCATAGGCATTGAATTCGGATCGAACTATGTATTTGAAAAATTGAATGACCTTTCAGATCTGCAGCATTCATATGGTGCCGGATCCTATGTTGAAAAAGTAGCTTCGAAACCTGCTAACCAGAACCAGGCCTACGAATGGGGTGATGACTCATGGGGACCTAAGTTTGATGGTAGCTCAGTAGTGGGATTTGACGGAAAAATGCACCCATATTCCTACGGAGGCGATAATTTCTCTCGCTACCTCAAAACCGGACATGCATTTACCAACAACCTAGCATTCTCGGGAGGTAGTGAAACTCAGAATTTCCGTGCATCTGTTACCAACCTAAAAAGCACATCCATTATACCAAATTCAGGTTTTGACAGAATCAATATTTCACTTTCGACACAAGCCAAGTTTGGAAAAAAACTAACTTTGGATGCTAAGGTGCTTTATTCAGAAGAAAAAGCAAAAAACAGACCAAACGTATCTGACTCACCGGGAAATGCAATCCAGACGCTCTGGAGAATTCCGGGTGATATGAATGTGCTGGACTATTACGGTGATCCAAGTAAACCAGGTGCAATACCGGCCGGAACCGACGCGGCAAGCCTGAATATCTGGGGTAAAGAGGTAGGAGAAGAATTGCAACAGGCAAATAACAACTGGGGACAAAACCCATACTGGACTGCCTATCAGTTCATTAAATCCGATCAGAAAAACAGGATCATTACCTCGGGTCAGTTGAAATACCAACTTACTGACTGGCTTTTCATTCAGGGACGTGTTGGTTTGGATAAATATACCCGCCGCTCGGAAGGGCTTACTCCGGAAGGAACTGGTTATCAGCGCGGTGGTGCAAGAAGCCTTGGTAACTGGAATGTTTCAGAGCTCAATGCAGAGTATACCATCGGAATCACCAAAGAATTTGGCAAATTCGGAATTACTGCATTTGGTGGTGGTAACCGCATGAGAAGAAAGTTCGAATCGACCAATATCTATGGTAATGGATTCAATGTTCAGTTCTTCCCTGCTTTGAACAACATCAAAGGCAAATCGTTCGATTACTATCCGGAAGAATCGGGTATCAACTCGCTGCTCGGATCTGCTGAGGTATCCTATGACGGGTTCCTGTTCCTGACCGCAACTGCACGTAATGACTGGTTCTCGGTACTGAACCCGGAAACAAACAGCATTCTTTATCCTTCTATCGGGTCAAGTTTTGTATTTTCTGATGCGATCAAAGGATTGCCATCCTGGATTTCTTACGGTAAAGTACGGGCGTCGTGGGCACAGGTGGGCAACGTTACCATCGGGCCATACGCGACCAACCTGACTTACTCATTGAATGGAAACCCGCATCTGGGTTACTCCATGGCATCATTCTCTTCGGCAATGGGTAACGGCGGTAACATTCCAAATGCCAACCTGAAACCCCTTACTGTGACAGAAACTGAGTTTGGTATCGACTTCCGTTTGTTCAACAACAAACTGGGTGTTGACTTCACTTACTACGATCAGCAAACTACCGACGATATCCTGAATGCAACCATTTCAAGAGCGTCCGGTTTCGGTAGTACTTCGGTAAACCTTGGTAAGCTACAAAACAGAGGTGTTGAATTGTTATTGACAGTTACTCCATTGAAAAGCAGCGTAGTAACCTGGGACGTGACTTTGAACCTTGCGAAAAACAACAACAAAGTGAAGTCACTGATCGACGGTGTAAACGAGTTAGTAATGGACGAACCTCGTACCAGAAACTCGTATGTAAAAAATATCGTGGGCCAGCCTTTCGGGATGATCACCGGTCGCGTTCAAAAAATGTCTCCTGATGGACAGCCAGTTTTCTATCCCGACGGACGTCCGGTAGGATCAGCAGGATACGAAATCATCGGAAACGGTATCGCGAAAATGACGGGTGGACTTACCAATGCATTCAATTACAAAGGTATAGACCTTTCATTCCTGGTTGACTTCAAAGTGGGCGGCGACCTTCTTTCAGGTACGAACATGAGACTTGATAGCTGGGGAGTTAGCAAAAACTCACTGCAAGGAAGAGAAGGCGAGGCTCCTTTAACGGTTACCGGTGTAACGCAGGAAGGAACAGAATACAAGCCTTTCACCAAAACATTGACCCCGCAGGAAGCATATAATTACTGGGGATCAGTAGGCGGTGAAACAGACGGTGTCACTTCCATGTACCTATATGATGCCTCATTTGTCAAGCTGAGACAACTGACATTGGGTTACACTTTCCCGAAAAAATTATTGGAAAAGACTCCACTTCAAAACCTGACGCTTTCATTCGTTGGTCGTAACCTGGCGATCCTGTTCAAGAATACTCCAAACATTGATCCAGAGTCCACCTACGCAAATGGTAACTCACAAGGTTTCGACTACTTCGGATTTCCTTCGACACGTAGCTATGGCTTCAATTTGAGAGCAACATTTTAATTACTGAAAAATGAAAAATTTGAAAAAATATATAAAGTACGGATTAGCTGTGGTACTGGTGACGGGCTGCGATACCCAGCAATTACATGACCTGAATATCAACCCGCAGGCTCTGAATGAGGTAGATTTGAACTTCATATTTACTTCAACCGAGCTGGCGATCGCTTCCAATGGTACCACCGGTGATAACCGCTACATCGACTGGCGGACCAACATCGGGATGTGCGCCTATGCGATCCAGCATCTGGCGAGCTCTGGCGGAGGTATTTCACCGGGCGACAAGTACAGTAGCAATGCGGAAACGAATGCAGCGCCATTCGAATTTACATATAATGACCAGCTTAAAAACGTTGCGGAGATTCTGAAACAATCTGGTCCGGGCGGGTTTGCAGAAGGTAAGTACAAAAACATGCGCAATGCAGCCCGGATCATCCGTGCATTTAGCTTCGCGCGTCTGACCGACTTCTATGGCAATGTTCCTTATTTCGAAGCAAACCAAGGTATTGAGGGAATTTTCTTTCCAAAATATGATACACAGGATGCCATTTACGCCGACCTTTTGAAAGAACTCGAAGAAGCTACCGCTGGTTTAAATGCCGCTAACGGTGATGAAGGCTTCACAGATGCCGACTTCATTTACAAAGGCGATATCACCAAATGGAAAAAGTGGGGATATTCCCTCATGCTTCGTCTGGCGATGCGTATTTCTAATGTAGATGCAGCCAAGGCGGCGACTTATGTAAGCAAAGCGGCAGCAGGCGGCGTGTTTGCCAGCAATGCGGACAACGTGTGGGTCACTATGTCGGACGGACCGAGCGAATGGGTGAACCAGAATGGTATTTCACGCGCATTTGATCCTGGTGATGGCGGGCAACCTTCCTATCTGAGCGCAACCTTGGTTAACTTTCTTAAAGGTACAAATCAGGCTGTGGCCACCGATGATGATCCGCGTTTGATGGTCATCAGCGGAGGAATTGGCGACTGGACTGCGACTTCCTATACTCCTACCCAACTGGATCCGGTGAAACAAAAAGGAATGCCGAACGGTTTCGATCAGGCCATGCTGGACAAGCTGGAAGGAAAAACTGTTGATGTTTCGAAAACGTATTCCCGCATTAATGTGAAAATGCTGCAGGATGCGGACCCATACATGATCATGAATTATGGAGAAGTTGAATTCCTTCTGGCAGAGGCCATTGAGCGTAAAATCGGATCAGGAATTGCCGGAACTGCCAAATCGCATTACGATGCAGGTGTGAAGGCTTCCATGCAAATGTATACCCCTTATGATGCTACGCTGACGGTTGCTGACGCGGCTGTTACCAAGTATCTCACCACTTATCCGTACGGCGTCACCAAACCTGCATTGGAAATGATCGGAGAGCAGCTATGGGTCAATAAGTTCTTTAACTGGTGGGAAGCATGGTCGGACTGGAGAAGAACAGGATTTCCTAAACTGACGCCGACTAATTATCCCGGCAATGTAACAGGAGGAACGATCCCGGTAAGACTCAGATATCCGACCAACGAAGTAGCAGGAAATCCAAATTATCAAACCGGCGCAACATTGCCGGACGACTTTACTACCAAAGTTTGGTGGGACAAATAGTATAAATTAGTAGATATAATTCAAAAGATGTCCTGAATATTTTGGGGCATCTTTTTGTTTTTTATCCTAATTTTGAAACTCACGCCATTTCTACTTATTATCCATTTCAATATGATACAGTCATTTACAGCGGCAGCTGACAAGGATGTTGTTTTTGCAAAAGTCCAGCAATTTATAGACGAACAAGGATTCACAGTTGTAAGTAAGGATCATTCCCGTCCATGGGGAGGCTTTTTTGTTTTGGAAGAAAGTGAAGCTCCTAAGTTTATCTCCACGTTTTTTCCTCATCTCTCGCTGGAAGATTTTGCAGGATACGAAAAGCTAAGCCCGAAAATACTGGTAGTAGCACCCAATAAGCGTCTGTCATGGCAATATCACCACCGCCGTGCCGAAATATGGAAAGTAATTGGAGGAAAGGCCGGAATCGTGATCAGCGATACGGACGAGGAAACCGAATTGCAACAATTACCCATCGGTACCGTAATTAATTTGAAAAAAGGGGAACGTCACCGTTTGGTTGGTGTTGATGAATGGGGGTTTGTTGCAGAAATCTGGCAGCACACCGATCCTAGTAGTCCTTCCGATGAAGATGATATAGTAAGAGTACAGGATGATTTCGGAAGATAATATCCTTTAAAATACAGATTCCACTTAACTTAACCAGTCATGAAATTCGGAAAAGTAGATGACCCAGATAGCATTGATTTTACATTACCCCCTGATCCGCCAGCAAATAAAAAGCTTTTGGAAGACGCCAGGCAGTCGGGTAAGCCGAATATTTACATTGGTTGTGCTAAGTGGAATAAGGCCGATCTGAAAAGTTTTTACCCCAAAGGTACCAAGGACGAACTCGCCTATTACGCTACCCAGTTCAACAGTATCGAGCTTAATGCGACGTTTTACAACAATTTCCCGGTTGAAACGATCGAGGGCTGGTACACTAAAACGCCGGCAGAATTCAGGTTCTTCCCCAAATTGCATCAGGGAATCAGTCATTGGAAACGGCTGAAAGATGCAAAGGAACCAACGGATATTTACCTGGACGGCATTTCGAATCTGCAAGAGAAACTGGGTATGCTGTTTCTTCAGTTGCCTGATAATTTTGGCCCAAAAAACTGGGAAGCATTAAAAGCCTATCTGGAAGAATGGCCATCAGGCTTCCCACTGGCGCTGGAACTGAGGCATACAGGCTGGTACGATGGGTCATGGAACAGTGACGACCTTTACAATGTGCTTGAAAAGAAAAACATCACGCACATTGTTACCGATTCGGCCGGTCGTCGTGACCTGCTACACATGCGCCTGACCACGCCTACTGCGTTCATTCGTTACAATGGCGCCAATGTAGATTCGGACTATACCCGGCTGGATGACTGGTTTGAGCGTTTGAAACTTTGGGTAAGCGAAGGAATTCAGAACATCTACTTCTTTGTGCATCAGAATCATGAAGAAGCTTCACCACTGCTGTCGGCTTACCTCATTAAGAAATTCAATGATGAGCTGGGAACAGATCTAAAAATTCCGGCGGACCCCAAAAAAGATACACAAGGCAAGATATTCTAAACAAATGGCCCGGGTTTAAAATCCGGGCCATTGCTATTTAAGATCGAATGCGACACCCTGCTCAGTGAAGATCAGATTTACTCCCAATGTATTCGCAGCCAAAAGCTGTTTTTTGATCAACTCTTCATTGTTACCTGCTGGTTTAATGTGCGTGACGACCACATTGAGACCCTTTACATTTTCTAATCCGCTCAGTTCGGCAAGCTGACTTAACTCTTTCATAAACCATTTGGGAGTTAGGTGGCCATATAATTTTTTATCAGGTTGTTCATTGGGGTAAGATACTTCGAGAAATATTCCCTTCAGCTTTTTTGCCTTTACCAAAGGAGCGACTGCCTGCCAAACCGCTTTCATTCTACCCGTCCCCTCCACCTCATCTGGCCCAGTATCTCCAAAATAGAGTACATAATCCCCATTGTTCGCAACTAGAAAAGCTGCGCTCTCATAGGGATTGGAATGGCTTAATTTAAAAGCCTTCATACTCATTTGCGTATTTTCAACAGATATTTCTGCATCTTCGGCAAGGACATTGTATTTGTATTTTTTCAAAGCTGGCGCATTTCCGTCACTTCCCATATTGGGCCAGCTCTGCCAGTTGAAGTAATGATTTTTGATTACTTCCATGCATGTATTGAACCCGTACAGATTTTTGACTGTATCGTCAATGGAGTTAATGATCATGCCCGACAAATGATCGAGATGCGGGTGCGAGATCAGGTATGCTTTGAGGTATTTTTTCAAGACAACATCCGGCTTGACATTGAATACCCCATTTGCAATTGCTTTTTCAATCCCCTGACTCACACTACCGCCGTCAAAACAGACAAAATCATTTGAATGGGCCGGCGCCACCATGTACGCCGACATATTACCATCGATATTTCCACCTTTCACGCCGAGCGGAACCACTTTGAAGCCTTCCTGAGCGAAAGACGCAAAGCATGAAAGGAGTAAAACGCAAATGAAACTAGTTGCTCGCATGATTTTATTTAGGGAAGTGACCCGGCAATATTCACTAATAATTCGCATTTGAGAAAATGGAGAACCTTAATATTTACACATCAGTTAGCCAGGAACATAGTAAATTGTAGCCTTAGAATGTAATTTATGACACGCATCAAACGTACCAACAGCGACGATCCGGATTTTCAAAAACTTACAAACGCACTCGACATCGAGCTATGCAGAATCTATAACACCCAACAGGCTGACTACGAAGAGTTCAACCGCATTACCGATCTTCCGACTGTTGTGCTGGCGTATGAAGATGATATTCCGGTGGGTTGTGGTTGTTTCAAAAAATATGATGACACCACCATTGAAATCAAACGAATGTATGTGGAGCCATCTTTTCGCGGAAAAGGCATTGCATCCGGCATTGTAAATGAGTTAGAAACCTGGGCATTGGAACTGAAAAACAGCTTTGCTGTACTCGAAACAGGAAAAAAACAACCGGAAGCCGTTGCTATGTATCAAAAACTGGGATATCTACTCACCGAACGGTACGGGCAGTATTCCGATTGGGACAACAGTATATGTATGAGGAAGCAGTTATAAATGCAGTCGTACTTACTTTTTAATTCAAACTTCAATTACACTTCCATGACAAAGAAAATCCTTGGGCTAAGAACCAACATTTACAAAGTTTCCAACATCAGCGAGGCTAAAAAATGGTACGCTGTGGTGTTTGAAACAAATCCTTATTTCGACGAGCCGTTTTATGTCGGCTTCAATATCGCAGGCTTTGAATTAGGATTACAGCCTGACGAAACCCCGGCAGATCAAAAAAGTGACAATGTTGTAACCTACTGGGGCGTGGAAGACATTCATTCCGAATATGAAAAATTCATTGCCGCGGGCGCTACCACCCACGAAGCTCCGACCAATGTTGGAGGAGAAATCATGGTGGCTTCCGTCAAAGACCCCTGGGGAAATGTGGTTGGCTTGATCTATAATCCTGAATTTAAGGTCGAATAGGGCTGCCTAAATATGCTGCAAAATAAAATCAGCAGGAACATTCAGCTTGGTATGGACGGCTTTGATGAAAGGAATATCCGGTTTTTGCTTTCCGTTTAGGATCAGCGAAAGCTTAGCTCCGCTAACACCCAGCGTTTTGGCCAGGTCCTTTTGTTTCAATTTCATCTCATACATGCGCAGTTCAATCATTCCTTCCAGCGTCCTTGGCGGCTCAATGTAGTAATGCTCCTGTTCGTAAGCCTGGGCTGCCAGGGCCATTTTGTATAATTTTTTTGACTCAACGTCAGAGATATTGGCCTCTCCCTTGTTCATGATGTCCAAAATATCCTCCATTATACTTTCGTATTCTGGCTCAGTTTTTATTTTTTCAAATTCCATGATTATTTCTTTCTAAATTTTATGGTCGAAGCGTCAATTTTGTCATAATCGTTATGCGTCCCGATAAAAAGAATGTAAATAGTTCTGACATTAAAATTGATTAATGCAACCAGTCGATAGTTGTTCCCTTTAATGTTAAATACGTAGCGGTCGTTTCCGACAGAATCAACGGAGTTAAATGTTTCCTTTAATTGGTGAAAATTGGCCCAATTTGTTTTTTGGACTATTTTGTACCACAAGTTTAAAGAAGTAGCGGAATCGTGGTGTGCTAGCGCAAATTCCCTAATCATCTTGTAACTGATTACGACCATTATGAATTATTATAGTGTGTTTACACAAAGTTAATAAAATTTAATATTTCACAAACTAATTTAGAATCCCTAAACAAAACCCAAATTGACTGAGTCCAGCGAAACCCAATTTTATCAAAAATTTTCTCTTTCCCTTCTTGGCATAGGTCTCGTCATGCTGGCCATATTCCTCGGTCAGGATATTATTGTGCCACTGGCTCTTGCTGGGCTCATTGCAGTGCTACTCCGCCCCGTGGAAAGTTGGCTGATGCGGATCGGCGTCCCCAAAGTCATTGCGATCAGTCTTGCTGTGTTACTGGCTGTTGTACTTGTGTCCGGGGTGGCAGTATTGCTATCCATGCAACTTTCTGATTTTTCAGACGAATGGCCTAAGCTGAAAAAAAATATCAACGAATTTTACCGAGACGCGAGGAGATGGATTCGCAGGGAATATAGCGTAAGTTATCGCCAGCAAGCCGAATACCTTAAAAACGCTCAGACGAAAACACTGGAAAATTTTCAGGGTGCCGAAACTTTGGGCGTAGTGACAGGCCCGCTGGGGACATTGATCCTCATACCCATATATGCATTTTTGTTGCTCTACTACCGCACCATGTTACTACATTTCATGGTGGTACTTTTTGCGGAAAAACACAAAGAAAAGGTGCTCGAAGCACTCGGACAGATCAAATCGATCATTCAAAGCTATATGGTAGGTCTACTTTTGGAAACGACAACGGTCGCTATCCTCAATTCAGTTGGGTTATTGATTTTGAATGTCCAGTATGCAGTACTATTGGGTATTATGGCAGCAATCCTGAACCTGGTACCCTACATTGGCGGGCTGGTTGCCACCGCACTTGCCGTAATGGTCACATTCATCAGTCATCCCGAGCCGGACACATTGCTCGGAGTTGTCGGGGTTTTTATCGCGGTTCAATTTATTGATAACAACTTCCTTGTGCCTCTGATAGTCGGTTCCAAAGTAAGAATCAATGCGCTGGTTTCCATTGTTGGTGTTCTGGTAGGGGGTGCATTGGCCGGTTTTTCAGGAATGTTCCTGTCTATTCCCGCGATTGCTATGATGAAAGTCATATTTGACCGCGTCGATGGCTTGAAACCCTGGGGTATCTTATTGGGTGATCAGACGCCCGAACAGGCGAATAATAATTTGTTCAGGCTGGTGAAACGCAGAAAGCCGCCGAAAGAAAATCAGGCATAAAAAATGCAGGCAATATGGGTTGCCTGCATTAAAAGGGGTTTTTGTTACTTGTTAAGCCACAAACTGTTTCGTATCCACGGTCGCCTTCAAATCGTGCAACAAGCTAAAAAGTCCGAAGAATGTCCTGTTGATGTAGATAAAATGCTTCGAGCCGCGGTTCATATTCATTTTGCGCAGCTCTTTGTCATTCGCATATTTCTCTCCCAATGCTGCCAGTTTCGCAAAAAACTGCTCATCAGAAAAATCGAATGTTTCAGATTGGAATGGCTGGGTCAACAGCGTGAGTATTTCCCGGAAGAGGTTCGAAAAATAAATGGTCTCTTCGCGGGTGTCCTTATCAGTCAATATTTCCAGTTCAAATAACCTTGAATGAAATATTGCCGGATCATTCAGATTTTCCGGCTCTGCCAGTTCGAAGTACGGCGTGTAAAATGCCTCCGGAATCTCCTTAATACAACCAAAATCAATGGCGATCAAATTGTCCTGATCATCCACCAGAAAATTTCCCGGGTGCGGATCTGCGTGCACCTTACGCAACTGATGCACCTGGAACATGTAAAAATCCCACAACGCTTGCCCGATCTTATTGGCGGTATACTGGTCCGGATTTGTCTTTACAAACTCTGACAAATGCTTGCCAGTCATCCAATCCATCGTAATGACACGCTCGCTGGAAAACTCAGGATAGTAGTTAGGAAATCTCAGATTCGGAATGTGTGCACAAGCTTCTGCAATTTCAGTACTCTGGGCAATTTCCAGAATGTAATTCGTCTCCTCCGTCAGTTTCGTCTCAACTTCCTTAAAATACTTGTCTGAGTCCTTCGTCTGAATGTTAAACATTTTCATGGCGATCGGTTTCACCAATGCGAGATCGGAAGAAATACTCTCCGCAACGCCAGGGTACTGGATTTTCACCGCCAGATTTTTTCCATTGGCAGTAGCCTTGTGAACCTGACCAATACTTGCTGCATTGATCGCATTTGGATCGAACGTATCAAATAGGTCCAATGGCGATTTGCCAAAATATTTCCTGAAAGTCCTTACTACCAGCGGCGCTGACAATGGCGGCACCGAAAATTGAGCTAGTGAAAACTTCTCCACATACGCTTGCGGAAGGAAATTCTTCTCCATACTCAGCATTTGCGCCAGCTTTAACGCGCTGCCTTTCAGGTTTTTGAGACCGTCGTAAATGTCCTCAGCGTTATTCGTATTAAGATTGTCCCGCGCTGACTCGGGATTAGTAATCTTTTCACCGTAATATTTCAAATAATTACCCCCGATTTTAACTCCGGTGGTAATCAATCTGGTGGCACGTTGTATTTTCGAAGTAGGTATGCTATCTATGGTCTCCATTCCTACTTCAGTTTTTCTTTAATGAGAAATTTACCAAAATCGATCACACTTTCGAGTGGTGTGGTATCGATCAGGTCAAAGGTGGCTCTGATGGATTTCTCGATAAAAAGATCCGTTTTTTCGAACCCGATCGATTCGTCATCCAGCCAGAATTTCAGCGTAACCATAAATTGTATCCACGCTCCCTCTTCCAAAGCATCCTGCTGCGCTTTATGTATCCTCTCGCTTTTTACTTTGAGATAGCCCGCGCTGATCTCGGTAATAAATGCCTTGAAATGTGTTCTGAATTCTTTCAGTTTCAATAAACTGTTCAGTCTGTTCTTCTCTTGCTTCAATGCAAGCACCACATAACTCCGGTTTGCCGTCAGAATTTCAAAATAAGTGTAGTAGTAAGTCAGCAGCTTATCCCGGAAGCCCAGTAAATCCAGATCACCGCTCTGGCTGATCAGGTTCACGGCCAGTTTGTGAAAGCTGACAAACACACTTTTCTCAATCGAATCAATGGAAGCAAAATGTTTGTAAAAATCCTTCTCAACCATTCCAATGTGCTTGCAGAATAAGTAGACCGACTCCGGCTTTTTACTATTCTCCAAAACATATTGCATAAATAACTCCGTAATCCTGTCTGCCGTAATTTCCTGGGCGGCGGCAGGTATGTCCTTTATTTTAGTAGCCATTATATTACCTGATTAATTGAGGTGATGAATTAGCAAAATCTTACTTACGGATAACGTAAGAAAAAGATCTGTACAGACATTTAGACAACAAAAATAATGGCCGGAATCATTCAATTCAGGCTCCAAAAATATTGAGGTTCAGGAAATCGTTACGAAATTTCCCCTTTGGATCATATTTTTTTGCAAGCTCCCGGAAGTCTGCAAAACGTGGATATCGTTTTTCCAGCAGATCGGGTGAAACCGTAAAAAGTTTGCCCCAATGCGGGCGTACATTGTAAGGTGCGAGTTCCTTTTCAATGATAGGCAATAGCTTACTAACAGCCGGCCAATCCTGCTTCCAGGTGAAGTGGATTGCCACCGAATCCTGCTTGTAACACGGGCTCATCCAGAAATCATCCGCCACAATGGTACGAATTTCGGAGGTTAATAGATGCGGGGTAATCTGTTTTCCAAGCCTGGAAACCGCCATGATCGCGTCCACCGCATGTTTACGGGGGACAAAATACTCGGATTGCAGTTCTACACCGCTACTAGGTGTAAAACCCATTTTGAAATGCGGCATACGTTCATACCACGGCCCTGCGACACCCATTTGTTCGGTACAGTTTTCTGCTGACAATTCGGGGATCGGATGGAGGTTTTTAGTAGCCAGTTTCCCGCCAAAAAATTCTTTATCCGGCTGCACTTTAAGTGGGTTCATGCTGTTCATTTTGAATTTGAGCCAAATCTCCGTAATGTCATTTGTAGCCCAATTCGTAAACAGGCTGACACTATATCCGCTATCCTGAATCTTGTCAAAATTGTCTCTTAACTGATCCAATGGAATATTTTCGTACACATATTGTCCCATCAGGAACGTGGGCTGAATGTCCAGCGTCACTTTCGTCACTACGCCCAATGCACCGAGGTTCACCACCGCCCCATTGAATTGATCCGCGTCCTTTTTACGGCTTAGCTGTACCACATCGCCACTCGCGGTGACCAGCTCCATCGCCGAAACGGCCGTCGAAAGGTTACCATTTTTCTCACCCGACCCGTGCGTAGCCGTTGCACAAGCACCTGCGACGGATATGTGCGGCAGCGAAGCCAGGTTATGCAATGCAAAGCCTTTTTGATGCAGGTAAGGGCTTAACTGACCATATTTCAAACCGGAATTAACCGTTACCGTTTTATTTTTTTCATCTATTACAATTTGTTCCTCGGCATTCACCAAAGAAACAAACTGATCTTTCGTGTCCGCAATGTTATTGAAACAATGCCGCGTCCCAAGGACTTTCAGCTTGTCGTACTTCTTCACAATTTCCTGAACCTGCTTCACAGACTTTGCATTATCCAGCCGCTCGGTACTGTATTCCAGATTACCAGCCCAGTTTTTTAGCTTATCGCTTGGGTTTCCATTGCTTGCAGCCCAGCCGGTTAATGGTGAAAATAAAGGAGCGGTCATTAAGGCAGATGATAGTTTGATAAAAGTTCGTTTCTTCATGAATGTGCATGGAAAAGTGATACAGCAATAAGCTAGGAACCATCACTTTCTAATACCTTTTGTAAAATATGAATCGATTCGCTCAGCTCTTCGGTGTCCATATTTCCAAATCCGAGCCGCATTGCACTTAGTTGGCCCGTCTGAAATAATAAGGTTTGTGGTAAATGCAGATTGTGTTTCAGGCATGCTTTGCTAACCCGCATGAGGTTGATGTCTTTTCGCCATTCGGTCCATATCGCGAGACCGCCCGGCGGAGATTTGAAAGACAAAAATTCGCTGAGATGATCCGTCAGAAGTCCACTGAGCTGGTCGCGTCGCTGGTGGTACACTTTCTGCGCCTTTTTAATGTGCCGCTGAATTTCTCCCTCATCCAAAAGCTCACCCAATGCCTGCTCCATCATCAAATCACCCTGCCTATCGATAATTCGCCTGAATTTACCCAGTTCTGTGATCAGGTTCTCCGGCGCGACAATGTAACCCGACCGAAGTCCCGGCGCCAAAGCTTTGCAAAATGAACCGACATATACCACCATTCCCGCACTATCGGCACTGGCCAGCGGTAAAACCGGACTACTATGATAGTGAAAATCATAATCGTGGTCGTCTTCCAGAATGATAAAGCCATATTTGACCGACAAATTCAGCAGTTCCACCCGTCTTTCAGCGCTCAGTGTAACCGTGGTAGGGTAATGATGGTGAGGTGTAATGTAAAGCATCCTGATCCGCGTCGTTTCGCAAAGCCGCTTGATCGCCTCCACCGAAATCCCCTGATCATCAACCGGTACCGAAAGAATATTCGCGCCGGCTTGTTGAAAAATCATATTGGCCACATAGTAGCTCAGGTTACCCACGACCACATTGTCTCCCTTTTTGATCAGAAGCATCGAAGCCAGGTAAATGCCCATTTGAATGCCCCGGGTAGTGATGATATTCTCTTTGCTGACGTGCAATCCACGAGTATTGTTGAGATAGCCCGCCAGCTTTTCCCTGAAAAACGCATTGCCTTCAACGTGCGAATAACTCAGATACTTACGGTTATTATTTCGTTTTAAAACACTGGAATAGGTTTTCGCGAGCTTGTCCATGGGTGCCAATCTTACATCCGGGAGTCCGTCGGTAAATTCAAGATCCACTTTGGAAACTGACACCGGGCGGTCGAGCAGCATGCTTTGGTCAAAGGCAAAACCGGTTTGTTTCGGATAGCTAACCAGGTCATTTGCATTGAATTCCAGCGGACTAGCAGTAGAAACCGGCGATTTTTTGGTTACAAAAGTGCCTTTATTAGGCAACATTTCGATCCAGCCCTGCGCATCCAGCTCATCGTATGCTGCTACCACCGTTTTCCGGTGTACTTCCAGTGTTTCAGCAAGCGATCGGGTACCGGGCAATTTCACGCCTTTGGTAAGCAGGCCGCGCTGGATCGCATTGATCATTTGGCGGGCTATTTGCAGGTATACAGGTGTCCCGGAGAGCCGGTCCAGCAGTATTACATTTTTGAATGGTATTTCAACCGGACTACTCATTAGATTAAAACCGGAGCATGTTAACAGTCCGGCAAGATAGTAATTTTGTAGAAGTAATATTTTTTGAATCACCCGACATGAATAGACATTACATTCAAATCGCTCTCACTTTCCTATTTGCAGTACCGCTCGCCTCAGCCCAGGAGATTTCACTGGACCCGGTCACGGTAACCTCCTCGCTCGCTGAAAAAAGAGCTTCTCAAACTGGCCGTAACATTGCCGTTATCAAAGGTGAATATTTCCAAAATCTGCCCGTACATAGTATCGATGATCTTTTGCGCTACGTACCAGGCGTCGAAATCCAGGCGCGCGGACCGATGGGCTCGCAAAGTGACATTGTACTTCGCGGCGGAACATTCCAGCAGGTACTTGTGATCCTCGATGGATTGCGTTTAAATGATCCTAATACCGGGCATTTCAATAGCTACATACCCATTTCTCCCTCAGAAATTGAGCGGATCGAGGTTTTGAAAGGTGCTTCCTCCGCCATTTATGGCTCCGATGCCGTGGGCGGGGTTATTCATGTGATTTCCAAAACATTCGCGGCAAAATTGCAGACCGGCGATGGAGAAACGAATGGCTTATTCAGCAAAAAGTCAAATCTGAATGCAGCAGTTACTGGCGGCGAATACGGATTGTTTTCTGCCAATGTCGGTGGATTCATTCAGCGCAATAAACTGTCGGTATCGGGAGGACTATTGTCCAATAATGCTTCTGGCGTGCAGCAGAGAGGTATTAAAGGATATTTTCACAATAATACCGCTTCACTTTCCCTGAATTATGCATTGTCTCCAAACTGGACGCTGGGTGTAAGAAGCGCCTACGACCACCGCGATTTTGCAGCGCAGAATTTCTATACAGTCATCAAGTCTGATACGGCTAGCGAAACTGTAAAAACCTCCTGGAACCAGTTGAGGCTGGGCTATAAAAAGAACAAAACGACGGTTACCTTCGATGGCGGCTACAAATTCGTGCGTGACCATTATCTCTTTAACCCACATTCTATTGCCAACAGCAGCAAATCACAGCTTTGGCAAGGGCTATTAGTTTGGCAGCAAGCATTGACCCAAAATAGTAACCTGATCTCGGGATTGAATTATCAGAACAGAAATATTGCGTCCAATGACCGCGGCGACCATTCATTAAATCAGTTTGCCCCATTTGTTTCATTGGTTCAAAGCTTTGGTCAGTACTTTACGGTAACACCGTCCATCCGGGTAGACTGGCGTGAAAGTATCGGTACGGAAGCTGTTCCGCAGATTAATATTTCATTCAAAAAGGACAGCTGGCAACTTCGCGGAAGCGCTGGTAAAACGATCAGGGACGCTGATTTTACGGAGAGATTTAATAACTACAATAAAAAACTGGTTACCGGCGGCAATGTTGGTAACCCGAACCTGAAAGCGGAGAGTTCATTCAGCTATGAAGCAGGAGCGGACTGGTTTGCAGGTAATAGCGGCACTTCTCAGCTTAAAATTTCTGGTACATTTTTCCAGCGCCTTCAAAATGACCTGATCGACTATGTTACCACGCCGTACGCCAATATGCCCAGAAAAGATAACCTTTCACCGACCGGAAGTTTTGGACTAGCATTAAACATCGCAGAAGTGAATACAACCGGCTTTGAAATTGATTTTCAATCTGTTAACACAATAAGCGAAAGCCAGAAATTGCTCCTTAATGCTGGATTAACCTGGCTCGACAGCAAAAACAGCAGCTCAGTTCAATCATTCTATGTTTCGTCTCATGCCAAGTTCCTAACCAATTTCTCGGCAGTGTACCAAGTGTCAGGATTTTCATTAAGCCTCAATGGATTGTACAAAAAACGCGCAGCACGGGAAGCTACCGCCATCGAAGCTTCTATCACCAAAAACTATTTTCTCCTGAATGCGAAAGCTGAGTATGCATTTATCAATCGCACACTGGCGGTTTTCGTCCAGGCCGACAATGCTTTCGATATTCAATATAGTGATCTGCTGGGTTCCAAAATGCCAGGAAGATGGCTGATGGGAGGGTTGCGTTATAACTTATCCAGGTAGCCGCGAATCTTAATGGTACAGGAGTTCGTATATTCGGAAGCCAGCGAGTTTTAAACTTATGCCTTCGAATATTCGGATTCCCTGTACATTCCTGTTTATCAGCCTGTTGCTTTACAGTCACCATCACTTTAGCCAAAGTACTGTCAAGGATTCTCATCAGCCGATAACCAGAACGAAAATGAATGTGTACTTTTTAAGCGGTCTGGGTGCGGATAAACGGGTTTTCAGCCAACTTAAACTAGACGATCAGTTTATCATTCATCACATTGAATGGATTGAGCCGCAAAAAAAAGAACCTCTGGCACATTATGCCGCCCGGCTGGTCCCGCAAATGGATACTACCCAGCCATTTCAGCTGGTAGGGCTTTCTTTCGGAGGGATTATCGCTTCCGAACTCTCCAATATCACCCATCCCGAACAAATCGTCATCATTTCAAGTACGCCGACTGGTGTTCCAATTTCGAAATTTTACAGGGGTTTGGTTAAATTTCTGCTCCTTTCTCCATTTTCCGCGCCACTTCTAAAATCAACCAATTCGTTTACTTACAAATTTTTCGGAGCCAATACACCGGAGCTTAAAACCTTATTGAAAGACATTTTGCACGATACCGATAGCAAATTTCTAAAATGGGCGCTCATTCGTATGAGCAGCTGGGACAGGAAAAGTAAGGCTGAGAATCTGTATCACATTCACGGGTCGGCTGACCGGCTTATTGACATTAAATTAGTCAAACCGGATGTGGTGATTGAGGGCGGAGGACATTTAATGGTGTACGCGCAGGCTGAACAGATATCTGCGATTTTGAACAAAAAACTGAAAAGTGAGGAGTATTAGTCAAACCTAGTTTCTACCCATTATTGACCAGGATAATTTTCCCGATATGCCCGCTATCCTCCATTAAAGTATGTGCCCTGGCTGCTTCCGAGAGCGGGAACTGATGGGATATCACGGCTTTGAATTTTCCATTTTCCAAAAGCGGCCATACGTGCTGTTTTATTTCCCCCGCCAGTTTGGATTTAAATTCCGGTTCGCGATTTCGTAGCGTACTGCCGGTAATGGTCAGCCGGTTTTTCATAATGAGGCCAAAATCAACATGGTCTACTTTGTTTCCATCCATCATATTGATAAAAACAAGTCTCCCGTCGGCACGTAATAACCTTATATTTTTGAGAATGTAACTTCCTCCCACCATATCAAGGATTACATCAATTCCAATGTTTTTCAGAACTTCCTCGAACTCTTCTTTTTTGTAGTTAATGCTAAGATCAGCACCCAGTTCATCACACGCCCTGCATTTCTCATCGGTACCGGCAGTCGTAAAAACCTGTGCGCCAAATGCTTTCGCTAGCTGAATGGCCGTAATTCCAATGCCGCTGCTTCCGCCATGTACCAGAAAATTTTCGCCCGCCTGCAATGCTCCTCGCTGAAACACATTATGCCACACGGTAAACACGGTCTCCGGCAGAGATGCAGCCTGTACAATGTCAAAACCCCGGGGTACTGGAAGGCAATGTCCTGCGTGCGCTAGCGCATATTCCGCGTAGCCGCCTCCTGTGAGTAATGCACAAACCCGATCGCCTATTTTCCAATCTGTTACCAGATCGCCGGTTTGCTCAATAATTCCTGCCACTTCCAGTCCAGGAATATCTTTCGGTGCGCCGGGTGGGGGCGGATAATTTCCTTTTCGCTGATAAACGTCCGGGCGGTTAACTCCTGCGGCATAAACTTTGATCAGTACCTGATTTGCCCCAGGCTTCGGAATGTCGGTTTCCCTGATCTGCAAGACCTCAGGAGCGCCGGGCTGCGTGATGACAACGGCTTTCATATAAGCATTTTAAGAAAACAAATTAGTAAACTTCCTTACCAAAAGGAGTGAAAGACAGGCTCATCAATTTGAAATGCTGTTTTGCAAATGGAAGGCCGATGATGGTGATGGCCAAAATTATTCCAAAAACAAGATGCGTGAGCGCAATCCAGATACCGCCGAGGAAAATCCAGGCGATGTTGAACAATGTGGACAGGCAACCTGTATTCATGGGCACTTCACGTACCTGGCGTCCAAACGGAAACAGGGCCAGGATACCAATTTTGAAACATTGAAGGCCAAATGGAATTCCAATAATAGTGGCACAGAGAATGAGGCCGGAGATCATGTATTCGAGGAAAACGATGAAGCCCCCAAAAACCAGCCAGATAATATTTCCGATCAGATTCATTTTCAAAATGGGTTTAATGAGTAAGAATGGAAGTAAATCTAACGGCTGTGTAAGCTGCTAGCCGATGTTTTTGACAGACGGCACAGGTAACAAACGATCGGAAGAATTCGCTGAATTCCAGTTGTTGATCTTCAATAATCTGAAAAACTCTACCTCTTCCAGTTCCTTCACGCCTCCCGGTGCCAGGTCTCCCAGTTCCAGGTCCTCAATACTCGCCCTGACCAATCTTTTGCAGCGATGGCCCGCAGTTCGTACCATTTTCCTTACCTGGTGATATTTACCCTCAGTCAAAGTAATGCTCAGCCAGGTATGTGGCACATTTTGGTTGGCCTCATTTTCAATTTTCGATAAAATCGGCGGTCTCTCAATGATCTCAACTTCGCAAGGTGCTGTAACATAATCGCCTCCACCTTTCACCCGGATAGCAATGCCTGTGCGCAGGAGCTGCAATGTTTCCTGACTGACGTGGTAACCCACATTGACCCAATAAGTACGCTTATGCGGCACCTCGCCCTGAAAAAGCAGATTAGTTACTCTTTTATTAGTAGTAAGGATCAAAAGCCCCTCAGAATGGCTGTCGAGCCGCCCGATCGCATGCGTCCCCTCCGGAAAATCATAGTCCAGATCACCCAGCAAGCCCACATCGTCGGAGCTGACAAACTGCGAAACCATGTTCGCAGGCTTGTTGATTATAAAATAACGGAATGTTGTTGGGGTCATTAATGTGTTTAGAATTCCCATCCCAAATTTTCGGGATCCTGATGAGTATTCCAAATAGTTTATTTTTTCTAATCCAATAGCTTAAAATATGTTTACGATCATTCAGTGCTTGTAGGGACCATTTTACATTTTTAGCCATTCTTCCATATTATCATTTGCCTCCTGATCAGTTAAAAATTCTCCGGTTTTAATTTGTTCTCGTCCAGTGTTGATAGCAGTTCTTTGATCAGCGGTTAATTTAAAAGGCTCTTCAATTCCAGTTTCCATACCCAGCAGACGGTACGCCTCAGCGAGAAGATCTTCATTCTCAATTTCCTGAATTTTGCTAATCAACCGTTCTTTCAAATCGACTGTGGACATACTACTATGATTTTGGTTATCCGAAAATACAAAACTTTTCAGTCTGCTCGCTACTTCCCATGCCCCTTTTCATAATGCGCCTTCAACATATCTTCTCCAAAATCATTGGTAAGATCTCTCACAACTGAATGGATATGGTTGCCTCCGTTTTGGGTATTATCGAACTCAATGAGGAAAGTAGGGCCGTGAATGCGGTAGTAATGTCCGTGTCCCATCCCTATTTCTGGTTTTTGATCCCCCATCCAGGCAAAATGTATTTGGTTCAGGTCACCTTTTTCAAGCTGGCTCCACTGCTGATTTTTCAGGGTAACGTGATAACGCTGCAGATAAGCCATGATCAGGTTTTTGAACATCGCCTTCTGCGCGGCAGTCATTTCGCCCATTGGAATCCCTTCCATTTTCTCTAATGAGGCTTTTCTGGAATTGGAAGTAAACATTTCGTTAGGAGCCTTTGCCCCCAGCGACGCCTTTTGTGCCTGAGATTCATTGAGGCTGTTGAGCAGTTCAAATGCCAGGTCCTGCTCTGCTTTCAATATCCGTTTCCCTTTCTGAGGCACTTCCGCCAGGACCTGCCCCGGATTACTGCCCATAAAGCTCGGCGTGTAAGTAACCTGACCATTCATGGACGAAAAATGCAGGGATAAATGATGGCCTTCCATGCGCCAGCCCCAGAGATTGTTACCAGGTGTGCCAAAAACAAGGAATGCATAGTTTTCAGGATCGCGGTAAGAATCATTCGCCGGGCGGGTTTCCACTACTCTCAGCACATTTTCCAGATCAATGATCTGCTCCGCCTTACTGTAACCTTCCTGACTCAAAACCAGGCTGACCATCGCCATAGCAGCTTTTCGCTGATTGGCATCCATTCCTTTAAATGTCAGTCCCTTGCGTGCCCGGGGTGTAAAGTTCCAATCAAACCGGGCCGGATCGGTGTAGGACAGCACTGTTTCTTTTTGCTGTTCCGGTGAAAGTGATTTCAGGAAAGCATTCGCTGTTTCCGCCATTTGCCGCGCCAGTTTCTCCTCTTTATTTTCAAATGCAAAAGCACCGGAAATGATCATGAGGCTGATCAGACAGGCTAGTATCGATATCTTTTTCATACACAGGCTATTTGGGATTTTACAATTCATTCTGATAAAAGTAAAAGGGACAGGCTGTTTGAAACTACCATTGCCGCCATACTTTGTACCGCCTGATTACATGCTGTAATTTTCAGTAATTGCCGAAAGCAGTTAGCTTTGCCACGCACAAATTTTAAAGATGATGAAGTGGGAAAAATTACTTTCTGCCAAGCGTTGGGGAAGTGAAGACAAGTACAATCCTGATCCCGCTGAGGCCCGATCTGAATTTCAGCGTGATTACGACCGGCTGATATTTTCTTCTCCATTCCGCAGGTTGCAGAATAAAACACAGGTTTTCCCGCTTCCGGGCAGCGTTTTTGTTCATAACCGGCTTACACACAGCCTGGAAGTAGCCAGTGTAGGAAAGTCACTCGGAAGGATTTTTTATAATAAATTGAAAAGTGACGACCCGGATATCGACAACCAATTGCCGCTTATTAGCGAGATAGGTAACATTGTTTCGGCTGCATGCCTGGCGCATGACCTGGGTAATCCCGCATTCGGGCATTCTGGCGAAGCTGCTATTTCACATTACTTCACCGACGATGCCGGATTGAAATACAAAAACATCGTAACGGAAGCGCAATGGACCGACCTGATACATTTTGAAGGAAATGCTAATGCTTTTCGCATTCTGACGCATCCCTACGCAGGAAAAGGTTACGGCAGTTTCGCCCTCACGTATTCGACGCTGGCGTCTATTGCCAAATATCCCTGCGAGTCGCTGGCGGGACATAATAAGTCACAAATCCATACCAAGAAGTACGGCTTTTTCCAGTCGGAACAATCGGGTTTTCAAAAAATAGCGGATGACTTAGAATTGGACAAGGTGACGGACTCTCCGCTGGTTTACAAACGGCACCCGCTGGTTTATCTGGTAGAAGCTGCCGACGATATCTGCTACAACATCATTGACCTCGAAGATGCTCACCGTCTCAAAATCCTGTCATACCATGATGTAGAAACACTTTTGCTCAGGCTTTGTAATGATCCGAAAATGCCCGAAAGATTAGCTGACATTGATGACGATGACGCCAAAATCAGTCTTCTCAGGGCAAAATCCATTAATACATTGATCGGTGCATGTTCAGAACTATTTTATAACGAACAACAACCAATACTCGATGGAAACTTCAATCTCAGCCTGATCGATGGAATTGCAGAACCTTACCGGGCGGTGATGAAGGACATTGCCAAGATTTCTGTCAGCAAAATTTATAACTATTCCTCCGTTGTGCAGATTGAAGTGGCAGGTTATAAGGTAATGGGCGGCTTGCTAGAAGAATTTATTCCGGCCTACCTGAATAATCATTCACACTACACTAGAAAGCTGGTGGACCTGATTCCCAAGCAGTTCATTACTTCGAAAACCGATGAATATTCGAAGATCCAGACGGTACTGGATTTTGTATCAGGAATGACAGACTTGTACGCGGTAGAACTGTTCAGAAAGATCAAGGGAATCTCTTTCCCTTCGATCGCCTAGACGACGTATTTACTAGATTTACATAGAGTTAGCTGTAAAATTAATTCGTCTGTCAAAAGTTTTCCTTAAATTGTAGTTCGAACTTAAAGTCCCAAAATATGCCTATTTATGAACATTGAGCAGTTCGTTTATACAGACAATTCATCCCCAATAAGATTTTCTTTTACTCCTCAGCTATTCTTTATTTTCGGGCACAGGGAATTGCTGGAAACAAGTGACATTATTAATCAGCTAGCAAAAAAGTACCCGTACGCAATCTTTTCGGGATGCTCCACAGCAGGAGAAATCGCTAACGAATTTGTAAAGGATCATACTATCATTATTACGGGGATTCATTTTGAAAATACAGCTGTCAAAAGTTCAAAAATAGCGCTGAGCAGCATTCAGTATAGCAGTATCGAGGCGGGGCGGCAACTGGTTGCCAAGCTTCCAACCGAAGGATTAAAACACGTATTTGTCGTTTCCGACGGGCTCAGGGTTAATGGTACAGACCTGGTTAAGGGAATGCTAGAAGGGCTCGAAAGCGAGGTAACCCTCACCGGCGGACTGGCTGGCGACGGGGCAAAATTTTCAAAAACCCTGATCGTTGAACCAGACGGCGTTATTGCAAGTGAATCGGTTGCAGCGATTGGTTTTTACGGAGACGCTCTTTCTATTGGCTTTGGTTCTCGCGGAGGCTGGGATAGCTTCGGACTGGACAGGCTGGTTACGAAGTCTACCGAGAATGTGCTTTTTGAGATAGACGGACAGCCAGCACTTGACCTTTACAAATCATTTTTGGGAGATAAAGCGAAGGACCTTCCTTCTTCCGGACTGCTTTTTCCACTCAGCATGCGGGATAGCGAAGAGCGCGCACCGGTTGTTCGGACCATCCTGGGAATCAACGAAGATGACAAAAGCCTGACATTTGCAGGCGATATACCGCAAGGATCATTCGTAAGATTGATGAAAGCAAATAACGACAGACTGATCTCAGGTGCAGAAGAAGCGGCACATGCGGCATCCAAAGGGCTGACTAACAGTCCTGAATTCGCCATTCTTGTCAGTTGTGTGGGCCGAAAACTGGTACTCAAACAAATGGTAGAAGAAGAAGTTGAGAGCGTGTCAGAAGTACTGGGTGGACCGGTGATGACTGGTTTTTATTCATACGGAGAGCTGGCGCCATTCAACCGCGACTCATTATGTGAGCTTCATAACCAAACCATGACCATTACCACTTTCAGGGAACAGTAGCATGTCAACGATTGAGATAACAGACACTAATTATCATAGGTTATTAAAAAGACAGATCAGAAAATCATTGCCACCCGAGCTGGCAGAACATCCGGGTATGCATGATTTTCTATTGTCCGTTCACCAGGCTTATACCGAATACCAGGACGATCTGGGCCGTGTGGAATTAATATTAGAACAAAGTTCAGGTGAATTATTCAAAGCTAACCGTGAGCTAACCCGTATTGCACAGGAAAAAACGGAAGAAGCCGCGTTGACCAATAAAAGGTTGGCGGAAGTGGTTAGCAGCATTTCGGAGGTATTGGTACAGATGGACCGGGATGGAAACATTATTTACCTGAATGAAGCCTGGAAAACGATTACGGGCTATCCTGTACATGAAAGTCTTGGCCGCAACTGGGTGGATTTCTTTTCCAGTCAGGACTCAAAGGAGAAAGTGGCTGAAATTTTAAATTCCAAAATGCAGACTGTGAATGATACAGTTCAGATCACTACACCGCGGGGCGAGGAAAAATGGCTTGGCGTATCATTGAGTCCGCAGTTTATGAATGATGAGCATGCTGGGTACAATGGTACTTTCTCCGATGTAACGGCAAGGGTCAATGCGGAAAAGAGGCTAAAATCTTATATGCGCGACCTGGAACGTATTAATGCTGAGCTGGACCAGTTTGCCTACGTGGTAAGTCATGACCTGAAGGCGCCACTGAGGGCGATCCACAATTTGTCGGAATGGATCGAGGAAGACATTACTGATTTGCTTAGCCAGGAGAACAAGGATCAATTCAGGTTGCTGCGCGCGCGGGTACACAGAATGGAAAACCTGATCAATGGAATTTTATCCTATTCGAGGGCAGGCCGCATTAAAACGGTCAAAGAAAAATTCCTTGTCAAAAACCTTGTGGATGACCTTTGTGAGACTTTTGGTACCAAAAAACCTGTCCGCTTTTCCGTCAAAGGCAACCAAAATCTTGAAATAGAAACCGAGAAGATCACGCTTACCCAGATTTTGCAGAACCTGATCTCCAATGGCATTAAATACAATGATAAGCCGGAAGTGGAAATGACGATCGGCTGGACGGAAAACGAGTCGGAATATGAATTTTTTGTAGGAGATAATGGCCCGGGAATCAGTCCGGAGTATCATGAAAAAATCTTTGTCATTTTCCAGACTTTACAAGCCCGGGACGTATTGGAAAGCACCGGTGTCGGGTTGGCAATTGTAAAAAAGATCATTGACGAAAAAGGCGGCGTGATACGCATTGAAACTACTATGAATGAGGGAACTATCTTCTTTTTTACCTGGCCAAAAAATGAATTAAAACACACAGAAACCATTGCATAACCCATATTTGATAACCGAACATATAAGATTAAAAAACCAAATGATGTCTTTTTCAAACCCGGTTCCCATGACCATACTCCTGGTAGAAGATGATGAAGTAGATGTAATGAACGTAAAACGTGCATTCAAGAAAAATAACATCTCCAATAAGCTCATTGTCGCCCAAAACGGCATTGAAGCACTGGCAGTACTCCGGGCAAATACGCCCGAAAATCCGCGTCCCAAAATCGTGCTGCTCGACCTCAATATGCCTAAAATGGGCGGTATCGAATTTCTGAAAGAAATCCGGCAGGACCCCGAACTCAGCTCACTCTCGGTATTTGTAATGACTACTTCTAACGAGGATAGCGACAAAATTGAAGCGTTCAATTTGAATGTAGCGGGTTATATATTGAAACCATTGTCGATGGACAGGTTCATCTCTGCTGTTTCTACATTGAATAGCTACTGGACCCTTTGCGAATTTCCTGAATAATTTAAAAACAAAATGCATGACTCCACTTAACATTCTGCTTGTTGAAGATGATGATATTGATGCGATGGAATTTTGCAGTGCAATCAATAAATCGGGGGTAGAAGTTAGGGAAATAAAAGTTTGTAAATCTGCGGAGGATGCATTAAAAACCCTCGAAGACTGGACTCCCGACTGTATTTTCCTTGACTATCAGTTGCCCAGAACCAATGGGTTGGAACTGCTGAAAAGGATCAAAAAGATAGCCACGCAGTTGCCGGTCATTATACTGACGCCGCAAGGTGACGAGCGGATTGCGGTAGACATGATGAAAGCAGGAGCGCTGGACTATTTTCCTAAGTCCGGGATAACGCCTGAGAAGCTTGCCAAGGCCTTTCACACCATGTTTCAGATGCTCGAAGTGGAGAAGAGAAGAGACGCCGCTCAGCACGAACTCGCTGAAAAAGAAGAATTTATCAATAAAGTAGCCTTACTCTCCCCCAACATCATTTATGTGATTGATATTGAAAAATGGACTAATATTTTTCATAATAAACAAATCAGGAAGATATTAGGCTACACAGAAGACGATCTTATTGTAGATGCCAACAATGGTTTTTCCAAGATTATTAATACTCAGGATCAGCTGATTTTCCACAAGCATTATCATTATATGCGGCGGTGGGTAAAGGATGGCGAAATTGTTGAAAAGGAATTTCGGTTGAAACACAAGAGCGGAGCGGAAATCTGGATCATTACCCGGGAAGTACCTTTCAAACGAAACGAAAAAGGGGCGGTTCAGGAAGTTTTGGGCACAGCAATTGACATTACCAGCCGGAAACAGGTGGAAAAAGAATTGATACAGGCCAAAAAGGACGCCGAAGAAGCTACCCGGATCAAGTCTGATTTTTTATCGACCATGAGCCACGAGATCCGGACCCCGATGAATGCGATCATAGGGTTTACGGATTTGCTGCTGACCAGCGATTTTTCGGAACAAGACCGACAGCATCTTAAAACCATCAAATATTCGGCTGATAATCTAATGGTGATCCTGAATGATATTCTTGATTTTTCCAAGATTGAGGCAGGTAAGTTTTTACTCGAAAAATTCGAATTTGATCTCCGGGAAAAGCTCAGCTACCTGCATAAAACCTTTGAGATGCAGGCAAAGGAAAAAGCGATTGACCTTAGTTTCCATTTTGAAGATGATGTTCCACAGATCATCATGGGTGATGCTTATCGCCTAAACCAGATACTGGTGAATCTGATCGGCAACTCCATCAAATTCACTGAGGATGGCGGCATTATCACGGTTTCAGTCCATTTGCAGGAGGATCATAGGGAAAATGTAGACCTGAGAATCGAGGTCTCTGACTCGGGAATCGGTATTTCAGAAGATAAGCTCAGCATGATTTTCGATAGTTTTGCTCAGGCACATCACAACGACGCTACCCATTATTTTGGCGGAACCGGCCTGGGTTTGACCATCACCCGGAAAATAACCGAACTAATGAAGGGCTCGATATCGGCCAAAAGCAAGCTTGGAGAAGGTACGACTTTCAGTGTCATATTGAATTTTGGAAAAGGAAGTACTTCGTATGAGGAAGAAAAAGTGAGCCACCCTGCCAGCTTATCATTGCGAGGCTACCGGATCCTGGCCGCAGAAGACATTCTCGCCAACCAGATTTTACTCAGGCACCTGCTGACCAAATGGGAGGCCAAATTCGTGATCTGCAATAATGGCAAAGAGGTTCTTGGCGCGTTAGAAGGAGGCGAATTCGACCTGATTTTAATGGATATTCAAATGCCGGTAATGGATGGTATCACGGCGATGAAAAAGATCCAAACCTTTTTTCCACGACATGCGCACGTGCCGGTTATCGCATTTACGGCCGACACATTCGCAGAAGAAACGCCTGAAATTATCGCGTGTAATTTTAATGGTTTTGTCACAAAGCCATTTAAAGCCGAGGAATTAATTAAGGCCATTACCCGGCACCTTGTCATGGACAGCGGCTCACAGCCACTCACTATTAGCTGATTTAATCTTTCGTATGCACTTGTACGTATGTCTTGTATTATGACTAGACATCAACAAATCAAAAGTGAGGCCAGGGTTACATTAATAGTCCTGACCATTATTCTGGGCGCTTTTTTGCTGACACTTTCCGGCTGTTCTTTCAAGAGGATTACGAGGTCAAAAGATATTGTGTACCAGCCAGCCGGGAAATCCATTCCCGAACAGCAACTCAGCATTTTCGCTCCAAAAAAGAAAAAGAAACCGCACGACGTGATCATCTTTGTTCATGGCGGCAACTGGAATTCAGGCAAGAAATCACAATACAATATCATTGGAAATCACTGGGCAAAGAAAGGTGTGGTTTATGTCATTATCGATTACCCGCTCAGCCCCTTAGCCAAATATGATGAAATGGCCGAGTCCACAGCCAGGTCTGTAAAATGGGTGAAGGAAAATATCGCACAATACGGAGGCAATCCAGAACGGATATTCCTGTCGGGACATTCAGCAGGTGGCCATCTGGCAGCATTGGTTTCCATTGACGATCAGTATTTCCAAAATCTCGGGATCGAAAATCCAGTCGCCGGAATAATCCTGATCGACGCAGCCGGACTGGATATGTATGGCTATCTTATGGACGAAAAATTTCCGCCGGGCAATACCTATCTCAATACGTTTACAAACAATCCCGGAACCTGGAAAAAAGCAACACCACTTTATCATTTGCATAAAAATATGCCGCCTATGATCATTTATCGTGGTGGCAGAAGTTATCCTTCGATCATGACAAGCAATGAAAAGTTCATTAAAGCTTTGCAACAATACGCTCCTGGAACTCCGTATCACATTCAGGAGAAGAAAAAACACATACCCATGATCACGCAATTTTTTAACCCGTGGAATGGGAGGTATGGGGAGATTGTGGAGTGGATGGGGGGAGTTGGTATAAAGAAACCGTTGCGCGAGGGTGTGCGGGATGCGGCGATTGGGAATTGAGTAGTTATTATATCAAAAGCCAGCTAACGGTAAAATCGACAAATTTTACCGCTAGCTGGCTTTTTAACTTCCCGACTTTGGTTTTTGTGGCGCACTGAATGGTGATTCATTTGGCAAGTAAAATGATATATTTGCAATTCACAGAGGATTTGCAAACCTGACTGCCGGAATAAGATCACTGCGGATGAATTAAGACAACCGTCAACATTTTAGGCCGCCACTTATTTGAGTAAATCCATCACACGCTCAGAAAATTTTGGCCAGATTTATTGATATTTCCGGTTGGACAAATAATGAATGGAGTTCTCCGTCAAAGGGATCTCGTCCTCAAAAAATATTCTCAAATCCAGAAACAGATGAAGAATACTTTTTCAAACAATCATCCGCTAAATATCCTGCGGAATTCTGGTCCGAAATCATTGCCAGTGAGATAGGGTTGCTGGCAGGATTTCCTTTACTAACATATGACGCCGCTTCCTATCATGGCACTTTAGGTTGCTTATCAAAGTCCATGGTTCCCAATACGCTACATCAATTATATCATGGTATAGATGTTTTGAGGGATTATTTGCCCGGTTTTCAAATGTCGAACAAGCCGGTTCATTCTTTCCAGCAAATCATGACACTTTGTGAGCAAACGGGGGAATTTAGACCTTTCAAGAAGAATTTCATTCAAATCATTCTGTTTGATGCACTAATAGGAAATACTGACAGACATACAGAGAATTGGGCATTTATCATCGAGTTGCACTTTATACCTCAGAAACCAACAGATTTTAAATTAATTCCTAAAAGAAGCTGGCGCAATTATATTCCTTTCCTTAAATCAAAAATAACCTATGATTTAGAAGGACGACTAGACTTGAAAGTTAAACGCACGGCGAGTTTCTCTCCGATTTACGATTCCGGGTCTTGTCTAGGAAGAGAACTTACAGATCAACGAATGCATGAACTGTTGACAAACAAAAGGCAGTTGTCTTCATATCTCGACCGGAGTAAACACGAAATTTGTTGGAATGATAAGAAGATCAATTCTTTTGAGTTGGTTTGCAATGTCGCCAAGGCTGAACCTGAAATATTTCAAGAGGTCAGTGATTTGTTTTTCGGGAACATTACAGCTAAAAAAATGATTAAGACGATTGATGACATTGACAGTGAAGTTGTTGGAAAGGTCGGAGAAACCTACCTAAGTTTGCCTCGTAAATCATTGATAAAAGCTTTGCTTGTTGCGCGGTTTGAGCGTTTAAAAGAATATTTAAGTGTTAGCTAGAAAAATTTTTATTGCCTGGAAAGAGGCGGAGGGTTCACGAAGATTTATCATTGCGAAGATCAAACGCAATAAATCGGAAGGGATAACCTTTGAGTATTGTGATGATGGATTTGAAAGCGCCAAAAAACGGGGGCTTGAATTTTTCTTTGGATTTAAGAATGCCCCGGAATTATCCCCTGATCAGGTAGAGCAATTACTCGTACAAAGAGTAATATCAAAGGAAAGACCCGACAGAAAAGAGCTTTTATCGTTTTGGGAGGCAGCCGAGATAGCCGATACTTTTGACATACTAGCTCTTACCCAAGGCAAATCGCCAACTGATAACTTTGAATTTCTTGCCGTTTATTATCCCAAACGAGGTCTTCATTTCGTCACTGATTTAGCGGGTATTTCTCATTTGAATTTACCCAGAGGCTGTGTCCAAAAAGATGATATTCTAACTTTTAAGAGAGAGCCTGAAAATAAACATGACAAACATGCGATCGCGCTTTTTAAAGGGAACATAAAAGTTGGCTACATTAAACAGATTCATAATCA
This sequence comes from Dyadobacter sp., assembly GCF_039919315.1. Taxonomy (GTDB): domain Bacteria; phylum Bacteroidota; class Bacteroidia; order Cytophagales; family Spirosomataceae; genus Dyadobacter. Next base: position 42,779 of record NZ_JBDSFX010000039.1, on the reverse strand, counting down.
AGTGTTTATCAATGAAGATACTCCTTCCCCTGAGCTAAAAGTAAAAGGAGTTGATCAGAATGGTCGTATCAAACAAATATTTGTTTCGGTGCATTTTAAATAATTTGTTGTTTTTTTCAACAAAACAATTACTTTTATCATCATGATTACTTTTTCTTCGATTGACGAGGCATTCAAATGGTTTCTGGAAAATATTTACAAAAATCTTCCCGCAGATCAGAAGAAAGGTAGACTAACTTATGCTTGGCGAGACTATACGCACGGTGGTAGTATAACTGAAAAAAGAATGAGACAAATACTTGAAGAATATGGAGATATAGAAATCAAAACGGTAGTCAGCTACCGTCCGAAATAATATTTTTTTATCTAAATTTTGTCGTAAAAAAACAACAAAATCACGGTCAGAAAAAGCCCGGAGCTACGTCTGACACATGAACATCCGGGCTAAGCTTAATCAAACATTAACCAAACTTCTAACTATATTATGAACACACTACCCAATTCCAAAACACAGTCAGCAATCGGCGCATTTGATTTTTCTAACGGCAGCGAACACGCATTAAAGCAGCAGTTTGAAATCATTCGTGCGTTTTTCCTGACCGACCATGCGAGCGAAGTAATCACGTCGTTGAATGCAATGGTTGAGTACTTTTTATTTTCCGAAAACTTAGCGAATGTAACACCTGCCATGCGCGAAGACATTGTAAGCCAGCTACTTGTCGTGACTTTTATTGCTAAGTTGGAGAAGAATTATAATGATATGAAAGGTATGTGACTTAATTTAAATACCTTATAATCAACCAATTGAAAAAACCGGAAAAATATGGAATCAGATTCCATATTTTTCCGGTTTTAATATAACTAATTGAATGTCAACTCCTAACAAACAGAAAAAACCTTTGTTTCCGTCGTAATGTAAATCTTCCTGTTCTTAGCTAGCTCCATTTGAAAACCTCCTGTAAATACCCCAAAACTTGGAACAATGGCTTGGTGATTATCGATGACAAAGCAGGGAAGCCGCACACTTTGGCGCCCCTTCCCGTGAGTTGTAAAAACAGGATGTACGTGGCCGGCGAAGATGAATTTATCTAAAATCGCTTCGACTTTCGGGTGGTGAGTGAAGACGAAATTACCTTCTTCGAAATCATTAAGATACACTTCCATATCAGCTTCCAGAAAAAGACTTACCGGCAAAATATCGTGGTTCCCAATCACGATCAGCATTTCAATGTAATGATGCTCCGTGCGCCAGTTTTTAAAAAGCTCCCATTCCGCATTGTATTGGGCATGAAATAAGTCACCGAGAAAGATAATGCGGGTTGCGCCGGTATTTTGGACTAGCTCGTTCAGTCTTTTGAAATTGTTTTCAATTGCATTGGCTGGTACCGCGATGCCTTCCTTTCTGAAATGGGTGATTTTGCCTAAATGAAGGTCTCCAATCAATAATGTCTGTGTTTCTTGCCAAAAAATGGCCCTTTGTGTAAGTAGTAAAAAATGGTTTTCTCTGATTTCAATCTGCATCACTGTACTGTTTGATCATTTTCTGGATACGGTCATCCAGCTTTTCCGACGTTAATTGCTCCCGCAACCTGTCCACCATAATAGGGAATGAGAAAGGCGTGGGTTTACTGGTTTGTTTAACAATAATTTTCTGATTTGCGATCCTGTCCAGCGCCTGCCGCATACGCACTTCCTCTAATTGATACGTCAAAACCTCCTGATATGCCTGCTTGACGAGCAGATTATTGTCTTCATACTTGCTCACTACATTAAAAAGCAGCGAACTGGAAGCCTGCAACTGTCTCGTTTTCATATTCTTTCCCGGATAGCCTTGAAACATTAACCCCGAAATCGCTGCAATTTCCCTGAATTTCCTTTTCGCCATTTCCGTCGCATTTACACTTTGATATATATCATCCACCAAATGTTTGGTCGAAAAGAGATCTACCTCTTTCATAATCTTTTCAAAATCAACATATTGATCACTCAGCAACTCAAATCCGTAATCATTCATTGCCACTGAGAATGTAATGGGCGTCAGCTTACTGATGCGGTACGCTAAAATGATCGACATTCCTTCATGTACCAAACGTCCTTCAAACGGGAAAATAAAAACATGGTAACCTTCCCGCGTTTCGCATTGCTCGATGAGAAGCTCGTCCGTTTTCGGGATCATCGAACGGTCTCTTTGCAATTCTAATAATGGCTGCATTTTGGCCAATTCTAATTCCTTATGCGGGTTTTCAATCGCATCAGCTAATCGCTCTCGGATAAATGCGGATAGTTGGGAAGAAAGTGGCATCCGCCCGCCAGCCCAACGCACTAAAAATCCTTTTTTACCTTCGGCTTTTTTAACGGTAACGGTCATTTCGTGCAGCCTCACGAACTCGACAGTCATTCCCGCAAATGTGAATACGTCCCCGGTTTTCATCCAGGTGACGAACGATTCTTCAACAGTTCCAAGATATTTTCCGGATTGTAATTTAACCTTAATGCCGGTTTCCGAAACGATCGTTCCCATGCTCAGCCTGTGACGCAAGGCAACACGCCGACTGGTAACCTTATACAACCCGTCAATTCGTTCCACTTTTTTGTATTCGTCATAAACCAACAGCGATGAACTTCCGGTGGTAATGTATCCTAAAAGCCACTCCCATTCCTGCCGATTTAGATATTGATAACCATAGGCATCACAAACTTCCTCAAACAACTGCGCTTCATCAAAACCCTCCCCCACGGCCAAAGTCATCATCCATTGCGCCAATACATCAAATGCATGCGCGACCGGCGGACGATCTTCCAAAATGTTTTTCTTTACTCCTTCCCGTAGCGAAACGGCTTCAATCAGCTCCAAAGCATTAGTAGGACAGAAATAAATTTTACTATCCACACCAGGCCGGTGCCCGCTACGTCCCGCACGCTGTATAAACCGGGCTATGCTTTTCGGGCTACCTACCTGTATAACTGTATCGACTGGCCGGAAATCCACACCCAAATCCAGACTTGCCGTACAGATCACCAATTTTAATCTTTCATCGTGCAAAGCCTCCTCCACCCAATCCCGAATTTCCCGATCGAGCGAGGCGTGGTGTAATGCCATAATACCGGCGAATTCAGGATACTTATCAATGATCGTTCGGTACCATATCTCCGTTCCTGAGCGGGTATTGGTAAAAAGCAAAGTCGTTTTGCTCTGATTCACAACCTCCACAACCTGGTCCACCAGTCTAGTGCCCATATAACCCGACCAGGGCAATGTCTGAACTCTCTCGGGAATAATGCTTTCGACTAATATCTTTTTATCAGTATTTGCTTTGATCACTACGGATTTTGCAACCGGAAATTTCATGCCCAGCAAAACATGTTTCGCCTCATCCAAATTTCCAATGGTCGCCGAAATACCCCAGGTTTGCAAATCGGGTATCATGCTTCTTAACCTTGCCAATGCAAGCTCCGTCTGCGTTCCGCGCTTGCTTCCCATCAGTTCATGCCATTCATCAACGACAACCGTATGCAGGTTTTTGAAGATTTCAGAACTGTTTTTTTGCGCAAAAAGAATGTGGAGACTTTCGGGCGTAATGATCAGCGCATCCGGCATCTGCTTTTTCTGGTCGTTTTTGTCTTTGGTATTAGTGTCGCCAGTCCGGATTCCAACCCGCCAGGTAAGGTTCATCTCCAACGCAGCAGTTTCCATATTACGGAATAAGTCTTTGGAAAGTGCTCGCAAAGGTGTGATCCAGAGTACCTGTAATCCCCGCTTTGCTTTAAGCTCTTTGTTGGCTTTTTCATTTATATGGCGGATCAGAATGGGAACCCAGAGCGAGTAAGTCTTCCCGCTTCCCGTCGGCGCATTCACCAGGCCGCTTTTCCCATCCAGATAAGCCTCCGCCGCTTCTTTTTGAAATGTCGCCCATTTCCATTTTTTGGATTTAAACCATTGTTCAGCGAGGGTATGTCCTGGGGATTTGGCCAAAGGATTTGAAATTGAAGTTAAATTGATCGAAATACTCAAATACCATACCATTTGCAGAAATTCTGCATTGTCCAATTGAAACCAAAATAACTACTTTTGTTCAAATTCTGAGGGTAGCCATCACATCGTCACAGGATTTATAAATAAACACACTAACGCCAATTCAATCGGACCATTATGCTAAATAGTATCCAAATTCTTCGTGCCATTGCTGCCCTGCTCGTTGTTTTCGCACATTTTGAATTTGTAAAACCAGCCGTTGGCAGCTTTGGGGTAGATATATTCTTCATTATCAGCGGCTTTATTATGGCTTACATCATTGATAAAAACCCTGACGCATTTTTATACCGCCGCCTTGTCCGAATTGTGCCCATTTATTGGTTCATGACATTGCTGACAGTCGTATTATTTATATTTAAACCTACCTGGTTTCGAAATGTCATCATAAATTCTGACGCTATCATAAAATCATTGCTATTTATTCCTTACCGGATGAAAGGCAGCGGCCCTATACTTTCATTGGGATGGACATTGAATTATGAGATGTTTTTTTATGTGGTCATTGCTATTTGCACTGGCTTTTTAGGAGGCAAAAAAGGCATGACCATTTGCCTGTTATTCCTGTCTCTGTTTGTATTGGCTTTCAATATCTATCCACCCACCAATTATGTTCTGTCTTTTTACAGTGGAAGCATTGTTTTGGAATTTGTGATCGGAAGCCTGCTATTTTACTATTGGACACAGCAGAAAGTTGCCCCATCCTCATCTGTTCAAAGTTTAGGAATCGTTCTGGGAGTCCTTTCGTTTGGGTTTTTAATTATCGCCGATCATCTTTACGACCCCCGCGTTTATCGTTTTTTAGTTTTTGGAATTCCCGCATTTTTTGTGACCAACATGTTCCTGGTTTTGGAACGGAGGGTTAATCCGAAAAATAAGCTCCACGCGCTTGCAATCCTGCTCGGCGATGCCAGCTATGCGATGTACCTGGTTCATCCATTTGTCATATATGCCTTTATTCGGCTGGTTTTTAAGCGTTTTAAGGTCGAGGGTATTGCTTTTGAACTGACAGAACTCATTGTCACATTGATCATTGTCTGCCTTGTCAGCATTGCTATTCACAGATGGTTCGAAAAGCCGGTTATGAAGAAATTGAAGCGGTTGTTAGACAAAATATTTGACTCCAAAAAATACGCAACCTCTTTAAAGTAGGTGATAAGAACTTATTTATACATTTCCAAAATATCTTTCAACCCTTCCAGAGTATCAGCCTCCTCTGCTTTCTTATCCCTCCTCCACCGCAATATCCTAGGAAACCGCACTGCGATTCCTGATTTATGTCTTGAAGATTCGTTAATGCCTTCAAAACCAATTTCAAAAACCAGTTCTGGCTTCACGGTTCTAACCGGGCCGAATTTTTCAAGGATATTTCGTTTAATAAAATAATCCACCTGCCCGATTTCAACATCTGTCAGGCCGGAATAGGCTTTGGCAAATGGTACCAGCTTACCATCCTCTCCCCAAACTGCGAAAGTATAATCGGTAAAAAGCTCTGCTCGACGCCCGGAGCCTTTTTGGGCATATATCAGTACGGCATCCACGCTCAGCGGATTGATTTTCCACTTCCACCAATCTCCCTTTTTACGACCAACCTGATAGATACTGCTTTTCCTTTTGATCATAAAACCTTCCGCAATATTCTGCCTGGAAAGTCCGTGCAACTCACTCAGTACCGGCCATTCCCTGAAATCGATAAGCGGAGATAAGTTGAACACAAACTGTTTTGGGACATTCTGATGGACCAACTCCAATTCTGCCCGACGCTGCTCCTGTGTCAAACCTCTGATATCAACACCATTGGCTTCCAAAATGTCATAAGCAAGAAATGCCACTGGTGCTTCTTCCAATACTTTTTTTGAAAGATTTTTTCGACCAATGCGGGTTTGCAACACATTGAAAGGCATGGGTTTATCATCCATATAACTGACGATTTCACCATCCAAAACAGTACCATTCGGCAAAACCTCACTCAAGAAATGCAGTTCCGGAAACTTCTCGGTCGATAATTCCTCCCCACGCGTCCAGATGAACAGTTCATTGTTCCTATAAATGATCTGCGACCGAATGCCGTCCCATTTCCACTCTGCAAACCAGTCATTTGCCTCCCCCAAATCCGATACGTCACCTTCAATGGGGTAAGCCAGAAAGAAAGGATATGGTCTGGAAGCATTATCGTTTTCCCCCTTATCCAGAATGAGTTTTTCAAAAGTCGTATCCCGCGGGTCCCATTGCCCCATTACCCGGTGAGCAATGATATTGGAATCCGTCTCGGTCGCCTCGGCCAATGCTCTTACGACCAGAGTTTGTGACACGCCGATACGGAAACTGCCCATTAAAAGTTTGTTGAATACAAAAGTCTCATGCTGTGAAAGTTGCATCCAGGCCTGCACAATGTGATCATGCTTTTCCTCGTCCGTCATTGCCGGTAAAAGTCCGAGATAGTGAAACCATTCGGTCAGTGATTTATCAGAAGCCAAAGTTTGATTTCTCGGCAAAAGCAGCGAAATCGTTTCGCCCAGATCCCCTACACTCTGATAACTTTCCTGAAACAGCCACATTGGAATCGCGGCTTCCTGCGCCGCCCATTCTTTTACCATCGTCCGGTTTACTTTGAAGGAGGGTCTTCTGCCGGTAAAAAGCGTCAGCGCCCAAAGTTTATCCTCGTCCGAGGCGGTAAGGAAATAGTTTTTCATCAACTCCACCTTTGCGTTGGTTTTGTTGGTACGGTCCAGGTTCATGAAAAGTTCTGCGAATTGTTTCATGCGCCGGTTTCCGTTTGATCATTGATAACTTCGGTATCATTCAGCGCATCTTTGTGCTGCTGATAAGCATCCTGCGCCACAGTGGCATCCTGGACCGTTTCCTCCTCTTCGTTTTCATCCTCATTCCCATACATGGTGGTCACTTCTCCCGCCTCAATGCCGTTTTCGTTCAACCATCTTGAAAAAATACTGGTATACCCGTGGGTGACGTAAACTTTCTCAGCCCCGGTCTCTCTCACCGCCGTGTTCAGATCCGGCCAGTCGACATGATCGCTCAGCACAAATCCCTGATCTACCGCCCGACGGTTTTTCGCCCCACGCAATGCCATCCAGCCCGAGCAGTAGCCTAAGGAGTAGGGATTAAATTTCTTGATCCAGGTACTGCTATCCACGGAGGGTGGCGCCAGTACTAGCGAGCCTTTGAATAGTTTTCGATCTGTTTCTTTGGTTACCAAGGTCAGTTCAGGCAGGTCAAACCCTGCTTGTCTCAATCTTTCATTCAATGTATAAATTGCCCCGTGTGCGTAAATTGTTTTGTCCTGCAATTGAATATTCTTCAAAATTCGCTGCATTTTGCCCAGCGAGTAGCCCATTAACACACTCGCTTTGCCTTCCGCTTTATTTTGAGCCCACCAGTTATCAATCTCCGTCATGATTTCGTGTTGGGGCTGCCATTTATAAATAGGTAACCCAAAAGTAGATTCGGTGATAAACACATGGCACCTCACCGGTTCAAATGGAGGCGCGAAATGATCATCTTCCAGCTTATAGTCGCCGCTGGCAACCCAAACCTCTCCTTTGTGTTCCACCCTAACCTGGGCTGAACCAATGATATGTCCCGCAGGGTGCATTGAAAAAGTAACACCATTGATCACAAATTTCTCGCCATACTCGACTGTTTGCAACGAAATGTCCTGGCCCAATCTCAGGCGTAAAATCGGCTCACTGTCTTTATGGGCAAGATAATGCTTGCTTCCCCAACGCGCATGGTCGCTGTGCGCATGTGTAATGATCGCGCGGTCCACGGGTATCCACGGATCTATGTGTGCGTCTGCAACGGTGCAGTATATACTTTTTCCTGTAAATTGTAAAAGCGGCTGTGTTGGCATAAGAGGAGGAAACATTAAAAGTGTGCCAATGTTATGTTTTGGGCAATGAATGGCTTCCGGAAATTTGTCTTAAATTTGAAATTACTTTATTAGCAAACCTCCGTCTCCATACAAACCAATTTTATCACACTACTATGTCAAAGAAAAGCATCGAAAATTTACTATCTCCCGCCGACGAAGCAGCACGATACCTCGAAAACGCCCGCCAGATTCTCACCGAAAAAGCAGGCAAAAAAGACGGTTTATACGCTGACATCAAATACGTTAAAATGGCCGCAGGAACTGCCTACTCCGCAGCGCTATTAATCTTGGACGAGTATTTGAAACAAAAAGAAGGCATTCACTTCACCAAGCCGAAAAGTATCGAGGATTACACGAACCGGCTTCGGAAACACGACAAAAAACTACTCAGGCTGCTGGTCAATGTTTATGACGAATTGCACATCGTGGGTTATTATCATGGAACCCAATCAGTTGAAATAATTCAGACCGGATTGGCGAATGTAACACAGATGCTCACTTACATTTAATCTCCGCGTTAATAGTTTGATCCCTTACCCAACGTTCCATACCATTTTCTGATGATAAAAAAGTTCTTCTTAATTCCTTTTCTAATACTCATTATTCTCGGTTGTAATTCCGAAAAATCGTCCGAAAAAACCAAAGAGTCAAACAACGGAAATAGTACATATACCGACAAAATCGAGGTAAAGCATGCGAAGGGTTTTACCATTGAATACTTTCCCGATTATAAAATACTCAACATCATCAACTCTTTTGAAAAAACGGCTGACACTTTGCAATACGTTTTACTGGAAAAAGATACACCCCGGCCACAGGGATATGCCAATGCCCAGCTGATTTACATTCCGGTACGCAGCCTGGCAGCGATGTCTTCGATGCATGTGGGATTGCTTGAATTTCTCGGGTCGGAAGATGTACTGACTGGGCTAGGTAGTCTACAATACGTTTATTCGCGCAAAGTCATTGCCATGATCAAGGCTGGGAAAGTGGCTGAAATAGGCCGCGATCAGGGTTTGAATGAAGAGAAACTGGTAGAAATGCATCCTGATTTGGTCATGACCATCGGCAGTCCGGGAAGTAAAACCGACCATTACCAGACATTAAAACAAGCAGAAATCCCGGTACTCATCAATTCGGAATGGATAGAAAAAACACCGTTGGCCCGGGCAGAATGGGTTAAACTGCTGGCGGCATTGCTCAACAAAGAAAAACTGGTCAATAAGAAATTTGACAAAATTGAATCAGAATACGAGCGACTGCGTAAACTGGCAGCGGGTACCAAGACGAAACCCTCGATCATTTCCGGCCTGAATACCAAAGACGCGTGGTTTTTGCCAAGCGGCGATGGCTATATGGCCCAATTTTTCAGGGACGCGGGCGCTGATTATCATTGGAGCAACAATAAATCGTCCGGCAGCCTCCCTCTCAACTTCGAGTCGGTGTACCCGGTTGCATTGAAGGCCGATTATTGGGTCAATGTAGGTTTTGGGAAAAACGATACACGAAAGGACATTCTGGCTCAGGACTCGCGCTACGCTGATTTCAATGCATATAAAACCGGAAAAATATTCAGTTATAATAATCGGGTCAACGAACAGGATTCCAACGATTTCTTCGAGTCGGGGAATGTAAATCCGCATATCGTCTTGTCCGATCTGATTAAAATCGTGCATCCAGAACTTCTGCCCGGTCACGAACTGGTTTATTACAAACAGCTGAAATGATGGCGCTATCAGAAAAGAGGACATTGGAACTACCGACATTATCCGGGGCAGAGAAAAACCGCAGCGTACTTATGATTTTCCTTGCAGTACTGGCGCTCATTTTTTTTGTACTCGATATCATGCTGGGATCTGTTGAAATTCCATTTCGGGAGGTTTTCAAAATTATTTTTCTTCAAAAATCTGACAATCAGGCCTGGCTGTTCATCATTCAAAAAATACGTATCCCCAAAGCCTTAACCGCCGTTTTGGTCGGCTGTGGACTGTCGGTCAGTGGCTTACAAATGCAGACATTGTTCCGAAATCCCCTGGCCGGTCCTTCTGAACTCGGCATTACCGCCGGAGCTGGTCTCGGGGTGGCAGCGGTGATGTTGGCGGGAGGGAGCAGCGCGAGTATTTATGCAATCAGCCAATTGGGCATTTCAGGCAGCTGGCTCATCATTGCGATGGCTTCACTGGGCTCGGCCCTGGTTTTGTCCTTGATATTATTAATCGCCGGAAGGATCAGGGACAACGTAATTCTGCTCATTGTAGGGGTGATGATCGGAACGATCACACTGTCGATCATTAGTATCTGGCAGTATTTCAGCCAGCCTGAGCAATTGCAGGAATACATTATGTGGACGTTCGGCTCATTGGGCGGCGTGACGCAGTATCACTTGTATGCATTGAGCGGAGTCGTATCTTTTGGGTTGCTGCTGGCTTACATTTCGTCCAAATCTTTGAATGCATTATTGCTGGGTGAAAATTATGCAAGGAGCATGGGCCTGTCCATAGGTAGGACGCGGCTAATTATTATGGCCAGTACCAGTCTGCTTACCGGAAGCATTACCGCTTTCTGCGGGCCCATTGGCTTTATTGGTATCGCCATTCCACATATCACGCGATCTTTGTTAGGCACTGCCAATCACCGGATACTTATCCCGGGCACCTGCCTGATGGGAACCGTTTTGATGTTATTATGCGACATTATAGCTCAGCTACCAGGCACACAAACCGTTATTCCTATCAATGTAGTGACCTCACTACTGGGCGCGCCCGTCGTGATCTGGATCATTATTAGTCGCAATAACCTTCGTTCGTCTTTCTCATGAGTGGCACTTTCCCTCTTCTTGAAACCCGGAACCTGACGATTGGTTATGCCTCCAAAAAATCGGCCAGGATGATTGCGGAAAATTTGAACCTGCAATTATGGCCCGGACAGCTGGTATGCCTTCTTGGCTCTAATGGTACCGGAAAATCTACACTCATGCGCACGTTGGCCGGTTTGCAGCCTGCTTTGAAAGGTGAGGTGATCATTGACCATCATTTGCTTTCGACATTAAAAGCGGCAGATTTGGCCCAAAAACTAAGTCTTGTACTGACCGAGAGGGTCGAAGCCGGTAATCTCACAGCCAAAGAAGTGATCGAACTTGGACGAACTCCTTACACCGGCTGGTTGGGAAAACTGAGTGAATCAGATCATGAAAAAATACATCGGGCCATTCAATCGGCGGATGTGGTACCGTTGCTCACTCAACGTATGCATCAGCTGAGTGACGGTGAAAGGCAGAAGATCATGCTCGCGCGTGCATTGGCGCAGGATACCGAACTGATTTTACTGGATGAACCGACGGCCCATCTGGACTTGCCAAACCGTGTCGAAATGATGCGCTTGCTGCACACACTGGCCAGGAAAACAAACAAAGCGATTCTGCTCAGTACCCATGAACTGGATTTAGCATTACAGGCCGCGGATAATCTCTGGCTGATGCAGCCCGATGGCAAACTGGTGACGGGAGTACCGGAAGATCTGGTACTGAATGGTGCATTCGAATCCGCATTTGCCAAAACCGGTTTCTTTTTTGATAATGCAACTGGTACTTTCACGATCCACCACGACCCAGGTTCGGTTAATATCGGGCTTTCTGGTGATCCAAAGATGGTTTTCTGGACCAACAGGGCATTGCAACGGGAAGGTTTCCGAAGCAATCATCAAGAGGATTTCGAGTACCAAATTATCGTTAGTACTGACAATGGAACGCCCGTGTGGAAATTTTTAAATGGAGAATTCGCTTCAAAATTCACTACTATTGAAATGCTGATTGATTCTGTCAAGTCGGTAGCAAACAAATACTCCACCACATGATACTGCTTATTCCAATAGCATTATGGCTTTGCGCCGTTTACTGCTACCTGGCTTTTTACAAAGATTCAACCCAGTCGTTCCGTCGCTCCTTTCTAACTGCTGGGATCGCCGTTTTCTTTTTTATAGCTGTTATTACTGAGCTGCTCAGTACCGTAAACCTGATCAATAGCGTCGTCGTTTCGGCAAGCTGGGCCATTTTGGATATCATCCTTTTTCTTCTTTGTCGTAAACGCTGCATCAAAAGTGGCCTCACAATCAGGCAGGTAAATAGCTGCTGGATATCGTCAGCCCGCATATTTTTACAAAATCTGGGTGGCCTGACCGTGTTCATACTTGCTTCGCTGTCCTCCATTACCCTGGTTGTTGCAATAGTTGCCACGCCCAACAACCTCGATTCGCTGAGTTACCATTTGAGCAGACTTGGTTACTGGATCCAGAATGGCAATATTGAACATTATGCCACGCATATCGAGCGGTCCATTTCATTCAGCCCTTTCTCCGAATACGTCCATCTTCATACATTTTTGTTATTAGGCAATGAGCATGCTTTTCAGCTACTGCAATGGTCCTGCCTGATCGGAATTCTGGCATACATTTCCCTTTTAATAGAAATTCTTTCGGGGTCGAAACAAGCCATGCGCATTGCACTTTGCTTTGCCGCAACGCTCCCGATCGTCATCCTCGAATCCATGACGACGCAAAATGACCTGGTCGTGTCATTCTTCATCGTTGGCACTGCATACTACGTGTTTGACTATGTGAAGGAGCAGCACCAGAGTACACTTGTCCTGATCGTATTGAGCGCTGCATTGGGCATGATGACCAAAGGAACATTCGTTTTTTACGCGCTTCCTTTTGGCGGCTACCTCTTCATTTCAATGGTTGCGAAACCCTCACTTCGGAAACCACTCGCGGCGCTTATTACGGGTACCATTGTGGTGGTATTACTGCTCAATGCGCCTTTCTGGTACCGTACTTACCAGGTGTTTGAGTCTCCTATCGGCAACATGAGTAACGGAAATAAGACCAAAATCCTAAACCCGGCTTACTATTTATCCTCTGCTTCCAAGCATATTTTCCTCCATCTCGGTTTTGTTTCCCCCGGTAACAGCTACAATATCAGGATGGAAAACGCACTCAAAGGGTTACACCATGCGATCGGTGTGCCGATCGATGCGCCCGAGACCGGGATGGATTTCAAAATGAACAAACTGAATTTTAATGAGGATTTCGCGCATAACTTTTTCGGAATGTGGTTGATACTTTTTTCCATTCCGCTCCTGTTTTTTGCAAGGCTTACGGCCAGAGGAAAATGGTACACAGGTTTGGCGTTTGCGAGTTTTTTGATCTTCTGTTTTTTTATCGGCTATCAAATCTACGGTTCGCGTTTGCACATTCCGTTTTTTTTGTTGGCTTCCCCAGTGATCGGGCTGGTTTACAGTTCTGTTTTTTCAATCTTTTTTTCAAAAATATTCACAGTGCTACTCTGGCTTAGCGCATTGCCTTTTGCATTGCTAAGCGTGACGCATCCATTACTCTCCACCAAATGGTTTTTTGAGAAAGTCTTTCCACCCATCAATTCCCGGTTGCATTTAAACATCCAGATTGACGCCAATAATATGCAGAACCTGAAACAGGAGAGCATTTTATTCGCGAGTCCCGAAAAAATAATGTGGGGGGATAATTGGGATGAAACCGAAAAACTGAAAAATTTTGTCAATTCCGTAGATCCTAAAAAGATAGGATTAGATATCAAGGAGGCCAGCTATGACTATGCCTATCAATTCTCGCTAAGAAAACCGGGCCGAACCTTCGGACATGTTGCGGTTAAAAACCCGTCCAAAATACTGGAAGATCCGGCATTTCAACCTGATCTGATCATTGCTGAAAATTACGAAGGCGAGCATTTCAATTACAACGGAAGAAGCTACCTGATAAAATGGAGGGCAACCGATAAATGGATTTATGTCGCGGAACCTTAGATTTGTATTGATTAAAACAACCAAATTGAAATTAACCTGCTTATAAAATGTCTGCACTGGAAACCGTAAAACAATATTATCAGAGTTTTAACCAAAGAAATTGGGAAGGAATGCTTGCACTCCTGCATACCGAAATCAGGCACGAGGCAAACCAGGGCGATGTGCGGATCGGTATCGAACAGTTTACTAAGTTTCTGGCTATAATGGACGAATCGTACGAAGAAACATTGACCGACATGGTTTTCTTCTCCGAACCGACAGACTCCCGGGTTGCCGTGGAATTTGTGGTTAACGGGATTTATAAAAAAGCCGAAGAAGGACTTCCTGAGGCTTATGGACAATCTTATGTGCTTCCGGCGGCAGCATTTCTGGAATTGAAAGAAGGAAAAATCAGCCGGGTAACTACTTATTACAACCTGCCACTTTGGATAGAACTGGTTTCCACACCCAAAAATGACTGACCAGCTTACCTATATCCAAAAGAAAGGCCCCGAAATTGGATCCGTGGTAGATGATCTGTCGCAGCTAAGGATAGCGGTCTTTCATGACTATCCTTACTTGTACGAAGGAACATTGGAATATGAAAAAAACTATCTGAAAACCTACATTCAGGCTGAACAGGCCTTTTTGTTTGCTGTTTATGATGGGGCAAAAATGGTTGGTGCGACTACATGCATCCCGTTGAAGGACGAAACTGCGGAAGTCCAAAAACCGTTTGTAGAGGCCAGCTTGCAGGTCGATTCGGTCTTCTATTTTGGAGAAAGCATTTTACTTCCCGAGTACAGAGGACTTGGCTTAGGCCATCGTTTTTTTGACGAACGCGAAAATCATGCGCGAAACCTGGGACACTATACATCGTGCTGCTTCTGCTCTGTTGATCGTGGAGACAACCATTGTCTAAAACCTGCCGGTTACCGTCCTAATGATGCATTCTGGCTCAAACGCGGTTACAAAAAGGACCCAACATTGCAAACCATAATGGAATGGCCGGACATTGGTGAAGTCGAACCAACTTCCAAAAACATGATCTTCTGGACCAAATCCATTTAACGAACCATGATTCATGCGCGTAACCATAGCCTCTGCCCAGTACCCGATCACCGAACATTCAGACTTCAACGGCTGGCAAAACCATATCGAATCCTGGGTAGCTGACGCAGCCTCACAGGGCGCTGGTCTGCTTCTTTTTCCAGAATATGGGGCAATGGAGCTGGTCAGTATTTTCTCCGAAGAGATCCGAAACGATATCCGGCGACAGATTAAAGAACTGAATGCGATAAACGCCGATTTTTGCCAGGTGTTCGAAAAATTGGCTAAGAAATACGATGTCATCATTATCGCTCCGAGTATTCCTGTCATCGATTCGGGCAAAAACCTGAACCGCGCGTATGTCTTTTCCGCTGCGGGACTGGCTGGTTATCAAGACAAGTTTTTCACAACTCGCTTTGAGAATGAACATTGGGGAATCGAAAGCGCTCCCAAAACGCTCACAGTATTCGAAGCAGCCTGGGGAAAATTTGGCATCCAGATATGCTACGACGTCGAATTTGCAATAGGTTCACAACTACTTTGCTCGGCAGGTGCATTGCTCATTTTGGCACCGAGCTGTACAGAGACGATCCAGGGCGCAACCCGCGTACACGTAGGCGCCCGTGCCCGTGCCTTGGAAAATCAAGCATATACGGTCGTATCACAAACTGTCGGAAATGCCGAGTGGTCCCCCGCAGTCGATATTAACTATGGTCAGGCGGCATTCTACTCCACTCCTGATAAAGACCTACCCGAGCAGGGCATCATCTCGACAAAAATCCCGCAAGAAGACGGCTGGCTTATCCAGGAGCTCGATTTTTCTAAAATCAATTCGGTACGGGATGACGGTGCAGTTTTTAATTTCAAGGATCATCAACGACTCCAAACCGCTATAAAAGAAGACCACATTCATATAGCAATCAATAAACTAGCGTGAAGCTCATGCCTGATAGTTGGTTATCATGAAAAATTGTACTCTACCAGTTTAGCCATCTCCATAAAAATATAACTTTTTAAAGTTTATTTATTCAAGCTCTTAGCATTAACCGAGCATAAAGAAATTTGTTTTCAATGCAGCTTATTTGTCACTATTAGATACTATATTATTTGTTAACTTCAACATAATAATACTTACAATCAACCAGTTAAATGTATATCTACGATTGTATATACTTGTATTTCTACATATCATCCGTATTAGTTTCTTACAAAATAAAAGTAGTTTTATCTAAAAAAAATAACGTGTACAACCTTTCAAGTTTTTAGTTAAACAGAGGACAAATTTTAATTATTTCAAGAAATTGATGATATATTCATATAGCATCTTTACTCTACTAAACGTCCTCTTTTTATGAAAACTATTTATCAACTCTTCTATGCATTACTGATTGCTGTCGTCGCGAGTTTTTCTGTAAGCGCCCAATGTTCACTTACGGAACCAGCAGTAGAACTAAATTACGTTTCGCCCATCGGAGGAAATTGCACCGTCAACCTAAACCTCTCATTTACAATCGATAGAAATAATGGCAACAAGTATACGTACGTACATTTATGGACACCAGGCAGCTATCCTGATATTGATTACAAAAAAGCACCGTCAGCGACGGACCTGGGAGCAGTCCTGGCAACGATTGCTATCAGCACCGACGGAGTGGTTTCTTTACTTTCTACGTACAGTGCTGATCCGAGTAACGTTATCCCTTTGTCTACGGGTTTAACCATCACTGAGGAAGACCTTGGAAGCGACATTTCCCGAATCACCATAGACAACATTCAATTTGAAGTCCCGGGCGCCTGCGAGACATTACCGATATTAAAAGGAGACGTTTGGTCAACACAAGCACAAAGCAAAAACCCACCAGTACATTGCTTCGCGGAAGGGTTTAATTTGTCTATCAATGACCCGCTTGCCTCCGGCGTTATCAATTGCAATGATCCGGATGGCCCGAGGACATACGACCTTGACATTACTACCACCAACCCGATTGCATTTCAGATCGAGTATAAACTTTATCTCGACGACGGTGTTCTGACCGGAGGGAATGCCGCTTTTACTTCCAATGATCAGCTTATCTACACCAGCCCTCCTACTAACCTCTCTTCATCATTGCCGGTTAATAGTAAAGGGGAGCCTTACACCTACGGACTTTTGGAGGATAAAAGATCCATTTGGGTTGTAGTGACCGGGATAAGCCTCCCTAATGCGATCGTCGCTGAGTTAAAAAATAATTGTATTACTACACTCCCTGTGAAGCTTGCGAAATTTAGCGGCGACTTACTCGAAGACGCGGTGACACTCTCCTGGATTACGACAGAGGAGGAAGGTAGCAGCTATTTTGATGTTGAACGCAGTGCTGATTTGTCCGAGTTTATCGCATTGGGGCGGATTCAGTCGCAAGGCACTACCAATGTCACGCAACGTTATAATTTCCTGGACAAATCCCCATTGAAAGGCAACAACTATTATCGCTTGAAAATGGTCGACCTGAATGGAAGTTCCGAGCATTCCCGCATTATTTCGGTTGCCAACAATAGCAACAGCGTCGCATTTGAATTATTAGGAAACCCTGTAGTCAATCGTGAGATTAAGTTTGTTCTGAAAAATGAGCGGATCGAAACTGCCCGCTTATATGATCTGAGTGGCAAACAGATACATTTCAAGTTGAACCAGTCAGGAAACACTTATACATTGAAGCCTAACAGCACTATTCCGACAGGGCTTTATATTCTCTCGCTGGGATCCGACCAGGGAGTTCAAACAAAAAAAATCCTTGTTCCATAGTAGCTAGTCTACCACTATACATACAGGGGCCGTGAAAGTTTTTTTCACGGCCTTTCTCTGCAGATATCAACTTGCTGAGGGATTTTCGAATCAGCAAAGGCTCCTGTTCAACTGTTTCATTTTCAGAATATTCCGGCTCATCTCCCACTTATTAAAAAAATATCCTGCAAAATTACCGCTTCATTTATTGCTCCAACCGAGAAAAATCGTAGTTTTGCAGACGTTTTACAGGAAAGCGCTGTGAAACAAATTCAAATGGTTTGGTAGTTCAGTTGGTTAGAATACATGCCTGTCACGCATGGGGTCGCGGGTTCGAGTCCCGTCCAGACCGCCACTAAGTAAGTCAAAATTAGTAAAAGCCTACAAATCAAACATTTGTAGGCTTTTTTTATTGCCCGCCTATTCAAGTTGTGCGGCAGAGGCGTTTCTTGCCATTTATTGAGTTGATCTTACCGGATTTTACAATAGAGAATGACTTACTGACCCATGTAGAGAAGTCATAGGAACGTTATCATTTCTATTCGAAAGAGAAAAATTTTCCAGAATCTGATCCAAGAAACGCAGACTTACTTTCCAAAGGTTATTCGCTTCGTCGATCCGATCCCCAAGATGAACCGTACCAAGACTGGCAAAGTTGTCCATAAGAGATTGGAACGAGCCTGATTGATCAAACGACCCATTTTGACAAAGGAAAAAGCAAAGAGCCAAGGATTTTCTAAAAAAGCACCCGATTCCAGAGGAGCTGCTTAAAAACTCAAAGAAAGTTGAGGTACATTAAAGCCTAAAACGCCGAAATCCATTTCGTTAGCCACTGTGGATTAAAAAATAGCAGCAGTAAGGTAGCAATCAGCAAACCGGCGATGACTTTGCCGGGGATCCCGTTATTGGTCTTAATGGATTTGGTATTTGTACTTTTGAAGAAAAGCAGATAAGGCAGCCGCATGTAGTAGGCCAGCGAAATAGCTGCATTCAAGATCCCGCCAATAAACAGCCATAGCATCCAGGGGAATTGTTGCTGGTGGTAGCTCTCCCAAAGTGCAGAAAAAACGAGCAGTTTGGAAGTAAATCCTGCGGTGGGAGGTAACCCTGCCAATGCGACCATTACCACGGTGACAGCCACCGAAATCCAGATATTTCTGCGTCCCAGTCCTTCATAGTGAGCCAGTTGGGTTTCTATTTTTGGTTGCAATAAATCAATCATGAAGAATGCAGACAGATTGATCACCAGATATGCTGCCGTGTAAAATACCGCCGATTCGAATCCGAAACGACTGTAAGCCGCTATACCCACTAACAAATAACCAGCCTGTGCGATCGAGGAGTATGCCAATAGCCGACGCGCATTGGTTTGCCATAACGCGGCCACATTACCAATCGTCATACTGATCAATGCAATTCCGCCGAGTACCGGGAAATATTGAGCGGGCAAAATCCCAGCCAGCCGCATTAGTACCAATATCACTGCCGCCTTCGGCGCAACCGATAAAAACGAAACCAGAGGCGTGGGCGCTGCCTCGTACACATCAGGCGTCCATACGTGAAAAGGCACGAGCGAAAGCTTAAAAAGCAAACCGGCAAGCGTAAGTACAATGGTAACCGTTACTACCAGATCGGGATTATTGCTCAACCCGATTGTGAGCGCTTCACTGGTGATATCCATGGTGCCGGTAAGCCCGTAGATCAGCGATATTCCGTATAGCATCACCGCCGAACTGGCTGCGCCAAACAGCAAATACTTGATCGCGCCTTCCGCTGCTTTTTTGTACGGCGACAATGCTACCAGTAAATAAGAACTGATTGATATGAGTTCGAGAGAAAGGTATATTGACAATAAATGTGTGGACATACTCAACAGATTCATCCCCGCCACTGCCGCAATGAGCAATGCATTGTATTCAGGAGGAAAATCATATTTAAGAATTCGAATGTGGATCAGTGTAAAAATCCATGAAACGGTAATCAGGATCTTGAAAAATACGGCCTGCCTGTCGAGGAATAGCAACGGCTGAAAACGGAACGCTGGTTCGGAATTCCATTGACCTATGATCAGTAAAAGTGTGATCAGGCCGCCAGTAAGCGCAATGTTTTGTAAATAAGCTGAAACTTTTTCCTTATCAAACCGTCTCAACAGCAGCAATTCAGCCAGAAGGAAGAAGCAAAAAAGAAACACCAGAAATATTTCAGGAGCTATTCCGGCCAGACTTTGGCGTATATGTATTAGCTGATCGTTGATATCCAATGGAGCGGGTACAATTTTTTTGGCAAAAGTACTGAAAGATGGCAGGGAATCTAACCCCTCCGGTTTCCAGACTTCGAACTTATCAAATTAACCAACTTAAATCATGAAATGTTTACGAAGAATTTTTTTGTTATCACCATTGCTACTGGGTCAGGTAGTACTCGCGCAGGATTCAACGGGTCTTGCGGGTACACCCTACCAGGAGGTTACATTGGCTGCCGGTGAGCATTCTCCCTATTTATTTAAAGAATGGTATTCGGGTACGATCAGAACCAGCGACGATAAGGTACACGACGGCGTCCAAATGCGCTATGACCTGGCTAAGGACGAGATAGAATACAAAAATGCATATGGTCTGTTTAGAATTTCCACTGGCGTTACGGAGTTTTCAATTCCTACCGGGACAGACCTTTATATCTTCAAGAATGGCTACCCCTCCGTTGCCGGACAGACTCAAAAAAGCTTTTACCGGGTCATGTATGATGGTAATACCAAACTTTTGAAGAAATATACTGCGCCGATTAAGGTGGAAAAAGCGAGCGCAACCCGGACATTGGAGCCTAGTGCGAAGCTGTACATTTTGAAAGACGATAAATTGAATCCTGTTCAATTGAACAACAGAAACAGTTTTCTCAAACTATTGACAGACGAAAAAAACAAAATGGGGTATGTGATCAGAGAACAGCAACTGGATTTTGCCGCGGATGACGACCTGAGAGCTTTGCTGGAAGAATACGACTCTTACAAAGCGGGCCGCGGCGGAAACTGATCAAGGCTTCTCCACAATCCATGTATTCAGATTGTTGTATTTAGCTTCCAATACGATTTTAAAAAAGCCGGACGGATATTTCGAAATATCCAGTTCGGCTTTTTCATTGGTCACATTCACTTCGTCCATCAGAAAGTACAGGTCGTGCCCGCCCGTTTTGAAATGATTGGTAGTCGTAAGCCAGATCTTTACTTTGCCCTCATTGCTTAAGGATTTCCAGCCAAGATTGATTTTGCCTGATTCTTTGGTAATAGTAGGGTTAATGATGGAAATCTTCCCGGTGAACGAAACGCCGTCTACTTCAAATGCCTGCTCTTTTGGGATGGAAACGCCCATTTGCCGGGCGACAGTAGGCATAATGCTCACGATTCCGGGGTTTTCCTTGAAACTCGCATTCAAATCCTTTGCATTGGTAACGATCCAGGTTCCCCGCTCGCGATCAGACTGCCCGCCGTGGCCCTTTCCGGTTTTGCTGTCTCTCCCATGATCCGTCGTGACTACGATAAGCCAGTCTTCATTAAAGTTCTTTTCACGAAATGAAACAGCTTTCCACAGTCTGCCCATTTGATCGTCCATCGTTTGAATGGCTTTGTGAAATTGTTCGCTGTCGCCATACCGATGCCCCATATCGTCGGTGAATTCCAGGTAAACCCACGACATGTCAGGCGCTTTGTCCTGAATGTACGACGCAGCTTCATCTACTACCTTTTCATCAATCTTGTGAATGTACTGAGCTTCCTTATCATGTTTGAAATGAATGGTATCCAGCTCAAAACCGTCGAAAGAATAGTCCAGCTGCAATTTGTCAGTCTGAGGCAGGCCTTCTCCTACGAGTTTGGTCCTGTTATCCAGCCAGGTGGAGAAAACGGCTGTTCTTTTTTGAGGATATTGTTCTTCCAAAAAGCGGAAAATGGTCCAGTAGTGATAGTTCGGGTCTTTAATGTCATTGTCCCAAACATTATGCTTGTTCACCCAGGTGCCAGTCAGAAGACTGTTGTATCCTACCGCGGAAATAGTAGGTGTTTGAGAATAGGTATCCTTGTCGCCGCCTACATGGGCACGCGTGTAGCCTCCTACCTTCGCAATCGCGTCCAGGTTAGGCGTAGGGATTTTTTCCTTACTGTCGCTCGAAATGCCATCTACAATCACAAATAGCGTCTTTTTTGTTTTGGTTTGACAAAAAGCATTGTGCTCAAAAGTGAGCAATGCAAACAAGACGAACAGAATGGCCGGGCTTTTCATGTTGAAATTAAGATTTCGGGGGAAATAAAAATGCTCCCAAATTAACGGCAATTTCGCCGGATTAGGGAGCATTCCAAGACTAAGAAATTATTAAAATTTATGGGTTGGCAGGTTGTTCTGTAACCGGCGCTTCTTTCTTCTTTTTACCAAAAACATAAGCGAGTCCAAAATGGCTTTTCAAAACCCCGCTCGCAAAATCATCTTTCACATAAGGGTTTAGCTCTAATATCAGTTTTATCCGCCTGTTTTGCGGTAAGGGTGCAATCCTGACACCTACATTGATAGAGTAGCCATCAATCGTGATCAAATCTGCATCCGCGTCGGCGATCCTGTATAATGGATTGAGCCGCAAACCGCCTCCCAGATACCATTGAACCACCTCGCCTCTTTTTAGATTCACGATCGGTAGAATGTCCACGCTCAGACTGCTGAAAAGCGAATTAGTCTGAAAGCGAGCGTCGAGCCAAACTGCTTTTTCAGGATTTGTGCTCACCGAAAGCAGGCTGCTCCACGGATAGTAACCCACCGACCCCTGCGCTCTCAGTTTTTCGTGACTTAAAAAGAGCAGTAAAGTCAGTACAAAAATGATCCTTTTCATCGAAGAGAATTGATTAGCGACGCATTGCTTTGCCCAGCTTGCCTGCTGCTTGCATGGTATTCATTTTCTTCATCATTTTGCGCATCTCGTCAAATTGTTTGATCAGATTGTTTACCTGCAAAATGGACGTCCCGCTACCGGTAGCAATTCTCTTTTTCCTGCTTCCGTCGATCATATCCGGATTTTCTCTTTCCTTTTTGGTCATGGATTGGATAATAGCTTCGATCGGCTTGAAAGACTCATTATCAATATCCAGATCTTTCATGGCACTACCCATTCCAGGGATCATTCCGATCAGATCTTTGACGTTACCCATTTTTTTGATCTGCTGTAACTGGCCCAAAAAGTCGTCAAAATCAAATTTATTCTGACGCATTTTGGCGTTAATGCGTTTGGCTTCATCTTCATCGAATGCCTGCTGAGCGCGTTCCACAAGGGATATCACGTCACCCATACCCAGAATCCTGCTCGCCATCCTATCCGGATAGAAAGAATCCAGGGCTTCCATTTTTTCACCGGTACTGATGTATTTGATAGGCTTATCGACAATCTGACGAATGGAAAGCGCTGCTCCACCGCGTGCGTCACCGTCAAGCTTGGTTAGCACGACACCATCAAAATTCAGTCTCTCATTGAAAGTTTTGGCAGTGTTTACAGCATCCTGTCCTGTCATGGAATCCACGACGAACAAAATTTCGGAAGGTTTGACAGCCGATTTAATGTCCTGAACCTCCTGCATCATGACCTCATCCACAGCCAAACGTCCGGCAGTATCGACGATCACAATCTTTTTTCCAATCTTCCTGGCGTGAGCTACTGCATTCTGAGCGATGCTGACAGGATTTTTATTTTCCGGCTCTGAGTATACTTCCACACCCACCTGCTCGCCCAGTACCTTCAACTGGTCAATCGCAGCGGGACGGTAAACGTCGCAGGCGGTCAGCAATACCTGACGTCCTTGTTTTTTTAATAACGCGGCAAGTTTCCCTGAAAAAGTAGTCTTACCCGAACCTTGCAAACCGGCGATCAAAATAACAGCGGGGTCTCCTTTGATGTTAATCCCCTCAGCCTGGCCGCCCATCAGTTCAGTCAATTCTTCCTGAACGATCTTCACGAACATTTGTCCCGGTTCAACAGAGATTAATATTTTTCTGTCGAGGGCTTTTTCCCTGATCCGGTCTGTTATTTCCTTGGCAACCTTGAAGTTAACGTCGGCATCGACTAATGCTTTGCGGACCTCTTTGGTAGTTGCGGCAACATTTATATCTGAAATCCTATCCTTTCCTTTTAGTGTGCGAAAGGCATTATTAAGCTTGTCCTGTAAGTTTTCAAACATGGAATATTATGTATGATTTTATTCGAATTCACAAATGTACTGCTTTTACTGTTTTAATGCGACGCTAACCTCTGCTGGTTTGGGCGCTTCTATGCCATCCAATGCGAATTGCCGACTGATTCCTTCATGCACATAATAGTAGGTTTCCCAGTACGTAACGCTCGGAGTCCATACCCGGACATCAAAGAAAATGGCATTCTCGGTCAGTTTGGTAACTAATATATCATGTGAAATTTCTTTCAGCGCGGTAGGGCATTCATCCACCACCTTTTGTAAAGTTGTCCTGATTTTATCCACTCCATTCTGACTGCCCGCTGCAAAAACCATATCGACCCGTATTTTACCTTTGCCCGAAATATTGGTGATCGGAGAAGTGGAAAGTGAGCCATTTGGTAATATGATTGTTCTGTTATCGGGTGTGACGAGGATGGTATTGAAAATTTGCACGCCTTCGACCGTACCCGTAAAACCCTGCGCACTGATCAGGTCGCCGACGCGATAAGGTTTGAAAATTAATATCAGAACACCACCCGCAAAATTGGCCAGACTGCCTTGTAATGCTAAACCAACCGCCAGACCTGCGGCTCCCAGTACGGCTACGAACGAAGAAGTTTCAATACCAATGATACCGGCAATGCTCAAAAGCAGCATTACATTCAGCAGTACCACTAGCAAAGACGTCAAAAAAGGTTGTACATCAGCTTCTACTTTTCTCCTGTTCATCGCCTTGGAAACAATAGAACTGATTTTTCCAATGATGAGTCTTCCGACGATGAATGCAACTAAGGCAAGGGCGATTTTGGCCCCATACAATGTAATTGCGGCTCCAATCTGGGCCCGGGCTATGTCTAGACTGTCTAAATTCATGTTGGTAGAAGTTTTGAGATAAGGATTTGGTTGAGTGTTGATACGGTTTTATAATGCAAAATCCGTCATTATTAACACATTACCTAATACTATACGTAAATCCTGCAACTGAAATTCTTCGGTACTGAACAGCTGAAACGACGAAAGGGTGAACCCGCAGAAAGTCTGCTGATTCACCCTTTTCAAAAATAATGGCCTCTTTTTATTTGCTGAATTTCGCCTTGACCCAGCGGAACATTTTCTTTTCTTTTTCCCAAAAGAATGAAAATTGACCAAGCAGAAAACCGTAAAGCAGTAAAAGACTCTGATATGTAGGGAAAATAAAGAGGATATAAGTGATGGTTTTCAGCCACAGCGGAGTGGTTTCGTCGTAACCCAGAAGATAAAAAAGTCCTTTTCTGAGCCAAACCACTGATGAACCTGAAAGACTAAAAACAGCCAATACCAACAAAACCTGCCTGGTTGTTTCCAATCCCCATTTTTCCTGCATTTTACCCAACCAGGGCTGTGCGCTTTTTTCTCCGCTTTGCATATTTATTTTAATTGCCTGCTTTTAATTTTCTGCAAAGAAACGATTCGTCCCTCAATTTTCCTTGATTTTAATGAATGTTTAATCATGACTTTCGTCATCGGTAGTCTCACTTTTTCAAAAATACGAGCAGCCCTAAAATACTCACTACCAAAACTCCAAAAGCCGCGAAGGTCATAACGCCGTCACGGGCATTTTTGCCGAGAAAATCCAATGCATTGTATTTGTGTAAAAAAGCAAAACTGAAACCTTCGCGCCGGTTGCGGTCCTCCACCTTGGTGGATAATCTGCTGGTAGTCGTTTCAATGTAGTAGGTAGTATGCTCCGGCGTGTCGTAAGCCAGTTTTACAACCGGGAGCCGCTTATTTACAAAGCCATACTCACCCGCGAAGCTAGTTACCGTGGAAGCCTTGTCCAGATCTGCGCCGGAGATTGGCGATGAAATCTGGGCTTCCATGAGATCGCAACAGCTCGCAGCGTTGCGATCTTCCTGGGCGGCAAACTTCCGGGACAGGTATTTTGCAAAACGAATGTTCCCGTCTTCCAGCTTTTTGCCATCCTTGATATTGGTGTATTCCACTACCGTTTCGTCAGTTTCCCAATCCTTTTTTACAGTTTGCCAGAAGATATTTTCTCCCCATTTGATCAATCCAATGTTGGAAACACCCGTCAGATCGATCATAGAGGCTTGTGCGACGGAACCGGTTTTGATCACCGGATCGTACACATATTTCAATCGCTCGTCGGGATCAAGTTTTTGCAAGACATGATATGCACCCGAAAAGGCAAAAGTAAATGTGACAATGCTGGTCCAGATACCAATGGAGCGGTGGTACTTACGCAAAAGTCCACGCTGATTGCCTGGCTTCGCGGGCCTGAACTTCTTCCACATTAAACCGTAAATAACAACACCTGCTACTGCTGAAAAAACAATCAGGCTTAGAAATAACAATATAATCGTAATCCGCACCGTGTTATTAGCGATCGCGTCCATAAATCCCCAGTTGTGAAATGTACCGAAAATCCAGATGAAAGCTTTTCTGCCGCTATCATTGAAAGTCGCAAAGCGGCTCTGGCCGGTTTCTACGTACACATCCATTTTACGTTCATCATCAAAACTGACTTTCCAAACGGGTAAAAAGCGGTTTACGTACTTATACTGATCCGTAAATTCGGTCAGGTGGGTGCTCGAAATGATTTTCGATTTCTGATCTCCGAGCATGAAGCGGGCCATGTGCTGCGCGTATTCTTCATCGCCGTTTTCGAGCTCGGTACCAGTCGCGGAATTGAAGTAATGTAGCTTGTCTTCAATGTCTTTTACCTGGTAGTAGCTGTTCCCGTCAAACTTCACGAGCCGGAAATTCTTGAATTCGGTCACCTGATTGTGTTTTAAAACATCTCCCAGAGATTGTTTCACGTCGGCAGGAAGCACAACTTCTGCTTTGTAAAACTCATTGGGAATACTGGTTTTAAACCAATGCGACATGAATGGATGCATCAGGCCCGACATTGTCCAGAACAGGGTAGGGATAATGGCAAATAGTCCCAGCGTTTTGTGCCAGCGGTATATATTCTTCCGGACTGTACTTTCAATTTTCTTTTTGAAAGAATCTTTCGGTCTTACATTGATTTCATCGATCATAACAGTTCTTTTTTACCGGTGAATGTGTACTGGATCCCAAAAACAAATGTTCTTGGTGCAGCAGCATTATAAGTTGTGCGGTCAGTAGCATTGTTTCCACGCGTAGCATTGGTCGCGTAAAGCACGTCTGTGAGGTTCAGGATGTTAGAAAATACCTCGACACCTTTCCATTGATACCCTACCCGAAAATTGAGAATGTCGTAACCCTCATATTTTACAGAATTGATCTGGTTTTGATAGTAGGAAGCGACATGTTGCCATTCCACTGAGCTCCGGAAATTCTTAAACCATTTGGGATAGTAACTGAATTCTGAGTTCCACATCCAGCGAGGAGCAGACGGCATGTCTTTGCCGTTTACGTTTTTCAATGCATCGGATTCCTTGCTGCTCAGGATAAATTCCTCATATCGGTGAATGGCGCTGGTGCCTCCAAAACGGAAGAAATACTCTTTGGAAGGTTTGTAGGTTACGCCAAATTCAACACCCCGGTGTAAAGTTTTTCCGGCAGACTGATAGTCATAGGAATTATCAGGCAACCGCACATTCAGCAACTCATTACGACCATTCATTTGATAAAATGCCAGATCAAGATAGATTTTGTTGTTCAAAACAGAAGCCCAGCCACCGATTTCAGCATTGTTGAACTGAGCAGGTTGCAGATTGTAATAAAACAAATCGCCATTTGGCAGCGGAACTGTACGTTTCCTGAAAACAGAAGTCAAACCGGGAGGTGAAAAACCTCTGGAATAATTAGCATAAATACCTTTTCCTTTACCCAGATCATAGGTAGCCCCGATCTTCGGCGTGACTTTGCTGTAAGATTTACTACCTGAGGTGCTGTCCAGAAAATTGGTATAGCTGAATGACATCCGGTCGTAACGTACCCCGGCAGAAATCCGCAGCTTTGGCAAAATCTCGAAATCATACTGCGCATAAGCCGCCGTATTTTTGATATCAGCATCATAATCCGAATTCCTGATTTCCGGGCGTTCCTTAATAATGGTATATTTCTCAACCGATTTCATGTCCGGCCTCAACTGAGCGGCCATATCAACCTGATAGGACCAGTAGCTGGATGGTGAGAAATCGAAAACTGCCCCGGTAATTAGTTTGGAGTTCAGGAAATTGAATCGGTGGCTATGCTGGGCAATCAGGCCCAGACTTTTAAAATCACTGGAATTGATCTCGCCACGGGCCGTTGTTTGCCCGGTTGTCCATCTGATCCCGTAATTGGGATTTTGTCCGTGCTCATTTTTTCTGGCAAAAGCCGTAATGAATGATTGAGAACCATTTTTCCAGTCTTTTTCAAAAGTTAATCTGCTTCGCAAAGAATTGGATTTGCGGTAAGTAAAATCCGTGGTACTCACATATTGCCTTGAATAAAAAGCCACGCTGTCTACACTTCCACTGGTTTGCGAATCATATTTACTGTAAGCCAGCGTGTAAATGAGCCGTGTTGAAGGCGAGAAATGATATTCCAGTCTCGCATTGATCGAGTTCTTGTCATAGTCAGAGCTTTTCATCCAGGCGTCTCTCTGACGCGCGGTAAAGCCACCCACGTACACTCCAAATTTGCCCATCATCGCGCCGGCACCATATTGCAGCCGCTGGTAACCCCATTGATCAGCCTGAATGCCGATTTTGGCAACCGGTAAAATGGTAGGACGCTGGGTAATAAAGTTGATCGCACCACCCACGGCTTCCGGACCATAAATGGAGGAGACCGGTCCCTTCACCACTTCCACAGAACTGATCGCAAACTGGTTGAATTCCAGAATGGAATTGTGATTGAAAACGCCCATCGGCCGAATCGGTACGCCGTCTTCCATATAAAGAAAGTAGGAATTGGTCGTGAACGGCTGACGAATGGCCATGGAATGCTGCTCGTTTCCAAGGTTTACCATCATCACGCCCGGTACTTTATTGACGATCTCGTACATGGCGGTAGGTTTTGCTTCGTCAATCATTCTCGGCGTCAGTTTGGAGATCGCTATCGGACTCTCCGTCCGCAATGCAGCCTCCCGGTTACCGGTTACCACAACGGATTGCAGATTTTCCGAAGCAGCTTCCAGCCCGATCGTAATAGGTTTAGAATCATTGACGACGATTTCTCTGGCAGAAAAACCAATGCTTGAAATCTTGATGGTCACATTTGTCTGGTCGCTATTTAGCAGGAAATGACCATTGTTATCCGTCGTAGTACCGACTTTGGAAGTGGTTAGTTGCACGGTTGCTCCTGGTACGGGTTCTTTGGTTTGCGAGTCGAACACTTTGCCTTCTATGGTCTGGGCATGTGTTGTTAAGGCGCAGGTATACAGGATTATGGCCTGTAAAAATATTTTCAGGTTCATTGAGATTTGAATAAAAGATAAAAATTCAGTTAGGTGTTATTTGACCTTTGAATTTATCTTTTGGGCGGACGCAGAAGCTTGGCTGCAGGAGCAGTGTAAAATTGAAGCTGATGGAAAAACCGGACTTTTTCCAGAAAAACAACCGGCGAAGCTTCAAAACTGTAAGAATGGAAAGATGAACTAAACAACTGAATAATAGGTGTATTCTGTACTTTTTCCGAAGTTTCCTTGTCTTGTTTTTCCTGTTGCTGTTTCAGTTTTTTGGCGAGATAACATTTACCGTTACAATTCAATTGTGGCCTCGCACGGTTCTCGCACAGCACTTTGGCAATGTAATCCCGGTTCAATTTGAAATACGCGATCGTTCCCCACGGGCTGAGCGTGGGTAGCATGATTGAAAAGAGCAATATGTAGGATATAATGGGTCTCAACAGCCTAAAAGGATGTCCCTACTCCGGGATCTGAAAAACGTTTATCATTCATTAACTGATCATCATTGAGCGTTCGCAAAAATGCAATAATGGATTGCTTTTCTGCATTTGAAAGCGCTATTCCATGTTTCTGGCCTGCTGCATTTAATATAGGATCTAATGTGGGCGACATATAAATGCTGTCTTGTCCACTGTTCTGATCATTGGCATAATGGTCCAGCACCTCCTGCAAAGTTGTGAAACGTCCGTCGTGCATGTACGGCGCCGTCAACCCGACATTGCGCAGGCTCGGCACCTTAAATTTAAGCCGGTCATTCTCATTCAATGTGATCGCGTACCTTCCCTGGTCATTGATTTTGTTTGGGATCAATCCATTATTCCGAAAACTGAAATCTGTAAATAGTTCGCTGCTGTGGCAGGAACCACATTTTTGTTTGAAAAGCGTCATTCCCGCTTTTTCCTGAGCGGTTAATGCAGAGGCATCGCCTTTCAGGTAATAATCGTATTTAGAAGTAGCTGAAACGATCGTCATCATAAATTGCGACAATGCTTTCATCATTCGGTCCGCATTGATTTCGTCGGTGCCAAATGCTGCTTTAAACATTTTAGGGTAGTTAACCTGTTTAGCTGCACCGGCTACTGGCGTTTTACGGAGTTTTTCAATGACATTACCAACACGCTCACCCATTTCTACCGGGTTTTGGATCGGTACTGGCGGAACAAGATCCATATCATGTACGCCTCCATCCCAAAAGAATGACTTATTCCAAGCCAGGTTTTGAACTGATGGCGAATTTCTGGTTCCCAACTGATCATCGACACCGTGGCTAAGGTCATGTCCGTGATGTGTGAACGCGGCAACCTGCTGGTGGCAGGTTCCACAACCGATCTTGTCCGTCCGGGAGAGGATACCATCGTAAAACAGAAAGCGGCCCAGCTCGACACCTTCAACGGTTAATGGATTTTTAGACAGATCATAAACAGGGTCAGGAAAATAGGCAGGCTTAGTCCATTGCAGCAGCGTAGGTGTGTTTCCGGTCGGCTCAGGTTCGGGGTTTTCGGATCTCTTGCCACAGGAGTTCATTACCTGCGAGAGGAAAATCAAAAGACCAAAAAGAAATACAACTTTTTTCATGCAATGATCAGGTTCCTAATTGGCATCTATTTGATCCAGACTGAACATATTCACATAATTGTCTGCAATGTTTTTGGAAATTGGCAAATACATCACACTGGTATTCGCTTTAATGCTCAGCGTTGTAGGGCCATTGAAAACTTTCAAAATGTCCGCATTTAAATGAATTTCCGGAATTGCCGTGTCAGTTACTTTCGCTTTTTTACTTCCGAAATCGATTTTCGTTGTACGAATGTTGTTCAACGTTTTTTCGACCAGACCGCCAAATCCACCAATATGGTAGTAAAATTTACCATTTGAGGAAGTTGCGGAGTCGGAACTTCCTTCCAGTTTTAGAAAAATATAGCCCGGATTCCAGTCCCAGTACATCTCTTCCTGATTGGTAGGTCCTGAGTCTTTATCCAGAATACCCTTTCGTTTCGAGATGTCAGACACGCTTCTCAAACTGTCGACACCAATAGTGAATTCAATGCCAGAATATTCGCCGACAGGTACGTGATTAATGGTGACCAATTGGGACGCTTCATTAGCCTCTCTGATCAGAAAATAGCTCGAATCCTGTGGTACAACGAAATTACTTCCGTCAGTTTTGATCAGCTTAATATTGGAAACGAAATAATTGAGTTTACTAACCGTAAATGGCTCTCCTGCTTGATTTACATAGGTTTCGGTACCTAATTTCAACTCTTTGGAACCCATTTTGTTGCTGAATGCTACCCGGAGCCGCCCATTTTCGGTAGGCGTAGTGCCCGGATCGTCATCGTTATCGCAGGACCATACAAATAGACTAACCGCAGCTATCAATGAGAGCGGCAATAGAAATGAAAATATCCTTTTCATGATTCTATGGTTTATAAAAAGAAGATAAAAAGAGACCTACTCAGTTCATAGAACTGAAGAATGGTAGGATTTATGCGAAAATCAGCCCAGCGGCGGATGAAAAATATCATCGGCGGTGACTAATGCCGCGAAAGGAGAGGAATAATTGAAATTTAAACTAATTAAGTCTTCAAATGTGGCAACCTGTGAATCAAAACTATAATAGGTACGCTGATCCATCACATGATCAAGCAGCTGGGCCATGTAATTCTTTTCAGCCTGGCGCTTTTCCTGCTCGTCGAGCGCGGCTATACGCTTGGCCAGATAACATTTGCCATCGCAATTGAGTTGTGGACGATTGCGGTTTTCGCAGAGATTGGCCACAATGTAGTCGCGGCGAATTTCAAAGTCCAGGTACAACAACGGTATCACCCACACTTTCACAAGCATGAGGCTCAGCAGGCTTAGGGAGATCCATGTGTTTTTTGAACTGCTCAAAGTAGCATTGGTTGGCGGAATTTTCAATACGCATTCCATTCACACTTCAAATGTAAGCAAGAACCGTCAGGATAACTTTCCTAGTTGTGTTTTTTTATGAGTTGAAATAATCGGCCTGTCAAGCCCATTGGGATTTTATGCTCCGGGAATGAAGATATCGATGGGATTAAGGTTGCCGCGGGGCTGCTCCCAAAGAGTAATTTTTCTATATTTGCCCTTTAAACAATAAGGGGGCACTTGTGCCGTTTATGTTCGTAGTTGTTTTTACGCAAAACGGACCTCTGTTTCATTAGCTTAACTTTCACTTTTTATATTTAATATGATGCTTCTACAAGCACTTACAGACTCTACTGCGGCTGCGCCCGTTGCTGCTCAGGGGCTTTCTATTATTGATCTGCTCGCAAAAGGGGGATGGGTAATGTTGCCTTTGGGACTGTTATTTCTGGCAACTCTTTTCCTGATCATCGAACGTTTTCTGGGAATCGGCGCTAATGGAAAAATAGAGCCGCAGGTGATAGATAATGTGAAGGATTTTATCCAGCAGGGAAATCTTAAATCTGCCGAATCATTGTGCCGGAATCAGCGCAATGCATCAGGTAGGATCCTTGAACGTGCTATCGGGCGTATCGGGTACCCTATCAAGGACATTGAAACAACCATTGAAAACGCCAGCCAGATCGAAATACAGAGAATGGAGGGTAATTTACCTTACCTGGGTGTGATCGCGGGTATCGCGCCTATGCTTGGGTTTGTGGGTACGATTTCTGGGATTATTCGTATTTTCTACGATATATCGATCTCTAATGACTTCAATATCAGTACCATTGCGGGAGGTATGTACGAGAAAATGATTACCTCAGGTTCCGGTCTGATCATTGGTTTGATCGCATACGCAGGTTATCACTTGCTGAACATGAAAATTGACCGTTTCGCTTTGAGATTGCAAATGGCAGCTTCCGACTTCCTGGACGTCCTGCAAAAGCCAGTTGCTGCTAAATAGATTTGCTGAGACTTGGCAAGTTTAAAACTTACCAAGTCTAGACACTAAATATTTCCCCCAATTATGAAAATACGTCGTAAGGCTCGTTTTGCCCCTGAGGTGTTCACGCACTCACTCAACGACATTATGTTTTTCCTTCTGCTGTTCTTTTTGATCATTTCAACGATGTCAAATCCGAATGTGATCAAGTTGATGCTTCCTAAGGCATCGGCGACGCAGCAGATGTATAAGAAACAAATTACGTTATCGATCGACGAAAACAAGGGTTATTTCATTGATAAAGAACCTATTCCGTTTGATCGTCTGGAAGCAGAATTGCAAAATATTTTTGCCAATGTGGAGGATAAGACTATTGTATTGAGAGTAGATAAAAATCTTGCTGTTCAGGACCTGGTGGACGTTTTGGAAATTGGCGCAAAAAACGAGATCAAAATGGTCATGGCCACTGCTAAGTAATTTTAGCGATTAAGTATAAAACAGTAATGCCCTGGAAATACCACTTCCAGGGCATTACTGTTTTAATAAGAGCTATTTCTCAGCGCTTTGGTATATTTTTTCAATGATCTCCTGCAACACGGCGCCCTGTTCGGCTGTACAAATGTTGCTGGGCTGTCCATTGCAGGCATCCAGAAATGCTTTCGTATTTTGAAGTTGAATGTCTATTTCTTCCAGGTGCGGAAATTCGGTATCAGTCAGTTCACCAGCTAATTCACCGTATAGCGAAAATGGGTTCAGTACAGCGCCGGCGTGGGTGCCGAATACTTCCAGGTTCACATTTTTTTGTTCTTTGGTATTTAATGCAAATGATGTTGAAAGCTCAATGCTGGCGTTATCAGGGAATGACAAATGTGCAAAGCACGCATCTTCTACTTCAAATTTAGAAGCATCCCAGCTTCCCATCAATCCTTTTCCGCCTGCTTTACCGATAAAATCGTAGGTATTGGCCAAAATCTTATCCGGCATGCGGTAGTCGAGCAAGCCAAGCGCGAGATCCAGAATGTGCACGCCTAAGTCCATCAGCGCTCCGCCGCCCTGAATCGTTTTATTAGTAAAATTTCCCCAACCTGGAATACCTCTCCGGCGCAAGAATCGCGCTTTGATATGATAAATCTCACCTAGTTGACCGCTCGTGAGGCATTTCTTCAATAATGTATACTCAGGGGTTTGCCTTAACTGGAAATTGTAAGCAAGCACTTTCCCTTTACTAGCTGCAAGTTGAGCCATTTCACGTGCTTCCTGTGAGCTGATAGCAGGTGGTTTCTCGCATAGTACATGACAATGATGTTCCAATGCCTGCATCGTGAACGGGTAGTGAAGGTTATTCGCCGTGCAATTGATGATTACATCGGGTTTGCTATCACTTTGATACATTTCCTCTGCATTATCAAAGGCATGCGCAATGCTATGTTTGTCGGCTAGCGCGCGGGCTTTTTGAATGTCCCTGCTGCAAATAGCTACCACCTCCACCTGTTCAGATAGTTCTTTTAATGTAGGGATATGGTTTTTATCAGCAATGTTACCTCCACCGATGATGGCTGCTTTTAGAATTGGCATTTGGGTCAGGTTTAGTGATGTCGTTGACGGTAAAAGTATTGAAAGATGCATAAACAAAAAATGCCCGACTCGAAACAGAGCGGGCATTTGGATAAATATAATGGAAAGTCAGGTGTTAGATCTTGTTAGTTATAATACTGATCACGCCATTTTTACCTTTCTCTCCGTACGCATCAAGAGCATCCTGATCTTTATGTACCGAAACCGACTTAATACTATTCGGATCCAGCTTTTTTACAATATCGTGATCCGTTGCAACAACACCGTTGACAATAATTAAAGGTTTGTTCAGAGATGTGGTGTTGCGCAATTCTATGTTGGCATCCGGCTTAGCTGCTGAGGTTTTGTCGCTTTCTTCCAACTGAAAATTGATGGGCAGATTATATCTTACGTTTACAGGTATGCCATTCTGTTTACCTGGTGTCCATTTTGGAAATTTTGAAAGTACGCGTACTGCTTCTTCGTCGCAGTCGAAACCAAGCCCTTTCAAAACCTGGATATCGCCTATGGCCCCATCTTCCGTCACAACGAAAGAAAGAAATACGCGGCCGCTTACATTAGCCCTCGTCGCCTTTTCCGGATATTTGATATTTTCCCCGAGGAACTTATACATTTCCTGTATACCACCCGGGAACTCAGGTTGCTCTTCTACAACCGTAAAAATCGGTTTATTAGCAAGGTCTTCCTTGGTCAGGACTTTCTTTTCAAATGTGAGCTCGTTGTATTCTTTGCCCTCACATCCAGCGATCAGTATGGCCGCTGTTCCGATCATTGCAACTGAAAATACATAAGTACTAAGCAACCATTTCGAAGTTCTATTTTTGTAAATCATCTGAATGCGATTTTTGATCTGCGACGGATTGAAAAAATGATTGGTAACCGAAACTGTCGGGGCATTCAATGCGTAGGCTACCAGGAATTTGGCATAATACTCCCGGTTAGGGGCTTGCGCATCGGCCAGGTATTCATGCACTTCCTGTAATGAATGTTTGTAAAGCAGGAGCACAGGATTAAACCAGAAAATCGTTTTGAACAACTCAATCAGCAGGATATCAATGCTGTGCAGTTGCCTGGTATGCACCATTTCATGTCGTAAGATGGCATCGAAATGGTTTTCATAGTCATTACGATTGATGACGATCCATTGTAGAAAAGAAAAGGATCCGATGTGATTGGAGTCCATGATTACCACTTTGCAGTCATCAAGTTCGATCAATTCCCCAGCAGACAAATAGCTTTTAAGTTGGACAAAATTGAGTGTGAGTTTATATATAGCTATGATGAGCCCAATTCCATAAATGATGCCGATCGCCTGAATCCAGCTGAGTGTATCACTCTGTTCTGGCTCAGATCCTGAAACTGTAAACGCCTCCGCATTAATGCCGTAGATAGCAGGAAGTTGCGGGGCTGTTTCCGGGTAGATCACGAATGGTAAAGCAAAAGCTGCGAACAGAGAACCGACCAGATAGTACCGGTTCCATTTGAAAAAAGTATGGCTACGAAGCATCAGCCAATAACAGGCGTACAGCATGATCCAATACAGACTTACTTCTCCGGCATATAGTAGCAGTTTCATGGCTAACAGATTTTATTGTTCGTTTTTATGATCGTTTATCAATTTCATGATCTCGTCTAGATCTTTGGTTTTGAGATCATTGTCTTTTACGAAAAAGGAAACCAGGTTGGGGAGGGAATTATCGAAGTAGTTGACCATCAGCTGCTTCATCTCGTAACGCTTATACTCCTCCTCACTAATCAACGGGAAATATTCATGCGTCTTGCCATAAGCATTGTAACCTACCACTTCCTTTTTTTCAAGAATCCGGATAATGGTTGAAACGGTATTGTACGCCGGTTTGGGTTCGGGCATTTCGGCCAGTATGTCTTTTACAAATGCTTTTTTTAATTGCCAAAGTATCCTCATGATCTCTTCTTCAGCGCGTGTCAGGGTTCTAATCTCCATTGTTGTTACTATTTGATTACTATATGTGTCAGTGGGTAATTCAAAGTTAATACTATTCATTTAGTTTCAAAACTATTTTATTAGTTATATCAAAAATAAAAAAACAGCGAGATGTTAAATCGCTGTTTTGGCTCTGTGTGTGTAATATATCAGGCAAACTCTGAGCCCTTTTCTTTCAGGTATTTTCCAATATTGCAGCTAATGCCGTCCGTGATCTCAACGTCCTTGTCCCAGTCCCGCATCTGCCAGTCACCACCTGGCGTTGCGATCATCACTTTTTTTGATTCTGTCAAAAACCAGATTACCTTTTCTGCACCGAAATCGAGCAGTTTATTGGTTTTAATTGTCATATAGCTGTATTCTGAAATCTCTTCCAATGCAATGTCAATATCTACCTCAATCGAAATCTTAGGAGCTACATCGGCGTAGTTTTTATTGATTTTATCAATTGTCAGCTTTTGACTGTCAAAAATCAATAAATCTCCGGCAAGATTGTTCTTTCGATCTAAATGCAGGCCGGCTTCATTGGTCAATATATGGTACTTGTCGTCATCAATTTGTTTTCCGATCCAAATGGTCAGATAAGTAATTAAAAATGCCTGTAATGAACTTGAACCCATAATATCTTCTACCGTTTTCGTTTTGGCCAATACGTCGCGGTAGCCCTTGCGGTATAAAGGTTTTCCGTCGATTATTTCATGGATCAGAACGTTAGGTATTTTACTTGCAGGGATTTTTGGTAAAACCTTGCGCGGAGTAGTTGAAGCTATCATGATGCCGGTCGATTTGCTCATAAGTAAATATAATCAATTTGACTTTCCAGTATGAAATATATTTGTCATCGGCCTGGTTCAAATTTTCAAACGGTAACAAAAAACAAAGGCAGCAGGAAAAATCTTCCGGCTGCCTTCTATTCCAAAAAATGGAGTTCCTATTCTACTACGCTCAACTTCACAGTGTTAGTCTTACGTTGTCTTGAAACCGGGATACTCAGGGTATTGATGAAAACATCTCCCTTTGTCAATTCACCTTTTTCAACCAGAATTTGTTTGATATCTTCGATCAGATCATCAGTCGATACATCCTGGTCACGGTCGTAATAGTATACTTTCGTTCCCCAATACAATGCTAGTTGATTCATTAACACCCGATTGGATGTGAAGATGAACAAACTTGCCTTCGGACGGTGATGTGAAAGACGGAAAGAGGTATATCCCGAACGTGTGATACCAATGATCGCAGTAGCATGCGTATCGCGGGCCAAACGGCAGGCGCTCATCACAACATTGTCGTTCAGTTTGTTAGCACTTACATTCTCATTTACGGCAGCGTGGTGTTTAAAGTAAACACTGTTGGTAGAAGACTCTACCTTCTCAATCGTACGGGTCATACTTTCAACGGCCAGCAAAGGATATTTACCGGAAGCAGTCTCAGCACTTAGCATTACCGCGTCAGCGCCGTCCAACACTGAGTTCGCGACATCATTGAGCTCGGCACGGGTTGCGCGCGGGCTGTCGATCATGCTTTCCAGCATTTGTGTGGCAACGATAACAGGCTTGCCTGCTTTGTTACATTTCTCAACGATCATTTTCTGGATCATCGGTACTTCTTCATCAGGAAGCTCAACGCCAAGATCACCGCGGGCTACCATGATAGCGTCAGTTGCTTCAATGATCTCGTCAATATTCAGGATAGCTTCCGGCTTCTCGATTTTAGCAACAAGACGAGCAGTTTTACCTTTATTGGCAATGTATTCTTTTACTTTAATAACCTCAGCAGCAGTGCGAACGAAAGACAGTGCGACCCATTCAACATTATGTTCAAGGCCGAAATCCAGATCTTCGTAATCTTTTGCAGTTACCGATGGCATAGAAACCTTCGTGTTAGGCAGGTTAACGCCTTTTTTTGATTTCAGGTAACCTCCGTAAATTACTTCTGTAACCACGTCAGTACCGTCCATTCCGGTTACCAGTACTTCCAGCTTACCATCATCCATCAAAATACGGTCTCCGACTTTTACATCGTTGTACATACCATCGTAAGGTGTACTTACTTTTTCGGCAGTACCAAGTACTTCTGTATTGGAAAGGATCAGTTTTTTACCAGGTTCAAGAAGAACGCCATCCTTTTCGGCAACCAACCCGATACGAATTTTAGGACCTTGCAAATCCTGTAATATTGCAAGATTCAGTCCGTATTCTGCATTGAGTTCCCGAATGGTATTTAATCTTAAAAGGTGATCTGCGTGGGTTCCATGGGAGAAGTTTAGGCGAAAAACGTTAACTCCGGCTTTTGCCAATGCGTGTAATGTTTCTTTAGTTTCTGAGGCCGGACCTACGGTAGCAACAATTCTGGTTTTTTTGGAAGACATAGATGAATATGCAGTAAGAATGATTTTTTATAAACAGTCCACGTCGATCACGACCTGGATGCTTTTTAGCGTCTTATCGGTTAAAGTGTCGATCACTTTTTCCTGTATAAATGACTTTGCCGCCTTAAAATTAATCTTTTCTCGCTCAAGTTTAATGAGAATGTCGAACAAAAACTGATTTCTTACTCTTTCAACCAACGGAGGCTCCGGTCCGAGTACACGGCTGGCGCCTAAATTGGCTGTTAGTTTTTCTGCCAAAACGACTGCGGCACGCTTTGAAGTCGCCTCATCCATATGTTTTATTGTAATCTTTATTAACCGTGTAAACGGCGGATAATGATATTGTTCACGTTCCACAATTTCCGCGTCATACATGCCTGTGTAATCATTCTGGATAATTCTTTCCAGAATTTTCTGAGCCGGATTTGCGGTTTGGATTAAAACTTTTCCAGGTTTATCAGCTCGTCGTCCAGCTCTTCCGCTTACCTGGGTCAGCATCTGAAAAGCGCGTTCGGAAGCTCTGAATTCCGGAAAGTGAATGATCCTGTCGGCATCAAAAATACCAACCATACTTACATTATCAAAATCCAGGCCTTTACTAACCATTTGAGTGCCAACTAAAATATCAGTTCCGCCTTCTTCAAATTCCTGAATAATCTGCTGATAAGCGTTTTTTGCACGCGTGGTATCAAAATCCATTCGTTGAACTCTCGCGGTTGGCAATAGCAAATGCAATTCTTCTTCAATTTTTTCCGTTCCGTATCCAACGGTTTTCACACGTGTGGAACCACAAGCCGGACACGTTCTTGGCACTTCCTCTTTATGTCCGCAATAATGACAGCGCAGTTCCCGCACCTTCATGTGATAGGTAAGGCTTACGTCGCAATTTGCACATTCGGAAATCCAGCTACATTCCTCACATTGCATATAAGGAGAATAGCCACGACGATTTTGAAATAATATCGTTTGTTCTTTATTATTTAAATTCGATTCAAGATGTTCTAGCAAAACGGATGAAAATTCATTTTTCATCTTTTTCTGCTTTTTTTCTTTTTTCGTGTCAATTAAAACAAAAGTAGGCAAAGCTGCATTACCAAATCGTTGTGTTATTTCAACCAATCCGTAACGACCATTTCGGGCGTGGTAGTAACTTTCAAGTGAAGGTGTCGCAGAGCCAAGCAAAGTTTTTGCCTTATGCATATAGGCCATAAATACGGCTACATCACGGGCATGATAGCGCGGAGCCGGATCGTGTTGTTTGTAGGAAGTTTCATGTTCTTCATCCACAATGATCAATCCCAGATTGTCAAAAGGTAAAAAGATGGCAGAACGAACACCGACTACAAACTGGAATTTTCCATCCAGGATTCCTTTCCAGACTTCTACACGTTCGTTATCGGAGAACTTGGAATGATAAATGCCCATCGCATCACCGAATACTTTTCGTAAACGGGTAACGATTTGTGTTGTTAAAGCGATTTCTGGCAGCAAAAACAAAACCTGCGATCCGCTTTCCATGGCCTGTTTGATCAGTTCAATATACACTTCCGTTTTTCCGCTTCCGGTAATACCATGCAAAAGCACAACTTCTTTTTCAGAAAAAGCTTCATGAATTTCCTTGAAAGCAGTTTGCTGTGATTCCGTTAAGTTGACAACCGCTGGCGGGCCAAGTGGAATATCAGCAAAGCGGGAAACGATAATGTCAAATTGTTCGAAAATACCTTTTTTGATAAGTGTTTGTAACGCAGAATCTGATAAACCATCGTCTTGCGAAAAGATCGATTTGTCGAGTCCTTTTTGATTTAGTTCTTCGTGATTATAGACCGGTACATGGCTTAAATAACGCATCAGAATATCCTGCTGCTTCGGGATTTTGTCAAGAGAAGAGGTTAATTCAACCAATGATTTCTCAGAAACAAATGCAGAAGTCAAACGTATTTTCTTGACAACTTTTGGCTTATATCTTTCTTTTACCTCTTCAAAAAGAATAATCGCACGTTTTCCAACCAAAGATTTTATTACGGACGTAATGTTAGTCTGATTGACCAGCCTGGCCACTTCTTCATAGGAAAGCGTAGCATATTTTTTTATTTCATCCAGAATAAACCGCTCCTGATCCGTTAGCAATTCTTCATAATCAAATTCAGGATTGTGCTGTATCCGTGACTCACTGGTGATTTTCAGTCCTGCCGGTAACGCAACATTTAAAACTTCGCCGATATTACATAGGTAATATTCTGAAATCCAGTTGAAAAGTTCGAGCTGTTTGGTCGTGACAATCGGTTCGTCATCCAGTAATTCAAGAATATATTTTGCCTGGTATAAGGCGGGAGGATTAGCGTGAATATTGGCAACAACGGCTGTAATCACCCGCTTTTTGCCAAATTGTACAATTACCCTAGCACCAACCTTAATCATCTCAGCCATCGTCCGCGGAACTCTGTAAGTAAAGAGCCGGGGCACAGGAACAGGAAGAATCAAATCGGCGAATAAGGTAATTTCGTCCTCAAAAAGGGAGGTCATTGGCAAAATCTAGTTTATTTACTTTTAAAAAAGGGTAAAAGATCCTTCTGATCAATTTTTCTAATATCAAAAAAGACATTGTTCAAATGATCGAAATCGGAATCTGTTGTGATAAGCTGAAGTCCTAGAAGGGCAGCGAGAGAAGCAATCCAAAGATCATTTTTGCCCATATTTCTAGGGGTTTCAAAGGGGAAACTTTTAAATGCAGAATTTGATACCTGAGAATATGCGTCAATCTCCGTGTAAATATCAACGTTAAAATGACTAATGTCAACAATGGTGATCTCTTCTAAAAAAGTGTCAAGTAATGCTCTTCTTTTACTTCCCCAGTTATTCTGTAATGCTATGGATTTAATTTCTCCTTCTGAAACAACCGAAATGTAAATTGGTAAGTTCTCCGGATTGAGAAATTGAATTATGCCTGGCCTGTCAAGAGCTCTTACAATGGCAAGGATGATATTGGTATCAAATAGAAGATTCATTATTTGGTAGCATCAAGCTGGGTCATTATTTTCCCCCATTCTTCTGCTGTAAAGGGTTCGGCCGGTTCCGCGTTTTTAAGCGCGCTAATTAATGTTTCATTACTTTTTCCAGTCTTCCTACCAAAAGCGGTAGCACCTCCCGAAGCCAGAATTTCCTCAGGAGAATGTGAAGTATGTGTTTTAAACAGACTGGTTTTAGACGAAGACAACTTAGTTCTCATGTTGATTTAGTTGTTTTATAATCAAATATACAAAAATGTAAATCAATTAAGGATGTTAGTTAATGATGTCTTTCAGCTATTATCACGATTAGAATATTGTTTTGATTCCTAAAACAGTCGAATTGTCCCAGTTAACCATCGCATTAAATAATCTGATATGACTATACTGAGAAATACCAGATTCCGGAATTTGGACTTCTTCAATAATTTCGGAATCTAAAAGAAATGCTCTTTGTGTTCCTGGTAGCAAAGGCGTATCAGGTGTGAACCATCGACCATCTTTCAAAAAAGCAACGTTACAGTATAACGTATCCGTAACCATTCCATTTTTGATGGTCAGAATTTCCTCGGCATCACCTCGCTTTTCAAAAAGATTATTCAACGAAGTTCGATCATCGTATTTGTATGAATAATTAATTGCATCATCATACACGCGCTGGATTTTTGTGATCGTCCGAAAATTATAGGGTTCCCATTTTATGTTATCGATTGTTTTTGAATAAGCTAATCTGCATTTGTAATATGCATCAGTAACATCATCAGGAATCGAAATCAATTCTGATAAATTCCAGGAATCAGTAAAACCAAACAGCTCTGTTCTGGTTTTATTCAGACGCGCTTCGTGATAAGATAAATTAATTA
>NZ_JBDSFX010000038.1:0-64609 GCF_039919315.1 Dyadobacter sp. | reverse complement strand
CAGTAGTACTTGCCTTTCTCACTAGCGTATTGAGCCGCAAGATTAAAGCCATTCAGAAGAATATCGTCAAGGAAACCACCGCGCTCGCTGGCTCCACGACTGAATCTTTAAGGAACATTGAATTGGTTAAAAGTCTTGGACTTACGCAACAGGAAATCACCAGGCTTAATACGACGACATTCAAAATCCTTAAACTGGAACTTCGCAAAGTTAAAAGCATTCGTTCGATCAGTTTCATTCAGGGCACATTCGTCAACTTTTTGCAGCAATGCATCATGTTCGCGCTGTTGTTTTTTGTTTTTCGGGACAAAATCACCGTCGGTCAGATGATGATGATGCAATTCTATTCTTTCTTCATCTTCGGACCGTTACAGGAATTGGGTAATGTGATCATGTCCTATAGAGAGGCCGAAGCTTCATTGAACAACCTGCAAACGTTGCTAGCAAGGCCGGTAGAGCATAAACCTGCTAATCCAGACAGTATCAGCGAAATCGAAGCCCTACGGTTTGACAATGTGAAGTTCCAGCATCAAACTGCCACACGCCCTGCATTGGAAGACATTTCATTCCACGT
Organism: Dyadobacter sp.; assembly: GCF_039919315.1. GTDB lineage: Bacteria > Bacteroidota > Bacteroidia > Cytophagales > Spirosomataceae > Dyadobacter. The sequence continues at coordinate 64,035 of NZ_JBDSFX010000038.1, read as the reverse complement.
CGAACGCGGCGAAACTATCGCATTTGTAGGCCCTTCCGGGTCGGGTAAAACCACGCTGGTGAAGTTGCTGGTAGGGCTTTATCATCCTAATGCCGGGAATGTTTTTTACAATAATTTCAATGGCAACAACATTGATTTTGATGAAATAAGAAACAAAATAGGCTTTGTAACGCAGGATACGCAGCTTTTCTCAGGTACTATCAAGGAAAACCTGCTGTTTGTGAACCCAACCGCTACCGACGAAATGATCAATGATGTACTGATGAAAGCGGCTTGCTACAATCTGCTTTCCCGGGCCGACAGTGGCATTGATACCGTGATCGGCGAAGGCGGCTTGAAATTGTCGGGTGGGGAACGTCAGCGACTTTCCATTGCTCGTGCCCTGCTAAGAAATCCCAACCTGATCATTTTCGACGAAGCTACGTCGGCATTGGATTCGCTTACTGAGGAAGAAATTTCCAACACGATCCGCAATATTACCGATCAGCGCCAGCACATCACCGTCATGATCGCGCATAGGTTGTCCACGATCATGCACGCAGACAGGATTTATGTTTTGGAAAAAGGCAAAATCGTTGAAACTGGCAGTCATGACGCTCTTTTAGAAGAAAAAGGATTATACTATGCCATGTGGCGCCAGCAGATCGGAGAACGCAAAACCGAACGGGTTTTGTCAGCCTGATCGTCAATTTAAAGGTTAGCAAGATTCAGGTTTCGTAAGGATACTACCCGGGGTAATTTTGTCAGAAACAAAAAAAGTTTTTGACAGGATTATCCCAATTTTATGAAAGATACCCAAGAATTGAATTGGCCGCTCATTCAGGATAGCCTGCATAGCACCGGTTATGCGCTGGTGAGCCATGTACTGGAACCGGCCCAATGCAATGAGCTGATCGAACAATACGACACCAAATCGCTCTACCGGAAAACCATTGTGATGGAGCGGTACCGTTTCGGACTGGGTGAATACAAGTACCTGAGCTATCCGTTGCCACACATTATCCAGCATTTGCGTGAAAGCTTTTATCCCAATCTCGCACCCGTGGCTAACAAATGGATGGAGGTACTCAACATTCCCAAAGAATATCCGGAACATTTCAATGAGTTTCGCAAACAATGTCACGAGGTCGGGCAGACCAAACCAACGGTACTAATCCTCAAATACGGTGCAGGCGGGCACAATACATTGCACCAGGATCTGTATGGCGATGTGTTCTTCCCAATTCAAATGGTGCTGTTTTTAAACCAGTCCGACCGTGACTATACCGGCGGTGAATTTGTGCTGACACAACAGACACCACGTGCGCAATCCAAAGCCATTGTCCTCAAACCCCAACAGGGGGATATTTTGCTTTTCACAACCAATTTCAGGCCAGTTAAAGGCAGCAAAGGCTACTACCGTGTCAATATGAAGCATGGCGTGAGCGAAGTTCACGAAGGAAATCGCTATACATTAGGCATTATCTTTCACGATGCATTGAGCTAATTCATGATCAGACATTCGGAGATAGGAAAGCCGTCATTTGCTACAAGCCGAAAGCTTAAAGCGCTAATTGATAATGGCTTAGTAACATTGGGAGGAAACAAAAACCTGAAAATCTACGGAACATTAGCATGCCGGTCGGGAAAGCGAATGAAAGTTGAAAACAGGGTTTTCTTTTCGTCAGAGCAAGAAGCCATTGCGAATGGCTACCGCCCGTGCGGACATTGCATGAAAAAGGAATACCAGGATTGGAAAATATTACGATAGGTCCCTGACCGTCAGACTGCGCCAGAGATAAAACACGAGGTAACTCTCCCACCCCTTGAATGCGCTGAAAAGTGCCTCTATTTTGGGCGTTTCGCTCCGATCCTGAATGATATTATGATTGGAAAGCGCATTCAACAAACCAATATCGCCGTGCGGAATGCCTTCGGGCTCCTTCAATGACTTCATTAGCGCATAATTGGCCGTCCAGACACCGATACCTTTGTGGTCCGTCAATGCTTTTTTTCTTGATGTAAAATCAGGCAATGCTTCGATGGCATTCTTACTGAGGCTTCCATTGGCAAATGCTTTGGCAATACCGATCACATATTCGGCCTTTTTCTCCGAAAACTGCATACTTTTCAGTTCATCCATGTCCGCCGAAGCCAGTATCTGCGCGGCTGGGAAAACAAAAAACTGCTCTCCTTCATGTTCAATCTTGCTACCAAACCGCTCCACAAGCCTTCTTTTCACTTTGTAGGCAAATGACAGATTGATCTGCTGCCCGATAATGCACCAGCAAATCGCTTCAAAAAGGTTATCAATGCCGATCAGCCTCAGACCTTTAAAATCCTCGGTCATATATGCCAGGCGCCCGTCCAGCCGCATGAGATCGTAAAATGGCTGGATATCTCTTTGCATATCAAACCATTCGGTCACATAATTGATCAGATAGCCCTTACTTTCCGTGGGTAAATCGCCCTTCAAAATGTCTATGGCGAGAAATGATCCCTCTTCCCGAATGCACATCAGGACGAGCTCACCATTGATTTCAAGTGCTTTATAAATGGTATTATCGCGGATGATGTGTAGGCAGTCATCGTAATTCCTGTTCAGGAACCAGAGACATTCCTGAAAGCTGAAAAGCGCCGGTATCGGTACTAAAATCTGTTGATTATGATCCATGCATCAAAATTACCGTTGATCCTACCCCTCCAAAACCTGATTCTTGCGGCATTGTGGCTAGTGAATGATTTTGAAAACCAATTCTTTGAGAAGCTCCCCTTCCGAAGTCGCGACGCCGTCCAGCCCTTTCATCCGGCCGTCGCATTCGCGCAGGTAGTGAATGATATTGACGACTTTGGGGAGCGGATAATTGCGCGAAGCCAGCAAATAGTCCTTCACAAAATATGGGTTCACGCCTAGCTCGGCTGAAAGGCCTTTTTCCGTCTTGTCCCTGCTCGCGTGGGTGAGCAACAGTTTGGAGAAAAACCCGAATAAAATGATCAGGATCGGCGCCAATGGATTGTCCTTCGAATTAGCGGAAAAGTAAGTCGCGATCTGGTTCGCCTTCATCACGTCCCGAATCATCAATGCCTTTTGGAATTCAAATACATTATACTCCTTGCTAATGCCCACGAATTTTTCAACTGCCGCCGCATCAATGCCTTCGTCCACGCGAAGGTTCACCATGATCTTGGCAATCTCATTGGAAATGCGTTTCAGGTCATTACCGATATTATCCACCAGCATTTGAACCGCTTTCGGGCTGATCTTAACCCCTTCCTGCTGACAAAATGACGAAACCCAGTCGGGTAACTTATTGTCGTACATCTTCTTGGATTGCACGACCACACCATTGGTATTAAAAGCCTTGATGAATGTTTTCCGCTCGTCGGCATTGGCATGAAAGCAAAATACCAGCACGGTACTGTTCAATGGATGCAATGCGTACTCTTCCAGCCTGGCTTGTTGCTCCTTTTGCTCTATACCGCCCAGTTTGTTCGCGTCCTTTACCAGGATCAGCTGTCGCTCGGCCATAAATGGAAATCGCCGTGCGTAGCTGAGTACACCCGCCACGTCAGTGTCCTTTCCATATAATACAAACTGGTTAAATCCCTTCTCCGATTCTGATACTACTCTTTTTTCCAACTCATCAGCGATAGAATCAATGTAAAAAGGTTCGTCCCCGTGCAGAAAGTAGAGCGGTTTGTATTTTTTGCTTCGTATTTCTTTGAGAATGATGTCCGGTGTCTGGGCCATTGTAAAAATTCCGGCACGCCGGGAGAATTTGAGATGAATGCAGTTTCAAATTTACCAGTTCTCACTGATTTTAACCTCCATTTTCGTGAATAAACTGATCAGCACTTTTTTGAAGTTCTGGAAAAAAAAGCAAAAATTTCTCGTAGTAAAACGCTTCGTTCTCGCGCAAATCGCTGATAGCATTACGGATAGGCGCCAGAAAGGGAGCGCGTCGGGAGAGTCGCTGAAAAGTAATGTCAATGCCCTCCATGGTTGCATAAGTCGTGAGCCAGTCCTGCCTGATCATCGAGCGTACCATCGGAATCATATCTTCCGGAATCAGATGTTCGTTCCGCTCGATCAATGCGTAAATTCCGTGTGCGTATGCAAACAATGGTTCAGGATGATAATCATTGAAATTCTTTGCCAGAAAGTAATCGAAGTAAATGTCCATCACGATGCCAGCCAGCCTTCCCTGCGCTTTGGAGGCGATATCTTTGGCTTCATGTACCTGCGGATGCGTGTCTGTGAAAAAATCAATGAACCTGTGTAGTCTGAGTCCAATGACGTAATTCTTGTTCCAGGTAGCAGTTTTCTCATCAGTTAAACGTCCTTTTATGAAATCGCCGACATAGTTTCCCATGATCACTCCCTCCTCTTTGCCAGACAATAAGATGTGTGCTAAAAAATTCATACAAATGACATTTTGGCAAATTTGCCGTACGTTTGTTCCTGCCAATTCTGATGGAACAATTATTTTACAACAACCATTATTTTAATCAAACTAGCAAATGAAAGTCGAAAAAAATAGCGTCGTAGCATTGATATACAGCCTGCGTATTCCGGATACGGAAGGAGAAACGGATGTGGTTGAAGTGGTAACGGAAGAAGACCCGATGTATTTCATCCAAGGTATCAGCGGTCTTCCGGAAGGCTTTGAAAATCAGATACAAGGCCTGTCGGCAGGTGATACTTTTGAATTTGTTGTGGCTCCCGAAGAAGGCTACGGTGAATTTGATGAGGAAGCAATTGTTGAGCTGCCCAAAGCCGTATTCCAAATGGAAGACGTAGACCAGGAGGAATTGCTTCAAATCGGGAACATTATACCAATGACCAACGAAGACGGTGAAAGAATGCACGGTCAGGTTGTTGAAATCAAAGAAGACCTGGTGATCATGAACTTCAATCATCCATTGGCAGGAAAAGAAATGCATTTCTCAGGACAAATCCTCTCGGTACGGCCTGCAACTGCCGAGGAAATCAGCCACGGCCACGTTCATGGAGCGGGCGGCGTGCATCATCATTAATTATTTAATGATTGAATTAGCGAATGATTGAATGACTGAATAAAAATTCTTCATTCAATCATTCAATCATTGAACCTGGTACTGCTCCACTTCCACACCGAAACGTCTCAAAAACTCCACTCCCTCTTCCACCGCGATTCCTTTATAAGCTGCATAGGAATTTAAGAATATTACCTTTTTGATTTTCATCGTGTAAATTACCCTCGCACAGGCAATGCAAGGCGCCAGGGTTACGAAAAGTGTTGATCCTTCAATATTGGAGCCATTTTTCACCGCGAAAAGAATAGCATTCTGCTCTGCGTGCAATGCAAGTGAGCAGCTTCCTTTTGCGTCTCTCGGGCAACCTGTTTCCGGAAATTCTTCGTCGCAGTTATGTGTCCCAGCGGGCGGCCCATTGTAGCCAATTGAAATAATCCGGGTATCCTTAGTAAGCACGGCACCTACCTGCGCTTTTATGCAATGTGAGCGTTGGGCAAGATTTTTTGCCAACTCCATATAAATCTCATCAAATTCAGGCCGCAAATTCGTTGTAAGTAATGTCATTCGTTGTTTCAATAGAAATTTATTGCAAACTTATATAAATGGCAACTGGATTCAACATTGTTTGGTAAGTATGATACAGCGTGTTTTGCTAAGTCTTTTATGGGTAGTAACCAGTTTTCCTGTGTTTTCGCAACAGGAAAGGGTCGTTTTAGATCTCAACAAAGAGCCGGCAGCGTTGTTTAAGTCGTATAAATTTTTCATTCAGGACGTGGAAGATCAGCGCACCAATCCAGGTGCATCCATGGGAAAGGTGATCGCTCTTGGAAAAGAAATACCTGTGGTACTACCAGCCAGGGCGGACAGGGAGCTTTTCAACTACTGGTCTTTCGCTGCACCAAAAAAACAGCAGACATACCTGCCATTATACATTACAATCAAGGATTTATCGCTCAATGAAAAGCGCGTCGGGCCGAATAAAGTGACTGGCGAGATTAAGTTGTCGATCAAATTCAGATGGTACCGCAATATGCAGCCGGTGGAACTAACCAACTATCAAACCGCCGCCAACTATACCCGCCCCGAAAGAGACTATGATTATGCTAAGCTCGTCAAACAGCTCCTGGATCAGTCGTTAACACATTTCCAAAAATGGATGACGCAGAATGCTGGTAAAAACCCGGCATTGGCCAGAAACCTCCTGCTGGTTTTCAAAGAGATCAGTACGACCAGCGCGGAAGATACCGTCTTTTATTCCCCCAAACGTCCGCTTATCTGGGACGATTTCAAGGTACGAAACGGGAAACCCGGCAGCCGGTATGCAGCAGCCGTTTTTACAAGTTTTGGTTATGAGGGCAGGTCCTATCCCAAGGATGATGACCTGGTTGTTGAAATCGGTCTCAAAATATTTATGGTCAAAAGCATGTCCTGGGCGCGCACAGATTCGCGTAATGCAGGCACATTGAGGCACGAACAGATCCATTTCGACATTACCAGACTGGTTGTTGAAAAATTCAAAGACAGGCTCCGAAAAGCTGACCTCACCATGGAAGATTATGATAGTGAGATACAGTACCAGTTTCTGGAAGCATTCAGGGAAATGAACCATGACCAGGAGCAATACGATGGCGAAACCGGCCACGGACTGAATGATTCGGTACAAGCATTCTGGGATAGGAAAATAGCCAACCAGATCTCCACAGTGTATTCAGTGCAATAATTTGGCTTAATTCGCTTTGGGAACTACGAAAACGACATCGCCAATTTCCTTACTGACTGCATAATTTTTGATATAAAAATCATAGGCACCCCGATCGGCAGGAAATCCCGAATCGCAGGCAATGTACAATGTCCGGCCATGCTTGAAGCTGATCACAGCATGTTTGGGAACCCGATGCGCCACGCTATCATGGTCTGTATACGTGATCAGACTCATGCAAACCGAATGGGTGACAAACAATGCTGATACTGCGAAGGCGTATTTGAGATAGCTATATTCTTTTGCAAAACAGGCGTACCATATCATCAGCAACAATACGTACAGGAATACCACCTCCAATAGACCCAGATGAAGATTTTCGATTAAATAACCCGGTAGCAACTTTGGTACAGCTACTGAAAAGTCAGTCAGCCAGGCTGTTATTTCTACCACCTTACCGACAAGCCATTGTATCCATATCACATGAATAGTGCTTACCAAAAGCAGCACGATGGCAGCTGGCAGCAGAATATTGGTGAACAAAATCACAAATGGGTTCACCAGCCAGAAGTAGGTCGGGAATTGATGAAAGTAATATAAACTCAATGGAAATGTAGCCAGCTGAGCCGCTAGTGACAATGCTGTTACCTGCCAGAGATACTTTAGGACACGATTTCCGGGATTACCAAGATTTTCAGGATTATAGATACTTAATATCGGTTCGTATAATAGGAAAATTCCAGACATCGCCAGGTAAGAAAGCTGGAAACCCACATCATACAATGCGGAAGGATCAAACAGTAAAATGAGGAATGCAGATACCGCTAATGTATTCATCGCCTGATGCTTTCTGCTGAAAACCTCAGCTATTACAAATACAATGCACATTAATGTAGCGCGCTGAACAGAAGGCGGAAGGCCAGTAGCCACAGCGTAAAAACCCAAAAGTAGGATCACCAAAAACAGGTACACAAATCGACCGTACTTCCAGCGCTTGACCCAACCTAATAAAAAACTGATTACCAGGAATATGATCGCAACATGCATACCGGAAACGGACAGAATGTGCACGGTGCCCGAAGCTACATAATCGTCCACCTGATCTGTGCCCAGATCATCACGCCGCCCCAGCAACATGGCTTTAACCAGTCCATAAGCCTTATCCCCCCGTATATGTTCGCGAAATTTTTGATCAGCCCATTGTGAAATCTGAATGCTCCATACCACCGGATTATTTTGTTGTTCAACAATGGTTATGACCTGAAACGAGCCGCTCCGCAAATAATCTGTCCAAAGGATGCCTTTGTTGCGCAAATACTGCCGATAGTCGAATTGCGCAGGATTGAGGGCTTCGAGAGGTCTTTCCAGATTACCCCGAACGACAATGCGGTCGCCGGGTTTTGGAATTACATCGGACTCGGCATCAATGCTGATCAATGAATGGATATCAGTGTCAACCCAATGAGTATCAGACAAAATACGGGTGACGGTTGCTTCCAAACGCAATGAACGGCGACGTTTCTCAGGAAGGCTCCTGATCTCAGCCTCGTAGGCCGAGTACCGGATATTTTGAAGTGAATTGATTTCGCCTGTACGTTTCTCCTCGGCGGATACTTTGCAATAAGCCGCTACCAGCAACAAAAACAATGAAAAACTGACTCCAAATGCTGTCTTGGCATTTTTGAAATAAAAAACAAAGGAGATAACGCCCAGCAATAATGCCAGACCAATGAAGACAAACTGGTTGATATCAAAAAAAGACATCAGCCAGTCAGCCAGCAAGATACCTGAAATGAAACACAGTACTACACTGATAAACGGGGCGCGTGCGAGCATAGGCCTACCGGACTACAAAACGTTTGGTAATCGTCTGTGTCGCGGTCGTTACGTTGTAGAAGTACAGGCCGCTTGGGAAAGATGTTACGTTGAGATTAGTACGATTCGTCATATCCGGGACGATCTGTTGCCCTTTTTGATTGAAAACACCGACGGTGTAAATCTCAAAATTAGGGGTAAAAATATTGGCAAAAAGCGTCTCATGCACTGGATTTGGGTAAATGTCCACCAGTAATTTGTCGCCCGTGATTTTGGAAAACTCTACCAGCTTGACCCTCCTTGGACTCAATGCCAATACCGCATGCATTCGCTCCTTCTGATCATTGGTAAAAATGCTCATACAGGCGTCTGGCGAATAATCCATGTAATTTTCGATCATATTCCTGGTTATAGCGGTGCGGCATTGTGAATAAACCGGCGCGCAGGTAAGATCGGTTGTTTCATTTTTCGTAAAAGCTGTCGGCGTATCATTGCAGTAGTCAGTACCACAGTTCCGATCACCCCAAATGTGGATCAGCCCTAGCCAGTGCCCTACTTCGTGCGTAGTGGTCCTTCCCAAGTTGTAAATCGAGCTGGTGATCGCTGATGAGTTTCTCCCAAAATACCTCGAATCGATGATCAGACCGTCGGTTAATGCATCGGTTTCTTCATTCTCCGACGTAGCGAGACCACTGGTCCTGTCTGTAATTTCGGTAACAACGGGAAACTGAGATGTGCCCAGGTACCGGTCACTCAGGCGGCATACCCAGATATTCAGGTAGCGGTTTGTAGACCATGCCGGTGAAATCTCCGCAAGATCGTCCGCATCGGTGATCGGACTGAACTGCGTTTTGACATTAAAAGTCCGCAAAACCGTTACCAGTTTGAAGCGGATCTTCGTGTCTACTGACAATGAATCGGTATAGAATCCTTTGTAGCCGGAAGTGTTGCCGTAGTCTTCATTGAGTACATCAATCTGACTTTGGATCTGTTCCTCTGAAATGTTCACATTACTGGCGCCGCCCACTGCCCGATCAGTCTGGTTATGGACCACATGCACTACCACCGGAATGGTAATAAGCTCATCCGCAGAAGTTCGCAGATTTACTCTATTTGCATGAATGTGCCGTTCTATTACTTCCTCAGATCTCGAACGAAGATTGACCAGAGAGGGATTTTTGGCAAGCCTGACAGAATCCCGCTGTGTACTGGCACAACGTTCCGGCAATGTACCGAAAAGCTGTGCCGATACCAGCTCAGCGCTGCCCAAAGTCAGCAAAAGGCCCAACAGAAGACTACTGCTCCGATTTTTCATAAGCAGCGAGAATATCCTTAACAAGCCGGTGCCTTACAACGTCCGAGCCATCCAATTCAACAAAACTAATCCCCTTGATCCCTTTCAACAACGTGAGTGAATCGATTAATCCCGATCTCAGGTTTTTGGGAAGGTCAATCTGGGACTTATCACCGGTAATGATCGCCTTGGAAGCCGGGCCCATACGTGTCAGAAACATCTTCATTTGCATGGGCGTGGTGTTTTGCGCCTCATCCAGCAAGATGAATGCATTGTTCAGCGTACGTCCCCGCATGTAGGCGAGCGGAGCGATCTCAATCACGCGGCTTTCCAGATATAATTTCAATTTTTCCGGCGCGATCATGTCGTCGAGCGCATCGTAGATCGGGCGCAGGTACGGATCGATTTTCTCTTTCAGATCACCGGGCAAGAAGCCAAGGTTCTCCCCCGCTTCTACGGCGGGCCGGGTAATAATGATCTTCTTAACTTCCTTATTTTTCAAAGCCCTGACCGCAATAGCCACAGCAGTATATGTTTTACCTGTACCGGCCGGGCCTACTGCGAACACGAGGTCATACTTAGTTGCCTGCTCTACCAACAACCTCTGATTGGGCGTCTTCGCTTTGACTACCAGTCCTTTGTTACCATAGATGATGACATCATCATCGTCTTCCCCATGTGCCACCGGCGATTTGACTATCCCATTCAGGTAGCCTTTCACATTGTCATTCGTCACCTTGCCATACTTCTGGTAATGTGTGAGCAGTGAGTCCATTACATCCGTAATCCGGATAATTTCAGGGGCGGTACCCTGGATGCGGATCTCGTTTCCGCGGGAGATAATTTTGCTTTCGGGGAAAGCGGCGGCGACTTCTTTAATATTCGAGTTATGAATACCCAAAAAATCAACCATTGATACGTCTTCGAGCGTGATGATTTTTTCCAGCAAATGATTTAAAGTTTAGTGTTTGTCTATTTGTCTTAAAATTTAGTAATAATAACCAACATTTGTAAAACATAGATTGAGAAATTACAATTACAATGCCAAATCTAACAACGAAAAATTATCATATTCTGATCAACTCTTTCATTATCAGACGAACAGGAATTGCAGCATTTCAGCAAAAAAAATTAATGATTTAAGTTCGCCCCGGTTTCTTTTGTTCCGCGTCTCCATTGTTTAACTTTGTCTTAACATGGAAAACGAAAAGGGCCCCAACAACTTCTCAAAAGCAGGATCAAAAGCAGGTAGTTCCGCCAGGAAACCACTCGGAACGCGATCACCAGGTATCGAACAGACATTCAGCAAGTTACCTCCTCAGGCTATCGATCTTGAAGAGGCAGTACTGGGTGCTTTGATGATCGAAAAAGATGCCCTGACTGCGGTTGCGGATATCCTCCGGCCCGACAGCTTCTACAAGGAGGCGCACGTTAGGATCTATACGGCGATCATTACGCTTTTTGCTGATTCGGAGCCTATCGATATGCTTACCGTGACCTCCAAGTTGCGGAGCACCGGAGAGCTGGAACTGATCGGCGGCGCGTCTTACATTATGGAGCTGACCAGCAAGGTTAACTCAGCCGCGAACATCGAATTCCATGCTCGGATCATTTCCCAGGCTTTCATCAAACGTGAGCTCATTAAGGTCGCGTCGGAGATCCAGCGGGAAGCATTTGAAGACACTACGGACGTTTTCAGACTACTGGACAAGACAGAACAAGCATTGTTCTCCATCTCCGAATCCAATATCAAGAAAAACTACGCCGATATGGGCGCATTAATGCGTCAGGCGCTGGCCGAACTCGATCAGAAAAAGAATAATAAAGACGGTTTGACAGGAGTACCTTCCGGTTTCAGTGCACTGGATAGATTGACATCCGGCTGGCAAAAAACAGAATTAATGATCCTTGCGGCTCGTCCCGGTATGGGTAAAACTGCATTCGTGGTTTCATCACTAAGGAATGCGGCCGTGGATTTCAATATGCCGGTGGCTATATTCTCCCTCGAAATGTCCTCGGTTCAGCTTGTGAATCGTTTGATATCTGCCGAGGCTGAAATCGATAGTGAAAAAATACGTAAAGGAAGTCTGGCGCCGCATGAGTGGGAGCAACTTCATCACCGTATTCACAGGCTGACCAATGCGCCGATCTTTATCGACGACACCCCTGCCCTTTCCATTCTCGAACTCCGTGCCAAATGTCGCCGTTTAAAAGCACAGCACGACATTCAGATGATCGTGATTGACTACCTCCAGTTAATGACCGGAGATACCGGCGGTAAAGGAGCTGGTAACCGCGAGCAGGAAATCGCGATGATCTCGCGCTCGCTGAAAAACCTGGCAAAAGAACTCGATGTGCCCGTGATCGCACTATCGCAGCTAAGCCGGGCTGTAGAGACGCGTGGAGGAGAAAAAAGGCCTCAGCTATCGGATTTAAGGGAATCCGGGTCCATTGAGCAGGATGCAGATATGGTACTCTTCCTTTATCGTCCCGAATATTATGGTATTACCGAAGATGAAGCGGGTAACTCAGTTGCCGGAATTGGGGAAGTAATTGTAGCAAAAAACCGTGCAGGTTCATTGGATACGGTTCAATTGCGGTTCATTGGCAAGTACACCAAATTCACCGATCTGGATTCCGGATTTACACCTGTACCATTCTCAGTAGACAGGCCCATCGTCACTTCCAACCCAATCGCCTCATTCGAAAGCCAGAGCAAACCAGCACCAGCAGGCGGCGGAACATTAAGAAGCCGCGCAAACGACCTCAGTAATTTTGACTACAAGGGGCCGGATAGCGAGCCTCCGTTTTGATTTAGAAGCTGTTTCAAAGCTAGTTAGCTTGTCAGCCTGAGCGGAGTCGAAGGGAAATGCACACTGCAATCCCCTTCGACTCCGCTCAGGCTGACAAAAAGAGGGTCAGTTCCGTTTCATCTAGCTTTTCCTAACCAACAACGCCACATTTTCCACGTGATGCGTATTTGGGAACATATCCACCGGCTGCACTCTCGTTACTTCATAATCTTCCGACATCAGCGCCAGGTCGCGTGCTTGCGTAGCTGTGTTGCAGCTTACGTACACGATGCGGTCGGGTGCGGCTTTGAGAATGGTTTGTACAACGGGCACATCCATACCCGCGCGTGGAGGATCCGTGATGATCACATCAGGGCGGCCATGTTTCGCGAGAAAGCTCTCGTTCACAATATTCTTCATGTCGCCTGCGAAGAATGATGTATTCGTAATCCCATTCAATTCCGAGTTCCTGCGCGCATCCTGCACTGCTGCTTCTACATATTCTACGCCCACTACCTTTTTCGCCTGACGGGCTACAAAATTGGCAATGGTACCTGTACCGGTATAAAGATCATAAACCGATTCATTGCCGGTCAAACCAGCATAGTCCCTGGCAACACTAAACAACTGATATGCCTGCTCCGAATTGGTTTGGTAAAACGATTTGGGCCCCACCAGAAAAGTCAGATCCTCCATCGTTTCCCGTATAAAATTCTCACCTGAATAATTGATCACTTCCTGATCCTGGTAAGAATCATTGCCTTTCAGGTTCACAATGTAGTTCAGGGACGTGATTTCCGGGTGGGTATGCTTCATGTACTCCATTACATCGGTAATTGCTTCGTCATTTTGCTGGCCAAATTGTACGATCACCATAACATCGCCAGAATTGGCTGTACGCACAACCACATTCCGCAATACACCTACATTAAAACGTACGTCGTAGTAAGGAATACCTTTCAGCTCACCAAAATGGTGCAAGGAATTCCGGATCGTGTTCGAAGGGTCAGGTTGCAGGTGACAATGATCCACTGTGAAAATTTTGTCAAAACGCTTCGGCACGTGAAAGCCCAGTGCATTTTTGGAATATGGTTGACCCGAATCCATTTGCTCTTTGGTCAACCACCGCCAATTTGAAAAAGTGAATTCCAACTTATTGCGGTAATATTCTGTCCTAGGTGCAGCGACAATCGGGTTGATCTCTACATTTTTGATCTTACCGATCCTTTCAAAATGGTCAACAACCTGTTGTCTTTTGAAACGCAGCTGATGTTCGTAACTGATATGTTGCCATTTGCACCCGCCGCAAACGGTATGATGTAAACAATAGGGTTCGGTACGTAATTTGGATAGGGAATGAACTTTGGTAACAATGGCCTCCTTTAATTTTTTCTTGGTTTTGACGATTTGTAAATCAACGATGTCACCAGGAGCCACATTTCCTTCTACAAAAACTACGCCGTCTTCCGATTTAAATATACATTTGCCTTCTGCCGCGAAATCGGTAATTTCAACGTATTCGTATTTGTTATTCTTAAGCATTATTTCTTTTTTAATTTACTAATTCTAATTCCTATCGCGTAATTTTTACTGCCACATCATGCCATGAAAAAACGGTTCATCTTGTTTATTATGATGCTGTTTGCCCTTACCGAAGCCAAAGCGACGCATATTGTCGGTGGCCAGCTCTTCATCACTCAAAATTCTGACACCTACTACAACTACAATATTGGGCTCACCATGTACTTCGATGCCCTCAATGGTAATCCCGGCGCAGAAGATCCCGCAGTCACGATCTACGTTTTCAGAAAACGCGACAATGTGGCAATCGGTTGGCTTGAAGCCCCAAAAATAGAACGAAAATCGGTCACCTATGCAAATCCGCTCTGTGGAATATCTACACTGCAGACTTACATGATCACTTACAGCTCCACATTACACCTGGAAGCCAACGATTTCAACGATTCGCAGGGATACTATATGGTATGGGACAGATGCTGCCGGAATGGTACAATTACCAACATTAAAGCACCGGGTGACGCGGGAAGTCTTTTTTATCTCGAATTTCCCGCATTGATCAAAAACAATGCTAATTTCAAAAACTCCTCCCCTATTTTCCCGGCGATCAAAGGTGACTATGCCTGCGTGAATTCACCATTCTTTTTTGATTTTGGAGGAAAAGACGCCGACGGTGACAGCCTTACCTATACATTAGTAACCCCGATGCAGGGCTTTTCGGACAAAACCAATCCCAGTGCTCCTTCACGCGGCTCTTCCAATTATCCCCGTCTCGACTGGGTTGATGGTATTTCCGTCGCCAACATTATACCAGGGCCCGACCCGTTGAAAGTCAATCGGAGCACCGGAATGCTGTCCGTCACGCCCGGCAGTGTCGGGCTTTATGTATTTGCCGTCCAGGTTGACGAATACCGGAACGGGCAGAAGATCGGGACATTAACCCGTGATTTCCAGTTGAAAGTTGTGGATTGCCCCAAAATGGAGCCTCCAAAACTGTTGTTCAAGCCGCTTGGAAAAACTACCTACTACACGGAAAACGAGATCATTACCATCAAAAAAGGTGATCCAAACTGTTTTGAAGTAATGGTCACCGACCCATCCATCAATCAGATCGTGAGGATCAATGGAAAGGCTGTGAACAATACCAAGAATTACTTCACGCTGTTACCAGCTGAATTCCGCACCTCGAAAGCGAATGATACGCTGAGATTCCAGATTTGTTTGGATGAATGCTTTGTCACTTATGACAACCGACCCATTAAAATCGAGCTTATCGCAGAAGACGAAAGTTGCCCTATACCATTAATGGACACGCTGAACATCTATATCAGACGCGAGAACAGCGGAAATAACGCGCCCAGCGTCACTACCTCCCTCACCGGCGACTACATTCACGTCGCCGCCGGCGTTCCCGTCACATTCACGGTTTTTGGTAAAGATGCGGACAAGGACAGTCTGGCGCTGTCGGGGCGCGGAAGGGATTTCAATATGGCCGATATGGGGATGAATTTCAAACCTGTGACCGGGGTCGCGGCCGTGCAGCAAACCTTCACCTGGATACCGCCTTGCAATGCCAAGAAAGGCGACACACTCGTGGTCGATTTCAAAGCCGAAGATATGCGCTGTGCTGGTAATCCGCTAGCCGCAGCGAAGCCGATCTACTTTATCGTAGACGAGTCACCGAACAACCCACCGGCTGTCAAAACCTCGCTGACCATTCAGGAATTGGTATATAACATTGGCAACAGCGAGCCAATCATTTTTGATGTCCTGGCCAGCGACTCCGATACCAATTCGATCTCTCTCACGGCGGCGGGCCGAGGGTTCAGTCTGAGCGACGCGGGTATGATTTTCGCAGCGAAAACAGGGATCAAATCCGTCACTTCACCCTACTCATGGAACCCCGATTGCGCCTTGCTCGACGGTCAGCCCGAGCAGACATTCATCGTCGATTTCGTAACACAAGACAAAAGTTGCGCAGCTGCCAGCGATACGACTACGGTAAAAGTGACCGTGAGAGACGGACAATCCGCACCATTTCCGGAGTTCCCCAATGTGATCACGCCCAATGGCGACGGCAAAAACGACTGTTTCGTCTTCCAGGATTTACCCGGCGATGTCTGTTCCGACCAATTCAAAGACATCACAATCTTCAATCGCTGGGGTAAACAAGTCTTCTATTCCAAGGTCAGACCCAACGACTGGTGCCCTACCAACATCTCCGGAGGCTACTATTACTTCGTGGTTCAGTATACCAAAAGGTCGTACAAGGGTGGGTTGACCATTCTTAGATGACGATCTTATATCGTTGTTTAAATTATAATACATTTATTATCAGATAGTTAAAAATAGAATAATTTATACATTAAATACTTATCATACTTTCAAAAAGTATAGTATAAACTTAATTTTTAATACATATAAATCACTACAATATTTTCAAACTTTTAATACATTTCATTATAATAATAAATATGATAAGTATAAAAATATTTATACATTATAAATGACACTTACATATACGACTATCGAAAAGTAAAATACTATTATCACTTCCCATACATATATAACATTCTAAATGCCTAATATGTATGGAAAGTAATACTTTTTACTGAATGTTATATATATTTTCTACTATTTAAATGTATCTTACTTATAATAAGATGTGATTGCATTAAATGAAAGGGTCATATATAAAGTAAAATACTTCAACCTCCGTACTTCGCTGTCACTGTAAGTCAATTTACCCAATCGCATACACAAACCCCAGGCTTCAGCCGGGGGTACATACCGCCCCCCATATTCCGGCTTTAGCCAAAGCGAAAGCAGGGCAAAAAAATCCACCAACCAGGAACTTCCTAACCCAAATCAATGTACTGTAACTATAAATATTACAGTATGAACAGCGGACGTTTTGCCATATCGGTTCACATTTTGACACTCCTCGCCTTTGCAGATGACGAATGGAATTCCTCCGAGTATCTGGCGGGGAGCATCAACATTAATCCCGTATTGGTACGCAAAGAACTCTCCAATCTGCGCGATCACGGACTGGTGATCAGCAAGGAAGGGAAAGCTGGCGGAAGCAGGCTCGCGAAGCCGTCAGGTCAAATATTCATGTCGGAGGTATACGAGGCCGTCAAGCAGATAGATCTCCTGGGAAAAGGCATTAATTCTCCCAATCCGGATTGCGTCGTTGGAAGAAAAATCAATGACCATCTGGACAACTTATACGATGACGCCGAAAAAACCCTGCTACTGGGGTTAAGCAAGACCTCATTAGCTGACTTTTGCCTCAAATTTGCCTGAAATTTTTGCCCAAAACTGTAACATTTTTTATTCCAGAAATTTTAAACCATTCAAAATTCAATTCAAATGAAAGTAGCATTGATCGGAGCCACAGGATTTGTGGGCTCCCAAGTTTTGAAAGAACTCGTTTCACGCGGTCACCAGGTAACGGCCATTGCACGCGACGTGACCAAGGTCTCGGTGCAAAGTGATCTGATCACCCTGACATCAGCAAATGTGCTCGATGCGGACGAAGTTGCTGCGACAGTGGCGGGACATGATGCCGTAGTGAGTGCCTACAATCCAGGCTGGACCAATCCCAACATTTACACCGAATATCTGCAAGGCGCCGCAGCCATTGAAACTGGCGTAGCGCAATCTGGCGTGAAGCGTCTGCTTGTGGTAGGCGGTGCAGGAAGCCTTGAAGTAGCGCCAGGAGTGCAACTGATCGACACTCCTCATTTCCCGGAAGAGTACAAAGCCGGAGCGGGTGCTGCAAGAGAGTATCTGAGCATCTTAAGGGCCGATACTACCCTCGATTGGACCTACCTGAGCCCTGCCATAGAGATGCATCCCGGCACTTCCGGCGAACGCAAAGGCAGCTACCGAACCAGTCTGGATACACCCGTTTACAATGAAAAAGGCAGAAGTATTATCTCTGTGGAAGATCTTTCAGTGGCGATTGTAGATGAGATCGAACAACCGAAATTCATTCAAAAACGCTTCACCGTAGCATACTAATAATACTTCTTGCTAATACTTAACTTTTAGAAAGTATCATATTAATCAATACATTAAATACTTTTTAAAAATACTAAACGAAGCAATTTTCAGTATGATCAGAAAGTAGAATTTGAATTAATCGGCGAATAAATTCAAACCTATCCATACATATTAAGCTTTTATAAAAAAACAGAAAGATAGATACTTTATATAAGTATTTATCTTTCTGTTTTTTTATAACTTATTAAAAGTAAAAATACATAAAACAATGTATATCAAATATTTAACAAAAATATAAACATATAATAAATTCTTAAAGTAAAATACATATAATACTTTAAAAACATTTAAAAAATATCAAACATACTATACTTACATTGTTCCGCTGATTCACTCAGGAATGTGACTTCCATACCTCCGAAAAACTTATAGGCATAGGGTAAGATAATTAGCGGAAAATAAAGTTCTTTGTACCCCGTTTGCCGACACCAACTTTACTACTGATGAAATTCCGCATTACCGGACTGCTACTACTATTTATATTATTGACAACCACCCAGGTCACTGCCCAAAGGTTTCTGATGGATCTTGTGGATACGACCAACCAGATGGGCAAAGGGATGTTGTCGATTTATGAGCGGTACAATAGGGTACGGATCAGCGGGTATATCCAGCCACAATTTCAACTCATTTCCAAAGAAGGAGCCGAGAGCTATAACGGAGGCAATTTCCCGGCATTGTCCAATAATCGTTTTATGCTTCGGCGCGGTCGTTTGCGCGTGGACTATGCGCATTTGAATGAACACAATGATCCCACCACTTATTTTGTTTTCCAATTTGACGGCACCGAACGTGGTGTTGCAATCCGGGATTTTTGGGGACGGTTTTACGAAAACAAATTCAAGATTTTTGCGCTCACGACCGGAATGTTTGCCAGACCATTTGGCCACGAAGTGAACCTTTCCTCATCCAATCGCGAGACGCCCGAACGGGGACGAATGTCGCAGATCTTAATGAAAACCGAGCGGGATATTGGGCTGATGCTGACTGTGACCAGCCGCAAGAACGTTGAATGGATACAGAAGTTTAAATTTGATATCGGCGTTTTTAATGGTCAGGGAATGTCGGGCCCAATGGATTATGACAGCCATAAGGATGTGATCGGCAAGTTCAGTCTAAAACCAACACAGATCAAAGCAATGGGCGGAGCAACGCTTTCAGCGGCAGTTTCCGGCTATATAGGCGGAATTACCAGCCAGTCTAACGTTTTGTATGCGACCCGCACCAAAGGATCTGAATACGTGATGCTACGCGATTCATCTTCAAGCAATTATAAAAAAGCTACTCCTCGAAACTACGCCGGAGCAGATTTCCAGGTATCATTCCCAAATACAAAAGGTGAGACAGAATTCCGGGCAGAATACATTGGCGGAAAGCAAACTGCAACACTTGCTACCAGCGAAACGCCGGGTGTCTATCCGGTCACCAATGGCCTGAAAGACCCTTTGTTTACACGTAATTTCAATGGCGCTTACTTCTACTTTGTGCAGAATCTGGGAAGTCTCGAACACCAGTTTGTGCTCAAATATGACTGGTACGACGCTAATACGAAGGTTGCAGGTAAGGAGGTATCTGCCGTCAATGGATTCAGCAAGGCCGATTTACGCTACGATACCTTTGGAGCGGGCTATGTGTACATCCCCAATGAGTCGCTCAAATTCATGTTTTACTATGAGATCGTTCGAAATGAAAAATCGGCGCTGCCGGGCTTTGAATCCGATGCTCCCGATAATGTCCTTACTTGTCGCGTACAGTACAATTTTTAGCCAGGAAATCGCTCTGTGAGGATTTTCTTACGGTATTCAAAGATCTTATTGACCTCATTTTCAACAAACAAAGCGCTTACCCAGTCTCCCAAAAAACCGAACGGTACCTTGTAATGTAGAATGTCCTCCATCAGCACGCCGTCTTCCACAGCAGTAAACCGATGCTGATGATGCCAGAATGCATACGGGCCAAACCGTTGCTCGTCGACAAAGTACTGCTTATCAACTACATGCGTAATTTCTGTGCACCATTTCAGAGGAATACCGAATACCGGTTTGACAATGTAACGAATGATCTGCCCCGCGTACATGGTATTCCCCTGATGCTTACTCAATACTACAAAACCCATATGAGCAGGCGTGATCTCTTTCAGGTTTGCCGGATTAGAAAAAAAATCCCAGGCCTCGTCCAGCGAAATCGGAAGCTTTTGTGTAAAATATAATTCCTGCATTGGGGTTGATTGGTTTGTATTTGAATATACGTTAAATAGTCAGGCCACCGATTGATTGGATTCCAGTGGCATGATTTTATCGGTACATATATAGGACCTAATTGTGATGAACTATGAACAGAAAACTGATTGCGACCACATCCATTTCTATTTATGCAAGCCCCTCATCAGTCTGGAAAGCATTAATAGATCCCGAAATTGTTAAGAAATACATGCACGGTGCCGAGGTTGATTCCGACTGGGTACTGGGAAGTCCGATTACTTTCCGTGGCGTTTGGGAAGGCCGGCCGTACGAAGATAAAGGCAACATCATTGAAATTATCCCTGAACGCGTGCTAGGCTTTACATTTTGGAGCCCGTTGTCAGGAACCGACGATTTCGAAGACAATTACGCTCACGTTACTTATCACATTTCAGAATACGACGACGAAACCACTTTAACGATCACGCAGGATAATCTGGAAACGGATGAAGACGTAGTTAAAGCGGAAGAAAACTGGATCAATGTCATGAAAAATATTAAGAAGATTTTGGAGGAAGACCGGATGCATGTTTTATAAAAAGTAGTAAGCCTTGGTAAGTCTACAAGACTTGCCAAGGCTCGTTACAACTTCATACTCAAAGCAATCCTCTTCCGGCTCAGATCGACTTCGGTAACTTTCACCTGAACGTGCTGCTGCAATTTGACGATCTCATTGGGGTCTTTGATAAAACGGTCCGCCATTTGTGATACGTGCACCAGGCCGTCCTGCTTAACGCCCACATCGACGAATGCGCCGAAGGCAGTAATGTTAGTTACTATTCCTGGTAGTATCATCCCAACTTTCAAATCCTCCGGTTTGCGCACCGAACTATCAAATTCGAATTGCTTCATTTCCGAGCGCGGGTCGCGGGCAGGTTTTTCCAGTTCCAGCAGAATGTCTTTCAAAGTAGGAAGACCCACTTCCGTTGAAATGTATTTTTCAGGCTTAATGTTTTTTCTCAAATCTGCTTTTTGCATCAATTCCTTGATACTAGCACCCGTGTCTTTGGCCATTTGCTCGACCAAATCGTAACGTTCTGGATGTACTGCACTATTATCCAATGGATTAACAGCATTTTCAATACGTAAAAAGCCAGCGGCCTGCTCAAATGCTTTCGAACCCAGACGCGGAACTTTCAATAATTGTTGCCGCGATTTGAAGTTTCCGTTTTTAGCCCTAAAATCCACGATATTTTGCGCTAATGCAGGTCCAAGGCCCGAAACATAGCGCAATAAGTGCTTGCTTGCCGTGTTGAGATTTACGCCTACGGAATTTACGCAGCTCTCCACGACTACATCCAAAGCATTTCGCAATGAATTTTGGTCCACATCATGTTGGTACTGACCTACTCCTATCGATTTCGGATCAATTTTCACGAGCTCAGCCAGTGGATCCATTAATCTCCTGCCAATGGAAATCGAGCCACGAACCGTGACGTCCTTATCCGGAAATTCTTCACGCGCCACTTCCGAGGCAGAGTAAATGGATGCGCCCTGCTCGCTTACCATAAACAGGCCAATCGAGTCGGACTTGCCCGCACTCACCAAAAGCTTCCTTACAAAATCTTCTGTCTCCCGACCGGCGGTACCATTGCCCACAG
Source organism: Dyadobacter sp. (assembly GCF_039919315.1). Taxonomy (GTDB): domain Bacteria; phylum Bacteroidota; class Bacteroidia; order Cytophagales; family Spirosomataceae; genus Dyadobacter. Next base: position 42,010 of record NZ_JBDSFX010000038.1, on the reverse strand, counting down.
CTATTGCTTCGACTTTGTGTTTATTGATCAGATCACTGAGTCGTCCATTTGCATCAGCTGGCTTATCAAACGGATAAATGACATGATCGGCCAGCAGATTTCCCTGGCTATCCAGGACAACTACTTTGCAGCCCGTCCGATAACCCGGATCTACCGCCAGCACATTTTTCTGTCCAAGTGGCGATGCCAGCAATAACTGCCGAAGATTTTCGGTAAAAACCTGTATAGCAGCCACATCCGCTTTTTCCTTCGCCAAATTCGAGAATTCTGTCTCGATAGAAGGTTTCAGGAGGCGTTTATAACTGTCAGAGATTGCTAGTTCCATCTGGTCCTTGCAAGCGGACGAACCCCTCAAAAACAGCCTGTCCAATGCTTCCAGCGATTGATCCTCGTCAGGAGAAATGTCTACACTAAGCATTCCCTCCTCCTCGCCTCGCCGGATAGCCAGTAACCGGTGTGACGGTATTCTGGACAAAGGCTCCGAAAAGTCGAAGTAGTCACGGTATTTGGCGCCTTCTTCCTCTTTTTTCTTCTTCACTTTCGAAGTAATGATAGCACCACGCTGGAAATGATGGCGAATTCGTGCCCTGGCGTCCTGGTTCTCATTGATCCATTCAGCTATGATATCCCTCGCGCCTTGCAATGCGTCTGCCACCGCAGGTACCTGATCATTGAGAAATGATGCGGCTTTATGTTCAGGATCAGACTCTTTGCCCGAAAAAATGAGTTGTGCTAATGGCTCCAACCCTCTTTCAGCGGCCATGCTGGCGCGGGTCTTTCTTTTTTGTTTATAGGGAAGATAAATGTCTTCCAACTCTGTCAGAGAGAACACATTATTGATCTTCGTTTTCAGTTCTGGGGTCAGCTTTCCCTGTTCTTCAATGCTTTTCAGGATGGCCTCCCGGCGTTTTTCGACGTCCAGCTGCTTTTGCCAGGTATCCTTAATGGCACCGATCTGCACTTCGTCCAGTCCGCCGGTTGCTTCCTTGCGGTAACGGGCGATAAAAGGCAATGTTGCGCCTTCCTCAAAAAGCTGAATGGTATTCTTAACTTGTTTCTCAGTAATGCCAGTCTGCTGGGCAATGAGGGAATAATTCATATGTGGACTTTAACTGCTATTTTAAATCGCTATATACAATCAAAAGTAGTGGGGAATTACCTATAATAAAACACACTGACCAATGGATAAACACATTTTACCTCTCAAAAAATACCTGCGTAGATTACACCCATAGAAAATTCCAACATTCAAATAGTGACCCGCTAGCAAAGAAATTATGGCAAGCCTTATTACCATTTTTAGTCTGTATCAGTACAATTCCGCTAATGAACACAGCGAGAAATATGTATTATTAAGAACAAAGAAACCTAGCTATCCCAATTACAGCCAGACCTTGGAAAATCTTGCTTATGACATTGAATGTAAAAAAAGAACCCTGCTTCTGACGCTATTCATGAAGAAAGTCGTCATAACTCAAAGTCCAGTTTTAATCGGTGAATTAGAGGAATATCCAATCGGAAATGAAAAATTACATGGTGATCAGGGGCTGTTTGACCTACCCATAGTGTTTGTCTCTTCAGAAAAAGGATTCCCCTGGTTTATACTTGGAGGCTACGATAACATTGAAGAGTTCACCCGTGAATTGCTCCAAGACGAACTTTTAGCACTCTCACCAACAGGCAGTGTAAGTCAGGTTATAGCTACGCTGATAACCGAAAATGATTTCGATCTGTCAAGTATTCGATACTATAATATTGACGATTTACGTGACATATAGCACATTATGGCTTTCTCCGCATTCTCTGATTTACGCCTAATTAATTATAAACTCACGGACATAAAGGACATTATTCCGTTGGGAACTGTTAAACATCCGATCATGAACTGGTTTGCATTAACTGATGGCTATCTATATCTTAAATTGGGTACTAAAAGTGTTTATGAATACGCATCCGACGCCAATGCAATATTATGTGATGGCGTAAAATATAATAGTTACTACCTGATACGCTTCATTGAAGATTTTACGGAAATCTTTCAAACCGTAGGTCAGCCTTTGCCGTCTCAAATACTTCCAGAGATCAAGAACTTCCATGCATTTCAACGCTTTCAAAATCAATCAATTGCTTATTTGGAAGAGTTACGAGCAAAGTACAAGTTAAACGACCATGACTTGGATGAGCAGCAACAACTGATTTCCTGGATTTATTCACGAGGTCTTCCGGCAGATCATCTAGTTGGCGGACCAAATATCTGGTTCTTTAGGTACTGTGACCAAATAAAGATAATTTGGAGGGCCAATTACCAAATTAGGCCAAATATCTTTCTATGGCTCTTTCCCAATGGCGATTATACCTTAAACTATAATTTCTTTTTACGGGAAATAGAAATATTCGCCAAAAGTTTTTTCTCAGATATGGCAAAAAGAGTTGAGCTTGCGGTAAGTATAGATTGGGGAAATGTTGCGATTGATAAAAATAGTCTTGTCGCCGAGCAGCTTTTCAGAAAAGATCGCTTTTACCAAGACCTAAATATGCTGTCTTCCAATTCAACAACAGATTGGTCGGAAACGATATCATTAATTAATAAAATGAAAAATCAATCCCGTTTTAAAAACTAAAATGCACATTGCCTGACTAATCCTTCCTAACTCCTGCTCATGAAACAAATCACGCAGCACCTTTACCAGATCCCGCTCGGCAGTGTGAACACATTCCTCATCGAGGACAATGGCCTCACGCTCATTGATACGGGTTTCAAAAACAGCAGGGACAAAATTTTCCAGGCTATCCGAAACGGCGGCAAAAACCCTGACGACATTAAACAGATCATTCTCACACACAGCCACCCGGACCATAGCGGTAGCGTAGCGGACATTAAGGGTACGCTCGAAGTACCCGTGTATGCGCACCCGGACGACGCGATCCTCGTGGAAGCGGGTATTGGTGGGAGACTTCCCCATCAGCCGTCGCCAGGCCTTGCAAACTGGATCATCTACCGCATTTTCATCAAAGACAGTCCAAACGAAACAGAAATGTGCCGGATTGACGAGAGAATCCAGGACGGTGATATCCTTCCGATCGCAGGCGGAATTGAGGTGATACATACACCAGGACATTCAAAAGGCCATCTTTCACTGCTTTTGAAAAAAGAACGCTTGCTCATCGCCGGCGACATTTGCGCCAATATGTTCGGATTGGATTTCAGCACTGTTTATGAAGACAGGCAGCTTGGTATTCAGAGCATTCTGAAAGCGGCGGCGTATGATTTTGACACGGCGGTTTTTGGACATGGTAAACCACTCATCGGGAATGCGAACGCTAAACTGAAACAGAAATTCAGCTAGCTGGTGAACTCCTGAATCAGCCTGATGATTTTCAATTATATTTGAACTGTTCAAATCCTATTCCTAATCCAGTCGTAATCATGTTCTTAACATTCAGAAATCATGCTGTTTTTATGCTTCTACTCACATTTGCTTTATCTCATTTACAGCAAGCAAATGCTCAAAATAAGTCTGATTTTAAAGTAATTGCATTCTTTACGGGCAAAAACGATAAGGCGCATATCAGCTTCGTGAAAGAGGCCCACAAGCAATTTCCCGAAATGGCCAGGAAAAACAATTTCACGTATGATTCAACGAGCAATTGGACTAATCTGAACAGTGAATTTCTTTCCAAATATCAGGTAGTACTGTTTCTGGACACCCGGCCCGATGCGCCCGAACAACGGGCGGCTTTTCAGAAATACATGGAAAATGGCGGTGGGTGGATCGGTTTTCACTTTGCAGCCTTCGCACTCACGCCCTCGGCTTACCCTCAAAACTGGGACTGGTACCATAATCAATTTCTGGGTTCGGGCCAATATAAAAGCAATACATGGCGGCCGACCTCGGCGATTTTGAAAGTCGAAGACAAGACAAACGCCTCTTTGGAAGGTATTCCTGCAACTTTTAAAGCTTCGCCAAACGAATGGTACCGGTGGGAAAAGGACCTCACGACAAATCCGGACATTCAAATCCTGCTATCCATTGATCCGACTAGTTTTCCGCTCGGTACGGGCCCCAAACAGCATGAAATATGGCATAGTGGCTATTATCCTGTGGCCTGGACTAATAAAAAATATAAAATGCTGTACATGAATATGGGTCACAATGACATTGATTACGACAATAAAACCGATAAAGAATTGTCGTTCACATTCAATAATGAATTGCAAACCCAATTTATTCTGAACACGCTTTTGTGGCTGGGTAAAGGCAAAAAATAGTTTATATCAATGGAAGAAAAGCAGAGCAGGGAGTTTGAAAAAGGCAAAATGACTGGGATTGTCTGGCATTGCGACGATATGCGCATTGGCCACGCTGTTTCCAAATTTACCGAGTTATCAACCTTCTCTTCGAGTAGTAATACCGATGTGGTCAGGATGCATTTTGGCATGAAGGGCGATTACAGCTTTACTTATAAGCAGCTTAATAAGACATTTGAACTGGTAGGCGGGCATCATAACATCATGTATTCCAATGAATTTGACATGGTAGTCCATGCCAAAACCCTGGAAATCGAGACATTTGGGATACAATTCCCCAAAGCACTTTTCATTCATTTCACAGAGCATGCAAGTGATTCCCTCAAACGGTTCTCACAGGACATTATGGAGGGAAAAAGCACGATCCTTTCCAACAGTTGGGGCACCATTGACTCGCCCATTCAGCAGGTTTTACAGCAGATCATCCATTGTAAATATGCGGATGGGATCAAAAAGCTCTTCCTGTTATCCAAAAGTATCGAGCTGCTAGTGCTTTGTGCGGATGCTGTGAGTGCCTCTGAAAACAAAAAAGATGTATTTATCAAAAATCAGACGGATAAAGAGAAGATTATCGCTGTGCGCGACCTGATCAACGAACGGGTGCATTGCCCGCCCAACCTATCCGAAATCGCGCAGCATGTAGGTCTGAATGAATATAAATTGAAACGGGGATTTAAAGAGACTTTTAATAATACTGTCTTTGGCTATCTGACAGACCAGCGTTTGCAGCTGGCCAGGCAATATTTGCTGGATACCGAAAAAACCGCAGCCGAAATTTCACTCCAATTGGGCTACGCTACGCCCCAGCATTTCAATAATGCATTCAAAAAGAAGTTTGGTATAACACCTTATTTGGTTAGAAATAATCCGTAATACGCAATTTCAGACTCCTCAAAACCTGCTAATATTGTATCGGCAATTCGAATTTCTTCTTTCAATCATTCATCAAAACATCAAACCAATGGCCGAGCCACTTATTATCAAAAACAGCATTACTATTAACGCGCCGGTGGCTGCCGTGTGGGACGCGCTGGTCAATCCGGAACAAACGAAACAGTATATGTTTGGCTCCGAGACGGTATCAGACTGGAAACCAGGTAGCGAACTGCTCTGGAAAGGAACATACGAAGGCAATGAAATGGTGTTTGTGAAAGGAGAAGTCGTGCAAATAGAGCCCGAAAAATTTCTCGAATACACGACCATCGATCCTAACTCCGACATTGATGACACGTCAGAAAACTACCTGAGCGTCACGTATGAGCTGATTCCTGATGGAGATCAAACCATTTTGAATGTGACACAGGGCGATTACAGTACCGTCGCGGATGGCGAGCGGAGATACCAGGATTCATACAATAATGGCGAAGGCTGGAACCCTATACTGGTTGAGATTAAAAAACTGCTTGAAGGGAACTAATTCGGCAGCGGATTAAATATTCCTCCTATCAGGATTACTTCCGTTCGAGCAATGCCATGTAAAAACCATCAAACCCGTCTTTTGAAACGGAGGTGCGATGCTCTGAAACCAGTTTCCACGTTTTCTTTTCCGCTTTCAAGAAACGCTTTACCTGTTGTTCCGACTCAGAAGGAAGCACGCTACAAGTGGCATACACCATTTTACCGCCCTTTTTAACCATATTCGAATAGGTACTCAGAATGTGCCACTGTACTTTGCGGATGTTTTCCAGAAATTCAGGTTTCAGCTTCCATTTCGTATCCGGGTGCCTGCGCAATACGCCCAGACCTGAACACGGAACATCCAATAACAGCCGGTCGGCGGTTTCCGAAAGCTGGCTAATAACCTCATCGGACTCGATCAGCATGGTTTCCAGGTTTTTCACACCATTTCTGCTTGCCCGCCTTTTCAATTCGGTCAATTTGTTGTCCTCGATGTCCATGGCTAAGATAGAACCTTCGTTTTGGAGCAAAGCCGCTATGTGTAACGTCTTGCCACCCGCACCTGCACAGGCATCAATCACGCTCATACCGGGCCTGATGTCAAGGTAAAGCGCTATCAGCTGAGAGCCTGCATCCTGCACCTCGAAAAAGCCCTGCTTGAAGCCTTCCTGGTTGAGTACATTCTGCCTTTTTTTCAGAATAAATGCACTGGGAACATGGGGTACGACTGCACAATTATCCTCGCCAAAAAGCGCTGCTACGTCTGCATTGTTGCTTTTCAACGAATTGACACGAATAGTAAGCGGTGCCTGCTGGTTTAATGCGGCCAGTTCGATGTCCCATTTCTTCCCTAGCTCCAATTCACCTGTTACGTCGATCCAATCCGGAATGGATTCCGCTATTTTTCTGGTTTCCAGGCCTTCCCGGTATCTTTCCGTTACAGATTCTGCATTGATATTCTCGAACTCCGGCCACTCAGGGAGAATATGATCTGATTCGAGATGCAAATGCGTCGGCTTGATGAGTTGCCAGGTGCCCACTATGTCCCAGAAATCGCTCTCCTCGCTCGCTTTCTTGATAGCAGCGGCGTATTTCACCAGTCGCCACCAGCGCACGATCTCGTAGGTATTTTCAGCGATGAAGGCCCGGTCCCGTGCTCCCCATTTCTTGTTGGATTTCAGTACCTGCTCAACAACCTTGTCAGCTTGTCTGCCTTTGATAAAAATCTGCTGCAATGCATCCACAGTTGCAGCTACCAAACCTTTGTATAGTTTCAATTTGCTCTCTTTGTTACGTTATTTCAGTAGCCAGTCAACTGGCTTTATCTTCTACTATATGGGTAAAGTTGGTCACGTCTTCGGTATAAAACAAAAATCACGACGGTAAGGCATGATTTTATTCACAATGCTGGTAGCAATGACCTTTCACCATGATGGAAACCAAAACCGCAGTTATATGCCCGCCTGACCTCGCATCGCGTCCGCTGGGATTGAAAGTTGAACGCCTGGTTGCTTTACCGGCAGGGAAATTATTTAAAGCCTGGACAACAGAATTTGACCTATGGTTTGCCTCACCAGGCTCGTTTCTGGGAAAAGCGGAACCCAACACTGCTTTTTACTTCGAAACTTCCTATCAAGGCGCCAGACATCCACATTATGGGCGTTTCCTGAGCATTGAGGAGGGCGAAAGAATCGAGATGACCTGGGTTTCAGGCGAGGGAGGAACGGAGGGCGTCGAGACTGTTTTGACTGTCGAACTTTCAGCACATGAAAACGGAACATTCCTGAGCCTCACACACGCTGGCTTCCTGACTGAGGAGTCTAAAAACAAGCATCAGGAAGCCTGGCCCATGATTTTAGATCAACTGGAAGAGCGAATGTCCCGTCCAGTTGATTAATAAAAGGCATGCAGGCGCGTAACCCTGCATGCCTTTACTACCTTACATATTTTGCGGCAAATTGATTTCGAAAGTTGTTCCTTTACCCGGCTCGGAAGTAATGTTCATGGTACCTTCCAGGCTGTCTACCAGATGTTTAACCAACGCAAGACCGAAACCAAAGCCCTGTTCACCACCCGTGCCCTCCGTCGAGGAAGCCGTACCTGAAAGAATGGCTGTAATAGCTTCCTGACTCATGCCCACACCTGTATCTTTCACCAGGATCTGTAACGCGGGCCAGTTCGGGTCAATGATCAGCCGCAGATCCACGCGCACTTCGCCCCCTTCCGGCGTAAATTTCATCGAATTGGAGATCAGGTTCCCGGTAATTTGAAGCAGTTTATTCTTTGCAAAAGGTACTTTCTCAGTCAATGGCGTGGTGAATACATTAAAACTGACATTTTTATGCTTGGCCTGGGGGCCATAAAGCTTTTCCAATTTGTCCTTAAAAACGGCAAGGTTAAATTCATTTTCCTTGGCATTAACAGACGGAGCGACAGGCCCTTTTTCTTTGTGACTTTCGAGGATTTCTTCCGCCAGGTCCAGGATGGAATTACCACTCTTATGGATCAGATTGATGAATTCTAGTACTTCATCCATTTGGTTGCTATCTCCCTGATCGCGAATGATCTGCGCCAATCCGACGATTCCACCTAACGGCCCACGGATATCATGCGCCACCTTCTTCTGCGTCTGTTTTGCTTCGAGCAGCTTGGATTTAAGGCCTTCCATAACCTTATAGGTTTTAAGCCTGGCGACGATCTCATCGGCAATGATCTTCAGGAGCTCAATTTTCTCAGGATCAAGCGATTTTTGTTCTTGATCCAGCACGCAAAGTGCGCCAATGTTCAATCCTGTGCTGGTTTTAAGTGGTATCCCGTAATAATACCGCACTTTGGGATCGCCGGTAACGTAAAATTTATTTTTGAAACGATCATCAAGACTGAGGTCGTCGATCTCAAAATGATCCGTTTCCATAATCGTGTACTGGCAAACTGAATCCTCCCGCAACATCTGATCCAGATCCAGTCCGTAATTGGAAATGGTCCATTGGGTAAGCGAATCGATGAGGTTTACCAGGGAAATCTTCGTTCCAGTTACTTTTGCTGCTAGTTTGGCAAGGTCTTTGAATGTCTCATAATGGTCTGAATAATCTATATCAAATTCGGAGAGGCTTAGTAACCGCTCCATTTCATTAATCGGAACAGGAGGTGCAGTATGACTCATAGGTTTACGCGCACTGTTTTTAGAGTGCTAGTATCAAAAATAGGATTAATTCGAGTAAGAGTTTAGCACAAGCCACAAAAATAGTTATGTACGCCGATTAAAAATTCGCTGGCTTGATCTTGGAATAATTCAGTTTTTCATAATCAAATAAGAATCGTATATTGCCAGAAAAGTGACATAGCAGATTAGCACTAAAACTAGGGTGACCTTGCTGTAAAAAATGATTAACAGTGTTAAATTAAATATCTATCAATGTTAATTAAAAAACCAATGATAGAAAAACGTATTTGGAGTACATAAAACAGCTTTTACCAATTTCACAGAAAAACAGGCATATTTTGTCTAAATCGAAAATTTGAACATTTTAAAGAGAACCGTCAGCTTGCACTCAATTCAAATTACTCCTGCCCGAATGTATAAAATAACATTTTTAATATTTTTTCTTTCCCTATCCTTTCTTTCGAAAGCACAAGATATAGTCGCCGACCAGATTTTAGGGGAATGGTTGAATGAGGAAAAAGATATGAGAATCGAGATTTATAAAAATGGCAGCGAGTACCTCGGCAAACTAATGTGGGCGCAAAATTACTTCGAAGCTGACGGCAAAACATTCAGAAAAGACATTAGCAATACCGATAAGAGTTTGCGGACGCGCAGTCTGCATAACATTGATATCCTCCACGACTTCACTTTCACCGAAGATATTTGGGATAATGGCAAAATGTACGACCCCAAAAGCGGGAAAACCTACAACTGCCTGATGAAATTCAAAGATGAAACGCTTGAAATTCGCAGCTACGTAGGAATTCCATTGTTCGGGCGCTCTACATATTGGAAGCGTTCGCTGTAATCGCTTCCCGGTACCTCCTCCCCTTCCGTCTTACGAGAACGTTACTTTCCCTCAGGGAAGCCCTTTGTTGCTTAGAAAAGGAATACAATTTGTAGTCCCGGTGTTAATTATAAAATACGTAACGACATCATGGGTGATATTAAAATAGGAATACTGGACCAATCCATTGTACGACAAGGATCTACGGTTCAGGAAGCAATTCAGGAGACCATTGCCACCGCAAAGCTCGCAGAGGACCTTGGTTATAGCCGTTTTTGGATTTCTGAGCACCATAATTCAACTTTCATAGCAGGATCAACGCCGGAAGTACTGATGGTCAAGCTGGCCGATGCCACCCAGCACATCAGGATCGGATCGGGCGGAATTATGCTTCCTAACCACAGCGCATTAAAGGTAGCAGAGAATTTCAGGATGCTGGAAACACTCTTCCCCGGCCGTATAGACCTGGGTATGGGCCGTGCGCCAGGTACGGACAGGATTACTTCTTCGCTGCTCAATCCCTCCAATGATTTCAGCGAATCCAGCTATTTACGCCAATTAGAGCACTTACAGCACTTTTTTAGAGATACAGCGGGTACCGACCGAGGTTTTATCTATGCCACACCACAGTCGCCTACCATACCGATGCAATGGATATTGAGTTCCAGCGGCGGAAGCAGTAGTATCGCCGCCAAATTCGGGATGGGATTAGCAGTAGCGAAGTTTATCAACGGCTTTGTGCGCCCGGATGTAGTCGAAACCTACCGCAAAAGTTTCAGGCCTTCGGATCAATACGAAAAGCCACATGCAATCCTGTCGGTATTTGTGCTTTGCGGGGAGACGGAGGAAAAGGCTGCGCAAATGCGTAAAATGATGGATTATATCCTGGTCGAATTCGAAAGAGGCAAATTCGGCCCGTTCCCCGACGCGGAAACTGTCAAAAAATACCGTTTCTCTGCCGGTGAACTGGAACGCATCAGATACAACAGCGGGCGTATTATTTCGGGTACGCAGGAAGACGTCAAAGAGCAGCTGACCGAGCTGGCACAGCAATTTGAAGTAGATGAAATCATCATTTCCACGATGGCGGACAGTGCCGCGAACCGTGTTAAATCATTTGAATTGATTTCGGACGCATTTAATTTGAGAGAACCGGTTCTTTAAGATTATTTTTGTGCCGGACCTATTATCCGACACCATGAACCGCTTTGACCGCATTACAGCCATCCTGATCCAGCTTCAATCCCGCAAAGTTGTAAAGGCTCAGGATCTCGCAGAGCGATTTGAAATTAGTTTGAGGACCGTATACAGAGATATCAGCTCGTTGGCGGAAGCCGGAGTGCCTATTTCAGGGGAGGCAGGTGTTGGTTATTCCATTATGGAAGGCTATCGCCTGCCTCCCGTCATGTTCACCAAAGAGGAGGCGCGTACATTCATCACCGCTGAAAAGCTGATGGAAAAGTTTACTGATCTTTCCACGCAGTCGCAGTACCAGTCGGCCATGTATAAGGTGAAGGCGGTGTTGCGCACCAGTGAAAAATCAATGGTGGAAAACTTGGAAAACCACATTGAAATGCGACAGGACTACAAACCGTTCCACAAACAGAACAGTAACACCCTGGATGTACTGCTCAAAAGTATCTCCGAAAAAAAGATCTGCAAGATCAACTATTACCCGCTAAGTGCTACTGACCCGGCCGAAAGGATCATTGAACCGGTGGGCATTTACCACGAAAATAACTACTGGTACACCATTGCCTACTGTCACTTAAGAAATGATTACCGTAATTTCCGCTCCGACCGGATTCTGCAATGTGAGCTGACTGAGCAGCCTTTCGAGCACAAGCACGCTCCCCTCAAAGAATTCATGTCGGGTACTTGGGAGTCTGACAACATGCGGCTGGTTCGGATCAGGTTGGAAAAAAAGGTTTCCAGATATGTGCGGGACCAGCGTACCTATTATGGCTTCGTGTCGGAAATCCAGAAAGGCGATCACATTGAAATGTCGTTTCTAAGCCCGTCGCTGGAAGGCTTTGCCAGATGGTATATGATGATCGCTCCAAACGCTACAATTTTGGAGCCGGAAACCCTCAAAAACATGGTTAGGCAGCTCATTGAACAGATTTCCGAAAATTTGAAATAATCCGGATGACTGTTGACACACTGTTGTCACGGGCCTGGCTTTTCTTTGTATTGCACTTAAACAAAGAACAACATGTCGGAGCTAACAGTACTATCAACCGTGGAAACCAGTCTTGCGTATTTGATGAAAAATTACACCGATTACAATCATTGGGCTAATTGTACATTGGTTAACTGGCTCAAAACCAAGCCACACGCAGTTCTGGAAATTGAGGTCCATTCCAGCTTCAACACCATTCGACAAACGCTGATCCATATACTTCAGACGCAAAGTTACTGGTACTCAATCATTCGTCCGCAGATTAGCTATGAGGACGAAGATTTTACCGGAAACCTGGAAGAAACCTTCGAACGCATTATTGCCCAGTCAGAAGAAATGGCGATTTACATTGAAAACCTGGGCATTGACATGTTGCAGGAAGATACGCTGGTGATCAGCCAGTGGTTTGAATGTAATTTCCCTAACTTCGAGTACATTATGCATTGTATGAACCACAGCACCTATCACCGCGGACAGATCGTTACGATGGGGCGCAACCTGGGCTTTACGGATGCGCCGATGACCGACTACAATTTTTACAATGTAATGGCAAAATAATACCCTACCCCGGGCATTGCTATCTCAGAATTGCCTCCGTAAATTACCGGTATGAAAAGTTTCAGCATACTGGGAATCTCGGGCAGCTTACGTCCTGATTCGACGAATACCATCATTTTAAGCGCATTCAAAGGTCTTTTACCAGCGGATACCCATTTTCAAATATTTCAGGGCCTGGACGAAATCCCCCATTTCAGTCCGGGCCTTGATGATACGGAGGCAGTAATCCGGTTCAAAAAAGCCATCCAACAGGCCGACGGCGTCATTATCTGCACGCCCGAGTATGCGTTTGGTGTACCCGGCACATTGAAAAACGCGCTGGACTGGACTGTCGCGACGGGTGATCTGAATGACAAACCCGTTTCTGCAATCAGCGCTTCTCCCCTCAATACCGGCGGCGACAAAGCCCTCGCTTCCCTCCTGCTCACGCTCACAGCACTGGGCACACGCCGAAACGACCATTCTTCCTTATCCATTCCAAATATCAAGCACAAGATCGGTCCCGACAAAACAGTATCGGATCAGGAAACGCTTTTGGCATTAAAAGGCCAGTGCGATAACCTGATGACTATCATTGCTTCATAGCTATCGACATTGGTCCTGTTGATAAAATGCTATTTATTATTCGGCAAACAAAAGACTACTGTTTCAGTATACTATATATCTTTATTTTAATACATTTGATCTTTATCCACCTTTAAACGTTCTAAAAATGAAATTTGAAACCTTGCAGCTTCATGCCGGCCAGCAGCCAGATCCTGCTACCAATTCAAGAGCAGTACCCATTTATCAGACTACCTCATACGTGTTCAACAACGCTGAACACGCCGCTAACCTGTTCGCATTGAAGGAGTTTGGCAATATATATTCCAGGATCATGAATCCTACCAATGATGTTTTTGAAAAAAGAGTGGCAGCATTGGAAGGTGGCGTAGCAGCACTTGCAACTGGCTCGGGGCATTCCGCGCAGTTTTTGGCGATCAATAACATCACAACTGTCGGCGATAATTTTGTAACGACGTCTTTCCTTTACGGTGGATCATATAATCAGTTCAAAAATTCTTTTAAAAACATCGGTGTCGAAGCGCGCTTTGCCGACGGCGACGATGTGAGCAGCTTTGAAAAACTCATCGACGACAAAACGAAATTCATTTACCTGGAAACCATTGGTAACCCAAGTTACAGCGTCCCTGATTTCGAGGCATTTTCAGCATTAGCTACGAAGTATGACCTTCCATTGATCGTGGATAATACGTTTGGAGCAGCTGGGGCTATATTTCAGCCTATCAAATACGGCGCACACGTGGTAGTACAGTCGGCCACCAAATGGATCGGCGGACATGGTACATCCATCGGCGGTGTGATCGTGGATGCTGGTACTTACAACTGGGGCAATGGCAAATTCCCACAGTTTACTGAGCCGTCGCCGAGCTATCATGGACTGGTTTTAAATGATGTTTTTGGGATCGGCGGACCTTTTGGTAACATTCAATACATCATTCGTGCCCGTGTGGAAGGCCTGCGCGACTGGGGTCCGTCATTGGCTCCTTTCAACTCATTCCTATTCCTTCAAGGCCTTGAAACGCTGACATTACGTGTTGAACGTATTGCAGAAAATGCATTGAAACTGGCGCAATGGCTGGAAAAACATCCAAAAGTGGAAAGCGTGAACTACATTGGGCTGGAAGGAAATAAGTACAATGCGTTGGCTAAAAAATACCTCACACGTGGATTTGGTGGCGTCCTTTCCTTCACATTAAAAGGTGATAAGAAAACCGCAGAGAGCTTCGTGGATCATCTGACCCTAATCAGTAACCTGGCCAATGTAGGCGATGCAAAAACATTGATCATTCACCCCGCATCGACAACACATTCACAATTATCTGAAACAGAGCAACTTTCAGCTGGCGTACATCCTACTCAGTTACGTATTTCTGTGGGTATTGAGCATATTGACGACATTATTGCAGATGTAGAGGGTTCGTTGGCCCAGTTGTAGTTAGGTTGTCATTTATAGTCAAGGTAATTCTGTTTGTCAACCTGAGTGGAGTCGAAGGGCTCATGCAGTTCGCGTTTGCATTTCGACTCCGCTCAACGTGACAACAGGAAAGCATTTCGGCTCCTCTCTTTATTCGTGTATGCCTTCCAAAGCAAACATGAATGCAAATTGCAAGGCCACTTCTTTCAGATATTCAAACCTTCCCGAAGCACCACCGTGCCCGGCTTCCATATTGGTTTTTAGAAGCAGCACGTTTTTATCGGTTTTATGCGTTCTGAGTCTTGCAACCCACTTTGCAGGCTCGAAATATTGAACCTGGCTGTCATGCAACCCGGTAGTTACCAGCATATTCGGATAGGCTTTTCTCTCCACATTGTCATACGGAGAGTACGATTTCATGTACGTGTATGACTCTTTGCTTTTGGGATTGCCCCATTCATCAAACTCATTGGTTGTCAGCGGGATACTTTCGTCGAGCATGGTAGTCACCACATCCACAAATGGCACATCGGCGATGATTCCTCTCCAAAGATCCGGGCGGAGATTGGAGATCGCGCCCATCAGCAAACCACCCGCGCTGCCACCTTCTGCAAACAAATGTGCTGATGACGTGTATTTTTCCTTCACCAGATATTCTGCGCAGTCGATGAAGTCAAAGAATGTGTTTTTCTTTTTGAACAATTTGCCGTCCTCATACCATTGACGCCCCATTTCCTGGCCGCCGCGTACGTGTGCAATCGCGTATATGAAGCCACGGTTCAATAAACTAAGTCTGGTACTGCTGAATCCCGCGTCGATACTATTGCCATAGGAGCCGTAAGCGTAAAGTAGCAAAGGCGTTTCCGCAGATTTTTCGGTACCTTTTTTGTATACCAAAGAAATGGGAACTTTAACACCGTCACGCGAAGTGGCGTACAAGCGTTCCGTCACGTATTCTTCGGGATTGTACCCTCCTACTACTTCTTGGCGCTTTTTCAGCTCCTTCGCTTTTGAGTCCATGCCATAGTCATAAACAGAATTTGGCGTGGTTAGCGAAGTGTACACATACCGGAGTGTCTTCGTATTGTACTCCGGATTGGAGCCAGTGTACGCAGTGTAGGCTGGTTCTCCAAAATCCACATAATGCTCCGCTTTTGATTTCAAGTCCCTGATCCTGAGTTGCAGCAAGCCATTTTTACGTTCAGTGATGACGAGATAATCTTTAAAAACATCGATTCCTTCCAGCAGAACATCTTTTCGGTTCGGAATCACTTCCTTCCAGTTCTCCACGCCTGTCTTGGTAAGCGGTGTTTCCATCAGTCTGAAATTGAGCGCGTCCTTATTGGTCACGATCAAAAACTTGTCGTCCTGATGATCAATGTCATATAGCACATCCTTTATTCTGGGCTGGAAAACTTCAAAACTTCCTTCCGGCTTATCAGCGTCCAGTATCCGGTATTCCGACGACATGGTCGCCGAAGACGCGATAATGATGTATTTCTCCGACTTCGTTTTGCCTACACCAATGTAGTTGCTCTTATCTTTTTCGGTATAAACGACCACATCTTTCTTAGCGTCCGTACCCAGCGCGTGACGCTTGATCTTTTCGCTCAGCAATGTCTTAGGATTGGTTGCCGTATAAAACAATGTCTTGTTATCATTGCCCCACTCCGACCCACCGCTCGCCGGATAAATTACATCCTTAAAGTTCTGCCCTGTTTCCAGGTTTTTGATATAAATAGTATACTGCCGGCGCGAGACTGTATCTACACCATAGGCCAGTAACTTGTTATCAGGGCTAATGTTGAAACCCACCGCCGAGTAGTAGGCATGTCCTTCCGCCATTTTATCTACGTCCAGCAGGATTTCCTCAGGAGCTTCCAATGTGCCCTTTTTTCGACAATATTTAAAATACTGCTGTCCTTCTTCGCTTCTGGTGTAGTACCAATAGCCGCTGCTATAAACGGGTACTGACTCGTCTTTTTCTTTGATCCTACCTTTCATTTCAGTAAAAAGGTTTTCCTGAAACTTCTTGGTACCCGCCATCATCGTGTCGGTGTACGCATTTTCTTCTTTCAAATAATCCACAACATTGGTGCTGTCGGGGCCTTCTTTGAAAAAATCTGCCATCCAATAATACTCATCATTACGCTTGTCACCGTGCATTCCGGCTTCGTAATCCTTCATTTCTGCTACGGGAGGAGTTGCTCCCGGCCATTGATATGCTTCTTTCACTTCTTTTTTTTGGTTACAGGAAAAAATGATAACAGCTAAAAACATTAAAATAATTCGCATAAGTCCGGGCTTTATTAAATGTATAATAAGAGTGATACTGTTAATTTAAATTAAAAAATATAATAAGTTTTAAATGTTATAAATGATTTAAAAGTATATAGCTTTTTATACGGCGGAAATGGGAAAAACTATTGATGTTTTCTTCCCGACAATCTACAAAAATCCGCCAGCAATCCATTTCAGTCTCTGCACATACATTATATTTGAGTTTCGTTAATAAACTTACCTCATGGATAAACCCGTTCACAAGCTTTTCCTTCTTGACGCCATGGCGTTGATATACCGCGCACATTTCGCATTTATCAAGGCGCCCAGAATTACTTCCAAAGGACTGAATACCAGCGCGGTTTTCGGTTTCACCAACACATTGCTGGAAGTATTGATCAAGGAAAAGCCCACACACATCGGAGTCGCTTTTGACACCTCTGCCCCTACTTTCAGACACATACAATATGAAGCGTATAAAGCACAACGCGAGGCGCAGCCTGAGGACATTTCCGTGGCCATTCCGCTCGTAAAACGTTTGCTGAAAGGCATGTGTATTCCGGTGCTCGAACTCGACGGCTACGAAGCGG
This sequence comes from Dyadobacter sp., assembly GCF_039919315.1. Lineage (GTDB taxonomy): Bacteria > Bacteroidota > Bacteroidia > Cytophagales > Spirosomataceae > Dyadobacter. Next base: position 24,723 of record NZ_JBDSFX010000038.1, on the reverse strand, counting down.
ATGACATTATCGGTACCATTGCCAGAGAAGCGTCAGTCGCGGGTTTTGAGGTTTTCATGATGACGCCGGATAAAGACTACGGGCAGCTGGTAGAGGAGCACGTATATATGTACAAGCCTGCCTTCCTGGGAAAAGGAGCCGAAGTTTTAGGAATTCCGGAGATTCTCGAACGCTGGCAGATCAAGCGGATAGACCAGGTGATTGACATACTGGGCCTTATGGGCGATGCCGTGGACAACATTCCGGGTATCCCGGGCGTAGGCGAAAAAACGGCTCAAAAACTGATCGCCGAATACGATACCATTGAAAACCTGATCACGCATGCAAACGAGATTGGCGGAAAACTCGGCGAGAAGATCCGTGATAATATGGACAAAGCGGTTCTCAGCAAGCAGCTGGCCACGATCGACGTGCATGTACCGGTACCATTCGATGCGGAAGACCTGACCATTTGCGCAGTTAATTCCGATATGATCGTGGAGCTGTTTGACGAACTGGAATTCAAAACGCTTAAACAGCGGGTTTTAGGAATAGGCCAAACTTCTTCTTCACCTGCTGCGCCCAAGCCGGCTACCAAAGACAAAAAGGGCCAGCTGGATCTGTTCGGTAACCCTACGGAAGAACTGGGCAAACAACCAGCAATCATCAGCGAAAATATAGCGGACGACGATTCACCCGACCAAGCTTACGAAGACCTGAGAATCCCGACCAACAAACGTACCATTGACAACACTTTCCACCGGTACCACACTGTCGACACGCCCGAACTGCAAAAAAGCCTGGCGTACTACCTCGGTTTGCAGGAAGCATTCTGTTTTGACACGGAAACAACTTCGCTGGACACCATGGACGCGGAGCTGGTAGGTTTGTCATTTGCATATCTTCCGGGAGAGGCATTCTACATACCCGTACCGGCAGACAAAGAAAAAGCGCAGGAGATCGTTGAAAATTTCAGGGGAGTTTTTGAAAATGAAGCCATTGAAAAAATAGGCCAGAATATCAAATATGACCTGCTGGTACTGAAAAACTATGGCATTGAAGTTCATGGGAAGTTGAGTGACACCATGCTGGCACATTATCTTCTGGAACCTGATAAACGCCACGGTATGGACATTCTGGCGGCTTCCTACCTGAATTATGCCCCCGTTTCGATTACTTCGCTGATCGGTAAAAAGGGCGTGAAGCAAGGTACTATGCGTGATGTGGCGATACCCGAGATCACGCAATACGCGGGCGAGGACGCCGACATTACATTGCAGCTCAACACAATCTTTTCCAGGGAGCTTCCAAAGGTGAATGCCTCAAAACTGTTTCACGGCGTCGAAATGCCGCTTTTGAAAGTATTAGCTTCGATGGAAAGTACCGGTGTAAGGCTTGACATTGGTACTTTAAAAGACATGTCCGGTGTGCTGGAACTGGATCTGAGACAAACAGAATCGGAGATCTACGAGATTGCGGGACAATCATTCAACATCAGCTCTCCCAAACAGCTCGGCGAGGTGCTCTTCGACAAAATGAAGCTGATCGACAAACCAAAAAAGACCAAGACCGGTCAATATGCGACTGGGGAGGACATTCTTTCCGAACTGGAAAATAACCACGCCATTGCCAGGAAAATATTGGATTACAGGGAATTACAAAAATTAAAATCCACCTATGTAGATGCCTTGCCTTTATTGGTCAATGCCAAAACTGGCCGCATTCATACCTCCTATAACCAGGCTGTGGCAGCTACCGGAAGGCTCAGCTCTACCAATCCCAACTTACAGAACATTCCCATCCGTACGCCGCGCGGTCGTGAGATCCGCAAGGCATTCGTACCGGATACTGATGAATTCCAGATCCTTTCTGCGGATTATTCGCAGATTGAACTGCGCATTATGGCGGCATTCAGCGGTGATGTCAGTATGATCGAGGCATTTAACCAGGGACGTGACATTCATGCCACTACGGCCAGCAAGGTGTTTAAAGTGCCTTTGGAGGAAGTCACTTCTGATATGCGTCGGAAGTCTAAAATGGTCAATTTTGGTATCATTTACGGGATCTCAGCATTTGGGCTGGCGCAGCGCCTCGCAATAGCGCGCGGAGAGGCCAGCGAGATCATCAGGGCGTATTTTGAAGAATTCCCGGCCGTGAAGGGTTATATGGACAGAGTGGTCAATGAGGCAAGGGAAAAGGAATTTGTGGAGACGATCCTGGGTCGCAGGAGGTATGTGCCGGATATTAATTCAAGAAACCAGACGAACCGCGGCTATGCGGAGCGAAATGCCATTAACGCGCCAATACAGGGCTCTGCGGCGGATATGATCAAAGTTGCGATGATCAACATTCATGATTTTATAGCCAATGAAAAACTAAAATCCCGCATGATCCTGCAAGTGCATGATGAATTGGTATTCGACGCCCACCGCGACGAAGTACCGTTATTGAAAGAAAAAGTAGATGAACTCATGCGCAATGCGATCCCAATGGCAGTGAGGATGGAGACGGGGATTGGGGTTGGTGGGAACTGGTTGGAAGCGCATTGACCCTTCGACTGCGCTCAGGATGACAAAACAGCTAAAACAACAACAAAAGAGAGGTCTGCAAAGCTGATTTGCGGACCTCTCTTTTTTACTTGAACCTTCTATTATTTTGACAACCAAAGTTGCTGGTTGATGTCGTCCTTACCTGCGAACTGGCTCTGGATTGCGGCGTTGTAGTTTGTTTCGTTGGTCGTACGCTCCGAAAGTGGGTACTGCCAGCGAACTGCGATACGGCCTGAGTTACCTGTTCCCACACCTGTCATAAATTTAGGGAAACCGGTCCGGATATAGTTGAAATACGCTTCCATACCTGAGTTCATGAAGAATGCAAGGTATTTCTGGGTAACGATCTGCTCGATGCCTGCAATGTTGTTTCCTGCAAACTTCACGATCGGCTGCGCATAGTAGTCGTCAAAATTGAAATTGACGGTATAGTTCGCGAAGTCAGATGCGGCACGTCCTCCTGTTTTGGAATAAGTCATCGTAAGAGCGCCTGTTTTAACACCATAAAACTCCTGAGAAGCCTGAATACCTTTCTTATACCACGTTTCTGCGCTGCCTGTGGCCCAGCCTCTGGCAATACCTTCTGCAATGTTGAAGCACATTTCAGGATAGCCTACGAGGAATGTGCTTTCGCCAATGTAGTTCGAATAATAACGTGATCTGCTTTGGAAAGAATATTCTCCCGGCGCAAAACCTGGTCCGTTGTCTTTACCAGCTTTGTTTGACATATCCGAAAGGTCTTCTCCTGAGTTTGCTGCGATAAATGCGGTAAAATCGGAAGGAAGTTTGCCTGCTTTAAGCTGTGCGCCAGCGGGCTCAGTCGTCACCATGACGCGCGGATCTTTGCGCGCTGTCAGCAAGCCTACGTAAGTCTGGGCCATATTCTGGCGTGTCGCATCAAAACCGAAGTTATCAGGGTTAGATGGATACTTATTGAAAAGGTTTGACTTGAATTCCAGGTTATCAGACATGCCACCCATTAGAGGATACTTTGTTGGGTTAGCAAGAATTTCGGCAAACTGGCTTTTAACATTCATTCCGGCTTCGCCTTCTTTTTTGCTCAACCGGATCAGTATCCTTAAACGGAAGCTGTTAACCACTTTCTGCCATTTCGCGAGGTCTTCTCCCAGGTAAAAATCTCCGGTCAGCTTCGAATTCCCGCCAGCGATCAATGACGTCATTTCGGAGTTAGACTGATCCAGCCACGCCAGGATTTGAATGTACACATCCTTTTGTGAATCATATTTCGGAGTAATGATCTCCAACCCTTTCAAAGCCTCTGATGCTGGAATGTCCCCGCCTCTTACCGACATTTGATCAAAAAAGAATGCGCGGAAGAACTTACCGACCGCTGAATAAACGTTTACGTCTGCCAAGCCGGCGCGTTTCGCTTCCTCTTCCATTTTAACTACATTTTTCAAAGTAGCATAATGATCTGTGAATGACGACCAGTTGTATTCGTTGTTACCGTAGTAATTATAATTGATCGCATAAAACTGGTTCCAACGCATTTCATCACTGAAAGGGGTACCAATGTTACCGTACATGTCAGACTCGATGCCTTGCAAAACAAGGGATGCCGGAGCAGTTACAGGACGGTTTGGATCTTTTTCGAGTTCTTCGAAGCTTCTTTCGCAGCCTGATAGCATCAGTGCAAAAGCCGTGCATAATCCGATAAGTTTATGATTGAATTTCATTGTTCAGAATTGGATTGTTTGAAATAATCTGTCTTAGACTTCCTGTCCGGGACAACCTGTCCGGGACTACGTGTTAGAATGTAAGGCTCACATTGATACCGTAACGGCGTACCGAAGGAGTTTGCAGGCCTGAGCCACCATCTGTGATGTATTGGTTCAGATCCACATCCTTTTTCTCGGCGAAATAAAGCAGATTGCGGCCTACCAATGATACCGAAGCATTGCGGATAAACTTGGTTTTTTCAAGCATTGCAGCAGGAAACTTGTATCCGATCACTACTTCACGCAGCATACCAAATGAACGGCTCATGAGGTTACCTTCATCCGAATTGTAGTAGCGGCTTACCCAGTCCTGTACGTTCTGAGCAGTTGCATTCGGCGTGAATTTCAGCTCGCCAAGGTTGGTAATGTTTCCTTCTGCGTCGAAATTAAGCGCTGTTCCACCTACTACCTGAACACCTTCACCCACATACGTTTTGTTTTCAGTATTGTTTTTGAAAGCGATATAATCCGTTTCACGGGAAGCTCCCAATTGTCCCTGGTTCAATGCGATGTGACGTCCGCCGCGGAAAGTCTGTTTCTGAACATAGTTAGAAATCACACCACCAATACGTCCGTCAAACTGGAAGCCAAGGTTGAAGTTTCCGTAAGAGAATTTGTTGTTGATACCAAAAACAAACTTGGAATTGGCATTGCCCAGATATCTCGATTGAGTCGAGTAAATCGGACGACCTGAGGCGTCATTAATGATCTGTCCGTCAGCCGTTTTTGCAAATGCGCGACCATAAAACTTATCCAGTCTGTCACCAACTTTAAAGAATGTATTGAACTGGTCCTGACCTGGGTAAATATCGGTAAGTGTTTGTTTGTAAGTTGAATAGTTAGCTACAATGTCCCAGTTAAATCCTTTCTCTGTGCGGATCGGTGAGCCTGTCAAGGAAATTTCAAGACCTTTTTTCTGGGTTTTGATACCATTTACCAATGCAGCTGTATAACCTGTGGTAGATGAGATCGGCAAAGCGAAGATGCTGGGTCCGTCATTCGACACATAGTAAGCCACATCCAATCCCAAACGGTTGTTCATGACCCTGATATCCAATCCCACTTCGGTTTGAGAAGTCGTGCTGGGAACGATACTTGGGTTATTCAATGTGTTGGTATAGTACGCCGCAGGCTTGTTGTTATAAGCAAATGGTGTAGAGTATACGGCTGAGTTCTGGTAGTTTGGTCCGCCGTAAGAAGAGCTATACTGCTCTCCATATCCCAAAAAGTAACTAACACCCGGTGTTGCGCCAATGTTAGCCGATGTCAGACCGTCTTTTACATTCGCATATGATCCGCGCAATTTCAGGAAGGAGATCACTGCCGGCAGTTTGGTATAGTCAGAAATAACCGTTGACACGGCAACCGAAGGATAGAAGAACGAATTGTGACCTTTTGGAAGCGTCGACAACTTATCCATCCGACCTGTTGTAGAAATCGTGAAGAAATCTTTGAATGTAAAATCCGCAGAATAGTAAGCAGAAGCCACACGCATATCCGAGATAAAGTTGGATGTTTTCACCGGGTTAGCGGAGTTTCCAAAGTTGTAAAGTCCTGGTACGTTCAGATAGTCAGTCGTTGTGTACTGAGAGTTGTACTCGAAGCTACGAATATTACCACCACCCCAGATCTTAGCATTCAATCCCGGAAGAATGTCTTTATCAAATTTGATAAGCAGGTCAGTATTGTTTTCGAATAGGTTTCGACGGTCTTCACGGTAGTCACCACGACGCTCGTCACGATCGTAAGCACCAGCCGAATAAGGCATTTTTTCGCTGCGGAACATACTCCACGTGTTCACCTGGGTACGGAAAGTAGCTTCCAGGAAATCGGTGAACTTGTAAGTCATAGCCGCCTGGCCGATGATATCCGACTTCTGGTGACCTCTCAACCACTCATAACTCATGAAATAAGGGTTATTGTAACGCTGATATTCCGCATAGATCTGCTGAATACCTTCCTTACCTGGCTGCCAGTAGTTTTTCATATCGTCTACGTTCCAGTCAGCACCTGCCCACAATACAATGTTGTAAATGATCGAGTTAGGCCCATAATTCACATCCGGGATGTTCGGAGTGTATTGACGGTTATATTGAAGCGAAGAATTGAATGTCAGCTTTTTGGAGAAATTGTAATCCGCTACAATGTTGAAGTTGGTAATGTTCAGCTTCGTATTTGGAACAATACCTTTTTGGTGCATATGTGACGTAGAAAAACGTACGTTGTATTTTTCACCGGTAGCAGATACTGAAATGTTGTTGGTTGACAAAATACCTGGCTGCAAAAAGCGGCTCAAATTGTCTTTTCCACGCGCTACCCACGGCGTTCCCGAGCGTACACCTGTTACGGGATCAACCGGGCTATCATATTGCGGGATGCTCTGGCCTTCAAATTTCGGTCCCCAGCCACCATCATAGTCACCATCATTCAAACCACCACCTTTACCGTCGCCGAATGCATATCGGCCGTGGTCGCCTGGTCCGTACAAATCCTGCACTTTTGGAATTGCATAGAAACCATTATCCACCATCGTCGATGAATTGAAATCAACTGAAAATCCACGTTTGTCTTTGGACCCCCTTTTGGTAGTGATCAAAATGGCACCGTTCTTACCACGGAATCCATAAAGCGCTGATGCCGAAGCACCTTTCAATACAGAATAAGTATCAATGTCATCCGGGCTAACATTCCAAGTATCCGAGTTTACCGGAACACCGTCTACCACGAAAAGTACATCGGAATTACCTCGAAGCTGAATGTTAGGCTTGCGGAGCATTTCCTGCTGCACACCCACCGTAAGTCCGGCAACCTTACCTGCCAATGCATTGATCGCATTCGGTTCCCTCGCCTTCACCGTTGCATTTCCGTCAACAGTCTGGATCGCGACACCAATTCTGCGTATGTCTTTCTTGATACCTAATGCAGTCACAACCACCTCATTAAGCTGACGCAGATCTGTTTTCAGGGTAATGTCAATGGTGTTACGACCATTGATTTTCACTTCCTGGCTGGAAAAGCCCAAAAAAGAGAAAATGATGTCTGTTGTCTTTTCGGATACTTCTAAACGGTATTTCCCATCTGCATCTGAAATGGTCCCGTTGGTTGATCCCTTACCGATGATACTTACCCCCGGGATCGGCTGGCTATCCTCCTGGGATTTGACCTGCCCAGTCACAACAATCTGAGCCATTGATATTTGCGAGAACAGCAAACATCCGAGTAGTAAACAAGCCTGCGTACTTCGTCTGAAAATATCCAGCCGTAAGTGTGAGTAAAACTTTTTTGTCATGAGCTAGAACGGTTGATTATAATTGTTAAAAGGGAAAAATACATGGTTTACAAAGCGCAAAAGTCTTATTTAATCGCACAAACTGTGTTAAGTATTTATTAACATTATATAAACAAATCAAACTGTTCGCTAACAGTCCGACATCAACAAATTCTCAGGAGGTCAGGCAACGGTATCATTGCATTGTGCGCGGCCACGGCCGGACTACACTCTTTCCTGTAAAAATGATCTCACTACTACAAAGACTCTGAATTCCTGTCAATTTAAAACATTTGAATCACAAAAAATACATTCGATATTCAAGTTATTGACTTATTAGTAAGTTAATTAGGGTTACTTCTAGCGACCGACTTCCCAGATTAACATTTTTGTTAGGAATAGTACAGCCTTTGTTAATAATCGGGCTATCCGGCTTTGTGGTTTCCGCATAGGATTATCGGCGAAATTAATTAGCGAAAGGCAATAAAAGTCGCACCTGTAAGGCTATACGTGGCGCCACAAAATTCAACGGGGTTAAACATCCTTGAAAATGCCTCCCGGATTTTTGTAAAATTTCCCCGTTACTTTTCACATTACAACCCGTATCAATCAACAGATTTATTCCAAAACATAAACGTTGAGATATGTTCACAAAACGGGAGATTGAGATCATCTGGCTGATTGCCAGGGGGCTGAAATCCAAAGCAGTTGCCGAGGTATTATGTGTAAGTACTGAAACCATCAAATCACACAGAAAAAATATACTGGAAAAAGTTCGGGAAGATGATAAGGAGATCTCCCTCCTTGAATTTTGTATTCAATACCCAAATGAACACAAAAAATCCCCCTTGAAGGGGGATTGACGTTGCTGATCAGCGTTATTACCTTTGAACCACACTAAACTTACATACTATTATGAAAAGGATTTCATTGCTAGTAGGATTGTTCAGCTTGGCGTTTGTATTCATATTTCTTTCATGTGAAAAAAATGCGAAAGACCCAGACAAACCAATGTTTCTGATTGATGCAAATAATCTGGCAAATCAGACGGATGGCTTTTATTCCGAAGTCAGTCAGGTCACTGTTGAAAAAAATATTGAAAACAAGCAGCACAAACTACAACTGACGATTTCAAATAGTCACATCAAGCCTCAAATAGTAAAAATCTATCTGGAAGAAAAGGATTGGAAAGGAATCGAACTAGTTTCTGGGCAGTATGAAATCCTATTTTTAAAATATGCTTTAATCATAAATAATCCTTTGACAGGACAAAAACATGAATTTATAATTAATTGCCAACCGTTAGCGGAGACATTGGCTAAGCTGCCGAAAAATTACTTAGCAGCATCTGCAATAAATACGATTGGAATTTCCATTTCAGGCCAGCATAGCGCTTTACGAGACCAACCAGGGTTAGTGCCTGGCGGTTGTTCCACATCTGGTGGTACTGGAACCGTCTCCTGCTCCAACGCTTGCTGCAGTATTTCCTGCGGCACAGGTTACTACGCCACCTGCGCAAACACTTGTACCTGTACAAAAAAATAAAAACAGCAAACTGATATTCTCTTTTGTATAACAATGAAAACGACTGCCGTCAATTGGCAGTCGTTTTCATTGGCACCACCCCTTATTTCCCTTGAAAAAAATTCATAATAAATCCGGGTATATTAGTAGAAAAAAGTGCGAACTTAGCTTTTTAATTGTAAACAATACACTTAATATATCCAATGCATCATTTGATTCAGAAAGTCTCCCTTCTGCTACTGACCTGTCCGGTAATGGTTGTGGGACAAACGGTTAAAGGAAACTATTCTCCTCTTCCCCTTAAAGACCTCAGTTCCTTTGAAAGTAGTAGTGCCAACTGGTCCGTGCAAGGGAATATTTCCATACTTCCAGCGGGAGCAGCCAAAGTTAAAACCCAGAATGGCGAAGGCGTGCTGCTTGGCAATGCCGGTAACGCGCTCACCACGAAACTCAAAGCCAGCGACCTGCGCCTGTATGCCGAGTTCAATGTATCTCCTGGCGCCGAAGGAAGCCTGATCTTGCCTGGTGGACAAAAAGTTCGTATTTCGGACAGCAGCAAGCAACAAGGTTCCGCCAGCGCCAGCACTTCCGGCTATGTAGGACAATTTCCAACCCAGAACGCAGCGAAAGCGCCTGGTTTATGGCAAACGATCGAACTGTCGTACGACGCGTCGGTTCCGAATCTTGCCAATTCTGCCAGACTTAATAGCCTTGCATTAAATGGAGTGACTGTTTTGGAAACTGTCTATCTTCCTAATTCAAAAACAACCGGTGACGGCCAGCCCATATCGCTGGAAGTAACGAAGGGCTCCATTGCTTTTCGTAACATTGGCTACCAGTTACTGGCAAGCCGCAAGCCACTCGCCCTTGCCAACCTGAATTACAAGGTTTACTCCGACAAATGGGACAGCAAGGAATACAGCAAAATCGACCACGAAGGCAAATCAGCCATATTGACCCAGGAAGTAACAAACGGTATGCGTGAATTTCACCTGGTTTATGAAGGCGACCTGGACGTGACCGAAGCGGGTGAATACATTTTTACTACCATTTATTCAGGGCCGGTTTTCTCTCTTGATGTAGACGGGAAGAGCATCATTGCAGCCGGAGAAAGTACTTCACAGGAAAGCCACACCGGTTCGGTGAATCTGAGCCAGGGTAAGCATCAGTTCAAAATACATTATTCACGCTTTCCCTGGAGACAGCCTGCATTGGGCCTTAGGGTCGAAAAAGCGGGTATTCGTCCATACGATCTTCACGTATTATCATCACTACCCGAGCCTGAGCCCAAGCCTTACATCAGCGTAACGCCCGACATGCGCCCGGAAATGGTTCGTTCATTCATTTTATTGAATGGTGAAAAATACAAACGTACCCATTGTATATCAGTAGGCAGCCCTGATGGATGGAACTACACCGTTGATCTCAACCGTGGCGCGCTGATACAGGCATGGCGTGGTAAGTTTGCCGATGTGACCGAAATGTGGTACGAACGCGGCGAGCCGCAATTGCTTTTCCCGGCGGGTCTGAAAGTTCATGTATCAGGAAGAAGCAGCCTGGCTGTTTTGGATGATGCGGGCAAAGCATGGCCGGACTCTTCTAACATTAACTTCCTGGGTTATAAGATCAATGCGCAGGGTTATCCCGTGTTCCGATATGCGATTGGTTCAGCGACGGTGAGTGATGCGCTTACTTCGGGTGGAAGTAGCTTGTCACGCACATTTACGGTTGAAGGCAATGCTAACGGTCCACTTTACTCTCTTCTGGCGAGTGGAAAACAAATCGTTGAAATCGAAAAAGGCCTGTACCAGGTGGATGATCGCTATTATGTTCAGACTGACAAAAAAGTGAAGGTCATTATAAGGCCGGTTGGCGAGGTGAAGGAATTGATTCTTCCGGTTTCAGGCACAACCAGCTATTCCATGTTCTGGTAGACTGCCAGGCTTCAACACATTTATTCGCATTACTTGATTTCAATCAATGAAAAATATTCTTTTAAGTACCCTGATTTCTTTCGGCTGCGTCACGGCTTATGCCCAATCCAAGCCCAATAAAGAGGATGACTTTTACCGGATCGTTACCATTCCGATCCCGGAAAACATTAAAATGGAAGTGGGCGGAATGCAGGTTCTACCCGACGGCAGGCTGGCGGCATCAACCCGCCGCGGTGAGGTATGGATGATCGGTAACCCTTACCTGAAAGGTGACGGACAGCCTTCATTCCAGCGGTTCGCGACGGGTTTGCATGAACCATTGGGATTACTAAACCGCGGCAAAGACTTTCTTATCTCGCAGCGCGGAGAGGTAACCAGACTAGTCGATACCGATAACGACGGCGTCGCGGATGTTTACGATTCATTTGCAAAATGGCCTCTTTCAGGCAATTACCACCAATATTCGTACGGACCGGTAGCGATGCCAAATGGCGAACTACTGGTAACGCTCAATCTTGACTGGGTAGGTCGCGGTGCGAGCCAATCCAAATGGAGAGGCTGGATGCTGAAACTAGGCGAAGATGGCAAGCTTACTCCTTATGCGACAGGACTTCGGTCGCCATCAGGTTTTGGCTCATACAAAGGTGATATTTTCTATACTGAAAACCAGGGTGACTGGGTAGGTTCAGGTCGTATGACGCATTTGGAAAAAGGTGATTTCGCAGGAAACCCTGCCGGTTTGAAATGGAGCAAAGAAGAAGGCTCACCAGTTAAACTAAGCGCCAGCGACATTCCAAACACAGGAGAACCATTATATGACGTAGCCAAAAGAGTACCGGGCATCAAACCTCCGGCTGTTTGGTTTCCGCATACCTTGGTGGGTATTTCTACTTCCGACTTTAAAGAAGATGTTACCAACGGAGCTTTCGGACCTTTTGCCGGGCAGATGTTCGTGGGAGACCAGGGACATAGCATCATTACCCGTGTAGATCTTGAAAAAGTGAATGGCGTATGGCAGGGAACTGTTTTTCCGTTCCGTGAAGGCTTTATGTCAGGCATTTTGCGTTTGGAATGGGGACTGGATGGCTCTCTTTTTGTAGGTCAAACCAGCCGTGGCTGGTCAGCGACGGGAAAAGAAGAGTTCGGGATCCAGCGACTGGTATGGACTGGGAAAATGCCATTTGAAATGAAAACAGTGCGCTCTATGCCCGACGGCTTTGAAATCACATTCACTAGCCCGGTTGACAAAAAAGCTGCTGCAAGCCAGGACGCATATAAATTGAACAGCTTCACTTACAAATACCACTCCACTTACGGCAGCCCGATCGTGAATACACAGGAACTTGCATTGAAAGGCATTGTGGTTTCAGAGGATGGCCTACGCGTGAGGCTTGTCGTTGATCCGGCTGTTTTACGCAAAGGATACATTCATGAAGTGAAGGCGGATGGCGTGAAAGCGGCGGACGGAAATGCATTGCTGCACGCTACCGGCTACTATACTTTGAACGAAATTGCGGGTGGTAATGCGGTTAATGCTTCACAGTTTACTACCACCGTGAAAGCTGTTGACCACAGCAGCCATAGCACTATGCCTACAACAGAAACGACCGAGTCGGCTCCATCTGCGAAAAGGGTTACGGAAATGCCTGCCAGCTGGACTGGTGGCCCTGATCAGGTGATTACGATCGGTACTGTTCCCGGATTGAAATTCGACATTTCGGAGATTCAGGTGAAGGCCGGAAGCCGCATCAAAGTGGTTTTCAATAACAACGATGATATGCTGCACAACCTGGTGATTACCAAGCCAGGTACAGCCAATGCGGTGGGCGAAGCAGGTCTGAATCTTGGATTAAAAGGCTCAGAGCTGAATTATGTTCCCAAATCCAATGATGTGCTGTTTCATAGCAACATTGTAGAGCCGGAAAAATCAGAATCCATCTACTTTGTAGCACCGAAACAAGCGGGTACCTATCAGTATGTATGCACTTTCCCGGGGCATTACACGCTGATGCAGGGCAAATTGAAAGTTGTAAAATAGAGGTTAAAAAGACTTGGTAAGACTAGGCGTCCCCGTCTTTAAGACTTGCTAAGTCTCTCTATCCCAAAACAAACGGGTACCTACCAATTTGTATGCACATTCCCAGGCCATTACACATTGATACAAGGGAAATTGAAAGTTTTAAAATAGAGGTTAAAAAGACTTGGCAAGACTAGGCGTCAACGTCTTGCAGACTTGCCAGGTCTCTATTTTGAACATTATAATAACCAGGAGATTAAAACTACGCTTTACTTTGATTAGCATAATTCATTGAATTAATAACACAATGTCAATAATTATACGATTTGAACAGTTCGAAGTATAACAATCACCCTTCTGACCTCCATATCCAGCTTTGGCAAAGGTTCAAAGCCGGTGATTCGGAAGCCCTGGGAAAAATTGCCCAGGTGCATTACCGTGCGCTTTATAACTACGCTTCCAAGTTCTCCTCCGATCCCGATTTCATCCGCGATTCCATTCAGGAGCTTTATCTAGACCTGTGGGAACGCCGCAGTTTTTTGTCCGAAACAGCTTTTGTAAAGTCATATCTGCTCAAAGCATTACGTCACAAACTCATCAAGGAAAGCATTCGCCTGAAACGTTTTCAGGAACCCAAACAGGTTTTTTTTGATGGCGAAAACGTGGACCCTTCCATTGAATCCAATATCATTGACGATGAAAATATCCGTTTCCAAAACGGAAGACTGAAAAGAATCATTACTTTGCTCACTAAGCGTCAGCAGGAAATTATTTATCTGCGTTTTTACCAAAATCTTGAAAATGAGGACATTGCCCAGATCATGGGTTTGGGTCGCCAAAGCGTTTCCAATCTGCTTTACCGTACTTTGAAGGAAATCAAGGATATATGGGTGCCTGCCGAATTCTTTTGGGCACTGATCGTTGGCTCATTCTTCATATAGCGCAAGGCCCCCATAGCATTATTTCAAAAAATAATTTGATTTTTTTGGTTATATATAAGTGTATATCTGACATACATTATAAATAACCCTTTTACTGCGGACCAAAACGGTTTGCGGTAATGATAAGAATCAAGTTATGATCAATTATCGTTCACATACCGTCGAAGAACTGGCGATTGACGACATGTTCCGGCGTTGGGTCATAGACAGCACTCCGGAAATTTCGTTTTTCTGGCATCGGTGGACAGAAGAAAATCCGGACAAAAGGTATATCGTAACCCAGGCAAAAGAACTGGTGCTGGCTGTGCATGAAATTTACAAAGACGACCTGTCAGACGAAGTGCTCAGCCACGAAATTCAAGAGATCACACGGTTAGCTGAACTAAGAAAGCAACATATTGAAAATAAGATAATACGCTGGGCGGCAATATGGAGAGCTGCGGCCGTCGTGCTGTTGGTCTCAGGCCTTGGTTTGCTGTACTATCTGAACCAGAGCTCCAGAGCCAGCGCTAACGTCGCTCAGTCTGTTGCAGCCAAGGCCGACTCCATGGTAGTTCGTACTAACCGGGATAAGCAGGAAATGACCGTATTGCTCAGCGATAATAGCGTGGCAACTCTTGCGAAAGGAAGCACCATTACTTTCCCAAAACAGTTCAACGGCGGCGAGCGCAGGGTGTACCTGACCGGCGAGGCGTTTTTCGATGTAACCAAAAATCCGGAGCAACCCTTCCTGGTATACACCGCCGAAACGGTTATCAAAGTTCTCGGCACCAGTTTTCGGGTAAAAGCCTTTGATCAGGAAAATACGGAGATGGTGGTCGTCAAAACCGGTCGGGTATCGGTTTATCCCAAAAGAGAATACGAGACCATTGCAGCCAATACCAGCAGCAAAGTATCTGGCGTGGTGCTTAATCCTAACCAGCAGGTTGTTTTTATCCGAAACGAAAACAGGTTGGAAAAAGGCAAAGTGGCCAACCCGCAAATGCTCTCAGAATCGATCACTCAAAAAGAATTGATATTCGACGACAAGCCTGTGACGCAGGTTTTGCAGGCACTTGAAAAAGTATACGGAATTGAAATCGTGTATGATACCGAAATATTGGCCGATTGCGTAATCAGTGCGCAGTTCAACGACGAAACCCTGAAACAGCGAATGAATGCTATTTGTCAGGCCATCGACGCCACCTACGAAATGGTGAACGGGCAGATCGTGATCAGCTCGAAAGGATGTAACCAACCACTTTAATCCAGCATAACAAACCACCTCTTGCCTATGATGTAATTCATTACCAAATTTTTGAAAGAGCCAGTGATGATTGCACCATCACCGGCCCTAATCCTCCATTTCGTTCACATCTTTTCAGATGTTCAGGAGGCATTTTGTCCCATCTTTTCCAATACTGAACAAAACAACCAAAAGTATGAAAAAACACCTACACTTGTCCAGGCTACTCTACGGGGTTATGAAAATATCACTTTACCAATTATTTATAGCCTTTATCTTTGCGACCATCTCCGCAGCAGGTACAGTAGGAGCCCAGGATGTTCTCAATCAGAAGGTGACCATCCAGGTTAACAACCAAGAAATCAAGACCGTACTGACAAAATTGAATAAGCTTACCCAGATCCGTTTTACATACAGTTCTGCGTTGATCCGCGCCCAGCAAAAGGTATCGATCAATGCCGTTGATCGTCCGCTCGGCGATGTACTGAATGAGCTTTTCAAGCCGATCAACATTACTTACAAGATCGAAGGAAAACAGGTAGTGCTAGTTAAAACCGCTGCCGAACCAGGCAGTGCATTGCCTGCGCCCATCGATGATCCGGCTATCATTGACCGCAACATTACCGGAAAAATCCTCGACGAAAAAGGCCAGCCACTACCCGGCGTGAGCATTGTGGTGAAAGGAACAAAATCCGGAACTGCTACCGATACGGATGGCAAATACCAGCTGAGCGTTCCCGATGCAGGCGGCACATTGATTTTTTCTTACGTCGGTTACTCACCGGAAGAATTAGCATTGGGAAACCAGTCGGTTTATGATCTGACGATGAAACCCGATGTTCGAAACCTGGAAATGGTCGTGGTTACTGCCTTAGGTATCAAAAGAGATGCTAAAAAACTCGGCTATTCCACGGCTACTGTTAATACTGAGGAACTTACAACCAACCGTACTACCAACCTTGGAAACAGCTTACAAGGAAAAGTGGCTGGTTTAAATGTAACGCCTCCCGCGAGCGGGCCGGGCGGATCCACGAAGATCCGTATACGCGGACAGTCTTCATTTGGAGGCAATAACTCTCCACTGATTATTGTAAACGGAATCCCGATCAACAATAGCAGCGTATCCGCGGGTGGCTCCGCAGGAAACGGGACAGGTAATCCTACCGGCGGATCTTCCGATGCCGGCGACGGATTGCAAAGCATTAACCAGGACGACATTGAATCGATGACTGTCTTAAAAGGTGCGGCAGCAGCGGCATTGTATGGTTTTCGTGCCAAAGATGGCGCTATCATCATTACGACCAAAAGTGGTAGCAAAACGACCGGCATCGGCGTAGAAGTCAACTCTAATTTCCAGGCGCAGGAAGCATTGGACTACACTGACTTCCAATATGAATATGGCCAGGGGGAATTTGGAAAACGACCTACCAACACCGCTGAGGCACAGGGTTCAGGTGTGTTCGCATTTGGAGAAAAGTTTGATGGTAAGCCGACACCTCAGTTTGACGGCAGTACCCAGCCGTACTCGCCAAATAAAGATCGTATAAAGGATTTTTATCGTACCGGAACCAGTTTCACTAACTCAGTAGCACTTTCGGGAGGCAATGAAAAAGGCAATTTTCGCCTCTCATTTGCCAATACTGATGCCAATGCAATCATACCCAATTCGGCATACCATAAGAGGATCTTTAACCTGGGGCTCAATTATAAGTTTTCAGAAAAGCTCTCCGCGCAGCTGAATGCCAACTACTCGAACGAGTACAATAAAAATCCGCCGCAGATTGGTATCCAGGATATGAATGCGAATACGACCATTTATACCATGGCAACCAGTATTGATGCCGATTGGCTGAAAAACCGGAAAGACGCAAATGGAAACGAAATGCCTCTATCGCGCTTTACAAACCGTAATAATCCTTACTGGGTAGCCTACGATCGTTTCGAGAATGTGCGCCGTGACCGGATATTCGGTAACACTTCGGTTCGTTACGATTTTACCAAATGGTTATTTGTACAAGGCCGCGTTGGGCAGGATTATTACACCCGGCCATATAATTACAATCGTCCGACTGGCACAAGGTCGATTGGTGCAGTGACAACTGGATTCAATGGCTACTATTATCAGGATATTGCAACATTCCGCGAAAGGAATCTGGACATCCTGATTGGAGGAAAC
Organism: Dyadobacter sp.; assembly: GCF_039919315.1. GTDB lineage: Bacteria > Bacteroidota > Bacteroidia > Cytophagales > Spirosomataceae > Dyadobacter. The sequence goes on along the minus strand of NZ_JBDSFX010000038.1, from coordinate 7,371 downwards.
CGCACATTCGGCGATTTTGGGATTGATATCACATTGGGTGGCAACCAGATGTTGCAGATCAGCGATAACGTTTCTACAGCAGTGACCAACTTTTACGTACGCGACCTTTATACGATAACGAATGGTCAGGTGAAAAATCCGAACTACGGTTATAGCAAGAAAAAGGTAAATTCCATTTATGGAGCTGCTGAGTTTTCTTTCAAGAACTTTCTGTTTGTGAATGTTACGGGCAGGAACGATTGGTTCTCAACGCTTAACCCCGAATCCAACAGCTATCTCTATCCTTCGGTCAGCGCAAGTTTTGTATTTAGCCAGGCATTCGCCAATGCACCTAACTGGTTGAATTACGGTAAATTACGTGCTGCGTATGCAGAAGTAGGTGGTGATACCGATCCTTATTCCAATAACCTTTACTATGGTATCAATGCCAATCCTTTTAACGGAACAGCTTTGGGGAACCTGCCTTCGGCCGTAAGCCCGAACGCTAACCTCAGACCATTGAAAGTAAAAGAAACAGAGGTAGGTATTGAAATGAAAACTTTTGATAACCGGCTTAACCTGGATCTTTCATTATACCGGAAAAACACTGTCGATGAGATCTTGAATGTTGATATATCAAATTCCTCAGGATTCAGCCAGACAAAAGTGAATGTTGGAAAACTGCGCAACCAGGGTGTTGAATTCTTATTAACGATCGTACCGGTAAAAACGGACGGTATCACCTGGGAAACAAGCTTTAATGGAAGCTACAACATTAGTAAGGTACTTGAACTCGCAGCAGGTCAGCAAAGATTTGATGTAGGTACCGGCGAATTCTTCGGGATTGTATCTCATGAGGTAGGCCATCCATTGGCATCGCTGCGCGGGTTTGACTATAAAAGGGATGCTCAGGGACGCATTGTCACTTCCGGAGGTCTTCCACAGCAAGGCAACCTCATGACGTACGGCAGCGCCATTCCAAAATGGGTTGGTGCGTGGGTAAACTCAGTGAATGTGAAAGGTGTCCGCATTGGAACCCAGATAGATTTTAAAGCAGGAAACAAGGTCCTTTCAAATTCTAACCTGAATTTCTTGCGCGAAGGATTGTCAAAACCATCACTGGTGGGCAGAGAAGGTGGCGTTCTATTGGATGGTGTTGCCGCCGATGGCACTCCCAATGCAACAAAAGTGGAAGCTGAACAATTTTACACGGCTTACAGAAGTACTGGTATAGCTACCCCGTTTGTCTACAATGGCGCATTTGTGCGTTGGAGAAGCATTACAGTAGGCTACGATCTTTCACGGTTCCTTCGAGATAAGACATTCATCAAAGGCCTGACCATCTCTGCGATGTGTAACAATGTGCTGATGATCAAGAAATACATCGATAACCTCGACCCCGAAGCACAGGTATCCGCCTCAGACAATTTACAGGGAATAGAAACCCATACGCTCCCTACTACCAGAAGCTACGGGCTCAATCTGAACCTTAAATTGTAAAAAAAGGAACAAAGGGACGAGAGGGACAATAGAAAAAGAAAAGTATTCACTCATTCACTCATTCAGTCATTCAGTCATTCAAAATTATTAAATTCATGAAGCGAATATTCATATATATCACAAGCATTGCAGTCCTTGCTGGTGCCAGCTCCTGCGATAAAGGCTTTGAAGACGTGAACAAAAATCCTGTTCTCGCTACGAGCGTTGATCCGATTTACCTTTTTTCCAATGCTGAATTCGGGTCCGCTATCGCTACGCAGTTTTATCAAATGCAGATTGTACAGCAAATCAACTCACCTTATACCGGTGTTATGGAAGGCGGCAATCACAATACGGTTTACGATCCGAATTCCAATGCAAATTTCAACTCGCTGTACCTGCAAAACGGCCCGGTAAACCTGTTAACCACCGTTATCGCCCAAACGAAAGACAATCCTGCGCGCGCTAACCTCTACAATATGTCGCGCGTATGGAAGGCGTATGTATTTATGGTTTTGGTAGATACTTATGGAGATGTACCCTATTTTGAAGCTGGAAAAGCATTTTTGGAAGGGATCAATTTGCCCAAATATGACGATCAGAAAGCCATTTACGAGGACATTCTGAAAGAGCTGGAAGAAGGTACCAAGGCACTGGACGCTTCCAAGCCAATTGAAAGCGGGGATTTGTTTTTCAAAGGGAATATTGCACAATGGAAAAAATTGGGCAATTCATTGCTGCTACGTGCAGCCATGCGCTATTCCAAAATCGATGCGGCCAAAGCAAAACAATACGTAGCCAAAGCGACCGATGCAGCAGCAGGCGGACTGCAAAGTTCCAATGCTGATAATGCGCTGATCGCCTTCAACAGCACATTTAACCATCCATTGGCTGGCTATTTTCAGGGAACGGAAAGAGCCAATGTATACCTCGGCAAAGCATTTGTGGATTTCCTGAAAACGACCAAAGATCCGCGACTGAAAGTGATTGCCGTGAAGTATGAAACACCCAGCAACCCGATTGCGACCGCCGGAGCAGAAGATACAACGCCGGCTAGCCAGGAAGGGATGCCTTATGGCTACAATGAATCAACCCTCACCGGTGCGCCAGGATTTCCGGGAAAGATCGGTTCGGCATTTAAATATTCGCAGATCAACCGCCGGACAACAGGGAAAATCGATGCCCCTGAGTTTTTTATTACCTATTCGCAAACTTCTCTTTTACTGGCCGAAGCGGTGCAGAGAGGCTGGGCTACCGGTGATGTGAAAGCGCTTTACGAAGCCGGGGTTAAAGCGCATATGGCACAAATGGCCACATACGATGTGTTGGCAACTATTCCGACAGCCAGCCAGGATGAATATCTGACTGCGAACCCATTTGCTCCCGCAAAAGCATTGGAACAAATCAATAACCAGTACTGGGTTTCGTCCTTTCTGAATGGTTCCGAAGCGTGGGCGAATTTCCGCAGGAGCGGCTTCCCTACCCTGCCGGTGAACACTTATCCCGGCAAAGATCCTTCGGTGAAAGACTTTATAAAAAGACTGGTATACCCGGTTAGAGAAAAGTCTGTTAATGAGGCTAATTACAAGGAAGCAGTAGCAAGAATGGGTGCAGACGAGCTGGGTACGCCGGTATTTTGGGACAAATAATAATCCATAATCCTTAACCCTTAATTTTTCTTTTATGCTTAAACAAAATTTGTTTGCGGGAGCGCTTGTGCTTTTGGGATTCGTTTCGAACGCACAATCGATTTCCCCCACTCCTGATCAGATCAAAGCCTACACCTCCGCATGGAAGGGCGAGCGCTCACCCGACGGGCGTCCGAAGGTTTCTGACGCCATTTTGGCAAGATTAAAGAACATTTCCATGGAAGAAGCATGGGGTGTTCTGAGAAACAAGGGCTATCATAACCAGTTTGAAGGCGAATGGCAGCTCATTCATACCGACAGCTCCATGACAGGCCGGGTAGTGACCGCCCAGTATGTGCCCCTGCGTCCTGATTTGGCTGATCTCGTCAAAGAAACAGGTAAAAAAGAAGGCCGCGTACAAACGGGCGGGACCAACTCCTGGCCCATCGACGTGTTGAAAGAAGGTGACGTGTACGTGGCCGATGGTTATGGAAAAATCGCGGACGGAACTTTGATCGGCGATAACCTCGGAAACTCCATTTATGCCAAATCCAAACGCGGGGTGATATTTTACGGCTCTGTGAGGGACGTGGAAGGGCTGAGTGAAATCAAAGGTTTCAATGCATGGATGAAGGGGCAGGATCCTTCTTACATTCAGCAAATGATGCTTTCTAACATCAATACGCCTATCCGCATTGGTCGTGCAACGGTGCTTCCCGGTGATGTGGTACTAGCGAAAAAGTACGGGACGATCTTCATTCCGGCCCATTTGGTGGAGGAACTGGTACTCACTTCTGAGGTAACCGCATTGCGCGACGAATTTGGTCACCTGCGGCTGCGGGAAGGTAAGTACACGCCTGGCGAAATCGATACAAAATGGTCTGATGTAATTTCAAAGGACTTTTTGAACTGGGTTAACAATTACCCGGGCAAGTTGCCGATGACGAAGAAAGAGCTAGATGACTATTTGAAAGAGCGGAATTATTGAGGACTGACTTGTCACCCAAAAATTAACATCATCGGTTCTCAATTTCGAAATTCTTCACCACAAAAATTTACAACAATGAAAAACATCCTAAAAGACATCATTGCTTCCAACAAACAAGTAGAGCAAGCGGAAAAGGAAGCTACTTTGGCCGAAATTAATGATCGGGCGACCAAGGACAGCCGCCGGAACTTTCTTAGAAAAACAGCAGTAGGCGGTATTGCATTGGGCGGTTTTATGTCCATGTCGACTGAGGATACTATTGCGCAGGCAACTTCAAAGGTGAACCGAGCTTCTAAACCCTCTGAGCTTAAAATCACTGATTTACGGTACTGCATTGTTCAGAATGTAGGCCGTACACCTATTATCCGCATTGATACCAACCAGGGAATTTATGGTTTGGGAGAAGTGCGCGACGGTGCTGACGAGCGTTATGCATTGTTTTTGAAAAGTCACATTATTGGTCAAAATCCGTGTAATGTCGAGATGCTTTTCAAGTCTATTAAGCAATTTGGCTACCATGGTCGCCAGGCGGGAGGTGTTTGCGGGGTTGAAATGGCGCTTTGGGACCTTTGCGGAAAAGCGTACGGCGTACCTTGCTGGCAGTTGCTGGGAGGCCGTTACCGCGATAAGGTAAGGCTTTATGCTGACACGCCTGAATCGGATGACCTCAATGAATTTAAACAGAAAATCAAATTCCGTACCCAGGACCAGGGGTATACCTGGCTGAAAATGGACGTGTCTATTGGTATGTTGCGGAACAAGGAAAACAGTGTGGTGAATAACAAGGTTTGGGGTGGCGGCTTTTCACAATGGGCCGGTGATTACAACTCCTATGCCAATACCAAGCACCCATTCACTGCCATTCAGATTACGCCGAAAGGATTGGATGAAATGGCGAAAGTCGTGGAAGACGTTCGCAGCGTAGTTGGCTACGAAATTCCACTCTCCACCGACCATTACGGCCATTTTGACTTAAATAATGGTATTCGTCTTGGAAAAGCACTGGACAAATACCGCCTCGCCTGGCTGGAAGACATGGTTCCCTGGGAGTATACCGATCAATGGAAAACCATTTCCGACGCACTGGAAACGCCGACATTGACTGGCGAGGACATTTACCTGAAAGAAGGATTCAAAGACCTGATCATGAAACGTGCGGTAGACATTATCCACCCGGATCTTGCATCTTCCGGCGGGTTATTGGAAACCAAACGCATCGGTGACTTCGCCGAAGACCACGGTATCGCGATGGCCATGCACTTTGCAGGTACACCTGTGAGCTTTATGGCCAATGTCCATTGCGCAGCTGCCACTCAAAACTTCCTCGCGCTTGAACACCATTCGGTAGATGTTCCATGGTGGGAAAGCCTTGTGAAAACAACCGACGGCCGCAAGCTGATCGACAAAGGCTACGCACCGGTTCCGCTGGACGCACCAGGACTTGGCATCGAGCTGGTTGACGAAGAAGTTAAAAAACACCTCAATCCAAAAGACAAAAGCTATTTTGCGCCCACGCCTGATTGGAATGACAAGCGATCGCATGATCGGTTGTGGAGTTAGGAGAAAGTAGACTTGGTAAGTCTTCAAGACTTGCCAAGTCTTTTTTCAATCCTCCTCAACAATCAAATGCTCAATTACTTTTTTGTCGAAGGACAGTTCATGGAATTTTGAAAATTTTTCTTTACCTCCAAACCAATCCATCATTTCTACCTTCATCAAGCTCGTCTTAGTATCTATCAACAACCTACGATACGAACTCCAAAGGTAACTTTTATAGTCCCAGTCACTAAACCCATGATGCTCCGGCTGATGATGTATGTAATGAACCAATCTCGTGAAATAGAGATCATTGTCAACCTTCTTTCGACGGAAAATCTTTTGAAACAAACTCCCCGTCCTTCCTTCCTGAATATTAATGGCTTTCGAATAGCTCATAAAAAAGCGCCTGAACAGCTCGCTGATCAATTCTTCTGTTGTGAAACGTTCCATATCGACAGCTTTGGGGAATTCCTTTTCTTTGATCTTAAATTCTTGCCTATCCTTAACTCTTATTAGTATATGAAAGTGGTTTGGCATTAGGCAGTAAGAATATGTTTCAATATAGTCAGACAGATATGCATCGTATTTTCTCAAAAAGTAAATGTAGTTTTTACTTTGATAGAACAGATTATTGCCGTTGTTTCCTCTGTTAAAGATATGATAGTAGCAACCCTCTTCCAGAGGAGACTCAAAGTGCTTGGACATGTTAGATTATTGTTTCCTATTGAGACGCTGTTTTAATAAATAGGTAACAATGGGATTCCCGAGCGAGACTTACCAAGTCTTGGAGACTTGGCAAGTCTTGTCAATTATAGTATTTTGCGGTTTTCACTCCAATCCGGAAAAATGAAGAATATTCGCAACGTACTCTTTTACACGATTACCATTGGTGCCTTTTCAGCCCTGCTGTACTTTTTCATCAGACAGGGCACACTACTCGAAACAGCCAGTACCCAAGCCCATAGCAAAGCCATTGTCGGTTCCTCCTGGGACCAGTTTTTGGACACCTTCGGCCACAATATCACCCACCCGCTTGCCATTCTCCTCCTCCAAATCATTACCATCATCATTGTTGCACGCATTTTCGGTTGGATCTGTAAATCCATCGGGCAGCCGACGGTGATCGGAGAAATTGCGGCGGGGATTTTCCTCGGTCCATCGCTGGTGGGCATGGTCTTTCCTGGTTTTTCCGCGTTCCTATTCCCTACCCAATCATTGGGTAACCTGCAATTCCTCAGCCAGGTAGGTCTGATCCTCTTCATGTTCATCATTGGTATGGAGCTGGACCTCAAAGTGTTAAAATCCAAAGCGCAGGAAGCAATTGTGATCAGCCACGCCAGTATTATCCTTCCTTTCGCGCTTGGCGTAGGTGTGGCACTGTACATTTACCAGCAGTTCGCACCGGATGGCATCAGCTTTCTTTCTTTCTCATTGTTCATCGGAATCGCATTGAGTATCACCGCTTTTCCAGTGCTCGCGCGCATTGTACAAGAGCGCGGATTGTCGCGCACCAAACTAGGCACGATGGTCATTACCTGCGCGGCGACAGACGACATTACCGCCTGGTGTATCCTTGCTGCGGTTATCGCCATTGTCAAAGCGGGCTCATTTATCAGTTCGGTTTATACCATTATACTGGCCGCATCCTACGTTTTTTTAATGCTGAAAGTGCTTAAACCGGTGCTAAAAAGGTTGGGCGACTATTATTCTTACAAAGAAGGCCTCACCAAACCGGTCGTTGCGCTATTTTTTGTGATC
>NZ_JBDSFX010000037.1:0-4415 GCF_039919315.1 Dyadobacter sp. | reverse complement strand
ATTTTAAGATAAACCCAAATTTTTCTAAATCCAGGTCAAACTCGTAACCGAGTTCCACCCCCGAGTTCTCGAACCAATCACAAAGAAGCTTCTCTCTGTCATTTTCAGGGTTTCTGGTATGTACGCCTCCTAACATATGAGAGCAGGCACGAATGATATCCTTTACCGTAAATTTCTCCTCCATGTAGTAAAGGCAAACAAGATCCATAAATTGAGGCAATGTGAACTTTGTGCAGTTTGCATTGAATGGGACAAGTCTTGACCAAATTATTACAGTTGTTGGGTATTTCGGAGAAGTTGACCACCTGATTCCGTGGCAAATTGACCACCTGATTAACTGGCGGCCGAAGGCAAAAAATGCTGTAGAAGCGGTTTCAAAATTAGTAAATAAAATGTGTTTTTATTGGTAGCTGTTTTCAGGCTCCATTTTTCGTTTTTTTCTCATCGATTCCCCCCTGAGCTCTACCCGATGTGCGTCATGTACAATCCGGTCCAGGATCGCATCAGCGATGGTTTTTTCTCCGATCACTTCATGCCATTTGCTCACTGGTAGCTGGGAAGTAATAATCAGCGATGTCTTGCCATGCCTGTCTTCGATTATTTCCATCAGGGCTGCCCGGCTCTGGGCATCGAAAGGTTGGATCCCAAAGTCATCAAGGATCAGCAGGTGCTGCCGTTCTATCTTTGCAATTTCCTTGATGTAGGACCCATCGGCCTTGGCCATCTTCAAGCGGGCGAATAACTTAGGTGTACTGGCATATAGAACGCGGTAGCCCAGGATACAGGCCTGGTGACCAATGGCGGATGCCACATAGCTTTTGCCGATCCCGGTACTGCCTGTGATCAACAGGTTCTCGTTACGGGCAATGAAAGAGCATTCGGCCAGGCGCATGATCTGGTTACGTTCGATGCTCCGGTCGGCATGGTAATGGATATTTTCGACCATTGCCTTATAGCGGAACCTGGCATAATTTATCTGCCGCTCCACACGTCGGTTATGCCTGTCATCCCATTCAGCATCAACCAGATGGGCTAAAAGCTCATCGGCGGTGTAATCATCGGTTTTTCCGCTTTCCAAGCTGCTTTTAAAGGCATGGAACATGCCATGGAATTTGAGCTTGCGTAACTTCTCCAATGTGTCTGTGTTCATTGTATTATTTGTTTAAAGGATTATTGGTAATAGTCTTCGCCCCTGATATTATCATGATGGGGCATGGGCAATTCGTCTGCAAACAGGCTGTCTTCATATTGGTCCATATTCTTTTCCAGTATTGTCTGGATCGTTTTGTAGTTGTAAATACCATAGCTGAGTGCCCTTTGGCACGCACTGATAAGCCTTTGTTCACCAGCCTTTTTAGCGAAGGATAAGATGCCCACACAAGACCGGTAAGCCTGTTCGGGATGTTGTTTACGTTCCAGGATTTTATGGATATACAACCTGACGTCTTCGTGGATTGAGGAAGCCCATTCCAAAAACCGGTCTGGTGTCCAGTCGGTTACGAACCGGTGTGTACTGGCCAGATGTTCTTTATCGGTAGAGTAATTGTAGGGGCTTTTGACGCGTTTATGCAGGGCAATGCGCTCGTAATGGTAATAGGCTTCAACCAAAGAATTGGAAAACAGCAGTTTGATCTTCTTACCAATAAACCGGTAAGGCACGCTGTAATAATGCTTGTCAACGCTCAGGCAGACATGCCCGTTTTTCATCACAGTGGCATGTAGTTGCTTCTTAAATTCATATCGGAGAACAGGGAGCGGTGCCAATGCAGAGCGTTCTATTTCTTCAAACTGGAGCCTGCGGCTGTAATTACGGCCCCGTAACAGTTGGTTGTTATGGGTCTCAAGGGCAATCCATATGGCTGCGTTTAGCTCAGAGAGTGAGCTGTAAATCTGCTTCCTCAAAGGGGCGTAAATGCGGCTGTAAACGATTTTAACAGCCCCTTCCACCAACGCCTTATCTCTTGGCCGATAAGCACGGGCAGGCAATATGGTAGTCCCATAGTGATCGGCAAAGTCAGCAAAAGCTTCGTTGAGTGTTGGTTCGTATTTATTGCTTTTTATAACAGCTGCTTTAAGATTGTCCGGAACAATCGCTGCCGGTACGCCACCGATATAGTGAAACGTATTTTCACAGGCTGCGATCAGGTCTTCTTTTTGCTGGCTGCTGACCGCTTCCACATATGTAAGCTGGCTGGCCCCAAGGATAGCCACAAACACTTCAACCTCAGTTAATTCACCGGTCTGCTTATCTGCAATACTTAGTTTAACGCCTGCAAAATCAATATACAGCTTATCGCCCGCCTTGTGGTCCTGGTGCATCACAGGGTTTACCCGGGCCTTCCAATTGGTCAGGTGGAAGCAAAACTGGGTATATCCAAAACCATCGGGAAACTCCTTTTTATAGGCTTCCCAAAGCATATGGCGCGTGACACCAGTCCGCTTAAGCTCTTTATCGATGTTTGGAAAACAACGTTGCAGGTTCAGTAACCTGTCTTTGGGGGGCTGTTCTTTAACCGTTCCGAAGAAGTCGTCCAGCTCCTTGTCATTCAGCGTATTGACCTGTTCGAAGGTTAGCCCGCTCGCATCAAAAGTAGCCATGTACCTCTTTGCTGTATTGCGGGACACACCAGTTTGGGCTGCTATTGAAAGCTTGCTGCGGCCCTGGCTGTACATTCTTAGGATCTGTCTTATTTTACTCATGCTGATTGTCGAATTGGCCATACTTCACGCGATTGGTTCGCGTCAAAAGTAGGGGTTGATTCTACAGCATTTTTTGCTCTTCGGGGTGGTCAGTTTGCTCCGAATTCAGGTGGTCAGTTTACTCCGAATTGGGGTGGTCAATTTCACGCGGAACGGGTGGTCAGTTTAAACCGAATTGAGGTGGTCAGTTTCACCGAATTTTCCACTTATTTCTCTTCCGATCATTTTTACCCATTTATCAAACACCTGCTTAAGATTATCTGGTGTGATTTGAGTGCGAATGATATCTCCATTTCTAATCGCATTCTTTACAGTGTTAATAAACTCTTCTTCATCATTTTCTATTTTGAAAGAAACAAAGAAAGTTCCTATATGCGCTGATATTGCGTCAAGTGCCTCAGGTGTATATCCACTTGCAGATTTACCCCATTTGATGGTTTTTTTTGCCAGAAATGGCAAGACATCCAAACTCTTCATGATGGCCGCTTTTTGGGTATCCATCACTACTAAGAAGGGCGGTATCTCATTGCCCTGATTTAAGGCCTGTTGCACATAATGCATTAATTGTGTAAACATTTCATACAACGTCTTTCTTGCATTATGCTTGGCTTCAAACCAAACTTCCTTTGTTTGAATATCGACAATATTCTTGCGATAGCTCTTTAAACCTAATGCTTTGATATATGCGTCTTTTACATCTTCCTCGCTACTAGCTTGCTTTAATTTCTCGAAAAGGGTCATTTTTGATCTTTTTTCACGGATGTACTATTAATAATTTTATACATATCCAATGCGAAGAACGTGTCATAACTACTCAAAGCATTAGCTTGTCTAGTAAGGATCGGAACAATAGATTCCACTGCAACAGAAATTTGAGGGTATTAGACTCCTTAGAATTTGCATAGGCAATCTGCACTACGCCTACACTATTAATTGTAGCTCATCATTAATTCGGGCATAAGTCGCATTGATATCAGGCGCTGTCCGGATCTGTTGCAACGGCAGAGCTACGCTTGATGGCTCACGTAGTATATCTTGGAACTCTGAGGTATTACCTTCTGCTATAATCCCGCAGAATTCACCAGCCCGGAAACCCAACACCTGCGAAGGAGTTAACCGCTCACGCTGCTGAATCGTGGTGCTTTGGCCATAACTGTTACGGTCTTCTGACCGGCTCTTGTTGCTACCGGTATATTCAACATCCATTTTACCAAACATTTTACTAATCCGTTCAGCTGTGGCTATGTTGGTGCTGCGGCCGTAAAACTGCGTGCCCAAGTTGGATATGATCATTTCGGTTTCTTCCCGCCCGATCATGCCCTGCATCTGAGCAATGTCCTGGACGCTGTAAACCGTGGCAATTTTGTTGCTGCGGGCTGTGCTGGGGATCTGCTGAAAATTAGGGACAAACAATGTCGGCGCTTCATCCAAAAGGATGATTGATTTTTCTTTCCCTTGCTGGTTCATTTGCTTGGCAGCCATACTGACAATCAGCGAAATCACAGGGCTCAATGTGGCAGATAATGCAGGGTTATTCCCGACCGTTAGAATACCAGGATTTTTCGGATTGTTCAAATCCAGCGGCACTTCATCTCCGGACAATACCCAGAATATTTCCGGAGTTGCCAAGGTAGATAGGTAGTTCTGGATCGAGGCAAATACGCCCGCCAGCTGGTTCTCGCTTTCTGATCCACTGGCCACACTTGCGATAATCG
>NZ_JBDSFX010000036.1:0-6804 GCF_039919315.1 Dyadobacter sp. | reverse complement strand
CAGCTAAAAAGCCTGCCGTTAAAAAAGCGGCTAAGAAAATCTGATTGGTTATATGCTATATTTTGCCACGAATGCACGAATCAGCACGAATGTTATTTGAAATTCGAATTCGTGCTAATTCGTGCATTCGTGGCAAAAACCATTAAACTAACCAAAACAAACCATGAAAAAACTAGTTGTACTTTCCGGAGCAGGCATTAGCGCTGAGAGTGGTATCAGTACTTTTCGGGATAACAACGGTTTGTGGGACAATTACCGCATTGAAGACGTGGCTACTCCTGAGGCGTGGATCAGAAATCAGGAGCTTGTCCTGGATTTTTACAACCAGCGGAGAAAGCAGGCAGCGGACGTAAAACCCAACGCCGCACATTATGCGTTGGTGGAGCTTGAAAAAGACTATGACGTTTCGATTATTACACAAAACGTCGATAACCTGCACGAGATCGCCGGTTCTACCAAAGTATTCCATTTGCATGGCGAGCTTTTCAAATCCAGAAGCACTAAAAACGCTGATCTGGTTTACCAAATGACTTCCTGGGAACTCAAAACCGGGGATTTGTGCGAGGAAGGGAGCCAGCTCAGGCCGCATATTGTGTGGTTTGGTGAGGAAGTACCGATGATGGAAACGGCCGTGGAAATAACCGAAGAAGCTGACATATTTCTCGTCATAGGCACTTCGCTGGCCGTTTATCCCGCCGCCGGACTCGTTCATTATGTACCCGCCGGAAAACCCATTTACATTATTGACCCCGCCAAACCGGATATCAACCTGAAACGTAATATGACATTCATTCAGGAAAAAGCGACGACTGGCATGGAAACATTGATTAAGAAATTTTTACTAGAAGATAAATAATGCAACTACTGGACGGGAAAGCGATTTCATCCCAAATTAAATCTGAAATTAAAGAGGAAGTAGAAAAATGGATTGCCGCAGGCGGAAAAAAACCTCATTTGGCAGCCATTCTGGTCGGTGCGGACGGAGCCAGCGAAACTTATGTAGCTTCCAAAATCCGTAGCTGCGAAGAAATAGGCTTCACTTCTACCCTACTGCGTTTTGAGCCGGAAATTACCGAGGCAGCTCTACTGGAAGCCGTAGCTTCATTGAACAATGACCCTGATGTGGACGGGTTTATCGTACAACTTCCTCTGCCCAAACACATTTCAGAAAACACGATCATGGAGGCAGTAAACCCTGCCAAAGATGTGGACGGTTTTCACCCGGTGAATGTCGGCAAAATGTGCAAAGGCTTGCCAGCTTACATTTCCGCCACACCATTCGGCATTCTTGAAATGCTGATCCGTGCAGGCATTGAAACCAGTGGAAAACATTGTGTAGTAATTGGTCGCAGCCAGATCGTAGGCCTTCCAATGAGCATTCTGATGCAGCGCAACGAATATCCGGGCAATTGCACCGTCACAATCACACACAGCAAAACACAAAATCTCAAAGAAATCTGCCAGACTGCGGATATCCTGATCGTAGCATTGGGAAGACCCGAATTTGTGACAGCCGAGTATGTGAAAGAAGGTGCGGTGGTAATAGACGTAGGTATTTCCCGTGTCGCGGACGCAACCAAGAAAAGCGGCTTTTCGATCAAAGGAGATGTTAATTTTAATAATGTAGCTCCCAAGACCAGTTACATTACCCCGGTACCGGGCGGCGTGGGACTGATGACGATCTGCGGATTGCTTACCAATACATTCAAAGCTGCGAAAAAAGAGATTTATCAGTAGAGTAAAATCGGCTGCATTTGCTTTTTACTAAAAGATTTGTCAATTAGTAAGTACTTTCACTGAAAGGCCATCTCATGAGTATCGTCAGCAACAACATCAAATACCTCAGAAGGCTCAATGGCCTCACACAAGAGCAATTTGCCCGAAAGATCGCTATCAAGCGGTCATTGCTGGGCGCCTATGAGGAAGCCCGCGCCAATCCCAATCTTACTAATCTTAAGAACATGGCGACGGCGTTCGGCATTACTGTCGATAATTTGCTAAAAAACGATCTCAGGAAACTAAGGGAAACGCCGGATATGTCTTTGCCGCTGAATGCCTCACGGCCTATGACGGTTTCGCATTCAGGGAACGTGCAGCCGTCGGCACAGACGAGGATACCCGCGTTTTCCGAACCGCAGCCACTTTCCAAAATCATTGAAGCCTATCAGCAACCTGAGCCGCAGATCCGCCAGGTTTCCCGACAGATCAATCTGAAACCGATCAATGGGGATATGCCTCAGGCACCTGCACGCCCAGTGCCTCAGCCAGTCGCTTATCAGCAGCCAGCGCAGCAACGAGTGCATCAGCCGATGGTTGCACAGGAATCAGAACAGCCGCTCGTTTTTAATAATCAATACCAGGGGAGTCAGTTCAATGCGCATGTTGAAGACCGGGCAAGCAGCTATCCCACCATTCAATGGGTAGCGCGCAACTTGCAGCAGGAGTACATTACTAATTTTCAAAATCCCGGGTACCTCACCCGTTTACCATCATTTCAGCTGCCTAATCTGCCATCAGGTTATTACAGGGCGTTCGAAAGTGGTGACGATTTTGTATATCCCAACGCATTGCTCGTCGGGACATTTATTCGAAACTGGTACGATATCAAGGATGGAATGCAATATGTATTTTTGTTGAGGAGCCAGGGATTGATTTACAGAAATGCATTCAACCACGTCAAAACAGCAGGCGTGTTGCTGTTAACATCCGATAACCCTCATTTTCCAGAACTTGAAGTTCCATTGCAAGATGTCCTCGAAGTATGGGAAATAAAGGCTTTTGTCAGTTTGCAGATGCCGGTACCACAGCCTTCCATGGAGAGGGTCGCCCAGCTCGTGGACGAACTTCAGATCGAACTTAGTCAGTACCGGCAAGCCGAGTAGTTAGTTACTTGGCCAATGTATTGAACAATGATTCAATTTTCGCCAGATCCTTGCTTTTGGATGTAGTTTCCAGCACCGCCACGCCCAGCTGGTACCAAAGCCCGTCGCCGGCCGTAATGTATTTACCCTTTTTGGAAGGCTTGGAATCAGAAGCATTGTCAGGTACAAATTCTGCTTTGTAAACCGTATCCATTATTTTTTGCAGCTGTGTCCAGTCCAGGTTACGCAAAGCACTTTTGTTTTTGCTGATCGTAAATGTCTTTTTCGCGAATGATGCTTTCAAGTCAATGATTGTTTCCTTTTCTCCGTCATTGTCAACATAAGTCAGTTCGAAAGGATTCTCTCTCCCACCTGTTTCAAAAATGGCCTGGATGAATTCCTGAAGGAAATACGACCAACGCTCTTTGTCCACCGGATAGATTGTCACCCTTTTTCCATTTTCATCCAATTCTACTTCAATAAAATCTTCAAATTCGCTCTCTTCGCGCCTGCGGATTATTTTGGAAGAATCCAGGATCGTACGGAATTCCTCAATCCAGATCGTGGGAACTGAGCCGTTCCACTGATAATCATCCTCCGGCGAAAAGCCTTCGTCCAGCAGATCATCCTCATCCAGATCGTCCCTGTCGGTGTACGTGATCCCGAAATCCACCATGATGTCATCTTCCGATTCAATGTCCACTTGCAAGGTGTAAAAATGGGCATAGGGAGCCGGAACAACCGTTGCAGTTTGAAAACGAATGATATATTGCCCGGGTATCTGAAGAGTTTTATCCATTTTTATGATCCGAAAAGTTGTTGAACCGTTTCGCGTTTATCCACCTTATCGGTAGCTGTTTTGGTAAATTGATCCACAAAGTAAACATGTTTCGGGGTTTCATAGGCGGAAACCTGAGCCCTAATTTCTGCCAGGATATCTGTCTCGACGACCAACTCCGCTGAGCCTTCAACGATTAGCACCAATTTTTGCCCCAACTTTTCGTCCGGCTGATACCAGGTAAAAAATGCATTGACCAGGTGCAGATCATGAAAAACCTGCGCTACCAACGCATCGACGATGTCCAGGATGATTTTGATACCGCCCGAATTGATCACATTATCAGCCCTCCCGATCCATTCAAATGTATTGCCGGAAATTTCGACGAGATCATTGGTTTGCACCACCAGCTCGTTGGTCACTTCGCCCGACACAAACAGGCATCCTCTGGCGTCGGTACCATACTGAATCCCCGGTAAAAAAAAGTAACGACCCGTCACATCACGGCCATTCAGCTTTTTGAGCGCCACGTGAGAAACGGTTTCCGTCATTCCATAACTTTGATAGACAGGAATTTGCAAGTCTGAAATTCCTTTTTGAAGTGATACACCTACCGGCGCACCGCCAAGTAATATCTTGCCCAGACTATTCACCAAATACCGGGTGCGGCTATCTTCCAAGCAGGCCGTGAGCTGCATGGGTACCATGGCTACGAAATCAAAATGTACATCATGCGACAAACCGATCATCGGATTAGACGACGGCTCGACGATCGTGAGCTCCCAATCGAGCTCCATTCCCCTCACGAGCATCATGAGTCCCGCGATGTAGGATGCATTCAAGCATACGAGTGCGCGGGTACCTTTGCCAATTTGCAATGCTTTTCCGGTCATGAGTGCGCTGGCCGTCAGCTGCTTTCGCGTAACCTGGATCGCCTTAGGCGTGCCCGTCGATCCGGAGGTTTGCAATGTAAATTCCATCTGGCCCTGCTGCCACGATTCCATAAAGTCATACGCTTTGGAAAAATAAGGATGCTCCGGCCGTGGCGTTTTCAGGAGTTCGGTCGTATTTATATTCCAGGTCATTCTGTTGAACAGCGTTGTAATCGTGTCATCTTATTCATTTGTTTTGGAAGGAAAACCAAACAATCTGTAATTTCGCAGATTATTCCGACGGATCTATTATCATTCCAAATCCGTTGCACTCATTATTCATTTACATTTCTGATTTATGTCCAGTTCAATTCAATGGGAAACCATTAAGGAATACGAGGAAATTCTTTTTACACTGCACGAAGGAATTGCAAAAATAAGCATTAACCGTCCCCATAAACACAATGCATTCACTCCGCAAACCGTAACGGAGATGATCGACGCGATGCACATCTGTCGCGAAGACACGCGCATTGATGTGATCATACTGACAGGAGAAGGCGGTAAAGCATTCTGTTCCGGCGGCGACCAGTCGGTGCGCGGGCACGGTGGCTACATAGGCGAGGACCATGTTCCGCGTTTGAATGTACTCGATCTGCAACGAATGATCCGCTCCATCCCAAAGGCGGTGATCGCGATGGTGGCAGGCTGGGCGATTGGCGGCGGTCATGTGTTGCATGTGATCTGTGATTTGTCTATCGCTGCCGACAATGCCCGTTTCGGACAAACTGGCCCAAAAGTGGGAAGTTTCGACGGTGGTTTTGGCGCATCCTACCTTGCCCGGGTAGTAGGTCAGAAAAAAGCGAGAGAGATCTGGTTCCTATGCGATCAGTACGACGCGCAGGAAGCATTGCAAATGGGGCTGGTTAACAAAGTAGTTCCTTTGGAAGAGTTGGAAACAACCACGGTGGCATGGTGCAAAAAAATTCAGGAGAAAAGCCCATTATCTATCAGAATGCTCAAAAGCTCGTTCAATGCAGAACTGGACGGCCAAGCTGGTATTCAGGAACTGGCTGGTAATGCTACATTGCTTTACTACCTGAGCGAAGAGGCTAAGGAAGGGCAGAAATCTTTTCTCGAAAAACGTCAGCCCGATTTCAGCAAATTCCCTAAATTTCCCTGATCGGCACGAACGCCACTCTTTCCTGCGAAATTTCAAAATTTTTGAGATACCTAAATTTAATCATGAATCATTGGCTTGTAAAATCTGAACCATTTAAATATTCCTGGGATCATCTCGTTAAAGAAGGTGAAGGCATGTGGGACGGCGTACGTAACTATGCAGCACGCAACAACCTGATGGCCATGAAAGTAGGCGACCCCATTCTTTTTTACCATAGTAATGAAGGTAAGGAAGTAGTCGGACTCGCCAAAGTATCGAAAGAACATTACCCCGACCCTACTACCAAAGAGGAAGCATGGGTGGTTGTAAATCTGGTTCCAGTTGAGCTTTTTCCAAAAACCGTTACATTGGCACAGATCAAAGCAGATCCGCGTTTGAAAGGCATGGACCTGATCCGACTGTCCAGGTTGTCGGTAGTGGCCGTAAAGCCGGAAGAATTTGACATTATTGTTGCGTTGGCACATGAATCTTAATCAGCGATTTTTCTTACTGCTGGCTTTTACGCTAATCTCACTTGCAGGCGAATCATTATCCGTTTGTGCGCAGGGAGTGAAGCGGATAGAGCTGCCCCTATCCGGCAATGCTGCCTACCAGACCGTTCCGCTCGGTGAGCAGGGCGTTTTATTGATATCAAAGCCGGAGAGGGGTACATTCAATGTACAAAAATTTGATACGAACCTCGAACGTGTCTGGTCTATCGACGGCCCCATTGAATCCAATCTGGATTATATGGCTTCGTCCTACGACGGGCAGGCTGTTTTTTTGCTTTTCAGCAAATACCGGAGTTCGTCGTATCAGATCGTCAAGGTCAATGTCGGGCCGGGTTTCGTCGAAACATTTACAATCAATACGCTGGACCGTTTTGAAATCACCGACTTCAAAACATTGGGATATTCAGTGTTCATGGCCGGCATGGTACGCAATGAACCGGTACTGATCTACACCCAGCTGACCACCAATCAAACCAGGATCCTGCCGTCGGCGATCAAAGGTTCTAACGCGATCCAGACCGTGGAAGTGGATACGGCGCATCATTTGGTGAATGTATCTTTTGCTGTGAAAAAAGGAAGGCAAACGCGGATCGTGGCACGGTCGTATGAAGAAACCGGC
>NZ_JBDSFX010000035.1:0-135140 GCF_039919315.1 Dyadobacter sp. | reverse complement strand
CATTTCCAACTTAACACGGTCGCCCGGTAAAATTTTTATATAATGCATTCTCATTTTTCCAGATATATGCGCAATAACCTCATGTTTATTTTCTAAAACCACACGAAACATTGCGTTGGAAAGTGCTTCTAAAATTACCCCGTCTTGCTCTATTGATGCTTGTTTTGCCATTCGTAGCGTTTATTACTTTACTTCAACCATAAGGCTGGTGTTGGCCGTCACTTTTTCAATATAATCGAACGTTGTCAGAATCTCTGCTTTACCTTTCCGAACTACTATAGTGTGTTCAAAGTGAGCTGAAAATTTCCTGTCAGTTGTTCTGATCGTCCATCCATCTCTTTCTTGCATTACTGCCTTAGTACCCAGGTTAATCATCGGCTCAATTGCCAAAACCATCCCCTCTCGCAGCCTGATACCTTTTCCTCTCTTACCGTAATTTGGAACCTCTGGACTTTCATGAAGATCTTTTCCTACTCCATGACCAACTAGTTCTCTTACTACAGTATACCCTCTCTGCTCTACGTAATCTTGAACTGCAAATCCGATGTCTCCAACCCGTAGTCCGTCGACAGCCTGTTCGATTCCCTTATAAAGCGATTTTTTTGTGGCCGTTAAAAGATCCATCACTTGCTTGGACACTTCTCCAACAGGGTAAGTGTATGCACTATCGCTATGGAAACCGTTTAACTTAACTCCGCAATCAATCGAAACAATATCTCCGTCTTTTAATACGTAGCTACCTGGAATTCCATGAACTACTACTTCATTGACAGAGATACAGAGAGAAGCAGGAAACTTATTAAATCCTTTAAAGGAAGGTATACCACCATAACTCCGTATATACTCCTCTGCAACTGCATCAAGTTTTTCAGTGGTGATACCTGGCTTAACCCAGCTCGCAACCTCAGCATGCGCCTTTCCTAGAACCTGCGCACTATCCTTAATAAGTTGTATTTCTTCCTCAGTTTTTAAATAAATCATTTCCTGATCAGATAGCCACGCTCTCCGTTCTACCCTTAACCCGTCCTGATTTCATTAAGCCTTCGTATCTCCGCATCAACAGATAGCTCTCAACTTGCTGCAATGTATCCAAAACAACCCCTACCATAATTAGTAGCGATGTTCCCCCGAAGAAATGCGCAAAATCAGTTGACACTCCAAGCAAGGCTGCAAAAGCAGGCAACGTTGCAACAACCGCTAACATCAAAGATCCTGGAAACGTAATGCGATCTAAAACAGAACTTATATACTCAGAAGTCTGCTGACCAGGCTTTACACCTGGAATAAAACCTCCACCTCTTTTCATATCATCCGCAATTTGCTGTGGATTCACAGATATCGCGGTATAAAAGAATGTGAAAACGATAATCAAAACGGCAAAAAGCAAATTGTACTGCCAAGTTGTATAATTCGCAAAAATCGTCGCAACATTACTTGCAAAATCACTCTTTTCAGCGAAGTATGATGCACCTAACGATGGAATAAACATCAAAGCTTGGGCAAAAATGATCGGCATTACACCCGCTGCATTCAACTTTAACGGCAAGTATTGCCGCTGGCCACCCATGACACGGTTACCAACTACTTGTTTTGCGTACTGAATTGGAATTCGGCGAACAGCTTGTGTTAACATCACCGCTCCCATTATCACAAAATACAATGCAACAATTTCAAGCACGAACAACAAAATCCCTCCGCTACCTCTTGAAACAAACTCCTTGTAAATTGCTCCTGGGAATCTGGAAACAATACCAATCATAATCAGCATTGAAATTCCATTACCAATTCCTTTGTCTGTAATTCTCTCGCCCAACCACATGCAGAACATAGTACCGGCAGTCAATACAAATACTGACGAAATCGAAAACAGGCTTCTTGTTACCAATAAAGCCTCATCCGGCACGGTAGTGTTCAAATAAGCAGTACCCTGTACAAGCGTTACAACAATAGTAAGAACTCTCGTAATCTGGTTCAATTTCTTACGACCAGATTCCCCCTCCTTTTGCATCTTCTGAAAATATGGCAGCGCCATTGTTAGAAGCTGAATTGCAATGGAAGCAGAAATATAAGGCATGATACCGAGCGCAAAAATGGAAGCTTTACTAAAAGCCCCACCTAGGAAAGTATCCAAAAGACCTAACAAGCCTTGGGAAGAAACATTCATTTGGTCGGGCTCAACACCCGGCAAAGCTACGTAAGACCCCAAACGGAAGATCGTTATAAACAAAAGAGTGTTGAGAATACGTGTTCTCAACTCCTCAATTGCAAATATGTGTTTTATAGTCTCTAAAAATCGTTTCATCTTGTGGGCTTACATTAGCTGTCCAAATTCAACAACCTGTGTTTGAAGAACAGCAATATTATAGTTTAACCGCCTTACCTCCTGCTTTCTCAATTGCTTCAACAGCTGATGCTGAGAAACCATGAGCCTGAACCTCAACTGCTGCCGAAATCTCTCCTCTGCTCAAGATTTTAACAAGATCTTTTTTAGCACAAAGACCATTCTCACGAATTAATTCCAAGGTCACTACAGTCACACCTGTTTTTTCCGCAAGCGCTTGAATAGCATCCAAATTAAGGGCCTTGTACTCAATTCTGTTAATATTGTTAAATCCGAATTTAGGCAAACGTCTTTGAAGCGGCATCTGCCCTCCTTCAAATCCTACCTTCCGGCTATAACCGGAGCGGGACTGAGCTCCTTTGTGTCCACGTGCGGCAGTACCACCCTTTCCGGATCCCTGACCACGCCCAACTCGTTTTCCTACTTTAACGGAACCCGCAGCTGGTTGTAATGAACTAAGATTCATACTATTCGTATATGTTAAATTTCCTCAACTTTAACCAAATGGCTTACTTTACGGATCATTCCCGCAATAGCATCGCTATTTTCTTTTTCTACCGATCTGTTCAACTTACCAAGACCCAGCGCCTTAATAGTAAGCTTTTGTCTCTCAGGACGATCAATTGTGCTCTTAACTTGTGTAATACGTACTTTTGACATGATTACTCTCAGATATAGGAAAATCCAAAAAGGATCAACCGTTGAATACTTTCTCTAATTTAACGCCACGTTGGAAAGCAACCTGATGCGGAGCTCTCATTTTCAAAAGAGCATCAATTGTAGCTTTGATAACATTATGTGGGTTTGAAGATCCCTTGGATTTCGCAAGTACATCTTTGATACCTGCACTTTCAAGTACCGCCCTCATTGGACCACCTGCAAGAACACCTGTACCAGGAGCTGCTGGCTTGATCAATACAAAACCTCCGCTAAACTTACCTTCCATAGCATGTGGGACGGTATGTTTCAACATTGGAATTTGAATCAGGTTTTTCTTAGCATCATCAATTCCCTTCGCAATTGCGTCCGTAACTTCGTTGGCTTTACCTAAACCATAACCAACTACTCCATTTCCGTCACCAACCACAACTATGGCCGAAAAACTGAAACGACGACCACCTTTTACTACTTTTGCTACCCGATTGATCGCTACAACGCGCTCTTTCAAGTCAGATTCGTTAACCTTTGAAGGTTTTGTATTTGTAGACATAGTCTTTGTTATACTTAGAATTTCAGGCCACCCTCACGAGCTCCTTCGGCCAATGCTTTTACTTTTCCATGATACAAATATCCGTTACGGTCAAAAACCACCGCCTGAATACCTGCTTCCTGTGCCTTTTCAGCTATTTTCTTTCCTACCTGAAGAGCAACTTCAACATTAGAGTTTTCTTTTCTTCCTCCCAGGTCAACGGATGATGCACTTACAAGAGTTACACCACTAATATCATCTATAATTTGCGCGTAAATGCTGGTATTCGAACGGAAAACCGACAACCGGGGGCGTTCTGAACTACCTTTCACTTTCTTGCGAATGTGAAACTTTAAGCGTTGTCTCCTATCTGCTTTTGCGTTAGCCATTTTTAATCTTATCTAACTTTGTTTATAACATTACTACGTGGCAACGCACTACTTCTTAGAGGCAGACTTACCTGCTTTACGACGAACTACTTCACCAACAAAACGTATACCTTTTCCTTTGTAAGGCTCAACTTTGCGCAACGATTTGATCTTCGCAGCCACTGAACCGATCAATTCTTTATCGATTCCTTCCAAAATTACTTTTGGATTCTGTCCTTTCTCAGAGGTAGTTGTCAACTTAATCTCAGTAGGGATAGCCATGAAAATATTGTGAGAGTAACCTAATTGTAACTCTAACACATTATTAACTGCACTCGCTTTGTAACCCACACCAATAATCTCCAACTCCTTCTTATATCCTGCATCTACTCCAATCACCATGTTATTGATGAGAGAGCGATACAATCCGTGCAAAGCTTTGTGGCGCTTTTGCTCAGTTGGACGCGTAACTTTCAGCTCGCTACCTTCCACCTCAACAGTGATATCGCTATCTACTGCTTGCGAAAGTGAACCTTTCGGCCCTTTTACTAACACTACGTTATCTTCCGCAACAGACACCGAAACACCTGCGGGTAAAACGATAACTTTATTTCCTATTCGTGACATTTCCTGAATAACTTTAAAATATTAATACACGAAACATAACACTTCACCACCAACATTGAGTGTTTTAGCTTCCTTATCTGTCATTACACCTTTTGATGTAGAGATAATCACTGTACCTAAACCACCTAATACGCGGGGTAGTGTTGATGAACCTGAATATTTTCGCAGTCCAGGCTTACTAACCCTCTCCAATTTTACAATTGCAGATTGCTTTGTCACAGGATTGTATTTCAAAGCGATCTTGATAGTTCCCTGAGGACCTACTTCATCAAATTTATAACTCTGAATATATCCTTTATCAAAAAGTACTTTCGTAATCTCTTTTTTTATGTTGGATGCAGGTATCTCAACAACCCTGTGCTTCGCTTTGATAGCGTTTCTGAGTCTCGTCAGATAGTCTGCTATGGGATCCGTTAACATTTTTATGCCTAGTTTAAACACCCCTTTTAAACGGGAGTGCAAAGTTAAGTAATTGAAATCAGAATTGAAAGTATCTTACCAACTTGATTTTGTAACACCCGGAATTTTTCCATCAGAGGCCATGTCCCGGAACAGAACTCTCGAAATCCCGAATTTTCGCATATATCCACGAGGTCTTCCCGTGATTTTGCATCGGTTATGCAGACGAACAGGAGAAGAGTTACGTGGTAACTTGTCAAGACCCACCCAATCCCCAGCTGCTTTCAATTTAGTACGCTTTTCAGCATAGCGAGCAACTAGTTCTTGTCTTTTTCTCTCCCTTGCTTTAACTGATTCTTTTGCCATTGTCGGTAAATATCTTATATTAAGAATTATCCTTATTTATTCACATTAGTAAAGGGCATACCCAGTGCTTTCAACAACTCATAACTTTCTTCGTCTGAATTGGTTGAAGTAACAAATGTGATATCCATTCCCGTAATTTTGTTCACCTTTTCGATGCTAATTTCAGGAAATATAATTTGCTCTTTAACACCAAACGTGTAGTTACCGCGTCCGTCAAAGCCTTTGTCGCTGATACCCTTAAAGTCTCTTACACGAGGCATTGCAATAGCTGTCAATCGATCTAGGAACTCATACATGCGATCTCCACGTAAAGTAACTTTCGCCCCAATAGGCATGTTCTCACGCAACTTAAAGTTCGAAACCGCTTTCTTAGAGATCGTTGCAATTGCTTTTTGTCCTGTAATAAGACCCAGCTCTTCAACACCTGTATCAACTAGCTTCTTATCCGCTACCGCAGCACCAATACCTTTGTTGATAACGATTTTGGTCAAGCGCGGGACCTGCATGATTGACTTGTACTGAAACTTATCTTTCAGTTGCGAAACAATTTCGCTTACGTATTTTTCTTTTAGTCTTGGCTGTGCCATTTTTCTAAATTTATTATCGTGGATTACCGACCCACTGCTTAATTATAAATTCAACTAATTCTAAGACTTTGGACTACAAAATGTTTCCAGTCTTCTTTGAATACCGTTGTAACTTTCCTTTATCGTCAGCTTTACGGCCAGTTCTTGTTGCTTCACCCGTCTTAGGATCCACAACCATCAGGTTGCTGATATGAATAGCACCCTCGCGCTTCTCAATACTACCCTGAGGATTCTGTGCGTTAGGTTTCACATGTTTTGTGATCAAATTCACGCCTTCAACGGTAGCTCTTAGCTTTTCTACAAGCACTTTCTTAATTACACCTGTCTCGCCTTTTGCGTTTCCTGAAATTACCTTTACAGTATCTCCGCTGCGAACATGTAACTTAGCTGGTGCTTTTTTATTTTTACTTTCCATTTGAGGTATTCTCTTTTCAGTTTAAAGAAATACTTACACTTTGATTTCTTACAACACTTCTGGTGCTAATGATACAATCTTCATAAACTGCTTTTCACGCAGTTCCCGGGCAACCGGGCCAAAGATACGTGTACCACGAGGTTCATCATTGTTGTTCAATAAAACTGCGGCGTTATCTTCAAACCTGATGTAAGTACCATCCTTCCGTCGTACTTCCTTTTTAGTCCGTACCACAACGGCTTTTGAAACCGTTCCTTTTTTCATATTGCTCGAAGAAAGAGCAGATTTTACTGTTACGACGATCTTATCGCCAACTGATGCATAACGTTTTCCAGTTCCACCAAGTACCCGTATTACAAGTACTTCTTTGGCGCCGCTGTTATCTGCTACTGACAGTCTTGATTCTTGCTGTACCATGATTACTTCGCTCTTTCAAGGATTTCTACTAATCTCCAACGCTTGTTCTTGCTTAGCGGACGAGTCTCCATCACACGGATCGTATCACCGATACCAACCTGATTTGATTCGTCATGTACCATTAGCTTGGTAGTTTTAGTCATAAACTTACCATACTTGGCATGCTTCACCTTACGCTCAACAGTGATCACACAGGATTTCTCCATTTTGTTGCTCACTACCTTACCTACTCTTTCTTTACGTAAATTTCTTTCTGTTGCCTCCATAATTTCTAAACTGATTTACTGTTGGTTAGATTTAGCCGACAGCTCTGTTAAGAGTCTTGCAATTTCCTTACGTGAGGCGCGAATACGCAAAGGGTTTTCGATTGGAGAAATAGCGTGAGCAAATTTCAACCTTAGTAAGCGCTCTCTCTCTTGGGCGATCTGCTCTTTAAGCTGATCTTGCGACAGATCCTTTATTTCTTTACTAGTCATTGCTTTAAATAATTAGCGTTCTTAATACATTTGGGATAACCCTATTCCTGATAATCCCGACGTACCACGAACTTGGTTTTAATTGGCAACTTTTGTGCAGCCAAACGCAATGCTTCATTTGCGGTATCCAGTGCAACACCAGTCGCTTCGAAGATGATTGTACCCGGCTTAACTGGAGCTACCCAATACTCAGGAGCACCCTTACCTTTACCCATACGAACCTCTGCAGGCTTTTTGGTAATCGGCTTGTCTGGGAAGACACGGATCCAAACCTGACCTTCGCGTTTCATAGCACGTGTTACCGAGATACGGGCCGCTTCAATCTGGCGTGCAGTCAACCAACCTGGTTCAAGTGCTTTGATAGCAAATGATCCAAAAGCGATCTCATGTCCACGAGTTGCCAGACCGTTATATGATCCTTTTCCCTTTTGTTGCTTGCGAAATTTTGTCCTTTTCGGCTGTAACATGATTCTAATCTATTTGACCCGGCCTAAACCGGAAAATGTCTGATTACTTCTTCTTATTCTTATTTCTCTTACGACGATCGGCTTCACTTCCGCCTCCTCCGCCTTCACCGCGCGGAGCACCATCATTTCCCCCACGACCGCCGCCTCTTCTGTCTCTTCCACCGCGATCATTTCCACCACGATCGTTTCCCCCAGATGCACTTCTTTCTGCCCTATCAGACGCAGCAGTTGCTGCACTCGGAGTCAAATCACGCTTTCCGTACAACTCACCTTTGAAGATCCAAACCTTAATACCTATTTTACCATAGATAGTTTGAGCTTCTGAGATCGCATAGTCGATGTCCGCTCTCAATGTGTGAAGAGGTATACGGCCTTCTTTGTACTCTTCTGTACGTGCCATCTCTGCACCACCAAGGCGTCCAGCAAGACGTATTTTGATTCCTTGTGTTCCTACACGCATAGCAGATGCAATTGATTGCTTCATTGCCCTACGGTAAGAAATACGAGCTTGCAACTGTTGAGCGATTGCTTCGCCTACCAATTTAGCATCAATCTCAGGGCGTTTGATCTCGTAGATGTTAATCTGAACATCTTTTCCTGTGATCTTTTTGAGCTCTTCCTTAATTTTATCGACTTCGCTACCACCTTTACCAATTACAATTCCCGGACGGGCTGTATGTATCGTTAATGTGATACGTTTTAGCGTACGTTCGATAACTACTTTTGAAATCGACCCTTTTGGGATACGTGCTTTAATGTAGTTACGGATTTTTTCGTCCTCAACTAATTTGTCAGAGAAGTCCTTTCCTCCATACCAACTTGACTCCCATCCTCTAACAATTCCTAGTCTCAGACCTATAGGATTAACCTTTTGTCCCATTCGATATAGATCGTTTTACTTATGATTCGGTGATTACTGCTTCTTTATCCGCGCCTGTGGCCGAAACCGATGCATCGTCTATCACAATTGTAATGTGATTTGATCGCTTACGGATTCTGTGTGCTCTTCCTTGAGGCGCAGGGCGCAAACGCTTTAACATACGTCCACCGTCAATAAATACGGTTTTAACAATAAGATCTGCGTCTTCCAGCTTCGCGTCTTCATTCAATTGTTGCCAGTTGGCTACAGCAGAAAGCAAAACTTTATGCAAAACTGGTGAAGAGGCTCTTGGTTGAAACTTTAAAAGTGCCAACGCTTTGCTGACCTTTTGTCCGCGAATCATGTCGGCTACTAACCTCATCTTGCGAGGAGAAGTAGGCACATCTTTTAATATAGCTCTTGCTTCCATGTTCTTTCAGATATAGGCTCGTTCTTGTTCAGAACCAGCTATCGTCGACTAATTATTTTCTACCTTTATCTTTTTTTGCTGTGTGGCCACGGAAGTTACGTGTTGGAGAAAATTCTCCCAGTTTGTGACCAACCATGTTCTCAGTTACATAAACCGGGATAAACTTGTTTCCGTTATGAACCGCAAATGTATGCCCGATAAAATCAGGCGAAATCATTGAGCGTCGAGACCATGTTTTGATAACTGACTTACGAGCTGCACTGTTCATCACAGTTACTTTGTTCTCCAGACGGAAGTCTATATATGGTCCTTTTTTTAATGAGCGTGCCATGTTATACTATTATTTTTTACGACGGCTGATAATCAATTTCTCAGAATGCTTATTGCGGTCACGAGTTTTGAGACCCTTTGCAAATTGACCATTTCTTGACCGAGGCTGCCCTCCTGAAGAACGGCCCTCACCACCACCCATTGGGTGATCAACTGGGTTCATTGCAACACCACGTACACGTGGCCGACGACCTAACCATCTTCTGCGACCCGCTTTGCCTAAAGCTACATTCATGTGGCTTGAGTTAGACACAGTTCCAACAGTTGCGATGCAAGTAGAAAGAATCATTCTCATTTCGCCAGAAGGCATTTTAAGAACTGCATACTTACCCTCTCTCGCCACTAGTTGTGCATAAGCGCCTGCGCTTCTTGCAAACTGACCACCTTTACCAGGAGTAAGCTCGATGTTGTGAACAATTGTACCGATAGGCATCGCACTTAATGGAAGTGCATTTCCAACTTCGGGAGCAACTGAATTACCGGAAACGATTATCTGCCCAACTTTTAGTCCGTTAGGAGCAATGATATATCTCTTTTCCTGATCTTCAAACTGAACAAGAGCAATACGCGCTGAACGGTTTGGATCATATTCTATTGTTAGTACGGTAGCGGGCGCATCGAAACGATTTCTTTTGAAATCGATCACACGATACTTTCTTTTGTGACCACCACCTATATATCGCATGGTCATGTGTCCCTGGCTATTACGACCACCCGTTCTCTTGATGGTTTCCAGAAGACTTTTCTCAGGTTTCGCTGTTGTGATCTCCTCAAACGTAGGAGCCGAGCGGAAACGCTGACCAGCACTTGTCGGTTTTAATTTTTTAACTGCCATTTGCTATTAACTCGTCAAAGATTTGAATCGCTCAACTATTCTTATGCTTCACCGTAGATATCGATGATCTCGCCTTCAGCTACCGTTATAATAGCTTTCTTGATAGTTGACGTTTTTCCACTTACAAATTTACCTCCCGAAGTGCGGGATTTACTTTTACCAATGCTACGCATGGTGTGAACGCTTTCCACGGTAACCCCGAACAGTTTTTCAATAGCCTTTTTGATCTCTACTTTATTAGAAGTAAGGGACACTTCGAAGGCATATTTTCCTTGACCACCCTGAGCCGTTACCTTTTCGGTTATAATCGGACGTTTCAGTACACTCATTGTTATTTGTTCAATTGGGTTTCCAAAATAGACAGAGCAGATTCACTTATCAAAAGACGGTCTGCATACATCAGGTCATAAGTATTGACCGCGTCCACTGTTGTAACTTTTGCTTTTGGAATGTTACGGCTTGACAGATATACATTGCTGTCAACAGATGGAAGAATCAGTAATGTTTTGGTATTCACTAACGAAAGTGAATTCAAAACATTCAGATACGATTTAGTTTTTGGGGCATCAAATGAAAATGCTTCAAGAACTGAAATTGAATCAGATTGAGCTTTGACAGAAAAAGCTGACTTACGAGCCAATACTTTTACTTTCTTGTTGATTTTAAAACCATAGTCACGAGGTCTTGGTCCGAATATACGACCACCACCTACAAACACAGGAGACTTAATGCTACCTGCACGGGCACCACCGGTTCCCTTTTGACGTTTGATTTTACGAGTAGAGTGATTAATCTCAGCACGTTCTTTTGACTTATGAGTTCCTTGGCGCTGGTTAGCCAGGTAAAGCTTCACATCGAGATAGATCGCATGCGTATTCGGTTCAATGCCAAAGATCTCCTCAGACACATTTACCTTTTTACCGGTATCTTCTCCTTTTATATTAATTACGGATAGTTCCATTGGTACTATTTCTCAATGATTAGAAAAGAATTCTTTGAACCAGGTACTGAGCCACTAACAACTAATAGATTTTGCTCAGGGATCACTTTCAGAATACGTAAATTCTGAATTTTTACACGATTGTTACCCATGCGTCCACCCATACGAATGCCTTTGAATACGCGTGATGGGAATGAACAGGCACCAATCGAACCTGGGTGACGTGCTCTGTTATGCTGACCGTGAGTCTGACCTCCTACCCCGGCGAAACCATGGCGCTTTACAACACCCTGAAAACCGCGACCTTTAGCAGATCCAACAACATCAACAAACTCACCCTCTTCAAAGATATCCTGTACGGATAATGAAGTTCCAAGTTCATGCTCCACTTCAAATTCCTTAAACTCAACCACTTTTTGTTTGGGAGTCGTGTTGGCTTTTTTGAAGTGGCCAATCATAGGTTGTGAAGAGCTTTTCTCTTTCTTCTCTCCAAAACCCAGTTGGATAGCTTTATAGCCATCCTTTTCTTCGGACCTAACTTGTGTAACAACACAAGGACCAGCTTGAATCACAGTACATGCCAGAGCCTGCCCGTCAGCATTGTACAAACTAGTCATTCCGATTTTCTTACCTATTAAACCAGACATGTTTTGAAATTAAAATTAGCAGGTAAAACCCTTATTCTTTAAAACGGACTGCAAAGGTAGAAAATTAAAATTTCGATTCCAAGCAGATTTTATTTATTTCTCACTGATAATCAGCAAAAAAGGTCAGATGTTTTTACACATCTGACCTCTGTTTTCCGAAACCCTAATGTTCGCTGATTAGCAAACATCTATTTTGTTTCTTCTGAGCTCAGATGTGGTTTCCGGAGACCGGACCTACATCCAATTTATATTGTTGACTTAACTAAATAAGTCGCTTAAACTAAACTTTAATCTCTACGTCAACTCCGCTCGGCAATTCAAGTTTCATCAGCGCATCAACTGTTTTGGCGCTAGTAGAGAAGATATCAACCAAACGTTTGTAAGTACAAAGCTGGAATTGCTCTCTTGACTTCTTGTTAACGTGTGGAGAACGAAGAACAGTAAACTTTTCAGTCTTTGTTGGCAAAGGAATTGGGCCACTTACAACCGCTCCTGTCGCCTTTACTGCTTTTACAATCTTCTCCGCTGACTTGTCAACCAGATTGTGGTCAAACGACCTTAGTTTGATACGAATTTTTTGATTCATCTTTTTTTGTTTGTTTCCGGTTCAGAAAATTAATCGAAGTCACTCCGACAATCCACCAGCGAAAGAACCATTTACTTCACTGATTTAAAGTTATATAAAGAATCCGTTATCAGATTGCTCTGACAACGGATCATCAATTACGCTTTAACTAAGCCTTTTGCTTTCTCAATTACTGTTTCAGCAATGTTATTAGGCACGATCTCATAATAAGCAAAGGTCAATGAAGCAGTAGCACGTCCAGATGACATTGTACGAAGATCTGTTACGTATCCGAAAAGTTCAGACAAAGGAACATCACATTTGATAACCTGCGCACCATTACGTGAATCCATGCCTCTCATCAAACCACGACGACGGTTAAGGTCACCAGTGATCGGTCCTGTGTATTCATCAGGGGTCAGAACTTCAACGTGCATAATCGGCTCCATCAACTTAGACCCTGCATGACGAGCAGCTTCTTTGAAACCAATTTTTGCTGCCAATTCGAAAGATAGTGCATCTGAATCGACATCGTGGAATGAACCGTGGAAGATACGTACCTTCATAGAATCCAAAGGATATCCAGCCAAAGCACCATTTGACATAGAAGCTTCAAAACCCTTTTGAATCGGAGCGATAAATTCACGAGGAATAGTACCACCTACAATCTGGTTGACAAACTGCAAACCAGTTTTTGGTTCTTTGCCTTCTTCGTTATCATCACGTGGCCCGATTTCAAAAACGATATCGGCAAATTTACCACGACCACCGGTTTGTTTCTTATAAACTTCACGGTGTTCAAAATTCTTAGTAAGGATCTCTTTATAAGCAACCTGAGGAGCACCCTGGTTTACTTCTACTTTGAACTCACGACGCATACGGTCGATGATAATTTCAAGGTGAAGCTCACCCATTCCTTTGATGATAGTTTGACCAGTTTCTTCGTTACTTTCAACCTGCAACGTAGGGTCTTCTTCGATCAATTTGGTAATAGCTTTCGAGAAGTTATCACTATCAGCCGCTTTCTTAGGCTCGATAGCATAACCAATTACAGGCTCAGGGAACACCATTGATTCAAGAACAATTGGGTTCTTTTCATCAGACAATGTATCGCCAGTTTTGATATCTTTGAAACCTACAACCGCTCCAATATCACCCGCTTCAAGACGATCAATTTGATTTTGCTTGTTAGCGTGCATTTGGAAAATACGAGAGATACGTTCTTTGTTTCCTGAACGGTTGTTCAGAACATAAGAACCTGAATCAAGATATCCTGAGTAAGAGCGAATAAAACAAAGACGTCCTACATAAGGATCCGTTGCAATTTTAAACGCAAGTGCACAGAAAGGATCTGCATCCGTTGGCTGACGCGAAATTTCAAGACCAGTACGTGGATCAGTTCCGATGATGCTTTCACGATCTTGTGGAGAAGGCAAAATTGCCATCACGTAATCAAGCATCGTTTGAACACCCTTATTTTTGAATGAAGAACCACAAACCATAGGAACGATTTTCATGCTGATCGTTGCTGCACGCAAAGCCGCAAGAATTTCGTCTTCTGATATCGAAGCTGGATCTTCAAAATATTTTTCCATTAAAGTGTCGTCGAATTCGGCAACAGCTTCAAGCAATTTTTCTCTCCATTCAGTTGCTTCTTCAAGCATATCGTCAGGAATAGGAACTTCTCTGAAAGTCATTCCTTTATCTTCTTCATTCCATTCGATACCGCGAAAATTAACTAAGTCAACTACTCCACGGAAAGTATCTTCTGCACCGATCGGTAATTGAAGAGGAACAGCATAGCTGCCCAACATTTCTTTCACCTGCGCACAAACTTTAAGAAAGTCTGCACCTGAACGGTCCATTTTATTTACGAAACCAATACGTGCTACATTATAGTTGTTAGCCAAGCGCCAGTTCGTTTCAGACTGAGGCTCAACACCATCAACTGCACTGAAAAGGAATACAAGACCATCCAAAACGCGAAGTGACCGGTTTACTTCAACTGTAAAGTCAACGTGTCCCGGTGTATCGATAATGTTGATATGATATTTTTCACCACGATAGTTCCAGTCAACCGTTGTAGCTGCCGAAGTAATAGTGATACCACGTTCCTGCTCCTGCTCCATCCAGTCCATTGTAGCAGCACCATCATGTACTTCTCCAATTTTGTGGCTCACCCCTGCGTAATAAAGGATACGCTCCGTTGTGGTTGTCTTACCTGCATCAATGTGCGCAGCAATACCAATGTTTCTTGTTAATCTTAGATCACGTGCCATGACAGATGGTGATGTGTTATTTTATATTCGATGTGCAATTCAATCCGAAGCATTTTGAACCTTTTGAAGACCATTAAACACAGTACTTCCAAAAATTCAGAGCGCAAAAGTATAAATTGTTGATTATAAAAACAATTATGAGAAGGTTAATTTTTCATTTAATTCAAAAGAAGTTGGCAAATCTGATCACCACTCCTTGCAAGCTTTGAATTCTACGTCAAAAACAAACGACACTTCCGCAAGCCGCATTTTTGTAAACGTCCACTGTAAACTGATATTGACGACGCATATCCCTTCCAATTACAAGCAAAAAGCCGGATACTGCAAACGCAGTATCCGGCTTGATATCATTAACCTCCGATTCCCTAGAACCTGAAGTGTGAGAACGCTTTGTTGGCATCTGCCATACGGTGCGTATCGTCTTTCTTTTTAACAGCAGCTCCTTCACCTTTCGCAGCGGCGATAATTTCACCTGCTAAACGGTCAACCATTGTTTTTTCTCCGCGTTTACGGGAATAGTTGATCAACCACTTCATTCCCAATGATTGCTTGCGCTCAGGACGAACTTCGGTTGGAACCTGGAAAGTAGCACCACCTACACGGCGGCTCTTTACTTCAACAGAAGGAGTTACATTGTTCAATGCTTTCTTCCACGTTTCAAGACCGCTTTCGCTGGTCTTTTTCTCTACGAGTGCCAAAGCATCGTAAAAAATGGTGAATGCAATACTTTTCTTTCCTTCGAACATCAGGTTGTTCACAAACTTAGTAACCTGAACATCCCTGAACTTCGGATCAGGAAGGATATATCTTTTCTTTGGTTTCGACTTTCTCATTTTGTCTTAATTTTTTTACACGAGGTTTCGTTTTGCAACTTATTCACCCACACCATCAGTATGGATTACTTCCCTTTTATCAGATTAATTACTTAATAAAAGCAGAGAGAGTTACTTTTTATTTTTTCTTACCTTTTGTTGGCGCTGCTGCAACTTGTCCTGGTTTTGGACGCTTAGCACCATACTTAGAACGACGTTGTTTACGACCGTTAACACCCGCAGTATCCAATGCACCACGGATAATGTGGTAACGCACACCTGGTAAATCTTTCACACGACCACCACGGATCAAAACGATCGAGTGCTCTTGCAGGTTATGGCCTTCTCCTGGGATATAGGCATTCACCTCCTTGTTGTTGGAAAGACGAACACGGGCGACTTTACGAAGAGCGGAGTTCGGTTTTTTTGGCGTTGTAGTGTACACCCTGGTGCACACACCCCTACGCTGAGGGCAAGAATCCAAAGCCGGTGACTTTGATTTCCATGTAATGGTCTCTCTACCTTTACGGACTAATTGTGAAATAGTTGGCATTTAACAAATTGATTTTGACTAGGTTACTTTACCAGTCTATTGTTATATAAACAGTTTTCCCGAAAAATCGGACTGCAAAAGTAAGAAACTCGCGTTGATTTACAAACTGTTAGTATATTTTTTTACAAGCGTATTTAAAACAAACTATTGGTATATATTTGAAAACGATGGTTCATGGTATGCTGTCTACCGCGCACCCGAGCCCAATTTTGTGCTAAAAAATGCCGAAGTAACTGATTGAATAAAAATCTTCCTGTATAATATCCGGAATTTTATTTCCAAACGTTGTTTATTAGTATTGCTTTTCAAAAACCCATTTGTGCGCGTCGATCGTTTGATTTTATACTTTACATTATGAAACTTTTGCGGAGTTATTTTACCCTCATACTTTGTCTCGTTACATTAAGTGTGTACCTGTCCGGCTGCAACTCAGCCATGCAGGCATATAAGGACGGGCAAAAGAAATTTTCAAACGGAGAGTATGAGCTCGCCATTAAAGGATTCCAGAAAGCTGCCGCGGCAAACTACGAGCCTTTAAAAACCAACTACCTCATCGCGGAATCCTACCGGCTCTCCAACCGATTCAAAGAATCAATACCTTATTATCAAAAAGCGCTTGACGGCGGGCTCGTTAGTCCCGATGCGAAGTTTCAATATGCCTATGCACTAAAAACCAATGGTCAGTATGCGGAAGCTGCCAGCCAGTTTGCGGCTTTTGCAAAAGACACTGCCAGTGCTCAGAATTTGCAAGAGAGAGCACTAAGAGAGGTTGAGATACTTAGAATTGCCGACCGCCTCAAAACTGAGAAAATGGAAGTCGAGCTAAAAGATATCCCGCTAAATACAGCAGGTTCCGAATTTTCGCCCACAGTTTTAGGAAATGAGTTGGTATTTTCATCTTCCAAAAAAGAGAAAATATACAAAAACAATGGCCAAGCCATGCTGGGACTGTATAAAATATCAATTTCTCAGGATGCAGGGGCCACACAAGGTATCCCCGTTTTGTTTAGTAAGGAAATATTTGCGGAAGAGGCCAATGAAGCCTCACCTGCATTTTCACCCGACGGCAAAACCCTCGTATTTGCCCGTGGCAATACTGGAAAAAAGAAAGATGCCCCGGATGTGGACCTATATATGAGCCGCAATGTAGGCGGGCAATGGACTATCCCGGCCATTCTGCCTATTAACGATTCGCTGGCCTGGGATGGCTCACCGGCTTTTTCACGAGATGGAAAAACACTTTACTTTGCTTCCAACCGGGCAGGTGGCTCCGGTGGAATAGATCTTTACCGTACCAACATGGACGCTTCGGGACGTTTCAGCAAACCTGTGAATATGGGCAAAGATATTAATACTGCTGGCGATGAAATGTTCCCGTATGTGGCCGAAGGTGGAAAACTTTACTTCGCTTCCGATGGTCATCCTGGCCTAGGGAAGCTGGACCTTTTCTCAGCAACGCGTACACAGGGAGTCATTTCAATTGAAAATCTTGGTCTGCCATTCAATAGTCCTCAGGATGACTTTGGTTTGATTTTTTATCAGAATCTAAAAAAGGGTTTTTTTGCATCTAACCGTGATGGTGGAAAAGGAGATGATGACATTTACTATTTTGCATCCCCTGAGGAGCCAGATAGTGCAACTGTTGCTCAAAACAATGATCCAACCAATCCGCTCAATCCAAATAACCCTAATTACATCAATGGGAAGCCGAAAGTCGTGAGATATTTCTTAGGAGGTAATGTAGTAGCAAACTCGCAAAGTGCAACGCCTATCGATTCAGCGATCATCCATATTTTGCCAGATACTTCGGATACTCAAATCGCCCAGTTACCGTCTAACTCGGAAGGGAAATTTGGTAAACAGCCGGTGGAAGAAGGCAAGTCTTATTCCTTACTCGTAGAAAGAAAAGGCTATATCAGCAAACGCGAGCCATTTTCTATGAATGGGCGCTCCGTTCCTCCGATATTCTTGTCAAAAGAATTGACCGATACTACATTCAATGTGACTATCAAATTGGATAAACTCGAACTGAACAAGACATTCGTGCTCGAAAACATTTATTATGATTTGAATAAATACAATATCCGCTCCGACGCCGCCACTGAACTCGACAAACTGGTCCAGATCCTGAAAGATAACCCGACCATGAAGATCGAACTAAGCTCACATACAGATGCCCGTGCGACGGATGCGTATAACATGACATTGTCTCAAAACAGGGCCGAGTCAGCTGTTACTTACCTTAATACCAAAGGAATAGACGCCGACAGAATGGTTGCCCGAGGTTATGGTGAGAGAGAATTAATTGTTCCGAATGCAAAAACCGAAGAAGAACATCAGCGAAACAGAAGAACAGAGTTCACGATTCTGAGCTACTGATATTTTTTTCAAACTTATTTCCTGCCGCCCCGCACTGAACAGTTCCGGGGCGGCTTTTTTA
This sequence comes from Dyadobacter sp., assembly GCF_039919315.1. Classification (GTDB taxonomy): domain Bacteria; phylum Bacteroidota; class Bacteroidia; order Cytophagales; family Spirosomataceae; genus Dyadobacter. Next base: position 116,798 of record NZ_JBDSFX010000035.1, on the reverse strand, counting down.
TGATACCCAGGGCCAAATTTCGTATTATTGCACTTTTAAAATATGAAGCTTACAGATAATTACCATCTTCGTTAATGGCTCAGCGCATCATTTATTGGTTCAGAAATGACCTGCGATTACATGACAATGAAGCATTGTTCAATGCCTCCAAATCAGCAAATGAAATTGTTCCGATCTATGTTTTTGACCTTCGGCAGTTTGAAAAAACAAGACTAGGCTTCCGCAGAACAGGCGCATTGCGCGCACAATTTCTCATAGAATCGGTGATCGACCTTAGAAATCGCCTGAGAGAAAAAGGCGGAGACCTGCTCATCCGGATCGGCGAGCCCGAAAAGATCATCGCGCAACTAGCAGAGCACTATGCAGCTGAATATGTTTTCACCAGCAAAGAAATAGCCCCCGAAGAGACGGGGATAGAATCTTCATTGAGCAAAAATCTTAAACTCGCTAATGTAGATATCAAGCTGTATTGGATGGACACATTGCTACATGCAATCGATTTACCATTCTCTATTTCCAAATTACCAGCCAATTTCTCGGCCTTTTCCGATCAGTTGAAAGACCATTTGAAAATAAAAGGACCTTTTCCTGAGGCCCAACAGATCACATTACCACAAGAATTTGAAGCCGGATCCATTCCCTCACTACCTATGCTGGGAATTGATCCTAATGAGATCTCACAAACGGCAGCAAGCTCAGAACCGAAATTGCCCGGCGGAGAAACGACAGCGCTCAAATTGCTTGAAAACTACATTCAGACCTATATCAAAGGCAAGCAGCATTTCGAAACCAATGATCCGCTCACCGATACCCGCCTGTCTGACTGGCTGTCACTGGGATGTATTTCTGCCCGGTACATATATGGTATGGTCAATTCCGCCCAGCCAGCTAACGCTACTGAGGAGCAAATGCTTCATAACCTCCTTGCCCGCGACTTCTTTCACTGGACATTACTTCGGTACGGACCACGCATGTTCAAGCCCAGCGGCGTCAAGCATGAGTTTTCCAAACGATGGTCTAATGACAGTGATATTTTCGCAAAATGGATCCATGGAGAAACCAGCGATACAACGGTTAACGCTATCATTCAAAAGCTAAATAGCAGAGGATACCTAACTTCGGTGGAGCGAGAAACCGCTTCCAGGTTCCTGGTTGACGAGCTGGGTATCAATTGGACCTGGGGCGCCATGTATTTCGAAAGTCACCTGACCGATTATGAAGCATCCGTTAATTGGGGCAGATGGAACAACATTGCCGGCGTCGGGGAAGTCTGACAATCGTTACGCGAACCCCTCATCCGGCCCGGTTACGGCATATATCGTTGAAGAGCCGGTTATGTAGTTTTTCTTAAAGATTTTGCTAGCTTTGGACAACTTTGAACCAGAATCATTAACTCTAAACTGAATATTAAAATGTCAAAAGGACTAATTGCAGTTATCGTCGTAGTTCTCATACTTGGATTCGTTGGCTGCGGTAAATATAATGGCCTTGTACAAAAAGACGAGGCTGTAAAAGAATCATGGGCAAAAGTGGAAAGCCAGTATCAAAGACGCGCTGACCTGATTCCAAACCTGGTAAGTACTGTAAAAGGAGCAGCCGATTTTGAAAAAAGCACATTGACTGCTGTCATTGAAGCACGTAGCAAAGCGACTCAAACCACCATCAATGCAGGTGATCTTACTCCTGAAAATATCGCCAAATTCCAGGGCGCACAAGATCAGCTGAGTGGCGCTCTTTCCCGTTTATTGGTAACAGTTGAGCAATATCCACAGTTGAAGGCCAACCAAAACTTCTTGGAGCTACAGGCGCAATTGGAGGGTACTGAAAACCGAATTGGTGTAGCAAGAAACGATTTCAACACCGTCGTGAAAGACTATAACCAGGAAGTACGGACATTCCCTACCAATCTTTTCGCCGGTGTGTTTGGCTTTGCCCAAAAAGGTTATTTCACCGCAACAGCCGGTTCAGAAAAAGCACCAACCGTTAAGTTCTAGCATTCACATCCTATGCCTACCGACTCACTTTTTTTCTCCGAAGAAGAGCAGAAATACCTTATTGAAGCCATTCAAGAAGCTGAAAAGCTAACTTCGGGGGAAGTGAAGGTACATATTGAGAAAAAATGTCAAACCGCTGATGTAATGGAAAGGGCAAAAGAGGTTTTCCTCTTCCTTCACTTACATCAGACGGCAGAGCGCAACGGCGTGTTGTTTTACCTGGCTTATGAGGACCGCAAATTTGCTGTCCTGGGTGATAAGGGAATTGATGATAAGGTTCCTGCTGATTTTTGGAATAGTACCAAGGATCTTCTTCGGACCCATTTCGCTAGTGCCCAATATTTAGAAGGACTGCGCAAGGGAATCGAGGAAGCCGGGCTCCAATTGAAAAAACACTTCCCTTACCAGTCCGGAGACATCAACGAACTTCCCGATGACATCTCTTTCGGGCAATAACCTATGAAGAAATTCCTCGTTTTTATACTCCTGACTATCTTTTCGCTCCTGGGCGTGAAGGCGCAGGATGTTCCACCCAAGCCTAATCCACCCAAGCTAGTCAATGATTTTGCAAATCAGCTGAGTGAGGGCGAAAAGGCGCAGCTGGAACAAAAGCTGGTGGCTTATAACGATTCCACCTCTTCTCAGATCGTGATTGTGATCGTTCCTACTACCGGTGATTACCCCATTGCGGACTATGCATTTAAGGTAGGCCGCGAATGGGGAGTAGGGCAAAAAGGAAAGGATAATGGCATTGTTTTGCTCTGGGCACCGACCGACCGGAAGATTTTTATCGCGACCGGTGGCGGCCTGGAAGGCGCTGTTCCTGATGCAATTGCCAAAAGGATCATTTCGCAGGTCATTACCCCACAATTTAAGAATGGTCAGTTTTCTCAAGGGCTGAATGATGGCGTTGATGCCATTTTTAAATATGCTACCGGAGAGTACAAAGCAGATCCGAAAGAAGACAGTGGGGACGGCTCCTTCCCTCCTACTCTAATATTCCTGATCATATTTGTAGTAATTATGATCATAATGTTCCGTAACCGCAAAGGTGGCGGAGGAGGGGGCTTTGGCAACTTCGGCGGCCCAATTATATGGCCATATACTACCCATTCCGGGAGAGGAAGCTCTTCGGGCAACTGGGGCGGTGGTTTTGGAGGAGGCGACGGTGGCGGGTTCGGAGGCTTTGGCGGAGGAAGTTTCGGCGGCGGCGGTGCTGGTGGGGATTATTAGGATTAGAGCGCACAAGGCACATTTTAGGGAAAAATTACGATTTATATCAAACCCGTTGCAGGTTCATTCTTGTAACGGGTTTTTCATTTTATCCGCTCCCGCCCATTGACTACGTATAGTAATGGCACAGTTTTTGAACATATCCCATAAATGATATTAATTAACCTAAACATTCATTTATGGAAAGGAAGAACAACACCGGTCTATTAGTCGGATTAATACTAATGACAATTCTGGCTGCTGTATTTGGCTACTTATATTACAACGAGCACGCAGTCACTCAAAAACAGGAAACGGACATTCAAGCCCGTGTAAACGAACTGGCAACATCCGAGATCAAGCTGGATTCTATTTCAAAACAGCTCGATGCGCGTATCCTGGAAGTTCAGGGACTGGGCGGAGACATTGAAGAATTGCAAAAAGTAAAAGCATCACTTGAAAATGACCGGATTGCACTGCGCAAAGGCTCTGCAACAATGGGCAAAAAAATTAAAGAATACGAAGAGTTTTTAACCAAAAAGGACACAGAAATTGCGCAGCTGAGAGAAGAAAATCAGCAGCTGATCAGTCAGAACGAAACATTGGTTCAGGTAAAAACAGAGCTTGAAACCAGTAAACAAGCGATTAGTGACTCGCTGACCGGTGTCATTTCAAAAAACACCGAACTCGAATCCAAAGTAACGATGGCCGCTGCGCTGCGGGCACGTAATGTGAAAGTATACGCGGTATCGTCCAAAGGAAAAGTTCGTGAGGGCGAGAATGTGAAGTCCAAAAGGATCGACAAAGTGAGGGTAGATTTCATATTGGAAAAAAATCCGTTGACACTTGCTGATAACAAAACCATCTATCTACGCATCATTGACCCATCCGGAGCCACCATTTCTGATACCAAAACCGGCTCAGGTGTTTTTCAATACAATGGCCAGGAGCAGGGTTACACGGTTAGCAAGGATGTCGCCTATTCTAATAACAATCAGGACGTGAGCATTCTCTATGACAGAGACGCTGCATTCCCGTCCGGAAAATACACGATCGAGCTATATTCCGAAGGCTTTTCAGTGGGAGAAGGATCATTCTCCGTGAAATAATTTTTCAATAGTCTGCTTGATGAAGCGGCAGCAGGAGTAACATCCCGCTGCCGCTTTTATTTTTCTTCGTTTATTTATATTTACCCATAATTCCTATCTTGCACTAGCAAATCGTATCGATAATCAGCCCAAAAACCAAATAAAACACTTCTCTTCTATGTCTTCACCGATATCCCAAAAACATCCCAAAGGCCTGTACGTCTTGTTCTTTGCTGAAATGTGGGAACGCTTTAGCTACTATGGAATGCGGGCAATCCTGCTCCTTTTTTTATTGGATAAAATGCGGGGTGGGATGTCGATGGGCGCGGCAGAAGGTGCCGCGATCTACGGAATATACACGGCTTCGGTTTATTTGTTAACATTACCCGGCGGCTGGCTGGCGGATAACATTCTCGGCCAGAAAAAGGCGATTTGGTACGGCGGTATCGTGATCATGATTGGCCATATTATCCTTGCTATCCCTGCCGGTTCAGGGATTTTCTTTTTAGGGCTCACCACAGTCGCGGTAGGTACTGGGTTATTAAAGCCTAATATCAGTTCAATTGTGGGTGAATTATATCCTGAAGGCGGGGCAAGGCGTGACGCTGCATTCTCCATCTTCTATATGGGGATCAACCTCGGCTCGTTTTTGGGAATCGCTATTGTAGGTTACCTGGGAGAGAAAGTCAGTTGGCACCTGGGCTTTGGCGCTGCCGCCATTGGAATGCTCCTTGGCCTTATTGTTTTCCGGATTGGAAGCGCCCGCCATTTACAAGGGCTGGGAGATGTTCCACCAGCCAGCATTTCAACACCCGAATCAGTGGCGCAGTCGAGCAGTAATAAAAAGCTTGGATACGGGCTGGTTGCATTGTTAGTCCTGTTTTTAATAGTACTGCAAACGACCGGTACCATCGATATGACAACCGCACAAGGCCTGGCCAAAGGTGCAGGTGTGATCATTGTGACTATTTCTGCCTCCTATTTCTTATTCATATTGGTAGCGGGTGGGCTCACGCGCGTGGAGCAGTACCGCGTATTGGTATTGATCATTTTGTTTTTAGCTATCGCCCTATTCTGGGCAGGATACGAGCAAGCAGGTACTTCACTGCAGATCTTCGCAGAAAGGCATACCCAAAGAATGATCGGAGGCTGGGAAGTCCCATCCAGCTGGTTCCAGAACTTCCAGCCTACATTTGTGTTACTTTTTGCCCCGGTTTTGGCTAGTCTATGGATTTATCTTTCATCAAGAAATCTCAATCCGTCCATTCCCGTCAAATTTGCTGCCGGGCTGATATTACTTGGGCTTAGCTTTTTTGTAATGGTTGGAGCTTCTAACATTGCTGTCACAGGCCAGCTCGCTTCTCCTTTCTTCCTGACATTTACTTATTTTCTTCATACAATCGGAGAATTGTGCGTAAGTCCTGTGGGTTTAAGTTCCTATACCAAGCTTGCTCCTAAGCGATATGTCAGCCAGTTAATGGGTATCTGGTTTGTCGGTGCTTCTCTCGGTAATCTGATCGCTGGTATATTTGCGGGTGGATTTGATGAAGAAAACATCATGCAAATGCCTGCATTGTTCAATCAGGTTGCTATCATTACTACCGGCTTCGGCCTCTTGTTGCTCGTTTTCTGGAAACCTATCAAGGGTTGGATGGGGGGCATTAAATAAGCATTTTCATTATCCCGACTTCATAAACAAATTATCTAAGATGAAAACAGCCGCATTCTGTTCTGCCGTTCTGGCCATATCAATGGTCATGACGGGATGTAAAAAAGAAAAAGAAGAAGAATCTCCCACTGAAAAAGTACCAGGTTTCGACATTAGCTCACTCGATTCAGCTGCCAAAGCCTGCGACGATTTTGACAGCTATGTCAATGGAGGTTGGAAAAAGAAAAATCCGATACCGGGTACTGAGAGCCGCTGGGGCGCTTTTGGTATTTTGGACAAAGAAAATAAGGAAGTTCGGCTGAGAGGGATCATTGAAGAGATTACCCAGCTGAAAGACAGAAAAAAAGGAAGCGAGGAACAGCAAATTGCAGATTACTACCAGTCATTTCTGGATACGACTACCATTGAAAAACGTGGCCTAACTCCTCTGAAACCTTATTTTGATAAGATCAATGGCATTACGTCCCTGAAAGACCTGGCTTCGGTTGCTGGCGAAATGCAGAAAGTCGGCGTCCCGTCAGTAATAGGATTCGGAGTTGACGGAGATTTGAAAAATAGCAAGGTAAACGTTCTTTATCAGGCGCAGGGAGGCCTTAGCCTTGGTGAGAAAAGCTACTACGAGCGCACCGATTCCAGCACATTAAAAGTCCGGGCCGAATTCGTGAAGCATGTCGACAAAATGTTCTCTATGGCGGCATTTCCTGAACCGAATCCTGGCAAAACGATCCTGGACTTCGAAACGAAAATTGCCAAATTACAACTGAGCAATGTAGAGCTTCGGGATCCTGTGAAAACCTACAACAAAATGGCTTTTGCAGAATTTGAGAAGCTTATCCCCGATTTTGATCAAAAGACATTTGCAGCCAAACAGGACATTAAAACAGATACCGTCATTGTCGAGAACAAACCTTATCTGCAAAAACTGAATGCATTATTGAAAGCCACTCCCCTGGCAACATTGAAACTTTACACCAAATGGCAGGTACTATCCCGGTTCGCCGGTTTCCTTCCTAAAAGCTTCGACCAGGAAGATTTCCGTTTTTTCAACACGGTGATGCGGGGTACGAAACAGCAAAAAGCGAGGGTTGAAAGGGCTATCCGCTCTACCGATGCTTTGCTGGGAATGCCTTTGGGTAAATTGTTCGCGAAGAAATATTTCCCTGAAGAAGACAAAAAGAAAGTCTCCGATATGATTGAAAATGTGCGTTCGGTTTATTCAGAACGGATGGAAAAACTCACATGGATGAGCGATTCGACCAAGGCCAAAGCACACAAAAAGCTGAAAGCATTTACCTACAAAATCGGTTATCCTGACAAATGGAAGGATTATTCATCCATTGATATCGAAGCCGATAAGCTTTTTGAAAATGGCATAGCGGCGGCGTTATACGGCCACAAAGAGGAGATCGAGAAGATCGGAAAAGAGGTCGACAAGAAAGAATGGCTGATGACGCCACAGACTGTCAATGCTTATTACAATCCATTGAATAACGAGGTGGTTTTCCCTGCCGGGATTTTGCAGCCGCCATTTTATAACCGCAATGCCGATGATGCCGTTAACTATGGGGGAATTATAGCGGTAATCGGCCACGAATTCACCCACGGGTTCGACGATCAGGGATCTCAGTTTGACGACGAAGGCAATTTGAAAAACTGGTGGACAGCATCAGATCGTGCCAATTTTGATAAATTGACTAAGAAATACATTGACTATTTCAGCGGTATCGAGGCACTGCCAGGCTTCAAGATCAATGGCGCACTGACGATCGGTGAAAATGTTGCGGATCTGGGTGGACTAACATTGGCTTATTATGCTTTGGAAAAATCATTAAAAGGAAAAGCAGAACCTGCCCCTATCGACGGTTTCAACTGGAAGCAACGCTTCTTCCTGGGTTGGGCGCAGGTATGGCACATGAATACCACCGACGAAGCATTGAGAAACCAGGTTCAAACCGACCCGCACTCGCCCGCCAAAGACAGGATCAATGGCCCATTACCGCATTTGAAAGAGTTTCAGGCTGCTTGGAGCTGTGAGCCCGGAAGCAAAATGGTAATCCCGGACTCGTCAAGAGTCGTGATCTGGTAATTACTTGCCTGCCACGTACTTATTTCTGTAAACACTTGGACTACAACCCTTAGCCTGCCTGAATTGGCGGGCTATATTTTTGCTGTCATTCAGCCCCATATCAAGGGCTATTTCGAAAACAGACATATCGGTATCCAGCAGTTTTTGGGTAAACTTCTCAATACGCAGGTTGAAAATGTATTTGTAGATCGGGTACCCCGTGATTTCCAGAAACCGCTTTTCCAACGCCCGACGGGATAATGGTACCTGCTTTACGACTTCGTCCACGTGCAGGTTTTTATCAATGTTTTGGTGAATGTATTTCAATGATGATGCAATGTGGTCATCATTCGTCGCATATATATCCGTGGAATGCCGGGTAATAACCTGCATGGGCTTCACAATGATATCATAGTACTCGGAAGTACCGTGTTTGATCATGTGATCCAGCAGCTTCGCAGCATCATAACCTCCCTTTTCCACGTCCAGCGCAATGCTCGACAACGGCGGATCGGACAGGTCGCAGATCATTTCGTCATTATCGACGCCTAATACCGCCACTTCTTCCGGGATTCGGATACCGACGTGCCGGCAGGCCTCGGTAATGTGCTGCCCCTGGTTATCGTCGCAGGTCATGAGCCCGATGGGCTTGGGAAGTGATTTGAGCCAACGGCTTAGCGAGCTGGGTTTATAGTACCACAGTTCAGTCGACCGGGCCTTTTTGTGTTCGAAGTAATGTACCTTATGGCCGCGCATCCGAAGTCTTTCTTCAAATCCCTCCGCCCGTTCTCGCGACCACACAATGTCGTTGAACCCGTAGAATGCAAAATTGGTGAACCCTTTTTTGAGGAAATAATCAGCGCCCAGCTGCCCCGCTTCGTGATAAGCACCGGTAATGTTGGGGATTTCAGTGAAGCGTTCTTTAAAATCCTGCGCGATGACAGGAATTTTGGCGCGGACTATTTTTTCAATTTCCTTATTGTAAAGCTGCCCGACGATCCCGTCGGCGCCCCATTCGAGTGCCCATTTCAGAATTCCGTCTATCCCGACCGTCTCGCGATGAAATAGGGGCATTCTACAAAAAATCCATGGCCCAAACTCCTTCGAATACGCATTGATCCCTTTCATGAGGCTCTTGCTGTATTCCTCCGCGAAGTCAAGAAGCAGGATGATTTTGTACATGGTTGGCTTTGGCTTTGGCGATTAGCTTTTAGCTGTTGGCTGTTAGCAAATTTAGCTAAAAGTTAACAGCTGACTCCTCTTAAAATATGTCTTTTAGGCTGGTGATCGTATCGTTGGTAATCAACGGCTTCGCCCAGATTCCAATGCTTAAAATATAGGCCAGCGGAATCAACAAAAATAGCATCGCGAATTGCAATCCTACCAATTCACCTAACCCGCCCACGATCAATGGTACCACCGCGCCTCCCGCAATCCCTGCGCACAAGATACCCGAGAATGTGCCGTGATGCCGAGGTACAGAGTTTAGCGCCAGAGAAAAAATTACCGAATACATGACCGATGCAAAGAAACCGGTAATAGGGAATGCCTGCAATGCAATGTCTTTGGAACCAAACAAGGCAGCAAGTAACGATATTACCGCGCCGGCAGTGAAGAAAATCAGCACTTTACGACTATCAATCAATTTCAAAAGTATTAACCCTAAAAAGCAGCCAATGGTCAATAATCCCCAAAAATAAGAGATCACAGACGCTCCGGTTGTGGCCGGGTCGACATTGTGATAAGTTTGCAAAAACTGAGAGATCCAGTTAGCGATTCCCTGTTCAGTACCTACGTAAGCGAATATTCCCAGGAAAAACAGCCAGACATACCGGTTAGCTGCCAGCTCCTTGAAGGATTTACCGACATCAATCCGCTCCTCTTCCAGCAGCTCCACTTTTGGAAACTTCACCGCGGAAATGACCACTACCATGGCCAACGCGATCACCGCAAAAACCCAGTAAAGCGATACCCATTTCAAGTTTTCAGGAACAAGATCATTTAAAATATCCAACAAAAAACCCGATTGCTCCGAATGCACATTGAGTACCAGGTAGCTATAAAGCAAGGGGCTGAGAAAGGATGCTGCGCCGAAAAACAGCTGGGCTAATACCGAGAAAAATGCAAATTTCTCCTCGCCTCCCGCTACCCTCAGCAATGGATTGATCACGACCTGCAAAATGGCCATGCCAATGCCAATAAGGAAAAGCGAAGATAACGCAATGGAAAAACTAGGTATGAATGCAAATAACAATGCGCCAGCGAATGCCAGTAAAAACGCCAGGATCAACATTTTCTTCTCTCCATATTTCTCCACCATTAGCCCGGCAGGAATCGACATAACCCCGTAAGCAACAAAAAAAGCAAAAGGTAAAAACCCCGCCAGACCAATGCTCAGATTGAAACTTTTAACAATGTCCGGGATAATGGGGCCAAGGATATTAGTAAGGAAAGAGATGACGAAGAAGATCAGCAGGATCAGAACGACGATAAAAATATTTCTTTGCATGAGGGCACATATTGGGTTCAGGAACCTAATTTAAGGTTTATTCAATACTACTTCAATTATTATCCAATAAAGCCGCGGCACCCAGCAGTGCAATATTTTCGTCTTCTGAGAGCAATAATGTTAGTTTTTTAAGCGATTCGGGATAGGCAAAATCCTGAATGCTATCGATCATGCTATCATGATAAAATTGATTTGCCTTGGCAACAGAACCGCCCAGTACGATCGCCTCAGGGTCATAGGTATACATAATCGCCTTGATCACAGCTCCCAGGTGTACCCCAAACTCCTCCCACACCTCAATCGCCCGCTTGCTACCTTTCAATGCTGCTTCGTGAGCTGCAAAAGCATCTATACCGAGTGAATCCTCAAAAAAGCGGTTGCACACATAATTTTCCAGCACCGAATCTTTGTAAGGTAACATTCCGATTTCCCCCGCACCACAGTTTTTACCCGAGTACAAATGGTTATCAATAATAATCCCCGATCCCAGTCCGGTACCAATAGCCATGCCGATCACCGATGTGAACTTTCTGGCCACCCCAAAACGATGCTCGCCCAATACAAAGCAATTGACGTCATTATTAATAGAAACCGGCAGATTAAATTCGTTCTGTATGATGTCGCGCAATGCTACTTCCTCCCAGGAAGGAATGTTCATCACATTATATACAATTCCCTTACTGACGTCCACGACCGACGGAACGCCAATTCCAATGCCTTTGACCGGATACTTCGTGAGCGGCCTGATCAGTTCCATCAACTGGTCCAGCGTCGAGGAAAGTGAATCCTTATTTTTTAGTAAAGTTCTGTTCTGCCGTGTAATTGCGCCGCCAGATTCTATCCCGGCACGAAGGTTCGTGCCGCCGATATCTACACCTATGTTCATCTATTGTGTGAGGTTGAGTATTGCTTTGCGCTTTTGAACGCTGTAAATTCTATTTGGATGCTACTACGCTGGTCCGGCTTGATTTCCCCGCAAGGTCAAAGCTTTTCAGTTTAACAATTCCTGATATCTTCACCGGAGCATTATACAATTGCGATTGTTCGGTAGGTTCAGAGCCGTCGGTCGTGTACCTGATCGCCAGCCCCGGAAGTTCAGTATTGGCTTTCAGTTCTCCATTTTCAATTACCGCCCCCGGCATTGGAATGCGGTAGTTATAGCCGCCATTTAAGTACTTCAATCTTGGTAAGTGTCTTTGGGCCATTGAATTGGCAAACTGGTTCCAGCCATCCTGAATCATTTTTTTGCGGGTAGCATCGTCAGCCACATTTTCCCATTTACGCTCTGTCCAGGCACTTTCTGCAAAGCCCAGCAGCTTCGGCAGAATCGAATATTCCATCATATCCCTACCTTTGATCGTCTCGCTCCAAAGTTGTGATTCCACACCGTACACATTCTTCCTGGCCGCCGGTTTCAATAATTGCTTACCAACAAATTCCTCTTTCATCGGTTTGCCCATAGCCGTTTCCTCGGTGGTTGTGAACATATTGTAAGGCGAGAAAGTCCACATGTCCCGTGCGCCTACGAATCCTGCCCAATACAGTCCCGGTTCTTTGGGATCATTGTCGTAGGACATATCGAAATAAAAATTCGTCACATTGCACAGGATCACCTGGTATCCGTCATTCGCCATCCGGTTGCCCAGGTCCACATCGAATACATTGTTCCAGATATACGGATAAACAGCGTGGCCTACGAATTCAGGATTGGAGAGGTAAGCCCCGGCCGGAGTTTTGGTCAATGCTACTTCCTCCCAGCCATGCACTTTCAGGTTTCTTTTTTCCAATCTTGGTAAAAGCTCTCTGAAAAAGTACGTCTGCAGGCTTTTCGGGCCTTTCAATTCCGGATGTTCTTTCAAAAGCTTGTCGATCATAGGCGATTTAGTCCAAGTACCCTCTGCTACCTCATCGCCCCCTGTGTGGAACGTGTCCATCGTCAATCCCGCATCCTTGTACATTTTGCCAATCTCATCTACGACCTTTTCGTAAAAATGGTAAACCGATTCCCTGGCCACGCACACCACATTGTTCTTATAGGCCTGAGCAGACAGATAAACTGACTTATCATCCGGGTCGATCAAACGATATTCATTGGCCTCTTTTTCCTTCCCTTCTTTCATCAACCTTTCATAACGCGCCTCCATGGATTTGATCGCCGCCAATGCGTGTCCCGGGAAATTCACTTCCGGAATTACCTTAATGTGGCGTTCATGTGCGTATTTCAAAATTTCAATGAAATCGGCCTTGGTGTAAAATCCGCTGCCATACTTATCCTTATCGTATGCTACCGGACCTGATCCGTAGCCTGGGTGCAATGCAGGTGCATTGATGCCCGACGTGTGCTGACGTTGCGCACCGACTTGGGTTAGCTCGGGAAGGCCATCGATTTCAAGTCTCCAACCTTCGTCTTCTGTGGTATAAAAAAGAAAATGATTGATCTTGTAAGAAGCCAGCAAATCCAGAACCCGTTTGATGGACTCTTTCGTCTGGAAATTCCGGCCCACATCCAGGTGCATGCTCCTGAAATAAAACCGGGGTGCATCCTCTACCTGAACATATCCCAGGATCGCCGAATCGGCCTTTTTGATATACGATGCTGTTGGTATTAATTGTAATAGACTTTGCACGCCATAGAAAACGCCTGCTGCATCGCTACCGACGATCACCACGCCATTCTGATCCACATTCAGCTTATAAGCTTCTTTTGCAATACCATTCACATTCACCGCGCCGGTTTTTAATACAATAGCAGGCCCAGACGCGGGTTGAGGCAATCCTTTTTGAATGGGGAAGTCGGTACCTGTTACGGCTTTCAACTTCTCGATCAGCAACTTCGCTTCCGTTTCCAGGCCTTCCTGATAAAATACATTTGCCTTGCTGGTCAATGTAAATGTTCCTGCACCGGAAGTCATTTTCACAGGGCTAGGGATAATTTTCAATAATTGGTCAGCACCCAAAGTGGTATATGCCAGGTTATCCTTGTAACGAGTCTCAGAAGTTGGAACCTGCTTTAAATCCCTGGTACCTCTTAATATTTGTTCCTTGGTTAAAAATGGCTCAACGGTAAAATCGGCAACCTGAACAATGTCTTTTTCTTTTCCTTCTTGATCATAAAAAACAAAGTACAGGCCCATAGGCGCGTCTGTTTCCTTGATAATGCCTTCGGTACCAGTGTAGGTAATGGTAACCGAGTCGCCTGCGGCCAATTTAAAATCTTTCGCAGCAACCATTTTATACCAATCGCCATTGATATGCTCAATCACAGCAGGCTGGGCAACTTTATTGGAATGGATCGGGCGGGGCGACATGTTGAAGAACAGTTTCCAGTTACTGCCGTCCAATGCGAAGTTACTGCCATTTTTAATCGTAAATTTTGCTTCAAAACTGCCTTCCGGCTCTATAAAATTGCTGACCAGCTTCCACGAAACACTGATCTTCTCAGCTTGCTCTTTGGAAATTTCACCTGATTTTTTGCAACCAATAAAAATCAGTAAACCAAATAAGATCAGTGAGTAAGGGATTATTTTGCGCATAGAATAAGACAGGAAAAAGGCTGGTTTTGAGAGAAATCGAAGTTTTTCACAATGTTATCTTTAATACTGATAAATCATAAAAATATACTAGTTCGATCACACAAAATGCATTTCACTACCAGCATAGCCATGGCCATTTCTTCCTGAATGCTGTTCGCGCCGATTATAAATAGTGACCAATAGCCTTTCCAATGCATTAGCCCGTATTAAACCCTTAAACGGTACTATATGGACAAGCCCTCCGGCACTTCTTCAAGATTGCTTTCATTGGATGCCATGCGTGGTTTCACTATAGCGGCGATGATCATGGTCAACTTTCCGGGCAGTGAGGAACACGTGTTCCCTACCCTGCACCACACCAAATGGAACGGATTGACATTTACAGACCTCATCGCTCCTGTATTCCTATTCATTGTAGGAGTTTCCATTGCATTGGCCTATTCCAGAAAAATAGGGTTACCAGGCTCCAAAGGTGATCTTTACAAGAAGATCATCATTCGCTCCGTCAAGATATTTGCAGTCGGAATGTTCCTGAACATGATGCCGAACTTTGATTTTTCAGATTTGCGCTATACCGGCACATTGCACCGCATTGCCATTGTTTTCTTGGTTTGCGCATTCCTATATCTCAATACCAGCTGGAAACAGCAAGCATACCTGGGTATCACCATTCTCGTGCTATATTGGCTCGCGCTAACGCTCATTCCTACCCCGGGCGAAGGCCAGGTAATGCTCGAACCGGGAAGAAACATTGCTGCCTGGATCGATCAGCAATTTCTGCCTGGCAAGATGTGGCAGGGCAACTGGGATCCCGAAGGCATACTCAGCACATTCCCTTCCATAGTGACCGGCATAACAGGTATGCTGGCGGGAAAACTGATGATCAGCCGTTTCAGTCCCAATGAGAAAAGCAACTACCTGATGGTGGCAGGGCTGTTTTCGGCAGCGGCGGGCTACTTCTGGGGGTTGGCTTTTCCGGTGAACGAAAACCTTTGGACCAGCTCCTTTGTACTAGTCACCTCGGGTTTCGCTTCAATGCTGCTTGGCTCCTTGTATTTTCTGGTTGATATTTTGGGCAGAACAAAAGGTACCGCGCCAGGTGTGATTTTCGGGGCCAATGCAATTACCGCATATGTACTGGCCGACATTTTCGCGCTGGTTTTTTACCTTCTTCCAATCGACGGACAAACACTCAATCAACATGCTGTTACCGCCATGTCCGAAGCTGGCCTTGATCCGCGGCTGGCGAGTATGCTATATGCCTGGTTTTTTGTCGCCCTCAACTTCATTCCGGCCTATGTGCTTTACAAGAGGAAAATATTCATCAAGCTTTAACCCAAAATCAATGGCCGCCAGTAGATTGAGAATCTTAGTGTTACTGCTGTTTTTGTCAGTCAAAAACAGTCCTGTTTCCGCGCAGCCCATTGATTTTTCCAAATCACAAATATTTGTCACTACCGCAGACAAAAATGTGCTGCTGAGGAGCATTGAAGTGCTGCAATCGGAAGTAGAAAAGAGGAGCGGAATCAAATTACTGGTCGCTAAAAAACTGCCAAAAAGCGGCAGTAGCATCATTATTTCACTCGAAAAAGACATGACCAGGCTTCCCGAAAGCTATCGTACTGCCCTGGCGGCACTTCCTGCCACGAAGGCTGAGGGATTTAAAATATTTGTCATTAAAAAAACAAATACTGTACTGGTGATCGGCAATGATCCGAGAGGAATCCTGTTTGGCGTCGGAAGGCTGTTGCGGAAAATGCAGATAAAGCCAGGTAGTGTCACATTGCCCGAAGATCTCTCACTTTCAACCAGCCCTACGTATCCGGTAAGAGGGCACCAACTCGGTTACCGACCAAAGACCAACGCCTACGATGCGTTTACAGTTGCACGTTTTGACCAGTACATCCGCGAGCTGGCATTGTTTGGGGCCAATACCATTGAAATCCTCCCTCCCCGCACTGACGATGATTCGACCAGCCGTCACATGAAAGTTCCGGCGGCCAGAATGATCGTCGAGCAATCCCGGATCTGCAAAGAATACGGTCTGGATGTATCGATCTGGTATCCTAATATGGGCAAGAATTACGTCCATCCTGATTCCATACAAAAGGAATTAAAGGAGAGAGAAATCGTTTTTGCAAGTCTCCCGAAGTTGAATGCAGTTTTCGTTCCGGCCGGAGATCCTGGTGAACTGGAACCTGATGTCCTGTTTCAATGGCTGGAAAAAGAGGCCATATTGCTTCAAAAATACCATCCGAAAGCTAAGATCTGGGTATCGCCCCAGGTTTTCAGGCCGACTCAAAAATGGTTCGACAGTTTTTTCAGTCATGCCAATAAAGAGTACCCCTGGTTTGGAGGCGTCGTGTTTGGACCCTGGGTCAAAATCCCGGTGAAGCAGATCCGCGAGTTGCTGAAACCATCCATTCCCATCCGCCATTATCCCGACATTACCCACAATTACAGTTCGCAATATCCCGTACCACATTGGGACCTTGCCTACGCCATGACCGAGGGTCGGGAGAGCATTAATCCACGACCATTTGATGAAAAAGCCATCCATAATGCATTGGATCAGTATGGGATCGGCAGCGTGAGCTATTCTGAAGGTACCAATGATGATGTTAACAAATTCGTATGGAGCGATCAGGACTGGAACCCGGAAACCCCGGTCATGGAAACATTGCGCGACTATGCGTCTCTTTTCTTTGGGCCTGATTACAGGGAATCCGGAGCGCAGGGAATAGTGGCTTTAGAACGAAACTGGAAAGGCGAGCTCATTGCGAATGAAGGTGTGGATGTTACACTAATGCAATGGAGGGCACTGGAAAAAGGCGCGTCCTTGAAGCTACAACAGAATCCACGGTTCCAAATGGGGTTGATACGGGCCTATTTTGATGCTTATACCCGCCAAAGATTGATTTACGAAACAGAATTGGAACAAAAATCCCGCCGGATATTAGAAGCCACGCCGAAAATAGGTTCGGCAGAGGCGATCAGCAAGGCGCGTGAGCAGCTGGAAAAAGCATGGACGGAACCCATTCTTGCGGATTATCAGGCCAAATGTCAAAGCCTGGCGGATTCCTTATACAAAAGCATTGGCGCACAATTGACCATGAAAAAACATGGCGCGATGTCAGGCAGAGGGAATTTCATTGACCTCATCAATATGCCTTTGAATGACTCGCCCTACCTGCTGGATCAATTGGAACGGATTGAAAAATTGAATGATGAGGCTGAGAAACTGAAAGAAATCGATCATTTACTGCATCGTACTGATCCGGGGCCGGGTGGGTTTTATGACCATTTCGGTGATCCGGAAAGCTGGTATCGCATTGTTCCCGGCATGACGTGGGAAGAAGATCCCGGCAGTCTGCAATCGCCCCGAATTGGATTTGGAGTAGGGCTCGTTGGCGAAGAATGGGTCGATGAGATCCAGGCGACGGGATTTAAAGGCCAGGTAACACCCAGAGCCTGGATGAAGCAAGCCAAAACCCTTTATGACGAGCCATTAAAAATACGGTACGACAACCTGGACCCGACCGCGACCTACCGCATTAAGATTTCCTACACCGGCCGTTTCCGTTCCAGAATGAAAATGACGACCGACGATGGCCAGACGATACACGAATTTATTCAAACCGGCAATCAGCCAAGTTTTGAATTCAATGTACCTAAACCTGCCACCACCGATGGCCAGGCGACTTTTATCTGGAATTGTGGAGAAGGGGAGCGCGGCTCGCAGGTGACTGAGATATGGCTGATGAAACAATAAATGCAAAATTAACTATGGAATCCCCACTGACATTACTTAAAAAACTGAGAAGCGGCCGGAATGTTTACGGTACCTGCATTACCTCTACCGGTCCAATGTGGCCTGCTGCCATCAAAAAGACCGGTGTAGATTTTGTGTTTCTGGATACTGAGCATGTGCCTTTGGGACGGCCGGAGCTGGCCGTTTTGTGTCAGCAATTCCGGCATCTGGGCATCACACCCATTGTCAGGATTCCATGTCCCGACCCTTTTCTGGCATGTCAGGTGATTGATGGTGGAGCACTTGGTGTGGTTGCGCCCTATCTCGAATCTGTTGATCAAATTCAGGAATTGGTGGGTGCTACCAAATACAGGCCATTGAAAGGAGAGCTGCTGGATAGCTATCTGACTGGCAAAGTAGCAATGCCCGACCATCTCCGAAAGTATGTTGAAAATTACAATGCAGCCAACATTTGCATCGCCAACATTGAAAGTGTTCCGGCCATGGACAAGCTCGAAGAACTATTATCTGTTCCCGGGCTGGACGCTGTGTTTATTGGTCCACACGATCTGTCGGTAAGCATGGGGCTTCCCGAACAATACGACCATCCGGATTTTGAAAAGGCTGTTACCTACATCATTCAAACGGCGCGTGCCCAAGGTCTTTCGATCGGCATTCACTTTTCACTGGAACCCGAACGACAGATTCGATGGATGAAGGAAGGGGCGAATATCGTTGTCCATAGTTTTGATATTGCCCTTTTTACTCAAAAACTGAATGAAGACCTCAACAAAATCCGGACAGCAGCAGGTGACGATATTCTGAAAAAAGACGGATCATCCATGGTTGTATAACTCACTTTTTGCCTTCCCACATCATCAGTCCTTCGATGAGGGCGGTTAGCTGTTCCGTAGGCATATTGGGTGTCAGGTAGGCGTGCGGCCCCATGGGGTCGTCCTGCCATTTGTTGTTACCACCTTCTAAAATGATTTTTCCGCGCTTCAATCCAAAATAGGGCTGAACGCCCCGCACGCCAACCAGCACAGCCGTCTGGTCCCAGCTCATACGTCCCTTTGCATCATTTTTGTCAAGCGGGATAGCCATAGCGTACACATCCTTTACCGGGCCCGTCAGTTTTTCATTGGCTATTACCCGCAAACCGGTTCTGATTTCGTTTCCGATCTCAAATCCGCTGAAAATGATCTCACTAGGCCACTCAGCGAAAACTTTCGCAGACGCAACCGAGTCTACCCGCACATTATATTCGCGGCCCTGGGGAAACCATCCCGCCATTGACACGAGCTGTTTCACCTTTTTCTTGACTAGACTAGCGCCTGAAAGCTGCGAGTTCGCATCGGGTTTGGAGTCCAGCAAGTCAGCCAAATTGGTCAGGAAACCGACCGTTACAATGGTTACGCTTTGATCTGGTTGCTTGGCCAGGATTTTGCGATATGTTTCAACCGCATCTGGCGCGTCAGACGTCTTGGCGATTTTGTGCGGATACTTGGCTGCCAGCATTTCCGGCCATTTCTGGAATGCACCAAAGCTTGCTCCTTTTCCTTTTGGGGCGCCTGTGGGCAAATCCGGCCTTCCGAAATAAGTATTCAGGATTTCAATGGCCGGTACCACCAGTTCATTTTGATTGGACGAAATGACTGCCAGGGGCTTAATCTCACCTTTGTCGGCGAGCGCGTGCATGACGGCCATCGCGCCGACATCATCATAATCGGGACCGATATCTGTGTCCAGGATCATCGAATTGGCAACCCGACCTCCGATTTGGGCTGATACCTGGGAAAATGCAAATAGAAAGAGGGTAAATAAAACTCTATAGATCATGATCGTTGACAATAATTACTCAGCAAGACTAACGATATATTCGCCCATTCCATTCGTTCTGCTGCAATTTCAGTCAATATTTTTCTAAAATTTCTCGATTAAACGTATACTCAATCTTTCAACATCTGAAATACCTGCTTGTCTTTTCCATTTACAACTTCCAGCACGTATTTCCCCTGAACGAACTGTGAGCCGGACAAATCAATTTTTTGTTTCTGCAAAAATCCGGTCGCCATTGATTTTGTGGACTGAAAAACACGTCCATTGAGGTCGTAAACATTGAGCGAAATTTCCCCGCCAATGTTAGCCTGATACGTAATGTAAAAGACTCCCGTAGACGGATTAGGGTAAACGTTCCATTCTTTTTGTTCTTCAAAAACGACGGGTCTTACTCTTGAATAGGCATAGGTACTGTCGATGTCGATCATTTTTAAGCGGTAGTAACGTGCTCCGGATTTCAAATTGTCATGATCCGTGAAAGCATAATTACTACCTGTCTTCAAGCCTCCATTCCCATCAACCGCTCCGATTTTCGCAAAATCAGTTAGCCGATAAGCCTCATTGCCAGCAGCCACCTCAATATCGAAATGGTCAAAGTTCTCTTCTGACGTCGTTTCCCATTCAAGCAGTACATCTTTACCCGCGTCTTCACCAGGTTTTTTCCTTGCATTGAAACTTACCAGCTCCACAGGCAGCGCTCCGCTATTACCAACAAATTTTTCTGACAGCCAGAATTCTGAGAAATTTTTGACTTTAAATTCGGTAAAGTACCCTTTATCGTAAGGGACAATGTGGATTTGCGAGGCAGGATGAAAGCTCCAACCCCCTTCCGTGCTGTTTGAAATGGAACCGTCTTCTTTATTTACGTCACTATGCCGGTACTTGGAAACTCCAAGTTCGTAAGCAGTTTCGGGTTTCCCGCAATTCGCGCAACCGACGGCGGCAATCAATGCCTCGCTTTCTGTTTCCAGGAAATATAGCCTTACTGTCGCTGAGTCGGCGAGGTTAATGTTGGTGGGTTTGATCGTAAAATTCCTGTTGAGATAATACTCGCTATTGACATTTCGGCTGCCCGACGTGTTAATGTAAGTCTGCACAGCGGTGTTGCCCAGGTTCTGGTTATTCGGGTAAATGGATGCTACCAGCTTTCCATTTTGCGTAAAATGCACCCAATTAGTACCTCCATTTACATTTTGGGTAACCGGCAGCGCCATTGTCGACTCATCATAAATGATACTGGCTTTGTCATAAATGTGAATGTCGTCCAGCGCGACGCCCTCCCGGCGGGTGAATGCGTCCGAGATCATGACAAACCGGACTTTAAGATTTGCAAAGCCAGTCGGTAATGGGATGCTCGCCACGTGCCACCGCACATAATCCTGTATGCTCCATGCACCTGAGCCTGAATAGGTTTTATTGTACCAGTTAGTGCCTTGCCCAGCA
The DNA here is from genome assembly GCF_039919315.1 of Dyadobacter sp. GTDB lineage: Bacteria > Bacteroidota > Bacteroidia > Cytophagales > Spirosomataceae > Dyadobacter. Next base: position 95,695 of record NZ_JBDSFX010000035.1, on the reverse strand, counting down.
GCGCCCAGTCGTGTCCAGGCACCACCGTTTCCGGAATATTCGACGTACACAATATCGCAAGGTGTAGGGTCGCATACTTCCAGGTCCAGCACCACGCTGAAACTTAAAGTAGGAGCTGCAAGCCCTGCCACTTCGAAGCATGGCGAGTACAAATACGACTCTTCCTTGTCATTGTGAGTGCCAGCCAGATTGGTTTTCCATATCTTATTGCCGCTCGCAGCTGTTTTGATCACGGCTGAAACAGGTGTACCGTATTGCCAGGAGCTGTTTGTTCCTTTGGCGTACCAAAAGCCATTGTTGGTTTCGAAATTCTCAAGATAAGGAAAGGTGCTGATGACAGGCGCATTGTACAGCTCTAAGTAAACGCTGTCATTATCGTGGTAACTATCCGTCACCAAAGCCGCCCAAACCTTGATTTCCCGCGAACCCAATGCTGAAAGATCAGCTTTATTGACAAACGTGTAGGATATCGTAGTTCGTTTGGAAATAGCGGCAATGGTCTCCTGAATGACCGGGCCATTCCCTATCTGGTAATTCACAGGTACATTGGTAATGTCCCTTGCCGAACTGTTGCGGATCTGCACGACGATGGATTCTGAATTTCCAAGTCCGCAATTGGCGGCGGCAGGCTGCAAAAGACTCAGCATCTGAATGTCGTCAGTCACTGTGAAGAGTTTAATGTCATCGAAACTATAACCTGCTCCGGCGGTGTAATCAGCGGTGATCATTCTGCCCCATTGCCCCATCCGTACCTGAAAGCTGGACGAAAAATTCTTATTATTCGCCGATAACAAACTGCTGATCTCTATTCCGGAGGGTGTTTTATAACCTTCCTGGGCAATTTTCTGATTGGCAAAAAGGTCATAAGCTTCTATCCACGGATCCGTGTCCTTTCCTCTTACCCACACCTTATTATTCGCATTGGATTTTTGCCCGTGGTTTTTATAACTGAAATTCAACCGAATGTCAGAATCATCGATATTGTAGCCAGAAAGATTGAAAGTAGCGTCCAGAAAGTTGGTATTGCCACCCGAGAAATACCGGTTTGCATCCAATGTGAGCGCTCTTTGTCCTGAATTGGCCAAACCGGTGTTCACGAAAGTCCTGATACGGCCCGCATCGGTATTCGCGGAAAAATCATAACGTCCGTCACCCTGCAAGCCAATCTGATTGGATATGACCGTCTGAACGGGCAGGTACTCCATGTCATCCAGAAATGGCAACGAAATCGGTGCATTCGGCAGTTGCCTGAATGTTTTGACAATCGTATCGTTCTTGGTGACCGGATCGTTGCTTTTGTGAATGTAAACTTTCAGCTTATAGTCTCCGACATTGAGCATATCGGCACCAACACTGAATGTATGATCGTAGGTTTTCCCTTTTTCAATGAATGGCGTAATCGTTTCAATCGGTATCGGGTTGCCGTTCAGTTCAAAGCCCACGTCTAATGGCTCATTGGAATCCACATCATCCAGGTTTTTAATCCTGATCTTGACAAAAATTGCATTACTGAGCTGAGAGGAAGTATTGGTTCTCCCGGTACCGGTCGGCGTCAGAATGGATTCTATTTTAAGGTCTTTATCCGAAATAGTGCCCGCACAGGTTCCGCTGTCAGGTTTTCTGGAAATCGCGAGCGCGCGCCTGCCGGGGTGCCCGTTCAGCCTTGCCCGCACCGAAAGCAGGTATGTCGAGTCCTTACTGAGCCCTCCCATCACAAAATTGTTACCGGCAGTGATGCCCGCAGACACCATTTCATTTCCTTTCAAAATCATCACTTCGTAATCCGTCGCCCCGGCCACAGCCGTCCAGTCCACAGAAATATATCCCTCACATTGCAGGCTTGATAAAGTAACTGTGGGTATTCCGGCGACAGTAAATATCTCGCTGACGCTTTCCACCCCCGTACTATTCTGCATCACTTTGACCTTTACGCTATCGGAGGTAGTACCAGCCGGTATCGTCCATGCCAGCTGGCTGGTTCCGGCAGCCAGGTTATTGCCAATAGTCGTCCAGGGGTTATTGTTTTTGAGGCGGTATTGCACTGTAAACGTGCTGGTAGTATTCCCGAAAGCATCCCAGTTGATATTGATCACGTCACTATCTTTAAGATGTTCATTTCCTATGGGATAGGTCAATGTCAGCGAATTTGGAATAATGTCATATACAATAAAATATTCCTGGTCAGGATTCTGGGCGATCAGTGTGCCCAGTACCGAAATCTTATAATTGCCCTCAACAGGGTTGTTGATCACCACCTGTTCAATGTTATTAACATTATCCACACCGGTCGTCGCGATATCATTGACTTTGGAAGGCGTGGGGTCTAGCAGTCTTGGCAGTATCTTGGCCGATGATGGATTCCTGACCTGCAGATCAAGATTATGCACCAGATTCTGGCTGGATAAAATCCCGCCAGCCGGGTCATTCCAGTACAGCATGACCTTCAATTGGGCTGTATTGGCAGGTATGGCAATGGTATGGTCCTTTTGCCCCTGATTCGAAACTACGTCACTTATGTAGCTTTGGGTTTCCAGCATTTTAACGGAGCGCAGCAGGTTCATCCATCCGAAACCATATTTGTAATCCGGCCCATCATTACCCTTATCAGTGGCCCCGTTGCAGATCAATGCTTTCATCAACCCGCTTTTAGGGTTCCCATTTCCATGCAGCTGACGGTAGCGCTCATATAGCAGTGCGAGCCCCCCTGCAACCGCCGGAGACGACATACTGGTGCCGGTTCCTCCCCCGTACAGGTTGACGGGAATGGTCGACATCACACTAACACCCTGAGCCGTAATTTCTGGTTTAATCCGACCATCCCTGGCCGGCCCCTTACTGGAAGCCGTGGCAATGACCGATGTTTCCGACCCACTGCCCACGCTGATCACATTCTTGGCTGTCTGATAGCCACTCAGTACATTTGCAAATCCCGCCGGGTAAGGGCCGCAATTAGAAGTTCCGCTATTTCCCGCCGCAAAAACGTGCTGCAGGCTGGTTAACTGAAAAGCTTGCTGATCCAAAATTTGAGAATAAAGATCATAAACCCCGAAAGTTTCACAGTTATTGACATCGCCGCCATACGAGTTATTGGTGATCACCATTCCAAAATCCTGTACATACTGAGGCGAATATGCCAGTATGTTCGAAAAGCTCTGGGCAACAATGGTCGCTTTGGGCGCATACCCGGAAAATCTTTCATTCATAATTCCCGCACCGCCCAGCGTCCCCATCACATGCACACCGTGCGTGCCAATTTCAGTTGAGTTCCTGTTAATGATGCGACCGTTGATATCAATATGTTGTAAAGGATTGGCATCGTCACCTACTCCGACCACGACGCCCTGACCAGTCAGATTGCGTCCTCCCGGAAGAGATGAATGCAAAATATTAGCGCGGGCGTTGGACGTACTTTTATTATTCAACCCCTTGTCGTCCTGAGGTACTGCCTGTACATACTGAACAAATGGCTGAGCCGCCAATTCTTTAAGCCTTTCCGTCGGAACCCTAAGTGCAACTACCTGGTAATCTTTGTATTGCTCCGATATCATTTCAAAATTCAGCGCCCTGAGCCCGTCCCTGATCTCTTCGAATGAGAATGTTCGCGGATAATTGATCCAGACATTGACAGTACCCGGGCTTTTGACTGCATGCACCGGTATGCGGCCATTGGCCAGTCCGGGCTCCATTTTTTGCTCAGGCGACAGCTCTATGATGGACCTGCCCTTCATTCTCGCCAAAATGTTCTGACTATTCTGATTGGCGATCGTCGCCGTGTAAGCGTAGTTAGGAATGTAGTCCAGCAGTTCTATACCCTCTTTTTTCAACTGGCTTCTCTCCTCTTGTGTAGGTATGGCTTCAAATTGAATGACCACAAATGTCTTGCCTATCCCGGAAGTTCTCAGGGTAGCTCCCTTCCCATTGCCTGAAATATTCTTATCCGGCGTAAAAGAACCACTTCGCAGCAATAATTTGTAATCTCCTACCTGTGCTGTAACGACCGCGTCGCAAAGTAGAAGCAAGAATATGGACTGATAGAGGTTTTTCCATTTCATAATGATTAGGGACAAATACGAGGTAGTAATTCTACTTTATTTGTAGCTATTATACAAAGAATTTTCTGTTTTGTTTAATACAATTTATTATTGAAATATAACTAATTAAAAATCTTTGACAATTAGTTACGCCAACAGCTTGGAAGCAACACTTAACTATACGTCTTATACGCAGGAATGCACTATGGTCACATTTAATTCTTGTAATTACTTATGCCCTGCCTTAACTTAGCATTTTTTCAAGTCGTACCTGCTGACAGCGAACATGGATTTATACGGTTTAATCGGATACCCCCTTACCCACTCTTTTTCCAAGCGATATTTTACAGATAAGTTTACCAGAGAGAAAATCAAAGAGAGCAGCTATGAGCTTTTTGAAATGAAATCACTGGAAGAACTGCCGGAATTATTGAAGAATAAGACCGATTTGAGAGGACTAAATGTGACTATTCCGCATAAAAAAGACGTGATCGCCTACCTCGACGACCTGGACGATGCCTCTGCCGAACGCATTGGAGCCGTCAATACCATCAAAATTTACGCTGACGGTAGTACCAAAGGTTTCAATACAGATTACTATGGTTTCCGGCAGTCGCTGGTGGAATGGCTGGACCGTCGCGGCGAAGCTTGTAGTAGCTTTAAGGCGCTGGTACTGGGTAATGGCGGAGCTGCCAAAGCTGTACAGGTTGCGTTACAGGACCTGGAAATGGAGTATACTCTGGTCTCGAGGCAAAAAAGTGACGACTCGCTGTCGTATGAAGAATTGACGGAGGAGATCATGGCTTCACACCTCATGATCATTAATACCACCCCGCTGGGTACTTTTCCGAATATTGAAGAATGTCCCTTATTACCTTATCAATGGGTCACAAAAAGGCATTACCTGTACGACCTGGTTTACAACCCCGCAGAAACATTGTTCTTGAAAAATGGCGCAGCAAATGGTGCCACCACGCAAAACGGATTAAAAATGCTCGAATTGCAGGCTGAAAAGGCCTGGGAGATCTGGATCAATGAAGATAACCTCTGGAGTGTTTAAATTCTGGAATAATAAGTCCACAAGTCATCCTGTACTTTTTCAGAGCCAGTAAGTGTGCCTTTTGCCTGTGGAGCGGCTACTCCTTCCCCCAGCTTCTGAGCACCCTGACACCTTCGGATCTCATCCCAGGCACCGTTTTTCAGAAAAGCATTGATCACAGCGCCCCCCCCTTCCACAAACACCGATTGAATGCCGTGGCTGCGCAGTCCTTCTAATAATTGAACGATTTCGTTGTCACCCTGCTGAATCTGCATATAACGCACAACGGGGGTTTCTATGTAACGCACTGGTTCTCCGGCGCTGCCACTCTGCTTTTCGTAATTCACTACGACCGTATGCTGCGAGCCGTCAAACAGATGAAGGTGATCCGGTAGCTGTAAATGCCTGTCCAGCACTATCCTGACCGGGTTTCTGCCGGACCAATGTCTGACATTCAGCTTTGGATTGTCCACCAAAGCCGTTTTATACCCCACCAGAATAGCGTCTTCTTCCGTCCGCCACTGGTGTACCCGCATGTTGGACAATGCGCCGCTGATCCGGACGGGAGCGCCTATGCTGCTACCCAAAAAACCATCCGCTGTTTCCGCCCATTTCAGGATCACATAAGGCCTTTTCTCCACCATGGAAGTAAAAAATCGCTTATTGAGCTGCAAACCTTCTGTTTCCAGCAGGCCCGTTTGTACCTCAATTCCTGCATCTCTCATGCGCTGCACGCCCCGGCCTGAAACCAATGGATTAGGATCCGCATTGCATATCAAAACTTTTTTTAATTTTTTACGGATCATCAGATCCGCGCATGGAGGCGTCTTGCTCGTATGAGAGCAAGGTTCGAGTGTGACATAGGCTGTGGCATGTTCCAATAAATGTCCGTTGCCTTTTTCTTCCGCGTCCTCCACCGCACGTACCTCTGCATGAGGTCCGCCGTAATGACGATGCCAGCCTTCACCAATAATCGATCCGTCATAAACGATCACACAGCCCACCATAGGATTCGGGCTCACGTTTCCGCGACCGTATCCGGCCAGCTGCAATGCCCGTTTCATCCATTGAATATCTGCCTCCATGGGGTAAAAATACAAACCTCCTTTTAAACTCAACTTTCGTGAGTTCCTATTATTTGCTAACTTTCCGACATTGGAATAAAAAACACTGAAAATGACTTCGGCACGCCAGCTATATCAATACATATTAAAAGGCATTAACGTATATCCGGAAAAAGAGGCACAGGCAATCACATTCATGTTGCTTGAGCATTTCATGAGACTTCGCAATATTGATGTTCTGGTGGACCGGCCTGTCCCTGAAACCACTGCTCAGCCCGATTGGACCGGTATTATTGACCGATTGAACAACAATGAGCCTGTTCAGCATATCATTGGTTCAACCGAATTCTGCGGCCTGGAATTCCGGGTTTCTTCCTCCGTATTAATCCCCCGTCCCGAAACCGAAGAACTGGTCAGAATGGTGACGCGCGATTATGCCGAGCCTGACAAAAACATTTCAATCCTCGACATCGGCACCGGTAGTGGCTGCATTGCGATTGTACTAGCCCGTTTTTTACCACACGTATCGGTTCACGCCTGGGATGTGTCGGATGAGGCATTGGAAGTAGCCAAAGAAAATGCCCGTCAGCTGATCGCAGATGTAACTTTTGCGAAACAGGACATGCTCAATGTCACTTTCCCGTTACCCGGAAACATCGTTCAATTCGATTGCCTCGTGAGCAACCCGCCCTACGTTACTTACTCGGAAGCCGAGAATATGCGGCCGAATGTGCTGCGTTTTGAGCCACACGAAGCATTATTTGTGGAAGATAATGATCCATTGCTTTTTTATAAAGCCATTGCCGATTTCGGGATCCACCATTTGAAACAGGACGGTAAATGCTACGTGGAGATTAACGAACATTTCGGCGCCGAGACCAAGCAGGTTTTTGAAGAAAGAAATTACAAGAATGTGGAGATCCTGCGCGACATTCATGGTAAAGACCGGTTTGTGAGAGCGATCTGGAAGTAAATCCCACCGAATGCGGCCGGAACGCTGTTAGAAACCTGAATCAATGTATATAGAAAAAATAAAAGAGGTACTGGACGAAATGGGCAAGGTGGTTGTGGGGCAGGACAAATTGCTCAACAGACTCCTGATCGGACTTTTCACAGGAGGACACATTCTCCTTGAAGGTGTACCGGGACTAGCCAAAACTTTGACGATCAATGTGATGGCCAAAGTACTTCACCTTGATTTCAAGCGTATCCAGTTCACACCCGACCTGCTACCGGCGGATTTGATCGGTACCATGATCTACAAACCGAAGATCGGGGATTATGAAGTTAAAAAAGGGCCTATTTTCTCCAATATCATTTTGGCGGATGAGGTCAACCGCTCGCCAGCCAAAGTGCAGTCAGCTTTATTGGAAGCTATGCAGGAAAAGCAGGTGACGATTGGTGATGAAACCTATCTGCTCGATCGTCCTTTCGTTGTACTGGCCACCCAAAACCCGGTGGAGCAGGAAGGAACGTATCCCCTTCCAGAGGCGCAGATCGACCGTTTTATGATGAAAGTCTACGTCGATTATCTTGACAAAGCCAAGGAATTGGAAGTCATGCGGCGCATGTCCGACATTAACTATGAGTACAAGATCAGGCCGATCCTTAACAAGGAGGATATTTTCGCCATCCGTGACAATGTCAATAAAGTGAACATTTCCGATACACTTGAAAGGTATATCATCGAACTCGTTTTCGCCACCCGCCGTCCACTCGACTACGGCCTGCGCGACGAGGCACGTTACATTCAATTCGGAGTATCTCCCCGTGCCACCATTTATCTGAACCGCGCTGCCAAAGCGCTAGCTTACCTGGAAGGCAGGGATTATGTATTGCCAGAGGACATTAAAGAACTCGCACCTGACATTATGAACCACCGCATCCTGCTGAATTACGAGGCGGAAGCGGACGGTGTTCGCACGATGACGATCATTGATTCTATTTTGAGAAAGGTCGCGATCGGTTAATTCAAGGTACCGGATCGTGGCCGTGGCCTCCCCACGGATGGCATCTGGCTATCCTTTTCAATCCCATCCAGCCTCCTTTTATGGCTCCGTGCTTCTGCACCGCCTGAACCATATACTGCGAACAAGTAGGCGTATAACGGCAGGAATTAGGCAGGTAAGGCGACAGCACTCCCTGGTAAATCCGGACCAGCCCTATGAGTAAAAATTTCATTTCTCTTCTTGTCTCAAAGTAGTATATTTGACAATTAACATCACAAACGCATGATTTCGTATATTCTCTGGGACGCTAGTCCTGAAATATTTACTATTCCCGAATTTCTTGGCTTTGGCCCCTTCCCTGTTCGTTGGTACGGACTTCTCTTCGCGTCGGCTTTTCTGGTCGGACAGCAAATTATGATCCATATCTTCAAAAAAGAAGGAAAATCGCTCGAAGATATAGATGCATTAACGCTTTACATGGTTTTATCGACTGTAATCGGTGCGCGCGTGGGTCATTTTCTTTTTTATGAACCCGAAGTACTCTTCAAAAATCCGATGGAAGTGATACTCCCGCCCTATGCCGGTTTGGCAAGTCACGGAGCCATTATCGGGATCATTACCGGGCTTTGGCTTTATTCCAGGTCGCGAAAGGCTTCTGGGCAAACGTTTTTATGGGTAGCCGACCGCATAGTGATCCTCGTTGCCCTGGCAGGCGCATTCATCCGATTTGGAAATTTGATGAATTCCGAGATCGTAGGTCGCCCTACCGATGTATCCTGGGGCTTCATTTTCGTACATAATACGGAGTTCAAACAAATACCACGCCACCCGGCGCAGCTTTACGAATCGATTTCCTGCTTCATCCTGTTCTTCGTCCTGCTTTGGATATGGAACAAATACAAGGCAGCCACTCCGCGTGGATTAATGGTGGGCGTGTTCTTTATTTGGGTATTTACGCTGCGCTTTATCTACGAATATTTCAAAGAAAACCAGGAGGCTTTTGAAGCCAATTATGTCCTCAACATGGGCCAGATCCTGAGTATTCCCGCCGTGCTTTTGGGGATTTATTTCATTATCAATTCGAGAAATAATCCGGTACGGGAGGTACGATAAAATAATGTTCGGCTGCTCGCGCAGTAGGTATGTATCAATGGTTTGTTTTTCATTAAATTGAAGCTTATTACGAAATAACCAAACCATTGGAAGATGAAAACATCGTTTATTTTAGCATTTGTTCTTTCATCGGGCCTGCTCTTCAGTAGTTGCGGTAGCAAGCAGGAAGAAAAAGAACAGGAGGAGGAAAAAGCGGACGAAGCCAAAAGCCCGGTCGACGCCTTGCAGGCATTTGCCGACAAAGCCAAAGAAATGGGCAACCGTGAAGCCGTAGACCCTATTGACTTCCGTAAACTAAAAGAATTGTTACCCGAAAAAGTCGCTGGCCTGTCCCGTACAGAAGCTACCGGTGAGAAATCCGGAGCGATGGGATTTACAGTTTCCACGGCAGAAGGTAAATATTCAGGTGGCGACGGCGGCGAATCCATCGACATTGAAATAATAGATACCGGAGGAATTGCCGGCGTTTCAACCATGACGCTCGCTGCCTGGTCCATTGCGGAAATAGATAAGGAAACCGCAACAGGTTACGAAAAAACGACGAAGATCGACGGTTATAAATCCTTTGAAAAATACGACAACCAGAACAAGTCAGGCGAACTGAATATATTAGTTGCCGACCGCTACCTGGTGAATGTGGATGGGAACAATGTGACGATAGACCAATTGAAAGATGTTCTGAAAGACATTGACCTGTCGAAACTGGCAGGCCTGAAATAAGGGATTATTATATAAAAAGAAAAAACAGAGGCTGAAAAGCTTCTGTTTTTTAGGTTTTAGAAATATTGTATTGCTCTTAAACTCGCTTAAACGGTAGCGAAATCCACTTTTTCTCTTAAAATCTGCTTCGCTTTAACGAGTTGGTTCTTCACGGTATTTTTGGATATCCTTAAAAATTCTGCAATTTCCTGGTACGATTTGCCCTCTTCTATATTGAGTTTCAAGATCAGTTTACGCTTGATCGACAAAGAGTCCACCGCAGCCTGAACGAGCCCGATCCTTCTTTCGCTTTCTTCTTTTTCTTCCTCACCAGCTGCCCGGATCGCCTCCATGTAGTGCTTACGTAGCTGCTCACTTTTTTCGATCTTTTTGAAATGATCGAATGCCATATTTCTCAGGCATGTGAACAAATAGGAGTTGAAATTGTAGTCCGGCTTGATATGTGCCCGCTTCACCCAGATCTTGATGAACACATCCTGCACCATATTCTCCGCCTCCTCTTCATCTTTTAACAATGAATTGGTAAAGCGCAGGGCAGGCGACTTGTAATAATTGTACAGTTCTGCAAAGGCTGCTTCATCGCCTTGCGTTACTTTTCTGAGCGTGTTTTCGTCGGGGTAGGCCACGGTAGTAAAAGTTTATCTTATAGAAAAGGGTTACTAGTCTTACTCAATTACTGTATCATTAAAAGGATCTTTATTCTTGATAAGATCCTATTTAACAGGTTGGCTAAAAAATACGTTTAAACAACCTGCATGTTATTGACAATCAATTGTATTCTTAAAATAAAATTGTTTCAAACTCAGCCTTTGCAACTAAAAATTTTGCAATTAAAATGTTAGGCGATGTTTTCTTTTGAGCGGCGTGTCTGTAATTCTTCGATAAAACTACGGGATTGATTTTAATTTCAAATCGCAACTTGCGTAAAATTATCTTCATTTTGCGCAAATGCATTTCTTTTAATCATATGGTAACGATACCTTATTATTTTGGACATGTTGCCTCATTACCAGCTATTTCCCAGGTGCAGGGCAGGCAACAGCTTACACCTTTGTAACCATCGAAAAAAAGCCATTATTTAACAATTTTATAATATTTAGTACAAATGCCGGGGCGTACGATAGCCTGCCGGATTAGACCCGGAGTATATAAAGCAAAAAAAGCATCCATTTCCATTTCCTAAACCAGTCCGAAACTTCATGGACCAGAGCCGCATCAAACACATTCTTGAAAAAATTTCCCGTACTAAAATTGCCGTTTATGGCGATTTCTGTCTTGATTCCTATTGGGTCATGGACGAACGGGGTTCGGAAGTATCCATTGAAACAGGCTTACAGGCACAGGCCGTCGCCAAACATTATTATACGCCCGGTGGTGCAGCCAATGTGGTCGCCAATCTTTCGGCACTGAAACCTGCTGCTATCAAAGTGATCGGGACTGTGGGTGACGATATGCAGGGAAGAGAACTCACGGCCCAGCTGAACGGCCTGGGAGCAGATACTTCGGCGCTTTTTATTCAAAAAGAAAATTTCAATACATATAGTTACCTGAAACGATTGGTGGACGGTAAAGAGGAGCCTCGTATTGATTTTGGGGTATATAATGAAAGGAGCGTTGATACCGACCAGCATATATTAGAAGCGCTGGAATCGGCATTGCAACAATATGACGCATTGATTTTCAACCAGCAGGTGACAGGTAGCATTAACAATGAAAGTTTTATTGAAAAGGCCAACCTGCTTTTTGCCAAATACCCGGATAAGATCGTCATGCTGGATTCCCGGCATTTCAATGATCGGTTTACAAACACTTTCCTCAAAGCTAATGACAGGGAAATTGCATCATTGACCGGATTGCAGGTGAGTCCGGATGAAAATGTGCCTGTAACCGATGTGAAAAAATATGGTCAGGAGGTTTTTGATAAATCTAAAAAACCGGTTTTTGTGACTTGTGGCGAACGCGGCATTATCGCATTCGACGACCACGGTTATCATGAAGTTCAGGGATTACAGCTTAAAAGCAAACTAGACACGGTAGGTGCCGGAGATACTGCTATCAGTGCCATCACATTGTGCCTTGCTGCCGGTATTAGTCCAGCGGAAGCCGCAGCTTTTGCCAATTTTGCGGCAGGTGTTACGGTTCAAAAACTGTACACAACCGGCACAGCCAACGCAGAAGAGATTTTGAACATCAGCCATGAACCTGATTACATATACAATGCGGACCTGGCAGAGAACGAACGTACTGCTGTGTTTGTACCCGACACCGAGTTCGAGATTTGCGCGCCGGAAGTGCTGGAAAAATTAGGACATATACGCTATGCCGTTTTCGACCATGACGGAACGATCAGCTCGCTGCGGCAGGGCTGGGAGGAAATTATGGAGCCGGTTATGATGAAATCCATCTTGGGTGATCATTATGAAACGGTCGATTCCGCGACTTTCCATAAAGTATTGGCGCATTGCAAGGAATTCATCCAAAAAACCACCGGTATTCAAACTATTTACCAGATGGAAGGATTGGTAAACCTGGTCAGAGAATTTGGATATGTACCTGAGGATAAGATTCTTGACAAGTTTCAATATAAAGAGCTTTATAATGATGGCCTGATGGAAATGGTCAACGTACGGATGGCCAAGCTGGCGGCAGGAGAACTTGGCCAGGAAGATTATACATTGAAAGGCGCCGTTGCTTTTCTGCATCAGCTCAAAGAACGCGGCGTAACGATGTACCTCGCGAGCGGGACTGACGTAGATGATGTCAGGAATGAGGCTGAAATGCTTGGATACGCCGATTTGTTTGACGGCGGCATTTACGGCGCATTGAAAGACTACACCAAGTTTTCCAAAAAAATGATCATTGAAAAGATCATCCGGGATAACAACCTGCGTGGTAATGAACTGGCTGTTTTTGGAGACGGGCCTGACGAAATAAGGGAAGGACGACGCGCAGGAGGTGTTTCTGTGGGTATTACCAGTAATGAAGTGCAGCGTTTCGGGCATAACCCGGCCAAACGTCCACGTCTCGTAAAAGCCGGAGCGCAATTGCTGATCCCTGATTTTTCTCAATACAAAAAGCTCGTGAGCCTTCTATTTCAGGAAAGTGTAAATTACGCCGACGTATGACGGACCTTTTTCAAAAGTCCTTACGCCTGTATTTTTTTTGCTTTGGATTAACATTCCTGATTTCATGTAACAAGGACAAGGTTGTTGATTCGGAGAATGAAATTTATCAGGACCAGGCGTTCGCGCAAGAAGTACATCATGCATTTCCGGTAACCAATGAACCGACGGCCGGGGATGTCAGGAGTATCACCATTGACCATGATTCCAATGTATGGATTGCTTCTGCCGCAGGTATTTTTCAAAAAAAGAAGGACACATCGGAATGGATCAATGTAATTATTGGAGATGATAAAGGTCCTGCATTTGTTGCGGAAGCCGCGCCCGACGCCAGCGTATGGTTAGGTACGTGGAATGGGTTGTATCGTTTCAAAAACAATGCTTTGGAGAAAGTTGCAGGCCCTGATGGTCCGGTATCAGCAGTATGCGTCGCGAAGGAAGGTACTTATGCATTGGGTCCCAAAGGTTTCTGGTTCGACCGTGGTAAGGGTTTTGAAAAACTGAATGCTAACCTATCCAAATCTGTAAGAGACGTCATTTCGGACGAGAACAACGGTTTATGGATCGCCACGGACGTGGGTTTATATCATTGGACAGAAAAAGAATTAAAGCATTACTACAAAACCGATGCGTTGATCAGCGGCTACACAAAAGGTCTCGCACTTGACGTTGACCGAAAACTATGGGTCGGCGGACTGGGTGGTGTCACCATTCGTCATTCCGAGGGGATTTCCAAAGAATTACGTGCCGAAAACGGTATCCCTTCAAGATACGTGAGCGCACTCAAATATGCTCCTGACAGCTCCATGTGGGTAGGCACACAGGCAGGCATCGTGCGCTACCGCTACGATGGCAGCCATTCTCTGTTATTTTCAAGGCGCTGGCTCCTCGATGACCAGGTTCGCGACATTACTTTTGACCAAAATGGTACGGCCTGGATAGCTACTGCACAAGGTGTAAGCGCGATTGAAAAACGCAAAATGACACTGGCGCAGAAAAATGATTTCTTCTTCGACCAGCTCATGAAGCGGCACATTCGAGCTCCTTGGATTGCCGGACAGGCACATTTGAAAGTTCCGGGTGATACCACGACCTGGGCGCCTGAGGACGACGACAATGATGGAGAATATACCGGTAACTACCTGGCTATGGAAAGTTTCAGGTATGCTGCTACCAAAAGTCCGGAGGCCAAAGAGAATGCTAAAAAGGCATTTGGTTTTCTAAAATTATTACAGGAAGTGACCGGCACCGACGGCTTTTTTGCCCGTACCATTATCCCGTCGGAATGGAAGCAAATGCATGACGGCAACCGGATTTTTACGGAACGGGAAAAAGCAGATGAACTGGTAAAAGAACCCAGGTTCAAGCCGGTGGAAGTACGCTGGCATTTATCTAAGGACGGAAAATGGCTTTGGAAAGGCGATACCAGCAGCGACGAAATGTGTGGCCATATGTTTGGTTACTATTTCTACTACACTTTGGTAGCCGATGATGCTGAGAAAAAAGTCATTGCAAAGCATGTCAGTAACATTGTCGACCATTTGATGAAAAACAGTTTCAATCTGGTGGATGTGGACGGTACGCACACCCGATGGTCAGTATGGTCGCCCGACAGGTTGAATAAAGACCCGGAATGGCTGCCCGACCGCAACCAGAATTCCATGGAGCTACTGGCATTTGTCAAACTGGCGCACCACATGACCGGTGACCAGAAATACCAGAATGAATATCTAAGATTGATCGAAAAAGAGCATTTCCTTGATAATATGGCAGAGGTAACCAAGCAAAACCCTGCCTGGCTGATCTATTTTGATGTCGTATTACAAGCATACCTCTACCCCATTCTGATCCATTGCGAGAACGATCCTGAGCGACGGAAATTTTATAAAAATCACCTCGAAGAATGGTTCACGCATCGCAAAGGAGACCATAACCCGTTGATCAATTTTATCTACAATTATTCTTTGGATCAAAAAGCAGAGCTTAACAACTCAGTTGATTTTCTGATAGATACCCCGCTCGACCTCGTTGACTGGCCTATTGACCATAGCAAAAGAGAAGACATTCGCATTGTGCATGCCCCGGTATTGGAAGACGATCAGGTGGACCAGCTACAGCCTGCGAGTATCAGGATGACGGTGCGATGGGATAAAAACCCGTGGACATTGGCAGGAGGAAACCCGCAGGTAGAAAGAGAACCGGTTTTCTGGCTGCTTCCTTACTGGATGGGCCGCTACTTGGGCATGATTTCCGAATAATAATTAAACCCTTATCAAAACAGGAGATATGAAGCGATTAATAGTACCTTTTGCAATCACCATGCTGTCGCTCATCATGAACCAGACCATTGCCCAAACGGGTGAAACATACGCTGAGAAACTGGGCTGGCCCAAAGGCTCGAAAGTTGTGATTTTCCATGTGGACGATGCCGGCATGTCCTATTCATCCAATGAAGGTGCCAAACGGTCCATTGAAAATGGTATCGCTACCTCCTGCAGCATCATGATGCCCTGCCCCTGGGCGGCTAGTTTCACAAAGTTTGCAGTGGTTAATCCAAAAATGGACGCTGGCCTTCATCTTACATTGACTTCCGAATGGCAAGACTATCGCTGGCCTCCGCTAGGTGGTATACAACATTCACACGGGCTGGTGGACGAGGAAGGATGCATGTGGCATGAGGTAGAGCAGGTCATAAAGAATGCCAGTCCTGATGTGATAGAACAGGAAATTCGTGCACAGTTAGATCGGGCATTGAAACTTGGCCTGAAACCGACGCACATGGATTCTCACATGGGAACCCTCTTTGCGCACATTCCATACTTGGAAAGATACATTAAGGTTGGCGTAGAATATGGTATCCCGGTGATGTTTCCCGGTGGAAATAACAAGCTGCTTATCGAATCGCTTAATAATCCAGTGATCAGAAAGCTGAAATCCGAAGGAAAATGGAAGGAAGGTATGAAGCTTCCCGATCCCGAAATCACCCAACAAACCGGACCGGTTGGACAAAAAATATGGGCAGCGGGGTTACCTGTACTGGACGACCTGCACACCATCAGCGGCGACTGGAAACCGGAAGGTACCGACATTAGCCCGGCACAATGGGGCAAATATAAAGCGCAAAAATTCAAAGAAACACTAACGAAAATGCAGCCTGGGGTAGCGATGATGATCGTTCACAGCAGCGACATTACTGATGAATTCAAACATATCAGCGCCTCGGGTGGCTCCCGCTATGCGGATATGCTCTCCATGCTGGATCCTGACTTGAAGGCGTTTATCAAATCAGAAGGTATTATCCTCACGACCTGGAAGGAAATGTTGGAAAGAAGAAAAAAAGTAAAATAAGAGATAATTTAATGAAGAAGCTGGTCATAACCTTAGCCATAACCCTGCTTGTCAGAGTATTACTAATAGCGCAAACAACCCCTATTGTTCAACAAACGCTGATATTTCCTCCTCAGGAGAAACACGTGCACGGCAGCAGCATTGTAAGCCTGCCAAACGGAGATTTTCTGGTGGCATGGTTTCAGGGAAGCGGAGAACGTACCGCTGATGATGTGCGGATTATGGGTGCAAGGTTAAAAAAGGGTGAAACGAAATGGAGTGAGCCCTTTCTGATGGCCGATACGCCACACCTACCCGACTGTAACCCGGTACTGTTCCTGAATGCTGAGGGAAAATTGTTTTTGGTATGGATCGCTGTGCAGGCTAATCTCTGGGAACAGTCTATTCTGAGATTTAAAACTTCGACGGATTATAACAAAACAGGCGCACCGGTCTGGAATTGGCAGGACAACATACTGCTAAAACCTGATAACCGTTTCGCGGAAGAGGTGGAGAAAAAATTCAAGGATTTACCGGAAAGTACCATTGGCTGGGCGGAATATGCGCCGAAATACGATAAAATGATCGTAGAAGCCAGCAAAGATGCCACTAAAAGAAGCATTGGCTGGATGACAAGAATTAAGCCGTTACTGATGGAAAATGGCAGAATTGTGCTCCCTCTTTACTCTGATGGCTACAATTTTTCGCTAACCGCTATTTCGGATGACAACGGTACTTCCTGGAAACCGGGTCTCCCCATCGTAGGACGTGGCCCGATCCAGCCTGCCATTGTCAGGAAGAAAAACGGTGATCTGGTTGCCTACATGCGCGACAGCGGCGATGGGCCTACCCGTGTTCACATGAGCGAGTCCGCCGACAATGGTGAAAGCTGGAAGGCCACTGTTAAGACTGACATTCCTAATACAGCAAGCGTTGAACTTTTGGTTCTCAAAGATGGCAAATGGGCGTTCCTGGGTAATGATATTGACGATGGACGCTACGAACTAAGCCTTCGAATTTCTGATGATGAAGGTAAAACCTGGAAATGGAAAACGTTGATTGAAAACGATCAGAGCAAAAAAGGGGGTTATTCCTACCCTTCCCCGATCCAGACCACCGACGGACTTTTACATATGACTTACTCTCATCATCCTGAAAAAGGAAAAAAATCGATCAAGTACGTGGTTGTTGACCCGAAAGTTTTGACACGCTAATATTTCCAAATAACTAAAACCGGTACGAAGCATTGTTTCGCGCTACATAAATAAGAGGCATCAAGCCTATTCTATCTAAAACCTGTATTTTAATGCAAAAGCCACACCCAATTTCCTTCCTATTTCTGCTGATTATCTTTTTAGCATATACTGAAAACTCCAACGGGCAATCTGTATATAAAGACAAACCTTTTTCACAGGATTTCAGCATCAAATTTTATACGGATACCACCCAATCGACACTTTTGCAAGCAGCGTCCGACCGCAATGGTAACATTCAGATCCTTGCCAAAGAAGGTTTACAGCATGTTTACGACGGGCAATTTCTATATCCAGGTACGATCAGGCCGGACAATACTTACCGTTTCATGAAAGACAAAAAAGTGGTGGCCGTTACAAGCTATCAGCAACAATTTGTTTATCTCACCGAATCGGAGGTTTTGAGCAATGCATGGGCCGGGACATTGTTTTCCAAACACACGCTTCCCAATGCCAGTTTGTTTGCAGGAGGTAAGGATTTCGAGTTTCTAGTTTCAGATGGCAAGTCCATTCAGTTGATTAAAGATTCTCAAAACCTGTGGAGCGGCAAATTGCCTGATGATGAGGTACAAGGGCTGGTTTATCAAAAAAACGCAAATCAGTTCTGGATACTTGGGAAGAAGTCACTATACCTGTTCTCCATCGCTGGCAAGAAACTGACCAAATCATTGGAAGGTGCAAATTTCACCAGCTTTGACATCACCAAAAAAGAGACCAACATTACGATCGGAACCACTGACGGCTACATTACATTTAACATTGCGTCAGGAAAACAGACGGGTGCCATTCAGAAAAAACTTCCTGTAACCAACATTACGGCTGTGAAGGAAGTCAATGGAAAGATATGGTTTGGGTCAAATCAGGGTGCATTCGCCCTTCGTAGCGATGGTAAATTCGATTATTATTACGGAGAGCGCTGGCTAGCCGGGAACCATGTCACTGACATTGCCGCGGGCCCTAAAAACTCAGTACTGATACTTTCCAAAAAAGGCTTGGGGCAGATTCTTTTCAAAAACATGACACTGGAAGAAAAGGCATTGCTTTTTGAAGATCAGGTGAGAGCGAGACACATTAGGAATGGTTTCAATGCCACATTGGTAGGGATCGATCACGGTAATCTGGCAACGGGCCACATGGAAGATTCGGACAATGACGGCCTTTGGACCTCCATGTACCTCGGTGGAGAAATTTTCAGATATGCGGTTACCAAAGATCCGGAAGCATTGCAAAACTGCCGCGAGTCACTGGATGCGATGGAGAGATTATATACCGTAAACCCGGTCCCGGGCTTTCCTGCAAGGTCGTTTGAAAGATCGGGGCATATGAAAGAACTTCATGACCTTGACCGTTGGCAACATTCACCCGAAAAAGAATGGGACTGGAAATCAACTACCAGTAGCGACGAAGTGATTGGTCACATTTTCGCATTTAGCGCAATGGCTGAGCTGGTCGATGATGCGTCTATGAAAAGCAGGGCTATTGCGCTGATCGACACGGTAATGTCGCACATTGTCAAGAATAACATGTATCTGATTGATTTCGACGGCAAACCTACGTTGTGGGGAAAATGGCACCCGGATTATGTCAATTCGTTTCCTAAAAATGTGGGAGACCGCAAGTTAAACTCGTCCAATATTGTGGGGATGCTTCAAACTGCGTATCATTTTACCAAAAAAGAAAAGTACAAGAAAAAAGCGATGGAGCTGATGACCAAACACGGCTACCTGGATAACATGATGCGCCCAATGAGCGTGATCGGGATGGCACCGGAAGATGCGGACGAACATAGCAAGCATATGTCCGACGGCTGGAACCATTCTGACGATGAAATGTACTTTGTAGGATACTGGGGACTTTACAGATATGCCCTTAATGATACGCTGAAAGCTAAATATAAACAATCTATCCTCGATCACTGGCAGGCGGAAAGACCTGAAAAGGAAGGTGCATGGAATATTTTCACAGCTTTGACCGGAACGAAAGAGTTTGATCTGAATGAAGCGGTATGGTACCTTCAGGAACATCCCGTGGACCTTGTGGACTGGGTGATTAAAAACAGTCATCGCAAGGATATTGAAATGGTGGAACCTAACTTTCGCAAGCAAACTACCAAAGAGGTGCTGCCTCCCGATGAACGTCCTATTCAACGCCATAATGGAAACATGTTCAATTTGGATAGAAATGGAAAAAATGGGGCTTCCGAACACAGCGCGGGCGATATCTGGCTTTTGCCTTACTGGATGGGGCGGTACCTGGGCGTTATCAGCGCACCTCAAAAATAATAGTATGCGAGCTGCAATTAACCTTTTTTTGTCATTAACCTTACTTTGCATGTTGTCCTGCCAAACAGATTCTATTTCAGAAGAAAAACAGATTACAAATGATCTGACTTATCATCACGACCTGGATAACAATGATAATTTTTCGCCGGATGGTAAATGGCTGGTTTATGACACAAGAACGGACGACGGCGGCATTGCAGCATCCGCCAGAATTGAAAGGGTAAACATTGAAACAGGCGAAAAACAGGTTCTTTTCGAAATAAAAAATAATCAGGCGTGGGGCCCCGGCGCGGGGGCTGTGAGTTACAGTCCAAAGGAAAACGCAGTCGTTTTTATTCACGGGTTAACGAATAGTACTGAGGAAAATCCCTATCAGCAATGGCGTCGGACGGGCGTTATCATTCATGATTCCCTTCCGAATCAGCCCATTTACATGGACGCCAGAGATGTCACTTTCCCTTTTACACCGGGTGCATTGCGGGGCGGAACGCACAGACATGAATGGAGCGGCGACGGGGCATGGATCGGCTACACTTACAATGATGCGATACTAAAAGCACTCGAAGATGCGACCGGACAAAAAAGAAACCTTCGCACGATCGGGGTTTCGAGAAAAATAAGGTCTGTTAATGTCGACAAAAACGAAGAAAATGTTTCGGGAGAATGGTTTAGCGCGCTGGTAGTAAGGGTAGTACCAGAACCTATGCCGGGCACCGACGAAATCAGCCATGCAGCTGGTGACAGCTGGGTGGGGACGAATGGTTACCTAGCCGCAAATGGACAAAAACAGATCGCCAGAGCATTTTTGGGCACTGTTAAAGACAAAAGTGGCAAAGAGGTATCGGAAGTTTTTATTGTCGACATTCCCGAAGACATTACGCAGCCTGGATCACTGGGACCATTGGAAGGGACAAAAGATGATTTCCCAATGCCGCCCAATGGTACTAATCAGAGAAGGCTTACCTACACGGCCAATACACATCACGCGGGATGCACGGGCATCGTAAGGTCGTCACCGGACGGAAAGTCTCTTGCTTATTTCGCGAAAGATGAAAAGGGTATCAGCCAGATTTTCGTCATCTCACCGACTGGTGGCAAGCCAACGCAGTTGACAGAGCATGATTCTGATGTAACAGGGAATGTACGGTGGCATCCGGATGGACAACACGTGACCTATGTGTGGAAAGGGAGCATTACATTATGCAAAACCGGGACCGAGTCCTTTACAGAAAGAATCAAAACGCTGACAAAACCCACCAATCCTGCACCCACCAACATGGTATGGTCACCTGACGGAAATATATTAGCATTCAATCGACTCGTGAAAGTGAATGATAGCGACGCGGCGGCTCAGCAGGTGTTTGTATGCAAGGTTGAAATGTGAACTCGTACGTTGTAGTTCGCTAAATTAATCGATCCTTATTTCTCAGTGACGACCCTCTGATCAACAGCTCTGACCGTAGGATAATCGGTTCGTTGATTTCCCTTTGCTGGGTTCCGTTCAGCTGGTTGATCATCGTTTTGACGGCAACTTTCCCCATTTGATAGCCCGGATAAAAAACGGTAGTCAGGTTGGGTTCTATCACTTGTGAAACCGGGTCATTATTGAAGCCTACGACTGCTATATCGTTTGGAATCTCATAGCCTTTTTCTTTTAATGCCTTCATGCAGGTGACGGCGCAAAGGTCATTGGCGATGAAAATACCGTCCGGTCGCACCTCCATACTTACAAGCTTGTCCGCCGCCAGCCGCCCTGCTTCCTGGCTGAGATCGGTGACCATCATTAATGATTCATCAATAGCCAGCCCTTTCTCCTGCAATGCCTGCTTGTACCCTTCCAGTCTCCCCGCGTACACGTTCCGCCTGAGATCCCCCGTCACATGCATAATGCGACGACAACCTTCGCTGATCAGATGCGAGGTAGCCTGGTATCCCGCATTTACATTATCGATAATCACGCTCGTGCATTTGGGATGCTCCATTACCCTGTCAAAAAAGAGAACAGGTACCTTTTTGCCAAGAAACATTTCAAAATGGGCAAACGAATCTGTATCATAGGCAATGGACGCCAGCAAACCATCTACCCGGCTGTTGAACATAGTCCGGGCATTGGCTATTTCTTTTTTTTCCAATTCGAGCGACTGACTGATCAGCAAATTATAACCTGCGCTATTCGCCACTTCCTCCATGCCTGCCAGTACCGCCGACATGAAATTACTGTTGAGACGTGGCACAATGACACCCAGCGTATTGGTTTTCTTTCTTCTCAAATTACTGGCGAAAGTGTTGGAACGATAGCCCAACTCCTGCGCTTTGTTGAGAATTGCCAGTTTTGTTTGACTATTGATCGCCGGATGATCATTCAAAGCCCTGCTGACGGTGGCCGGAGAAATCCCCAATATTTTGGCAATGTCATAAATAGTGATTTCTTTTTCGGTCATATCAATTATCAGTTCTTGTAGGGGAAAAAATCAAGCAATTACGTCTCTTATGTACACAATCATTTTCCAGATTTCTTTGAACAGCCAGATCAGCAAAAATTTCGTTTTTTAATGCAATCGGTTGCAATGCAAATTAATATCAGGATATTTATATCAAAAAATAAAGTTTACAATGATACAAACAATGCGCTGGTTCGGACCTAACGATCCGGTTTCATTAATGGATATTCGCCAGGCGGGATGCAGCGGGGTAGTCAGTGCGCTGCACCAGATAGCAGTTGGTGAAATATGGACGGTTGAGGAAATTGTAGAGAGAAAAAGGCTAATTGAAGCTGGTAATGACCGATTTATAACATTAAAATGGCAGGTAGTAGAAAGCCTGCCGGTACATGAAGACATTAAAAAAGGTTTGCCTTCACGCGATATTTATATTGAGAATTACAAAGAGTCGCTCAAAAATCTGGCTGCCTGCGGCATCAAAACCGTTTGCTACAACTTCATGCCTGTGCTCGACTGGTCGCGTACTGCGCTCGACTATACTTTTCCCGAAGGACACAAAACCCTCCGTTTCGTTTGGGAAGATTTTGCGCTTTTCGATATGTACATTTTGAAAAGAGCCGGATCCAATGCGGATTACGAAACTGACATTCAGCGTTCAGCATTGGAAAAATGGCAGGGTATGTCGCCGGAAGAAATTGGCGTGCTCACCAACACAGTATTGCTGGGACTACCTGGTTCGGAAGAGGCATTTCAACTGACCAACTTTCAGAATCTCCTGAATGCTTACGCCGAAATAGGTGATAAAGAGCTGAGAGAGAACCTATATTATTTCATTAATCAGATTGCACCGGTAGCCGAGGAGGCAGGTATTAACCTTTGTATCCACCCCGACGATCCACCGAAATCATTGCTGGGGCTGCCGCGAGTAGTGAGTACCGAAAGCGATTTACAGCAATTGATGAATGCATGTGACATCCGGGCCAATGGAATTACATTTTGCACCGGGTCATTGGGTGTGCGGGCTGACAACGACTTGCCCGGAATTATTGATCGCCTGGGCGACCGCATTCATTTCGTGCATTTGCGAACCACCAAGAGAGAATCGGACGATCCCCGTAATTTCCACGAAGCCCCGCATCTTCATGGCGATGTTGATATGTATGAAGTGGTGAAAGCATTGGTAAAGGAAGAGCGTCGGCGTGAAGCGGCGCATTACCCTGACAGTGCGCTTCCAATGCGCCCGGATCACGGTTTTCAAATGCTGGACGATTTGCATAAGAAGACTTACCCGGGCTACTCTGCCATCGGGCGTCTCAAAGCACTTGCAGAAATAAGAGGACTGGAAATGAGTATTTCCCGTTCGTTCAATGAATTATAGTAGTAACATTCTATCAGTGTTTTTTAAATATGTCTATTCAAAACATTTTCTCGCTTGAAGGTAAAGTAGCGTTAATTACCGGCGGAGGTAGCGGAATTGGTTTTTACATTGCACAATGCATGATCAAATCTGGCGCAAAAGTGGTTATTACCGGCAGACGGGAAGTCGTTTTACAGGAAGCAGTGGCTGCGCTTGGGATCAATTCAAGCTATTTTGTAAATGATATCACGGATTTAAAATCGATCCCTGCACTCATTGCTGACATTGAATCCAAAGCCGGTGACATTGATATACTGATCAACAATGCGGGCATTAACATGAAAAAATATGCCGTGGAAGTCACTGACGACGATTTCGACCGGATAATCCAAACCAATCTGCACGCGGTTTTTTCGATTACCAGAGAATGTGGCAAAAGAATGATTGAGCGCAAAAAAGGCTCCATCATCATGATCACTTCTATGGCCGCCCTCTATGGAATTGACCGGGTAGTGGCTTACACAGCTTCCAAATCAGCGATCGGAGGGATGGTGAAGGCGCTGGCCACCGAATTCTCACCGTATAATGTACGGATCAATGCCATCGCGCCTGGATTTATTGAAACACCAATGATGCTTACTGCCATGAATGGCGATCCTGCCCGAAGAGACAAAGCAATGGATCGGACTCCCATGGGAACCTGGGGTAAGCCTGACGATATTGGCTGGGCGGCCGTGTTCCTTGCCTCGGAAGCTGCCAAATTTATCACAGGAGTTTCACTGCCAGTAGATGGTGGAAATTCCATCGGTTTCTGATATTTTACTAATGCATTTTCTTACCAATACCTAAATCCAATGAGAAAAATCAATTTCCTGAAATCAGTCTTTTTAATGCTCTTGATGCTTGCTATGTCCGCGACGACAGGTAGCTACGCTCAAAAAATCAAATGGAACAAAGTCAAAATCATGGTCTATACCAAAAACGGGAAAGGCTATGTGCATGACAATATCGCTGCTTCTCTCGTAGCCATTCAGGCACTGGGAAAACAGCATGGTTTCGCGGTCGATACTACCTCGGATCCTACCAAGTTCACCGACGATAATCTGAAACAATACGATGCCTTGTTTTTTTCCAATACCAATAATGATGTGTTCGATACAGACGCGCAGCGTGTTGCGTTGATGCGCTACATACAGGCAGGCGGAAATTTTGTGGGCATGCATTCAGCTTCCGGTACCGAGCGGAAATGGAAATGGTTTAAGGATATGCTGGGCGGCACTTTCTTCTGGCACGAACCCGGACAGGCCTTTTCTGTCAAAATATTGGACCCAAAAAATCCTTCACTCGCCCACCTGCCAACAGAGTGGAAGCGTGAAAAGGATGAATTTTATTTTGTGAAAGAAATGGCGGTAAATCTGAATGTACTGGCGGTAAACGATCATACTACCATTGAAAAGCCTGCCGGAAAGGCATTGGATACCTTTGGTACCGTATTCCCGTCCGTATGGTGGCACGAATACGACGGGGGCCGGGCTTTCTACACTTCATTAGGTCATGAAAAAACCGATTATGAAAAAGAGGATTTAAGAAAACACATTCTTGGTGCCATTGAGTGGGCGATTGGTCCGCAGAAACCGAGAAATTACAGCAAAGCCTACGCCGTCAGCCCGCAGGATGAGGTGCGTAAAAAGTAATCGTCAGACATTAGTTATTAATCCTTAATCTGAAATATCATGAATGAAATAAATCAGGCAAATAATGGCAACAGGCGAGCATTTCTTAAAACCGCCGCCACCGGGACTGCGGGCATCATTGCGGCTTCCATGTTTCCGACCATCGTTCCTTCTACTGTTTTTGGAAAAACCGCACCCAGTAACCGGATCAATATTGGACAGATCGGTTTCGGTCGCATCGGCTCGTCGCACGACTTGCCGGAAGTGATTAAAAACGAAGCGGCCCACGTGATCGCTGTTGCGGATTTGGATAAAAACAGACTGGCCAAAGGAAAAGTATGGATTGAGAAAAAATATGCGGACCGGACAGGTAAAGAAAATTACCTGGAAGTGAAAACCTACGACGATTACCACGAGATATTAGCAAGAAAAGACATTGACGCGGTGATCATCAGTACGCCGGATCACTGGCATGCGCAGCCTGCTATGGAAGCTGCCGTGGCTGGAAAGCACATTTACATGCAAAAACCGACTTCGCTGACGATCAAGGAAGGTCGGATGATGGCGGATATGATCAAAAAGAAAGGCGTGATATTTCAATTGGGTAGCCAGCAGCGTTCAGTCAATCCCTGGCCGCAGTTTAAAAGGACTTGTGAGCTGGTGCGCAATGGAAGAATTGGCAAACTGAAAAAGGTATATGTAGGATTGCCCGGTGATCCCGCAGGAGGAAGTACTGAGCAAATGCCTGTTCCCTCCAACCTGAACTACGACATGTGGCTGGGTTCAACACCAGAAATTTTCTACACGCTGGATCGGGTGCATTCCCAAAGCAATATTAATGACCGTCCGGGCTGGCTGCGTTTGGAACAATTCGGCGCGGGAATGATCACCGGCTGGGGCTCGCACCATATCGATATTGCACATTGGGGAATGGATACAGAGCTTACCGGACCAGTTGAGATCGAAGGCAAAGCCACATTTCCGGCCAAAGGATCAGGATTATGGGACGTTCATGGTGATTTTCTGGTGAATGCGAAATATGCCAATGGTGTTGAAATGGAAATTGGTGGTACTAACCCGAACGGGATCAAATTTGAAGGTACCGAAGGCTGGATATTTGTTTCACGGGGGAATGTAGGCGTAACCGCTTCTGACCCGGTTGCCGCTTCTTCGGCTGCGAAAAACGAAGCATTTTACGCGAGTGATTCCAAAATTCTTGGATCTGTGATCGGAGCAAATGAAATCCATTTGTACGAAAGCCCTGAACAGCATCAAAACTGGATCGAGAGCATTCAAAATGGTAAGCAAACGATCAGTCATGCTGAAATTGCACAGCGCTCCTGCACAGCCTGCCTCCTGGCACATACTGCCATGAAACTGGGACGTAAATTGAAATGGGACCCGAAAAAAGAAGATTTCATTGGTGACAAAGAAGCCAGTGCTACACTTTCGCGACCTCAGCGCGGCCCGTACGGAACAACCCGTGTGAAAGGTTGAAAGGAAAAGAGACTTGGTAAGCCTTGAAGGCTTGCCAAGTCTTGTTAATAATTCCCCTTGTACTCGCGCGGGGTATGCCCAATGTACCGTTTGAAATTCCGGTTAAAATTGGATAGTGAATCGAAACCGCTGTCATAGGCGATCTGGGCAATAGTCCATTTGTCTTCCAAGAGAAGCTTGCACGCATGCCCAATCCTGATTTCGTTGACAAAATCAATGAAGGTTTTATTAGACCTTGCTTTGAAATACCTGCAAAAAGCCGCTTCCGTCATTCCGGCCAGCGACGCTACATCCCCCAGCCTGATCTCCTGAAAGAAATGCTGCAAAACATAGTTATGCACTTTTTGCATGCGTTCCGTCTCTGAAATTTTGTAGGTATTCACATATCCGTAGCTCGAAATCGGTGCGCCGCCCGGCTCGTGTGCCAATTTATCGAGCAGCGTCAGTAACTGGATAATGCTTTTGAAACCCTCCGCATGATTCAGCGAAACCAGTTCTTGACGGATATGCTCCCGCAATGCTCCTTTGTATTCGATGCCTCTTTTTGAATCGAGAAAAAGTTGACGCAACGCCAGCATTTCAGGTTTCTCCAGAAAGTCTTTCCCTAAAAAATCTTCCTGAAAATATAATACGATCCCATGGGTGGAAAGTGAGGAGCCGGGTTCGAAATATCCCGGGTCGCTTCTCCATAAATGGGGTACATCCGGCCCCAGGAAAACAGTGTCGCCCGGTTCGAAAGTTTGCACCGAATCCCCGATCAACCGCTTGCCCGTGCCCTCCATCACGGTGAACAATTGGTAATGCGGATGAAAATGCCAGTTAGGATCAAAATGAGGCGCTTTCAGCTCCTGAACAGTCACTGTATGGACCTGACTCTCTATATTTTTATGAATGGGTGCCTTCATGTAACCTATCTTAATTTTACCACAAACCTCATTATTTTACAATATTAACATCAAAATATGATTAGTTGCAACATATATCTTCCAAACCCCGCACCATGAGAAAAGTAAAATTCACTTATTAAGTGGCAAACGAATAACCCGTTCGTAGCGTTATCTTGTATACGCGGTTGCAGAGCCCCTTCCTGATTGTTATAGAATGGCATAGTTATTTTTATTTAAAGAACTATCCGATTTTTTACAACCTTTTCGGCCGTTATCCCGTCCTCTTTATCACGTTCCGAAAAAATGAAAGCATTATGAAAACCCTTGTACTTCCTTTAGTCATGGTACTATTTTCCCTGCTGGTTGCAAGCTGTGGAAAAACCACCACAATCAGTAGTAACATGGAGCTTACCGGCAAATGGCAGCTGGAAAGTATAGTACAGGAAGAAGACACGATACCAAAGCCCGGGCCGGCCAAAGGACAGCTGGACGTGAGCCTTAATTTTAAAGATAAAGGAGAGCTGGAAGGAACTTCGTCAACCAACTATATCACCGGATTTTACGAAACCGCGCAGCAAAATACCATTCAATTGGGTGGCGGAGGAACGGAGCGCGCTGAAACTTCCTGGGGCAATCTTTTCGTGAATGCCCTGCCGAACGTGAATGTATATGATCTCAAATCCAATCGCCTGATTTTATTCTACGAAAACAACAATCAGCTAATTTTCAGCAGAATACAATAATTGCAGGATCTCATTATTTTTATTTCAAAAGCAGTTCTGACTAAATATCAGGACTGCTTTTTCATTGCCATTTGGCTGTAATAGCTTTATTTTACCCTATTAAGAGTTCATAGCGTTTCCCTCAAATCAATATAGAGTCAATAGTCGTCAAATGATGTGGATATATGCGTATGATTTTTCTTTAAAATTGTACGAATATTATCAGGACATTTACACTGATAACGTATCCTATTTAACAACTCCGCCACTTCCCCACAGAAGGGCCGCTTACAATCCGATTTTGATGAAGTACAGTATGAATCTCCTGCTTTGGGGAAACCAAATTGATGACAGTCTTTTTCCTACCCTTGAACTTATCAAGAAAATCGGTTTTGACGGAGTTGAGGTACCCATATTTAATACTAACCCCGAACATTGGTTTAATTTTCGCAAAAAATTGAACGACATTGGTCTGGAATGTGAAACAGACACGATTTGCGGCCCGGCCGAGCACCTGATCAGTGCAGATCCCGCCATGAGAAGGCATACCATTGAACATCTCAAAAGCGTGCTCGACTGTTCGCTCGTTCTCGGCGCAACCAAATTAATGGGCCCGTACCATTCAGCATTGGGTGTTTTCACCGGCAAGCCGGCCACTGAGGAAGAATGGAACTGGGGAATAGAAGGCATCCGGGAAGTAGCCGATTACGCTGAATCGCTTGACATTACGCTCGGC
This sequence comes from Dyadobacter sp., assembly GCF_039919315.1. GTDB lineage: Bacteria > Bacteroidota > Bacteroidia > Cytophagales > Spirosomataceae > Dyadobacter. The sequence goes on along the minus strand of NZ_JBDSFX010000035.1, from coordinate 66,482 downwards.
CTTGAATATCTGAACCGGTTCGAACTGTACCTCACCAGCTGCGGTGATGAGCTGATCCGGTTTGTGGACGAGGTTAATCACCCGAATTGCAAGATCATGTTCGATACTTTTCATGCCAACATTGAGGAAAAGAACATTGGCGATACGATCCGTAAAGCCGGTGACCGTATCTCATTTATCCAGCTTTCAGAAAATGACCGCTCTACGCCTGGAAAAGGCAATGTAGATTGGGAAGGGGTTTTCAAAGCCATTAAAGACATTAAATACGACGGCTGGATCAGTATCGAAGCATTCAGCCCCAAACTTCCGGTCGCTAACATCTGGCGCAAAATGTTTGAATCCGAAGAGCAACTGATGCGGGACGGACTGGCATTTATCAAATCTAATCTTTCTTAAGCTACCGAGGTTGCATGCCTACGGCATTTAAATGTTTTGGGGATTCATTTTTTCCCGACCGAGGTGGCATGCCTATGGCATTGTCGCGACATTTCATCGAATCTAAAAAATCGCATTAGCGATGTAATATCGGTACCGATGTAACCATTCAACAGAAATGGTTAACAATTAAAATATTACCAGAAAAAATTGAACAAATAAAACGAATTTCAGATCTACCTCTGTTTTAGTTCGAATACGCATTCTATTTATTTTGCATTAGTCTAAATAAGATTACTTTTGCTTCATTATTTAGAAAGCTTATTAATACTAAAACATGAAGAGATATATTCTACTACTTTTTACATTCCTCAACCTCACTGCATTTGCTCAAACGGGCGTCATTAGGGGTCAGGTTACCAATGGCTCAGGGCAGCCTGTGGAGTCCATTAACCTGATATTGAAAGGCACTGGCAAAGGTACCGTCACAACTGCCTCCGGTAATTTTGAATTCATTGCATTACCTGCCGGAAATTACGTCGTTATTGGTACCGGAGTAGGTTTCAAGCGCATTGACAAGCATGTTTCCCTGAAAGCAGACGAAACAGCAACATTGCAATTGACAGCGACAGAAGATGCTCACGAGCTGCAAACAGTGGAAGTGACCGGCCGCAGAGAAACTACTTACAAAAATGACCTGTCATTCATAGCCAGCAAAACAGCCACTCCGATTAAGGAAGTTCCTCAGTCGATCAGCTACATTACGAAGGAAGTAATGCGCGACCAGGGCACTTTTCTGATGGGCGACGCAGTGAAAAATATGAGCGGGGTCAATCAGTTTACTTTTTATGATGACCTCACCATCCGTGGCTTCCGCATGAATGGCGGCAGTACTACCCAGCTTGTGAATGGCCTGAGAACATTCTCGGGTTTCTGGAAACAACCGCCGGTCAACTACCTGGAAAGAGTGGAAGTGATCAAAGGTGCGGCCTCTGCATTGTATGGCAATACGTCTCCTGGCGGGACCATTAACCGGGTTACCAAAAAACCATTGACAACTCCCCAAAAATCGCTGACGTTTACCACCGGTAGTTTCAATACCCTGCGCACACTGGCTGATTTCACCGGGCCAATGAATGAAAAGAAAACATTGCTCTACCGGCTGAACCTCGGGTACGTGAATGCGCAAGGTTTCCGTAACCTCCAATTTGATAAAAACATCATTGTTGCCCCATCGGTATCATTCTTACCTACCGAAAAAACCCGGATCAACTTTGACCTGGTTTACAACAGATCCAACAGCCGCCTCGATCGCGGGCAGTCGGTGAAAGGAAATGACCTTTATTCGAGCTCTATCAAAACATCACTGAATGCGGTGAATGATTACCTGAACGAGGAAACTTACCTGATCACTACTTCCCTGAACCATCAGTTTACCCGAAATACATCTTTCAACGTGGCCTACCTGCGCACCGGCTACTCGGAAGACCTGCTCGAACACCGCAGCAGCAATGTGAATGGTGTGGATTCGGCAGGAAAAACGATTGAAAACCTGGTAGCCAGACAAGTTTTTATCCGCAAAACGAAGTCTTTTATGGACAATGTCTCCCTGTTTTTCAATCATAATTTCAACACAGGAATTGTTGAGCATAAGTTGGTGGCGGGATACGACTACATTCAATCGATGACTCCAAAAGGTTCGGGTCAGCAAACTGCGAACGGCTACTTGTTGAAAGCGGGAGGCGCTGCGGCCTATAATGCGAAGACGCCCGAGAAATACCTGTTCTACAATTACACTGAAAATGGTATCGTGAGAAGTATTCCTAAACCCAATATTTCCCATTACGATCTCACATTGCAGAACAACAACATGGAAGATCCTTCCAAGTACACATTCAATGTGATTACCAATTCGGCCACAATGCCCGTTTTTTACAAATTACACGGTTTGTACTTGCAGGAACAGCTTAAAATCAATCGTTTGCAGATTTTGCTCGGCCTGCGTTATGATACTTACATTGATAAAAAGAACTACACAACGAATAACGAAACCGACGTGACCCAGCACGCTTTGCTGCCGCGTATTGGGGCTGTGTATACGCTGACCAACAATATCAATGTGTACGGTACCTATACCAAGGGCTACAACCCTCAGGATGCTGCAGTGCAAAGCGACCCGCTCTCCGGCGGACCATTTGACCCGATCAGAAGCAGCTTGTCGGAAGCAGGTTTGAAAACGGAATGGATCGACGGCCGGTTAACAGCCAACGTGTCGGTGTACAAGATCACGCAAACCAACACTTTATACTCGGCTAATGCAGCGGACAACCCTAATTTGATGCAACAAATTGGCGAGGAAACCGCAAAAGGTGCTGAGTTTGACATGACTGGGAACATTCTGCCCAACTGGAACATGATCCTTACTTACAGTTACAACGATGCAAAAATCACCGACGCAGGTTCTAAAACTACTGATCAGGTACTGGTTAACAGGCAAAAACCTAATTCACCGAAAAACCAGGGAAGCATCTGGACCAAATACACCTTCGTGAACAACGCACTGAGCGGCTTCGGCCTGGCGTTGGGAGGAAATTTTGTAGCTGAGCGCAATGTGTCCATTAATAACACCCAAACCTTGCCAAGCTATGCATTGCTAAATGGAGCCATTTATTACAAGATCGACAAATTTCAGTTTCAGGTCAATCTCAACAATCTGACCAATAAAACACATTGGGTTGGCGGTTATGATTATCTGAGACTGTTTCCAGGTGCCCCACGCAACTTTATGTCGACCATTTCCTACACTTTTTAAAATGTGATCCATTCATAAGCCAGCAACTGTGAAAAAAACATTAAAGAAAATTGCATCGCAACTGCATTTATGGCTGGGGATTTCCTCCGGTCTTGTGGTTTTTGTAGTGGCCCTAACCGGCTGCATACTTGTGTTCGAAGACGAGCTGGAACCTGTCATTAATAAACAATTCCACGTCGTCAATGTCGTCGAAGGTCAGCGAAGACTTCCGCTGGATATCCTGCAGCGCAATGTCGCGCAGCAGTTTCCCCGCAAAAAAATAACCCGGGTTTCATTGGAACCGGATGCTGATCGTACAGTTATTTTTGGTTTAAAATCAGGCAAAAAAGAAAAGGACGTCTTTTCGGTTGCAGTCAATCCCTACAATGGACAGATCGCAGGAACAAGACAGGAGAATGATGCTTTTTTTCATGTGGTGCTGCAATTACACCGTTACCTCTGCCTGGAAGAGACCGGGAAGGTGATTACGGGCATTTCCTGTGTCATGTTCCTGGTCATTATGGTCACCGGCCTAATACTTTGGTGGCCCAATAGAAAAAACCGCAAGCAGCGTTTCACGGTAAAATGGGATGCTAAATTCAAGAGGTTGAACTGGGACCTGCATGCCATATTGGGTTTTTATACACTGCCTTTTGTGTTTATTATCGCCGCAACTGGTCTGGTTTGGAGTTACAAATGGGTCAATAATATGATTTACATCACATTCGACGGCAAGCCTCAGCAAAAGCGGGAAGCGCCCGCGAACATTTCATTAGTACCGGCGAATGCAGGCACTTTGGAAAAAATATTTACAGAAACCAACCGCCAGCTCCCCAATCCCGGCAGAATTCTGATGACCATTCCTGAACCCGACAGCCTTTCCATCACCGTTTCCAAAGTCGATGATCACGCCGCGATCAGCAACATTGTCAATTTTTTATATTTTGATAAAAACGAAGGTCAGCTGATCAGCAAGCGACTTTATTCGTCTGAAACGACGGGAATGAAGGTCAGGCGACTGGTGTATCCGATCCACACAGGAAGCTTGCTAGGCTGGCCCACCAAAATCATCGCATTTTTGTCAGCACTGATCGCGGCCACATTACCTGTGACGGGGGTTATAATTTGGCTTGGGAGGAAGACGAAAAGTAAGAAAGTGCCGGTTAGAGCGGTTGGTGCGAGACGCCGGATCTCAAAGTCCAAGATTGTTGTAGAGCGTTAGAGAGATTTAGCGTTAACAGAAAATATTCAAATATTGAATTAATTAATAATTTCTTAATTAATTTAAGAAATTATTAACTTTCTGATATCTTGCGTGCAAAATACACACTATGATCATTTTTAGTACGAGTACGCTTCGGGCTTTTATTGAATTGCATCCCGATATTGAAGATGCGCTCAACAACTGGAGAGCGGTTGTTACAAAAGCAAGCTTTTCAAACTTTTCAGAAATTAGAAATTTATTTAATTCTGTGGATGCTGTTGGCAACGATCTGTATGTATTTAATATCAGAGGAAACCATTATCGTCTGATTGCCCGGATACACTTTAATGTAAGAACTGTATATATCAAGTTTATAGGGAGCCATAGTGAATATGACAAACTCGACGTCAAAGCTTTATGAAAAACGAAACTTCTAAATACAAGGTAGCAAACGAGCAGGAACACGTGGAATTACTGGCGCGGGTCGATGTCTTGATGCGAAAAGGCGAAGAAAATGTGACATCTGATGAGTCAGAAGAAATTCGCCAGATGGGGCTTGCTTTGCAGGCATATGAGCTTGAAATCTATCCGATTTCAGCTCCGAAAACTTTGGAAGGTATGATCGAGTTACGCATGTACGAAATGCGTCTTAAACAAAAAGACCTAGCCGAGACGTTAGGCGTTTCTCCCGTCAAATTATCGATGATTCTCAGCGGAAAACAAAAGCCCGACATTCCATTTATCAAGGCGCTGCATCAAAAATTGAATGTTTCGGCCGATTTTATTTTGGAACATATTTGAAATTGAATTGTATATCATCAAAAATGCCGTAGGTGGTTGTTACATACCTACGGCATTTTTATGGACAACAAACAAACACCTTAATACACCTTCGCCAGCAAATGCGGGCGTTCTTTTTCCAATTTCAATATCAGCTCCCCGAAAAGCGTATTCACCCAGGCAAACCATTTACGTGTAAACTTCGAGTCGTCGTCTTTGTCGAATGATTCGTGCATAAAACCGGTGTGGTTATGCGTGTATTTCAGCTGCTTCAATTGCGCCTCAATTTCTTTATCATCCGTAGAGGTAATCGCCCGGGCAATGATCCCCATCGGCCATACCTGATCCACCAACGTATGCGGACTTCCTAGCCCCTCTCCTACTTTTCCTTTGAAAAAATATGGATTCGAATCGCTCAACACAAATTTCCTGGTGTTGATATAAATCGGATCCTTCACCGACATTGCGCCCAGATACGGCATACTGATCAGACCTGGGATGCCGGCGTCGTCCATTAAAAGGTGGTTTCCAAAACCATCGACTTCGAAAGCATAGATTTTGCCAAATTGTGGGTGTGGATAAACCGCGTATTTCTTCAATGCATTTTCAACTTCCAATGCCAGCGCCTTAAATTCACCTGCCAACTTGGTTTCTTCTAAGCCTGCTGTTTTTTCCAGAAGCTCAGCCACTTCGCGGAAAGAAACAACTGCAAAGAAGTTGCTCGGAATAAAGAATGGATACACCGTCGCATCATCCGAAGGACGGAAAGTACTCGCGATCAATCCATTCGGCTTAACAGGATTACCAAAGCCATTTCCTGGAACGGTATCAGTAGACCATGACGTAACACGCCCAAACTTATAAGGTCCCGGTCCCGTCTTGCGCTGCTGTTCCTTGCAGGTTTTCAGGATCAGCCGCATCGCTTCCCGCCAGTCGGCATCGAAAGGTTTAGCGTCACCCGTAGTTTTCCAGTAATTATATGCCAACCGAATCGTGTAGCAGAGCGAATCCAGTTCCCACTTCCTTTCGTGGAGCATCGGCTTCATCGCAGTTGCATCCTTGGTCCATTCGCTTTCCTTCGGCCGGTCGTAAAACGCATTGGCATAAGGATCAATGATAATGCATTTGGTTTGACGGTTGATCAGACCGGCCACCATTTCTTTCAATTGATTATCTTCCTTCAATAAAGGCAGATACGGCCAAACCTGTGCGGTACTGTCGCGGAGCCACATCGCATCAATGTCGCCAGTGATCACGAATGTATCCGGCTTGCCGTCGATGGGCTTGTAATGAACGGTGGTATCGATGGTATTGGGGAAACAGTTTTCAAACAACCAGGCGAGCTCAGGATCCTTAATGACTTTTTTCATTCTGACGATGGTCGCCTCTACCGCCGGGCTAGTAAAGCTGCGTTTATCGGCTGGAATGCGTACCACCGGGAAATCTGCGGCTGCGTTTTTGGCAAATGACCATTTTGAAATGCCTAGTCCTGCAACGGCCAGGGCACTGGTCTTTATGAATGTTCTGCGTTGAAACATTGGATTCAGGAAAAATTTGAATTCTTAAAAAATTTTAAAGAAGCAATTTAGGTAAATTTTTCTGCTTCGCTTGAAAAGAAATCAAACCTTAAATACCAGCTTATTACGGTAAAGAATAACCAAAATCACAAACCATAGCGTGAGATACAGCAACGCATAAGCCAGTGACGCATTCATTGGATCTGAGAAAAGCGGCGAGATCTGATACTTGTACAAATAAGGTACAAAATCCATTTCACCACCCGCCGGATCAGTTGGATTGGTCACTTTGATCGCATTCAAAATCCTCACGATCAAACCAGAAAAGAAGAAAACAACCATTGGATTTACCCCAAAAATCACAAAGAATGTCGTCCAGCCTGCATAACCTTTTACATCAATAATATAAAAAAGCAGAGCCAGACATAACAACGCCCAGCCTGCTGCGTACAATACAAACGAGCTGGTCCAGAGTGCTTTGTTCAGCGGAAAAGCCAAACTCCATAGCCAGCCGATCGCAATGCCGGCCAATGCGGCAGTTACAAGGTACCCGGCCTTTCTATTTTTATCAATGTCTAACTTTAATAAGGTACCTGCCAGCAAACCTGCAATGCCGGTACCGATCGCCGGTATGGTACTCAAAATTCCTTCCGGGTCCCAGGTTTTGGAAGTTGCCCATAAATGCCCTGGCAGCAGAAAATTATCCAGCCAGGCAGCCAGGTTTGTGCCTTTTTCAAGATTAGCCTCGCCTACTCCCGGAACCGGAATCAATGTCATAATCGCCCAGTAAGCAAGTAATAAAACCACCCCGACTACCGTCTGCGTCACCCAGCCAGATCTCAGATATAGTAATGAAGCGATCAGATACACAACAGCTATCCGCTGCAACACACCTGGAATCCGCACGCTTTTGAATTGCTCGAAACCGCCAAATGCCAGAATCATCATGATCAGAAATATTGACAATGCGGTGATAAACTGCCATTTGCGGTCGTAGTCGGCGAATAATACTACCACTACCACGGCTGTAAAAACAAGTCGGATACCTAGCAATGGTAATCCTTCCAGACCAAACATATGAATTCTGCTGAAAAACCCGTAAAACACGCCGAGACAAAATATCCGCAGCGTACGCGTCACGATCTTTTGGACAACAGCTGCATTCCAGGATTTCTGAGGGGTAGCGAGGACAATTGAAATACCGACAATGAAAAGAAAAGTGGGAAATACCAGGTCGGTAGGTGTGCAGCCGTGCCACTCGGCGTGCAGGAGCGGCGCATACACGTGCCCCCAGTCGCCGGGATTGTTAACGATGGTCATCATGATAATGGTGAGCCCGCGAAGGACATCCAGCGAGAGTAACCGTTGCTTCATACTATATTTAAGAGTTTAGTTTTTCTACTAATGCAATACTTTCCTGACCATATGAAAATAGCTGTGTCCCAGAAAATCCTTTTCACCGGCAACATTAAATCTCAGGTCTTCGTATAATCTTTTAGCATCGGGATTGACTTTATCCACGATCAGTCCCACTTTTTCGAAACCTAGCGAGGCTGCGTGCTCGCAAAAGGCAGCGATCAGTTTTTTGCCAATACCCTTGCCCTGATGCGCCGGATCGACACTCACACAATCTATATAATATTCTCCGGCTTCCGTTTCGTCTCCGGGCGTGAAATCAGGCTGGACTTCGCGCAAACGGTCTACAACTGGCTGCCGTAATTCATGAAGCCGGGCTCCGTCGTAACCCGTAACCGAACCTACAACACCGGTTTCATCTTCAAAAACCAATGTGTTGACGTAACTGTACTGATTATCATTTCTTTCAAAAAATGTCTTGACCAGCGGAATAGCATCCTCGTAATGTTCCGAGCCGGCAAAGATCCCGGCAATGTGTCCCAAAGCCTGAACAAGTAATGGTGCCACTGCATTACCATCTGCGGAAGTAGCTTTTCTGATCATGGAATCACTTTTTTGTTTAAATAAAGGTATTTTTCTATCCATTTTTTGCTTAAAAACTCCTTATGGCCTAAAAATACATCAAAATACAGTCAGTACTAATCAAAAGACGTAAAGTTTTTAGCACTATTTTGTTTTAAAATTGTATTGTCAATCCAATATCTTGCCCGCAATGGCCGGTGTTCTTAATTTAACAGCACTAACCCATTCAAACCGAAATCATTAACCTATTATAAGTATGTCTAAAAAAATTAATGTTGCAATCGTTGGACTAGGCTTCGGAGCCGAATTTATCCCCATTTATCAGCAACATCCTAATGCTAATATGTATGCCATTTGCCAGCGCACCGAGTCGAAACTGAATGCGGTGGGTGATCAGTATGGTATTGAAGTACGTTACACAAGTTACGATGACCTTTTGAATGACCCGAATGTAGACGCGGTTCACATTAATTCCCCTATTCCCAACCACGCCGAGCAAACATTAAAAGCACTACGCGCGGGCAAGCACGTGGCCTGCACAGTTCCAATGGCTACCAGTGTGGAGGATTGCATTGAAATCGTAAAAGCTACCAAAGAATCAGGCAAAAAATATATGATGATGGAAACCGTGGTATATGCCCGGGAATTCCTTTTCGTGAAAGAATTATATGAAAAAGGCGAGCTTGGCAAAGTTCAGTTTTTGAAAGCGAGCCATCAGCAGGATATGGAAGGCTGGCCTGATTACTGGCCTGGATTGCCTCCAATGCATTATGCTACGCATTGCGTGGGACCGGTAGCAGGTTTGCTCAAACTGGAAGCGGAGTACGTTTCCTGTTTCGGATCAGGCACGATCAGCGAAGATCTTGCCAAAATCCACAACTCTCCATTTGCAGTGGAATCGGCACATATCAAATTCAAAGACAGCGACTTATCAGCATATGTGTACCGCTCATTGTTTGATGTGGCGCGTCAGTACCGCGAAAGTTTTGAAGTTTACGGAAGCAAAAAATCATTTGAATGGCCATTGATCGAAGGTGAAGATCCTGTGATCCACACCGCGAAAAAGCCTGAGCATGAAATTGCCGAGAAGGTAACGACACCCGATTACGCACATTACTTACCAAAAGAAATTCAACATTTCACTGGTCATGGCGTGTATGATCTGGATGATAACTCACACTTATCGTTTGTACAGGGCGGTGGCCACGGAGGTTCGCACCCGCACCTTGCACACGAGTTTATCAGCGCATTGATCGAAGACCGCGAACCTTTCCCGAATGCATGGCAGTCGGCTAACTGGACGAGCGTAGGTATCCTGGCCCATGAGTCGGCCTTGCAAGGCGGTGCTTTGATACAGCTTCCTGATTTTAAGGAACTGTCATAGTAATCAGCTTGTCATCCTGCGCGGACCGGGCCGCCGGGCGGTCGAAGGAATTTTGCAGAGTGCATATGCACTTCGACTGCGCTCAGTGTGACAAAGCAACCAACAATGACAAATTAACTAATTGATACAATGTAGGTTACACTGACAAAAACTAAGAAGACAACCATTAAAGAGAAATTAATTAAATGAAAACCAAAGCGTTATCCTTTATACTTGGTATTGTCCTGCTGGGCTGTGCCACTCAGCCGTCTTCTCAGAACGCTTCTGTGAAAAGTTCTTCTGTCAAGAGCGAAGCGGGAAAAGCACGTCGTCTGGAAATTCTTTTCCTGGGAGACAACGGTCACCACAAGCCTGCCGAACGCGTTGCGCAGCTGATGGCAGCATTAGGCCCAAAAGGTTTTAACTTTACCTATACGGATGACCTGAATGACCTCAATCCTGAGACATTAAACAAATACGATGCATTGCTGCTTTATGCAAATTGGGACTCTATCGCGCCCCAGCAAGGTAAAGCATTGCTGGATTTCGTCGCCAGCGGAAAAGGTTTTATTCCAGTGCATTGCGCATCTTATTGCTTCCGTAATAACCCGGAAGTGGTGAAGCTGATGGGCGGACAATTCTGGCGTCATACCTGGGATACCATTCAGCCAGTTTGGACCAAACCTGATCATCCTGCTATCGCCGGTGTGAAGCCATTTAAAACGGTAGACGAAACCTATTTACATACTTTATTGCAGCCTGATAACATTGTTCTCACCGAACGTCTTATTCAGAAAGACCAGGCGAAGGACAAGCCAGGTCAGGAAAAAGAACCTTATACCTGGGTGAGAACGCACGGAAAAGGACGGATTTTTTACACAGCTTATGGTCACGACGAACGTACCTGGGCTGTACCTGGTTTTCAGGATATGTTGGAAAAAGGGATTTTGTGGGCTGTGAATGATGATGCAAAAAAAGCATTGGCAGCATTGAACCCGAAACCATTCGAATACCGCGAAGCCAAGCTTCCTAACTACGAGCAGCGCCCTGGCGCTCAGATGCAGCAATTACCGCTTTCTCCTGAAGAATCAGTCAAACACATTCAGATCCCGGTGGATTTCACATTGGATGTTTTCGCGCACGAACCTGACGTCATGCACCCGATCGCGATGACCTGGGATGAAAAAGGAAGGTTATTTGTACTGATCACCAAGGACTATCCCAACGAACGCAAGGATACCGGCGGCAGCGATTATATTCTGATCTGCGAGGATACTAATAAAGATGGCAAGGCTGATAAATTCACGAAATTCTCCGACGACCTGAGCATTCCAACAGGTCTGGTGTTTGCCAATGGTGGTCTGATCGTTTCTCAGGCACCGCATATGCTGTTTTTGCAAGATACCAATGGTGACGACAAAGCTGATGTGAAGAAGATCCTTTTCTCGGGCTTCGGTACCGGTGATACCCACGCAGGACCTTCCAACTTACATTACGGATTTGATAACTGGGTTTACGGATCGGTAGGTTATTCAGGTTTCAAAGGCAAAGTGGGCGTGAGCGATTCGCTTAACTTCGGACAGGCGCTTTTCCGCTTCAAACCGGATGGTACCAATATGGAAATCGTTGCGAAAACTTCAAACAATACCTGGGGTTTAGGATTTAATGAGGCAGGTGATTTGTTTGGATCCACTGCCAATAACTCCCACGGCTGGTACAGCGCCATTCCAAACCGCTATTTCGGTGACAGTAAGGTTGACAACGGAAGCCGCAGCACGGATACCCATAAAGACATGCAGCCTATCACACCAAAAGTACGTCAGGTTGACGTTTTTGGAGGTTTTACAGCCGCAGCCGGACATAATTTTTACACGGCAAGAGCTTATCCAAAGAAATATTGGAATAAAGTAGCATTCGTATCCGAACCAACCGGCCACCTTCTGCACCAGAATATCATGGCTAAAAAAGGAACCGATTTTGAAGATAACCTGGGCTTCAACCTGCTGGCTGGTGCCGACGAATGGGTTGCTCCTGTGTTCGCCGAGGTAGGCCCCGACGGTGCCGTTTGGGTAGCAGACTGGTACAGCTACATCATTCAGCATAACCCAACACCAAAAGGCTCTGAAAATGGCAAAGGGAATGCGTATCAAACCGATTTACGCGACTTTACTCACGGACGTCTGTATCGCATTGGTTGGAAAGATGCACCCAAATATACACCCATCACATTGAGCAAAGACCGCCCGGAAGAACTGGTAGCGACCTTGAAAAACAACAATATGCTTTGGAGACAACACGCGCAACGCCTGCTGGTGGAACGCGGTAATAAAGATGTTGTTGCAAAACTGGTTGAGCTGGCAAAAGACAAAACAGTTGACGAATTAGGGCTTAATACCACTGTAATTCATGCATTATGGGCATTGGAAGGTCTGAAAGCCATTGAAGATCCACAAGTGCTGGCAGTAGTAACGGAAGCTTTGAAGCATCCATCTAATGATGTTCGTAAGACCGCCGTTCAGGTTCTGCCCCGCACAGCTGCTACTGCCCAGTCATTACTAGCTGTAGATGCATTGCATGACAAAGAGCCACTGGTAGTTTTGAATACATTACTCGCATTCTCCGAAATTCCATTTACACCTCAGGTTGAAAGCGCGGTACTGGCCCTGCTGGATTCCTACGCTCAGGCTGACGACCGCTGGATGCCGGATGCATTTGCAGCGATCCTGAATTCGCACGATGGTGCTTTGCGTGAAAAATACCTCGCTCAACGCATCAGCAAGGCAGCATCTTCCAATGCCTCGGCACAGAAAGCCGAAACTGCGAAAGCAATGGATCATTCTGCTATGAACCATGACGCGCAGTCTGCGAACAAAGTAACGGTACAAGGTTCTGCTGAACTGGCGATCACCAACATTACGATCGAGCCCGCCACACCTTATGTACGTGAGTACGCGCGTGTGGTCATTGAAATTACCAATCAGGGAAGTGTAGCGGTACCGAAAGATCTGGTACCGGTGGTGAATGTGAACGTAAGAAGCCGCTCATTGAACACCAACTATATTAGCCGTCAGCTCAATGCAGGTATCGCTCCGGGCGAAACTGTCAAACTGGTGGAAGGAAACAATGGCCCCTGGAAAAGCGGATTTGGCTTTACTTCTGACGAGGCCGGTAAGGTAAGTGTGACTGCTACCGTGGACGTCGATAATGTAGTTCCTGAAAAAGATGAGAATAAAAACAATACATTAAGCAAAACGTTCGAAGTACGCCGCCTCGACCGTCTCTCGGACTTTGCGCTGGAACGTGCGACACGTGGCTATGCCTCTTATGCAAGTGGTAACGATGTGATCAAGCTGATCGAAACTGCTCAATCGCTGGATCCACAAGGACGTAATGCAGTGATGAAAGGTATTCTAGGAGCATGGAACCCAAAACGTAAGGAAACGGCCAATGATGACAGCCGCAAGTTGCTGGCTTCCGTAAAAGCTAATATTTCCGACGATTTGAGCGCCAAGTTCACGACGCTTCTGGAATCGTACGGCGTGAAGGATGAAGCACCTGTTGACCCGAATGTACAGATCGTGCAGATCAAAGCGATCCGCGAGGAAATGAAGTTCAGTTTGACTGAATTCACGGCTATTGCTGGTAAAACGGTGGAGATCGTTTTTGAAAATCCGGACGCGATGCAGCATAATGTGGTAGTAGGAAGACCGAAATCCACAGAGATCATTGGCGCAGCTGCCGACAAAATGATCACAGCCAAAGACGGAGCAGAAAAGAATTATGTTCCTAACATTCCGCAGGTATTGGCTGCTTCGCCGCTGGTTAACCCCGGCCAAACTTTCCGTCTTAAATTCGTAGTACCGGATCAGGTGGGCGACTACCCGTTCGTATGTACGTTCCCAGGTCACTGGAGACTGATGAAAGGCGTGATGAAAGTAGTGAAAGCCAAAGAGGGACTGTAAGCGCTGAACAAGCCTGACCTGAATGATAAAGCAGATCGCTTTTTTGATACTAATCCTGGGTGCCGGAATTTCCAGCGCCCAGGATTCTTTGCAAATGAACATTCCTGTTCACGATCCGGTGATGATGCGCCAGGATGGTATTTACTACATTTTCGCGACCGGAAGGGGAATCAGTACTTGGTCTTCGAAGGATATGAAAAGCTGGAAGAAAGAAAACCCGGTTTTCAGCTCACCTCCTGAATGGGCCGTCAAGGCTGTTTCAGGTTTTAAGGGGCACATTTGGGCTCCTGATATTTCCTATTTCAATGGAACCTACTACCTTTATTATTCTATTTCAACTTTTGGCAAGAATCGGTCGTGTATCGGCCTGGCAACAAACAAAACACTCGATCCGAAAAGCAAAGACTACCTCTGGACAGATCATGGAAAAGTAATTGAATCCATTCCCGGCCGCGACGAATGGAATGCCATTGACCCTAATCTGGTCCTTGGCAACGATCAAAAACCCTGGCTAACTTTCGGCTCTTTCTGGAATGGTATCAAACTAGTGAAGCTGCAAGATGACGCGAAAACGATTTCGACCGATCCGCAACAATGGTTTACAATTGCCAGCGTTCCCCGCAGCCAGCCGGGCAACGACTCTACCGCCGGAAATGGAGCTATTGAAGCGCCATTTATATTTAAAAAAGGAAATTTCTACTACCTCTTCGCCTCTTACGATTACTGCTGCCGCGGCGAAAAAAGTACTTATAAAATGCGCATCGGCCGCTCCGAAAAACTCAGCGGCCCCTACCTCGATAAAACCGGAACGCCTATGACCAAAGGCGGAGGCACATTGCTGCTGCAAGGCGATTCCGACTGGCACGGCGTCGGGCATAACGCTGTTTACACATTCGACGGCACCGATTTCCTGATCTTCCACGGATATGATGCCAAGGACAAAGGACGCTCCAAGTTGCTGGTCAAAGAGCTTGATTGGACCGACGGCTGGCCAATTGTCCGCTAAAATTTGATTGCCTGCTGAATAGCCATTACCTTGGTGCTTCATCATTAATCTCAGCAGCCGGATCATTTTGGAACCAAAGAATAACCCCTCCTGGAAAATATGGATTGATACCGGCGGCACCTTCACAGACTGCCTGGCCATTGACCCGACTGGTAACAAAACCCGGATCAAAGTTCTTAGTTCAAGCCGTCTGAGGGGACGGATCACTGAGAAAATAAAGGCTTTTCAGTATAGGTTTGAGGCAAATTGGGAGTTTGGTGATGATTTGCTAATTGGCTATCAATTCAGTTTTCAAGGTCAAAGTGAATCTTGTCGACTCGTCTCCGTTGACCACAAAGAGAAAACATTAACGCTGGAAGACGACATTCACTTCATTAATCCGGCTGATTTTGAAATAACTACAAGTGAAGAAGCGCCTGTTCTGGCGGCGCGGTTACTTACTAAAACTCCGCTGAACCAACCATTCCTTCCCATTGAAATGCGGCTGGGCACTACCCGTGGGACCAATGCATTGCTGGAAAGGAAAGGAGCAAAGACATTACTCGTGGTTACCAAAGGTTTTAAAGACCTGCTTTACATTGGCAATCAACAGCGGCCTTCACTTTTCCAACTCAACATTCCCGAGCCTAAGTTACTGTACACCGACGTCCTCGAAGTGGATGAGCGACTGGATGCTTCTGGGAATATTTTAAAAGATTATGTCGGAGAAAATGATGCATTACCGCAAATAGGCGCATACGAATCGGTAGCGATTTCTTTGCTGCATTCATATCAGAATCCGGTTCATGAAATAGCCATAGCCGATGCTTTTAGGAATCACGGTTTCAAATATGTGTCCTCTTCGTCCAGTCTGTTTCCATTTTCACATTATCTGCGGCGGACGCAAACTGCAGTTGTAAATGCTTACCTCGATCCCATTCTGGACAAGTACCTTCATAACATACAAAGCGTTTTGAGCAACGGTACCCTCAAAGTGATGACGAGTACCGGAAGTCTGGCGGAATTAAGCGGGTTTCGTGCCAAAGACAGTTTGCTAAGCGGACCAGCAGGTGGAATGGTGGCAGCTACCAACCTTGCCCGCCGTCTAGGATTTCCGAAAGTGATCACATTCGACATGGGCGGTACGAGCACGGATACTGCATTGATCGACGGCCAGCCGGAATTAAAATACATTTCAGAAATCGACGGGATCGAGTTTCATAATCCCATGCTCGCTATTGAAACAGTGGCCGCAGGTGGAGGTTCCATTTGCTGGTTCGACGGCTTTTCATTGCAGGTCGGGCCCGAAAGCGCAGGTGCAAGTCCTGGTCCTGCCTGCTACGGAGCCGGAGGCCCGCTGACGATCACCGACGTAAACCTCTTGCTGGGCAAACTGGATGCTGCTAAGTTCGGCATACCCGTTCATCCCAAAGCAGCAGTCGCAAAACTTGACTCATTAGCAAAATCCATTGAGGAGCAAACCGGCAATAAACTAACATTTCGGGAGCTGCTAACCGGCCTGGAACGGATCGCCAATGAGAAAATGGCTGACGCTATCCGTAAAATTTCAGTTGCAAAAGGCATTAGTCCCCACGACTATTCGCTAGTTACATTTGGCGGGGCGGGCGGGCTTCATAGCTGCCAGCTGGCCGAGCTGCTCGACATGAACACCGTCATTATCCCTTACGACGCAGGTCTTTTCAGTGCGGTAGGTATGGGTGAAGCATTGATCAGTACCATTGTTTCCAAACAAATATTGCTACCATGGACAGAAGCCGAATCCCGCATTGAAGCATGGAAAAGTGAACTCATTCAGTCTGCCGCATCATCTCTTCAAGCCCAGGGTGTCGAAAGTTATGAAGTTGCTTTTTGCTATGTATACCTCCGCTTTGCCGGACAGGAAAACACGATTGAAACGCACTTCGATGATGGTGACACTTTACTAGCTTTTGAGAAAGCATATAAAACGCAGTTCGGATACTATCCGCAAAACCTGGGTATTGAGCTGGAAAGCATTAAACTGAAAGTCCAGGAAAAAACAACACTTGGCGAACCAGAATCAATCAAAAAAGAGGGACAAACTATTACTCCTTCCAGGCAGGTTATTCCTTTTTTTGAAATAGAAAATGATCAAGAAAATGGCATGATTGGCATTTTCGAATGGGATAGCGCACTTTCAGGGTCGCAGATCAATGGCCCGGCCATATTGCTGAACAATACTTCAACCTCCTTTATTCCAAAAGGCTGGAAACTGATCATTCAGGATCAAAAAGACGCCATTGCATTCAGGGATACTTTCCGGAAAGTAGTGGCGGATAGTCATCGGGAAGAAGTTGTGCTGCAGCTTTTCACCAACAGGTTTAATGCTATCGCAGAAGAAATGGGCGTGCAGCTCCAACGCACAGCGTTTTCAGTGAATGTAAAAGAAAGGCTGGATTTTTCGTGCGCATTGCTTGATGCCGAAGGTGAGCTGCTGGTGAATGCACAACACATTCCGGTTCACCTGGGTAGTATGGGAATTTGCGGCAGGCTTGTGAGAGCCGCGATCCACATTGGCCCGGGTGACGTGATCATTACCAATCATCCCAGGTACGGAGGCTCTCATTTGCCTGATATCACACTCATTTCAGGTGTTTTTACAGAGGTAAATGAATGTATCGGCTATGTGATCAACCGGGCGCACCATGCCGAGATTGGTGGAAAAACACCTGGCTCCATGCCACCGGATGCCACTTGTCTGGCAGAGGAAGGCGTGGTCATTCTGCCGCAATACCTGGTGCGCGGTAATGAATTTCAATGGGATACAATCCGGGCGCTTTTCACGACGGGCCCCTATCCTACCCGGTCGTTTATTTCCAATGAAGCGGATATCATTGCAGCACTATCGGCTTTGCGGAAAGGGAGTCAGCAGCTTTTGAAACTGGTAGAAACACATGGCCTTTCCGAAGTAAAAAAATACATGTCCCTGCTTAAAGAAAGTGCCGTTAAACAATTGAAAACCGCACTTTTACCATTACAAGATCAGACATTTGAAGCTACGGAATACCTCGACGACGGACATTGCATTCAAGTAAAAATCCATATCACGCCGAACCAGCAACTTTTCGATTTTACCGGAACATCATCAGTTCACCCTAATAACCTGAATGCAAATATTTCAATTTTGTACAGCGCCATTCTGTATGTTTTGCGGCTGTTGGTAGACAAAGAAATTCCTTTGAATGATGGTTTAATGAAAAATGTGGAGATCAAGCTTCCCGAGAACAGCTTCCTCCATCCAGATTTTTCTGACGATCCCCAACAATGTCCTGCCGTAGTGGGCGGCAATACCGAGGTAAGTCAGCGGCTGGTGGATACATTGTTAAAAGCATTCGGTCTGGCGGCTTGCAGCCAGGGAACTATGAATAATTTTCTCTTCGGGAATGACCACTTTGGTTATTACGAAACGATCGGCGGCGGAGTTGGTGCGGGAAAAACGTTTCCGGGAAGGTCTGCCGTGCACCAGCATATGACCAATACCCGCATTACCGATCCCGAACAGCTGGAACGCAAGTATCCGGTGCGGTTACTGGAATTCGGCGTGCGTAAAAATTCGGGTGGAAAAGGGAAATTTAAGGGAGGCGACGGGATCGTCCGGAAAGTCGAATTCCTCGCGCCTTTGCAGGTGACATTACTCGGGCAACATCGCCAATATGCGCCTTACGGTTTGAATGGCGGGGCAAACGGACAATGCGGCAAACACACATTGATTACCGATCAGGTAGTGAAAGAGTTGCCGGGAATTTGTAGTTTAAAAGTCGAAGCTGGTGATATTCTGACGATTGAGACTCCGGGCGGTGGCGGTTTTGGAAATGATTAGGCTCTAATAATTCGTGCATTCGTGGCAATAAAATCGCAAATAAAAGCAAAAAATGTCATCACCTAAATCCTCCAAAGCCCTGCTAGGCGCAGCTTTTCTAATGGCCACATCAGCGGTCGGGCCGGGCTTTCTGACGCAGACGACAGTATTTACCAAAGAGCTCATGACGAGCTTCGGTTTCATCATACTGTTGTCGATCATCATCGATCTTTGTGTGCAGTATAACATCTGGCAGGTTATTACGGTGTCTGGAAAACTTGCTCAGGATCTCGCTAATGAGCTTTTTCCTGGCCTCGGCTATTTACTCGCTTTACTGATCGTTGTCGGCGGACTGGCATTTAACATTGGAAATGTGGCCGGTGCCGGACTGGGCATCGAAGCTATGACCGGGGTTCCGGTACAGACTGGCGCGGTGGTAAGTGCAGCTATTGCGATTGCCATTTTTCTGTTCAAAGAAGCTGGTAAGGCTATGGATACATTCGCCAAAATTCTCGGGTTTCTGATGATCGTGCTGATCCTGTACATTGCATTCACCTCCCACCCTCCGATCGCCGAAGCAATAACCCATACATTCTTTCCTCAAAAATTTGATCCCATCGCCACGCTTACCCTCGTAGGCGGGACCGTAGGCGGCTACATTTCATTCGCAGGTGCCCACCGCCTGCTCGACTCAGGCGTGCGCGGAGAATCTTCCTTGCCGCAGGTTAACAAAAGTGCCTCCACCGGTATTCTGGTGACAGCCATTATCCGTTATATGCTTTTTCTTGCGACACTGGGAATAGTTGTTGCCGGCACGCACATTAATCCCGAAAATCCCGCAGCTTCGGTCTTCGAAAATGCAGCTGGCGGATTTGGAAAGCAATTGTTTGGGTTAATGATCTGGGCGGCGGCCATTACTTCGGTTGTAGGGGCGGCATATACCTCCATTTCCTTTCTACGGTCATTCCATCCATTTCTGGATAAATACCACACCTACCTTACCATTGTTTTTATATTAATTTCAACAGTTGTCTTTCTGTTAATAGGGCGCCCTATCAAGATTTTGATATTCGTGGGAACGTTAAATGGCTTCGTCTTGCCCATAGCTCTCGCCATTATCCTCCTGGCCAGCCGCAAATCCCGACTTATTGGAAGCTACAAACATCCGCTGGTATTGCAGGTTGCGGGTTGGGCGGTGGTGGGTGTGTTGATTGGTATGGGGGTGTTTGGCGTTATGTGATTTTTTTTCTTTTTAATTTTCCTTTGGTTTCGATGAATTACAAATCGGTATCTTGCGACCGGAATACTATCCACACAACACCTGTTAATATGAAAACGAAGTCGATCTCCGACAAGAACAAACTTCCTAATGGCTTCAAGGTCAATCCGGACCGGCAAAACAAATATGAAGATCAGCCTTTGTTCAAAGACAAAGTTGAAAAAGCTAACCTGATCATCAAAAAGGTTGGACTGCCCAAAAATTGACATTGTTCCTACTCAACGGGTGCAGGAAGCATTAACCGACAGTGCAGCTTTCTGGGCTTTTCCTTGATCTACATTTGGTATATTGATCAAACTATTTGGTAGGAATGCACTATGAAATTATCTTCCGTTTTCTTGATCCACTGCACCATCATGATGCTATGGGCACATTCCGCAACTGCTCAGAAAAAACCGATTTATCCTTACAAATGCTTTATTTCCATTAAAAATACAAAATTCAAAAAGGGTTATCTATACCAGGTCACAGACTCTACGATCCAGATCACAAAAAAATCTGGACATCTTTTCCTTATTGACAGCCTCCCCGAATTACTCGAAACAATTCCTCTCGACAAACAGCTAATACAAGTTCGCGTACGCAGTCGATACTCCGGTATTCTCGGAGGTACTATGGGCTTATTGGCAGGCATAGCCGCGATTGCGATCTTCTATCCAATGCTTCCCGATGATTTTGAAACGCAGTTCATAGGCGCAATGGTTGGCGCGCCTTTTACTGCGATTAGCTTGTCCGCTATCGGTGCCAGGGTTGCGAATGCAACTTCGCTAGCCAGATATAGGCCCGCCATTCGCAGCCAGGCTGATCTTGAAAACCTCCGTTATTATTCTTTTATAAACTGGCATGATATGAAGGTGCTGGGTACCCGAGGCACCCGCGCTCAAAAGACCCAAGACTGAAGTCTTGGGCTAGCCCTCCGATTCTTTTTTCTCAAAAAACTTAATAAAAAATTGCGCAACTCAAAAGTTGCATTTATATTTGCAACCACAGAGTTGCATATTATTTAGTTTACCAATGAAAGCTGATATTTTTCAAGCCATTGCCGACCCGACGAGAAGGGCGATTTTAGTACTCATCGCCGCTCAATCCATGACGCCTAATGCGCTGGCCCAACACTTTGACACAACCAGACAGGCGGTTTCAAAGCACATCAAAGTTCTGGCCGATTGCGAGTTGCTGACTCAGGCCAAGACCGGGAGAGAGATTCATTATTATTTTAATGGAGCAAAAATGAAAGAATTAGACCACTGGCTTGCCCAGTTCAAAAAGCACTGGGAAGACCGTTTCAGCCAACTAGACCAAGTATTAATCAACCTAAATTCCAATAACAATGAAAACTGACCTGCTTGTTAATTTTTCCGTAGACAAGGAAAACAACAAAATCAAAGTAGAAAGAGAATTTGCCGCACCTGTCGCCAATGTGTGGGCTGCGTGGACACAGAGCAATATCCTTGACCAATGGTGGGCTCCCAAACCCTGGAAAGCCAGAACGAAAAGCCAGGACTTCAAGGAAGGTGGTTCCTGGTTATACGCAATGGTCGGACCGGAAGGAGAAGAACATTGGGCGCGACTGGATTACAAATCTATATCCCCACTGAAAAGCTTTTCAGGAATAGATGCATTCTGCGACGAAGAGGGAAACCTAAACCCCGACTTTGGCAGATCTACATGGACCAACCAGTTTACTGGAACGTCGGATTCGACTACTGTGTCTATCAACATTCAGTATGATAACCTTGCGGACCTGGAACAAATTATCCAGATGGGCTTTAAAGAAGGATTTCTTGCTGGAATGGAAAATCTCGACGAGTATTTTAGACAATAAAAAAACCAGCCTGTAACGTTTGCGAAACCGTTACAGGCTGGTGTATACTTTAATATGATTTTACTAAGCTACAATTTCTTTACGAGCGACCATATAGTAAACAGGAATGCCCAGTAACACAATGATCAGTCCCGGCCAGGTATACTCAGGCTTGTAGATGATCAATAAAACACAAAACGCGAGTCCCATTACAATGTAAATGATCGGGAGGAAAGGATAACCGAAAGCTTTATAAGGTCTTTCTGCATCGGGACGTTTTTTACGAAGTATAAAAATCCCAATGATCGTGAGCATGTAAAACACCACTACCACGAAGGAAATCATATCCAGCAGGTTACCATACTTGCCGCTCAACGCCCATAACGAAGCGATCACACATTGGATCCAAAGGCCGAATTCGGGAACTGAGTTTTTGTTCAAAACCCCTACTTTCTTAAAAAACAATCCGTCTTTGGCCATCGAATAATAAACTCTTGCGCCAGACATAATGAGTCCGTTATCGCAGCCAAATGTGGAAATCATGATCATCACCGCGATAATGATCGTTCCGGAATTTCCGAAAATCATATTGGATGCAGTAACCGCGACACGGTCTTTATCGGAAGAAGCAATTTCATGCATGGACAAAACACCGGTGTACATGACATTGGTCATCACGTAAATGAGGGTCACAATGATCGTTCCCAGCGCTAAGCTCAGCCCAATGTTACGCTGCGGATTCTTGATTTCACCTGCAATGAATGTTACATTATTCCACGAATCACTGCTGAAAATCGACCCTACCATCGAAGCTGCAATCGCTCCAAAAGCTGCAATGGTCGTGAGCGACGCTACACTTCCGTCGACATTCAATTTGTGCAGGTCCCACATGGTTGCAGAATCCCAATTGGCCGCCCATACCTCAGGCTTCATGAAAAACAGCCCGAATATAATCAGACCGAGTAAGCTCAACAGCTTGGTCACCGTGAATGTGGTTTGTATGATTTTTCCGCTGTTGACGCCACGTGTATTAATAAACGTCAGCAATACAATCACGACAATGGACAGTAGCTGCGCGGGGGATATTTTGAGAAAACCTAAATCTAATGCAATAATATCCTCGCTGAACTGGGGCAATAGATATGCCGTGAATTTAGCGAATGCCACCGCCACAGCGGCAATGGTGGCGGTTTGGATCACCGTAAAAAAGCTCCAACCGTACAGAAAGCTGATCAGAGGATTGTATGCCTCTTTGAGATAAACATACTGACCACCCGCCTTGGGGAACATGGCACTCAGCTCTCCATAGCTCAATGCAGCCGTAAGCGTCATAAACCCTGTGATCAGCCACACAAACATCAGCCAGCCCACACTTCCGGTATTTCGCACAATATCTGCGCTGACAATAAAAATGCCCGATCCGATCATACTACCGGCTACGAGCATTGTTGCATCTACGAGACCCAATGTGGGCTTAAAGGAATTGCTTTCCGGGGGCATAAAAAGTCAAGAGTTAGTTGTCAGGTGTTAATCTCTGTAAGCTACAATATTATAATTCTTCCGCCAATATTTTGTCACCGGCTACCAGGAAAACTAACGAATGACCACTGACCATTCATGACGACAATTGACCATTCATGACGATCAATGACAATTCACCATTGCTATCGAACAGCCGACACCAAATCACAACACCTGAAACCCAAATGCATACGGATCTTCTTCATCATCAATGAAAATCGTATTATAGCCCGTCACTACTGCCCAGCCTTCGATACCTGGAATAATGGCAGGTTTGCCAGCAATGGTAACTTCTTCCTCTACAGTTCCAGTGAATTTGGAGCCAATAATGCTTTCGTGAATAAACTGATCACCTTGTTTCAATTTGCCTTTGGCGTGCCATTGGGCCATCCTGGCCGAGGTACCTGTACCACATGGAGACCTGTCAACGGCTTTGTCACCATAAAAAACAGCATTCCGCGCAGTTGATGTCGGGTCGAGCGTAGCGCCCGTCCAAAGGAAATGGCTCAGGCCGTTGATATGTTCGTTTTCAGGATGAACAAACTTGTATTGTTCGTTCATTCGTTGACGGCAAACCCTACTCCAACTGATCAATTGGTCAGCCGTATAATTCTCAATGCCCTTAAAATTTTCCTGAGGATCGACGATTGCATAAAAGTTACCGCCGTAAGATACGTCTACGGTCAATGTACCCAGATCGGGACATTCTACCTGCAAATTTTCAGCGGCCAGGAAAGACTTAATGTTGATCAGCTTGACCGATTTAACCTTTTTGCCCTCCTGAACATATTCCACCAAAACCAATCCCGCGGGTGTTTCCAGACGAAGCTTACCCGGAATTTTGGGTGTTACAAGGCCTTCTTCAATCGCAATAGTGACGGTACCGATAGTACCATGACCGCACATCGGCAGGCAACCACTGGTTTCAATGTACAATACACCAATGTCATTGGCAGGATCAACGGGCGGGTACAAGATGCTCCCGCTCATCATATCATGCCCGCGTGGCTCGAACATCAGGCCTTTTCTGATCCAGTCGAATTCTTTGAGAAAATGAAGCCTGCGCTCCATCATACTATTGCCCTGCAAAAGTGGCCCCCCACCCGCCACTACGCGCACGGGATTGCCACAGGTATGGGCATCAATACAAAAAAAAGTTTTACGCATAGTTTATGGGAGAGAGAAAGACTTGGTAAGTCTTCAAGACGGGGTCACCTTGACTTGGCAAGTCTTGCGTTCGTTAATTCATTATCAACAGTCCGCCAAATACCCAGCGGATTTGCATTTTTTAATTCATCGGGCAAAAATTCATCCGGCCAGTTCTGGAAACTCAATGGTCTCACAAAACGCTTGATCGAATCGGCTCCGACAGATGTGTACTGTGCGTTGCTCGACGATGGGAATGGCCCGCCGTGGTGCATGGATTTACAAACTTCCACTCCGGTAGGGAAATTATTAAAAATGATCCGCCCACATTTGGTCTGAATCACTGAAACCAGTTCCCGATAAGATGCGAGGTCTTCATTCGTCGCCAACAATGTGGCAGTAAGTTGTCCATGTATTTTGCCAGCAACTGCCAGCAACTCGTCAGCATCCTTACATTTCACGATCAATGCAAATGGCCCGAAAACTTCCTGCTGCAAATCATCATTAATCAGAAAATCAATGCCCGATACCGTCGCGACAGTAGCGGCACCCTGGCCTTCCGCTGCCTCTGCGGTAGCGACAGCGAGTAACGCAACGCCCGATTGCGAGGTTACCTTGTCACGATTGCCCGTGTAGCCTTTTGCAATGCCTGCATTCAACATCGGAGCAGGTACGATTTTCAGTATTTCTTCACTTAATGTCTCTGTGAATGCTTCCAGGCCTGGACCGTCTAGGCTAACCAACAGCCCTGGATTGGTACAAAACTGACCCACACCCAAAGTCAGCGAAGCGGCATATTGCCTGGCTGTTTCGCTGGCGGAGGCAGCTAGTTTTCCAGGCAAAAGAAATACGGGATTAATGCTGCCCATTTCTGCGAAAACTGGAATTGGCTCCGGACGCTTATTAGCAATATCGACCAACGCCAATCCGCCACGATTGGATCCAGTGAATCCTACGGCTTTGATCACCGGATGACTTACCAGCGCCTGTGCCTCTTCATTGGTTTCACAAAAAATATGTGCAAATGTTCCTTCGGGAAAACCACTTTTCTCAACTGCACGACTGATCGCGTCAGCCATGATTTGCGAGGTTTTGGGATGTCCCGGATGTGCTTTCACGACCACCGGACAACCCGCAGCAATAGCACTCGCGGTGTCGCCGCCCGCCGTTGAAAACGCAAACGGAAAATTACTTGCCCCAAAAACGGCCACAGGGCCCAATGCGACATTGGTTTTCCTGATATCAGGTTTCGGCGGGGTACGTTCTGTATTAGCAGTATCAATGCTGGCATCCAGCGACTGACCGCGTTCCACTGCGTCAGCATAGCTACGCCATTGAAATATAGTTCTTCCTTTTTCACCGTTAAGACGTGCTTCGGGCAGGTTGGATTCTGCCATCGCTGTCTGGATCAACTCTGGGCCCAGTGCTTCGATTTCCGCTGCAACGGTCCGCATGAAATCCACGCGCTTTGAAATCGGATAGGTATTAATGATGATAAAAGCCTCCTGTGATTTTTCCAGGATGCTATCCAATGTATCTTGTGAAGTAGTCATAGTTAAAGATCAGGTCTCAATTTATTTCAAAAGTAAATCATTCTACAATGCCGATGTTCTCATGTATTAATCATTTACTGACGAATTTTAACATAAATGAAAATCGGGTAGCGGCGAATTTCAGAAATATGTGCCACTCATCGTAGATTTTTTTTCACTCTAAAATCCGCCAGGGTAAAAAACGATTTAAATCTCTAATTTTGACACAAAATGAAGCATTGCTTTGTTCCTTGATTACCTATTCCCCATCTAACCCAAAATCTTAACATTACCCATTTACTATGTCATCTTTTGAAAATGAAAGCCCACTTCGCGTACTGGTAGTCGGTTGTGGCAATATGGGCGCATCCCATGCATTTGCCTATCAGTTATTGGATGGTTTTGAGATCTGCGGGATCGTTTCCACCGGAAAAAGTAAAGAAACCCTGAACGAAAAACTCGGTGGTGGTTACAGCCTTTTCAGCGACTATGATGCTGCATTAAAGGAAACCAAGCCTGACGCTGTCTGCATTTCGACCTACCCGGATACGCATGAGGATTTCGCGGTGAAGGCGTTGGAAGCAGGCGCGCACGTGTTTATTGAAAAACCATTGGCTGATACTGTCGACGGAGCGAAGCGTGTGGTAGAAGCTGCTACGAAAGCTGGTAAGAAAGTGGTTGTTGGCTACATTTTACGCGTTCACCCTTCATGGGAACGTTTTGTGGCGGAAGCGCAAAATCTTGGCAAGCCGCTAGTAATGCGTATGAACCTCAACCAGCAGAGCCACGGCTACATGTGGGGCGTTCACCGCAACCTCATGAAAAGCCTAAGCCCGATCGTGGACTGCGGCGTACATTATATAGATGTAATGTGCCAGATGACGCGCTCGAAACCACTTCGCGTGAATGCGATCGGTGCGCGGCTGACCGAGGATATCCCTGCTGGAAATTACAATTACGGACAACTTCAGATCTGGTTTGAAGATGGTTCAGTAGGCTGGTATGAGGCTGGCTGGGGACCCATGATCAGCGAAACTGCCTTCTTCGTTAAAGATGTGATCGGGCCGAAAGGATCTGCCTCCATTGTTGCCAAGGATGCTGGCGCAAGCGGCAAGTCGTCGTCCGTGGAAGCACATACCAAAACAGAATCCATTCGCATACATCACGCCGACCTGAATGATCAGGACGAATTTGTACACCAGGATACCTGGATCAACCTGGAAGACGAGCCTGACCACCAGGAGCTATGTAACCGAGAGCAGCGTTACTTCCTGAAAGCAGTTCGTGAAAACCTGGATCTGACGGATCATTTGCAGGATGCGGTAACCAGTTTGCAGATCGCTTTTGCATGCGATGAGTCGGTTCGCACAGGACGCACTGTTGACCTTGCCTAACGGCGGCTAGCAGGATTAATAGTGAAAAAACAGGAATGTTTTAGGTACCATTTTTGCAAAAACTAATACTAATCACTCAAAAATCACTCATTGTTTAACAAAAAACCGTTCTGCCAAATGTTGGCCTAGAACGGTTTTTTTGTGTCCAAATGGAGACTAACTGCCTGATCAGACGGGTCTAAGCGCCAATGTTAAGCGAAAATTATGCAAACGTTTGCACAAATAATTATGTTTTTTCTCCCGGCCTTATTCAAAATTTAGTGTTAAATATTATAATATTGCAAGGTGTTTTTAAGACTTATTAATTAATCACCACTGACACCAATCAACTTTGAGTATTTTTTTGGCAGGTTATGCTGCTTTTCTGATGCCTTTTTCGTCAACCCCATCCACGTCAGAAAACTTATTGTTGCCTTAGTCCCCTCCTAAAATTTAGAACAGGACTTGATGAGTCCACGCTGTGGTGAATCACAGGGTGCCAACGTATGATCAAAAATGAATAGAATTAAATAAACATTACCTATAACATTTTCAATTATTTTTTTAACTCAAACGAACATCTATGAATGACAAAACGCCGACCCTTTTAATCCCACCATTTTAACGCTGTGTATTTAGATTTCAAACTATGAAAAACGTTTAACTAACTAACCTTACATGAAAAATACCGATACTAATCAATGGCTGCTCCGAATGAGGAGCATCCGAAATTCCCTACTGATACTGCCGGCACTCTCGTGCCCCCTGATGGTAGCCGCCAACAATGTTGGAACCGCGACCACCTCTTTCATTAAAGTAGATAAAACAATCAAAGGTAAAGTAACCGACAAAGAAAACGGAGACGGTCTGCCGGGTGTGAACGTGGTGGTGAGAGGAACCAGCACGGGAACAACTACGGACGGAACCGGCAGCTACACCCTGTCGATCCCCGACAATGGTGCTACATTGGTTTTCAGCTTTGTAGGATATGTAAGCCAGGAAGTGGAAGTGGGCAACCGCTCCACATTGGATGTTGCAATCCAGTCTGACTCCAAGGCGCTTAGTGAAGTAGTCGTGATCGGGTACGGTACCGCGAAGAAATCTGACTTAACAGGAGCTGTTGGTTCCGTTAAAGAAGATCAGCTGCGCGAGCGCCCTTCCCCGTCTTTGAACCAGTCTCTGTCCGGTAAAGTACCAGGGGTACAGGTTAACATTAACTCAGGCCGCCCAGGCGGTAGGTCCAATGTTCGTATCCGTGGTTTCAGCTCGATCAACTCGTCTAACAACCCGTTATATGTAGTAGATGGAGTAATGCTTCCGCAAGCAACGCAAAATCAATACAGCTCGGCAATCGACTATATCAACCCTAATGATATCGTTTCTGTGGAAGTGTTGAAAGATGCGTCTTCTACTGCAATTTATGGAGCGAGAGGTGCGAATGGTGTAATCCTGGTTACCACTAAAAAGGGCAAGTCGGGCGAAGGCGTTGTTACCTATAATGTGGACATCAGCGTTCCTACCATCGGACCAAAAAGACCTCATACATTGAATGCACAACAGTATCTTGATGTAGAAGATCTTGCTTACAAAAACATCGAAAAATATGACCCTGCGGGATGGTCTTCCGGCAAATATGCCAACCTTGACCCGACAGTACGCAGAGCGGCTTTCTCTAAACTGCACCCGGACGTATTCACATTGTCAGGAGGTAAATATCTTCCTAACTACGATACTGACTGGTTCAAAGAAGCTACTCAGAACAAAATTTCTCAAAATCACCAATTAGGTTTCAGCGGCGGTAACAATAAAACGCAATATTCGCTGTCTCTGAACTACCGTGATGATCAAGGGCTTATTCAGAAATCTTTCCTGAAACGTTACTCAACCCGTTTCAGCATTGACGATCAGGTAAAGAGCTGGTTGAAAATCGGAGCTACATTGAGCTACAACAATCAGGCTGAAAACATCGTGGATATCAACGATGCGGTAGCACGTCAGATGGTAGAAGATTTCCCTTTCCTTCCTGTGAAATATCCAGACGGAACTTATGCTAACAACCGTGATTATCCACAGGCAGAAGGTTCTTTCAGCTCAATCCACAGATTGAACGGACGTAAATACAATGTCAATACTTCTACTACATTGGGTAGCTTGTATGGTAACCTTACCCTTGCAAAAGGTCTGGAATTGCGTTCAGTACTGGGTGTGAATATTATCAATCAGGAAGTAAACCAGTCACAGACACGTACGTTAGCTATTTCAGAATTTGGAACAGCCAGAAAAGAGTACAGAAAGGAGCAATTCTGGTCGTGGGAAAATTACCTGACTTACAACAAGAGCTGGGGAATTCACTCGATCAATGCATTGGCGGGTATCTCGTGGCAGGAAACAAACGTAGCTACAACAGGTACAGGCGTACGTAACTTCTCTACCGACTACTTCGGTTTCGATAACCTTGGAGCAGGTGCTACTTTGCCATCTGACGCGGTTGGTTCGGGTGCACAACGCTTTGCATTTAACTCCTACTTCGGTCGTTTGAACTATACATTGCTTGATAAGTACCTGTTCACAGTAACCGGACGTGCGGATGGATCTTCTAAATTCGGGGATAACCACAAATTTGCGTTCTTCCCATCTGCTGCATTGGCTTGGAAAGTATCGGATGAAGAATTCCTGAAAGGTAATGCTATCATTTCTAACCTGAAAGTACGTACCAGCTACGGTTTGACCGGTAACTCTGAAATTCCACCTTACTCATCACTTTCATTGCTAAGCTCGACTTACTCGACTATTTACAATGATACAAAGGTGAGCGGAACGGGTATCAACAGGTTGGCTAACCCTGACTTGAAATGGGAAAAAACAGCTCAGACAGATGCAGGTCTTGAAATCAGTTTCTTGAAAGGAAGAATTTCACTTGAAGCGGATTACTATTACAGAAAAACCACCGACATGCTTTTGGATGCTCCTGTACCACGTACCAGCGGTTATGCAGTAATCAGAAAGAACATTGGTTCAATGGAAAACAAAGGATTTGAATTCTCTTTGAACACGGTGAACATTGAAACAGGTGACTTCACATGGACGTCAAACTTCAATATTTCTTTGAACAAGAACAAAGTACTTACGCTGGCAACTCCTTCCGATATCTTCGGTGTGGGTGGTCCTAACTTTACAAACCAAACCGGTATCATCCGTATTGGCGAGCCTGTTGGATCATTCTGGGGACTTACCCGTCTGGGAACATGGAGCGAGGCTGAAAGAGATCAGGCTGCACAGTTTACCAGCTACCGTAACAACCTTAAAATGTTGCCTGGTGACATCAAGTACAAAGACGTGAATGGTGACAAAGCGATTACTGATGCTGACCGTAGCATTATCGGTAACGGTAGCCCAAAAGGCTGGGGATCATTCACTAACACAGTTCGTTACAAAGCGTTTGACCTGACATTGGATCTGGCTTATTCTTACGGTAATGATGTATTGGATATGACATTGCACCCAAGTGAAGACCGCGTTTCTATTGCAAACAGCTACACTTCCGTATTGAATGCATGGACTCCTACCAACCAGAATACGCCGGTTGCTGAGATTCGTGAAACAAGAGCGGGATATGTGACCAACGTGGATTCTCACTGGGTTTTTGACGGTTCGTTCCTTCGCGGAAGAAACTTACTGCTAGGATATAACTTCCCTGCGGAAATGGTTAGCAAAATCAAGCTGAGCAAACTGAGATTCTATCTTTCTGCACAAAACTTCTTCTTGTTGACTAAATACCCTCACGGAGATCCGGAAGTAACACCAACCAATGGTGATCAAAATAGCAACGTGTTTTCGCAAGGTATGATCTGGCACGGATATCCAAAGCCAACAACATACATGGCTGGATTACAGATCGCGTTTTAATGAGCTGTTTCATCATTTAATTAAAAAAGATATTCAAAATGAAGTTATATAATTTCAAAAACGTAGCTAAAATACTTCTCTGCGGCTCCATCTTGCTTGGGCCAACGAGTTGCTCCGATTTCCTTGACGAGCAGGATCCGTCAAACCTTACGCCGGAAAGCTTTTACACGATTCCGGATCACGCTGAGGCAGCAGTAGCGTCAACCTACGCAGGCTTACGGTTTTATGGTGACGGAGCCGGGATCTTTTCTGCAAACTGGCAAATGCTGGAAGCCGTAACAGGTACAGCAACTACTGAAACAGGTCAGAATTCAGATTTGAACAACTTGTATTCACTTACTTACGACGGTAACACGGCGCATATCGTAAACTGGTGGAATGGTTTGTACAGAATTGTTGCCAATGCTAACCTGGCATTGGAAAAGATTCCAACCATTCCTTTCCTTGCTCCTGCAACCGAAGCTCAAAAAACCAAACTGATCGGTGAAGCACGTTTCTTGCGTGCATGGGCTTACTTTAACATTGTCAGACTTTGGGGAGATGCTCCTTTGATCACCAAACCACAGACTGCTGAATCAGAAGATTTCATGCCTGGCCGTACGCCGCAGGAAGAAGTTTACAAGCTGATCGTCGAAGATCTGCTTGCAGCGGAAGCAGCTGGTTTCCCGGTAACCGAAACCAATGGTCGTGCGAGTCAAATGGCTGTAAAATCACTTTTGTCGAAAGTATACCTGACAATGGCTGGTTTCCCATTGAGCAAAGGTGCGTCTCACTACAAGCTTGCTGCTGATAAAGCATTGGAAGTAATCACTTATGCCAATGCAAACCCTGCAACGATCAACCTGTTCGCTACTTACAAACAAGTACACCAGGAAAGTCTTAAAAACCGCGTTGAGCACATTTTCCAGATCCAGTACAATGTTGCTGTGGCTGGAAACCCGCTCGGAGATTACTATCCTAACTTTAAGCCTGTGACTTTTTCAGGTCCGGGTGGAACAGGAAGTACAGTTCCTACGCCAACTTTCTACGCTTCGTATGAAAAAGGTGATTTAAGAGCCAAAGATCAGGAAGGATACTTCTATACCACTTATTTTACAAATGGTGATGGTGCTCCTTTCAACCTGGGTGCTCCTTACGTATTCAAGCATTTCAACCAGACAGCCAATGGCTCACAAGGCGTACCAGGATCGCGTAATAACAACCTGAATGTACCTTTGATCCGCTACGCAGAAGTTCTTCTGATATTCGCAGAAGCACAAAACGAATTGGGTGCTCCTACTCAGGCTGCATACGACGCCTATAAAAAAGTAAGGGACAGATCTACGCTTGCAACTCCTGCTTTGGGAACTTTCACCCAGGCATCCTTCCGCGAGGCAGTATGGAGAGAGCGCTGGTACGAGTTCTGCTACGAAGGTATCACCTGGTTTGATATGGTTCGTTTGCGTAAAGTATTCAACGAAAAAACCAAAGGCTTTGACAACTTCGTAGGTCACCTTAACCTGAATGTTGGTTCCGGTGTTCCTTTGCAGGAAAAACATTTACTGTTCCCATTGGGTATCCAGGAAATGAAAAATAACCCGAAACTGACTCCTCAGAACCCAGGTTATAACTAAGCATTGGAGTGATATTAAAGAGCCGGCCCGGTTGCAGTTCATGCATCGGGCCGGCTCTTTTTTTGTTAAGTTGCCTCTCTTTCCAAATTAGAATCAATTTTCGGCTAATTTCAATCGTTAAAGATATTCTGACAAGAAACGTGCATATGGTGAAATGGCTGCAAGTTCTGTTCTTCTTGATGACTGTACCCGCCAGCCTTTACGCGCAGCTGACCGTTACGTCACCCGTTAATAACCAGGTCATGCAGCGTGATCAGGCTGGTAACGCTACCATTCCAATCACCGGATACGCCTATTCCCCCTACGCCCGCATTACCGCTTCCCTTACGCCTGTCGAAGGAAATGTGCATAAAGCCAAACAATGGTCATTCGATCAGGAGCAAGTACAGCAGGGATTCCTGAGTACGACAATAAAGGCAGAAACTGGCTGGTACCGGTTGAAACTGATCGGATATTCCGACGAAGGCATTACGGATTCTGTGGTCGTCCCGCGTGTGGGTGTGGGAGAAGTATTGATGGTGACCGGTAATTCCAATGCAATGGGCTTGCCGGGACTGGGCGCAAAAAGCACGTCCTCCCAAGTCGTTTCGATGAACGCAGTCAACAAAACCTTGAATGCCGAAAACATCACCGTGGCACCCGACGAACCGATGCAGCCGCCGCAATTTGAAATACTCAAAAGTGATAATTACATTTTCCCCAATGGTGAAACGGCCTGGTACTGGGGCGAATTGGGCGAAATACTCTCCAAAAGATGGAATACGCCGGTCCTGTTTTTCAATGCAGCCTGGGCAGCGGCGAATTCTGAAAACTACCGCGACGCTGCTTCGGGAAAGGATGCGTATAATTTGTATGTAGGCAAATTCTGGCCTAACCGCCAACCTTATAGCAACATTGTCAACACTATCAGGTATTTTGCCTCATACAGTGGGATCAGGGCGGTGCTATGGTCACATGGTGAAAATGATGCCCAACTAGCTTTTAAGGAAGAAGACTACTTTAATTATATCCGAACACTGATAGCGAACAGCAGACTGGACACGGGTTACAACATTCCGTGGGTAATCGCCCGAAATTCGGCAAGTAACACACAGAAAGATCCCTACCTGCCGATTCTGAATGCGCAGAACCGGCTGACCGAGATCAAGAACTTCAATACATTCAAAGGCCCCTACCTCGATACTATTCAAATTCCCAGACCCGTATCAGGCCATTTTGAAAATGTCGCGGGCGGCATGCAGGGGCTAACATTGGCGGCCACTTCCTGGAACCGCAGCTTACAGGATTCTATTGTAAAAAAAATCATCCCTATCCAGCCTGCATACTTCATTCATACGGGTGTCACCCCGGCGAGACTGTACCCGGGCGCATCGTTTACACTCCCGTATGAGATCACCGGTGCGGCTCCCGGTACCATTTCAATGCAGGCTGAATTATTGGATAAAGCAGGTAAATATGTGGCTATTGCAGGTTCAGGCACAAAAAGTCCGTTATTCATCACCATACCCACCAACATTCCCAATGGTGATTACAGGATCAGGGTCACTGCCAGTAAACCGGTTCTTCCCGGAAGCGTGTCTGATGCATTTTATGTAAACAGTAATTACAAGGAGGTTGAATTTTTCAATACCATTGCGGCCAGGACCCAGGGCCAAAATATTTTTGTATCATGGTTGCTGGCTGCTGATCCGGAATTGGAACAAATGACCCTTCAAAAAACCATAGACGGCGTTAATTACAATGATCTGCAAAGCTTTGACGCTGCCGACGCAGTTTCACAGGTATATGGTTATAAGGACATTAATCCGGGACAAGGCAGTATATTTTACAAGCTGCAAATGAAATATTCGAATGGTACCATCGCCTATTCTACCATTGTAACACTCTTTTTAAACGGAGCCCCGCCGGAATTGCTCGTGTTTCCAAACCCGGTCAATAATCAGCAGTTTTATTTGAAGGCTGCTGCCGGTAAGACAATCCAGTGCGTGCTCTTTGATATGCAGGGAAATGAGCATCCGATCTATACCTCCGACAGGGAAGCGATTGGATTAATTACCGTGAGGCCAGTATATCATTTACCTTCTGGTATTTATATTTTGAAAACCATTGCAGATAATGGTAGCAGTACGCAAAGGGTACTTTTCAGATAGCTTGCCAATGTTCAATTTTTAATGGGAAAATAACAACCTTCTGAGCAATTATTGTGTCCGTCCTAAACAGCGTTCCAACCCAACTTTGAAGTGATGAAAAATATACTACTCCTGTGCCTCTTCGCATTCATAATGGTTTCCTGCAAAAAAGACGGAAAAGACGGCGACCCTTTTCCCGACAGCTTTTCAGAAGCCATTTTAAAAGACTACTTCGTCACAGCCATTGCTTTTGATAAAGCGGGCACTGCCTGGCTCGGGACATTAAATCAGGGCCTTATTAAATATGATGGCAGCTCCACAGTTGTTTATGATTCTACCAATTCCATTTTCAGTAAGGCTGTTATTAGTGATATTAAAATTGATAAAAAAGGAAATATCTGGGTTGGAAGCGACGATTTGATTAGGTACGACGGTTCCAAATTCACCAGAATTGATGCAAAAAGTTTTGGTCTGCCCCGAAACCACGTCCAAACTATCGCCATTGATTCGAAAGACAATGTATGGTTTTCGTGCAGTAGCTTCCGGTCGGGAGGACTCGTAAAATATGACGGAACTACATTTACCACATTCACGCCGCAGAATTCAAAGATACCCGGGAATATGGTCCAGAGCCTGGCAGTAGACGGAGAAGATCGCTTATGGATCGCAGTCAATGATGCCGTGAACACGACGGCGCTGGTGAAGATCGAGAATGGGCAGTTGCAGATTTACAGAGGTAAGGAGATAGGTGTTGACTCGTACTACTATGGCAATATCGTCACCAACAAGCAGAACGAACTGGTGGCTTCTATCAACTATATGCTGTCCAGTAACATGGTTACCGGGCGGCCGCAGATCTTTAAATTTAATGGTAAAAAAGCCGATGTATTGAATCTGCCGAATGAAAATGTAGTCATTTACCAAACGCACAAGATATTCGTCGATAGCAGGGACTATGTATGGGCTTCATTTTTCGGTGACCAAAACTACGGGGTGTCCAAGGACGGTGAGTGGAATTTAAGGAACCTTGATACGGAAGGTATTTTTGCTTTTTGTGAAAGTCCCCGGGAGACAATCTGGTTGGGGACTAGTAAAGGTGTGTTTATATTAAAACAATAGAGGCAAGCGCGCATCCACCTGCCTCTACCTATTTCCTTGATTCGAATATTAACTTTCAAATAACCTGCCAAGCCCTCCTATCACGGAGCCGCTTTCTTTCCCAGCATTTGGCCCCATAACGGACAGTCTCTGAATCAGTTTGGAGATTGGCATTGACTGTATCCAGCAACGGCCGGTGCCTCTCAATGTAGCCAGGAACATTCCTTCGCCACCAAAAACCATTGATTTCAGGCCGCCCGAACGTTGGATATCAAAACTCAGTGATTGTTCAAAAGCTACTACACAACCCGTATCCACACGCAATGTTTCGTTATTAAGCTGCCTTTCGATCACAACTCCTCCGGCATGCACAAAAGCAAGTCCGTCGCCTTTCAATTTTTGAAGTATAAAACCTTCGCCACCAAAAAGACCCGATCCGAAGCGCTGGTTAAAGTGTATTTTCATACTTGTACCCATTGCCGCACATAGGAAGCCGTCTTTCTGAACGATCAACTCATTGCCATAGATCTTCGAAAGGTCGATAGGCATCACTGTTCCCGGGTAGGGAGCCGAAAAAGCTACCTTTTTCTTACCTACCCCACGGTTTGTAAAATGCGTCATGAAGAGCGATTCTCCTGTGATCAAACGTGTACCCGCCTGGAAAATCTTGCCCATGACGCTTTGATTAGCCTCCGAGCCATCACCCATTTTGGTTTCGAACTGAATGCCGTCCTCCATAAAAAGCATAGCACCGGCCTCGGCAATCACTGTTTCGTTTGGATCCAGCTCAATTTCCACAACCTGGATATCGTCGCCAATAATTTTGTAATCAATTTCGTGTGAGATCATCTTTACGCAAAAGGTTTAATTGATAGTAAGTTTGAACTGCAGTAACGGCTTGCTATTCCTCCTCCTCTTCTTCCTCTTCAGACGTTTTTTTCTTTTTCCGCGTTTTTCTGCCTGGAATGTCTTCCCGGTCGCGCAGCTTCTTGTCATCTACATTTTTGTTCAAAAATTCATTGATACGGTCCATATCGAAGCTGGTCGTAATTTCACCGAATGAATTGATCTGAATGTCAAAACCGTCCAGATCTTTATGCACGCGCGGTTTTTCCTGTGTCGGCTTGGACGTATCTGCTTGTTTTTTCTTAGCCATGTGTCTGATCGAAATAAGCCGCTCACGCGGTGGCCGCGTCCACGGGGGTGTATCAATGATTACGAAATTATGCAATGATCAATCTGGTTTCAATGTAATTTGATCATGCGGTCATATTAGGATTATGCCAGGCGAATTTGAGCCGGTAAGCGGTCAACCGCATTTTCCAGCCTTGCTATCACTTCCGGTTTGCCCAGGATCTCCATGGTGATCATCAGATCTGGCCCCGTACCGGCACCGGTCACTGCCAGACGCAGCGCCTGCATGATCTTGCCCATTTTGATACCCAGGAATTCCATCGTCGCAGACAGTAATTCCTTGATGTCGTGCGCAACAAATTCTCCTTCGAATTGCGTCAGTGCATCCTTAAATCCTGAAATAGCATTGACCGCTTCTTCATTCCATTTTTTAACCACCACATCCTGGTCATAGGTATCAGGCGCATGGAATAAAAAGACAGATTCGGTTGCGATCTCTTTGATGAAATGTACCCTGTCTTTCAGCAAATGAACGATCTGAACGATCTGCGATTCGCTTACTTCAATTCCTTTTTCCTGATAAAGCGGTATCAGCGCGGCAATAATCGATGAGTCGTCAAGCTGTTTCACATATTGCTGGTTGAACCAGTTCGCCTTCTGAATGTCAAACCGGGCACCTGCTTTATGCACACGTTCAAAACTGAAAGAACTAATCAGTTCCTCCATACTGAACATTTCCTGCTCAGTACCGGCATTCCAGCCCAGCAATGCGAGGAAGTTAGCCGTAGCAGCGGGAAGATAGCCTTCTTCACGGAAGCCTTTCGCTTTGTCGCCGGTTACAGGGTCAGTCCATTCAAGCGGGAAAATAGGGAAACCGCCCAGGTCCGCATCGCGTTTAGACAGCTTTCCGTTTCCGTCAGGTTTTAATAACAAAGGTAAATGTGCAAACTGCGGCATTGTATTTTCCCAGCCCAGGTAACGATATAATAAAACGTGCAAAGGAGCCGATGGAAGCCATTCTTCCCCACGGATCACATGCGTAATGCCCATCAGGTGATCATCCACAATGTTAGCCAAATGGTAGGTAGGCATGCCGTCGGATTTCAATAATACCTTATCATCGATCTGTGATGAATGTACTACCACCCAGCCGCGGATCAGATCATTGAAACGAATTTCCTCTTTCGGCATGATCTTCATCCGGATCACGTAAGCTTCACCGCTTTCAATGCGAGCCTTTGTTTCTTCGGCAGATAATGTCAGCGAATTCGTCATTTCTGTACGGGTGATCGCATTGTATTGCGCCGCCGCCACTTTCGCTTCTTCGAGACGCTTGCGCATGTCGTCAAGCTGTTCAGGAGTATCAAAAGCGTAGTAAGCTTTTCCCTCTTCGATCAGCCTTTCAGCGTACTCACGGTACATTTCTTTTCTTTCCGACTGGCGGTAAGGTGCATTAGGGCCGCCTTGCTGCGGGCCTTCATCGATTTCAATGCCCAGCCATTGCAACGCTTCCAGTATATATTCTTCCGCCCCGGGAACGTAGCGGTTTTGGTCGGTATCTTCAATACGAAGCAACATCTGGCCACCCTGCTGGCGTGCAAACAAATAGTTATACAACGCGGTACGCACACCACCTGCGTGAAGCGGGCCGGTTGGGCTAGGGGCAAATCTTACTCGAACGGGTTGACTATTCATTTATTCTAAAACTATTTTACTTAATATAACTAGGTCTTGCGGATTGTCGGTTATTTTCATGTTGTGGTCATTGGTCGTCATTGATGGTCATTTTTTGTTTTGACTATATCTGACAATAAATGACTATACCTGACAATAAGTGACAACATCTGACACTACAACTCCACTGCAATCACCGATATTTCCACATTCACATCCTTAGGCAGGCGCGCAACTTGTACAGTCTCACGAGCGGGAGGCTCTTTGGTAAAAAAGCTTCCGTAAATTTCATTCACCGACGTAAAGTCATTCATATCCTTCAAAAATATGCTGGCTTTCACAACATTAGGAAAACCCAGGCCGGCTGCACCCAGAATATGACCGATGTTTTGCATCACCAGGCCAGTCTCCGCTTTGATATCGCCAGACTTCGCAGCCTCAGCGGCGATCTGTCCTGAAACATAAACAGTTCCGTTTACTTTAACAGCCTGGCTGTAAGGC
Organism: Dyadobacter sp.; assembly: GCF_039919315.1. Lineage (GTDB taxonomy): Bacteria > Bacteroidota > Bacteroidia > Cytophagales > Spirosomataceae > Dyadobacter. The sequence goes on along the minus strand of NZ_JBDSFX010000035.1, from coordinate 27,019 downwards.
CCGATCGGTGCCGGTGCTTTATCTGAAAATATGATTTCTTTGGACATATGTTAAATAGGATTGATCGGGTAAAATTACCAAATTATGATGTTCCGACCGCTTTATTCAGCCTGAAAAAGTGCTTTCAGTTCGGTGGCCTCCGTGGCTTTCATGCGCCCGGCCAGTACAAGCCGTAGCTGTCGGCGACGAAGTGCGCTCAAATGCAATTCATGCTCTTCATCAGTTTCGGGTTCCAATGCGGGTACTTCGATAGGTCTGCCGTTCTGGTCCACGGCTACAAATGTGTAAAAGGCCCTATTGGTACTAACCCGCAGGCCAGCAGGAATGTCTTCCGCCCACACTTCCAGAAATACTTCCATGGACGAGTTGAAAGCCCGGGTTACCTTCGCCCGCATCGTGACAATGTTACCCAGCCGTATGGGTTCAGTAAAAGACACATTATCCACCGATGCCGTCACAACAATGCGATTGGAATGCTTTTGGGCAGAAATGGCGGCGCAAATATCCATCCAGTGCAAAAGCCGCCCTCCCATTAGATTGTTAAGTGTATTGGTATCATTGGGAAGTACCATTTCGGTCATGGTCACTTCTGACTGGTGGGGATGTTTCGGCTTCAGCATCATCAGGTATTCAAATGGATTAAAATTTGGGACAACGGGTTTTTCTTCTTTCAATGGCCTGCATCCTGTTTCCTATCAGGTAAGTAGCGCGAACTTGCAGGAACAGATAACTGTCTTTGCTTTTCGCACTGCCCCGGCTCCATCCGGGCTGCCGGGGCTGCTCGCCTATCTCCGGGGCACGGTCAGAAAGCCGACGTGCCAGGTCGGTTGGAAGCTGGTCAGGATTAGGGTATACCGTACTGACATCATCCAGATAATCGGAATTGAGAAAATTATTGCAGAGCTCCACACCCAGGCTCAGCCGCTGGGTTGTTTTAAATGAGACCCCAATTCCTCCCGTGAATACCAATGGTAAGCGGCTGTACTTGATGCCCTCGGTCGTGAGCGGGGCAAGACTAACCCATTCATTATCAATTTCAGCTTTTGGATTCAGCAATGTAGCACCCACTCCACCGAAAATGTAGGGGTTAATGGGAGCCTGACGATTAAAAGAAAACAGATCAAACTGCAAACCCAGGTTCAGGTCAGGATTAAATGTTTTGAATGAGAGGTTATTCTGGAAATTTTTGGAATACTTTTGATCACCCGAAACCTGATAAAACCTTAGTTCTCCGCGCGCGCTCACATGCTCAGTGAGGCGGTATTGCGCACCCAAGGAAACAGATGGCCCCAAACCCAGATGCTTCATATTGACCCCATCGGCCAGGTCACCCATATAGTAAGCGATGCCGACACCGGCGGTAACGCTCAAAACGCCAAATGGATTAGTATAACGGCTGCCAAACTTGTTCCTTCCCTGAGCGATGGCGGCGGTTTGGAAAAGAGTCAGAAAGAGCACGATGGAAAGTAGATATTTTCTGATCATAACGTGAGCATAGGTAGTCTGTTGAACATTGCAAGTTGTAAAAGAAACTGATTTATCCCAAATTGTGAAAGTAATCATGGGTTACTTACTACTTCGGTTAAACAACGCTCACCTTTTATGCGAAAATTCAGGGTCATTATCTTGATCTCAATCATTACCTCTCTGGCATTCTCATGTTCAAAAGATAAAAAGGAAGTGGAGCCGATCTCTTGCACTTATCTTGGCAAAAATTATAAAGTAAATTACTCACAGAGTTTACAAGATGAGCACAATTCTGATCTTACGCTGGATGAAAAAGGCTTGTTGACTTCGGCGAACACGACCTATATCTCTATAAGCACCGATCCACAAACAAACATTGAATTTAATAGGTCAACAAATCAGAGAAAATATGCGTTTACATATGATGGGCAGGGTTTTCTAAAACAAATGATTGCTACTAAATCATTCATTGTCAAAACAACAGGCGGCTACTATGAAGGTAATTCAGGGCCATTCAAAAACGCCAGCAAGATCACAGTGGAGACTACGGATTTTACTTACGAATCCGACCATGTTGCGTCCAGCACATTGAAGAATGTAACTACATTTATTGGTGACCAGCAAAGTCCGGTTGAGACGACCGTTATCAGTAAAAGAGTTTATCAATACGATTCCAATGGGAAGACAATTACCTCCACCGAAACTTCTGAGGGTGGCAGTACCAGCGTGACCACTTATGCGAATGGCGTAAGAGCTTCCAATGTTTTTACAAGTACGAAAGGAGACAAACAGACGATCAATTACAATGACAAGGGTTTAGCAATCAAATACATTTTCAGCGTTGGAGGCTTTAATCTGGGTTATGATACAAATGGCAATCTAACTTCTGTTGAATCAATTGTGGATAACAAGGCTATCTTCAAGCAGGAATTCAAATATGATAATCATCCAAATCCCGATAACTTAATTCCTTTGAAATTTAAAGGCATTCCCGACCCAATCCCCACCATTCAGTCGACGGATGGCGTGAATAATCTTGTTGAAGAGAAAACCACCAACTTTCAGAACAATAACCTAGTGTCTGTGAATAAATTTTCCTATCAATACAACGCGGCGGGTTATCCCGAGAGCTTAACATCGATGCCAGACCCAAATCCGGATAAGCTAAGCTGGACTACGAATTACAGATATCAAAATTGTAAGTAACAAAAAACGGACCCACAAAATGCAGGTCCGTTTTTGTTTCATGGTGAATATAAAATCTTAATCTCTTTTCACTGAACTCGCTCCCGAGGTGCTGGAATGAATGTCTTTCGCGCCGCCTGAGTACCGGATACTGCTGGCACCACTAGCTTCGGCATTTACCGTGGCGCTGGCTACTACTGCGGCGCTGCTCGCTCCCGAAGCATCAATGTTGACGATTTTGCTCGAAAACTCTCTTCCTTTAAAAGATGATGCTCCTGAAACTTCCCCCGTCAGAATGTCTCCTTGCCCGGTCAATGTAAGCGATGACGCTCCTGACAAATCGAAGCTAACTTTGGGTGCCGACAGCGCCATGGTAACGCCCGATGCTCCTGAAACTTCAATATCCATGGTTTTCACACCGGTAAAATTGGAAACATTGGCCTTGCTGGCTCCCGAAAAATCAACTCCTTCCAAAGCAGGCATTGTGATATTGACATTCACAGTCTTTCTGTTTTTGTTCCAATTATTGCCTTTATAGCCCAGGTGGAATGTGCCTCCTTTTACCGACGATTCCAGATCGTCAAGATCCTCCTTGCGGCCCGAAGTTGAGATACTGAAACTACTCCCTTGCTTTACTTCAATCTTAAATGAGCTGCCCATAGACAATTTATTGAAACCGGAAGCTGAGAAGTTACGGGAATCCTGCGCATTCGCGCTCATTGCCAAGGTTGCCAGCGTGAAAACTGCGGCGCAAAATATGAGTGACTTTTTCATGGTATTAATTAGATTTTTTTGAAAAGATGACATCGCAATCTCAAAAGTTGCATCGGGTGTCATTATTATTCCTGCACATCAATTTTACTGGCGCCGCTGGCGTGACGGTTCAGGTTCGGCACCCTTCCCAATTCAACTTTCGAAGCGCCGGATGCATCCACATCCGCATTCTGAATACTCATTTCAGTGGCTGTAACTTTACAAGCACCGTGTGCGTCGATGTTAGCCGATTTGGCTGAACCTTTCAGAGTAGCCTTCGAAGCTCCTGAAACACCCACGGTAAGCTGGTCAGTTTCGACGTTGATCTCCGATTTCGAAGCACCTGAAATATCCACATTCAACTTGGCTAGTCCCTTAAAGCCGGTAACCAGCGTCTTGTTGGCTCCGGACAATGATAGTCCTTCCACTGTCGGCATCGTGATCACCAGTCCGATCCGTTTCCATTTATCGCTGTCGAACAAGCTGAATTCTGTGGTACGTTTTACTCTTAATGTGCCGTCTTCCACGTACACTTTCAGATCATCGACGTCCTCGGATTCTTCGCTGTCGGCAGTTACATTGTATTCTGCTCCCTGACGGATGATAATGGAATAGGCACCGCCGATATCCACTTTTTTGAAATCTCCAACAGGAAATTGTTTGCTGTAATTTCCGCGCTCGCCAAGTTCTAGGTCATTGTTATCGTCATATTCAAATGAATATCCTGAATTTTCGTTGCTCTCCCCCTCATTTTCACTACGAATGTATTTGGCAGGAATATTGGTACAGATCAGACCGGAATCGCGGCGCATTTCCCATATCAGGTTATTCCAGATAACATCACGGTTATCGCCAAGATCATAATGCTTGAGGTTTTGCTGATCTGTTTCCCAATGATTTAAGGAAAAGTAAAAATCACGGGACATTACAAACTTCTTGTTATAAGGAATGTTCACAATCAGGTCAATGCGTTGGTCCCTGTAAGGTCCGCGGCCAGCCAGCAATGGCCCTTCCTTAAAAAGGAACACAGAGTCCTTAACATCAACATTATACACTAATCCCGACGCATTTTTTTCCGCTTCCTGGCGACTTTTGCCACGGGCGTGTAATGTTTTGTCTAGTTTAATGCTGTCAGTTGTCGTGGTATATCCGGCCAGTCTGATATCGACATCTACATTTTCTTCATCATTGATATAATTGTAGTCCAATGTCAATGTTCCGGCAGGTGCCTGATAAAAAGTTGTCTGCACCACCTCTCCACGTTTAGCAAAATTTCTTTGGTAAGAAACACCGCCGATCGTGCTGCCAATGATCCCTACGATCCACAGACCAAGCATTGTAAGCCACACAGAACCACCCACAATTCTTTTGTTCGACAAAAGCGTCAGGCCCAGTAAAAGGAAGGTGACCAATGGAATAGCTGCTACAAGGATACCTGATAGAATCAGAACACCTGGTAATTCCTGGAAAATCAGAAAGGGAATGGGCAAATTGTCAAAAGCTGCTGAATTGGTCAGCCCCAATGCTACACCTCCGCCTATGACCAAAGTTAGCAAACCTAGTACCGACATGGCGATCAAAAACGCACCGATCAGGATCCTGATGATAGGGCCAAGACCCCTAAGCAACTTCCCCAATGCTCCTATGACCAGCGCAATGGCCCGGAAAGGGAAAAGCAACACTTTGGTAAGACCATGCTCCTCGCCACCTCTTTCTTCCAGGTTAAGGCTTTGCTTGATATTGGACTCAATATTGGAAAGCGTGATCGGCTCCCCCTGCATTTCCATTTTTTCCGTAAGCGTATTGGCGACAGGCGCAATGACCCAAAGTATAATGTATATCACAACTCCGGTTCCGAAAAGCAGGATTGATAACACCCAAAGGAATCGCACAACACCCAGATCCACGCCAAAATAAGAGGCTACACCCGCTGCTACACCGCCTACTACTTTACGGTCCGGATCACGGTAAAATTTCTTGATCTTGGTATCCTCTTCCAGCGTCGATGAACCCGGGAATGCTATCCACATGGCAATGTACACCAGTACCATAAACCCTGAAAACGGGCCAAATTCATCTTCCATATTAAGATCCAGCATTCCAGAACCGGCAGGTAAGCCTACTACTGCGAATAGGAACGCAAGCCTTACCCAAATCGGATCAATGGTGAAATAATGCGCCAGACCAGCAGCAACGCCGCCTAGCAATTTCCTGCGTAAATCTCTGTAAAGTTTTTTCGGGGCGCTTAGTGGTGTTACCGGCTCTGTTTTAGGAGCATGGTAAGTGGAAGATGAGGCAGAAGCCGTTTCCGGTTGTGGTGTTGATGCCTGTGACGGAGCTGATTCCAATGGATCGGCTAGAATGTCTTCCGCCTGTTCGATGGCTTCAAAATCAGCCACTGTTCCCATGGCTGCGATCAGTTCCTCCACATCGGAAAGTGAAATAACCTGCTTATTTTCCGCCTTTTGCTTGTTGAAAAACCGCTCTGCAATCCTGCCCTCAATGTCGGACACGATTTCCTTGCTGTCGGCAAAAGAAGAAAAATACTTTTGTATCGAAGTAAGGTAGCTTTTCAGTTTTTCGTAACCATCTTCCTCGATATGAAAGATGATGCCACCTATGTTAATGCTGATTGTCTTTTTCATGATTGAAGTAATCGAATGTCTCTAAATGATCAGTTAGGGTCAGGAAGGTTTATTGAAGCTCTTTTGCTCAATTCCTCTGAGCGATGTATCACCGTCTGTACAGACTCGGCCAGTTCAAACCACGTGGCCTGCATTGCATTCAGAAATATCTTCCCCTCATCCGTCAAAACATAATATTTCCTTGGAGGGCCCGAAGACGACTCCACCCATTTATAATCCAGCCAGCCCGAATTTTTTAACCTGGTAAGAAGCGGGTACAACGTCCCTTCCACCACCATGATGCGAGCGGACGTTAATTCATCCAACATATCCGAAGCGTATACTTCGCCCCTCGATATGATGTGCAGGATGCAGAATTCCAAAATTCCCTTCCGCATCTGCACTTGGGCATTTTCAATATTCATGTGGTCTCATGTGTTAATTAAATGAATAAGTTCATGGCTAACAGATAGAATCTAATGCTCTACTATTACAAAGGTATACACAGGTACTTTGTGATGCAAGGTACCATGTTAAAAAATTATTCTACTTTGGATGAATGGTGATTTTTCTAGCTAACCGGCAAAAAATGACCACTGACAGTTTGGTATCATTTTTTCAGTTCATATTAAAAGTCAAATACCAACTTAACCTAACTCATTTTGACACCGATACCACAACTTTATATCATCGCCGCCATGAGTGAAAACCATGTGATCGGCATGCAAAACCACCTGCCCTGGCACTTGCCCGACGAGTGGGTGCATTTCAAAAAAGTGACCGATGGGAAACCGTTTTTAATGGGCAGAAAAAGCTTCGAAGCGCCGGACGCGCTACACTCGTCTTACCGCAATGTGATCCTTACCTCTGATATTCCCGATCAGCCTGAACCGCTGACAGAGTATGCCAAAGATATTTCCGGTGCACTTGCGTTACTTTCTGGTGAAAGCGAAGTATTTGTATTAGGCGGGGCCACGGTTTTTCGTGAAATGCTTCCGCTGGTTCAAAAACTTTATCTAACCATTGTTCACACACAGGTAGAAGGAGATGCTTTTTTTCCGGTCGTCGATCAAAACGCCTGGGAACTAATCAGTTCTGAATTTCACGGGGTCGATGACCAACATATTTATTCGTTTTCAATGAATGTGTACGTCAGGAAGACATCCGATTGACAGGCTCTTCTTTCCCGTGGTACCAATTCACGTATGCACAGGATTTTTACACACACGCTTTGCTTGATTTGCTTCACATTAGTACTTCCATTATCTGCGGAAGCACAAAGGCTTTATGGAAATGAATGGATAGAACCCTGTCAGGTTTATTTCAGGATACCGGTTTCCAAAACCGGTATTTACAAAATCTCAACTGCGGAACTTCACAGGTACCGCGTTCCCGTTGATGAAATTCCCGCTGCCAGCCTACAAATGTTCCGACGGGGAAAAGAATTGGCCATTGAAACTACTACCGACGAATCGGGTAGGCTGGGCAACGACGGCTACTTGATTTTTTACGGAGAAAAGAATGACGGAGCTGCGGATTCGCTTTTATACACGTCTCCGGCGGCAATGCCTCACTCCTATTACAGTCTGTATTCCGACACAGCGGCTTATTTTTTGACCTGGAAAATGGACGGTACGGTTGGCAAAAGAATGCTGGTCAATGATCCTGAAATTCAGTCTGACACCGTGGGCTATCATGTTGAAGAGTCCTTGCAGCTTTTCAATTCACATTACCTGCCCGGACCGTTTTATCCAACGGGAAGCAATTTTGAAACGGGTTCAGTAGTAACTGCCTATGATACCGGCGAAGGCTGGACGGGACCGGAATTGAAGGAAAATCAGTCTTATGAAACGTCGGTCCAGACTGAAAATGCTGTTAAAAACCATTTTGAAAAAGCATCAATTGAAATTTTACTGGCAGGATGGTCACCCGGGCAGCATTCGTTTGAACTATGGACTGGGAGTATTAAAAACCCATTACGCAAGCTCACAAACATTGATTTTCTCGACAATAACACGGTGAAGATCCATGTGGAAATGTTACTTTCTGATCTGGAAAAAGACAACAAAGTCAATTTCACATTAGTACCGCTTGGAAAGGGAGGCCACATTTCAGTTTCTTATTTAAAGCTGAAATATCGGCAAAAGTCAAACACTCAGCCAGAAGAAACCATGCATGTCCATTCATGCCAGCCGGTCAAATTCCATCATACCAATCCACTTCTCACTGACTATCTGATCATTAGCCACCCATTAATGCGTCTTCCAATTGATGGTACCGATCCTGTCACGGCGTACGCAGACTATCGCGCTTCCACGGCGGGAGGAAGCTACAAGCCGCTGATCGTGCACAGTTCCGAGGTCTATGATGAGTTCAATTATGGTGATCCGGGGCCGCAGGGGATCAAAAACATGATCACCTGGCTGCATCAAAAGGGTAGTTTGAAGTTTGTCTTTCTGATCGGGAGATCCATTGACCCACAAAAAGCCCGGAAATTACCCGATGCAGGACAGGTGGATATGGTACCCAATGCAGGTTGGCCCGGCTCGGACATTGCCCTTGTAATGGCCACTAACCCCGATTCCGCCGACTGGCCGACGGTTCCGATCGGGAGGATTAATGCATTGAATGCGCAGCAAGTGCACGATTATCTGCAAAAAGTAAAGGCAATGGAGGCAGAACTTTCCCGATCACCCTGGCGGAAAAAAATTCTGCATTTGAGTGGCGGCCGATCGCGGGGCGAGCTTGCTTTGTTTAAAAGCTATGTAAAATCTTTTGAACAAAAGATACAAAATACTGCCCTGGCTGCGTCCGTAGTAACCATTTCCAAAGAAACAGACGATCCGGTGGAGAAGCTGCCAGTGTACGAGCCCGTCAACAAAGGTGTTGCATTAATGACGCTATTCGGGCATTCGGGGTTGGATGTTACGGATATTGACATTGGACTAGCCAGCGATCCCGCTTCCCGGTACCAAAACCATCCCCACTATCCTGCCGTCATCGTGAATGGCTGTGCCTCCGGAAGCATTTTTCATTCCACCAAAACCCTGAGCAGTGACTGGATTTTTGCACCTAAAAGTGGGGCGGTACTATTCCTTGCTCATACATTTAATGGTGTCTCCACGTCATTAAAACGCTATACCGACATTTTTTACGAAGTTTTGGCAGATTCTAACTTCACCAGCGCACCTTTCGGGATCATTCAACAAGAAGCCATCAAACGGAATATGCTTCGAAAGCCTGCTATACTGGATAAAATCACCGTCCAGCAGATGAATCTCCACGGCGACCCTGCCATCCGGATTTTCCCTGCCCGATTACCAGAAGCTGATGCGATTGATAGTTCAGCGATTGCCGATGATACAACTCCTGTCCTACTCGTCACGATCGATCAAAGACAAATCACTGATTTTGAATGTGTCTCAGACCAGCCGACGCTTGGTATTGAACTAATCGGTCATGATGAATCCGAAGTCCAGCGTGATACTTCCGGGATAACGATTTGGATGAAAAAGAAATGTCAGGGCTGCGGGGAAAAGAGGATTTACCTGAACCATGCGATTTGCAAAAACATTTCACCAGGACATTCATACCTGGAACTGACTTTACCTGCACCATTGGAAACCGGCACTTATCATGTTACCGTTCAGGCCAGGGACCGGAATCGCAATTTTGCTCCTGACTATGATATCAATTTCAAGGTCAGCGACTCAGATACATTGATTAACGTAAGCGTTTTTCCTAATCCGTCGACTGAATGGTTCAGGTTTGCAGCGGATTTTGAAGGTTTGAGCATCAGTCAGAACATGACACTTACCATTCACGATAGCTATGGACGAAAAGTAAAAGAATCCGTTTTTAAACCTCGCATTGGCAAAAATGAATGGTACTGGGCCCCCGAACGGCTACCGGCAGGATTGTATTTTTATTCCATCAAATCAGAACAAAATAGCGGGAGCCAATCATTGAAAACAGTAAAGACAATAAAAGGTAAACTGATCCGAGTTAATTAAATAACGTACTAAATCGATCGCTTATGGTTTGCTATGTGTCCTTTCGCCCACTCTGACATTTTCTTTCCGTAAAAACTTCTTATTTTTGCTGAATATAAAATAATTCAATCCCTTGAAAGAATACGGTAGTAACGTACAAAAACTTGCCGACCACATTGTAAAAATGGAGGATAAGGCAAAACGCAATCTTTACGCGCACATTCTGATTGAACTCATGCGGCAGATTCATCCCAACATGAGGGACAATCAGGACTATACCAATAAACTCTGGGACGACCTGTATATAATTTCCGGTTTTCAATTAGATGTAGATAGTCCTTTCCCGCCGCCATCGAAAGAGTCTTTGGGAAAACAACCGCTTAAAGTGGCGTATAATCAGCAAAACCTGATGTACCGCCATTACGGCCGGAACATTGATCTGTTGCTTGAAAAGGCGATCCAAACTGAAAATAAAGAGGATAAACTGGCATTCGTTTCCTACATTTTCCGCTTAATGCGGTCCTTCTTCAACACCTGGAACAAGGATAATCCCGAGGATAATGTGCTGCTGGTGCAACTTGCACAGCTTAGCAAAGGCCAGCTTACCGAAGAAATTGATTATATCAGAGCCAATGGCCCGGTAGATGCTGCTCCGAAGGATCGGAATAACAATAACCAGGAGCGTAATCGGGGTAATCACGTAGGAGGCGGCGGATTCAAAGCGCAGCCCAATCAACATGCTGAGCGGCAGGGCGGAAACAGCCAGGGTAACCCGAACAATCGCAACAGGCCCAACAACAAGTTCGCAGGCCGGAACAACAACAACGGTAATAATAACAACAACCGTAATAACCGTAAAAAACCTGGAATCTAGCATCCAGGTTTAATTTTATCCAGTCAAACTGCCCCCAAATCTTATATGGCTTCATTTAAAATAACCGGAGATAAGCGTCTCAAGGGTGAGATTGTACCACAAGGCGCTAAAAACGAAGCACTGCAGATCATCTGTGCAGTACTTTTAACAAAGGAACCGGTCACTATTCATAACATTCCAAATATCCGCGACGTCAATCAGCTGATCAACCTGCTGGGTGACCTGGGTGTTCGCCGCACGCGTTTGAGCGAATCATCGATTCGTTTCGAAGCGAGTGAAATTAATCTCGATTACCTGGAATCTGAATCTTTTAAACAAAAAGCTGCTGCGCTTCGCGGGTCGGTGATGCTTTTAGGGCCTATGCTGGCTCGTTTCCGTAAAGGAAGAATTCCTCGTCCGGGTGGGGACAAAATTGGCAGAAGAAGATTGGATACCCATTTTTTGGGTTTTGAAAAACTAGGCGCTGAGTTCAGCTATGACGGAGAGGACGGTGGTTTTTATAAAGTAGACGCGGCCAATCTGAAAGGGGCGTATATGCTTTTGGATGAAGCTTCTGTAACCGGAACAGCCAATGTACTCATGGCGGCTGTGATGGCGGAAGGCATTACTACCATTTACAATGCGGCTTGCGAGCCTTATTTGCAGCAATTATGCAAGATGCTCAACCGCATGGGCGCAAAAATCTCAGGGATCGCCTCTAACCTGCTTACGGTAGAAGGTGTTAGCGAGCTGCATGGCACGGAGCATACCATGCTTCCTGATATGATCGAGATCGGCAGTTTTATCGGTCTCGCAGCGATGACCCAGTCCGAAATAACGATTAAAGATTGCCAGATTGCACAACTGGGTATCATTCCTGATGTTTTTCAGCGGTTGGGAATCAAAATGGAATTCCGCGGTGACGATATCTTTATTCCCGCACAGGAACATTACCGCATTGAAAACTACCTCGACGGCTCTACATTATCGGTAGCCGATGCACCCTGGCCAGGCTTCACGCCCGACTTGCTGAGTATCATTCTCGTAACAGCCACGCAAGCACAGGGAACCGTACTGGTACACCAGAAAATGTTTGAAAGCCGTCTGTTTTTTGTAGATAAATTAATTGAAATGGGCGCTCAGATCATTCTTTGCGATCCACACCGCGCCACTGTTATAGGACATAACCGCGAAACGCAGCTTCGTGGCATTCGTATGACTTCGCCTGATATCCGGGCCGGCGTTGCATTGCTGATCGCAGCCATGTCCGCGAAAGGAGTAAGTATCATTGACAACATCGAGCAAATCGATCGCGGTTACCAGAATATTGATACGCGTTTGAATGCGATCGGCGCTGAGATTGTGCGGTTGTAAATTAAAAAGAGACTTGGTAAGTCTACAAGACTTGCCAAGTCTTCTTTCAATTACTTCTTATACGCACACTTCGTATTATCCGCCTTCACATAGTAAGACTTAAAGTTCGTCGCTTTCGGATCCATGCATCCTTTGAGGTCCAGTATTTCCACTTTTCTAAACTCAACAGGGTGGCTTTCGCTTTGAAGAGATATTGATCCGTGATCCAGGAGCTTTCCTGCAATGATAATTGAAGGATCATTTCCGCTTACATTTCCTCCTCCAAGCTGCGGCTTGTTATATTCCAATACCATTTCCCCATTTGCAAAATGCTGGATCAGCGAGTCGCCCAGGACCAACACTTCTGCTTTTACCCATTGGTCACCATTATAAGTCTTTGATTTCGAAGTCACACAGTGCTGCGTGATCAGCTTGCCATCCATGACCACATTGGTACCGGGTGTACATAGGTTACAGGTAGTACGTACCTTGTCATTACCTCCCAAAAGCTGTACTTCAATCGACGCAGGGAAATCCTGGTCTTTACCCATGGTAGCCGCAGGTTGCCCGTGAACCATGATTCCGCTGTTACGCCAGGCCCAGCCTTCCCCCTTCGGCGCCTGCTCTCCTACAAATCGGTACTCCACTGAAATCCGATAGTACGAGTAATCGCCTTTATAAAAAATATGTCCGTACTTCTGCTTGAAGTCGTCGTACTTATCGTAGCGCACCACCATTTTACCATCTTCCACACGGAAAGTATTGTTATAGTTATCATTCAGGTCGTATCCCCTGATCTTAATGTCCCAGCCGTCCAGGTTTTTGCCATTGAAAAGCTGCTTCCATTCTTGCTTGTCCGAATTTTTTTGTCCGATTGCAACCAGGCATAGCAGGCTAAAAAGGACGGTTAATTGTAATTTCATGAAAAAGGTATGGTTAAAATGTAAACACTGGCCGGATTTTAGCTGTCACACCTATCCAAGTCTCTGCCGAAGTAAATATACTAGGAGAACAAAATCTAAAAAAAGCTTTACTTCGTACTTATTCAAATTTCTGCATTCATCACTAAAGTCTGCATCATTAAAGTCATTAGCATCCTATGAGCTTAAAAATCAAAAAGAAAATAGCAATATTCTGGTTTCGTCGTGATCTCAGGCTTCATGACAATGCGGGGCTTTACTACGCGCTGCGGTCAGGGTATCCGATTATTCCACTTTTTATTTTTGACAAAAACATTCTAGATGACCTTGATAATAAGAAAGATAGCCGGTTAACATTCATTTATCAGGCATTGGAAGCTATGCGGAAGGAACTTCAAGCGAATGGCTCGGATATCCTCGTGAAATATGGTTTTCCTTTGGAAGTTTGGAAGACATTAAGCGATGAATATGACATTGCGGAAGTATATACCAATACCGATTACGAGCCTTACGCAACGGAACGGGATCGCGAAGTTTTCAAGATTGTAAAAGAGAAAGGTACCGTTTTCAAAAGCTGCAAAGACCAGGTTATTTTTGAAAAACGGGAAATATTGACGGGTCAAAACTCACCATACACGGTTTTTACACCGTATAGCCGCTCCTGGAAAGACAAAGCCAATGACTTCTATTTATCATCTTATCCCAATAAAAAGTACTTCAAACACTTTCTGAAATGGAAAGGAACGAGCATCCCTTCATTGCCTGAGATGGGTTTTGAAAAAGTTGAAGATGGCTTTCCCTCTGATGAGGTAAGCACATCTTTACTCCAAAATTATCATGATCAGAGAGATTTCCCGGCACTTGAAGCTACCAGCCGCATTGGAATTCACCTGCGATTTGGAACTGTTAGTATCAGGGAACTGGCGAGAGAGGCAAAGAAGAATAGTAGTACATTTCTCAATGAACTGATCTGGCGGGATTTTTACCAGCAAATACTATCGAATTTCCCACACGTAGGAACAGGAAAAGCATTTCGGAGCGCCTATGACCACATTAAATGGCGGTACGATAAGGATGATTTCAAGAAATGGTGCGAAGGGAAAACGGGCTACCCGCTGGTGGACGCTGGTATGCGGCAGCTGAACGAGATCGGCTTTATGCACAACCGCGTACGCATGGTAACAGCTAGTTTTTTATCCAAACATTTGCTGATTGACTGGCGGTGGGGAGAGGCTTATTTTGCGGAAAAGCTTTTGGATTATGACCTGGCGGCCAACAATGGCGGTTGGCAATGGGCAGCTGGCTCCGGAACGGATGCCGCTCCCTATTTCAGGATCTTCAACCCAACCGCGCAAGCCGAGCGATTTGATCCCAAAGGTGAGTATATTAAAAAATGGGTTCCGGAAATTGGCACGAATGAGTACCCGGAGCCAATGGTAGATCACAAAATGGCTAGGGAACGCTGTTTAAAAGTCTATAAAGAGGCCCTGGACCAAAAGTAGGTACTACTTGCCTCCTGCGATGACCGTCAGCATATCATCGGGTTGCAGGTAGGTATTGGCCATCAGCCGTATATCTTCGCTGGTCGTTGCGTGGATCTGATCAATGTAATGATTGAAGAAATCCGAAGGCAATCCGTCAAGTAGCAATATTTTCTGACGATCCGCCACTTCAAATGCGGTGTTAAGCGACCCGGCAAATTCCCCCGCCATAAAGTTTTTAACAGTAGTAAGCTCGTCTTCTCCTACCAGTTCTGTCTGCAACTTGTTGATCTCCTTTTTGATCTCATCAATAGTCTGCTGGGTAAACTCCTTTTTCACATCCGTCCCGATCATAAAGTAACCCTCATTCCTCAATGTAACCAGGTGGGAAGAAATGCCATAAGTAAGCCCTTTTTCTTCACGGATGTTTTTCATCAATCGTGATCCGAAGTAGCCGCCGAGGATCTCATTGGTTACCAGCATTTTGAAATAATCCTGATGGTGACGGTTGAACAATATGCGTCCCATGCGAATGGAAGACTGCACACTTTCAGGCCTCTCTACTACCATTTCGGCTCCCTGGTAGGTTCCTGACGGTGCATAATGTGTCCAATTTGTGGTGCCCTGAACTGTGCTTTTCCCCAAAGTTTCGTTTACTACATCGATATCTGCATCACTAATCTGTCCGGCAAGCACGACGGTAAACTTCCCTCCTTTAATGTATTGGTTATAATGTGCGAGAATGGCCTCGGGAGACAATGTAGCCAGGTTAGTTTCATCCTGGCTCTGGCCGTAAGGATGATCTGCACCAAAAAGCTTAGCCCTGAATTCAGTCGTTGCCAGGTATGCATTTTTCTCTTTGCTGACCCTCAGGTTCTGAATGGTAATGTTTCTCAATTCTTCCAGTTCTTTTTCGGGGAAGGCAGCATCCTGTATCAATTGGCTTATCTGCGGCAAAACTTCCGGAAGGAAGCGTGAAAGGCAGTAAACGACGATTCCTATACGGTCGGAAGTATGGGTCATTTCCGTGAACGCGCCTATCATATCAAACGCTTCACTGATCTCCTGGGATGTTTGCCAGTTGGTGCCTTCCGGCAACATTTTGATCGCAAAATAGGATGCGCCTATATTACTTTCAAACCAGTTTCCTGCTTCAAAAATACATTCAAGCCTGATCACCGGCTGCTCACCAATGTTGATCACATGCAGCGGAATGCCGTTGTCAAGTGTGTAGGTTTTAGGCTCAGGCAAGTTTACAGAACGTATTATCTTGAAATCAGGGGCTATCGTGCGGTCCAATGACATGTTGAGAGATCAGTATAAAAAAACGAATGACGTTGCAATAACGCCATTCGTTTTGAAAAATTTAAATTTCTTATTTCAGTTAGTTTTCTGTGTCGTTCACGTCCAATTTTTCAGCTTTGTTCAAACTAAGCGAAAGTGTGATACGCAATGTTTGGGCCAGAGGGCTACCTTGGGTAACAGGGAATAAATAAGCAAAATCAACAGCATATTTATCCATAAAACGTGCTCCCGCACCAGCAGTAAAGAATTTTTGATCTCCTTTATTTTTATTCTCTGCCGAATATCCCCCACGCAAAGCGAAGATATTGTTGTACCAATACTCAGCACCAACCGCGATTCCGATCTCCTGTATTTCTTCGCTAAACCCGTCCGGCGCATCAGAGAATGATCCGAATACACCTTTCAGCAAAGGTCTCTCATTGTATTTGGTACCATCCGGTGTTGGAACCATTAGTTTTCTGGCATCTACTACAAAGTTAAAACGGTTGCGGCCATCACCTGTAAACGACAGTCCTGTTCCGATTTTCAGTGTAGTTGGGATAAAGTTCTCAGTACCTGAGTCCGAGCCGTAATTAATTTTACCACCCAGGTTAGAAAGCACCGCCCCCAATGACCAGGTCAGATCGCTGCCTGTATCGTCGTTCTTGAATTGCTTTTTATAGTAGGCACTGATGTCACCCGCCGCGACACGTGCCGCGCTCAAAGAAACACCATTGATAACCGCATTACCTGCGAGGTTTGAAGAAATATATTTCAGGGTCAGACCCATAGAGAAGTTCTTTCCGAGCTGACGTGAGTAAGTTCCGGCCAGGGCAAGTTCCCGCGAGTTAAAATAACCCATTTGAGTGCCTACTGCATCGCGCAGGTCAAGCTCGCCATTATTGAAATAGTTAACTGAAAAAGCAACAGCCTGCTTATCTCCCAGTTTTTTATAGGCTGTAAGGTATCCCATCCACATATCGTCAACGAGGTTTCTCAACCATGGAGTATAGGAAGCTGAAATACCAAAGTCTTTTGTATTATAAGGAAGCTTCGCTGCATTCCAGTAGGTAGAATTAGCATCCGGGCTTAATGCAACTCCTGCTTCCCCCATTGCTGCGCTTCTGGCATCAGGAGCAAATGTTAAAAAGGATAGTGGTGATGCCGGGATGCGAACGCTGTCCTGAGCTTGTGCCGAAAGTGTGCCTGATGTTAGAATAAATAGAGAAGATACTGCTACAAAAAAAAGTCTCATAGAAATTGGATTTGCGATAGGAAGTGCTTTGAATCAGCTTCTTTAAAGGGTCAAAAGTACAATGAAAGATAGTTATTACTAAAAAAATGATAAGTTTTATTATCCTAAGGAGATCGTATGAGCTTTCCGGATCGCTGGTCTACCGAATTATCTTTTAATGATCTGATCAACAACTGGTATACTAGTAAAGTGTTGACCGGAATCCAGTTTCCCAATTGCGAGGAATTCAGAGATTCCTTGATAATTGGTTCACTGTTATAATATTGCCAGCTGAAAGTACCCAAACGCTGTCCGTTTTTAAGAAAGATATTCAAAACTAGTTCCAAATCATCATTTACTCTATCGTGGCTGAGTTCAAATGACAGATTCTTATCGAACGGATTAGGAAATATATTCAGAGCGTTGAGTTTAATTCCACGATTCTTACCTACTAGAAAACCGAACGCAATTTCGGAAAAGTTAGTATATGTGTCCCACACTTTTAGACGAATAACATATTTACCGGTTGGCAGATTTTCGAACGGATAACGGATCACACCTGCTCGATAATCGTCAAGATTAGCCGTAAAGTAATCATTCAATGGGATCGTCATTGTATCATTCAATGTTAAAGTAATCGCATGCCCGATGCCTGATTTGGAAAGATTTATCCCGTTTTCATCGCTGACGTGCATGATCAATACGGGCGATGGATCAACTGTGTCACCATCTTTGAATGATTCATGATTAAGAAAAGCAGACACCTGCGGGGGTGTTTTATCATTACCCAGACTCGCGCTGCCGCCTACGACCACATCCAGCTGCGTTCCCGCATCCATAATACTGTCGGACGCAACCGCATAAACATTCACCCTGCCTACTCCTATCCTGTAATCAATATCCTTCGGCATCACAAACTCACACGTAAACAAGCCATTTACTACCCGTACGTTTCCATCAAACAATTTGCTGCGAAATTCTGAGTAAGTCCTCGGCTGATCTTCATTGCCGAGCGTTTGAAATTCCGTGGTCTTGTCGTAAACCGCAATCCGGGCAATGCCATTGAATGTAGCATCTTTCAGCCCGCTACCTGACTCATACACTTCCCCTTTCAGCATTACCTTCTGCAATGCACGTAATGTATCCGGTTTTTGCGCCCAGCGGACAGCCCTTTGTGCCAAGCCCAATTTCATGGAAGGGTCGCCTAGTAGCGTGAAGTTCCTGTTGAGGCTACCTACAAGTGATTTGTTTTTAGTTTCTTTAAAATAATCCCCCATTCTCCCATCCCGGCCTATTTTGGTCAGAGACTCATAAAATGCTTTGCTTAATGTAAAATTGGTACTCGCGTAAACCGGACGGGTCGTGCTTATTGCCCCGATGGCCGATCCACGAGGGCTTAGTACCATGAGTTCTGCGCCAGAAACGATCCCCGGATCATCATATCTTCCGAAATCGCAGGTTGCGGTAAATAGTAGAGGCAAATTATTCATTCCACGGGATGCTTGCATGTCCGCCAGGGTGAGTATTTGCTCTTCCGCCCAACCTGTCGTTCCGCCGTGGCCGGTGTAGTTAAGGATCAATGTACCTTTATTAATGCTTTCCCGGATAGCTCCATTGAGTGCAGGTGCTTTTTGTCCTAATGTTGTAGTGGTTTGCGGGAATTCATCCATAAATAATCTCGACGACAGAAAATAAGGCTGTATCATCTTCGCAAGCTGGTCGGCATGCTGCTGATGCACATTACCATCTCCATCGTCTGCCACAAACCTGACCTGGTTTTTCCAGCTACCCGCAGATTGTCCGGATGCGTAAAGGATCAGTTTGTCAACCACTATTTTTGCCTCCGCAGCCGATTTTACCGGCAGACGGCCGATTCCAATTTCCACCGTATGATCTCCCGCCGCCGACTCTGTCCAGGCTCCTTCACCGGGTTCCATAAAACCATAGTAATCCTCCGAAGAATAGGTTGATACCGGATTCAGCGATTCTTTGCTTTCGTAAACCGGCACCCAGTTTGCGCGTTGTTGCAATGATTGGTTTTGTAAGATATTTTTATAATCGTAAGTCGCATCTCCAAATAGCAGCAGGTATTTCAGTTTACCCGGAGTTTTTCGGTAAAGCTGCCTGGCAAAATCACGGATAGCCGTCATGTCGGGCCTGCCGGAAGCGTACTCATTGTAAATCTGGTCTGTAGTGACTACCAAAGTTTCGAGTCCATCGTTCTCACTTCTGAATGCAGCTAGCCGTTTTGCTTCCGCCTCCCAGCCCGGCGCGGTTACGATCAGCAGATCGGGCGTTTCGGATATCGCAATATTCTGGTTATTGATGTGTTGCCAGGAAGACGGTACATAACCCTGTTCCGGTTTAAAACTAATGTATTTGCCGACTCCCCCACCACCGTTGGCAATGAAATCAAAAATGCTGGCTGCATTGCGGCTTGTTACTACTGATGGAGTCAAAGGATTTGTAATATTCCAGAGAAAGACCCCGTCCATAGCATTACCAAACTGATAATGAACAGTATCCGTATTTTGTGGTAAAAAATGATAAATCTGCTGTTGATCATAAAGCCTTAAATGTCTTTTCGCCTGCAAACCGACATAATTAAGATAAGATTGCGCCGAATTCTGCCCATTCCTATCATAAGTTACCCCAACCGTAAAAAGCGCTGGCGGTGTTATTGATGCAGTGGCAGCGTAACTTGCTTCTGAACGCAAAGCTTTAACGTCGTAGGTAGCATTGGTGACGGTTCCAATGCTACCCTCGCCAATGGGTTGCCCATTGAGCTGCCAGCGAAATTTTGTTGGTACCTGCGCCGCGCCGATGGCCGAGGCACGGACATTGATCCTCGACGACGGCACCACATCCGGCATATTGGCATCCACATTGAAAACCGCTAACCCTGACAAATATTCACCCCACCATTCCCTTCCTGATTTGAGAAGGTTAGTCGCTTCCTTTTCATGGTACCAATAATCGTCATATTGGCTTATTATCGGCACATTTTTTCCTGCGACTGCGGGTAATTCCTTCACGCGCAGCCCATTTCCCTGCCCGAATGTGAGAAAGTAGTAGCTCGTATCGGTGTAGCAATTGGTAATATGTTGTAATTCTTTTTTGACAGAATCATATTGAATGACATGCGGGCCTTGTGCGTAAAAACAAATGGCATCGCTTTGGTCAAATTTGCCGTCTTCGCCTCCCTGTACCCATATCGCGTTCTCTATCAATGCATTGGTATAACCTGCATTGTTAGCCTGCGGCAAGATACCTCCGCCATTTCCATAGATCCTGATCTGGCCAGGGGCCACGCTTGCTGCGTCCATGCCCATTTTTTGTAAAAAAGCCGCATCGATCCTGTGAATACCGGTTTGGGTAATGGCAATCTTATACCAGTTCCCCGTGGACAGAACCGACTGCTGGGCTTGTAAAGAAAGGCAAAGTAGGAATCCCAGACAGCTAAAAACTGAACGGATCAATGATTTCCGAAGATCAACATGCTTCAACCAATGCATGAGCGGGAATGGTGTAAAGACGCTTAGAAGCCTTATCCGTACAAAGAACGCGGGTCCTTCTCAAAATACCCCTGGTAAACTGCCTGTTTTGAAAAACAAAGCTGGAACCTTCATTGAGCTGAACCAATGCTACCCTGCCGGAGTTCAGTGCCTGCTCGTCGTACTTTCTGATGGCATTAAAAAGTAATGTGTCACCGCCCGTGGACGCGGTCGGGTTTTTAGAATAACGAAGCAAAGCAGCCAGGATGTCTTCGGGGAAAATATTTTCATTCATGACCGGTTGCAAAAGCCGCTCAAATTCCCGCTTCCATTCGATACCATGCGGAGCTACTCGTTTCCTGAGACGACCTTTGTACAGATAATGTACGGCACAATGCGCCACTTCATGAATGTACGTGATCAGGAAATTGTATGGATTAAGGTTAACATTAACGGTTATCCGCGGAGTAGTACCTGGTTTTACCGTAAAGTCGCCCAGCCGGGTGCGGCGCGGGCGTGAAAGGAAGAAATCGAATTGATATTGATTGTATAATTCTTCGCAGTAAGATCTTGCATCCGGAGGGACATGCAAGGCAAAGGATTTATTTTTCATCCTTAAATAAAAAAAGAAAAGCCCTATTTTCATAGAGCTTTTCAAGATTTTCGACTTGTACGTCTGATTACTTAACTGAATCAGCAGCAGCTGAATCAACGATAGCAGCAGTATCAACAGCTGTAGTATCAACCATAGGAGTTTCAACAGTTACAGCAGTAGTATCAGCTGATTCGTCAGCAGGTTTGCTAGTACAAGCAGCGAAAGCTACCATCCCGGCAACAAACGCAAATGCAAAGAATTTTTTCATTTCTTGGGTGTAATTAAGGTTCGATGCAAAGGTAACATGATAAGTTTGAATATTCCCAACTTTGGAGATTGTATTTTTCCAAGAACTTAAAATTTCCTTAGAAAACACCCAAATCCCTTTATTTTATCCAATAATTTCTACCATTGTTCTATTAAACACTTTCCCATTTCCTGTTGAATGCTTTCACACAGGCTGCAACTTCGGGAAGCAGATCAGGATTTTGTTCTATTCCGTTACCTACCACAATCACGTCGGCTCCGGCTGTGAGTGCTGCCTCCGCTTTTTCGTAAGAATCGATCCCGCCGCCTACAATGATCGGGGTATCGACGCTGCCACGAACTGCTGCAATGATTTCAGGGCTTACCGGAAACTGTGCTCCGCTGCCTGCGTCCAGAAATATATTTTTAAGACCTAGATATTCTCCGGCCAGTGCGGTGCATGCGGCGATGCCCGGCTTGTCGCGGGGCAGGGGAATGGTGTTGCTAATGTAGGATACTGTGGTAAGCCTGCCACTTTCAATGAGCATATATCCCGTGGGCAGCACTTCTATTCCGCTTCTTTTGAGCAAAGGTGCAGCTATTACATGCTGCCCGATCAGCAATTCCGCGTTACGGCCTGAGATCAGGGAAAGCAAAAGTATCGCATCTGCGGAAGGATCAATATGTAGGCTGCTGCCGGGAAAAAGAATGGCAGGAATGCTGGTATGTTCATGAATCGCTGCAACGAGCTGATCAATGGCGTAGTTGGTAATCAGGCTTCCTCCAACGAAAAAGAAGTCTACGCCTTGCCCGGCCGCATATTCGAGGAATTTCGGAAAAGTAGAAAAATTGACTTTATCAGGATCTAAGAGAACAGCAAACGATTTCCTTTTTTCTTGTTTTCTGGTCGAAAGGAGGTCTGCGATTTTATGATTCGCTGTTTTCATTCGGTTTTTCGTTCATCTGCAATTAAATGTTTTAGCTTCTGGCGTGCCCATCCCACAGCCAATGTCCAGGCTAAACTTTGAACGGCTTGTCCAACCGCAAATTGGGTTTTCTTTTTCGGAATTTTGCTTTTTTGGGCAGGTATTATTGGCTCCTCAGATTTCTCTTTGTCCTTTTTGCTCTTTGGTAAAACGGCATTCATGACCAAAAAAGTGGTAGCAAGTACCCCTCCTATCACCAGAGCCTGCTTTCCATACTCGGTAGCGTCCTTTTTGAGATCGCTCCATTGTAGTTCCAGCTTGTCTTTATAAAGGTCCGCATCTTGCAGCAATTCCTTTTTTTCCTGATCCGTGTCCGATGAAAACGGCTTTGTAATCTTGACGGACGATTCTGGTGAAGAACTCATTTCAGTACCTGTTTTAAATAGTGGCGTAAGAAATACCCAAAAGGAACCCAAAAATAGCAATTTGGCGCAAAATTATCTGCAATAATACACCATCAGGCACATTAATCTTCCTTTACCTTGACAAACCGCACGATCATATTGCGGATAAAAGTAACGATTCCCTCGCGCCAGACGATCGTAATGACTAGTTTGAGAATGAAGACGCCGAGGAGTATCAGAAAGCCCAAATAATCGCTGTGAAGCCATTTATTCAGGAATGTACCCAATAAAATAACGATCAGTATCAGTACAGTCAGCCCTAGACAAAGCAGGATCGCGGCGTAAATTGCCATGACGACCGCACGTTCAATTTTATCTCTTGTTTCAATTTTAAATAAATCGATACGTGTCTCGAAATATTTAAAAAGCGTGTCCTTGATTTCCTCTAATTGACTTAGCATAAGCGGTAGCAATCAAATCATGTGTATGCATGTACGGCCCAACCCAGGGCTTTTCTAGTACACTAATCCAAAAACATACCAAGAATGGCAGAAACCACAGAAACCACCAGACCAAAGAGTAACGCAGGAATGAACCCGTTCACCGAAAATCCGTCGATCAGTGAGGACGCGAGGTAGATAATGAAAACATTAACGACAAAATAGAAGAGCCCCAGGGTGAGGATCGTGATGGGCAGCGCTAAAATCTGAAGAACTGGCTTCAAAAAAGTATTGAGTAATCCCAATACGATGGCGACAATGATGGCTGTGCTTGTGCTGGCAACCACAACCCCCGGAACAAGATGAGCGGCAACCAGCACTGCCAAAGTACTGATTACAAGGCGTAGGAGTAACTTCATACAGTATCCGTTTTATTGGTGACGGCTACGAAGTACGCTAATTACCTCATCTAAGTCAATGTTTTTTTGCTCTAACAAGACCAAAAGGTGAAACAAAAGATCAGAAACTTCGCTCTTAAAAAGATCGTTGTCGTCATCCTTCGCTTCGATCACCACCTCCACCGCTTCTTCCCCTACCTTCTGCGCGATCTTGTTGATCCCTCTCTTGAAAAGACTGCTCGTATAGGACTCATCAGAAGGGTTTAATTTTCTTTCACGGATCACTTCCTTCTGAAGGTAATTGAGAAAGGACGCTTCCCCGATTCGTGTATCCTGACTATTTTTTTCCCCAAAGCATGTATCTGCTCCGGTGTGACAGGTTGGGCCCGCCGGAGTGGCTTTGATCAGGATGGTATCACCGTCACAATCGGCGGTTATTCCATTCACAAAAAGAAAGTTACCGGATGTTTCACCCTTCGTCCACAAACGTTGTTTGCTGCGACTGAAAAATGTTACCGTGCCTTCCGTTTTGGTCTTTAGCAATGCTTCTGCATTCATATAACCCAACATTAGGACTTTACCGGTATTTACATCCTGAATGATGGCAGGCACCAGCCCGTCGGCCGATTTATCAAAATCAATGGTGGAAAAGGTATCGCTCATTTTTAATAATTCATTTAGGCAAAGTTGCATTCTTTCCGGCTAATTCGTTTCATCACGCCGGCATTCTGTTTCAGATTATGCTTTACAAAGTCCCGATTCACTTCCTTAACGCGTCATTCTGATCGGCAGATTTTGATCGTGCAGGTACTTTTTTAGATCAGGAATGTCAATTTCCCTGAAATGGAAAATGCTTGCTGCAAGCCCTGCATCGGCTTTTCCGGTGGTAAACACATCATAAAAATGTTCCATACTCCCCGCACCGCCCGAGGCTATCACCGGAATATTAGCATTACCCGAAACAGTGGCGGTCAGGTCCAATGCAAATCCTGCTTTTGTACCGTCAGTGTCCATGGATGTCAGCAAAATCTCGCCTGCTCCGCGCTCCTCTACCTCTTTGGCCCATGCTATGGTCCGCAATTCCGTAGGCTTCCTACCCCCGTGTGTATGTACAATGTGCTCCTGCCCATGATCCGTGGCAATGTAACGGGTGTCTATCGCGACCACGATACACTGGCTGCCGAATTCCAGTGACAGCTCATTGATCAGATCCGGATTTTTGACAGCTGCCGAATTGATTGAAACCTTGTCAGCCCCAGCATGCAACAATGCAGAAACGTCCGCGATGGACGAAATCCCGCCACCGACTGTGAATGGAATGTTGATCGTATGCGCCACCCGACGTACCAGATCGATAAAAGTTGAGCGGCCGTCGATGGTAGCGGTAATGTCCAGGTACACCAGCTCATCGGCGCCGTGGGCAGCATAGAGAGCGCCCAGCTCCACGGCATCCCCCGCATCACGGAGATTTACGAAATTGACACCTTTTACCGTCCGGCCATCCTTGACGTCCAGACAGGGAATTATCCTTTTTGTGAGCATATCCTAAACTGTAAAACGCTGTAAATCGGCCAGGCTGATCCTGTTTTCATAAATTGCCTTGCCAATGATCACACCATAAATATTCATTTCCGCCAGTTTCTCCACATCTGCCAATCCGCTGATCCCTCCGCTGGCAATAATTTGCAGATCAGGGCATTTGTCCTGCATATTTTTATATAGGTCAAAAGAAGGTCCTTGCAACAGGCCGTCTTTGGCGACATCAGTACTAATGGTGTATTTGACTCCTTTTTCGACCCATTTCTCGACAAAATCATAAACCCAAATCTCGGTCCCTTCTTCCCAGCCACTCACTGCCACTTTTTCTTTTTTTGCATCGGCTCCCAGAATAATCTTGTCGCCTCCGTACACAGCCAGCCAGTTTTCGAAAACCTCAGGTTGCTTCACGGCTATACTACCACCAGTTACCTGCTTGGCACCACTTTCAAAAACCACTTTCAGATCATCATCCGACTGGACCCCACCGCCAAAGTCTATATGTAGTTTTGTTTTGGAAGCAATTCTTTCCAATACTTTCCAGTTGATCACTTTTTTCGCCTTCGCTCCGTCCAGGTCCACCAAATGCAGCCGCTTGATGCCCGCGTCCTCGAATTCCATCGCCACATCCACCGGATTTTCATTATAAATGGTTTTCTGGCTATAATCTCCCTGGGTCAGGCGCACGCATTTTCCTTCGATCAGGTCAATGGCAGGTATAATTTCAATCATTGTCAATCAGTCTGTTAACTCAAATTTTCAAAAAGTTCTCCAAAATCTTCTGCCCCGCGTCACCACTTATTTCACAGTGAAACTGCGCTGCGTAAAAATTGTCTTTATGGAGCATTGCACTGAATGGGAGCACGTAGTCACAACTCGCCACGGTATAGTCGCAAACCGGTGCGGCGTAGCTGTGTACAAAGTAAACGTAGGCATTGTCGGGAATGTCGTTAGTCAATGCTGTTTTGTATCCTGAAATGTTATTCCAGCCCATGTGAGGCACTTTTATGCCTGGGGCAGCGGAAAAACGTTTCACATCCACATCAAAGATCCCCATGCATTCCGTATTATTTTCTTCGGAAAAGCGGCACATTAGCTGCATACCGATACAGGTTCCGAAAAACGGCTGTTTCAATGAAGGTATCACCTTGTCCAGCCCTACCTTCCTGAGGTAATTCATCGTAGTACTGGCCTCTCCTACTCCCGGAAAAATGACTTTGTCGGCAGATCTGATCTCCTCCACGTCGTCCGTGTACAGGTAACTGGCCCCGATACGATCCAGCGCGTACATCACCGACTGCACATTTCCTGCGTTATACTTGATTATGACGGTTTTCATCCAATTGTGAGATTTTGAAACCAGAATAAAAAAAGCCCGATTTAGAAAAATCGGGCTTCTGGGATACTATGTATTCAACCTTATTACAACACTACTTGCAAAAACACATCACCCAAGACGTCCGAAAGCCAGATGGCTATGATGAAAACGATGATATGTTTCAGCTCTTAACATGCCACAAATGTAAGTATAATTTACAAAAGTCAGAAAGCTGAATTGTAAAAAATACATTAAAATTTGCTTAGAAAATTTATTTGTACATTGCGATTACAAAATGGCGTTATACCACCATGCGGATATTTGTTTCACACCTACTTTTTTTGCTGATTACCTTGACCACAGTTCAATCGGAGGCACAATCCGAAGACCTCGCCCGCCGGCTTTTTAATGCGCATCAAACCTTTCGGGAAGTTTCTTTAACCCAGCGCCGATTCAAACAAAAAGACATTCTCCCCCTTATTTCCAAACGGCAGGGTAACTCACAGTATCAGATTG
>NZ_JBDSFX010000034.1:0-14098 GCF_039919315.1 Dyadobacter sp. | reverse complement strand
GGCAAGTACTACTGATCCGACGAGGTAAATGAGGGGCAGCATTGGGCTGAGCTTATAAGCCACAATGACCACAAATACGATACCCACCAATGTTGCAAACAGTACATTGACGAAGCTGGTAATGAATTTTTCGCAATCGGCCCTTACTTTCTGCAGTACAGATAATGTTTCGCCGCTACGCTGGTCCTCGAAATCCTGGAAGGGTAGGCGTAGGGCGTGCCGAAGCCCGTCGGTGTACAGGCTGGCACCAAATTTTTGTATAACAACATTAACAACATAATCCTGAAATGCTTTGGCAATGCGCGAGACCATTGCAGTACCGATGATCATGAGCAGGCCTATCAGGATACCTTTGAAAAATTCATTTTTCAGGCCATTGGTTCTGAAATGTTCAGCTTTGTTGGCGTAGGGATCAATGAGGTAATTGCCGAGTATGTAGGGATTTAGAAGCGAAAAGATCTGGTTGATTGCAGCCATGGCCAGGGCCAGCAAAATGAGGCCTTTATACCGGCTAAGATATTGGAGTAGTAATTTCATACAGTTCTGTGGTGAATTCGGTGGTATAACCTAAAATGGTAAACCGAAAGTTTGGGAATTTAATTCTTCAAACCGGGAAAAAGGAAGGGGCAATAAAAAAGACATCCGGTCGGGATGTCTGATTTGCAATGTAGCGGGGAGCAGGATCGAACTGCCGACCTTAGGGTTATGAATCCTACGCTCTAACCATCTGAGCTACCCCGCCGTCGTAATTGTGGTGCAAAAGTATGTTAAATAAAGTTATTGCGCAATCAGTTTCTTCGATTTAACCTTAAATTTCTGATAAATTAAAAAAAGCAAAATTAACTTTACAGGCATTTATTCTCGAATTATGCTATATTACAACTTTTAAATCAGCAAGTAAGACAGGAACTGATACGGTCACCCTTTTAATTTTAGTACCTATGGAAAAATATAAGTTTATTACCGAGTTCGAATTGCGTTCCTCTCCCAAAGTACTATTTCCATATATCTCTACGCCTTCGGGCCTGGAACAATGGTTTGCCGAAAAAGTAACTGTATTACCGGACCACCGTTTCGATTTTCAATGGGATGGTGACAGCCACATTGCCAAGCAGACCGGACTAAGAATTAATAAGGCAGTAAAATTTGACTTCGAAAATACAAGCGAGGATAACCTCGATAATAACCATGTGGAACTAAAATTGGAAGTTAGCGAGTTAACCCAGACAACATTCCTGCGGGTGATCGACTATTCGGCCAACCGCGATCAGGACGAGCTGAATTCGCTTTGGGATGGGTTTATTGTTAATTTAAGAGAAATAGTAGGTAGTTGATGAAAAAGCTGGATAAGCTTATTTTAATGTCCTTTTGGGGACCATTTATCATTACAATGTCAGTCGTGGTTTTCGTTTTTTTAATGAGGATCATGATCTTTTATATAGATGACTTCGTTTCGAAGGATCTGGGGATCACTGACTATGCGCAGTTATTCTTCTTCTTTAGTCTGATTACCGTGCCTACTGCGCTTCCCCTTGCTATGCTGCTATCCTCGCTGATGGCGTTCGGTAACCTTGGGGAATTTTTTGAACTGACGGCCATTAAAAGTGCGGGAATATCGGTCGTGCGGGCGATGGCACCACTTTTCATTGTTGCGGTAGGTATCAGTGTATTTTCATTTTTCTTCAATGACCGTGTATCTCCCTGGGCAAACCTCAAAGGGTATAGCCTGTTATATGATATCAAGACCACCAAAGCGACGTTGAAGATCAAAGAAGGTATCTTTTACAATGACTTACCGGGATACAGCATTAAGGTGGATCAGAAGCAGGAAAACGGGAAGCTGATCGGAATGGTGATCTACAAGCATAACAACCGGTCGTACGAGCTGGGTAATACTGAAATCATCCTGGCAGACTCGGGCAGAATGTACTCCATCAACGAGAACCGCTACCTGGTCATCGAGCTTTATAACGGAACCCGTTATACCGATGAGAGCGGTTCAGCGAGTTCACGACCTGTGTACATCGCAGCGCCGGGAGGAACTGCTTCCAAATTTTCCAATTTCAGCCGTAACTCGTTC
Organism: Dyadobacter sp.; assembly: GCF_039919315.1. Lineage (GTDB taxonomy): Bacteria > Bacteroidota > Bacteroidia > Cytophagales > Spirosomataceae > Dyadobacter. Next base: position 12,018 of record NZ_JBDSFX010000034.1, on the reverse strand, counting down.
AGGCATTACCGGTTGACGGAAAGTCTGTCATCTTTTGGAATGAAACGTACCGATGAGGGACAGTTCAAGTACCATGAGTTTATGAAAAACATCACGGACCTTACTTCCACGGCCGATTCGCTGCGTAACTCTTACAATGAGACCCAGAAAAACCTCGTTTCAGGCAGTCAGCAGTATTATTCGTACAACTACCGGGAGGGTACGGATAAGACCATTAAAAAAGGAAAATGGATCGATTCCCTGCTGACCAAACCGGTTTCAGACAGTTTAAAGAAAGAAATACTGCTCAACACTAAGAGTGCGTCGAATAGTATGCTGAGCTATACCAAGTCACAAACGGATTATCTTCAGACTAAACTGAAAGATGCGACGAAGTATGAATTGGAAAAACACCATAAATATACCCAGGCATTGTCCTGCCTGATCATGTTCCTGATCGGTGCGCCGCTGGGGGCGATCATCAAAAAAGGCGGCTTTGGGGTACCGGTACTGGTCTCGATTTTGTTCTTTATCCTGCTTTACGTGTTGACCAATCAGGGCGACAAATGGGTGAAGGAAGGGCTACTGGTTGTGCCGGTGGGAGCCTGGATGGCCAATACGGTGCTGTTTTTGGCAGGAGTGTATTTCATCGACCGCGCCAAAAGCGATTCGCGGCTTTTTGAGAAAGATGTGTACCAGATGTTTGTCAAAAGAATTAAAACAAGATGGGCAAGTAGATTTGGTAAAACGCAGCTTATCCAATCATAGTTAAATTATATTTTTATAATAGGGATAAAAATCTTAATTTTGCAACCTTATTTATGGCAGGGTGCTGTAAAATACTTATAAATATTTAATCTGTTGTTACAATTATGTATTTAACCGCGGAAAAGAAGGCTGAAATCTTCGAATCGAAAGGGTTTAAGAAAGAAGGCGGAGATACTGGATCTCCTGAATCACAAATTGCTTTATTTACGTACCGTATCAACTATTTGAACGAGCACTTAAAAACGCACAAAAAAGACAATGACACAAGACTAGGCCTCCTTAAGATGGTAGGAAAGCGTAGAAGATTGTTGGATTATCTTTACAAAAAGGACATTAACCGCTACCGTGCGATTATTGCCGAATTGAACATACGTAAGTAATTTAAAATCAGGGAACTTCAATATTATGAAAGTTCCCTGATTTTTTGCGGAAATTAACAAATCAGAAATGTCAGGATGGCATTTCACAGCTACAAAAAATCAAAAAACATTCTATGCTCTTTAATATAGTTACCAAGACTATAACCTTACCAGACGGCAGGGAAATCACCATTGAAACAGGAAAATTAGCGAAACAGGCCGATGGGTCGGTTGTTGTCAGAATGGGTAACACCATGTTGCTGGCCACTGTTGTTGCTAACAAGGATATTAAGGAAGGTCTTGACTTCTTACCGCTTTCGGTTGACTATCAGGAAAAATTTGCATCTGCCGGCCGCATCCCCGGAAGCTTCCAACGCCGTGAAGGCAGACTGTCCGATCACGAAATATTGATTAGTCGTTTGGTGGATCGCGTTTTGCGTCCATTGTTTCCGGACGATTACCACGCGGAAGTTCAAGTAAATATTTTATTAATTTCTGCTGATGCGAACGCATTGCCTGACGCACTGGCGGCGTTAGCAGCATCTGCGGCACTTGCCGCATCGGATATTCCTTTCGGAGGACCGGTTTCAGAAGTACGTATAGCGAAAATTGATGGTGGATATGTAGTAAACCCAAGTTCAGCTGATCTGGAACGTGCTACACTTGAACTGATGGTAGGAGCGACTTACAATGACATCGCGATGGTGGAAGGTGAAATGAGCGAGGTGTCTGAAGAAGAAGTGATCGAAGCTTTAAAAATCGCACACGATGTGATTAAGACCCAATGTGTTGCTTTGAAGGAATTTGAAGCAGAAGTTGGTAAAACTGAAAAAAGAGAATATGTAGGCGACGCTACTGACGAAGAACTGGAAGTGCGTTTGAGATCATTCGCTTACGATAAAATTTATAAAGTAACGCAAGGCGGTTCGACCAACAAGCAGGTAAGGAAAGATGGTTTCAAAGCTGTTTGGGAAGAATTTACTGCCAGCATTGGTGAGGAAGAGGAAGTGAGCATGAGCTTGGCCAAGCGTTATTTCAATGATCTGGTTTGGGAAGCGTCACGTCGTCTGGTTTTAGATGAACGTATTCGCCTTGATGGCCGTAAATTGGATGAAGTTCGTCCTATTGCTTCTGAAATTGACTTTTTGCCAAATGCACACGGTTCTGCCTTGTTCACAAGAGGAGAAACCCAGTCTTTGACAACAGTTACATTGGGTACCAAAAACGATGAGCAGATCGTGGATACCCCGATGAAATACGGTTATAGCAAATTCATGCTGCATTACAACTTCCCTGGATTTTCGACAGGCGAAGTGAAGCCTAACCGCGGACCTGGCCGTCGTGAAGTAGGACATGGTAACCTGGCATTACGTGCATTGAAAAAAGTATTGCCGCAAGCTGAGGATAACCCATACACGATCCGTATCGTTTCCGACATTCTGGAATCCAATGGTTCTTCTTCCATGGCTACTGTTTGTGCAGGATCTCTTGCATTGATGGATTCAGGATTAAAGATCAAAGCGCCGGTTTCAGGTATTGCTATGGGTCTTATTTCTGACGAAGCTACTGGCAAGTATGCGGTACTTTCCGACATTCTGGGCGATGAAGATCACCTGGGTGACATGGATTTCAAAGTGACTGGTACAGAAGCTGGTATTACGGCCTGCCAGATGGATATGAAAGTGAATGGTCTTTCGTTTGAAGTGTTGACCGAAGCGTTAATGCAAGCGAAAGCTGGCCGTCTTCACATCTTGGGCGAGATGAGCAAAACGATGACCCAAAGCCGCGCAGACCTGAAACCACATACGCCTCGTGCGATTGTGATCAAGATCGATCGCGAGATGATCGGGGCAGTAATCGGGCCTGGTGGTAAAGTGGTTCAGGACATTCAAAAAGAATCCGGAGCGACTGTTTCTATCGAGGAGAAAGATGGTGCTGGTTTTGTAAGTATATTCTCGGCTGATAAGACTTCAATGGATAAAGCCGTAGCGCGTATTAAAGGTATTATTCTGGTACCTGAAATCGGCGAGATTTATAGCGGTAAAGTAAAATCAATTATGCCTTTTGGTGCATTCGTTGAATTCCTTCCTGGAAAAGACGGTTTGCTGCACATATCCGAAATCAAGTGGGAGCGTCTGGAGAAAATGGACGGTGTTCTTGAAGTTGGTGAGGATGTTCAGGTTAAATTAGTGGAGATCGACAAGAAAACAGGCAAGTATCGCTTGTCACGGAAAGTGTTGCTGCCGAAGCCAGAGAACAAAAATGATTAAAATAGTGTTTTTGATTTACAAGGACACTATTTAACGTCGTTATATATACATATTAATAAAAGATTTAGATGAGACAGCTAAAGATCAGTAAGCAAATTACCAACCGTGAAAGTCAGTCGTTAGATAAATATTTGCAGGAAATCGGTAAGGTGGATTTGCTAACGCCGGATGAGGAAGTGACGTTAGCTCAAAAAATCAGGGATGGTGATCAGCTCGCTTTGGAAAGATTGACCAAAGCAAACCTTAGGTTTGTGGTTTCCGTAGCAAAACAATATCAAAATCAAGGCTTATCGCTTGGCGACTTAATCAATGAGGGAAACCTTGGTTTGATTAAAGCAGCACAGCGTTTTGACGAAACAAGGGGTTTTAAATTTATCTCTTACGCCGTTTGGTGGATCCGTCAATCTATACTTCAGGCGCTTGCAGAACAGTCAAGGATCGTACGTTTACCATTGAACCGTGTAGGTTCTCTGAATAAAATATCCAAGACTTTTTCCGAACTGGAACAAAAATTCGAGCGTGAACCATCACCCGAGGAATTGGCCGAAGTACTTGAAATTTCATCATCGGAAGTTGTCGATACCATGAAAATCTCAGGTCGTCATGTTTCGATGGATGCTCCTTTCGTTCAGGGTGAAGAAAACAGTTTGCTGGATGTACTTGAAAATGATCTGGAAGATAAGCCGGACTCAGGACTTGTCAATGAGTCACTTCGTAAAGAAGTTCAGCGCGCACTTTGCACTTTGACACAACGTGAAGCTGATGTGATCGCATTGTATTTTGGCTTAAATGGCGAGCATGCGATGACTTTGGAAGAGATAGGAGAGAAGTTCAATTTAACCCGTGAACGTGTACGTCAGATCAAAGAAAAAGCAATCAGAAGGCTGCGTCATGTTTCCAGAAGCAAAGCTTTGAAAACTTACCTTGGTTAATTGCACGTGATCCGATTCGCGTTGAGACTGAAAAGTTTTTATTTGAGATAAAGAATTCGTTAAATAGCCTCGTGAGAGGCTATTTTTATTTCCGATTATGGCAATTTTACAACCCCTGATTGATCTTGCAGCGATTTGCTTTGAAAAGGGAGTACGGCATGTAGTGATATCGCCCGGCTCCCGCAGCGCCGCATTAACCTTAGCTTTTGTACGACACGACGGCTTTCAGATCCACACGTGTATGGATGAGCGTCCGGCCGGCTTTATCGGGCTGGGAATAGCCCAGCAAACAGGCGTTCCTGTCGTTTTAATATGCACCTCTGGTAGTGCGGCGTATAATTTCGCTCCGGCGGTTTCTGAGGCCTTTTTTCAGCAGATACCATTACTTGTTTTAACGGCCGACCGGCCCAAAGAATGGCTGCACCAGTACGACGGACAGACCATTTACCAATCGGAGATTTACGGAAAACATGTAAAGCGTTCATTTGAACTCTCGCCCGACTATGCTCATACGGATGTGCAGTGGGCGATCAATCGCATTACCAATGAGGCTTTGAATGTGGCCGGTACGGTCCCGTTGGGACCAGTTCATATTAATGTGCCCATTAGAGAGCCATTTTACCCCAAAGAATCCGACGAGTTCCGGCCTTCTGAACACATTAGAATCATTCAGCGGCAACAATCTGAGGCTGGCTTATCTTCCGAAGTATGGCACCAGCTATTGGATGAATGGGACGATTCGAGGAGAATTCTGATCGCAGGCGGACAGCAAAAAAGCAACGCAGAACTTAGTCAAATTCTGGGTCGGATCACCGAAGAATGGGACATTCCGGTGGTTGGTGACTGTATCACCAACCTTGGCGTCAACGATCAGTTTATTCGTCATCAAGATCTGTTCCTCGGCTCAGAAAACAATGCGGAATTGAGGCCATATCTGCTTGTAACCTTCGGACTGTCGTTTATTTCGAAAGAATTAAAGCAGTTCTTAAGAAAGAACCCGCCTTTGAGGCATTGGCATATCAGTGAAGACGTGTTCCTGACTGATGCGATGCAATCGATGACAAGGCAAATCGCCGTGTCTCCCGAATATTTCTTTAAAAATATCTACGAAAAAATTGATTATCAGTTATTTACAGAAAACTCAGAGCCTGAAACTGACTCTTCATTTCTAACAATCTGGCGGCAAAAGGAGGCGTTTGCGGGTAATTTAAAGCAAAATTACCTTGTGAATCTAACGTCGTTAAATGATTTAACTGCAATAGAAATTTTTTTTAAGTTAGTAAAAATGCCAATTCAGTTACATGTAGCGAATAGTATGTCTATCCGATATGTGAATGTGCTGGGGACTGATATGGGTGATGCGGAGGTATTTTCAAATCGGGGGACAAGCGGAATAGATGGCTGCGTAAGTACCGCGATCGGAGCAGCAATGGTCAATCAAAATCCAACGTTTTTGATAGTAGGCGATGTCGCATTTTTATATGACAGGAACGGACTGCTGATCAATGGACTTCCGCAAAATCTCAAAATCATTGTGATCAATAATGCAGGAGGAAATATCTTTCGAATGATCGACGGGCCTACCGGTTTATCGGAGCTGGAAGATTATTTTGAAACCAGGCATTCATTTACAGCCCGGCGAACCTGCGAGGATTCGGGAATCCATTATTTCAGTGTGAATAAATTTGATTCTCTGGAAAAAAATATGTCTGATTTTATAAGCAACCCCGGACTTAGCCTGATAGAAATTTTCACAGACCCTTACGAGAATGAGAGAGTCTGGAAAGAACTTAAAACATTGGCCCGACAAAGCTAGATTAACGGCAATTTTTTGCCAGTTCTGCGACCGATATCGAATCCTTGAGCATTACTCCCTGCTTCCATATCTTGCACGCCTCAGACTTATTATTTTGACTAAAATATGCACGGCCCGTCAAGCCGTAAAGCCATTCAACGGGTTCGGCAATATCAATCGCTTTCAGATATTCTGTTAAGGCTTTGTCTGGCTGTCCGATTTGCTGATAATAAATACCCAGGTTACGTAATGCATAGCCATTTGCAGGCAGTTTTTCAAGAGATCTTTCAATGAGTTCTTTGGCTTCATTGCTTTTTCCGGTCTGCAAAAGCACATATCCTTTGTTGTTCAAAACGTAAGGATCGGCAGGGTTGGAATTAAGAACCTGATCAAAGTAGGAGAGGGCCACATTCCATTTCTGTTCCCGGGTTGCAATGAGACCAAGGTTATTGAGTGCCTGAGGCTGGCTGGGACTCAATGCCATGGCTTTTTCAAAATCCACCTTCGCAGTTGGGTAAGTACCTAGCCTGTAATACACAGCGCCACGGTTCACCAGCGCTTCCACATTGTTGGGTGCAAGTTGCAGGGACTGATCATATTCTTGAATAGCCAATGAAGCATTTCCCTCAGCTTCCATGATGTTGCCTTTGATCAGATAAAATCGAGTAGAGTCCTTGTACGCTTTTTCGATCTGCCGAAGATCCTCCTTCGCCTCCCTCAAACGGCCCAGATCAAGGCCTGCTTCTGACCGGACGAGATTCGCCTGTACGAGAGAAGGATCAATTCTGATGGCTTCTGTTAAAATCTCGAAGGCATCCTGTGTACGGCCTAATTTCAATAAAGTTATTCCCTTATTGAGGTAGGCGTCCGAAAAATCTGCATTTTTGGCAATTGCTTCATCATACAGGCGCAATGCTTCGGCATAGTTCTTTTGGCTCAGGGCTTGGTTGCCTTTCAAGAAAAAGTCAGCTGCATCCTTCTTATCCTGACCTGAACAGCCAAGAATTATTAGTACTAAAAATATTGGTATATATAAGCGCTTGATAATGAATAACATGAATTTAGTATTATTAATAAAATAGAATGAGATACATTAAGGATATCCCGCATGTCCAGTTTAAGATTGGTCTTTACCAATGGAACAGTAAATACATTATTAAAGTAGAATCGGGAATGTATGAGCAAACTTACAAAATCGACGATTACGAAGTCGAAAGTACTGAGGAAATAGAACGCTGCATGGACGATGATTTCATGTCGTCGGTACAGTCCAAGTTTGAAGCTATGCACAATGATTTTTACACCACACTGAAAAGGAATAATGTCCTTTTCTAGCTTTTAAATGCACATTAGCATGACCAACGTATACGGTTTTAGTCCGCGATTCGTTAGATAGCAAACAATTTTGAGCGGTAAGTGTGCACCCAAATACTCTTATTAGGATATGGTTTACCACAATAATTTAATTCAAAAATCCACCAACTCAGTTTCTATGGTTTTTAAACACGGCGCCTCCACCTTTGGAATGCTCTTATATGTTGGCGCGTCTTCAGTTCTGGCCCAAAATACACTCAGTGTTACAGAACCGGAAGCCCATTTTCGTAATGGCCTTGAATATTACGAAAAGTCCAATTACGTAGCTGCAAGACAAGAATTCGGGGAATTCCTCAATACTCAGGATAAGTTACTCAGTACGAGCGATTATAATAAGGTTACTGCTGAGTATTACGTGGCGGTTACGGGGCTTTATCTCAATTATCCCGAAGCCGAAGTACAGGTAGACAGGTTTGTTAAGAACCATGCTGAGCACCCCAAAGCGCAGCAGATCTATGGTGATCTGGGCAGGTACTACTATGAAGGCGGTAACTACGAAAAGGCCATTACCTATCTTGAAAAGGCAGTTCAGTTGTCCGGATCGGGTGGTAAGAAGACGGAAAGTACGTATCAGCTGGCCATGTCTTACTATAACACCAAACAGCCGGACCTTGCATTACCGCTATTTAATCAGGTGAAAACGGAGACATCGTTCGCTAATGCAGCAGATGCTTCTTTTTACGCCGGTGTGATCAATTACCAGAAAAACAACTTTGAGGAGGCTTACCAGGATTTTCAAAGAATACAGGATCATCCCTATTATAAGAATGAGGCGCCTAACTGGATTATATCATCATTGTACCAGCTTAAAAAGTATGATGAGCTGCTGGAATATGGTGAGAAGCTTTTAGGTTCACAAAGAGGAAATACTAAACTGGATGACGTAGCCTTGTACGTAGCGGAAGTGTATTACGAAAAAGGAGATTATGTATCTGCGGTAAAAGCTTACGAACGTTACAAGCGCATGAAACCAGGTGCAGTGCCTCCTACCGTGGCTTTACATTACGGCCATGCGCAGTTCAGGAGCAGCAATTTTGAAGGGGCAATAACTACATTAAAACCAGTTGGTCCGGGCAAAGATTCTGTTTCGCAGTACGCTTCTTATATACTGGGAATCAGCTACTTAAAGACGAATAATTTAAGTTATGCTTTAACGTCATTTGATAACGCTGCAAAGTTGGACTATAATGTTGTTGTGAAGGAAGAAGCCGCGTATAACCACGCGAAAGTGCAGTTGGAATCGGGAAACAACAATGACGCTGTGAAAGAGTTCAACGACTTCATGAATAAGTATCCCCAAAGCAAGCATATTGACGAAGCAACGGAATTAGTAGCAGAAGGATACGCCGGTGCAAGCAATAACGCAGGGGCCATTAAGTATATTGAAGGGCTTACAAAAAGGAATGCTAAAATTAATGGCACCTATCAGAGGCTGACTTACAACCAGGGGGTACTGGAATTTAATCAGGAAAAGTTCGAACCAGCGATCCTACTTTTTGATAAGGCGCTAAAATTCCCGATTGATGAGCAAATCAATAATGCTGCGTTTTACTACAAAGCGGAAGCAACTTACGGACTCAAACGTGTGGACGAAGCTGCTGCATTGTACAACCAGATCTCAAAAAATCCGAAAGCCGGTATCTACGCCCGTAAGAGCCTTTATGCTTTAGGGTACATTTACTATAACCAGAAAAAATACGGGCAAGCGCTGACCTACTTCAAGGAGTTTACCAACAACATTGAGGGAATGGATGCCCAGATGATCGAGGATGCTTACTCACGGCTTGCCGACTGTTACCTGGCCGCCAAGAATTACAATGAGGCGATCAGGACTTATGAGCAAGTATCGGCCAAAGGAAAAGTGGATAAAGATTACGCGTTGTTCCAGAAAGCCCGCGCGTATGTATATATGAACCGAGAGCCTGAGGCGCGTCGGCAGTTTGAGCAGCTGATCAGCCAGTATCCTTCTTCCAGATACCTGGACGATGCCTATTTCCAGCTGGCTGATATTGATTTCCAAAACCAGAGCTATTCAGCGGCGGTGAAAGGATTCACGAGGATGATCAACGAGAAACCCAAGAGCCAGATTATTCCTGCTGCACTGCTTCGTCGCGCACAGTCATATTATAACCTGCAAGTGTATGAGCAGGCGATTGTCGATTTCCGTAAGATATTAACTGAATACTCCGAATCGCCTTCGGCTAGCAGTGCATTGGAGGGAATACAGGAGAGTTACACTGCGGTAGGCCGTCCGGAGGAATTTACCCAGGTACTTGGGGTAGTTAGAAAAAACAATCCTGGCAATGAGAAGCTGGAAGAAGTGGAGTTCGACAATGTGCGGAACCTGTATTATGCTGAAAAGTATGAAAATGCGATCAACTCGCTGCAAGAGTTCGTTAAGAGCTACCCGGCCAGCAAGCACCAGTATGATGCTAACTATTTCATTGCTTCGTCTTATGACAAGACCGGTAAGGTGAATGAAGCATTGCAGTATTTCAGTAAAGTAGTTCAGCAAAACAAGTCCACATTCGTTGCGGCCTCAGCTCAAAGATCTGCCGAACTGGAAATCGGAAGAGGCAACTATAACAATGCAGTGACCAATTTCAGGGTGTTACTGAGAAATGCAGAGAGCAAGAAAGAGCAGACACAGGCCTGGATCGGTTTAATGGACACGTATTATACCTTGAAAAGCTACGATTCTACCCTGTATTATGCCAAGGAAGTGATTAATGTGGGCAACGTTATTCCGGGAGGCCTGGGCAAGGCGCAGCTTTATTTGGGTAAGGTACCTTATGAGCGGGGCGATCTGAACAAGGCGGCGGAAGAATTTAAGAAGGTAGCTGCTACCTCGAAAGATGAGTATGGTGCGGAAGCAAGTTACTGGTCGGCGATGGTCCTTTATAAAAACAAAAAATATAAAGAGGCTGAAACGGCTATTATCGACATGGGTAAATTGTTTGAAGGCTATGATTACTGGCGCGCACGGTCGTTTATCCTTTTGGCTGATGTATATGTTGGCATGAATGAGATGGGCCAGGCTAAGGCTACGCTGAGCTCGATCATCGACAATTCGGATGACAAAGAGGCCGTTGAACTGGCTAAGGAAAAATTGACCCAGATCGAAAAACTGAAATGATTAATACCTGTTCAGGTAAACAGAAAATCCAATAACTCATGACGAATTCCAAAGCAATACGTTCTTCCATATTTTTATTGACACTGGGCTTTTCTTCCCAATTCGCCCTGGCCCAAAAGGGTGAGATCGAAAGTCAGACGTATGAAATCGTAAAGGAGAAAAGTATAGAATTTGCGCCTGCCAACCGCGTGTTTGATAAAGTACAGCCGATACAGGGCGAAACTGGCAAGAAAAAGGTTGCTTACGAAATCATCGACCCGCAGATTAACATTTCATCTCCGAAACTGACTCCCAGTGTAGGTGTTTCTTCCGACGAAAAAGAGCGGCAAGATCAGCCTGATGTGCTGAATAACTACGTGAAATTAGGTGGCGGTAATTATGGTAGGTTTTTGGGAGATCTTTTCGTAGGCGGAAGGCCGTCGGAAGACCTGGTGATCACGTCGCAACTCAAACACCTGTCCGCGGCTAATGGTCCCGTTGATGGCAAAAATTCGGCGAATGCTTCCACCAATGTGAGGGCTGGTTTAAAGTACATCCGCAGTACTTACAAAGTCGAAGCAGCACTCGATTATGACCGCAAAAACTACTACTTCTACGGCTATAAGCCACAACCCGATGGTGTGGTGGTTGATCGGGACACAATCAGGCAGACGATTAACCAGTTTGGCGTGAACCTGGGCTTCGAAAATACGGATGCTTCGGTAGCGGTCGACTACTCTGTTAAAACAAGCCTCCATACTTTACGTGACCGGTATAATGCTTCCGAGCTGGACTGGGGTACAAAGCTGATGGCTTCGGTTCCTATTTCCAAGTCATTCTACGCCCTGCTGGACGCTGATGCTTTCCTTTCGCAACGTGTGGATAGGTTGACCTATAATCGGAACCTTTTCCGTGTGAAACCCACATTCAAATACGTTACTGAGCTGTTTTCGGTGACTGCGGGATTAAACGCGGTGAATGAAACGGACAGCGAGCTGGACATTAACAGAACCAAGGCTTATCCGGTGCTGAACATTGACGTAACACCTTTCACAGGGCTGCACATATTTGCAGGCTGGAATGGGGATATCGTGAGAAACACTTTGAAAAGTATGCTGGCGGAGAACCAGTGGCTTGGACCTAATGTGCTGATCGTGAATACGGAGAAGACTTATGAAATCAGTGGCGGTGTTAAAGGAGAAACCACTTCGGGCTTTAATTACGAAGGTAAGGTTGCCTACACGCAGTACCACAACTTTTACAACTTCAACAATTCGCTGGCCGACAGTTCGAAGTTCTCGATTATATATGATACCGGCAAAACGAAGGTACTGACCATTTCGGGACAGGCGGGCTATAACTTTAATGATTTGTTCAAGACTTCTCTTAAGGTAAACTTCTTTGATTATGCGATGGGTTCAGTAGA
>NZ_JBDSFX010000033.1:0-147806 GCF_039919315.1 Dyadobacter sp. | reverse complement strand
TTTTGGATTGACGCCCGATTCGATCGTTACCGATGAGTATCCGGAAAATGCCCAAGGACAGGATACCAACATCGGTAGCCGTGTCGGGCTTGCTTACAAAGGGATTATGGATCTTTTCAGAGAGCAGTTTCCTGGAATCAACAAGCGCAACACAGGGCTTTTTGGCTCTTACGGCGGCGATAATTTCTATGGTCTGATCGATCAGGGTTTTCTCTTTCGGCACCCCAAAAACATCGTAGCGGAATACCTTTCAACCAAAGCGCACGCTACCTGGAATATCGACAGCGGAACCTGGCACGTAGGGGACTGCGCCTTTTACACCTCGCAACAGCATAAGGACCGGAACGCAAATGTCGCCTATTACATGTATTTCGGTGTAGCGCTATACAACATACCGTTAGAGCTTGTTTTTGCAAACGAACGGATCAAAATCGGCTCTAAAACCTATCAGGGCGAAGATCACGAATGCGACTGGATGGTTTTCGGTACAATCCTTAGCCAATCGCTCATGAGGGACGAGGCGGGCCAGATCGGACCTGAGGAAGTTCGTAGTGGAGACATAATCCCGCTCCCGAATGGAGAAATTATGAGCCGGTATAATACGCCGATCGCTGGCAATGCCGGAGAGCATTGGGATATGGGCTTTTGGTCTTGCTTCATCGGAAAGCGTGGGACCATGCTCTGGGATGGAGGCGGTTCCTATGGACAAGATCCGACGAAGATCTCAACTTATACACCGGCAGCACAATACATAAGGTGGACGCCAACTGGCGGCTCTGAGGAGTCCTATGTACCAGGAAGCAATGGCGCTCCTGAGAATTCGGTGGAAGGGATGAAAGATACCCTCTATGCAACTGTGGTGGATGCAACCATGGCCGGTCACCAGGCTGCTCTAACCCTGGAAGGTTACGATAACATATTGTACTATGCTTCCTACACCAGTTCCCGGAGAACATTTGTGGCAGCTCCCGGATCAGCTGGATTGCACTTAAATGGCTATGGCCCGCTCAACATGGGTATGCTTGCCATGAAGGATACTGCGGACCAAAAATGTGGGACACCTATCATTGGCCAGGGGCCGTTAGGCAGGGTCGCAGTTTACAATAATGGGTTTTTATCGCCCGATGAGTACGAAGACAATGTAACACTTACCTATGGTGCGTGGAGTGCAAGCCTGGGCAGGGTGTACGGGGGACAAACCAGATATGTAAAATTCTAAAAAATGGATATCACAAATGCAATTGACCGCACTAATCTGGAAGATTATGCCGGTGCAAAACTAAAATCGATGCTGGACTTTATTGAGCAGCAAAAGAGCGAAGGGCGGGAAGGGGTACACTATCCCTGGTACATTCCTTCCAACCGGATGAAACACCTGGACGGCTTTAAGAACTTCATTTTCGAAGGGCTTATAGCGAAAGGTAATTATGTGACTGATTTTCTGCCTGGCGCCAAGCAGGAAATCGGCGGGTTTATGAAAGATGTTTTTATCTGCTGGACCGAACAGGCCAAGTTGAATGCTGAATCCGAAGGACTCATTTTTAAAACCTACTGACAATCATGATACGTAAATCCCTCATTTTTCTACTTCTCAGCGCCCTGGTCTTCCTGAGCGCTCAGGGCATTTTTTCATGCCGATCTGTCAAAAGGAACGCCGCCCGGGCCGACAGTACGATCACGCGCAGCGAGCAGACAAATCTTGCCTGGCAAACCGAAACGGTCACCGAGATCAGCCTGGAACCAGGCGAGCTGCTACCTTACATCCAGGGCGATAGCCTGGGGCAGTTTCCGGATATCTTCGTACCGCCGGCTAAGCATCCAAGAGGCCTTTTTGTAAGGCTTGGGCTATCGGGCAAAGACGCGCAGCGGACCGCTAAAAAGCGTCCAGCCGTCGACACATCCGCGCTGATCAGCGCGCCACCGCGCCTCATTTTTAGGAAAACCGAGAAGCAGGCCGGACACGTCGAGCAGAAAAAGCAGGAAGAAAAACAGGTTCAGACCTATGCTCGCAACAATTATAAAGAGCCTAATGCGAGCGGGCTGCTAGGAGTCTGGCTTGCGGTCTTTTGCTTGTTATTCATCTTGTGCCGCTGGGCAGAATCAAAACTTAAATAATGGCAACATCAATAACCGGCCCGGCTAACGGGCTTAACATCGTCACCTATCGAGGCGACACGTTTGAACGCTGGATCCGGATTAAGCGCAATGGGGTCGAAGAGAACCTGTCTCCGAGCACTTACCGGATGCAGATCAGAAACGGTACCCAGCTAATTAAAGAACTGACAAGTGCCGGCTTGGAGATCACCATCGAGGTTAGTGGCGGCGGTGTTCTGGTTCTTGCTTTATCGGATGTGGTTACAGCAGCACTGCCGTCCGGCGAGTTCATTTTTGACATGCAACAAACCTATCCGAACGGAAAAGTAAAAACCCGCTTCCGCGGAACATTCACAGTAACAGAAGATGTAACCAAGCCAATCTCATGAGTGTAACCATTTTGACAAAGGACGAAGAAGATATAATAGAAATCACTTTGTCGACTGTCCCATTTTCGGGAACTACCAAAAAAGCCTACTGGGGATGGATTGGCACTTCTGATATGCTGGTGGAAGCCCAGATCGTGGTATTGCAAGGATCTGGCGAATTCGCGCCAGGCGGGACCATCACTGCCGATTTTCGTCCAGGTAATACAGCACCGATGCACTTGTATTTTGTCGAGCAACAAACTGAGCCCATTAAAACGACCTGGTATGGCTCAGGACTTGATCAGGGCGCGATCGGCCCTGGACAAGTGTTCGCGGTGATCGGAATCGTCGGAAACTGGCGCGTTTACCGTTCATCGTCAAAAACACAATTTTCAACAACAACTCAGTTTAGACCATAGTCATGTCTTATACAGAAATACACGGCGGCATAAGAAACCTAAGCAATTCTCCTGACATCGCCTTTCAATATCAGGAGGACGGCCAGCCATGGCCTTCGATTCTGGCTGCACATAATGGAACCCCGCAGGATTACCGAGCGATCGGAAAAAGCCGATTTGTCGACGATGGTAGCGGCCTTAAAGAATACTGGTACAAGGAAAATACTGAGCTGGACGGCTTGGTTCCGCGGTTTGCAAACCTGGAAACACCGCAGGATTTCCTTGAAGCAATTCAAAACGAGTCTGCTGCCGCAGAACAAAGTAAACAGGGCGCTGAGCTGATCAAAGAGCAGATGCAGGAAATGCTGACTGAAGGCACTGTTTACGAAGGTTTCTGGGACCCGCTTGACAATATTCCGAACGTGTCGACGGTGCTGCCGGCTGGATCTTATTACATCATCGGGCGGACCGCGTCCAGAAACCTGGGAGCAGGCCTGGTCCTTTATGAAGAAGGCAGGAAACTGATCTCCAATGGTACCTCTTACGATCAGTCACCTCCCATCAAGCCCGGCTTGAATACTGTTAGCGCGGAAACGCTTGTAGGATGGTTGCAGTCCCTTTTTCAGCAACTTCCTGACAATTCACCTTTTGTGGAATTGAAAGTTGATAGTGAAAATAGAATATTGTGGGCAATACGAAAAGACGGAGTCATTGTAGGCAAGTTTGAAATTAAAGAAGATAGTATGACGCCAAATTCAGTTAATGCAGATGCGATTCAAGAAGGTTCGATCGACTACACCAAGCTTGCACTGGCCGTCAAATCGTTGATATACGAATCATTCGACAACACTTTCAGTGACTACCTCAAACTTGATGTTTCCAATAATAACTATATTATAACTGCTGTCAAGAAAGATGGGACGTTCAAAATAGGTAAACCAGAGCTGCCAGCTAATTCTATTGTAGAAGCCTGGCTGGCCAGCGCGGTCCGGACAAAACTTAATAATCCGGTGGTAGGCGACGGTGCCGTGTCGGAGTCAAAACTTGCAACAGACGTAAAGAATTTGATCCAGACCTACTTTGTCAATACTAATTCTCAGTACCTGGACTTGAAAGTAGATGAGCTCTTCAGGATTATTCACGGGACAAAAAAAACGGGTGAGTTTTTCATTCAAAGACCTGAATTTCCCGACCGGTCCATTAAGGAAAACTGGCTTTCACAGGCCACAATTAACAAACTGATTTCGCCATCATTCAACCGGCTCAATGCTGCCAACGTGAATGATGTTTCCTACGTCTCAGACGGTCTTATCCGGGCTGTTGAGATTCCGGTTTTCCAAAAAACGGATTCAGTTGGTTCGCGGTTCCGCGAATTTATCTCAGTTGAAACTCCGTATTTGAAGGGCTTGAATGACACAGGTGCTGACATCCAAATTGTCAACAGTGGTAATTTAGTCATACGCGGGAAGTCCTTTCGGGGTACTTTTGACCCCAATGCTGCCGGCGTTTCTTCGGGGACTGCTGGAACGATAGGATTGGTGGACAAAGGTGTGTACGGGCATTTTGCGGCAAACTCATACCCAGCGTTACCTGCTGGATCAACGGGCGATTTCTGGACTATGGATGCGGGATCTGTCGCTATAACGAGGCAGGGATTAACTTTTAAACACGGCGATTTGCTGGTTAAAACTGCTTCTGGTTATGCGATTCAAGCTGCTCCTGGTGACGGTAATTTCTTTTCGGACGACTACTGGAACATCAGTGTTGACGGTGTTTTTGGGGGCGTTCAGTATTTGGTTAACGACCGCATATATTTTAATGGGGCCCAAACAGCTGGCGGGCCTCGCTATGCCCGGTTCATACGCAGCAAAGCGGGCGAATATTATTACATGGGAAGTTGTAATTCATCAGCCTTTGCCCCTGTTTCTCCCAAAAATGGAGATATCTACGATGTGACTTTTTCAGGCACGATCACAGCGAGCAGTCTGGTCGTCAACATAGGCGACTTTGTTATCTACTTAGGTGGCTGGGGCGTTTTTGAAGGTAAGATGAAAACCATTCTTTCCGGTCAATCCTTTCACATGCCTTGCCGAAGCGCAGCTGACTACATGATCCGTCGCGCCGATAAGAGTAACACGGTTGTGACATTGAAAGCTTATGGGCAACGGGGAAGCATTATCCAGCGGGCAACTGACGATATTCATGCAATATCTGATTCCATGCTTGGAGTAAATGGTACCGCTACTAAACTGGCCCTTGCTACTGGCCGGTCTGTAACTCTGAATACTTACGGAGGGTCGACCTTTGACGAAGAATTGCGTATGCTGAAATACAATATTCTCACGCAGGGCGATCTGAATAAGGGCAAAACGGTGATTGTCATGGGCGGTCAAAATGATGGCTCGGATACGACGGCAATGAAACGTGCCGCTTTTTTGGTAGAATCGCTTTTAGGGTCGCGTCAGAAAAGAGTGCTGTTTATGTCCTTTACCGGGACGCAAATATGTACTTGGAATGGCGTCCGGATGGTTGTAGACAATGCGGAATCAGCGTATGGTACCAACAGTTTAAACGGCACCAACTTTATTGCTGACTTGGAACAGTTTTACCGTGCAGCATTCCCACAGCAGTTTTTCAATACCCGGCAGGCCATGCTTGATGCAGCGGTAGGAAGAACAACTATCGATCTGCGCTTCCCTGGAATGACAGAAGCAGCGGTAGCGGCGACTTACCACATTCCACCAAAATCATTTTTCAACGAGTCAGCAGGTAAGCCAACCAAATCTACTTGTAATTACCTGGGAATTTGGGCGGCAGTTGGTCTTCCTACTGGTGGGAATGATCTTGACTATTACTTGCGTACAGCAAATGGCACAGTTGGCAATGAGATCATAAAAATTGCTGGTGTTTGGACTGAATTTGCGGATGATGCGACGCACTGGTCTGATTTGGGCGCGCAGACCATAGCTAACGCCCTTTCAGCTGTATTAACTTCAAAAAATATATAATTATGTCTCAAGGATTATTGCAGAAACTTCCGGCTACTGTCACCGATGACACGATGGACCGCTACTACCCGAATGACGCTGCGCTCACAAAAGGGCATCTGTTTTTGTTCGACCCGTCTAATCCAATTTGTTATCCAACGCAGGCTACCAGCATGCCGAACCTTACTCAACTAGTTAACCTGGTTGCCGGAGGCCCGAACGCGCAATGTTTTACTGCCACTTTCATGACTTATACTGGGGGAAAAGGAATTAAATTCACTGAGGCGACGGGTCAAATTTCCATGGGTACAGGTTACGATATCGGGGCATTGGGCAATGTAAATTTTGCACTTAGTGTTTGGCTTACGCTACCTTCCGGGGGTGAAGAAAATACGAATCCGTTTAGTAAGCTATTAGGCAGGTATTCATCAACAACTGTACCTAATTTGCAATCAGGCTTGGATTCTGGTACAGCTGGTAAAAGGCCTCGTTTTACAGCTGGAACTTCGAGTTCGTCAGGTACTTCTCCTAAAACTACGGACATAACACTTGGAGTAGTACATCACTTGATGGGCGTATTTGAAAATAATACAATGCTTTTCTATGTGGATGGCGTAGCCCAGGGGTCTCCGGTGGCATTGACCGGGCCTCTGGCATCACCAGCTGGTCAGAGCTGGTTAATTGGTACCTGGCTTAAAGGGACTGTATTCCGTTGGTCGTTGGAGAACTTAACTATATCAGGAAGGACCGGAAGCACTGCCGTTGCAGATGAGTACGCGAAGAATGTAGGAAGGTATAGCTAAAAAATGCTTCGGTGGGGCAACCTTTTGTCCCATCGGTTTTTTGTTGGACATCCCAAATTGCACATCGTTAACCCTCACAAACGATGTCAATTTGGGATATTTTTTTTCCGGCTTCCCGGGGTATTTGTATGGCTGCATTTATCGGAACTATGGTTTTCCTGCTCAACGGAAAAAAGCGCGGCCGCAACGCCATCATTGCCGCGGTACTGACCAACTACCTGGTGGCTGTTTACGTGACCGCCCTGGTGGCTGAAATGGCCAGTTTAAAAAGCCTAGAATCCCTTGCCTTTGCGATCGGCTTTGGGGGGTTCAATTTCGTCGAGCGCCTGATCGATAAAATCTTTGACAAAATCACTAACAACCTAAACAATGGAACTACTGACAACAGCGCATCTTAGCAATGCCATGAACATCCTTTTCTTGGTCGGCACCATGCTGCTCAGCCTGATCAGGCTGGCCAGCGGACTGAAAGAATCACCTTTTGAGCGTTTTTCACTAGTCCTGGTCCTGGCTGGGGCTTTCTGTATGATCCTAAAAGCTGCCCACCCATCGGGTACCAGCTACGAGGTGCTTTTTTACAATGCCGGCATTTTCTTCTGGATCTGCACGCAGGCTTATCACGATTTCCCAGCCTTTAAATTTTTGCAGCGATGGAAATCCTAGTGACCCGGTGGGGCAAAGGCGAAAACTCGACGCTATCCTCGGTTACCGTCGACGGCGTACACCAATGCTACTTCCTGGAAGATCGTGACCGCGGACTGACAGGGTCGATGACACTGGCTAAAATTCAGGCGCTGAAAGTAAAAGCAGCTACGGCCATTCCGACCGGGCGGTACCAGGTCACGATCGCTTTATCACCACGTTTCAAAAAGCTACTGCCGCGGCTGTTGAACGTGCCTGGTTTTGCCGGTATCCTTATTCACACCGGAAACAGCGACAAGGATACCGAGGGCTGCCTGATCACCGGCAAGGCCTACGAGAACGTTGGCAGTGACTACCGGATCAAAGGCGGTACGTCCAAGCCGGCTTTTGAGGACCTCTTTAAAAAAATCCAAGATTCCATCAAAACCGAGCAGAAGGTATTCATCACTATAACCAGTCAATACAGTGAGACTCTTAATTAGTTTTTCCCTCTTTCTCTTCGCGGTAATATGCTGCTCAGGCCTGGCCGTGGCTGCTTTGATATCGACGATCGTAGACTCAATCCGATATAAAGACAGGCGCAACCGGCTGGCCGATTCACTTTTTGATGGTGCATACGCGCTTGACGTGTACGGCAATGTGGCCTACCCATCCCTTTTGAATGCATTGTTTCTAAAAAATGGGTGCTACCATTTCGGCCGGCGCGATGAAAGTATCAGCAGCGTGCTCGGTAAGAACTGGACGCAATCAACCCTTACCTGGTTGGGCCTGGGATGCGCCGGATTTCTGAATCTGCTGGACTGGGATCATTGCTTCAAATCCATTCAGGGAGCCTGGCAGCTGCCAAGGCCCGAAAAGATTCCCGGGCATTTAACGGCAGTATTTAGTCTTATCCTTTTGGCAGTACTGGCCATTTTTTCAAGGCTAGGTTTTCTGATCATCTTCCATGCTTGAAATACGAAATGCTGCGGGGCTCACGCTGGAACTTCCCATCGATCAAATTCTGACGATCGAGATCAATTCGACCATCTTCGACACGGATGATGTAATCCGGGGAAGCTACTCGTATCCCTTCAAATTTGGCCTGACGCCAAATAATTGCCTTTTCATAGCAAACAGCCATTTGCCAGAAAGCCCGGTTGAACCTGATATCAGCGTATCAGTTCGGTCCGGGCCTTTCCAGTTCAGGGCGCTGTTGACATTTTCAACGACTGGCGCCTACGCCGATGCCGCACTGCTGATCGACCTGGGAGAAATTGCCGATAAGATCCGAAACGTACCGGTCCGCGAATTTGTCACTGAGCGCTTTTTTGTCGGCACTGACGAAACCAAGCAGGTGGCCACCATGCTCAAACTCGCTACCGCACCGCCCAATCAATATCCGATCGTTTTCCCGCCTTTTCATAACTATGAAATGGTCGACGAGAATTTTAAACCTACCAGCTCTTACGCGCGGCCGACGATCGTTAATGTCTGTTATCCTGGAATTTCC
Source organism: Dyadobacter sp. (assembly GCF_039919315.1). Taxonomy (GTDB): domain Bacteria; phylum Bacteroidota; class Bacteroidia; order Cytophagales; family Spirosomataceae; genus Dyadobacter. Next base: position 139,022 of record NZ_JBDSFX010000033.1, on the reverse strand, counting down.
CAACCTACTTATTCGGATACGCTGCTGGGATCTGGTGACCGGCTGCTGGTACCGATGGTTTACCTGGGTTGGCTGATCAGCTATGTCTGTGGTAAGCTGGGATTTACAGCGTCCGGAACATTGTTTAGCGATCCGGTCCTTTCGCGCCTGGTGATCTTTAACACCCAGACCACGCCCGGGCTAACCGTAGAGACCACCGGCTACAGTGTCGAGATCGGCCGGCACTTGGGTGATCACTCGATATCAGAGCTCTTCAAAGCAGTCCGGTCTTATATGGGAGTGAGCATTGATATCAGCGTAACCAATCGCAAGGCCATTTTTAATACTTACAAATCGCTGGCAGAAAGTAGCACCTATGTCGACATATCTGAGTTTATCATTCCTGGAACGGAAGGGATTGAGAAATCCGATAATAAAGGGTTTAGAATTGATACATTTTCTGACGCCTCAGATAAATACGTCCGCTTTCATCCTTACCCATTTGATTCGAACAATATCCAGCCGAAAGAGCTTAGAAGTACCTTTTCTTTCAGTGTCGGAACCAAACAAACCACGATTTCCCTTGCTGTCGGAACGCTCCGTATGGACAGCTTTAAAAATACCAGTGATCAGACCGACGCCGGCCCTTCCTGGTTACTTCCAGCCGCGCAGCAGCCTGGTAACCTGGCCGACCCTTTTTTCGAAAAATCCGAAAACTACTCACCGTATTTCGATTCCAACGATCCAGACGCAATCCCACCGGCCAAAAACGATTGGGCGCTTCGAATGCTCATCTATTGGGGCCTCAAAGAAGATACATCCGGAAAGCTGTACCCGTACGCCAGCTCGGTCAGCTATGATTCCAAGTACAGGATCTTTGGCGAGCTCTCACTGCAACCAGGTGAGCCGGATGATATCTGGACGCGCTACCAGAAAGCCTATTATGAGTTTCTGGCAAGCTCCAAAGAGGTTACCGTTGCCGCCAGGCTCAGCCTGTCCACACTGTCACTGATCAGCCCGTCTGTGCCGATCGGATTCAAACTTTCCAACCAGGTGCTGGGCCGGTACCTGTTGCAGCAGATGAAGTATGATCTGCCTGCAAAGGATGGATTTGTGATGGCTGAATTTGAAGGTCGGCAGACCATTGCCAAACTCTTGAAACCAAATGGCGCCACAGATGCCAAGTTGATCAATAGCTGGATCCAGCTCAAAATCGAAAACTATTCCAGCGAGAATAACGAAAACAACAGCGTGCAGACGCACTTCGCTGATATCGTGGCTTATGTCTGGCAGGACGGGCTTTTCACTGCTGCTGAAACGACCCAGGGCTTTCTTATCGAATACCGCAAGAATGTCACCGACTACGATGTCAACCAGATCTCGACCAAAAAATCAACCAAGGAAGCCATTTATATCCATGGGCACCGGACCGTGATCGAGCCGCACGTCAACTACTTGACAGCCGGTAACCCACGCGGCCTGCACAAATGGGTGACCTGGGCCATGCTAGACGGGGAGGGCTACAGGACGCGATGAAATACCAGGATCTGGATATCAACAAAAGAATTAACCTGAAAGGGACTTACGAGCAGTTTCTGAAAATCACTGTCGACCGATTCCGTCACGAGCTCGACAAAAAGGTCTACCGGACCAAAGGGAAAAAAAGCGATCGCACCCGGGGCCTTTATGATGATTGGAAAACCAAGCTGAGTATGGGCGCGTCCGGAAACGATAAGCTTACCATTGACTTCCCAATGTACGGCCGGTTTATCGATATGGGTGTTGGCCGGGGTGTGAATATGAATTCTGCCCTGCTCCGGAAACGCTACTCGATTCATAAGCCGGACGTGCCCCGGGCCCCGATCAAATGGTACAGCCGGCGCAAGACCGCGGAAGAAAAAAAGCTTGCCGAAATACTAGCAGAACAATATGGGATAGGGCTGGTCAAATTGGCCGAGACCCTACTTAGCAACACAGTTACAATCAATCTCTGAAATGGCAAAGAAAGTCAATGAGCAGGCCGTCATCGAGCTGATCATTAATGGCGAAAAATCCAAGACGACCATCAAGGAAGTCCGTACCACCATGATCGGTCTGGAGCGTCAGCTGTACAACATGAAAAAGGAGGATGACCCGGCAGGGTTTGAAAAACTCCGCAAGCAGGCTGAAAAAGTCCGTGCTGCACATCAGGCCATGGTCAATGAAGTCCGCGGCGGGTCAGGTTCCTTTAAAGATTTCCTGTCCAACTGGAAAAACATTACCGGCGCACTTACCGGAGCAGCTGCTGCTATTTATCTTTTTCAGATGGCATTTTCATTCCTTCCCGGATTGATCGCTACATCGGGAAAACTAGCGGATTCATGGGCAGACGTCCGTAAACAGACCGGCCTTGCCGGCGCTGAGCTGACCAGGTTCAAAGATGACCTTCGCAGTATCGATACCCGCACACCGGTCGAAGAGCTCAGAAAGTTAGCCGTCATCGCTGGTAAGCTAGGTTATGAGTCGCGGGAAGATGTATTGTCCTTCGTTAAAACTGCCAATATTCTCAGCGTTGCCCTGGCGGAAGATCTGGGCGGCAACATCGAGGACTCCCTCAATGATATAGGCAAGCTCACGCAAATCTTCGGTCTCGAGGAAGAATTTGGCATTGAAAAAGCGATGCTAAAGGTTGGATCGGCTATTAACACGGTCGGTGCCAGTAGCCAGGCTAATGAGGGCTTCCTGGTCAACTGGGCCAAAAAGTTCGCCGGCATTGCGCCAAATGCCGGGATCAGCATTGCCGATACGATCGGGATGGCCGCGGCGTCAGATATCCTGGGTCAGTCTGTCGAGCTGTCGGCAACTAACATCGGTAAGATGATTATTGCCATGGGAAAAGACGTTCCCTACTTTGCCAAGGTGGCTCGGATGTCGGTTAAAGAATTTTCCAACCTGCTTAAAACGGACGGGAATGAGGCATTTCTGCGTGTACTGGAAGGCGCAAAAAGCTCTACGAAGGGTGTTGAAGGCCTTGCAAAAACACTTAAAAACCTGGGGATTGAAGGCTCGGAAGGTGCTCAGGTTTTGGGTGCTTTTGCGAAAAATACCGAACTGGTCCGAAAACAGCAGGATATCGCCAACGCGTCATTCGAAAAAGGGACTTCTGTGATCGATGAGTACAACATCAAGAACCAGAACACTGCTGCAATCCTGGAAAAGATACAGAAGAAACTTACGGGCTGGATGGAAGATGGTGCAGAATTTCTTAACCCATTCATTCAGATGGCCGGAAAGCTGTTTGGTGTAGTTACCGAGCTGGACATCCAACTAGAAAAGCTTACTGCACAGCAGGAAAAAGTAGTCCAGGTAGAAAGTAAATTTCCTGCGCTGCTTCGCCGGTACGATGAGCTAAAATCGAAAACAAACTTATCAGGGGTCGAGCAAAAGGAGCTGAAAAAAATAATCGAGCAGATCACAGATCAGGTTCCCGAGGCTGCAACATCGTTTGATATCTACGGAAAAGCCTTGGACATTAATAAGGACAGGGTAACCGAGTTTATTGCTGGGCAAAAATCGTTGTTGGAAGCCATGCGTCAGACCAGGCGCGAACTATTGAAAGACGAGCTCGCTGATCTGAATGAGCGCGCACGCTTGGTACAATACGAGCTGAACCTGCGAAAAAAATACACGGTCAACAGTGCTGGCCAGACAGTGACCTCTGATTTTACACAAGAGGATCTAGCAATTCGCAGAAAAGAAGCGCAGCGTCTGAACGATGAGATTAAAAAGCGCACCCGGGATTTGGCAGGCTTGGAAGGAATCGACACCATTGATGTAAGAAGAACAGCGCGATATGGACCCAAAAAACCAAAAGTAGCAGAGAACGATGAAGACAATAAGGATCCGGATTTTGCTACGAAAGATGAAATAGAAAAAGCCCGTAAGGAACGTGAAAAACTGAATGAAGATCTGTTAAAAAATCAGCAGCAGCTGACCATGGGCCTGATGAAGGAACATGAGAAGGAGCTCCAAGCGGTACAGTACAAGTACGACGAGCTCCGGAAACGTGCCGGCGCCAATGCGCAGCTGCTTACGCAGATCAACGAGCAGCAGGCTCAGGATGTCTCCAATATCACCGCTAAATACAATAAGAAACACCTGGCGGACTTTGACAAAATGATCCGCGCGCAGTATGATCATGTTACGGCCGCAAAAAAGGACGAGCTTGAATATGACCAGAAACGCCTGGACGATGCAGCCAAACGCCGGGATAAAGAGCTCTTTGAGATTAATGATCATTACGTACGTGAGATTGCCCTGGCTAAATCCAAGGGAGAATCGATCGTTGCACTGGAAGCAGAATGGAAACAAGAAGTTGAAAAGCTCGCAGCGGAACGTACCAAAAAGAGCACGGACAAGTTTTTAGAAGGAGTTTTTGATAGCTACCGGAGCGAGCTGGCGATCGCCGACGAGCAGGGCAGTAGTAAAGAGGAAATAGTACGCTCGCACCTGGAACGTCTCCGAATCATGCGCGAAGAGTATGGCGCCCTGGATCTGGAACAACAAAAGCGGATCAACTCGGAAATTGCAAAATCCGATCGCGAGTTGCTTGCCATTAAACTCGATCAGATTAACAAAACCGGTCAGGCTATGAGCGCCGGCGGTCAGGTGATCAGCGACGTATTAAGCCTGGCAGCTAACAACCAGAACGAATATGCAGAGTTTCAGAAAGCGCTAGGCCTGTTCCAGATCGCAGTCGACACCGGTACAGCTATCGCGTCAGCCGTGGCCACAGGAACGAAAGGAGATCCTTATACCGTTGCAGCCCGGATCGCTACGGCAGTAGTAGCCGTTACGGCCGCTATGCTAAAAGCCAAGCAGATAATCAATTCGACCGAGCAGCCCGGCACACCGGCGTTCAGGGCCGATGGTGGGCCAACTGATCTTACCAGTATCCAGGTCGATAAAAGCGGAAGCCCCGCCGGTTGGGTCAGCAGGCCGACACTTTTCTCACTTGGGCGACGTAGCTATGTGGCCGGTGAAGCTGGTGAAGAGTATGTGATCAGTCAGCCGATGCTCAGAAACCCAATCGTTGCCGATTTTGCAAATATGCTTGAATCCATGCGAATGAGCCGGACCTTCGCCTCCGGAGGAAGTACCGCGATGCCGGCAGCAACTCCACAGACCACTCAGGATCCCCAGCTCTCTGAAGTTATTCGTCTTCTGAAAGAGCAATCCAAGAAGCCGACCGGCTGGAACTACAGTATTTTCGAACGGTACCGGGATTTGATCGATAATACCCGGGGACGGGCCAGCGCGTAGAAGCGTATTATTTTTGTAGATTTGAAAAAGAAAATGCCTGGTAGGCCGCTAAACTTTCCAGGCATTTCTATAAACTAAAACACTGACAAAAATAATGGCTTTCAAGTACAAGTGCCACAAGTGTGGTGAAAAAAATATTGTGGCTACGGCTGACTTTTTAAATAGTGGGCTAGGTCACGGCGGTGCAATGGCAGACCAATTAGGATGGGGAGGTGTGATGATGGGAAACGGGCCATTGGGTAGACCCGGGAATCCATTCGGAGGAAGAGCTCCGATCACAAAAATCGAGCATAAGTGTAAACATTGCGGAGAAAAAAACATACTTAACAAAGCACATGGATAAAGACCAGGAAGAACCTGAAGAAGAAATTGTTTTTTTGGAAGCTCATGCACCAACAGAAAAAGAGCTATTCTACCTCGATTGGGCTAGGGATATGATCAAAAACCAGTTTACACTGGCTAATGATCAGTTGAAACATATCATTTCGCTCTGCGTGGCGTTGTTAAGCGTCAGTGTCATTTTTGAGAAGCTTTTCGAATCGGATCCGCAAGCGAAGTTTTTTACCGTCCTTCTGTTTTTCATCGCCCTGGTGTTTGCCTGTGTGGGTATTAATCCGTTCTCGCGTAATATCTGGCTGAACAGCCCGAGTGAGATCGAAAAATTTCAGAAACAGGCCATGCATTACAAAAAGGTTTGTTATGGCCTGGCTTCAGTATTTCTCGTCTTTGGCATTGCGATGATTGTTTTCAGCGTTGCTCGTCAGGCATTTGGATTTTGAAATTTTTAAAAGCAACTGTGAGTGCAGGTACGGTTCTTGTTTAAATATACTTATATAAGGTTTCAATACGAAGCCCCCCAAAATCAAGCAGCCGGCCAAATTGGCCGGCTGTCTTTTTATGAAGCCCTGACAAGTTGGGTGAACTTTTCTAAATTAAATGGCAAGGTCACGTTTGCCTTCTTCAGGTCGTGTAAAACCCTCGCCGGCATCACCGATGAATAATTTCTAAGCTGCCTCTCATTTGTGTGACCCATCATGAACATTAAGGTTCGGGGCTTGACCATATATTCATTTTCCATCATGCTGGAAAATGTCTGGCGAAAACTCGAAGTGCTGAGCGAGAACGGTATTTTGCAGACGTCTCCTAACACTTTCAACATTTTGTTGAGATCAGATATCTCTGGTCGCGGTAATTTTTCGACGCCGCCGTACTTTTGGATAACATCCAAAGCATGCGGCAAGAGTGGAATTATCGAATAAATGCTGGATTTGTCTCGCTCCTTCTTTATGAACCATTCGCCCGTTTCCACCTGGATTAAATGCCTATCGAGCAGGCTTAAATAGTCAGTGTAGGACAATCCCGTACAATAAAGAAATATGGCCACGTCTTTTTCCCTGGACAGTGTGACCAGGTCACACTTGTATAGTCGAAGCCGCATTGAGGGAGTAAGGTATTCGGGCGGTGCTGTGTCGGTGTATTCCAACCCCATTTCACCAATTGGATTGCTCCTAATATATTTCTTATTGATTCCGTACTTCAAGGCTTTATTGACAAATGTCAGATGCTTGTTAATTGTATTTGTGCACCATCGTTTTACTCCATCTTCACTACAATAGTCGATCATCCAGAGTTGAAAGTGTTCAAAATGATCAAATGAAAAATCATGAATGTAGAGCTTAGACAGACCATGTGCGGTCAAAAATTCGTGCAAGTTCTGGCGGCGCGTTCGATAGGTCAACATTGTCTGCTTCTTCCGTTTCGGACGCAAGGCTGCGATCAACTCATCAACAACCTCTATTACTTTTTTTACTATAGGCCTTGGTCGTGGATTGAGGTACTCAGCTTTGATGGTCTCGGCTGTGAGTGGCAACTCTAGCTCTTCCATGTTTTCAGCTGCACGAATTACATTTTTCTGAATGGAACGAAGTTGCTCGTTTAATAAATCTCCGAGATAGTAACTGAAACTTATGGGATTTTCACGCGTAGACCGCTTTACCTCACTAGATCCAGGGGCCATCCAATATTTGGTGGGAATCTTAATTTTTGTACTGAAATGCGTACACTTCTGCCCATTAAACTCAATCGCCGCGTAAATCGCACATCGCTTTTCTGGGTGGGCGCTCTCTCTGCCTCTTAGAAAGAAGCTAACTGTTGGTGCCATTTTTTTTTAGAGAATCCAATCATTATTTAAATCTGGAAGGTGAATAATATCCTGCATTTAAATAACTGTAAGTGACACATGCAAAACTGTAAGTGAATTTGTTAGTATGTCGCCTGAAAAGCTGGAAAACAAAAAAAGCCTGCTTAATAGCAGACTTCCATTGTAGCTGATTCGCCAAAAAAATGATTGAAAGTGCTTTCTTCGCACGGTTTGTGACCCATAGGGGAATCGAACCCCTGTTTCAACCGTGAAAGGGTCGTGTCCTAACCGCTAGACGAATGGGCCGACTGGTCTCCTACTTCGCGCGTTTTTTTGCACTTTCTTTCACTTTGCGATTCCTTTTTCCGAAATCGTGGTGCAAAGATGCACGGTTGATTTCTAAATTGCAACTGCCAGGTGGAAATAAAATTGAAATATTTTTTACTCCGCTCATTTCCAGCAGAGTAAATTGAAAAGTTTTTTTTATCCGCTGCCCCATGCCGGTAAATTCAGTGAACTTTCTAAATTTGGGTTTACAGGTTTCCACAAATCACTTCCTATGACCAAACTTATCCGGTACGTCCTGTTACTCCTACTAACACACCAAGCCTTCGCGCAAAATATTACCCCCGACGAATACCTCGGATTTCCGCTCGGTTCCAAATTCGCCTTCCATAGCCAGATCACCGACTATATCAATACTTTGCAGGCCAAAAACCCGGACCGTATGAAAATTACGCGCTATGGAACGACCCATGAAGGAAGACCTTTGATGGTAGCATTCATTGCGTCACCGGAGAATATGACCAAGCTGAATACAATCCGGGAAAACCATTTGAAGAGCATTGGTATGCTCCCCGGCAAGCCCGATGCCAGCGTTCCGCCCATCGTGTGGCTGAGCTACAATGTCCACGGGAATGAGTCTGTGTCTGCCAATACCAGTATGAAAGTGGTGTATGAGTTGCTCAATAAAAACAATGCGCTCACCCAGGAGTTTTTGAAAAACATGGTGATCATGATCGATCCCTGCATTAACCCGGACGGATATGAGCGCTACTCGCAGTGGTACAACCGCGTACAAAACGCAACTCCGGACGTGACCACATTTGCATTGGAACACGACGAACCCTGGCCCGGTGGCAGGTTTAACCATTACCTGTTCGATCTGAACCGTGACTGGGCCTGGCAAACGCAAAAGGAGACACAGGAAAGAATTGTGTTATACAACCAGTGGATGCCGCATTTTCACGCGGATTTCCACGAGATGGGCCCGGCAAGAAGCTATTACTTTCCCCCTGCCGCCAAACCATACAATAAGGATGTTACCGCATGGCAACGCCAGTTTAACGAATTGATCGGCGAGTACTGTCGCAAGTATTTCGATAAAAACAACTGGGCCTATTTTACCAAAAATGACTACGACCTGTTTTATCCCAGCTACGGCGACACCTGGCCCACAGCTAATGGTGCCATCGGCGTTACTTACGAGCAAGGTGGTGGCGGACGTGCAGGACTGGCATTAGAACGTGAAGATGAGCACGATACGCTGACCCTCAAAAGCAGAATTGAACATCATTACGCGACGAGTCTCGCTACTTTGGAGGCAGTATTGTCCCAAAAAGACAAGGTAGTTTCCGAGTTTATCAAGTTTCATCAGGATGCGATTAATGCGCCTTCCGGAAACTTTAAAACTTACGTCATCAAAGCAAAAGGCAATGAAGAGCGTATCCGATCATTTGGCGCCTGGATGGAGAAACAAGGTTTCACTTATGGTATCGCTGGGAAATCGCTTTCCACCAAAGGTACCGAGCTCACAACGGTTACCGAGCAGGCCCTCAAAATCGAAAACAATGATTTGCTGATCACCGCCTATCAACCCAAGTCCAACTTGCTCCGCATTCTTTTTGATCCGAAACCGGTACTGGAAGACTCAGTTACTTACGACGTGACCAGCTGGGGGCTTGCTTATGTTTTTGGTTTAAAGGCTTATGGTTTGAAAGAAAAACTGGTTCCGGCAGCCTATCAACCCGGAAAAATAGACAACCCTGTATCGTCCACATCGCCCTACGCTTACATTGCCAACTGGTCGGAAGTGGAAGACGCCATATTTCTGGCTGATCTTTTAAAAAATGGTGTGCTGGTCAAAACTTCCAATGTGCCGTTTGAAATGGACAAAGTTTCCTACGGCGCAGGGACATTGATCATTACAAAAAAAGGAAATGAGAATGTCGCTTTTGACAAACTGGTCACCTCTCTTGCAACCAAGCATCACATTCAATTGATGCCCGTTAAAACCGGTTATGTGAGCTCAGGGCCAGATTTTGGCAGTGATAATGTAGTCGCCATCAAAGCGCCGAAAATAGTGGCTGTTTCGGGAGACGGCATCTCTCCTACCGCTTTCGGTGGCGTATGGCATTATTTCGAACAACAGATCAAATACCCGGTCACGATTGTCAGTGCGGCCAGACTGGCGAACCTGCCGTGGAACGAAATCGACGTATTGATCTTGCCGGATGGAAAATATGGCGACATCATTAATGACAAACACCTGGAAGCATTGCAGAATTGGGTAAGAAATGGTGGCAAGATCATCGCTATGGAACGTGCAACGGAGGCATTTATGAACAAGCCAGGCTTCTCCCTCAGCAAGAAGTTTTCTGACAAAAAGAAAGATGCAGATCTGTTTAAAAAATTTGGTGAGCAACAACGCGAAGAAGCCAGCGACTCGTCACCAGGAAGCATGTTCCAGATCACATTAGATCCTACCCATCCTTTGGCATTTGGTTGCAGTAAGGAATACTTCACCATCGTCCGCGACGCATACGAACGCGAATACCTCAAAGATGGCTGGAATGTAGGCTACCTGAACGAGGACGGATATAAGGCAGGCTTTGTAGGAACAAAAATGAGCGGAAAGCTAAAAAATACGCTGATCATGGGCGTACAGGACATGGGTCGCGGCCACGTTGTCTACCTCATGGACGATCCCATTTTCAGGGCGATGCTTTATAATGGGAAGATCTTGTTCAGTAATGCGGTGTTTAGGTAATGAGTGAAGTTTTAATGAGTGAATGAGTGAATATTTAATTCGAGGATTTCACTCATTCACTCATTCACTCATTAAAAATACCGCACCGCCAACTCGTAGCCTCGCAGCCCCAATCCGCAGATCATGCCTTTGCAGCGGGAGGTGAGGTAGCTGTGGTGACGGAATGATTCCCGGGCGTGGATGTTGGAAATGTGCACTTCCACGGCTGGCGTTGTTACCGCAGATAGCGCGTCGGCCAAAGCAATGGAGGTATGTGTATAACCGCCCGCATTGATCACGATTCCATCGAAATTAAAGCCAACTTCATGTACCTTGTCGATCAATGCGCCTTCGTGATTGGACTGGAAGTAATGCAGTTCGATTTCGGGGAACGTGCTTTTAAGCGTTTCAAAATAATCATCAAATGACTGATTGCCATAAACGCCAGGTTCACGCTTTCCCAAAAGATTCAAATTAGGGCCGTTCAGGATCAGTATCTTTTTCATTTGATAACACAAAATTTAATGTTTTTCTTCTTCCAATAATATGTGGCAAAGCTACATCAAACATTTTAAAAATTACCTGCGCCTCGAACGTTCGCTATCCGGGAATTCCGTGGATGCCTATGTGAGAGATGTGGAAAAGCTGGAAGAATTTCTGGAACTGGCCGAAATCGCATTACCGCCTGCAAAAATTATGGAAGAGCACCTGGCGGCTTTTCTAAAATACCTCTCCGAACTGGGCTTGGCTGCACATTCCCAGGCGCGCATGCTGTCGGGTATCAAGGCCTTTTTCAAATATCTTTTATTAGAAAACGAAATAACCGAAGACCCTACCGAGCTACTGGAATCCCCACGGCTTCCCCGAAAACTACCCGATGTACTTTCCTACGAAGAAATAGAATCCATGTTGGCCGCGATCGATCATTCCACGCCGGAAGGAACTCGAAATCGCGCTATTATGGAGGTGTTGTACAGTTCGGGTCTACGTGTTTCTGAGCTGACAGGTTTGCAGCTTACCCATTGCTATTTCGACATTGGTTTTATCCGGATTCTGGGAAAAGGTGATAAGGTAAGATTGGTACCAATCGGGAAGGAAGCCATTAAATACACGCAGATCTATCTTGACCATGTCAGAAACGAGATCGCCGCGCAAAAAGATAGTGAAGACATTGTTTTCCTGAACCGGCGGGGCGGACAGCTGTCCCGTGTGATGATTTTTTTAATGATCAAAGACACCGCCGAAAAAGCGGGAATACACAAAAATGTCAGTCCTCACACTTTCCGGCATTCATTTGCAACCCATTTAATTGAAGGCGGTGCAAGTCTGCGGGCGGTGCAGGAAATGCTTGGTCATGAATCCATTACGACTACTGAAATTTACACCCACCTCGACCGTGACTATCTGAGACAGGTTATCACCGAATTTCACCCCAGGTCTTAAGCTACTTTACTTCTTGCAAAAGTGAGTCCAGTTTAAGCGAATCAGCGTCGGGAGTAGCTCCGGGCAATGCGCGGTTGAGCTGCTTGGGTTTATTCCAGGGAGCCGTAGTGCGGCTAGACATATCGTAGGAAATGTAGGCGAACAGCGCTACAAACAATATAAAAACAATGATAAAGATCCGGCTGTTTTTGTTGGGCTTATTCGTTTCACTCATCTCCTCGTACCTGCTTGGGTGTTTTGTAAAGAACCAGATCTCCGGTTTTCGCGGATATCTCGTCCCATTTTTGTTCCTTAAATTCAATGATGGCGATCGCTCCTTTTTTCATGGAACCAATGCTGGAACCTGAAAGATATTCAGCGAAATAAGTAATGTCCGGGTTATGCCCGAAAAGAATCAGCGATGACGACGATTCTGCGACATGAGTAACTGCATGAAGGTATGCTCTCGGTCCGCCGTCGTAAATACCCGCCTGCGTTTGAATGTCCGCGACCGCTATTCCAAGCTGCTCGGCAATGACTTCCGCAGTTTTGTAGGCTCTTGAAGCAGGACTGGTAACATAGATATCCGGCTTGATCTTGTTCTCATCCAGCCATTTACCCATTGTCAATGCTTCCGCTAAACCTTTGTTGTTGAGATTTCTGTCAAAATCCTTAATCCTGAAAGTCTGATCCTCGGCAGTGGCGTGGCGGACTAAAATGAGGGTCTTTTTCATGCGTTTAATTTTTCTCAAAAATACAGAATCTCAATCGGTAAATATCTGCGTCGCGCATGAAAAAATTAGGTGTAATCATTTGACCATTTAAGCTGCGGAAACTACCTTTCGACATTATTTATTCTACCAACCGCGACAATTAATCCTTAATTTTGTTCCTTAGGTAACTGAATAGAAATCCATTATAAAGCATACCATGTTACAATTTTTTAAATATGTTCTGGCCACGTTCGTCGGAATAATCGTTTTTATCTTTCTCTCATTTTTCATCCTGGCTGGTATTGGCTCCATGCTATCATCCGACGATAAGGTGGTGGTGGAAGACAAATCAGTACTGAGGCTTGACCTTAACCAGCCTATCCAGGAAGTGGGAGTAGATAATCCTCTTGCCGACCTCGGCGGCCCATTTAGTGGAAATGAAAGTGTAGTGGGATTGAAGGACATCATGGAAGCATTGAAAAATGCCCAGGTTGACGATAAAATCAAAGGTATTTACCTAAAAACAGAAGGTCCCGAAGCAGGTTGGGCAACATTGGAAGAGATCAGAAACCAGTTGCTTGAATTCAAAAAATCGAAGAAATTCATTGTTACCTACGGCGAAACATACTCTGAAAAAGGATACTACATTGCCTCGGTGGCAGACAAAATATACCTTAACCCTGCCGGTGGACTTGAATGGAATGGTTTGTCAGCTGAGTACAGCTTTTTTAAAGGTACTTTTGACAAGCTGGAAATCAAACCATTGGTATTCCGGGTTGGAGAATTCAAAAGTGCAATTGAAATGTTCTCACGTCAGGATATGAGCGAGGCGAGTAAAAAGCAGTCTATCGAATTAATTCAGGCTATCAATAACAACTTCCTGAAAAACATCTCCGCTTCCCGCAACATTTCCACGGAAGAATTGAAAGGATTGGCCGACTCCCTGGCCGTTGAAGATCCTAAGTCGGCATTGAAATACAAATTTGTAACTAACCTCGGTTATCAAGACGAATTGGAATCAGTTTTGAAACGTGATCTGAAAATCGAGGAGAAAAAGAATATCTCTTACATCGGCGTTGATAAATACCTGAAGGGTGACAGCAAGATCAAGGAAGGTGATTTTAATAACCGTGTAGGCGTGTTAGTAGCAGAAGGTGAAATCACCAGCGGCGAGGGCGGCGACGAAAGCATTGGTTCTGAAAAATTTGTAAAAGAATTGAAAGAGATCCGCGAGAATGACAAGATCAAAGCGATTGTGATCCGCATCAATTCTCCGGGCGGAAGTGCGCTTGCCTCAGACGTAATGTGGAGAGAAATTCAGCTTACTGCTAAAAAGAAACCCGTCATTGCATCCATGTCCGATGTAGCAGCATCAGGTGGCTACTATATGGCAATGGGTTGCGACAAAATCGTCGCACAGCCTAATACCATCACTGGCTCCATCGGTATTTTCGGACTGATCTTCAATGTGACTGACTTTATGAATAACAAGCTGGGTATCACCTTCGATGGCGTGGGTACCAGCCCTCATGCGGACTGGCCTACTGCAACCCGTGAAATGACTGATTTTGAAAAATCGAGAATTCAGAAAAGTGTGAATGAAGGATATGAAACATTCACCAAAAAAGCAGCTGCGGGTAGAAAAATGCCCGTTGAAAAGCTAAAAAGTCTTGCTCAAGGCCGTGTATGGTCAGGTGTTGAAGCCAAAGAAAATGGCCTTGTGGATGTTTTGGGAGGTGTAGACGATGCAATTAAAATTGCCGCAAAAGCCGCGAAACTGAAAGAAGGTGACTACCGCGTACGTTACTATCCTGAGAAGAAAAGACCGCTGGACGAGATCCTGACCAAAATCATGGGTGATACTGAGGAACAGGTCACGACGAAAACACTGGGAGATCTTGCGCCTTACGTCAAAATGTATAAAAAACTGATGAATATGGGCGGTACACAAACCAGAATGCCTTTTGAACTGATCATCAGATAATAGATAATTTGCTTAAACAAAAAAATCCCTGTCTCATCAACGACAGGGATTTTTTTGTTTAAGCTACTTCCTTACCAGTTTTTTCATCAAGTTCCTGACGCACAATGAGTACTGCATGTTTGTTAGGAGTAATGGCAACACCGTCCTGCCTGGCGTAAACCTTGGTAAATTCGGCTCCGAAGTACAATATAATGGACGAATAATAGATCCAGGTAAGTAAAATGACGATCGACGCCGAGGTGCCATAAGCCGCGCCCAGATCAGATTGCCCGAGGTAAAAGCTGATAATAAATTTGCCAATCGAGAACAATATGGCGGTAAAAGCCGCCCCTACCATACATTCCTTCCAGCGTAACTCCCCGTCCGGCAGCACTTTGAATATCACCGTAAATAATGCTGTAATGATCGTGAGTACAAGTCCCAGGTTGACAATGTAAAATAACACTACCGACGCCTCAGAGAACAGGCGCTCCAGCCTGTTGCTAAGCAGATCCACCAATGCACTGGCGCCAAGGGATACAACCAGCAAAAAACCGAGGGTAAGAATCAGCGAAAACGAAATGAGCCTATTTTTCAAATATTGCAACCAGCCTTTTTTAGGCTTTGACTTGATCGACCAGATGTAGTTGATAGAATCCTGCATTTCCGCAAAAACCCCGGTGGCACCGATCAGCAATGTGCCTATACCCAATGCTGCAGCAATTCCGGATTTATTGGAGAGTTCAGCATTTTTAAGGATTTCCTGCAACTGGGCCGCAGCGCTGGCACCTACCAACCCTCTTATCTGCCCGAAAAGCTCTCCCTGAATAGCGTCCCTGCCAAAAAATATACTGAAAACCGAAATGATTACCAAGAGCATCGGAGCCAGTGAAAATATGGTGTAGTACGACAATGCGGCGCTCAATTTCATGCCATTGTCATTCAAAAATTCATTGAAACTCTCTTTTAAGATAGAGAAGTATAGTTTGATATTCTTCATAAGTTCGGAGCAAATGTTGCTGACGTGTTGTGTTCTTTGAAGTTAGCTACAAATATCCATGCCACAGGCTACGCACAAAAATCTTCAAAGCTGTCGGGAAGATACGTCCACAGTAAAAAAGGGCGTTTTTCACCCGAGAGAGGCTCAGGGAATCGGTCTTTCAGAAAATAAATGTAAAAAGCCGTGTCGGAATGGTACTGGAGCGATCCGGTTGAAACTCTTTGAAGTATAGATTTAGAGTAACAAACCTGCGAGTGTAGCAGACATATAGGACGCCAAAGTACCGCAGATCAATGCTTTAAATCCTAGTCTTGCTAAATCAGCGCGACGTGAAGGTGCAAGTTCACCGATACCTCCCACCTGAATCGCTATGGAACTGAAATTGGCAAATCCGCATAATGCAAAACTGGTGATCACAATGGTTTTATGATCCAATGTGTCTTTCATTTTCACCATATCGAGATAGGCGACAAACTCATTGATCACCATTTTTGTGCCCATTAAGGAGCCTGCGGCTTCAATATCTTTGGACGGTACGCCCATAGCCCAGGCAAAAATGGAGAAAACCTTTCCTAAAATGTAATTGAAGCTAAGCTGCGGAAAAGAAAGCAATCCCCCAATGTAACCCAACAGATAATCAAGCAGCGCAACAAGTGCTATGAAGCCGATTAACATCGCAATTACATTGAAACCCACTTTCAAACCTTCGCTGGCACCGGCAGCTATGGCATCGAGCAAATTAGCATGCGTTTTCTGGATCTCTAATTTGACGGCACCTCTCGCATCTGACTGAAGTGTTTCGGGAAAAACTATTTTTGAAATAACTAATGCGCCTGGCGCTGCCATTAAGCTGGCAGCAATAAGGTAAGGTGCCGGTACGCCCAAAGATATATAGACAGCCATAACCCCTCCGGCTATACAAGCAAAACTACCTGTCATAGAAGCCATTAACTCAGAATTAGTCATATTCTTAAGGTAAGGCTTGATCATAATCTGCGCTTCTACCTGGCCTACAAAAGTGCTGGCTACATTTGAAAGTGCTTCTACTCCACTGACACCCATTAACCAGTAAACCAATCTTGCAATGAAAGAAACTACCCTTTGCATGATGCCAAGGTGATACAGCATGTTGACTAAAACAGCAACAAAAATGATTGTAGGGATAATCTTGAAAAAGAATACAAAGTCGTTACCGGGACCGAAAGCGCGTTGCATCAGATCGGGCCGTACGAGCGTGCTAAAAACAAAATCGGCACCCTTATCTGAGAAGGAAAGTAATTTTTGAACTTTTTCGCCTAACCATTGAAAAACGGCCTGGCCTATGTCTGTGCGAAGAATGAAAACGGCAAGTCCGAATTGGAGTGCAAGCCCTACGCCTACTGTTCGGTAATTAATTGCTTTTCTATTGTTCGACATTGCGAAGGCAATGCCAAGAATCAAAATAATACCTAGCAGTCCCGTAAACCTTTCCATAAATATTCCGTTGTCACTTTTTTTCCAAAGGTGCAAAATAACAACAAAATACTTGTAAGTTACCTATGACTCAAAATATCAGGAACCAGCCCAATTATTTGCTTGATTTGTCTGATTCTCTGGCGGAAGCGGAAAGGTCTGACTGGCGATGGATAATTTTCCAGGAATTGGCTTCCTTACGAAAGAGCACTGTTACATGCAGATCGATTACTCTTCCGTTTGCAAGCTTGTAGTGTTCTTTTTGCAGCAGATAACCCTGATCTCCTGCTTCATGACTTGCTATTTTTTCAAAAGTGTATGTTGATTCTTTGGATAGCTGCTTACTGGTGGCATTTAATGTGGCTTCCACTGCCTTCCAGCCTTTGATTTCGCCAACCGCTTTCTCGTCAAAAATCGTCACGTCTTCTTTGTGAGACCACATTGATTTTGCCAGGTCCGGGTTACCATTCGAGAGTTCGCTGTTGGCCTGTTGTAATTTCTCAATGGCTGCATTAAACGACTCTACCGGGAAAGTTTTGGGAGAAGCTGCGTTGCTGTAACCTGCTGTGATCACATTTTGGTTAACCTCCCGTGCTTTTGTTCTGTATTTAAATGAAGAGGCAAGCAGGATCAGTAGGATAAATACGGAAATATTTCTTTTCATGGCTAATAGATATTAATTCTCTTAAATCCGGTTACAAATATCTCAGGTAAAATATTTAGAAAATAGAGTATAAATACCTGATTGTAATGCGTGGTTCCACTTAAATACGCCTTTCGTCAAAAAAAATTATATTTCGGACACAAAAAAATGGAGAACGGTTTACACCATTCTCCATCTGAACCTGATTACTACTTTACATTAATATCCCAAAACCGGCGAAAGCCATTTTTCAATTTCTTCCAGCGGCATATTTTTTCTCCGTGCATAGTCCTCAACCTGATCATTAAATATCTTACCCACAGGGAAATACCGGCTATCCGGATGAGAGAAATACCACCCACTCACGCTGCTCGCGGGATACATCGCATAGCTTTCTGTGAGGGTAATTCCCAGTTGCTCTGCGCCCAGCAAATCGAACAGCATCCGCTTCTCAGTATGGTCGGGGCAGGCAGGGTAACCTGGTGCGGGACGTATACCTGTATATGCTTCCTTAATGAGGTCTTCATTCGTAAAATCTTCGCTACCCACATAACCCCACAATTCCTGCCGTACCCTTTCGTGCATCAATTCGGTGAGTGCTTCCACAAGCCGGTCGGCCAGTGCTTTCACCATAATGCTATTATAGTCGTCATGGTCTTTCTCGTATTTGTCAAGAAGAGCCTCTATACCGATCCCGGCCGTTACCGCAAATCCGCCAAGATAGTCTGTTTGCCCTGTTTCCAGCGGTGCGACAAAATCTGAAAGACAATAATTAGGCAGGTTAGATGCTTTCTGGCTTTGCTGTCTCAAATGATGCAGCACTACCGCCGTGTCTGCAACCAGTTCTCCTGCATTCAGGTTCTCAAATCCCTTTTGACTGATCTTGTACTCAATGTGCTGGTGCGAACCGTGTCTTTCACAAGCCACTTCACGGGTTTGTTCCTCAAAATGATGCAGTACGATGTCGTCCTGGATAGAATTCGCTGGCCAGAA
The DNA here is from genome assembly GCF_039919315.1 of Dyadobacter sp. GTDB lineage: Bacteria > Bacteroidota > Bacteroidia > Cytophagales > Spirosomataceae > Dyadobacter. Next base: position 120,388 of record NZ_JBDSFX010000033.1, on the reverse strand, counting down.
ACCGATTACTGCCTTTGCTTTTAAAGTTTTGTCGCGAATTATTTCTCCCAAAAGCACCGCAGCATCTTCAAAAAGCTTCATTGCTTCCGATCCAACCACTTTATCTTCAAATATTTTGGGATACTTGCCGTGTAACTGCCAGGTCTGGAAGAATGGTGTCCAGTCAATGTATTTCGCAATGTCAGCCAGTTCATAGTCATCATAAACCCTCGTTCCTAAAAACTGGGGCCTGGTGGCTTTGAAGTTACTCCAATCAATTTTTGCTTTATTATTTCTCGCCTTATCAATGGCCACATGCGCCTTTTCGTTTCCTCTTTTCGCGTGATCGTCACGAAGTTTGGCATACTCTGCTTTGATATTCAGCAACACATCTGCCTGGCTTTGATCGCTTTGGATCAGCTTACCCGCAACAGGCACTGAGCGTGAAGCATCTAGCACGTGAATAACCGCACCGGAATAATTGGGGTCGATTTTCACCGCCGTATGTATCCTCGAAGTGGTAGCTCCGCCGATCAGCAAAGGCATTTTGAAATTCCGACGTTCCATTTCCTTCGCTACACCCACCATTTCGTCCAATGATGGCGTGATCAGTCCTGAAAGACCAATAATGTCAACGTTATGCTCAATCGCAGCAGCGAGTATTTTGTCCGTGGGCACCATTACGCCGAGGTCAATGATCTCGTAGTTATTGCAACCCAAGACAACACCCACGATATTTTTCCCGATATCATGCACATCGCCTTTTACGGTAGCCAGCAAAATTTTGCCTGCCGAATTATTTCCCTCACTTTTCTCAGCTTCAATATAAGGCTGTAAATAAGCAACTGCCTTTTTCATCACCCTGGCCGATTTTACTACCTGAGGCAGGAACATTTTACCTTCTCCGAACAAGTCGCCCACAATACTCATTCCATCCATTAAAGGGCCCTCAATCACCTCCAATGGTCTGCTGAATAAATGCCGGCATTCCTCGGTATCCTCATCTATATAGTCTGAAATTCCTTTTACCAATGCGTGAGAAATACGCTCTTTGATCGGCAACAGCCGCCAGGTCAGGTCAGGGCCAGTTTGTGTTTTCCCTTTATCTTTAACGGTTTCAGCATAGGTTACCAAACGCTCGGTAGAATCCGGACGACGATTTAGCAATACATCTTCCACCAGTTCCAAAACATCTTTCGGTATCTCATCATAAATGCCTATCTGTGCAGCATTCACAATTCCCATATCCATTCCCGCCTTGATCGCGTGGTACAGAAATGCAGTATGGATAGCCTCACGGACAGGTTCATTACCCCGGAAACTGAACGACACATTGGAAACACCGCCCGATACTTTTGCATGTGGCAAGTTCTCCTTGATCCAGCGAACCGCATTAATGAAGTCGACAGCGTAGTTATTATGCTCTTCCATTCCGGTTGCTACCGTCAGGATGTTGGGGTCAAAAATGATGTCTTCTGCCGGGAAGCCCACTTCTTCTACCAAAATGCGGTAAGCCCGGGCACATATCTCTTTTCTGCGTTCCAGATTATCCGCCTGGCCTTGCTCATCAAATGCCATTACAACGGTGGCAGCGCCATAACGCAGCACATTCCTAGCCGACTCTCTGAATTTCTCCTCACCCTCTTTCAGAGAAATTGAGTTCACAATGGACTTTCCTTGTACACACTTCAACCCCGATTCAATGACTTCCCACTTAGAGGAATCGATCATGAGCGGGACTTTAGAAATATCTGGTTCGGAAGCAATAAGGTTCACGAATGTCTTCATAGCTTCTACGCCGTCGATCATTCCTTCGTCCAGGTTGACGTCGATCACCTGAGCGCCGCTTTCCACTTGCTCACGTGCGATGGCAAGCGCTTCTTCATATCTACTTTCACGGATCAGCCTGGCAAATTTCTTCGATCCGGTTACATTGCAACGTTCACCAATGTTAACAAAATTGGTCAATTCCGTGACTTTCATCGGTTCCAACCCCGACAGTTTCATGGTGGTATCAGCGGCCGGCAATGATCTTGGACTATATTTTTTCGCAAGATCCGCAATCACCTGAATGTGTCCCGGTGTAGTACCGCAGCATCCACCGATGATATTGATCAGATTATCCCTCAAAAATCCGTCAATAACCTCGCCCATTTGCTCCGGCGTTTCATCGTACTCACCCATCTCATTTGGCAAGCCTGCATTAGGGTGGGCAGATGTATAAAAAGGCGATTCTTTTGCCAAAATCTGTACATATGGCCTCATTAAGTCAGCACCCAGCGCACAGTTCAGGCCGACTGACAATAATGGCAGATGTGAAACAGAAGTCAGAAATGCTTCGGTAGTTTGACCAGATAATGTTCGTCCGGAAGCATCGGTAATAGTTCCGGAAATCATGATCGGCAATGTTTCGCCCTCAGCGATTCTCCAAGACGGAAGATGTTCTACGATTCCGTTTTTGGCATCCGTAAAAAATTTGTCTATTGCAAAAAGCGCAGCCTTTGCATTCAAAGTATCAAAAATCGTTTCAACGAGCAGCAGATCACAGCCACCATCGGTTAAGCCTTTGATTTGCTCATAATATGCTTCTACCAACTGATCAAAGCTGATCGCACGGTAGCCGGGATTGTTAACATCCGGCGATAATGATGCCGTACGATTGGTAGGTCCCATCGAACCGGCAACAAATCTCGGTTTGTCAGGCTCATTTTCAGTGAAAGTATCTGCTACTTCCCTGGCCAGACGCGCTGACTCGAAATTGAGCTCATATACCAGCTCTTCCATGCCGTAATCGGCCATCGCGATGGTGGTACCTGAGAAGGTATTAGTCTCCGCAATATCTGCACCTGCCTCAAAGTAAGCAGCATGAATTTCCTTAATGATATCAGGACGGGTTAACGAAAGCAGGTCATTATTTCCTTTAATGTCTTGTGGCCAATCGCTGAACCGTTCTCCCCTGTAATCATGATCCTCCAATTTGTAACGTTGGATCATCGTACCCATAGCGCCGTCAAGTACCAGAATGCGGGTTTTCAGAATATCACGGATATCTGCTTTTTGAGTTGCTACCATTTATTTTTTCTTTTAACTAACTGAATATATCTCGCCGGAAAAGCCAAAGACTTATAATGTCACAAATTTAACCCAATAGATGTTTTGTTCAAAAAAATCAAAAAATTCAGACGAATAATCTAGTGATTTCAAGTCTCATAAATTATTTATCTATATTCGACCCTTACAAAAAGTGAATAAAGATATTCTATCTATGTATAATCTGGATGATACTGACGCCAAAATCCTTCATTTCCTGCAACAGGACGCTACATTGAAAACACGGGAATTATCGGAAAAGTTAAACCTGTCGTACACACCGGTCTATGAGCGGGTACGGAGACTGGAAAAAGAAGGGGTTATCAAAAAATACGTGGCGCTTGTTGACAGAGAGAAAGTTGGAAAAAAGCTGATGGCATTTTGCAACATTGCACTCAAAGAACATTCCAAGTTCATGGGCGAAAAATTCGTAAAGGCCATCTCCGCCATGCCCGAGGTAATGGAGTGCTTTAATATCTCGGGTGATTACGATTTTTTGCTAAAAGTCGTGGTGGACGATATGTCGCAGTACCAGCAGTTTCTAATGCAAAAACTAGGTTCGCTGGAAAATATCGGAAGTACGCACAGCTTGTTTGTGATGGGTGAAATCAAAAATTCCTCGGCATTGAAAATGCTTCCTGAGAAAAAATAAATACGGGGCCGGAAAATCCAGCACCGTATTCCAACTCACCCCTAACAAAAGATTTTAATGTTTTTTATGTCGTTTCAGAGGTTGCTCCAACTCCTTATTGAATGTACCATCTGCATTGAATAACAATATCTTCACTTTATCGTCCAGCAGAATTCCCACAAAATACTCTCCCGCATCATTGGTACCCGCCAGCTTGATCGTGGCGCCCGCATAGGAGGTAGTAATGTAATTGGTAACTGCGGATGGTAATGCCGTAATCTCAATTTTAGTTAGCTTAGCCTTGTGTCCGTGTTGTTTCAGTTCTCCTTTAAAAGTACCGTCAGCATTGAATAAAAGTCCTTTTACTGTACCATCGGCGAGCGTAATGGCCACTACCACCTTACCTGCCTGATCCTTCGCCGCATACTTAATTTCTGAACCCGGGTAGGTAGTACTGATATACGATGTAATAGGCGCTGCCAGATCGGCCACTGCTACTTCCGTCAATTTACCTTTGCATTTACCAATCGTAACCGAATCCGTAGCCACCGAATATCTCGCCGCCGACTCCACCACACTTTCAAAATCAGAAGACTCCTCTACCGCATCCGGGCCCGCTGCATCATCATTCTGACAAGCAGTAAACCAGACGCTCGTCCATACAACCAACAAAAATGAAATTTTTTTCATGATCAACTCACGGGTTTTTGTGAATGTTTAAATACTGTTTTGTAGGGATTACGCCCCGTGAGAATGTACTGTTGCAATCGTCGTGCATTTTTTATCGTTTTTTTAGTCGCCACAACCGCCCCGCCTGCCTTTTGACACCATCCTATTTTTTTGTAATTTTTTGCAACATATTGATCGGGTACGGCGTAAGTCATTAGTAAGTAATTCGATCCCTGACAACTTGATACCCTGACTTTGCTTTTTGGAAGAAAAATATCCTTTAACGAAAACGACTTCAATACAGTCGTGACTGCTTGCATTGCTGGCAACAGTCAGGCCCAGCGGCATCTTTATAAACAGTTTTTCGGGTATTCGAAAAGCATTTGCCTTCGCTATACCGCCACGACCGAAGAAGCCGAAGAGGTATTAAATGAGGGATTTTTGAAGGTGTTCAATAATTTGGGAAAATATGATTGTAACCATCCATTTAAAGCCTGGTTACGAACGATTATGGTGAATACGGCGATTAGTTACTACCGAAAACATAAAAAGCATAGTGAGGATGTTATTTCACTGGAAGATGCTCCATATCCTAAATTTGAAGAAGACGTGATAAGCCAGATCACTGCAGACGAAATTCTGCAGCTGATCCAGCAAATAAAGCCTGTTTACAAAAACGTGTTCCTGCTTTACGTTGTGGATGGCTACAACCATCGAGAAATAGCAGACCTGTTGCAACTCAACGAAGCTACGGTGAGATCCCATTATGTTCGTGCCCGTGCCCGTTTGCAGCATTTGATTAAACAATATTACCCAAATCTCTTCCCAAGTGATTGGGCCGTAAAGTCATTCAGAGGAAATGAAAACTAATAAATTTGAGAACACTATACGCCGGAAACTAGAGAGTATCGAACCAGACTTTCAAGAGCAGGACTGGGCGCGTATGCAAAATTACATGCACGCACACACGCCGCCGACTTTCTGGCAACAATACAGTTCATGGGTAGGCTATGCCGCAGCCGCTTCGGTGACGACGGTGATGGCATTCCTCTATGTGAACCAGTTGTCGAAAAATGACCACCTGGTTTCCGATGTTAAAAATCTGCAGAATCAGATTGAGGTGATTAAAAACCAACCTGCTCTGGCTGCAAAAACGGATACAGTGTATCTGGTGCAGAAGGAAATCGCTCCTGAAAATGCCTACGCTACTCCACAGATTCAGGAAAATCGTTTGAGCTATTCCGAAGCACAAGTACCTGCGAGCCAGAATTCGTCCGAAGGAAATCAGGTTCAGGAAGGTTCAGCCGAGCCTAATAACGGCGTGCAAAATCGTCCTGATGTAACTTCTTCCAACATACCAGAGCCTGTTGCCGCTGTTCCTGGTGAAAATGCCAATCCATACGGATCAGGGAAAGTTAATGCATCCTATCCGCGTCAAAATCCCACATTTAGCCGCCCGCAAGAAACGGTGGAATTGGCAAAAAATGACATTCAGAAATCGCCCGGGTACGCCGACGTCACTGACAATGCGGGACAAAAAGTACTTGGGGCAGAATCGGAAATTTATACGATCGACAATGCTGTGGAGATGAACAATGGTTATGTGCTGTCAAGAAAAATGAATTACGATTTGGCAAACAGATTGTCGGTACGGCAGGTACAGAAGATTTTAATGCCTACTAATCATGTACAAATTGCGAAAGCTCCGGTTTCTGACAAAAAGGTAGAAAAAACGACGCAGACGGAAAATGTAATTCCAAAACTGCCTTTGAAAGTACCTTATCGTTTCGGCGGAGGTATTCAATTTGAAAAAGGTGGACAGGCGAAAACCATTGTCGCAGAGGTAATTGTGGCCAAGAAGTTTTCCATTTCGGCCGGAATCAGTTGGTTGAAAGTGAAGCCAATGGAGTTTTTCACTGAAAAAGTTTTCCGTGAAAAAAACAGAAAGGATTTTAAGCAAACTCATCCGGGCGAGGTCCCGCTGATATTTGAGATCTATAATATTAAAGTAAATCCGACGCTGGTTCAGATTCCGCTAACGGTAGCTTTCCGCAATACATTGAAAGATGACTGGGCCTATTATGCCGGGGTCGGTACCAATGTCAGAATTTCTTCCAGAGAACGTATATCGTATGACTGCCAGGCACCTAACAACCTGTTTTTCAATCAGGCTTTCGACAGAAAAACCAGTACACCGGCTGTCAACTCTGTTAATTTTTCATTGGGTATAGAAAAGACCTGGCACCCGATCGTGGTGCAGGCAGAAGGCTATCTGTTTACCTATTTCAAACCGCTCACACCGCTTAGCAACAGTGCTGGTCCAGGTGTAAAAGTGAAGTTATTATACCAGATAGGTGGTAAAAAAATGTAAATGACATATCTGAACTTTCATGAACAATAATAGATACTTGTTCATGAAAGTTCTATTTTTGGCTTTTATTTACTCCCCTATTTGACCTGCTTTTGAAATTCGCTGCAATAGATATTGGATCCAATGGTGCCCGTATGCAAATATCTTCGGTATTGCAGGACGAGGGCGTCTCCCGCTTTAAGAAAGTTGAATATGTCCGATTTCCCCTCCGGTTGGGACATGATGTTTTTACACAAGGCAGAATTACTTCCAATAGTGAAGACCGGATGATGAAGCTGATGCTTGCGTATCAGCTGCTTATGGAATTACACGAGGTGGACGATTATATGGCTTGTTCTACATCTGCCATGCGCGAAGCCGACAATGGTTACGAAGTGCGGGAACACATTGAGCAACGTACAGGAATACACATTCAGATCATCGACGGACAGAAAGAAGCCGAACTGGTTAATAACGTTGTCGTAAAATCCCTGGGTGAAGGCCAATACATTCACATTGATGTAGGCGGTGGTAGTACCGAGTTGAATGTATATAAGGATCGCCAGAAAATCGTGGCCAAATCCTTCAAATTGGGCTCTGTGCGCTTACTGGAAGGAAAAGAATCTAAAAACTCTTGGCTTAAAATTAAGGAGTGGATTAACCAGCATGTCGACTATACAATGCCCATTCAGGCCGTGGGGACAGGAGGTAACATTAACAAGCTCTTCGATCTTTCTTCGAAACTGACAGAAAGCTCCACCAGCCTGGACGAAATTATCAGAATGAAGGATTACATTTCTCAATTCACATTAGAGGAACGTATCAATAAGCTGCAATTAAATCCCGACCGCGCTGACGTAATCGTGCCGGCTGGAGATATTTATACTTCGGCGATGAAATGGGCAGGGGCAGAAGTGATTCATGTACCGGATGTGGGCTTAAAAGATGGTATGCTTCAACTGTTATATGACAGAGCATGCCGCAAAAAAAAGGCCTGAGACCAGGCCTTCTAAGAAACTCTTCACGATGGCTTACCAAACCTGTTCAAGGTCCTTAGCCGAATATTTGTGATTTCTTTCTGTAAAAACAGTATCCTTTGCTTCCCTTTTCAGGTTCAAGGGATTTTTCTTGCTTAGTTTGGCGATTGCCGCTACAGGAAACAATACAATAAAAAATACGGCAGATAACAGAATCTTGCCATTTATTGCTCCTAATACTTCCGCAATTTTATACCATCCTTTTACGATCAGGTCTCCGATCACCGGAACAGCGATGCTTAGAACACCAACAGCCGCTGCTGCGATCAGGAAATATGGAGATTGGGGTTTGAAGATAAAGTGAAGTACTACCAAACCTGTGACTATGACCAACTGGGCTTTGGTCTTTTCTGATTCACTCATTTTATAATGTTAATGATTAATACAGTGACGTCGGCAATTATAAGACCAACGTCACTGTAATGAATTTAAATGTAAGGTTGAAGAACTCTGCCGAAACAGACTAGAACAACGTGTAGATAAAAGGAGCTACTGCTGAGCCACCTCCAATTACGATCAGAACGCCAATTAGCAACAATACAACAATGACAGGAGCTAGCCACCATTTCTTGCGCTCCTTCATAAATGCAAACAAATCTGTTAAAAAATCCATTCTATTATAATGTTTTGAAATATAAAGTTAAAAAATTTTAATATTCTAATACAATTTAAAAATCAACAAATTATTAGGGTTTCTGCATCGCTTCATACAAACGGTCTGCGATAAGGCCATTCAGGGTCGCGCTGCCATGCCCGTCATTCTTTCCCACTACCCTTTCTTTCTCAGGAATCTTTACAATTCCGTCATTAATACCGACTACGGTTACCCCTTTCGATTTCAGAAAATCTTCGACCGGCTTAGTATAGCCCGCACTTTTATCAACCTGAAATAAGAATGGAATGAAGACAGCGTACATTTTGGCACCGGTACTGTCCTTATATGCCGTCATTTTGGAAAGGTCCCGCAAATGCGAATTGAGTACTGTTGTATCGGTGTATGCGGTTTGGACAAATTTCTCAAAAGTGCTGAAACCGGTATGTGGTAATTGCCAGTAGATAAAATTAGGCAGGTAAAACCGCTTCACAATCGTAGCCATAGGACCTTTTAGGTCTGCATAAGGTTCAGCTCCTGAAAGCGTCAGTCCCTTTTCACGACCTACCTTTTCGATGTCATTCGGAAAATATTCCAAAATGATAATATCTGGCTTAATGGGGAATTCCTGCAAACGCTTTGCTTCATCCCGCGTATCCGCGCCGGACATTCCAAGGTTATAAATGCTGTATTGATCAGTTCCCAACTTGGCTCCGAGAATGTTTGAAAAACGCTCATTCACGTCCTTCAAGCCATGACCGGCTGCAAAGGAATCACCAATTACGAGCACCTGTTTTTTACCTGGCTCTTTGGCAACTTCCTTATCATGGTAACCCAATGCATTCACAGGGTTCCAGTATTTTTCCCACCATATCTGTGATGCTTTTGAGAGCACACCTTCGTGGCTTTGCGGAATGTACATGAAAATGATTTCTAGGAAAATGAGTGTCACAATCAATGGAATAATGATCGTCACTACATTCGCCACCAAACCCTTTGCCTTGCTTTTGACAACACCGTAGTAGAAAATCCTGAGGATTTCAATGATCAGAAGAAACCAGAAAGCGAACTTTGCCAGCCTGATGTACCAGCTGTCACTTTGCGGAAAACCCGGATAGTCAAATTTGATATGAAATTTATCCGGGTAAAAAAGGAAGATGAATATTAAGCCCAGAAAGAATATTCTTACCAGGCTCGTTACAATTTTAGATGCCATTTGTATATGCTGATAATAGAAAGGTGCTTAATCCAATACAAACTCTTCTTTCCAGTTATCCTTTTCGAGCCATTCAGGTTGTTGTTTTTTATCAAAAATAAAGTTTCCAACAACCAGATAGTCCATTTCCGTGCGCATAAAGCATCTGTATGCATCATTAGGTGTACACACAATAGGTTCCCCGCGTACATTAAAACTGGTATTCACGATCACAGCATATCCAGTGAGCGCCTTAAATGAGTCAATCAGCTCGTAGTAACGTGGGTTGGTCTCCTTATGTACCGTCTGAATCCTCGCAGAATAATCAATATGTGTGATCGAAGGTAAATCGGAGCGCTCAAAATAGAGCTTCTCGCGAAGATCCATTGAACCATAGTCGGATGGCACCGGTTTACGTCTGCTTTCAGCAACCGGATGCACCAGTAACATATATGGTGAAATACCTTCGTAGTCAAAATAGTCACCGCAATCCTCGGCCAAGACCGACGGGGCGAAAGGACGGAAAGACTCTCTATATTTGATTTTGAGATTAAGCTTTTTCTGCATTTCAGCATTCCTTGGATCTCCTAAGATGCTCCTGCCGCCCAAAGCGCGCGGCCCAAACTCCATTCTCCCCTGAACCCAGCCTACTACATTTCCTTCTGCTAATAACTTCGCAGCCTCGGTAGACAGGTCTTTGAAATTCTCGTAATGCGTGTAAACAGCTTTATATTTCTTGGCAGTCAACGCTACATCCAGATCGGAAAAAGTCGGCCCCAGATAAGAACCGCGCATCGCGTCCGCTTTCCAGGTAATTTTCCTTTCCTGACCGAAATAGATATGGAAAGCTGCCTGCGCTGCACCCAAAGCACCTCCCGCGTCACCAGCAGCTGGCTGGATAAATATGTCTTTAAATATATTAGCTTTTTGCAGCTTACCATTGGAAACGCAGTTCAACGCCACCCCTCCGGCCATACACAGATAATCGGACCCGGTAAGCCTTTTTGCCTCCTTCGCCATACGGATCACGGCTTCTTCCGTAATATTCTGGATAGCCAGTCCCAGATTACAATGTATTGCTTCGAGGGCGTCCTCGGGTCTTCTGGTTTTGAATCCGAAAAGCGCCTCCCATTTGTGCTCATTCACCATTTTAAGGCCGGTCGCATAATCGAAATAATCCTGATCAAGCCACACTGAACCGTCTTCCTTTAGATCAACCAGTTCTTTTAGAATGATATCTTCGTATTTTTTGATATCGGGTGAATCTGGGTTTCCATAAGGAGCAAGCCCCATCAGTTTGTACTCACCGGAATTAACCCTAAAACCAAGAAAATAGGTAAAAGCGGAATATAAAAGACCTAATGAATGTGGGAATCTCAGCTCTTTGAGGATACTGATATCCTTTCCTTCTCCAAGGCAAATCGATGCAGTCGCCCACTCACCTACCCCGTCGATCGTCAGAATTGCGGATTTCTCGAATGGAGAAGGATAATAAGCACTCGCCGCGTGAGACAAATGGTGCTCTGGGAAGAGAAGCTTAACTTTTTTCTTTTTGTCGTAGCCCAGTTTAACGAGTTCTTCATTAATAAGGCGCTTCAAAAACATCTTTTCCTTGATCCAGACCGGCATAGCAGTCAAAAAGGACCTTACACCTTTTGGTGCAAAAGCATAATAAGTTTCAAGGAGTCTCTCAAATTTCAAAAGTGGCTTGTCGTAGAAAACAATTGCATCCAGTTCATTGAGCGTCAACCCACCATATTCCAGGCAAAATGCGACTGCGTTGGAGGGGAAACCTGGATCGTGTTTTTTACGGGTAAAACGTTCTTCTTGTGCTGCGGCTACTATTTCACCATTATCAATCAGAGCGGCTGCCGAATCATGATAGAAAGCCGAGATACCTAAAATTTTCATTCAAATATTTAATTATATATGTATAGTTTGTGCCTATGGGGTCCAAAAGGCGTGCAAGTTAAGCATTTTGATCAACCCTGCAACCTGGCCGAGGCTTGGTATTAGTGTACGGCTTATGCTAAGTTGCCAGGAATCTAACGAGTACTCCTGACTATCTACTACTATTCCTGGCCACACCGAATTACAACTTTTCACAAAGTACTGAAAATCAACAGCCTTTTATTTCATACAGCCACTTACAGCAACTTTTCCTTTACAATAAACTGTGCGATTTCCTTGGCAAACCTCTTCGTTCCTGGTTCACTAAGGTGGCATACATCGCAAAAAAGAGACGAATCCTGCGGCATTATATTCTCCATGTCGAGAAAAGCAATTCCCTTGGTTCTCGCCAGTTTCCTCAATATTCCGTTATGGATTCGAATTCCCTTTTCTATGTTTTCCGACTTTCCCCATAAACTGGTAACCGTTCGGTATTGACAATTTCCAAAATATTTAAAATCTTCTGCTCCCCCGGTTAGATCAGTCCTCCTGGGAAAGTAAGACGCATAACTCAGCATCAACAACTTTTCATTTCTCGAGCCGGCAATGCTGATGATGTCTTCCAGATTTTTTTTAAAGGATTTAGCCGTTTTAATGTCCGAACCAAACTGTGTATAAACGGAATCGACACCGTTTTGATTAATGTAAACTTTGTGTAACAATAGATTTCTCGTTTCCATGATCACCTTTTCGAGAAAAAAAGGGACAACAGTGAAATTTATCTCACTATGGGCTATTAGAAGTTCTATATCCTCATACCATCTGATGTGTGAATAATCCTCTCTAAAATCTACTTCTGGAACGTTATTGGCCCTATTTTCATTAATCGCCTCATAATAAATAACCAGATCGAATCTCTTACCTTCCAAAGCTCTGTATTTCAATAAATTATCCATTGAAGTGTGAGCGGGGACTGCAACATTATGCAGCACATATTTTCTCTTATCTCCCAACTCATTTACCAGGATTGTAGGTAACAAACTATCCAACTTTGAGTATCCAGTGCAGATAACCGACCCACCGAGGACTAGTATATCTTTAATCTCATCGTCATTTCGAATTTCCCTCGTCAATACGGGTCGTAAAACGCCGTAGTACTTGTCCAAAAAATACTCTTTAGGCATCAAAATCGGATATCCAAGAAAACCGAGTGCCATACGTAACGCCACTTCAATAAAAACATATACACTCAAAAAGTAAATCAGGTAAAACGTACATCTTCTGGCATTCATGTTTCGCAGCTATTTTTGAAGCCCGAAGAACACACTCCAGAAAAAAATCCGCAAAAGCGCTTAACCTGTGGAAGCAGCTAATTATCTAACGGAGTTACAATTAATAATCGATTCCTAGTATTACATTCCAAAACAAGCCGTACCACGCGATTACCACCCAAGCTATTTAGTTTCAGTAACCATTCAAAATGCGCCGTTTTCTACAATACATCGCACAATTTCATGAGCAAAACGCTGCGCTCCGGGCTCGCTCACATGGCATACATCACAGAACAAACTGGAATCTTTCGGCATCCGGTTTTCCATGTCCAGGAACAAAACGTGATTGGCAGCGACCAATTTTCTCAATATACCATTATGAACCTGCACCCCTTTTCTCACATTTTCAGGGCTTCCCCAAATGGTGACGGGCGATGCATAATTACAGCCCGCAAAATGCTTCATATCGCTTTCCTCGCCCGTTAATTTGAAGTTTGGCGGAAAATAGGTTGCATAACTCATTAACACCAGTCTGTCTTTTCTGGATTGTGCTGTCGTTATGATTTTCTGAATATTTTTTTGATAGGTTGCGGCGGTTTTTATATCACCACCAAAACCGGCAAGGGCGGGATCAACCTTCTCCTGACTGATGTAAACCTTATGCGTAACCTTATCTCTCACGGTAGAGATCAGCATGTCGGCCAAATAGGGTATCACAGTAAAATTAATTTCGGGATGTGCCCTCAGCAGATAGATGTCCCTGTACCATTTGATATGAGAATAATCTGCCTTGAAATCCTTTGCCGCAATGTTGTTGGCCCGGTTTTCATTAATCGCCTCGTAGTATATGACGAGGTCAAACCTTTGCTTCTCCAATAAGCTGTATTTCAAAGCATTATCAAGAGATGTATGCCCTGCACCGGCAATATTATAAAATGCAAATTTCTGTCCGGTGCCGTAGTGTTTCCTTAAAATGCTATCAAGCCGCGCTTCCAGATGCGACCACGGTGTGCTGACAACCGACCCTCCCAGGATCAGTATATCCTTTACGGCATCATCACTTCTGATTGTTTTCTGAGTTACCTCCTGAAGATTATTGTAAAAACCTTTGTAAATGTAGTCTGAAGGCCTGAAGAATGGATATCCTAAAAATACCAGTGAGGCTCGAAGTAGTATCTCTGTAAAAATGAAAAGTATGGCAAAAAAGATACCTGAAAAAAAGAGTAAACGTAACTTCATTAGGGTCTGACGCGGTAAAATAGGGCAATAAAGATAATTTAATAAAATCACCTAATAATTAAATTAACCCAAATACATACGTTTTTTTTCATTAAACGGATTACCTACCCTCTACTTTATTTGCCTTCGCCTACCTTATATCAAGATTTTAACTGGTTTGTGATCTTCATCCAAGGCTACAAAAGTGAATATTCCCGTCACGGCCTTTTCGCGCCCCTCTTCATACATTTTCTCTACAAAAATGTCCACACGGACCTTCATGCTGGTATTTCCCACGGTCTCTACCCGGCCGATCAGCTCGATGATAGTCCCGGCTGGAATGGGATGGGTAAAATCGATTCGGTCGGAGGAGACAGTTACGCAACGAAGTCGTGAAAAACGGGTTGCTGTAATAAATGCAATCTCATCCATCATCGACAATGCGGTACCGCCGAAAAGTGTATCGTAGTGATTGGTATTATTTGGAAAAACAGTCTTGAAAACACGCGTTTCCGATGCAAGGATCTTTTCTTCTAAAGTCAAAACGTTGAAAAATTAAAATAACAGAAAATCGACGCAGTCTAAAACGTCAAACGCTGCTTTGGATGCTGATTCAATGAGCTTCACATCAACCTACTTTATCACCAGATCCTCCGCCCTTCTGTTTGCTACTCTTTTAAGGGAAAAATAAGACTTCAAGTTTATAAAATATTGTTCAAAGCAGTATTTTGACATAGTCGATACCATGATTAATAGAATCGTGCTAAACATAATGATCGACTGATCGGTCAAAATTACGCTGATTTCGAAGAAATACCTTATCGCACTAATCATTATGGGAATAAGTAGATAGGGCACCATAATATGAAAAATGTACAGCCCGTAACTGATTCTACCCAAATACATCGTCACAGAATTCTCCAAAAATGCCCCAAAGTAAGAGCCGAATCCTTTTTTGTAAGACGCGTTCGCGACCAGATATAAAGAAATCACTGACATCGCTAGTCTGAAAAACAATACTTTGAACAATGTATTATCGTGATTGAAGCAAAAATAGAGGAACAATAACCCCGCAATTGGCGCCGCCAGATTAATTATTTTTATAAATCTTCGGGGATTATCGTTGTTAACCAGGACATACGCCCACAAAGCACCCAGACCGAAAGAGTCCAGACAGGTAGGCATCAAAACACCAGCATTGTGGTCCACAACGAACAATAAGCCTCTTATAGCGACCCCGGCAAGAATTGTAGCCATTATTACCTGCTTCAAATTACGCGCATGGGCCTTGATGATCACAATTGGCCAGAAAAGATAAAACTGCTCTTCAACAGCCAGAGTCCAGAAAATCGATAGCACATTGGACCAGTTGCCTGTCTTATCAATCAGAAAATTTGATGAGTACAATAAGTAATGCAAAGGGTGCTCGTAAAAGTCAGTTTGGATGTCAGGAATGAAGGCTATTCTGGGTGCTAGCCATACAAAAAGCAGCATAAGATAATAAAGTGGGAAAATCCTCAGAACCCTTCTCACCATAAAGACTTTATAAATATCGGAGAAACGATAAACAGGCCGTAGCAGCCTGTTTTGTAGTAAAATTCGCGTAATGAGAAAGCCGCTTAGTACAAAAAATAAGGTAACTCCCAAAGGCCCATTCGATATTAAATTGAACCCTTTATCTACGGGAAACCAGTGAAACATGATAACCAGCACCACTGCTATCGTTCGCAGTCCGTCAAGTTGAGGATTGTAAATATCTTCTTGTTTCTGTCGCATGTGAGACTCGTTTGGATCGTGTTCTCATGCAAGAATAGGATCGCAGACCAGCCTCGTCTAATTTTCTTTCCAGCCGGGAGTTTCAATTATTCTAAGGCTCCATCCCCCATGATCAGATCAGAGTGGTTGAGTAAAGTCTACTCAACCACTCTGATCAATATTTACAAGGTAACTCCCACCGACAGACGCAATATTTCTGCCGCGGAAATCATGTTACGCAAAGCGGCTTCGGTCTCCGGCCACTTTCTGGTCTTTAATCCGCAGTCCGGATTTACCCATAAATTTCTGGCGGGTATCACTTTTAATGCCTTTTCAAGTAGATAAATCATCTCGTCGACCGTAGGAACCCGCGGCGAATGGATATCATATACACCCGGTCCGATCTCGTTGGGATAATTGAAGTCAGCAAATGCATTCAGCAATTCCATCTGCGAACGGGAAGTTTCGATCGTGATCACGTCCGCATCCATTGCCGCGATAGAGTCGATAATGTCATTAAATTCCGCATAGCACATGTGGGTATGGATCTGCGTCTGATCAGCCACACCTGCCGCGCTGAGCCTGAAAGCATCCACTGCCCAGGTTAGGTAGCTTTTCCAGGCGTGCTTCTTCAATGGTAATCCTTCGCGGATTGCAGGTTCGTCGATCTGTATCACTTTGATCCCGGCTTTTTCCAGATCTACCACTTCGTCGCGGATTGCCAGTCCAATTTGAAAAGCGGTATCCTTTCTGGGTTGATCGTCGCGAACAAACGACCATTGCAGAATGGTTACCGGGCCTGTCAACATCCCTTTTACCAGTTTTTTAGAATTAGCCTGCGCGAATGACGACCACTTCACAGTCATCGGTGCCGGGCGTTCCACGTCGCCATAAATGACGGGCGGTTTCACGCAACGGCTGCCATAACTTTGCACCCAGCCATTTTGTGTAAAAACAAACCCTGACAAACTTTCGCCGAAATACTCCACCATATCATTTCGCTCAAATTCGCCATGTACCAACACATCGATCCCGAGCTCTTCTTGCCAGCGCAACGAACTGATAATTTCTTCCTTAATCCGGCTTTCATAATCTTCTAATGTCAGCGAACCCTTTTTCAAATTTGCTCTCAGTTGCCTCACTTCATCCGTTTGGGGAAAAGAACCGATGGTCGTGGAAGGAAAAAGAGGTAGTTTTAATTTTTCCAATTGAATGGCCTGTCGCACGGAAAAATCATTCAGCCGCTCGAAATCCTGCTTTTCAATAGCAGCGGCACGTTTCTTAACCTCAGGCTTGTGAATCAGTAAAGAGTTTTTCCTGCTTTCAACAGCTTTCTGATTGAAAATAAAATCCTCGTCCGACGACCAGTCTGAGCCAGCTAACTTTGCGATGGTGGTCACCTCTTTCAATTTCTGTTTGGCAAATGCCATCCAGTTTTTAATGTCGGGCGTCAGTACCGCTTCATTTTTTTCAAGATCCAGATCATAAGGACTGTGGAGTAAGGAAGAGGAAGGCGCGACCATTACCCGGTTTTCACCCAGTACTTTAACTGCCTCCGTGACAAAATTCAGCGATTTCTGATAGTCATTTTTCCAAATGTTCCGCCCGTCGACAACACCTAGTGAAAGTATTTTGGACGAAGAAACGAATGCAGGATCTTCTAAAAGTGGCTTGAAGCTTTCGGCTCCTCTCGTTAGATCAATGTGCAACGCATCAACTGGCAAGCTTGTTGCGATCGGCAAATTCTCTTCCAAAGCATCAAAAAACGTGGCTACCAGCACTTTCAGTTTTGGTAATGCTTCCCTGATCTGTGCATATGCGCTTTGAAATGCGAGCTTTTCTTTCTCCGTCAAATCGAGTACCAGGCCAGGTTCATCCAGCTGCACCCACATTGCTCCGCGACTGGAAAGCTCTTTTAATACTGAAATATATACAGGCAAAAGATTATCCAGGAGATCAATTCTATCAAATCCCTCCTCTTTTTCTTTTCCCAAACAAAGATAAGTAACAGGCCCTAAGAGCACTGGCTTGGTCACAATGCCTTTGTGTAAAGCATCCTCAAATTCCAGCAAGACTTTATCAGAGTACCGACGAAATTTCTGGTTTTTGACAAATTCGGGTACGAGGTAGTGGTAATTGGTATCAAACCATTTGGTCATTTCCATGGCCCTGACATCCAGCCCGTCGCGTTGGATACCTCTGGCCATTGCAAAATACAGGTCCAACTCCCGATTGGATTTTCCGTCGATCAGCTGATGATAGCGCTCAGGAATGGCACCCACCATTAATGAAGTGTCGAGCACGTGGTCGTACAAGGAAAAATCATTTGAAGGGATCAGATCAATTCCGGCGTCCTTTTGAGTTTGCCAATTCTCGCGACAGATTTGCTGCGCAACTTTTTGAAGCGCGTCGCGGTTGATCTTGCCTGCCCAGAACTGTTCACTGGCTTTTTTGAGTTCGCGATGGCTTCCAACGCGCGGGTAACCCAGGTTGTGTGATAACATTGAATTTGTTTTAAAGAGTTAATAAAAACCCTGTGAAAACACCCTCCCATCCTGATGTAAAATTGACTGGATACTGATCAGTACTTCATATCGTCACAGCATTGGCGTGCTCTGTCCGGCACCAAAAGGACCCAGGCAATGCTGCTGATGCTGAAATAATATGTGGTAAATCAATACGTGGCTACTCCCCTTTCGTGAGGGAATAGTCATTGAGCGTAATGGCAAGTCTCCTGGCTTGCATCATTTTAACCGCCCTTCTCGTTGCACCGGTAACTTTACAACAATGGGACACAAGGGTTAAAATTTGTCCTTACTGCCTGGACTGATGCTTACAGTAGCACGACTGCCCGTGATTTGCACACGGTTCCTTTTTGTTTTGCCAAATGCTGGATGAGGGATCCAAAGCAAAAACCATTACCCCGATTGACGGGCGTTCACAAAGAACGTGTCAAATTTAAAGTGAAAATTTGCTGGTATTTTAAGATGTAACCGATTTAAGTGAAGCAGTCAGATATTTGTAATGCTCCGCGATAAAATATCTTTTTTGGCCAAAAATGAGAGGCTGAAAAAGTGATTTATTTAACCCGGTTTTTACGGTTATGATCACTTTTGAATCAATGAAGCAGCTTCTTCGTCGAGTATCAACTCTGCATTAAAGTGATTTTGCAAAGCCGTAGCAGGAACCTTGGCCGTTACCGGAAAAGCCAGTGCCCGCTTGATCACTTCTGCCTTGGAGCTGCCTGAAGCGAGCAATATTGCAGTCTTGGATTCCAGAATGTGCCTGATACCAACAGTTATTCCCCTGGTCAGGATAGTAGGTTTTTCAAAATATTTCTGCCCTACTTCTTTGGTAACAGTTTCAAGCTCTGAAATGTGGGCGTAAGTGTCCCACGGCGTTCCGGGCTCGTTCAATGCGAGGTGTCCGTTCATTCCTACTCCCAAAACAATGAGATCCAAGCCTCCCAGACTTGCCACTACCTTATTGACGCGGTCACATTCAGCTTGCGGATCAATGGCTTTTCCATCGAAAAACACGATCTGATTGTCTCTCAAACCAATTGGTTTCAAAAAATCCTTGTCCAACAGATCCCGACAGCTTCCGTTGTCCTCGGCTCCCATTCCGATCCATTCGTCTAAACCTATAAAGATACATTTGGAAAAATCGGCCATCCCTTTCTGATTCGCAGCGGCCAGCGTTTGGAACATCCCCAGCGGTGTGCTTCCAGAAGGTAAACAGATGACCGCATTGGGTTTATTGGCCAGTAAAGCAAGCACACGATCCGCGGCCGCCAGGCTCATCGATTGGTAGTCCGGGTAAATACTGATTTTGGGAGTCATATTGTAAGCTGGTACTAAACTGGTAAAAACGCCAATCTAAACATTCTTTTCAGGCGGTTGAACATTTCTCTTGAAAAAACGCCAAAAACTGCAAGCCCAACCCTAACTTTACCACCAAAATCAGCATTGTTCATTTACATTATCCTTATACCTTAAAATGGAATATCGTATTGAAAAAGACACCATGGGCGAAGTGCAGGTCCCTGCCCATGTATATTGGGGCGCGCAAACGCAACGCTCTATCCAGAATTTCCCTATTGCCCAGGACATCAATAAAATGCCAAAGGAAATTATCAAGGCCTTTGCATACTTGAAAAAAGCCGCTGCTATTACCAATTTTGAAGCGGGCATATTACCGGAAGAAAAAAGCATTCTGATCGGCCAGGTTTGTGACGAGATCCTTACTGAACAGCTGGAAGATCAGTTTCCGCTGGTAGTTTGGCAAACGGGTTCAGGAACACAGTCGAACATGAACTGCAACGAGGTGATCGCTTACCGCGGACACGTTTTGCAAGGCGGCGACCTGGCTGACAAATCGAAATTTCTTCATCCTAATGATGATGTAAATAAGTCCCAGTCGTCCAATGATACTTACCCGACTGCGATGCACATTGCGGCATACAAAATCCTGGTGGACGTCACCATTCCAGGTATTACCAAACTGCGTGACACATTGAAAGCTAAATCTGAGGCTTTCAGAAGTGTTGTTAAAATCGGCCGTACGCACTTCATGGACGCTACTCCATTGACATTGGGTCAGGAGTTTTCGGGTTATGCGTCGCAGCTGGATCATGGCTTGCGTGCAATCTATAACACCCTTGCCCACCTTTCAGAACTTGCATTGGGCGGAACCGCTGTTGGAACGGGTATTAATACGCCCGAAGGATATTCAGAGAATGTGGCGAGACATATCGCTGCATTGACTGGTTTACCATTCATTACAGCGGAAAACAAATTTGAAGCTTTAGCTGCTCACGATGCGATCGTGGAAGCGCACGGTGCATTGAAAACAGTTGCCGTAAGTCTGATGAAAATCGGGAATGATATCCGAATGCTGTCTTCCGGCCCACGCTCAGGTATTGGCGAGATCCATATTCCTGATAACGAGCCCGGAAGCTCGATCATGCCTGGCAAAGTGAATCCTACGCAATGCGAAGCGATGACCATGGTAGCAGCGCAGGTAATGGGTAATGATGTCGCGATCGGTATCGGCGGATCAAATGGTCATTTTGAATTGAATGTATTCAAACCTTTGATGGCTTATAACTTCCTGCATTCAGCACGTTTGATCGGTGATGTTTGCGTTTCTTTCAATGATAATTGTGCGATCGGTATTGAGCCGTTACATGAAAATATCAGAAAGCACGTGAACAATTCATTGATGCTGGTAACTGCATTGAACACCAAAATCGGTTACTACAAAGCTGCTGAGATCGCTCAGACTGCTCATAAAAACGGATCAACGTTAAAAGAGACCGCCGTAGCCCTGGGTTACGTCACTCCTGAGGAATTTGATGCTTGGGTAAAACCGGAAGAAATGGTCGGCGACAATAAATAGACGGTCAAATCATCATTTTTAATGCTTATTTTCAGTGCTCCGTTTACCAGCGGAGCACTTTTGTTTCAAACAGGTAGGAAAAATGAATATCAAAACCGAGCTGCTCACCGACCCCAGGCATTCCAAATTGATCGCAATGCGGATCGCTACCTATGCCTGTACTTCCGATGCTGCATTTAAAGAACTGATGCATTGCTTTCTTTCTGACGACTTTCGTCTTGCCCAGCGCGCAGCATACAGTGTTAGTATCGGATCAAAACAAAAACCAGCAGCCATTCAACCGTATATAGGAGTACTGGTGAGCCAGCTGAAACGAACCGGCATTCACGATGCTGTAATCCGGAATAGTGCGAGAGTACTGGAAGACATCAGCATTCCGGAAGAATTTCACGGCGAATTAATGGACGCCTGTTTTGCATTAGTCCAAAACCGGCAGACCGCCATTGCGATCAGGGCATTTTCACTAACTATCTTGTTTAATCTCTGTAAAATTTATCCTGAGATCAAAAATGAATTACGTGTGATCATTGAAGAATCCATGGAGTTTGAAACTCCCGCATTTAGATCGAGAGGAAAGAAAATATTAAAGTATATCGCAGTTTAACAACAATTATATCTACCACGACAGTTAAAGCGAGTGCAAAAACAGGTAAAACGTTTTACCTTGCTTCTTTAAACTTAAAAAATAAATGATCATCTACTGCCATTCCATGCTGGATGAACCGCTCAGGCAAAAGCTCATTGACACATTATCGCCTCAGCATATCATTCATTTCAGGACCGAAACCACCAGTGACGAAGAGGCATTATCGTCCTTTCAGTCAGCAAATTATATCCTCGGCAATCCGCCAGTTCAGTGGTTTGACAACGTATCCGACAATCTCAGTTTCTGGCAGCTGGACTCCGCTGGTTTCGACCAGTTTGCCTCCATACCATTGAAAGACGGCGTGAAAGTGGCCAATATGGGCGACTGGTTTGCCCGGCCGTGCGCGGAATCCATCGTGGGCGGCGTACTGGCATTGTACCGGGGACTTGATACATTGACATTACTAAAACAGAAAACAGAATGGATCGGCGCCAAACTCCGGACTGAATTAAAGATTTTATACCGGCAGAATGTGATTATCCTAGGCGCTGGTACGATCGGACAATCCGTTAATTCCATACTGAAAGGGCTGGGTTGCAACACACATATGTTGGCCAGAACTTCTCCCGATGCTGATTTGCACAGCCGCGAGGACCTGATGAATGAGCTGCCGAATGCCGACTTGGTTATCAACACATTACCTGGAACCGCTGCTACTTTTGTAGACACAGCGTTTTTTGCTCAAATGAAAGAACATAGCGTGTACGCAAGCGTGGGCAGGGGTAGTACCACGGATGAGAATGCATTAATTGCAGTACTCAATTCAGGAAAACTCGACGGTGCTGTGCTGGATGTGACGGAAGTAGAACCGCTGCCAGAAGAGAGTCCGTTATGGAAAATGACCAATGTGATACTTACCCAGCACACCGGCGGCGGCCATAAAAATGAGCATATGGGCAAGGTAGATCTATTTCTCAACAACGTTTTCGCGCTGGAAAGTGGCGGCAATGTGGCCAACGAAGTAAATCTGCTGAAAGGCTATTAATTAAATGATCAGTTCAGAAATTTTGACAACAGAAGTGAATATAGTTGACAGTATCAAAGAAAAATATTTTCTCAAATTTGGGAATACAGGTGATGCCGAAAAAATAAGGGTTTTCAGGTCACCGGGCCGCATCAACCTCATTGGAGAACATACGGACTATAACAATGGCTTTGTACTGCCAGCCAGCGTAGATAAAGCTGTTTATTTTGTGATCTCACCCCGCGAAGATGACCAGGTGATTCTTTATGCTGCTGACCTCAATGAATCTTACACATTTTCTCTCGGTGATCTGTCCAAGCCCGAAAAGTCGTGGCCACATTACCAACTGGGTATTATCGAACAGATACAGAAAAACGACCTGACCATTGGAGGTTTCCAGGCAGCTTTTGGGGGCGATGTACCGGTTGGTGCAGGCTTGTCTTCCTCGGCGGCATTGGAATGTTGTCTTTTGTTTGCTTTAAATGAAATGTATGGCCTGAACCTGGATCGTTTCAACATTGTAAAAATGTCCCAGAAAGCCGAAAATGAATATGTCGGCGTTCAATGTGGCATTATGGACCAGTTCGCTTCCGCTTTCGGAAAAGAAGAAGCTGTAATCCGCCTGGACTGCCGCTCATTGGAATACGAATATTTCCCATTCCCAATGGACGAGTACCTGCTTGTACTTTGCGATACGAGCGTAAAGCATTCACTGGCCAGCTCTGAGTATAATACCCGGCGGCTGGAATGTGAGCGTGGTACTGCCATTCTTCAAAAATATGATTCGAAAGTTCTCAGTTTACGTGATGCTTCTCCCGAGTTGGTTGAAGCGCACAAAGATGAATTGGCGGATGTGGTATATCGACGCTGTAAATTTATAACCGAAGAGATCCAGCGTGTTCAGGATGCCTGCGACCTGCTTATAGAAGGCGATATGGCTGCTTTTGGTAAAAAAATGTACGCAACGCACTATGGCTTGCAGCACGAATACGAGGTAAGCTGCCCCGAGCTGGATTTCTTGGTTGCCGAAACGCAAGATAACCCGGCCGTACTGGGAGCGAGAATGATGGGAGGAGGATTTGGCGGCTGTACGATTAATCTTGTAAAAAAAGAGGCCGTTCCTGAGTTTGAAAAACAAATGAAAAGCGCCTATCTCGAAAAATATCAGATCGATCTGCCGTGCTATAAAGTGAAAATCACGACCGGTACCGAAGAAATCATTAACTAACCTGTTCCAGCAAACCTGCAAACGCTAAACCTTTACTTATGAAAAGACTACCCATTTTACTCACCGCACTGATCGGATTTGGCCTTTTCAGTTGCTCCAAAACAAACAAAGAAGAAAAAATGATCAGTACCATTTCCAAAGAAGCATTCGGCGAACTGCCCGATGGCCAGAAAGCAGATCTTTACACGCTGACCAATGCCAACGGCATGACCGTCAACATTACGAATTACGGCGGTATCATTACCAAATTGACTGCTCCCGATAAAAAAGGTGAATGGGCTGACGTGGTACTTGGATTTGACTCACTGGCCCCGTATGTGAAAGGTCATCCTTTTTTCGGAGCACTTGTAGGCCGTTATGGCAACCGGATCGCGAAAGGGAAATTTAAATTGGACGGAAAAGATTACACTTTGGCTATCAACAATGGCCCCAATGCATTGCACGGCGGGATAAAAGGTTTTGATAAAGTAATTTGGAAGGCTACGGAAATAAATCAGGATTCGGTTGTTGGTCTTCAACTGGAATATGTAAGCAAGGATATGGAAGAAGGCTATCCTGGCACGCTGACTGTTAAAGTGGTTTACACATTGGATAATGATAATGCATTGTCTATCAATTACACAGCTACTACCGACCAGGCTACGATAGTGAACCTGACCAACCATTCATATTTCAATTTGACTGGTCTGAAAAGAGACATTCTGGATCACGAGGTTATGATTGAATCAGATACTCTTGTCCCAATTGACTCCACATTTATTCCTATCGGAAAGTTGCAGTCTGTTGAAGGAACTCCGTTTGATTTCAGAAAACCTACCAAAATCAGTGCGGGTATTGTTAAAGTGGAGGATGAGCAAATCAAAAACGGTGGTGGGTATGACCATTGCTGGGTACTCAAAAGAACAGAGCCTGGCCTGATGTTGTTTGCAACCGTTAAAGATCCGGAAAGTGGCCGCTTCATGGAGGTTTTCACTACTGAGCCTGCTGTTCAGTTTTATACAGGAAACTTTCTGGATGGCAAGCTGACAGGGAAAAATGCGACTTATTCTAAAAGATTCGGGCTTTGCCTTGAAACAGAACATTACCCTGATTCTCCAAATCAGCCCCAGTTTCCTACAACCGTGCTGAAACCAGGCGAAACCTATAATACTACTACCAAGTATCGTTTTTCGGCGAAGTAGTTTAACATTATAAGCTAAGTCTCGAGAGCGAAGAAAATAGGATCTGACAACCTATTTTCTTCGCTTTTCCGTTTTCCGTACTTTTTGGTACTTTTGGCAATGCCTACCGTTTTATATAAATGGATTTCGGTTTTTCTTTTATTTGAACGAGCATGAACCAATTCATGTTCACGTTTCAAAGGGAGATAGTGAGGCCAGAATAGTCTTAGTACCTGAACTCGATATTTCTTAAAGCCGGGGATTTAAGAAAAACGAGCTCCGGAGCATTATTGAGATAGTTATCGAAAATTATGAAAACATCATTCAAGCCTGGCGCTCCACCTTCGGTAAGTAAGGATCTGACGGAATTTCTTTCTGCTCAGGATGATAACGACATTATCATCGACACTGACGATCTGGACAAAATAATTCTGAGTAATAATTTAAAAATTAGACACTTTACAGTTTTTAGAGATTTGGATTTAGTTGTATTTATCTTGAATAATAAACGTATAATCCAGAGACCTCTTTCGTCGTATCCAGCACTTGAAAGCGCCATTGACTACGACTTATATCAATATCAGATCTCAGATTCAGGCATACATTGGCCGGAAATAGACGCAGATCTGAGCTTACGAGGCCTTTTATTGGAAGAAACTGTTAAACATGCAGCCGTTTAGTTTTCGAATTCATTTTTATTACCAATGCTTACAAGAACAGTAAAAATCAGCAATGTTACCAATTTGTCCGATGCACGTTATTGCGCCGGAATGGGTGTGGAAATGCTTGGTTTTTCAATAGATGAAGACTCTCCAAATTATATCTCTCCCAAAAAATTCGAAGATATTTGTTCCTGGCTGGCGGGTGTTACGCTCGTTGCAGAAACGGCACAAACCAATGCTGAGTCAATATTAAAGACATTAAGTAGCTACCCGGTGCATGCCATTCAGGTTGAGGATCCCGGACTTTTAAATTATTTACGGAGCGAATTGAGCCTTCCGTTGATACTTCGGATCAGCGCAGACCTTTACGAAGCTGACGAGATCAGCTCCATTCTGAGTCGTTATGAAGGTGATGTTACCCATTTTCTCCTGGAAAGCGACGACAATGCCGAGCTTTCTGAAACATGGATCAAGGTATTGGAGCAATTGGCTATCGAATATCCAATTCTGATTGGCTTTGGCTTGGACAATGAATTCACTGTCAGCGCACTGACTGAGCTTCTGCCAAATCTTGGCATTGCGTTACGCGGCAGCGACGAGATACGCCCTGGCTACAAAGATTTTGGCAGCATGATGGACATTCTTGAAGCTTTAGAAGAACAATAGCCTCATTTTCTCCCTAAAAATCTAACTCTCCTCAAAAATATCCGTTTAACACGCCGTTTTACCGATAATAATTTTCCGGTTTACAGTATCTTGCATTACCTACTACCTTTGATTACAAATAAACGCTAAGCTAATCATGGAAAAGAAATTGCACCGTATACCTGACCAGGCAGTTTTTGGAGGAGTTGCTTCCGGAATTGCACAGTATTTACAAATTGACGTTGTAATTGTTCGGGTTCTCTTTGTTGTAATGTTGTTACTGCCCATACCTCCGAGCTTCGGATGGACCGGTATTTTATACATTATTCTCTGGGCTGTGCTCCCTACCGGACCTGCTGGTGAAATTTATACAACCACTACCAGCTTCGACTCTAATGAAGCCAAACCTTCGATCCCATTCTTTGACAAAAAGGGATCGGATCAGACTGTGATGATTCTGGGTGCTGTACTTGTTTTCTTCGGTGCTGTCATGCTGATTGATGATTTCCCGATCTGGTATGAGTTTAAAAAGTATTTCTGGCCGATTGTTTTGATCGCCATCGGTGCATTTCTGATACTGCGCCAGAGAGACAAGCAGCAGGAAACTAATTCCACGGTATATCCGACTACGCCACCACCCCCGGTACCCTCTGAGCCAATAGGGCCGGAGCCTATCGTACCAGAGCCTGATCCACAACCATATACGCCTTTTACGCCAAGTTCAACAACACCGACACATTTTCCGGAAGATCCCGAAAGCAAGAAACCGGATGATGAAGACGACGATCAGGTGATCAAGGTGAACTAGCATCGCAGAAGACTTATCAACTCTCTTGTATCTTTCATTTTAAACAAAACCATAGCCATGAACTTTCGAAATATTTTCTGGGGAGTGATCCTCATCATCACAGGAGCTCTGTTTCTCGTCGAAGAACTAACTGCGTTTGATTTTGGCCGCTTTTTCTGGCCCATTATCCTCATTGTCACCGGTGGTTTGCTTTTATTAAAGAATTTCCTTCATTCTGATATTTCCAACCGATCAAACATATAAGACTATGAAAAACTCACGCGGCATAGTTTGGGGTGGATTGCTTGTCATTTTGGGAACGCTTTGGCTCCTCCGCAGCATGAATCTTTTAGATATCGACTGGGATGAAGTACTTCCCTACTGGCCTGTTTTACTGATCCTTGCGGGTGCGGTGTTGCTCGCTTCCGGCAGGGAACGCACGTCCGGCGGGGTAGTTGGCCTACTGATCACACTGGCGGTATTCGGGGCAATTGTCAATCGTACCGACCGTGCATTTGACCGACATGGCAACAATTGGAATTTCGGTTGGGATGATGATGACGACGACGATGACCACGACTATGGGCATAACAACAACGATGATGAAGACGATAATGATGACAATGACGACGCAGAGGACAAGGATCATGACTATCAAAAGGAACATTGGGACAGCAAAGGCCAAAAGGCGATCAATGGTTTCTATAAATACGATATGGAAGATTTTATCCAGAAGGCTAATTTCCATCTGGAAGGCGGAGCAGGTTCTTTCACGCTGAATGGTAACACGCAGCGGTTGTTCGAAGCCAATACAAAAAGTTCGATCGTTGGCTTTTTATCAAATACTTCCATCAATAAGCTCGACAACTCGGCGACCGTAAACCTGAAAATGGAGGATGGAAATGTCAAGATCAAAAACGGCGAAATTTCCAATGAAGCCAAAATTCAGTTAAACGAAAAACCGGTATGGAACATTGACCTGGGTATCGGCGCTGGAAAAGGCAATTTCGATTTCAGTAATTATAAAGTCGAAAAGCTGAAAGTGAGTACAGGTGTTGCGGATATGGACATTAAAATGGGTGATAAGCTAGCCACTTCGAATTTAGATATTGAGGCAGGTGTAGCGTCCATTACCATCGAAGTACCAAAATCGGTAGGCTGTGAAATGCACATGGACGGCGCATTAAACGCTAAAAGCATGGATGATCTGGACAAAGTAAGTAGCGGTTTATATCGTTCGCCAGGTTATGATAGTGCCGCCAAAAAGATCATCATTCACTTCGAAGGTGGCCTAACCAGCATCAATATCAAGCGTTACTAGTAGCTAGTTTCAAAACCGGCATTCATACAAATGAATATCTTTGCAGCTCATTGCAGGGATATTCATTTTTTTATGCTCAAAAAAGTCATTTTTTTAGGTTTGCTTTTGTTGGTATTCGGTAGCACGTCTTTTGCCCAGGAATTAAAAAAAGAATGGAATAGAAATACCATTCCCGACATTGAGCAAAAAATGATTATTCAGGGATTGATAGATGTTCAAAAGGCGAATCCTGATATTCTCGTGGAATTGAAATACGCTACTACTGACAATTTCATGCGGAAAAATGTATACGAAGATCTTACCCGCGCCTACCTGCAACCCGAAATGGCGAAACGGCTGGCCAAAGCAGCCACGCTTTTAAAACAATCCAAGCCAGGTTATCAATTGTTGGTCTACGATGCTGCAAGGCCTAATTCCGTGCAATATAACCTTTGGAATGCATTGGACGACTTGAAAATTCCCGCAAAAAGTAAAACACAATATGTCGCCGATCCGAAAATTGGCTCTAACCATAACTTCGGTTGCGCGGTAGACCTGACCGTGGTGGATGAAAAAGGCAAACCGCTGGACATGGGTACCTCATTTGATTTTTTCGGCCCGCTTGCCTATCCACGCTCCGAGCAGGAAATGTTGAAAAAAGGCAAGCTCACCCAAAAGCAGATCGAAAATCGTCAGATCCTCCGAAAAGTAATGACCCAGGCCGGGTTCAAAACCAATACCACCGAATGGTGGCATTTTGATGGCATGTCGAAGAGCCAGGCCCGGGCCAGATATGGGATGATCAAGTAGCCTGATTATTCCGGACGCACTGTACTGCCTCCCGAAACTTTCTTTTCAACAGCCGGGCTACCTTTGTAACGAACGCTGCTGGCACCGCTGACATCCACGTCCAATAGTCGGGAAACGGATACACGTGCATCGCTCGCTCCGGAAACATCCAGATCGGACTCTTCGGCTGCCCAGTCAAATGCATTCAATTGAGAAGCACCGGAAAGTTCGCCGTCCATAAATTTACCATCTCCAAATAGGTCCAGACGCGATGCACCGGACAAATCGATTTTCAGATTTCTGGCCGATCCTTCAAAATCACATTTCGTTGCCCCGGATAGCTCGAATTCCAGTTCAGGCAGATTTTCAAACCCTTCTATTGATGCAGTAACGGCTCCTGAAAAATCAACAGCTGCCAAATCCGGCATTGTAACGTCGATATCCATGGGCTTCCTGCGGTTTTTCCAGGAGTTGTTGCTGTAGCGGGCTACCAATTTTCCGTCCTGAACAAAAACTTCAAGATCATCCAGGTCATTCAACTCGCCCGTTGCAGAAACTGCAAATGCTGCTCCTTCGATCACATTGACGCGAAATGCACTGCCCATTTCCAGCTCATCAAAATTTTTGAAATCGTAGGTACGTGTGCCTTCGCCACGTGGTTCGATATCGTCGTCATTAACATAAACACAAGACTCCGAAAGCGTTAACAGTGATAATCCGGCAAAAACTGAAAAAATAAAATGTTTCATGGCTAATAAATTGTAATTGAAATGAATGCTATCACAAGGTTTTCAATGTTCGTTGCCTTGCTTGGAATAGACAACCCACTGTATTAACCCCCCTATTCAAAAAAAATAATTTTTATTCATAGGGGTAAGCGCTCCCTCAATTGTCATGTTCAAAAGGAAATTTCAAACGTGGCAGCGACCGCTCTTCTATATCCGGATTTACTAATCGAAAGAGATTATCTATTTTTGACCGAAAATCAAAAAACGAAATCGGTGTACTCTTCCGACCCAGATATAGTAGGCGCAATACGGCGAGGCGACGAACAGGCTTTCGAGCAAACGTTCCGTAGCTTCTATCCACGCCTTTGTAATTATGCATGTACGTTGCTTAAAGACGAGGAGGAATCGGAAGAGGTGGTTCAAACCGTGTTTTTGACGATCTGGGAGAAACGGGAAGATCTGGAAATCACACTTTCCCTGAAATCATATCTTTATCGTGCGGTCCATAATCATTGCTTGAACCGATTCAAACACGCGTCAGTCAGAGAGGTGCATCGGGAGCATACATTGAATTTTTCAGCGCATTCGTACGAGTCGGTGACGGAGGTTATTCATGCCAATGAATTGGAAGAACGCATTGAAAAAGCGGTGAGTACCCTACCCGAACAATGTCAGAAAGCATTCAGATTAAGTCGTTTTGAGGAATTGAAATATCAGGAAATAGCGGATCAGTTGGGAATTTCCATCAAAACCGTCGAGAATCAGATTGGTAAGGCTTTGAAGATATTACGCGCGGAGTTGGCGGATTATTTGCCGACGTTGCTTTGGCCGGTTTATTTTATTGTTGAACAGTTAATCAGATCGTAACCATGAACTTTCATGAACACATATCGGAAGAGCTGTTAGCACGTTATCTGGCAGACACCGCTTCCGAAGTAGAGAAAAATCAAGTAGAAATATGGTTGGCGCAGTCCGACCTTAACAGACAGGAATTTGCGAACTACCGTCTGATCTGGGATCATGCCGGTTCGGTTCAAAAGAAATTCAATGTCGATACCGACGTGGCGTGGAGCAAGATGAAAATGAAGATGGATAAAAAGCCAGCGACAATTTCATCCAGTGAACCCGAGCCAAAAGTTCGCGAAATCGATTTCACGCAAACGACGAATCAGAGAAGGTTACCCATCAGAGTTTGGGCAGCAGCTGCCATCGCTTTGCTTGTTCTGTCATTTGGCTGGTTCTATTTCCGTTCAATGCCTTCTGCCGAACAACGGGTTGCTACTAGTAATAACACAACCGAAAAAATTCTGCCGGACGGCACCAAAGTATTTTTGAACTATAACTCTTCCTTAACATTCCCTGAAAATTTCAATGGTGATTTCAGAACGGTTTCATTACAGGGAGAAGCGTTTTTTGATGTAAAACCTGATGGCGCCCACCCTTTCATTATCAATGCGAATGGAACAGAAATACGTGTTCTTGGAACTTCATTCAATGTAAAAGCATACAAAGAAGCGCCCGTTCGTGTGGATGTGAGCACTGGCAAAGTACGAGTGAGCAAAGCCTCACATAAAATCGAGCTGATCAAAGGCGAAAGTGCGGAAGTACTGGCAGACACGATCAGAAGTTTGCAAGCCAACATGAACATCATGGGCTACAAAACCCAGATCTTCGATTTCAATGCTGCTAATCTGAATGATGTCGTAATGTCCATTCGCGAAGGATACCACGTAGATGTGCGACTATCCAACCAACAGATAGCTCAATGCCGGCTCACAATACGGTTTGAAAAAGAACCATTAGATGCTACACTGGCTGTGATTGCTGAAACGCTTGATCTGGATTTAAGAAAAGAAGGAAAAGTATACTGGCTGGATGGAAATGGCTGTCAGTAAATCCCCATATCATCCATTTGGTTTGAGAACCAGCATTTTCGGATTCAGTCTTTTCATGATTTTGTTGTTCGCAGATTTGAATGTGTCTGCGCAGGATTTGTTGGAAAAACGCATTTCAATCCGGGTAACGAATCAGCCACTGGACGAAACTTTGCAAAAAATTGGCGATCTCGGCGATTTCAGTTTCTCTTATAGTCCTGATATGATTGATGTAAAATCGAGAGTTTCTATACAGGCTATAAACCTGAGCGTAAGGGAAATACTGAATGAGATCTTCAAAGACAAGGTCACTTTCAAAGAGAGACGCAAGTACATTATCCTGCAAAAAAACAACGATTACGAAAAACCCGAGAAGCCTGATAATTTCAATCTCAATGGCTACATCATTGATACCAAAACCGGTCGTAAACTAGCCAATGCGAGTATTTACGAGTCTGTCACATTGGCTTCTGCCGTCAGCAACCGATACGGTTATTACAAAATCCGGCTTCCAACTGCACCAGCGGCCATTCGCCTGGAAGTGCGGAAAGAAGATTACATTGGAAAGACCATTGCGATCGCAAACCGGCAGGATACCTACTTGCAGATAACACTTACCCCAGACACATTAAAACCTATTTCTGGAAAGCTAGCGCCCCAAACCAAGGCGCGGGTTGATTCTTTGCATCACAAAGTAGAAATTCCACAGTTCCAGGTAACATCAGCTCCAGTCATTTTTGCAGACACAGTACGACCCCAAGTGGCCATGAACCGGGGACCTGATAGGGCAGCGATTGAATACGAAAAGTTTAGAAGCACATACCGGAGAGTTCAAAGCAAATTTGTAAACGCCTTCGCATCCGCTAGCCAGGCCATTCACACCAGAAACATTGAGGATTCTTTACATCGACCATTTCAAGCATCCATTTTACCGTTTTTAGGGACTAATCACCAGCTTAGCGGGAACATAGTAAACGATTATTCGATCAACCTGATCGCCGGATATTCGCTTGGAGTGAACAAGTTGGAGGTAGGAGGTATTTTCAATGTAGTAAGGGGAAATGTAACGGGTTTTCAACTGGCTGGCATTGGCAACATTGTCGGAAACGACGTCACAGGGTTCCAGTATGCTAATTTTCTTAACCTGACGCTCGGTAACTTCACCGGTTTTCAAGGTGCCAATTTCATCAATTATACCGGCAAAAATTTCAAAGGATTTCAGGTATCAGGTGTGGGTAATGTAGTGGTCGGTGTGTTGGAAGGGCATCAGTTTTCAGCGGGTTACAACTATGCGCATACGGTTCGCAAAGGCCGTCAAATCGGATTTGTAAACTATGCTGATTCCTCCGCGCGTGCTCCGCTTGGATTATTCAGCTTTGTTCAGAGCAATGGTTACCGTCGCTATGAATTTTCGTCAGACGAATTCAATTATTTCAATACCGCGTTCAAAACCGGGGTTAGCAGCTTTTACAATATTTTTAGTTTGGGTTTCAATGGTTTCTTGTCAGAAAAACCATTGGTTTCGCTTGGTTATGGCTTTGGTACTGCGCAGAAATTAGGCAGGGGCTGGATGGTGAATGCAGATGCGACAGGCAGCGTTGTCGTTCTAAAAAACCAAAAGATTGAAGACATTAACCTCGGAATGTTCAAGTTCGCGATTGGCATCGAGAAAAAAATAGGGAATCAGTTCGCCCTTTTTGCCGGTCCGACATTTAATGCCCTTTGCGGCGAAGACAGAGGATTCATCAACAGATCCAAGGTAAAAGGCATCAAGCCCATCTGGGTCGGCGAGGAACCCAATCTTTTAACGAAAGACTACACTTGGCTGGGGTTTCAAGCTGGGATCAGGATTTGTAATATAACTCGTTAGTATTTCACGACTCTGGATCTTCTTGATCAATCTGGTAAAATAACTTTTCCAGTTCTGAGCTTTATAACTCATAGGCTTTTTATAAATTCCCTTGCAGATCGGCTACCAAGTTCCCCTTCCTCCACAAGTTTCATCTCTTCAACGCCCTTCCGAATATTTTCAATAACCTGCTCATCGGTATCTTCATCATCCAATTCTTCTTTTATCCTGACAAAAGGAAAACGATCAAGAAGATTTTAAAAAAAAGACAATTCCCTATCCTCAACTTCAACGGTCAGTGTTGCCATAATGCTTGACTATTTTGGTTAGCAAGTAAATTTACAAAATTGAATACCAACATATTACTCGATAAAAGGATTTTATTAAAACCCAATCCGCTTCCTGCCATTCTGAATCGCAGCGCCGCCTACATACTCTTTCAGCTCGGCCAGTTCTTTCTCAAAGCCACCTGAAAGTATCGGGAAACGGCACCAGGACCTTGGGTCGAGATTGTGATCATCGAGATGAAAAGATGGAGCATACCGCTCTCTTTTCCATTGATTGCGGCTCCAAAGTTTAAAGAAACGCTCCGTCCAGCCGAGCAACTGTTCAGTACTGTAAAGACCTTTGTAACGAACATACAAATTCCGGTAAGAATCCAATGGCGACTTTTTATCGCGGATAGCAAGCTTTTCCAGGTCATTCAAAAACTCGTAAGGCATCAGATCGGCCTCATCGGTTTGCGTTTGTGACAGCGGACGTAATTCCGCAGTAGGCTGCAAACCGTTTACTTTTTTAAGCCCTTCAATTTTAATGTGCTTCCCTTTCACTTCACACCCTACCGTTTCAAGCCAGCGAAGCCACTGCCGGAGGTAATGCTTATCAATCCCAGCCAAAGGGCTAATGCTGCCAGAAGTATCCCCGTCCATCGTTGCATACCCTACTGCCGCTTCCGAGCGATTGGATGTAGCTAGAAGCAAGTGATTGGATAAATTAGTAAGTAGCCAAACTCCCGGGGCACGCACCCTCGCCTGAATATTTTGCAATGCAATGTCGTCCTGCTCCCAGCTCAATTTCCGGCCTATCTGCCCTTCTATCAATCCTTTGTAAGTTTCGACAAGGCCATTGATATTGATATTATAAAACGTAGAACCAATCGATTCCGCCAGCGACTGTGCAGATTCAAGTGTATCAGTCGAACTGTTTTCTGTACCCTGGTAAATGTTGTGAATCAACGACCGCGCAAGGTCTTCCTCTGTTTTCGCAGATTGAATTTCCTTAATATATGATAGCTTTTCTTTCAAACGCTTCATGCCAATGCTCTCATCCGCCAGCCTGATCATTAAACCACACAATGCAGTACAAGCACAAGAATCGGCGCCGCCGGAAAGTGAAATGGTAAATCCATTAGAGCGGCTTTTTCGCAGATAATCAAACAACGCCAGACATACTGCTCTCGCAAATTCCTCTTCCTTCAATGCACCACCTTTCTCAAATGGCTCAATTTCAGGAACCTGCGGCAATACGGGCTCTAACTCTGGAAAGTCAAACCGTGCCGGAATGCGCCAGGTCCTTTCCTTCGTAGGCATTGCAATTTTACTTTGCACCTGACTCAGTCGGGTAATTTCTGTGTCGATCACCGCGGTAGTAATCACAAAATTTTCATAGCTGAACCGGGGGCTCGACGCTAGCAATTCACCATTGGAAGCAATCATCGCGTCACCGTCGTAAATCGCACGACCGGCTTCATTACCTAGTAAATTAGTATAGATATAACTGCAAGAAAATGCCCTGGAAGCATCAACAACTAGTTTTTCACGGGTCAAAAATTTATTAAATGCAAAATGGCTTGCGCTGGGATTCAGGATAATGTCCACTCCCCGCTCATAGTGTCTGCGGGCAGGGCGGTTGGAAACCCAGCCATCTTCACAGATCTCAAAAGCAATTTTCACTCCATGTGATCCGCCCTGAATAGGCCCGCTTGCAACATCAAAAACGATATCACCGATCGGGTAGAACATTTGGTTTACCTCAATGCTTTCCACCACGCCTGGCTGCCAAGGACGGAACCAGCGTGCTTCGTAGTGTATGCCGTTATTGGCCAGGTTCTGTTTGCAGTAAAAACCCGCGATCTGCTTATTAGAAATCAGGCAGGCTGCATTGTAAATGCTACCATTATGCCGAACCGGCAACCCCACGGCGACAATGATCCCAGCTGTCTCTTGCACAATTTCAAGCAAACATTTCTGGGCTTGCTCCACCATATCCGGTGCAAAAAAGTAATCCTCACAACCATATCCGGTGATGCACAGCTCCGGCAGACAAAGCAGGCTTACCTGATGCTTTTTGGCCTCCTCAATAGCGTGAATGATATTTCTGGTATTGGCTTCCCAGGACATGGGCGTCTGATTTACTACCCCGGAAGCTGCTTTGATCAATGGCATGGAAACTGATTTGATGGATATACCGGCAACTTAATAAAATTTGCCTTTTCGTACGGGCAAAGTTTTTCTCTATTTTTGTCAACATAAAAATTAACCAACAGATTCCTCTTGCAATTCCCCTCATTCATCGCCAAACGGATACGCCATAACGAAGCCGGCTCCTTCTCAGCCACAGTTTCCAGGATAGGTGTCGCCAGTATCGCGGTAGGGGTAGCGGTCGGAATTATTGCATTTGCCGTATTGCTGGGTTTTAAGCAAACCATTCAGGAAAAAATCTTCCTGTTCGGGGCGCACATTAATGTCAGCGCGTTTTCACAGGGAAATACGTATGAAGAGGGCCCGCTCGCGCTTCATAATCCAGTGTCGGAAGCATTACCTAATATGCCGGAGATCAAACGCTGGCAAGCAGTGGCACACAAATCAGGTATTTTGAAAACGCCCGATGAGATTAAAGGTGTGGTCATGAAAGGCGTGGGCAAGGATTATGACTGGGATAGTTTCAAAAAGAATTTAATATCAGGAAAACTGATCGGTCACACCGATTCTACTTCCATCAAATACGGCTACTCATCGGAAATTCTGATCAGTGAAAGAATTGCGTCGCAACTCCGGCTTAAAACGGGTGATGACGTAATCATGTATTCGCTGCAAAACCCTCCACGACCCCGAAAATTGAAGATTAGCGGCATTTATGATACCCAAATGGAGGAGTTCGACAATAACCTCATCATTGGAGATATTGCACTCGTTCAACGGCTCAATGGGTGGGGCAAGGATTCCGTAGGCACTTATGAGATCTATCTCAAAGATTTTCAGAAACTGGATGCTGTCGCGGGTGATTTAAGAAGAGTGCTTCCCCCGGCTGTATACTTGCAAAAAGTGACCAGCACATTCCCACAGATCTTCGACTGGCTGATACTCCTTGATCGTAACACCGCTGTATTTCTGACGCTCATTCTCTTCGTAGCATGTTTCAATATGATCTCGATCCTGCTGGTCATGATCATGGAAAGGACACCATTGATAGGTCTTTTGAAAACATTGGGAAGTCCTAACAAACAAATCCGAATGGTATTTCTGAGGGTAGGACTGTATATGGTCAGGCAGGGACTGATGATCGGTAATATAAGCGGATTAGCTATTTGCTGGCTGCAGTACCAGTTCAAACTCATTCCGCTCGACCCGGTCAATTACTACATGGATACCGTCCCCATTGTTTTCGACTGGCCCATTTTTGTAATGGTCAACATTGTTACTGCGATTATTTCCGGTCTAATACTATTGATTCCAACCCTCATTATCACCAAGATCCAACCCATCAGAGCCTTACTTTTCAAGAAGTAGTTGATTGATCTTGAATTAGGAAAGCAACTTACTGAGCAAACGAAAATCTGTAACAAAATCCACCGGCGCCAGAAACTTCACTTGCTTGAACGCCGTCGACGCCGGGTTCAATATTACATTTCTCTCGGAAGGAATAATGGCAGAAGGTACTGTAAAAGCTACCATAGACAAGTCAGCAAGGATTTGTTCCCCAAGCCATTGTGAATAGGTAATGTCATCAGCCCACGATTTTTTCAAAAGCTTTTCATCCGTATTAAAAATCAGGTCAGGATCATCCGGAATCTCAATGCGTAGCAATGCAATGCGTTCCATATTTTCCTTATGATTGGCGTGGACAAATTTTTCCAGGAGTGCCAATGAAATGTGCTCGCTGGCATAAATGCAGCCATGCCCCACCGGGTTCCATCGTCCGCCAAACAGCTTTGCGCCTGTTCCCGTAAAATCATTGATGTATTGCTTTGCCGCCAGCCGGTACACGATCATATGTAAACCCCGTGTTCGATGCGCCCCAGCTCATTGCAGATCAGCTTTACTCCCCAGAAAGATTTCAGAGTAGAAAAATCCTGCACCTGCCCCAGCACAACCCTGGGTGTGCGCAGCCATTCTTCCAAAGCTTTGCTCGTTGCAAAAACCAGAAGTCCCAGCTCGGCCATATTAGCCAACTGATGAAGATGCTCGGCGTACAGACCTTCAAATGGTTTATTTTCTTTGAGGTACCGCTGCAAAGTCCTGTCACTGATGTGCAGGATCTCCGCCCACTCTACCTGGGTAAACGGTAATTTTTGAGATAGCTCATGAAACTGGCTGACCTGGAAAAGATCAATACGTTTCAGGGCCATATACATTACTTCCGGCTCAGCCGCAATTCGTAGAGGATTGCTTTGCTCTGGCATTTTATACTGTATATTTTTCATCTTCACCCGAATTTTGTCACACTAAGGTACGACTTTTTTCGTGTTTAAAAAAATCCCAATCATTTTTACCAGCCTGCTCTGTGTAATGCCTCAGCTGCCCGCAAAAGTGTTTCATCATGCTTAGCAAAACAGAATCGCAGGGTCTTATAATCCGTAATTTCGTTATAAAAAGAAGATACCGGAATCGAAGCTACGCCTGCTTCAACGGTTAACCTTTCAGCCAGTACCTGATCTTTTTCGTCTGATAAATTTTCATAAGACACATTCTGGAAGAAACTCCCCTCAGAAGGTTTCATCACAAATCCAATGTCCTTGATCGCATCCAGAAAAAGATCCCTTTTACGCTCATAAAAAGTCGAAAGTTCGAGGTAATGTGCCGGCTCAGCCAGGTACTCGGCCACAGCAAACTGAAATGGTGTAACTACGCTAAACACCAAAAACTGATGTATTTTCCTGAATTCCACCGTCAGCTCGGCCGGAGCGAGACAGTAACCCAGCTTCCAGCCAGTGGTGTGAAAAGTCTTCCCGAAGGACCCGCACAAGAACGTACGTTCCGCAAGTGATGGAATGGACGCAGCTGAAATGTGCGAGCGGCCGTCAAACACAATATGCTCGTAGACCTCATCGCTGATCACCCACAGATCATGTTCCTCTGCAATCTGTGAAAGTTGCTGCAAATCTGAGAGTTCCCACACTTTACCAGTCGGATTATGAGGAGTATTGATGATAATAGCCCTGGTTTGCGGACTTATTTTCGAACGAACATCCTCCCAGTCAATGGATTCGTATTGCGGATCAAGCGTTACAAATACCGGCACACCCCCATTCAGTTCAATGGCAGGCACATAGCTGTCGTATGCAGGTTCAAAAACGATTACCTCGTCGCCCCGATTTACTACTGTACTGATCGCCACATACAATGCCTCCGTAGCGCCGCTGGTAACAGTTACATCCGTTTCCGGATGATATTCCCGGGACCCCAGTGCATAAACTTTCTGCGAAATCGCCTCCCGAAGCACCATTACCCCAGCCATCGGCGCATACTGGTTTTTGCCCTGTCTGATGTATTGATCAACCAGTTTTTGCAAATCGGGCGAACAATCAAACTCCGGAAAACCTTGTGCGAGATTAATGGCCTGATGCTCCTCCGCGAGCCTCGACATTCTGGTAAAAATAGTAGTTCCAACCCGTGGAAGTTTGGACTGGATCTTGGCCTTCAAAACCATATCAGATCAATAATTTAAATTCATGGTTCAACAAAAAACCCACATCGGGCAGGCTCTGTCAAATATAATGGATGACAGCCTGGCTGATGCGGGCTAGTACTAATAAACAATGCTATTTCTTACTTTTCCATTCGTAAATCTCCCTTAAAACCGATTTCACGTCCGGCGTATTATCGAAATTTTCATCCAAAAATGAGTACGCTACCCTGCGGTCCTTACCAATTACAAAAAGCGAAGGAGTGAAAACCTCCTCTGAAATACCCGCAATCCGGTCCCAGATCGGCGATGTTTCGGAATACACCCCATATGAACGTGCCACATTGTAATTTTTATCGTGGTAAATAGGCAATTCCGTTTCCAGTTTCTTTGATATCCGCTCAATCTCCTTCTGCGTTTCATTGGTCAATATCAATAGCTGCCCGCCAAAAGCTTCCACTTTAGGTGCTAGTTTCTGGATCATCGCCAAATGTTTCGGTGCGTAACTTCCCCAGCAATTACAATAGAAACTCAACACAAGCGGCTTAAACTGAACCAGATCAAGGATCGACCTTGAATCATTGGCTAACGAGAAACCTGTCAACGAAGTAACAGGAAATCCTTCTTCATTTTTAAGATAAAAGAGCGGGGCAAGATCACCATTTTTCAATGGCTCTACCGGCTCTTCGGTCACGCGGTGTTTTATCTGAAGGGTAGCAACATTACCCAGTTCATCTTCAATTTCGTAATACATAATTGTCAGGGGCTGTGTATTAATTGAGCTTCTGATTTCAAAGTTATTATTAATCTATATATCCTACAAATTTAATAGACTTATTTTTTGTAAAATATTTTAGTATAAAATCTCAATACACACTTATAGATTTAATCAAAGCCCAAGCCTGAACTCCATGCATACCATTCGCCCACTGCTGCTAACCTTGTTTTTGAGTATCATTACGCCCTGCCTTTTTGCACAAACCATTCAATGGCAGGAGATATATCCCGGCGTTTGGAAGGGCCTGGTAGGCAAGCCTGACGACTATGACTTACTAAAAGCAGCTGATACGAGCCCGTCCCCTACCTTGAAGACGCTTGCAAAGGAAGATTTTCCTTTGAACAAAGCCGACATTACTGTCCAGTTTAATCACGGTAAAACCTACTTGCGTTTACCGCTACAAGCCAATGAGCAACTTTTTGGTTTTGGCTTAAATTTTCAAACCGTACATCAGCGTGGTAAAATATTGCAGCTACATGCCGACCATTACGGCAAATCCGACAATGGCCGCACTCACGCGCCGGTACCTTTTTATGTGTCTTCGTTAGGCTATGGCGTGTTTGTCAACTCAGCTAAGTACATTGACGTTTACGCTGGATCCAATGTTCGCAAAGACAGTAAGAACCCGCCCAAGGTCATGGACCGCAATACGGACAAAAACTGGGACGCCCACCCCTATTCCGATGCAGTAGAAATGTTGATTCCCGCGGAAGGGATAGAAATCTACGTCTTTGCAGGGCCTAAGCCACTGAATGCCATTCAACGTTTCAATCTACTGAGCGGTGGCGGATGTTTGCCACCACGCTGGGGCCTGGGTTTTACGCAGCGGGTACATCGTCTGTACACTTCCGAGCAGGTTAAGCAGGAAGCGAAGGCGTTCGAAGAAAAAGGTTTTCCGCTGGATTTTATCGGCCTCGAACCTGGCTGGCAAAGCAAATCTTATCCCTGCACATTCGAATGGGACAAATCCCGTTTCCCTAATCCAGCCGGTTTTGTAAAAGAAATGGATGCAATGGGCGTCAAAATCAATCTCTGGACGAATCCTTACGTTTCACCAGATGCCAGTATATATTCCAAAATACAACCCTATACCGGTTCGCATACCGTTTGGAACGGCCTGGTACCAGATCTTTCCATGCCCGAAGCAAGAAAAATACTCTTTGACCAGTTTGAAAAAGACCACGTTAAGATTGGTATCGGCGGTTATAAGATTGATGAAGTAGACGGTTTCGATTCCTACCTATGGCCCGATGTCGCTACTTTTCCTTCGGGACATACTTCCGAGCAAATCCGTCAGACTTACGGATTACTGGTTCAGAAACACAGTTACGAAATGTTTCGAAGAAATAATTCCCGCACATACGGGCTCGTTCGCGCTTCCAATGCCGGAGGTGCCTCATTTCCATATGTGATTTATAATGACAATTACAGTCACGAAGATTTCATCACCGCATTGATCAATAGCGGCTATGCCGGTGTACTGTGGACTCCCGAGGTACGCGCTTCCAAAACAGCCGAGGAATGGCTGAGACGTTTCCAGACCGTTTGTTTTTCGCCTATGGCCATGATCAATGCGTGGTCGAGCAGCATGCAGCCGTGGACATTCCCCGAAGTTGCGCCGCAAATCAAGGCGATAGCGGAGCTGCGCATGCAAATGATGCCCTACTGGTACTCCGAATTCGCCAAGTATCATTATGAAGGTACACCGCCATTCCGTGGAATGAGCCTGGAAGAGGGTTTTGGAAACTCGGTCAAAAAGGAAATTACGAGTGTCAATCACCAGGAAAACCCTTACGAAGAAGCAGTTACGAAGGAAGTAAAAGACCAGTATATGGCTGGCGAATATTTACTGGTAGCCCCACTCTTCACGGGGCAAACTTCCCGAAAAGTAGTGCTTCCAAAAGGCAAATGGTACGATTTCTACACCGGAAAACTGGCAGGTGACGGCGAAGTGATCACGGTTTCGCCCGGCCTGGATATCATTCCTGTTTTTGTAAAGGACGGCGGTATTGTACCCATGATGCCTCCTATGCTCCACGCCCCCAAAGCCGGACAGAAAGTCAATCTGGAAATTCGACATTACGGCGAAAGCAATGGAAGTTACAAGCTGTACGATGATGACGGTACCACTTTTGACTACGAAAAAGGAAACTTTACCTGGCGACAAATCAAGGTAGAGCGTCAGAAAAATGGGCAGTTGCAGGGGAGCATTTCAAAAGAAGAAACCGGAATGCCTAACAGCGTCGGAACCGTTACATGGCGTTATATGACCAAATAGCTTAGAATGCGTCGAGATCCAGGAAGTTCGATGCAAAATGCTTTGTTTCCAATGGGTTTCTGGCCAATTCTTCGGCCAGGAATTCAGGGTATATCGAAACGGTAGTAAGTTCATTGACGTCAATCCACTTAAAAAGTAGCTCTTCCTGGCCTTCCGTACCCAGAAAATCGTCCTGGTTTGTTAAATCAGGAATAGTCATTTTGAAATAAAACCCGATCTCGTGATGCTTTTTGTTGTTATAGCGAAAGAAATTTTCGGAGACCCAGAGCATTTCACGGACCTGTACATTCATCCCCGTCTCCTCCTCCATTTCCCTGATCAATGTATCTTTTGAAAACTCAAACAGCTCCGCGCGACCACCCGGCAGGCTCCAAAAGTTATCCGAAGGCGTTTTATGCAAAAGTACCTTCCCGTTCACGATAGCGACACCCGCAACCCGGTAGTTGAACAAGGCATCATCAATAGGCAGACTTATCATGCGCTAATTTTAAATTGCTTCTTGTTGTTCAACAGGTTTACCGCCAGATGATTCCCTGATAATCAATGAAGTTTTCAATGATCTGATCTCGTAGTCCCCGGTTTTCTGCGGGTGTTCGATCAGTCGGATCAGTAATTCCACAGCCTGTTGGCCCATTTCCATAGCAGGTTGAACAACCGCGGTCAATGGCGGGTTAAACAATTCGGCCACACTAATATTCGTAAAACCTACGATCGCAATTTCGTCAGGAATCTTGATTTTACTCTTTTGTAAAACCGACATGCAGCCGGTGGTAAGCCGATCGCTGGCCGTGAAAATCGCGTCGGGAGGCTCCGGCATCGCGAGCATTTCATGTACGGCAGCCTCATTTTCACTCACTACCTTGCCGCCATGATGGCAATATTTGACATACGATTCTTCAAAAGGAATACCATAATCCTCCAAAGCCTGCTTGTAGCCAGCCAGCCGTTCCGTCGTGATCGACAGGTAAATGGGACTCGTTAAATGGGCAATGCGCTTCCTACCCGATAGAATGAGGTGCTTCGTGGCTTCGTAGCTGCC
The DNA here is from genome assembly GCF_039919315.1 of Dyadobacter sp. Taxonomy (GTDB): domain Bacteria; phylum Bacteroidota; class Bacteroidia; order Cytophagales; family Spirosomataceae; genus Dyadobacter. The sequence goes on along the minus strand of NZ_JBDSFX010000033.1, from coordinate 76,680 downwards.
TGCAAAATTATCCGCTACTACCTTATGTGTTTCAATTTCCTTAGGTACCCGGTCCAAAAAAACAATGGGGAGACCTTTTTCCATCAACTCCTGAAAATGCCTCAGATTAGTAGTCAGGCTGGAAAGCGATATCAGCAAACCGTCAACTTTGCGGGACACCAGATAATTGGTGTTGGCGACCTCACGTTCGTAAGATTCGTGGCTTTGAAAAATCACGACGTGATAACCAAGATTATAGGCAATGGACTCAATCCCGTTGATAAGCTGCGAGAAAAAGTGATTGGCAATTTCAGGAATTATAACCCCAATAGACTTGCTTTTGCTGTCTTTTAAACTCAGTGCGATGGGATTCGGCCGGTAATTCATTCGCTCGGCATACTCCATCACCAGTTTTTTGGTCTCCGGATTAATTTCGTAGCTATTGCGCAAAGCCCTCGAAACCGTCGATGTCGACAGGTTCAGTACTTTGGCAATATCTTTTATGGTAATTGTTTCCAAGAAAAATGGGTTTATTCCAATTTAATGTTTGATTAAATATACTTTTTTCAAACCTAAGTCAATGCATTAAATGCAGAAGAATTTCGAAAGCGAGACAACATTTTTTCTGCTTTGTCTCAACTGATAACGTTCCCGATAACGATTGCACAAAAAAAGACAATTCATTATTTGATATTTCTAATTATTCAATCTAAACTCGTTTGGCGAATACGCCCTTTTAGAGCGACGCTAAAAACATCGGATACCCCGAAAAAGACAAATTAGAAACCCCTAATGAATATTGTTAATTTATTTGACCTCAAAGGTAAAAAAGCGCTCATAACGGGGTGTAATCGCGGAATAGGAAAAGCAATGGCGGAAGCACTGGCAGAAGCCGGCGCCGATATCATTGGCGTATCGTCTTCCCTCAGCCTCAATGATAGTGAAATTCACCAGTCCATTAACCAAACAGGCCGTAATTTTTATCCTTACCAGGTCGATCTTGGAAACAGGGAGAGCCTTTATGCATTCATTGAAAAGGTAAAAAGCGAGCATTCACAAATTGATATCCTGATCAACAATGCCGGAATCATTCTGAGGCAGCCCGCCGCAGAACATTCCGATGCATACTGGGACCAGGTTTTGAGTATCAATCTGGACGCTCCGTATATCCTTTCCCGGGAATTGGGAAAAGAAATGGTGGCCCGCGGTTATGGCAAGATCATCTTCACAGCTTCCCTGCTCACTTTCCAGGGTGGCATCAATGTCCCCGGATATACTGCTTCCAAAAGTGCTATCGGCGGGCTGATCAAAGCACTGGCGAATGAATGGGCGGGCAAAGGCGTGAATGTCAACGGAATCGCGCCGGGCTACATTAACACCGACAACACAGAAGCATTAAGAAACGACCCTGTCAGAAGCAGATCCATTCTCGACCGCATTCCTGCGGGCAGGTGGGGTATGCCGGAAGACTTCAAGGGACCAGCCTTATTTCTGGCATCCGACGCATCCAGCTACATAAATGGCACCATACTGACCGTCGATGGCGGCTGGATGGGAAGATAATATTTCAAACAACCCACCAACCATGCAAATCAGATTTGAAAGTAGTCGCAAAGAAGTATCCCAAATGAATACTGAGGCTTTGCGCGAGAATTTTTTAGTACCGGATATTTTCGAGAACGATAAGATCAATTTTGTTTATACACATTACGACCGCGTGATGATCGGCGGGGCTATCCCAGCTACGACATCGCTTACACTGCAAACCTACGACGCTTTAAAAGCAAAGTATTTCCTGGAAAGACGTGAGATAGGGATCATTAACATTGGCGGGGACGGAAGAGTAACAGCGGACGGCGAAGTCTTCGAAATCAGCAAACTAGGTTGCGTTTATGTGGGAAAAGGAACACAGGAAGTGACATTATCAAGCAATGATCCTGCCAATCCTGCCGTATTTTATTTGCTATCCTCGCCTGCACACCATTCGTATCCTGCGCGGGCATTCACCAAAGAAGACGCGACACCAGTTACCATCGGTAGCGTGGAAACTTCCAATCATCGGACCATTTACAAATACATTCACCTGGACGCAATCCAGAGTTCGCAGCTTGTGATGGGGCTCACGGTATTGCAAACAGGAAGCGTATGGAACACCATGCCCTCGCATGTTCACGACCGAAGAATGGAAGCATACTGCTATTTCGATGTGCCCGCAAACCAGCGGATTTTGCATTTAATGGGAGAACCTTCCGAAACAAGGCATTTGTGGGTAGCTGACAGACAGGCGATTATCTCACCACCCTGGTCGGTGCATTCTGGCTGCGGAACGTCCAACTATTCATTTATATGGGGCATGGCCGGAGAAAATAAAGATTACACGGATATGGACGCGGTTGCCATCGCGGATCTCAAATAAATTAAAATGGAAAGCATAAAAGGAAAACAGTTTATTTCAGATTCAGACATTCCCTGGGAGGATTTGGGTGGCGGGTTGAAAAGAAAAATCATGGCTTACGATGATAACCTGATGATGGTCAAGGTAGCTTTTGAAAAGGGCGGAATTGGTGCATTACACAGCCATTTTCATACGCAAATGAGCTATGTCGAAAGTGGTGAGTTTGAGATAACCATATCGGGTCAAAAAGGTAAACTTAAAAAAGGGGACGCCTACTACATTCCGCCAGATGCTATCCACGGTGCATTATGCCTCGAACCGGGTACGCTGGTTGATATTTTCAATCCAATGCGGGAAGATTTTGTGAATAAGTGATCAACCAAAGCTACTGTCAACATATTGATGTATAAACTTTTACAACGATTTCCGGCCTTACTTTTCCTCGCAGCTATAACAGCTGGTTTTACTGCATTTGCGCAGGAAGTCCCGCTTTCCCGTCAAATGGCCGATACCTTTATTGCCAGACACAAGGATTCGATTCTGGTTGGAAAAAACACCATTACCCGGTGGGATTACGAGCAGGGACTAATGCTCAAAGCCATTGAAAAAGTATGGTACCGCACTGGTGAAGGGAAATATTTCGAATATATCCGCAAAGACATTGATCAATATGTGCGGGCCGACGGCAGTATCCGGACCTACAAATTCGACGAATTCAACATTGACAACATTCCTCCCGGCAGGGCACTGTTAACATTATACCAGCAGTCTCAGCCGGATAAGGAAAAGTACAAAAAGGCCGCTGACCTGCTTTGGAAGCAATTGGAACAACAACCACGGACCAAGGAAGGTGGTTATTGGCATAAAAAAAGATATCCTAACCAAATGTGGCTCGACGGTCTGTTTATGGGTGAGCCGTTTTCCGCGGAATACAGTTTGTTATTCAACCATCCCGATCATTTTGAAGACATTGCAAAGCAGTTTGCATTGATTGAAAAATACGCAGTTGACGAAAAAACAGGACTGGTATATCATGCTTACGATGAAAGCCGTGAGCAAAAATGGGCAGATCCCAAGACCGGCAGATCGCCGAATTTCTGGTCCAGGGCGATTGGCTGGTACGCCGTTGCATTGGTGGATGTACTGGACTACTTCCCCAAAGATCATCCAAAACGTGCCGATCTGATCCAATATCTGCAAAGACTCGCACCGGTTTTGGCCAAATACCAGGACAAAGAATCTGGCGTATGGTACCAGATGATCGATCAGGGAACGCGGCAAGGCAATTACTTTGAAGCATCAGCCTCATGTATGTTCGTGTACGCGCTCGCCAAAGGTTCGCGGCTTGGGTACATTCCCGAATCCTTTGCTGAAAATGCAAAAAAAGGGTATCAGGGCATTCTCAAAAATTTCGTAGAAAAAGAAGCCGATGGCTTGCTAAGCCTGAACAAAACGGTGAGCGTAGGCGGCTTGGGCGGAACCCCGTACCGCGACGGCAGCTATGAATATTATCTTAGCGAACCGATCCGAAAAAATGATTTGAAAGGTGTTGGCCCATTCATTTTTGCCAGCGTGGAAATGGAAATCGCGAATGAAACTGCGGTTGGAAAAAATAAGACTGTCGGGCTGGATTATCATTTCAATCAGGAGTCCAGAAAAGGCGCGACAGGTGAAAATGAGCGATTTCACTATACCTGGGAAGATCGGCAGCATTCGGGTTTCTGGCTATGGGGCAACACAATCCGTGAGCTGGGGGCCAAAACAGTTTCTGTCCCCGCTCCTACCGCAGCCAGTTTGAAAGGCATCGACGTTTACATCATCGTTGACCCGGATACCAAAAAAGAAACGGCTAACCCCAACTTTATCGGTTCGAATGACATCGCCGCCATTGAAAAGTGGGTGAAAGCCGGCGGTGTGCTGGTACTGATGGCCAATGATACTTCGAATTGTGAAATCCCGCATTTTAATCAGCTGGCAAAGGTTTTCGGCATTCAGTTCAGCAACAAAAACCGGAATATGGTTCAGGGGACGCAGTTTGAACAAGGAAAATTATTGATACCTGCAGATAACAAATCGATTTTTAAAACCGCCAATAAAATCTATATCAAAGAATTGTCGCCGCTGATCCTGACTCCTCCTGCTAAGTCTGTATTAACTGACGAAGGTGACGTCATTTTGGGTGTTTCCAAATATGGAAAAGGGCTGGTATTCGCTGTGGGGGATCCATGGCTGTACAATGAATATGTTGATGGCCGGAGGATTGATACAAGCTTTGAAAACTTTGAAGCAGGGAAAGATCTGGCCGGTTGGCTACTGAAACAGGTTGTTAAAAAGTAAAATCATAACGTTATGGGCAATCTTTTTCGAGAAAATCTTCGTCAATTAAGGAGCCAGTCGTCGGTTATTGTTCCGGACGATACCATTTTTCATTTACCCGAAAAAGTCCTGCAATTCGGAACCGGGGCTTTCCTGCGCGGACTTGCTGATTATTTCATAGATAAAGCCAACAGACAGGGTGTTTTCAATGGCAGGATCGTGGTCGTGAAGTCAACCGACGATGGCGACCTGAAAGCTTTTGAGCGGCAGGATAATTTGTACACAATCTGTACCCGTGGCATTGAAAACGGCGTAAGTAAGGAAGAAAACATTATTTCCTCGGCTATCAGCAGGGTTTTATCGGCCAAGACCCAATGGTCGCTTGTGCTGGATCTAGCTAAAAATTCCGCTGTCAGCATCGTCATTTCCAATACGACGGAAATCGGCATTCAGCTTGTGCAGGACGATATATATCAATGGCCTCCCGTTTCATTTCCTGGTAAATTGCTGGCTTTTCTCTATGCCAGATACGTAGCTTTTGGAGGTAATCCAGAATTTGGTGTGGTGATCATTCCCACCGAACTGATCACTGATAATGGTAAGAAGCTGGAATCGATCGTGCTGGAACTCGCCCACAGAAATGGCCTGGAAGCTGCATTTATCGATTGGCTGGAACAAAGTAACTTTTTCTGCAATTCACTGGTGGACCGCATCGTGCCCGGTAAGCCTGAAGAAGCCGTTCTCAAAGACCTGGAAGCAGAACTGGGATACCGCGACGAACTGCTCATTACCGCCGAACATTACCATTTATGGGCCATTGAAGGCGACGAGACTATCCGCAAAAAGTTGCCTTTTTATGGTGTAGATGCCGGTTTAATCATTGAACCTGACATTGAGTTATACCGGGAATTGAAATTACGTCTGCTCAATGGAGCACATACCCTTGGTGGTGGGCTGGCACATTTGTGCGGATTTAAAACCGTTGTTGAAGCGATGGGAAATCCGTTCTTTTCAACCTATCTGGCCAATTTAATGGAAACCGAAATCGCACCGGCCATTCCCTACCCGGTCGATCCTGAAGTTGCCCTGAATTTCAGCCGTCAGGTGATTGAGCGTTTTCAAAACCCTTACATTCAGCACAAATGGCTGAACATTACCCAGAATTATTCTGCCAAGATCCTTTCCAGGGTCATGCCAACGTTCGTGAACTACGAAAAGGTTCGCGAAACCGTGCCCGACTATATGGCTTTCGGATTTGCTGCTTACATCTATTACATGAAGGCAGTTCGGAAGGATGGTGATAATTACTATGGGCTGGCTCATGGTGCGCATTATCTGATCCAGGATCAAAAGGCGGCATATTTTTATCAAAAATGGCAGGTCCCAACATTGCCGGAAACGGTAAAAGCGATTCTAAAAGATCAATCCATATGGGGAAAAGATCTGGCCAAAGCAGAGGTACTTTCACAAAATATCGTCTCATATCTTGAATCCATTAAGCAGCATGGCGCAATGGAAACACTCAAATCATTTCTGGAAAAAGTGGAGTACGCCGGAGCATAGCAGTTTCAATTATACATAACCCTTAAAACCTTACATGGAAAACAAAATGAGCGGATACCGCTGGCGTATTGTGGCCTTGCTGTTCTGTGCGACAACCATCAATTACCTCGACCGCCAGGTGCTGGGTTTGTTAAAACCTTCCCTGGAAGCAGATTTTGGGTGGACGGAATCCGATTTCAGCCACATTGTGATGGCATTTCAGGCAGCCTATGCCATTTCGCTCATTGGTTTTGGGGCTATTATTGATAAGATCGGGACTAAGTTAGGTTATGTGATTTCGGTTGTCGTGTGGAGTATCGCGGCGATGCTGCACGCCCTGGCAAGTGGTACCATCAGTTTTGGTTTAATGCGGGCACTATTGGGGTTAGGCGAGGCTGGTAATTTCCCGGTAGCGATCAAAGCCACGGCCGAATGGTTCCCTAAAAAAGAGCGGGCATTGGCGACAGGTATTTTCAATTCCGGTGCGAACATTGGTGCCGTGGTAGCACCGATTATGGTTCCCTGGATATTGGGTTCGTATGGCTGGCAGGAAGCATTCCTGATCACCGGTGCATTAGGTTTTATTTGGTTGATATTCTGGTTCAGATATTATGAAGTTCCCGCTAAACAAGCGCGCGTCAATCAGGCTGAGTTCGATTACATTCACAGTGATAATGAGCCAGATACCAGCAAAGAATCTCCCGTCAAATGGCTCGATCTATTCAAAGTGAGACAAACCTGGGCATTTGTATTCGGAAAAATGCTTACCGACCCGATCTGGTGGTTTTTCCTCTACTGGCTTCCATCCTATTTCGCAGAAGCCTTCAAACTCGATCTTTCGAAACCCAGTCCCGAGCTGGTCATCGTCTACACTGCTACCACGATCGGAAGTATCGGTGGCGGCTATCTTTCAGGCTATTTTATTAAAAAAGGCTGGCCTATTTTTCGGGCAAGGAAAACCTCGATGCTCATTTTTGCATTTCTCGTAACACCCATCATGCTCGCCCAGTACACGACCAATATCTGGCAGGCAGTTATCCTGATCAGTCTGGCGGCGGCAGCGCACCAGGCGTGGAGCGCAAACATCTTTACCACAGCCTCCGATATGTTTCCAAAAAAGGCTGTCAGCTCAGTCGTGGGCATTGGCGGCATGGCGGGATCAGTAGGAGGCATCTTTTTCCCGCTTTTGGTAGGGATTATCCTCGACAATTACAAAGCAGCGGGTAACATTGGTGCCGGTTACAACATCATTTTCATCATTTGCGGATTTGCCTACCTCATTGCCTGGGGTGTCATGCATTTCTTCGCGCCAAAAATGGAGAGGGTTGATATTTAGGCTTTCGGCGATCTAGCTGTCGGCATAGGGCCTGCAATGATGTTTTAAACGTGACCGCCGACCATTGACGAAAAAATCTTAACTTAAAAAAACATGAAAAAGACATTCTTGCTAGCCGCGTTTCTTTTACTGGGAAATGTTCTGGCTTTTGCACAAAGCGCCGATGAAAAGGCAGTAGCAGCCACGGTGGAAAAACTTCGCGTCGCGATCATTGATGCCAATGAAGCGGAGCTTTTAAAACTGACCGCACCGACATTGTCTTATGGGCATTCCAATGGTCTTTTGGAAGATCAAAAAGAATTTATCCGTGCCCTCACCAGCGGAGAGTCCAAGTTCACAAAGATCGATCTGAGCGAACAGACCATATCCGTTTCGGGTGACGTAGCAATGGTACGCCACAAACTAATGGGCGATACGCACAACAAAGGCAAAGACCCCGCTGCTGTAAGACTTGGCGTTTTCATTGTCATGCAAAAAGTAAAAGGAAACTGGGTAATGCTAGGCCGACAAGCATTCAAGTTGCTGTAAATGTGACTTTTAAAACAGAAACGGCCCGCTATTTAGTAAGTAGCGGGTCGTTTCTGTTTACGGAACCTGGCGTTCCAATTTAAGGCGTGCTATCTCCACCGCCTTATGAAGTTTCTCCTGTAAATCTTTCTGTGAAGGTAATGCGGTCAGATAGTCCGCCACCCTGATATTACTTTTATCCAGCTGCATCAACTCAATGTGTTCCTGACTTTTCCCAGTGCAAAGTATCAGGCCAATCGGAGGGTTTTCTCCTTCAATTCGTTCGTATTTTTCCAAAAACCGAAGATACAATTCCATTTGACCTTTAAATCCAGCTTCAAATTCTCCTATTTTTAGGTCTACCACCACAAGACACTTCAATCGACGGTGATAAAAAAGCAGATCAATGTAGTAATCGCGGTTATCGATTGTGACGCGCTTTTGCCGAGCCATAAAGGCAAAGTCGGTGCCCATTTCGGTAATGAATCGCTGCAACTCCACGATAATGGAAGTTTCGAGATCTTTCTCTGAGTACATATCCTTCAATCCCAAAAAATCGAGGAAGTAGGGATCCCGAAAAACTAAATCTGGATTGAGCTTTTGCTCAGTTTTTAGTAGAGCAAGGTCATTAACAATGGTTTCCTCAGGCTTCTTACTAATCGCAGTTCGCTCATACAGCATTGACTTGATTCGGTCACGAAAAGTCTTCACACTCCAACTTTCATGAACACACATTTGAATGTAAAAATCCCTTTTTAAGGGATCCTCCATAGGAATGACTGCAAGAATATGAGTCCAACTCAATTGTCGTATCAGCGATACGACAATCTTCTCCTCAGGAAAGGAGGTAGCAAACTGCACCATTCTTCTTAGATTCGTCTCAGAAAAAGAGGCACCGTACTGGACTTCTAGCTGCAGCGACAACGTACCAACAATCTGCTTTCCATATTCCGCACGCTTATCTTGTAATACTTCAATGTTAATTGCTTTTCCTATCTGCCAATATAGCAGACTCATACTGGCATTAACCGAAACGGCGATTTGCAATTTACTTTCTTCAATCAGTCTTTTTACCGAGACGAACAATTGTAGGCCTTGAACTTCTTCATTCATATTTCTCCGAATTACAGTAAAGAATTTCTTCTTTTGACGTGCATTCAGGGAAAAGGTCACATATGTGTTAAAAAAAATAGCATTCAAAAAAATCACTTCTCATCATACACCTTCAACGCTCCCTTATAAAAGCCCTTGATGTGTTTGCCGCTGTTTTCGACGCAATCGAAGGTGATTGAATACTCTGTATTGATCTTTTTGACCGAGATAGTACCGGCTATCATTTCATGCAAATCAGCGTCCCAATCTGTGAAGTCATTGTCAAAAGTAGCGTAGGAATAAAAGAAGCTTTTTGCTTTAAATGGGCCCTGGGAGAAGTCAAATGTATATTCTCCTTCACCAAGCTGATTGGAAGAGGCTCCGAAAAGCTGAAAAAAGATGCCATGCCCGCGGCCATAAATTGAATCGATCTTTCCAGCCGTTTCCCTGACTGTTACACCGGAAGATGAAAGGAATAATTCCTGGCCATTCCCTTCATTGGGTGGAAAAGTACCATAGTCGACCATAATGGCTTTTGACAACTCAAATTCTTTGCCATCATAGGTCATACTGGGCTTAGGAACCACTTCGTCATCCTTCTTATCACAGCTTGTCGTAGCCGCTCCACATAGCAAGACAAAGAAAACGGATTTGATAAAATTGCGCATAAGTACCTGATAGTTAAGAGACAAAGGGGGTGATTAAATTTAAAAATTCACAAAAAAAGCATTCAGGTTGTACTACAAATGTGCTTACAACCTGAATGCTCCAAGGCAATGTTATGAAAATATGCTATTCTTTAATCAAATCCGTTGAGTCTGTCTTATCTGGCAAAATACTAAGGTAACAAAAAGATTATAAGTTGGTTACGTTTGATTTTAATGCGAAGGCCTGTCCGGTGCCGGTGCCGATGCATGGTAATCTTTCTGAATAATAGCGGCGTACTTGTCCAGTAGTTCAATCACCTTTTCGCGCGACTTGGAGCGCACCACCAGGCCTACATGATAAGGCTCGTCCATCTGCCAATCGATTTCAGGATCATTAAAAACTGACAGATCGGGCCACTCCTGACGTGCTAGCGAAATGATAATCCCCGAAAAATCCTTCCGCACAGGAGGTAGCTTGTAATTTTCTCCCTTCGCCTCAGCCGTTTCCATCTTTGCCCATTCTTTCCAAAGATTAATACCCGAAGAAGCTTCTACCATTTCCGAAAGATTCGCCCCGCCTACGCGAGAAGATGTTTCGAGAAAATAGTACTTGCCATCATCATAGCAGCGGATAACCTCCGTGTGAGAAGCACTGTGTTTCAGCCCGAAAGCCTTTAAAAGATCCACAGCCAGCGTTTGCAAAGCGTGCTCCTCCGAGGAATCGAAAGGAACAGTTACCGACCGGAAAATTCCCCCTCCATGCGCCACGTCAAACGGTGGTGCGAGATATTTACTGTTCCAGGAGAAGATCACCCGGCCATTATACGAAATTGAGTCAACGTGATAAACATCCCCGGGCTTGAACTGCTCAACCAGATAAGCATGCCGCTTATCCCCCAGCTCGTGAATGGTTTTCCATAATTCCTCCGCGTCATGCATTTTTTTAATGCCGGTCGCAGAAGCTTCCGAGCGTGGTTTGATCATCCACGGGCCCGGATATTTTTCAATAAACTGATTAATGTCCTCATCATTGAACAGCGAAGAAAACCCTGGGACCAGAATGCCCGACTCAGCTGCTTTGGTACGCATAGCCAGCTTGTCGCGGAAGTACCGGCCAGTAGTCTGTCCCATGCCCGGAATCCTGAAATATTCACGGATATGAGCCGCTTTTTCCACGTCAAAATCATCCAGCGCCACCACGCGGTCAATAGACCTGCTTCGCATAACGTATGCAAGCCCATTGATAATCTCGTTCATATTGTAGGTCCCGTCCTCTCCTTCCTGCACATAAAAAAACTCATCCACCGCTTCCCTGGCCCACGGTTTGTCTTCCAGTTTTTTTGCCGTAATCAAAAAGACCTTATTACCGGCCTCTTTGCAGGCTTTCAGAAAATCATTTCCCTTGAAATATGTCGATATGCACAGAAAAGTGAGCGTTTGGGCCATAAAAATCAAATTAGTGGAAAGTAGGTATTACAAACCGCTGAATACTGCGTGCTTACATTCTCAAATCTAGCAAAAAGAACCAATTTTGCAAGAAGTGCCGGTGTTAAATCTTCCCGCCAAAAATTCACTTTTTCTTCCCGATTAACACTGATTACCCTTGTCCTGCTGTCGTCAGGTAAGCAAGTAGTAAGCGAATGCCATACGCCGTTCCTGCGCGTCCAGGCGCAAATTCCGTATCTCCAAACGCAGTTCCCGCTATGTCCAGATGCGCCCACGCCTGATGTTCGCCCGTGAAAGCTTCGAGAAATTTGGCAGCTACAATGGCCCCTGCCAGTGGTTTTCCATGATAATTTTTAACGTCGGCAATGTCGGACGAAATTTCTTCTTTGTATTCATCCCATACCGGTAACCTCCACACGCGTTCGCCCGTCACGTCACCAGCCGAAGATAGCGCATTTGCCAGTTCATCATTAGGTGTAAACAGGCCAGCCGCTTCATAACCCAGAGTTTGGATCACACTGCCCGTTAATGTCGCCAGATCAATGATCACGTCCGGCTGAAATTCCTTCACCGCGTAGCTCAGCCCGTCGGCCAGGATCAGCCTGCCTTCCGCGTCCGTATCAATCACTTCAATGGTTTTTCCTGAATAGGAGCCGATCACATCACCCGGCTTCATCGACGAGCCGTCAACACAATTTTCGGTGGAAGGAATAATACCGATCAGCCTCACGGGCAATTTCAGCTGTGCGGCCAGTTCTACCGTGCCCAATACCGCAGCCGCGCCGCCCATATCACTTTTCATCAGATGCATATTGGCAGCAGTTTTAATCGAAATCCCACCGGTATCGAATGTCACACCCTTTCCTACCAATGCAATGGTCTTTTGATAGTGCTCAGGCGTGTATTCTGTCACGATCATCACGGGTGGCTCGTCGCTGCCTTTGCTCACGGCCAGCAGGGCGTTCATGCCGAGTTCCTGTAATTCCTCTTTTTCAAAAACCGTCACCCTATATCCATTCGCTGCACCGGAATGCTTCGCCCATTGCCCCAGGCTAGTTGGCGTTTTGTAGTTACCGGGAGCGTTCATGAGATCCATGATCCGAAGCTGCACCAATGCCGTTTTTTGCGCAGTTGCAATGCTGTTTGTAATGGTATCCGAGTCTGACGTATCCACGCCGGACGTATCCACGCCGGACGTATCCACGCGGGACGTATCCACGCCGGTTAAAACCCATAATTTACCTTCCTCAAAAAATGTACTGAACGGCTTCGGCTCTGTTTTATAAAGTTGCAGGTTATAACCTCCCAGAATAATCCCGTTGATCGCATTACCTGCCCATTCCGCCTCCCTGCCTCTTGCATCCAGTATAATTTCGTCCGGCCAGCGGTCTTTTCGTTTGAAAAACAACGAGCGAAAAATCTTAATGATAGTGGGAAGCTTGGGTGATTTCCCGAGGCCCAGCCACAGTTCTTTGGAAGAGTACCACCACAATTCCCCTTTCTCCGCTTTGAACATAGTCTGATTTTCCGGCTCAGAACCTTGTTCAAATGATCGTATGATCAAAATGTCTTCGTCCGCTTCTTGTCGTTGTAAAATCTGCATTGTATTTGTATTCGTTGAAATAAAAAAAGCAAAGACAATATAAGTCTTTGCTTTCAATAAAAAGGTATGATTTCGTTAATCCAAACCGCCTCTGCGCGTTGGTTTCCTTTGCTCTGGCCATGCCCCGGGCTCACCCTTCGCATTCACAGGCAGAATACTCTTTTCGCGGGATGTTTTGGCCGGATCTTCGCTAGCCTGATAGGCCATGATAGCCGCCAGGATCGCATTGCTGCGAACATCGTCAAACACGATTTTATCATACGTATCGCGGTTGGTATGCCAGGTATAGGTACCGTACGACCAGTTAAGCGAGCTGAGTGAAAACGCAGGAGCTCCCGCAGCTACAAATGATGCGAAGTCGGAACCGCCCGCACCGGGTGCTCCGGGAAACTTGGATTCAATCGGCGTTTTGATAGCCTCAGGCACTTTCGTCAGCCAGCGGCTCAGGTATTCATAAGAATTAAGGAAGCCTTGTCCCGACAGGTTAACAACCCGGCCAGTACCATTGTCCTGATTAAAAACCGCCTGTATATTCTGAATAATTTCAGGATGGTCTTCCACAAAAGCACGCGAACCATTCAGTCCCTGCTCCTCGCTCCCCCAATGTCCTGCCAGGATCGTACGTTTTGGATTAGGATACACTTTTTTCAAGATGCGCATGGCTTCCATCATTACTATCGTCCCGGTACCATTGTCTGTGGCTCCGGTACCACCGTCCCAGGAGTCGAAATGGGCTGAGAGGATCACGTATTCATTGGGTTTTTCAGTCCCCTTTATTTCACCGATCGTGTTAAAAGTCTGGCTCACGCCAGTTTCCTTGGCATCCGCCCGCACGCTGATTTTCGGCGTATGTCCTGATTCGGAAAGGCGGTAAAGCAGTCCGTAATCTTCCAGCGAAATGTCAATAGTAGGAACCATTTTGGTATAAGCCCCAAATATTTTGTTCGCACCAAAGCCTTTTGACCAATAAGACATTACCACGCCAGCCGCGCCCGCTTTTTCCAATGCAACAGGCAATGTGCGAGTGGTATATCCGGTCTTTTTTAAGCGATTGGTCCAGGCCTCAGTCTGCGCGTCACGGTCTTTTTTCATTTTTTCAAATGACTCCTTCGTGCCAAATTCCTGCCAGTTATAATCAGGGCGACCAGTTGGCTGGTTCATACTGATCATTACAAATTTACCTTTTACCGACGGCAGCCATTTCTGGAAAGAGGTCGAATCAGCCACATCAGCAAGGATAATTACATCGGCTGTGACCGTCTTTCCTGCCGTTCCCGGGCTCCATGCCAGCTGCATACCTTCGAGTGATTTCACCCGCGGAGCTACCATATCAATATGCGAAACACCCCGCTCCCATCCGCGCCATTCGCCCCACTTTTCATTTTTGGCGGTAATGTTCCATCCTTTATACTTGCCCACGGCCCACTCATGCGCCTGCTGCATTTGCGGCGAACCCACCAGCCGCGGGCCGATCACATCCATCAGCTCATGCGCCAGTTTTTCCAGTTGTGAATTTTCCGTAGCTTCTTTGACGATATTTTCCACGATCGGATCTTTACTCTGAGAGAATCCCGGATTGACATAAAATGCAAAGACCAGGGTAAAAATCAGGGAGATTTTTTTCATTTAAGTGATGGTTTAAGAATTGTATATGTTTTCTAATTTAAGGAATCTCGTTGTAGATTAGCTAGCCGTCTTTAAAAATTCTAAATCGATATTTTAATTGTATTATTCCTGAGGTATCCTTGCCGCCAATGGTTTAAAATGTGCACATGGGGAACAGAATTGTAGCTTTCATTTTCTTTGCAAATTACTTCGTGGGTTTGCTGGCCGTGGCATTGTCTGTCGAAACTGCTTTCCAGCTCGGCCTGCCGCTTAACTCTGCTGCTTACTACATTCTGCTTTTTAGCGCCACCGTTTTTTATTATACCAAAGCGTATTCCGTTCCGGTAAGCCTGACTGTTTCTGCCAACCCGCGAACGGAATGGTACCGAGTACATCCCGGTTTTGTACGGGCAAGCCAGGTGACATTGATTTTCGTTTGCAGCGCGCTGATTTTTTGGATTTTAATGAAGGATTTTGCCAAGATCATCAGTTTACCATTCTATTACTGGATACTGCTGGCAACGGTACCGGCTGCTGCTATTCTCTACTACGGCCTTCTGCCTGAATCACTTATATCATTAAATCTGCGAAGAACGGGTTGGTTCAAAGCATTCGTGATCGGGTTTGTGTGGGCGGGCTGTGTGAATCTTTTTCCGGTCGCTGTGGTGCGGATCGAGCAGGGAATCACCATTCAGGAGCCGGTTCTGATGTTTTGGTTATTTGTAAAGAACTGGATGTTCTGTACCGTCAATGCCATTATGTTTGACATGAAAGACTACGAAGATGACGCCAACATTGAACTCAAAACATTCGCAGTCAGGATGGGGCTGAAAAATACGATCTCATATGTACTGGTACCTCTACTTTTGATAGGCCTGCTTTCCTTTCTCACATTTGCGGCTTACAGACATTTCAGTACGCCTACCATTTTATTGAACCTGATCCCATTTGTCTGCCTTTTAGTTGTCGCCTTTTCGCTTCACCGACCGCGCAAAATTCTTTACTACCTCATTGTGATCGACGGACTGTTGCTCGTCAAAGCGGTTTGCGGTATTACTGGTATTTTTTTTGAGCAGCTTTTATAAGCATTTAACACACAGCATGACTAACAATTACGATCAGGTCGCGGGGAGTTATGATATGCTCAGCAGGCTGGTATTTCGAAACTCAATCGTGCATGCGCAGCAAGTAGTGCTTCCTTTTTTGAATGTGCCGTGCCGTCTGCTCATTGTGGGTGGCGGTACCGGTTGGATATTGGAAGAATTGGCGAAAATTCATCCGAGCGGGTTCGTCGTTACCTATGTTGAAATTTCTGGCAAAATGATTGACCTGGCTAAAAAGAGGAATGCCAAACAAAACCCGGTTTCATTCATTCACACAACCATTGAAGATTTTGAATCGTCCGAAAAATTTGACGTGGTAATGACCCCTTTTCTGTTCGATAACTTCGGTAACGACAAAGCGGCAGCTGTTTTTGCAAAACTAGACCAGTTATTGCTTGAAGGCGGTAAATGGCTTTTTGTTGATTTTTATATTGATAAAAAAATCAATGGAATCTGGCAAAAGATCCTGCTCAAAAGTATGTACTGGTTCTTCAAAATAGTATGTCGCGTTGAAGCCAGCAAGTTACCCGAAATGGAAGCGCTCTTTCGCCTGGGAGAATACAATGTGATTCACAAAAGCTACCACTATCGCGGATTCATTCAGTCCGTAGCATACCAGAAAGTCAAACCAGCGCAGCCCGCCTTCTTCCAAAAATAAACCGCTCGTTAAACACCACAATGGAGATCAGGATCAGCGAATACGCGATAATTTGGATGGAATTGATCGGCTCATTGAAGTATAGCAAGGCGATCGCAAAGTTCATGAGCGGGTTAATATAAAGCAAAATCCCCATAGTGGAAGAAGTAACTCCCTGCAATGCATACAGATTCATAAACAACGGCAGAATTGTAAAAACAATGGCAATCAGGGCTATCAATGCATAAAAAGAAAATTCTACCGGAAGCGCTACGCTGTATTTTGGGTAAAATGGCAGTAATATCAGGGCCGAAAAAAGAATCTGTACAGTGAGTACCAGGAATTTATCCAGACCTATATTTTTCCGTTGACTTACCAGATAAAATGCATAGGAAGCTGCCACAATCAGACTATATGCAATGTCAGCAATGTTATTGAAAGACAGCAACATACAACTCAGTACGCTCATCAACACCGCCGTCCATTGCCATTTGCTCAGTTTTTCATCCAACACGAAATAGGCGATTACGGTGGTCATGATAGGGCACACCAGATACGCAAAGGAAGCTGCTTTGACGCTGATATGGTTCATCACATAAATGAAGAAAAACCAGTTGGCGGTCAGCAATACCCCACCAGCTAAAGTCAGCAGCGAAACGCGTTTCCGCTGAGCCACAGGCATTTCTTTAAACTTTTGAATGTTCTCTTTCAATACTTTGACGCGAACAAAAAGGCTGATCACTGCCATGATCGCCGCACACATAAATACGCGGTAAAAAAGAATGTCGAGAGACGGGTAATCGTGCAGCGGCTTTAATGCCAGACTAAAAAAGCCCCAGATAACGAAGGAAAGAAATGCGATGAGGTAATATTTTGAAAATTTCATGAAGTGGTGGTATTGAGCCTGTTGCCCGGCGAACGCCGCCCGGCAAACGTTGCGCGGTGGACAATTGTTCCAACAACAGAATAAAAAAGCCAGTTCATCGGTTGGACTAATTCGTGTCAAATGTGAGAAAAATAAGATTGTCCGGTTGGGTCTGAATAATTAGTCAACCTAAAAAACATGTCATACTTGAACCATAGCGTGTATATTTGGCTTGATTAAGTAGCTAACATTTAAAAATAATATGACTTTTTCGGATATCAGGCTGGTGGCCACGGATATGGACGGTACGCTTTTGAACTCAAAACATGAGATAAATGAAGCATTTTACCCGGTTTTCAGAAAATTAAAAGACCATGGGATCATTTTCGTAGCTGCCAGTGGACGTCAGTATTTTAATCTCACCAAAGCGCTTGACAAGGTGAAAGACGAAGTCATTTTTGCTGCTGAAAACGGCAGTTACATCGTTTTTCAGGATCAGGAAATCCACATTCAGGCCATTGACCATCAGATTGTTAGAGAATTGGTATCAAAATCCCGAAATATCCCGAACACTTATCCGATCATTTGCGGGAAGAAAAAAGCCTACGTGGAAAGCGACGAACCTGAGTTCATCAATCACCTGAAATTGTATTTTGAAAGGTATGAGGTCGTGAAGGATCTTACTGAAATTGAGGATGATCAGTTTTTGAAGTTTACATTATGCGATCTGGCCGGTTCCGAGGGCAACAGTTATCCGCATTACAAACACTACCAAAACAGCCTGCAAGTGAAGGTTTCAGGGCCAATTTGGCTGGATATTTCGCATAAAGATGCCAATAAAGGCAAGGCAATGGAGGTTCTTCAGGAAAAATTCAATGTGACTTTTGATCAAACGATGGTTTTCGGAGATTACTTGAATGATCTCGAAATGCTGACCAAAGCGCATTACTCCTACGCGATGGCCAATGCGCACCCGGACATCAAAAAAATAGCCCGTTTCATCGCCAAAAGCAACGATGAAAACGGGGTAGTTGAAGTACTTTCGGAATTGACAGACTAGCCGTTTATTCCGCTGTATATTTCTTGAAGATGGAGGTAGCAGTGTGGCCTCCAAAACCGAATGTGTTATTAAGCGCGTAGTTAACGGTCTGTTTCACGGAGTCACCCAGGATAATGTTCATTCCGTCGGGGATATTTTCGTCCAGGTTTTCCGTGTTAATAGTACCCGGGATGATGTCATTTTGAACCACTAATGTACAAATGATTGCTTCCAATGCTCCGGCCGCTCCCAACAAATGTCCTGTCATCGACTTCGTAGCACTGATTGCAACCTGATGGTCACCGAACACTGTTTTCATACCATTCAACTCGCTCATATCGCCTAATCCCGTGGACGTAGCGTGCGCATTCACGTAGTCGATCTGATCCGCTGCGATCCCCGCTTCTTTCAACGCTTTTCTCATTCCCAGGGCAGCGCCCATTCCGTCAGGCGGTGTTCCCGTAAGGTGATAAGCATCAGCTGCCATTCCACCACCGACAATTTCAGCATATATTTTCGCACCTCTCGCTACGGCATAATCCAGGTCTTCCAGGATCAGTGCAGCGGCACCTTCACCCATTACAAAACCATCTCTGTCTTTGTCAAATGGACGCGAAGCTCTTTCAGGATCATCGTTTCTTTTTGAAAGTGCCTGGGCTGAACCAAATCCTCCCAAGGAAGAATAGATAATCGCAGCTTCCGAACCACCTGCTATCATTACTTTCGCTTTGTCCATTCTAATGGTATCGAAAGCGCTGATCAATGCAGTATTGGAAGATGCGCAGGCCGAAACCGTGCAATAGTTAGGTCCGTGCAGTTTGTGACGGATAGAAATAACACCCGCCGCAATGTCCACGATCATTTTCGGAATAAAGAAAGGACTGAACCTTGGTACACCTCCCGAAGCGTGAAATTCCAGCAATTGCTCTTCAAAAGTGCCCATTCCTCCATTACCGGTCGCCCAGATCACGCCCATGTCGTAGCGTTCAGTCACGTCAATGTTGGCAAAATCCAGACCGGAATCCTTGATAGCCATATCCGACGCTGCAATGGCGTATTGGGTATGCAGGTCGTACTTTTTAAGTTCCTTTTTTTCGATAAAATCCTCCGGGTTGAAGTTCTTCACTTCACATCCAAACTGCGTCTTAAACTTGGAAACATCCATCTTCGTAATGGTGGCGGCACCGCTAACACCATTGACAATATTTTCCCAGAATTCGTCTACTGAATTTCCGAGGGGAGAAATGACTCCCAGACCTGTAACAACTACTCTTTTCATAAAAATTTTAGAAGTTTTTCGAAGACATCAGAAGTTATGTGTCAATCTCCTGAGTCACTGCATCTTTGAACATGCCATTCACCAGTTTTTGAACCTTCGGCCCGACCAGTAATATCACGGGAATGACCAATAAATAAGCCATGCTCCAAGATTTCAGCCAAATCACCAAAAAATTGGGAACAAATCCAATATTTATAGAAATCAAAGTAAAGGAAATTATACCCGTCGTGATAATTCCCATGATCATAGCAAAAGCGATTTTCTCTCTCACGATAATATAAGTTGTAGGATTAATATTGAAATGAACAACAAACGGCTAAGCCACTTTCTGTTGAATACCAGGATTCATGGCTAGTAAAGCATCGGCAGGAGACTGTAAAAACAATTGGAAAAGCTGTGCGGTGCGCCCAACCTGTATTTCATAAGTATCGTTTTCAAATGCATTGATCAGGTCGTCTGCCACTTCTTTGGGAGGAATACCATTTTCACCACCGATTTCAGTAGAAAATTCAGTATTAACCAGCGGCGGCATCAGCTCAAATACCTCGATATCTGTTGCTTTTCCCAAAGCAATCCGAAGTGACTGACTGTATGAATGCAATGCTGCCTTACTCGCGGCATAAGTTGGGATCACATGGTTCGGCACAAAAGCGGCGATGCTGGACACATTCACGATGGCTGCTTCGCCGTTATTTTTAAGCAATGGCAACAATAACTGGTTCAGGCGAATTACCGAAAGGTAGTTGGTAAGCATTTCTTCTTCCGCGTTGGTATAAGCATCCACATTTTCGTCCAGACCGTAGTAGGAAGCTTTGCCAGCATTGTTGATCACGACATTCAAAGAAGGAAAATCATTTTGCAGGATCGCTACCAGGTTGGCCACATCGCTTGCACTTGTAACATCCGTGGCGATGTGTGTTACATTTTTAAGTTTTGAAGCCGCATTCTGTAATCTCTCTTCATTTCTTCCGGTGATGATCACGTGGTTATCTTTTTCAGAGAAAGCTTTTGCGATCTCAAAACCGATTCCGGCGCTGCCGCCTGTTACTAATATTGTGTTTCCTGAAGTTTTCATTTTTGTATTATTGAATTGATTTGAATATTAATATACCGATCGGTATATTTTAGTTTAAAATTTTTTTTAGCTTAAATCATTGATCATTTTTGAGACTGATTTCATAATGCATGTCCGGTAGCTGAGATTGCCCGTTACCTTGCTCACCATAATGCCTCCTTCAATGAGCGCAACGATGGTAATGGCAATTTGCTCCGGGTCCAATTCTGCGCTGAACTCATTGTCTGCGATTCCCTTTTTAATTAGCGTCGCAATGCTGTTTTTCCACGACGTGATCGCATCAGCAGCCTTCTTCCTGAGTGTAGGGTGGGTGTCATCAGCTTCTGTGGAAGTATTAAGGATCGGACAGCCTCCTTCGGGAAAACGGCTACCCATAAAGTTTTCGTAAACACTGGCGTAAACCTGCAGCTTCTCTTTAACCGACGTCTGCTTGTCCATTTCGCTTTTGATCACACCGAACATCTGTTTAACGTTATGATCAAATGCGGCCAGGGCAACTTCATCCTTATTTTGAAAATTGCCGTAAATGCTTCCTTTGGTAAGGCCGGTCGCCGTCAGCATATCATTGAGCGAAGTACCCGCATACCCTTTCACATTGAAAATCGGTGCGGTTTTCTCGATGATAAATTGCCTGGTTTTTTCTGCCTTATTCATGTGATTAAGATTAACGATACAAAAATATACCTATTGGTATATTTTTCCAAACATTTGTCAGAATTTATTTTAAAATCTTTTTTCAAATCACAAAAAAGCGGCCTGATCATCCCGACCAGGCCGCTATTCTATCCCTCATAGCTAATGTCTTAATTGGCGGTTACGCGCCATATCGTATTTCCCGAATCGTCATTTACAAGTAGCGAGCCATCTTCCATGACTGTCACTCCAACCGGACGACCGTAAACTTTCTCTTCATTTTCAACAAAGCCGGTCAGAAAATCCTCCGGCTTCCCGGCTGGTTTTCCATTTTTGAATGGAACGAATACCACTTTATATCCAGCCAGCTGCGAGCGGTTCCACGAACCGTGCTGACCAATAAAAGCACCATTTTGATATTTGGCCGGAAACTTGGTCTTATCATAAAACGCCAACCCTAGTGAGGCAGTATGTGACCCAACCGGGACATCCGGGACTAAGGTCTTAGCCACCAAGTCGGGACGCTCGCCTTTTCGTCTGGGGTCTTCATTTTTACCAAAGTAAGCATATGGCCAGCCATAAAAACCGCCTTCCTTCACGCTGGTAATGTAATCGGGCACCAGATCATCGCCTAGTAGATCTCGCTCATTCACAGCAGTCCAGAGTTCATTGGAGCCCGGTGCCCAGTCCATTCCTACCGGATTTCGCAAACCGCTGGCAAACACTTTTTCTCCGGTACCGTCGGGATTGATTTGAAGAATATTTGCCCGCCGCTTTTCCACAGCTATTCCATGGTCCGCCACATTACTGGCCGATCCCACAGATACATATATCTTCGAACCGTCCGCATTGGCAAGCAGATTTCTCGTCCAGTGATTGTTATATCCCCCAGCCGGCAGGTCAAGTATCTTCTCTCCTTTGCTGGTTATTTTAGTCTCTCCTTCTTTATATGTGTATCGGTACAACCCATTTGTATTCGCGACATAGAAATAATTTTTGAGTACCAACATCCCCAAAGGTTTGTTGAGCTTTTCTATAAAAATCTCCCTCAGCTCCGGTTTGCCATCTTTGTTCACATCCCTTAAAAGTGTAATCCGGTCAGCACTTTTCTTGGTACTTGACTCTGCTACAAAGACATCGCCATTGGGCGCAACATAGGTCCAGCGCGGGCTGTTGAATTTATCTGCGTATCTGGTAACGGTAAACCCTTCGGGAGCTTTCGGCGTCACTCCATCCGGCCATCCTTCCTCCTTCGGTCGCTTTTCTACTGATTTGCTGGCAAACGGAGCCGGTAGCACGAGACTATCCGTAACTGTCTGCACCGAATCCGGGCCACTTTGGGCAGCAGCTTCCTCCTCTTTATCCTTACTGCCGCAGGCCAACATGGCACTGAGCGCCAAAAAACATGCAACATTGATATGAATTCCTTTCATGGTTTTTTGGCGTTAAATGCAAAAAGCAGATCATTGGTTTGTAGTCAATGATCTGCTTTTACAATAATAATGCCAGCTATATCAGCCCTCTTTCTTTCAAAACTGCCTGCTCGTCACCAGTGATGTAGGCGAATATTTTCAGTGCCCCGTCCAGATGCTGAAGAAAGTACATGACCGTAAATTCTATGGAATCGGTGGTTCCATCCTTTTCGTAAAACGATTCCCAATACACTTCCACCATGTAGTGAAATTCATACAATTCGGTGATATCCAACTGCCTGATCTCCATTTTGGTAGTACCAATGGATCGGTAGAAATCGTATCCCTTTGGAATAGCATCCAGAAAATCCTGGTCGTTTTTCCCTCCGGTCACACCCACCGGGCTCGCTTCCACGAAAAAGTCTGCAAATGCATTGGCGGTATCTTCCGCTATCGGATTCCCCGCCAGGCCTTTCTCAAATCTCTTTTCGTAGGATTCAAAAAACTGTTCAATCTTGTCATTTATATCCTCCATATTTCTAATTGCAATGGTTAGGAGGTAATTTCAGGAAAGAACTGTGCCAAAAGCCTTTATACAAATACTAGAAAGTAACAGGTACTTCTACAACCGCTGAATCCCAACCCAGGAACATTTTAGCCGAAGTATCCGACACTTTTTCGAAAACAATAGAGAAGTTTTCAATCGGTGCATCCGCCTTTTTCACAGGAGCAATAACGCGAAGTACATCACTACCCTCTTTGTATTTGTATGCGCCCCAATAGTCCAGATCGGAGTTCAGAATGATCGTCCACTCCTTTTCGCCAGGGATTGAAAACAATGAGTAAGTCCCAGCCTTCACTTTCTTGCCTCCTATCGTAGCATCCTGGTAAAATTTGATTTCAGTCGACTCGTCAGCACCGGTTCTCCATACTTTTCCGTACGGTTCCAGTTTGCCAAATGCCTCACGGCCTTTCAAATATGGACGGCTATACGATACTTTTACCAATGCTTTCTCTCCATCCTTGCGATCATGTGCGAAATGGTCAGGGAAGTACGCTATATCACGCGGACTTTTGTCCAACGCCCTGAATTTCTGAGCCTGCGCTCCAAATGCTAATACTGTCAATAAAAGGGAAAGGATAATGTTCTTTTTCATAGAAACAGATAAGTTGTTATTAATTGATTGAGTTAGTGAATGAAAGATAATTCTAAGTAAGCATTTTACCAGTTAAAACCGGGCGGGGATCTTTGGTATTACCCAAAATGGCAAGGCTTCGCTTAAATGAAACCTGTACATTATCGCCTTCAAACTGGCAGGTAACCGTTTCGTAGTGAGCTGTTTCAATAAAACGCCAGGTCATTTCAAAGGTATTATCGTCGATCCACGCACCGTTCCCCGCGATCTTGGATTTGATCTCTCCCGGAACCGGCGTAAGTACCAACTTCAATGGCAATGTCGAAAGGTCCGTCATGCCGATCTTCCAGCTGCCAATACCGTTCACGATCAAATGCTCCCCGCCATCGTCTTTTAACCTGAATAAGCACCAACCTTTTGCGAATTCAAATGATACCTTATTAATTTTCAGTTCATTATCAGCAATTTTGAAACTCTTGCCATTCAGCTTAGCGGCCAGGGTGCCCTCCGGTTTGCCTGGCGTCAGCGGCAGATTTAATGCAGTCAGTTTCTTCTGCAACCCTGCCAGCACATCTTTGTCTTCCGAAACCCGGCCAATCTTTACGGATTTTAGAATATGGTTCCAGACGTGATCCAGAATGGCTTGCATATTGCTGGTTTCGCTGGTAATGGCGATCACCATGTCCTCTTTGGGCAGCACGATGCAATATTGTCCATACGCGCCATCACCCCGGTAGCTGTCATTGCGGCACCGCCAGAACTGGTACCCATAACCCTGCAACCAGTCATTTTCCTCAGCCGGACGAGATCCTCCTTTCGATTGTATGTGTGACCGCGTCGCTTCCTCCACCCAGGCCGCAGGCAGTATCCGTTTGCCATTCCATTCGCCTTTTTGCAGGTATAACTGGCCAAATTTCGCGATATCCTCTGTTTTCACCCGAAGTCCCCAGCCGCCGGTATTAATTCCGTTGGGATCAGTTTCCCAGTCCATATCTTCAATGGAGAGTGGCTGAAACAGTCGTGGTTTGAGATATTCCAAAAGTGTATTCCCGGTAAGCTTCTGGATAATGGCGGAAAGCATATAGGTTGCGCCACTGTTATACACAAAAAACGTCCCCGGCGTATGCTCCACAGGCTGGGCCAGGAATGATTTTACCCAATTTTTATCCGGTCCTCCCCGCAATGCTGGCGTGGAATCTTTATCGTGGCCCGTCGACATGGTTAGCAGGTCTTTTACGCGCATCGCAGCGAGGTTAGGACTTACAGTCGCCGGTTTATCATTTGGGAAAAACGAAATAACCTTGTCCTCAACAGTCAGCTTACCTTCTGCTACGGCCAGCCCGATCGCCGTGGATGTAAAGCTCTTGCTCAATGAATAAAGCGTATGTTTCAGATCCGGCGCGTACGGTGCCCACCAGCCTTCCGCAACTACTTTTCCCTGCCGGAGAATCATCAGACTATGCAGGTTCAGCTTATCGGCTTCAACGGCATTGGCAAAATCCATGATGCCTTTCGCAGTCATCCCCTGCTCATCCGGCGAACTTCTCGGTAACTGGCCATATTGGAGAGACGATGCCCATACTGAGGCCGGAATGGCGCTGATCACGCCCAACTGGAGGGCGCCAAATCCTAGTTGTTGTAAAAATTCCCTGCGATTGTAAGACATTGTGATAGAAGTAAATGTTCGGTAAAGTCATAAGGTAAGGCAGTGGCCGGATCGATTAGTCTGAAATGTTTGCAGGTAATGGTATCTTTGTGCTTTTAACAAAACTTTTGACCCATTGTCAGATAACACCGCATCTTTCAAATCGCTTGGCCTGTCCGAACCACTATTAAAAACCATTGCAGAACAGAATTATACTCAACCTTATCCGATTCAGCAGGAAGCGATTCCCGCAATTTTGAAAGGAAATGATGTTCTGGGAATTGCTAAAACCGGTTCAGGTAAGACTGCTGGTTTTGTTTTGCCGATTCTGGAATTATTTCAGGACAAACCGGCAGCGCCAAACAGGCATATCACAGCACTGATACTGGTTCCGACCCGTGAACTGGCTGTACAGATAGCGGTTGTGTTTCAGACATTTGGTGAAAGACTGCCCAGAAAAGTGAAAACATTGGCGGTTTATGGCGGGGTTTCCATTAATCCGCAGATGATCTCTTTGCAGGGCGTGGAGATATTGGTCGCGACTCCGGGCAGGCTTCTGGACCTGCTGTCGCACAAGGCATTAAGTCTTGCGGAGACGCGAATCCTGGTATTGGATGAGGCCGATAAAATGCTAAACCTCGGCTTTGCCGATGAAATGAAGGATATTTTCTTTCTGCTTCCTAAAAAACGCCAGAGCATTCTTTTCTCGGTCACATTGGGGGACGAAGTGGATGCTATCAACAAAAATCAGTTAAAAAACCCGGTACGGATTGAGATTGAAGAGGAAGAGCAAAACCTCGATCTGATCAAGCAGACGGGTTATTTTGTAGATCCTGAGCGGAAAGGGCCATTGCTAAGGTACATCATCAAAACCCAGGAAATGAAGCAGGTACTGGTTTTCGTATCCGCTACCCGCACGGCTGATAACCTGGTTGAAAAACTCAATAAAAACGGAATAGAGGCTATGGCGATGCATAGCAAAAAAAGTCAGGGCGCCCGTACGGAAGCCCTGAATAAATTTAAATCCGGTAAGTTGACTGTCCTCGTGGCTACCGACCTGGTTTCCCGAGGTATTGATATTCAGTTTCTTCCCTATGTGATCAATTTCGAATTGCCGCGCTCACCCAAAGATTACGTTCACCGCATTGGCAGAACGGGCCGTGCTGAATCTCCCGGAGAAGCATTGTCATTGATTTGTCCGGAAGACGTTCATCATTTCAAGATCATTCAGAAAAAAATGGGCAAACGCGTTGAAATGCTGGAATCTTTTGACCTTGAATTACAAGGCTACTAACCTTACTTTTTCTCTTTCGCCGCCAATTCTACAATATCCTTTTTGCTACCAGTCCAGAAAGCCACTTTCCGGCGATTGAATGTATAGGTAACTGCTACCGAGTCGCCCCAGCTGATAATGGCTGGGTAAGAGTATTCGTCTTCTTTTTTACCCCTGGCAATGTCGATCTTATCTGTCCAGTTTTGTCCGTCGTCGTATGACAGGATTAAGGACAATGGCGAGCGTGAGCCCCAGTTTTCGTTGTCAGGATTGTAAGCAAGCACCAATGTGCCGTCCGTGATTTTAGTCAGGTCAATGCCGCTGTTGGGGTTAGGCAAGCTCGTTTTTTTAATGGTTGACCAGGTTTTCCCAAAATCTTTAGAATCGCTGCGTGCAATCACACCGCCCGTAGTCCTGATCAGCATGTGTACATGGCCAGGAGTAGATTCCCACAATGTAGGCTGAATGGCTCCTTTGCCTTTAATTTCAAGCGTATCAATTTTAAAATACGGACTAGCCACCCAGGTTTTGCCTTTATCCGTGCTCCTATCTACAAAAACCTCCCAGCGATTCACTTCATTGGAAGCACCGGCGAGCCAGTCACCATTCGAGAGTTCTATCAATTTATTTTTGACAGGTCCTCTGCCGCCTTTGTCACCTTTTACCAATTCGTAGGCTTCCGACCAGGTTTCTCCATTGTCAGCCGAGGTTTTAACCCAGGTCTCCCATTGCGCTATCTCTTTTCCTACTTTGAAATACAAAATCACCTTGCCGTCCTCAGTTTTCTGCAACACAGGGTTCCAGTGCGCATCTTCACGAATTTTCGCGACTTCTTTCGGGGCACTCCAATTTCCCGGCTTGCCTTTTGAAACCCATATTCCTACGTCCGGATTCTTTTCTTCTGTTCCTCCAAACCATGCGATCAGAAACTGGCCATCATTCAAACGTACCAATGTAGACGCGTGACATTGAGCGAAAGGACGATCATCTCCAAACACAAATTCTTTCTTGCTGGCCAGGGTATCTGCTTTTTCGCCGTCGGCTGTTTCCGTTTTTTTTGAATTACAGGAGGAAAGTATGAGGGTACCGAACAAAAGGACGGCTGCCAGACAGTTATAAAGGTTTTTGGAAATAGTCATATTTGCTTTTAAAAGTGAGATATATGGAAAAGTACCCTGCATAATACTAATCAGGCTATTTATTTCAGTAATTTCTTCAATTCTTCCATGACTAGTGAAGGCGCTTGATCCTCGTACAAAATACTGTAAACCGCATTGGTGATAGGCAGGTTAACATGATGCATTGTGTTAAGTGTGTGAATGCTTTTAGTAGCATAGTAGCCTTCCGCAATCATTTTCATTTCGAGCTGGGCGGCTTTCACACTGTACCCACGGCCGATCATATTACCGAAAAGTCGGTTACGACTAAACTGCGAATAGGCAGTCACCAGCAAGTCGCCCAGGTAGGCCGACGAGCTCAGATCACGTTCGCGGGGATCTACAGCTGTTACGAAACGACCTATTTCCTGCATTGCATTAGAAACGAGTACCGCCTGAAAATTATCTCCGTAACCCAAGCCATGTGTAATGCCGCAAGCAAGCGCGATAATGTTCTTCATCACTGCCGAATATTCAACACCATACAAATCGTCCAGCGGGTTGGCAGTAACGTAGCGGCAGGTCATCAGTTTGGCAAAATCCTCAGAAGTCTCGCATTCGGTGGAAGCGATAGACAGGTAGGATTGCTTTTCCAATGCCACTTCCTCAGCGTGGCAAGGCCCTGCAATGACGCAGGTTTCATTCAGATCAATGCCGAATTCATTGGAAATCCAGTCCGTGATGAGAATGTTCTGCTCGGGTACCATGCCTTTGATGGCGGAGACAATGCGTTTTCCCTGTAAATGTTTAGCTGTTAAAAGTTGTAAAGACTCCTGAACAAAAGCGGCAGGTACCGCCAAAATCACATAGTCAGCGCCTTTGACGGCGTCAGTGGTTTTTTCAAAAACCTTTATTTTTTTGGGAGAAAGTACCACATCGCTGAGGTAACTGGGATTGTGGTGAAATTTGCGAATATGCTCAATGTCTTTCTGATTTCTCAGCCACCACCTGATCTGCACATTATTCTGTTCGCACAATATCTTGATCAGTGCCGTTGCCCAACTGCCTCCTCCGATTACTGCAATTTTGATGTTATTTAAGAAACTCATCCCTTACCCGGTTTAAAATGATCCGGCCATATATTCGCAAATTTGACCGATCGGTTTCAAAAATGGGAAGATTTTGACAGAAATGTATCAGCACATTCTATTTTTTGACAGCGACATGTACACCAAATAAATACTACACTACATATTCTACAAGCGTTCCGACTGAGCTGTTTTAACATTAAAAACCTCACTATAAGTACATTAAACAGCATAAAATAAAAATTCCTTGCAGCAAAGCCGCAAGGAATTTCTTTTTTAACCTAAACTAAATCGAACTTATTACATTTTTACAACGTACCAGTTCTAGTTTTCATTTGATTTTTTCTCGTCTTTTTTCACTTCTACTTTCTTTTTTTCTACCAGGTCACCATTATTCAGGTTTTTCGACACCGCAATGTACGGTCCTGAAATAATCTGATCACCCGGTTTAAGCCCTGAAAGGATCTCTATATTCTCAAAATCGCTGATGCCGGTTTTCACTTCCTTCATCTCCGCCTTTCCTTTCACGTCGATAAACACAACCTCTTTAATTGCTTCTTCCTTTTTAGGTTTTTTGTCGTTCTCCGCAGGCGCATCATTATTAGGCGGGCCTTGCGTAGGAGCGCCCGCAGGCGGCGTGTTGCTACGGGTGGTCACCGCAGCGATCGGCACCGATACGACACCATTTTTTCTTTCAGTTATGATCTCCACAGAAGCCGTCATACCTGGTTTGAATGGGTAAGATTTTTTCGACTTCGATACCATCAGGTCCTGAAACGATTCATTCAGTATTTTGACTTTTACCTCAAATTCCGTCACAGCGTCGGAAGAGGCACTTGATGCAGAAGCACTTCCCGTTGCCGAGGCCAAACCTGCCGCTGTATTAGCGATTTCTTTGACAATACCTTTAAATTTCCTTCCGGATGAACTATACGCATCCACATCAATTTCAGCAGTATCGCCGAGCTGCACCCGTACAATGTCATTTTCGTTTACATTGACGCGAACTTCCATATTGCTAAGGTTGGCGATCCGCATCATTTCAGTACCCGCCATTTGAGAGGTTCCTACTACGCGTTCGCCCGCTTCCACATTCAATAACGAGATTACACCGCTCACAGGAGCGAAAATACTGGTTTTACGCAGGTTCTCAGCTGCATCACGCATGCTGGCTTCTGCACTTTTAATGTTGAATAAAGCGGCCGAAACATTTGCCTTTGCCGACTCTATATCCTGCTGCGCTACTCCATAGGTTGAAGAGAACTGCTCGAAATCGGCTGCCGAGATAACTTTGTCGGCAAATAGCTTTTTGTTCCGTTCGAAATTGGATTTAGCCTGTATCATTCGCGCTTCCGACTGCGCTACCATGGCTTTGGTCTGCTCATAATTGGCTTTGCTTGAATTCACTGCGGCCTGTGCACGGGCCATTAAGGATTCGTAATTATCAGGACGGATCTTTAATAGTAACTGTCCTTTCACCACTGAATCGCCCTCGGCCACATTGAGTGCAATAATCTCTCCTGAAACATCAGGGCTAAGCTTCACTTCCACTTCCGGCTGAACTTTCCCGGACGCGCTAACGCGTTCGATGATGTCCGATTTCTTTACGATCGTGTATTCAACCTCGGTGGTCTTAGGCTTTCCAATGTAACCCGCCTGCTTGGCCCCGAATAAACCGGCAACGAGAAGTACTACAAGGCCTGCTGTAATCCACCAGATTCGTTTCGAAGATTTACGTGCCATATTTTTTAGATTACAATTAATTGTTGGTTGCTGATATCAATGGAGTTTTCTGATCGTATTTCAAAAAACCTGAGGGTAATGATTGGAATGCGAATGTCAAAAATCCGAGAGCGGGCGGTTCATGTAGAAATCAAGGATCTTAGTCCTGAAAACATAGTCATACTTGGTTTGAACCAGGTTTCCGTTTGCTTTGTCGAGATTGGCTTTGGCGATGTTGTATTCTACTGAGTTAATGGCGCCAGCATCGAAACGTACCTGCGAAACCCTGAATGTTTCCTGCAAAGCCCTCACCTGATTAGCGGTAGCAGAATAGCGTTTTGCTGAATTGTTCATATCAATATACGCCTGCTCCACATTTTTACGAATGGTGAGCAAAACCTGCTGCGCCTGATACTCGTATGTTTTCTGCTGAAGTTTCGCGTTCGCCACATTGTACTTCACTCTGAAATTGGTGAAAATCGGAATGTTCAGATTGAGGTTAATGGCAGAGTTGCGGTTAAAGTTCAGCTGATCCAGGTATCCGAATGTTCTTAATGCACCATTAGGAACCGATATTTTCTGAACAATCGGCACTTGTTGGTTATTGACAATAATGTAGTCGGTTTTTGAAATCACGTCAGTATTGGTAAATCCCGATCCGTCTGAAACAAACCGCTCTTTTGGCGCGGCACTTGAATATGCAGTATAAACTCCTCCGCTCAGTGTTAATGACGGCATAGCGGCGCCTTTTGCAAGATCTACATTGGTTTTGGCTGCCTCAATTCTCATATTGGCGGCTTTCATCTGGGGCAAATTAGCCAGGGCAGTTTCAAATATTTCCTGAATAGTTGCGTCGTAAACTTTCAGACTTGGATCAGCAACTTCAATCTTCACCACATTGATCTGCTCGCTGCCGGGCATGTTCATATATTGTTTCAAATTCAGTTTAGCGGTTTCGAGATTATTTTCGGCATTCACCAAAGTTAGTTCATCATTGGCGAGCTGTGCTTTCAAATCGAGCAAGTTACTTTCGGCGAGTGTTCCGGCTTCTACCAGTTTGGCTGTTCTGGCAACCTGTAAATTAGAAGCGTCAACCTGTCTGCGCGCGACCTCGATCAGTTCCTGGTTAGTGATCACCTGTAAATAAGACAATGCCACATTCAGCATGATATCATTCCGGGTCGCATCCAGGTCTTTGGCACTCGCATTGTAATTCGCCTCGTTGAACTTGATCGTGTTTTTGATCTGAAACCCGTTGAACAAAGTGACCTGACCGCCCAGCTGGTAGTTGTTGGAGTTAATGTTCTGCTGAACAAACTGGTTGGTAAACGGGTCAATATTTCTACCGGAGCTGAATCCCTGGCCTGCGCTAAAACTGATACTCGGCCAGCGCTGCCACTTGGACTGGGCATAAATATTGCCGTTCGTTTGTACCGTAAGTTCCGATTGTTTCAGCTGCGGATTGGTTTCCAGCGCAATTTTAATGCAGTCTTCCAGCGAGTAAGTATTGGCTGGCTGAGTTACATCATTTTGTGCAAATGCAGGCCCTACGGCCATTGTTGCGTAAAATATCAGGAAAACAAATGAGAAGCGGCGTAACGAATTAAACATAAGCTGTTCAGAGTTAGATGACCAATATTAATGTTTACCATAAAAAACAACCATCCAAATTATACGGACGGTTGCATAACAGGGTAAAAGGGCGATTTAAAGAGAGTTGGAAAAATCAATGAAAAAATAAGTATCCCAGCCAGATTCCAGCCAAAACGCCGATCAGATCTGCGATTAATCCCGCTACAATGGCATAACGCGTGTTCTTAATTCCGACAGAACCGAAGTACAGCGCTACTATATAAAGTGTGGTATCAGCCGACCCCTGAAAAATACAAACCAACCGTCCGACGAATGAATCCGGGCCGAATTCCTTCATGGCGTCTATCATTAAGGCACGCGCCCCGCTGCCACTCAGGGGTTTCATGAGAGCAACCGGTAATGCATCAGTGAAATCCGTATTCAGACCTGTTAGTGAAAACATCCATTTCAAACCATCAATCAGATAATCCATTGCCCCGCAGCTTCGAAAAGCACTGATCGCCACGAGCAGCCCCACGAGGTAGGGAATAATCATTACGGTCGTGCTGAAACCCGCTTTCGCCCCTTCGATAAATGATTCAAATACGTTGACTTTTTTGAATAAGGCTGTCCCTAAAAATCCGGCGATCACCGCGAGCAAAACTGAATTGCCTACAAAAATGGATATCGTCTCG
Organism: Dyadobacter sp.; assembly: GCF_039919315.1. Classification (GTDB taxonomy): domain Bacteria; phylum Bacteroidota; class Bacteroidia; order Cytophagales; family Spirosomataceae; genus Dyadobacter. Next base: position 43,941 of record NZ_JBDSFX010000033.1, on the reverse strand, counting down.
ATCTGCTCTTTGGGTAATCCTGACAGGTACCACAGCAGCAATCCCAAAACCGCGGTAATGCTACCAAGCCAGGACATTACGGTCCAGTTAAAAAGGTTGATCCTTTGCCAGGAGGCAGTAATGATCATCGCCGTCACCGTCGTAATGTAAGTCCCTACCACACAAGGTATGAAGACATCGGAAGGACTTTCCGCCCCTAGAATCGCTCTTTGCGCAATAATGGACAAAGGTATGATCTGCAAACCCGAGGTATGCAGCACCAGAAACATGATCTGCGCATTGGAAGCAGTGTCCTTGTTTGGGTTTAATTCCTGCAGGCTTTGCATGGCTTTGAGCCCGAACGGGGTAGCCGCGTTGTCGAGTCCCAGAAAATTGGCAGAAAAATTCATGATCATCTGACCATTCGCCGGGTGATCCTTCGGTACTTCCGGAAAAAGCTTGTTAAAAAACGGCCCGATGATTTTGGCCAGACCATTGATAATCCCCGCCTTTTCGCCCACATTGAGAATACCCAGAAAGAACGTCATCACACCCGTCAATGGCAATGCAATGTCCATTACCGCTACTTCGGCCATTTTCAACATTCCCTCGGTTACCTCTTTGAAAGTCTGTACATCGCCTGTGAGTATGAATTTTAGAAATGCCACCGCGAAGGCAATTAAGAAGAATCCTACGAAAATATAGTTTAAAGCCATAGTTGGGGTCTTGTGTGGGAGGCGGGATTATTAATAATTTGGGCAATGATATACCAATTTACACCTGTTTCTTACCTTATACACGGTCTAAATCAGATAGAATTGATTCAAGCTCCCTTACAATGACTGGATTTTTAGAAGTTTCCGGCATAAGGGAAATAAGTTTTCCCATTGGCACATAGTCGGTTTTCTCTGTTCCGGGGAGAATCTCCACGAACTGATAGTCATCAAAAGTTGCGCCACCTTTTCCGTTTGTGAGAAGAACTCTCTTATCGAGGTAGCCCCTGGCTTTCTTGACAATCTTGTCGTGCTGCTCTTTTGTCATGACTTGTCGAATTTCGTGATATTTATAAGAAACGATAAGTATTATGAAAAATATTGAAATAAAGATCGAGGAACCTATTGATCGTTTTCCAAAATTCAAAAATTGGATTAATGCTTTACATTTGAATGTTCCAATATCCGAATGTGAAACTCAAGAGATATCGAAAATGATCATCGATCTTTTAAACGCCGACCTAATTGGTGACGAAGAAAAGATTAGTGTATTTAAGAGATTGATAATGAAATTTAACGGCTATTCTGTAAGAAAATCCACAGGTTTGGCAAATGTGTCTAACATCTCTTGAGCATCAAAATCCTTGGTTACTCCTTTATCTGATATAAATCTTGTCTTAGTTACATATTCTTCACTTTCGAATAAAACCAAAACTTCCTTACACATATACCGATCAAATGTAGCATTGTTTTTGTCGGTATAGGTTATTACGCAGCCAACAACTACTTCCGCTCTATTTTTAAGTTCTTCTGCTTGGTCTCTGGTCATTATAATAGATGTTTAGGGTTAAATTTAGTATAAAATACTACTCAAAAACCTAGGTTTAGTGTAAACTTCTTCTTATCTTTATATCTGTAACTCTCTGATATTATGATAGGTGAATTCAAAAGTATACTTGATTTGGTTAAAGCATTTCCTACAGAACAGGATTGCATTAGTCACTTGGAAAAGCTTCGTTGGAATGGGAACGTTGTCTCTCCTTTTGACGAGACTTCAAAGGTTTATTTCTGTGCTAACAATCGGTATAAGTGCAAAAACACGGGGAAATACTTCAATGTTAAAGTTGGTACTATTTTTGAGGATACCAAAGTACCATTGATTAAGTGGTTTATGGCCTTATACATCTTTTCTTCCCACAAAAAGGGGATTTCATCTCACCAACTTGCTAGGGATATTGATGTTACACAAAAAACCGCTTGGTTTTTACTACACCGGTTGAGATATGCTTTCGACCATCCAGATTTCAAGAAAGCTCTGGCAAACACTGTAGAAATAGACGAGACCTATATAGGTGGAGATGAAAAGAACAAGCATAAAAGCAAGAAAACCAAAGGAACTCAGGGCAGAAGTACCAAAACCAAAAAGCCGGTCTTAGGGATGCTCGAAAGAGGCGAGTATGTTATTGCCAATGTGGTTCCCAATACTAAAATGGCAACTTTACAGCCTGTAATAAAAGCTAATGTTAAGTGTAATACCAAGGTTATGACGGATGAATGGAAAGCCTATAACAGCCTTCATAAGACGTACGAACACAAAAGAGTCAATCACGGTGCCAAGCAATTTGTGAACGGAATGGCTCATACGAATGGAGTTGAGAATTTCTGGAGCCACCTAAAGCGAGGTATCGACGGCATATATCACTGGGTGAGTGTAGGTCACTTGCAATCATATGTTGATGAATTCTCATACAGATATAACACAAGGAATTATACAACATCCCAACGTTTTAACGTAGTTTTGGAAAACATGACGGGTCGTTTGACGTATAAGGAGCTTATTTCATGAAGACAATTGATAAACAGAAGACAACGAAGAACAAGAAAAGCATAAAGTCCACAGATTCAGAAAATCCTGAACCTGAGGTTGTTTTGAGGGCTGAGTTCGACGGAAAACTGATTGCTTTGATGAAGGTTAAGCCTCCCAAAAAGGAAGATTAATCGGGTAGTATGAAAGAACAATCACACATTTTGCTTTGGTCGAAATTGTGATTTTCTTGGCATTTTATGAATGTTCCGAAGGTGCCTGGTTCTGTGCTAGTCCATGTTTTCCACCTATAAAAGTCTTCACTAGCGTATTTCTTAGCTTCAAGTTGAAATTTTCGGGAAACCTTATAGTGTCCTTGTATTAAGATTTTAACGGCCTGTCTCCCGTACTTATCCTCTTCCTCCATTCCCTTAAACACCATCACAAAGCCCTTTGGGTTCCAAGGTTCTGTATAGAGATAACCTCCTATCTTGTCAAGCTGTAAAATATGATAAGTTTCCGGGTTCCAGCTGACAATTAAGGTATCTGGGGTCGTTTGATTTGAAGGTTCATTCCTCTTTTCTAAACATTCTTGATAAGCCGGATACTTCGAAAATCCCCCTTCACTCAGCGGTTTCCCATCATTTCCATATAGGGTTGCACATTTATCGATAATATCCATGTATGCCTTCCCATCCGCATTTAATGTCCTGTATTTTTCACCAGTATACTTGTTCTCTGCATGGCTACCTTCACCGTACATTAGTGCTCGATAGGCATTTTCGCAATCACATATTGAGTAGCTAGCCTCCTTTTTGGTGGAATTACGATCAGAGCCTAGCGATTTAGTTAAGCGCATGATGCCCAAGATTCCAATTGTGACCAAAAAGATCAAACCGGATATTTTGTAAGCCTGATTCTCAGTCATTTATTCAGAAGGGATAAGTAATTCATTATTCACCAAAATTATGGCACCCTTTGTAAATCGCCGGTTTATTTTAGAACTGTGAGGATTTATTTAGAACTTGGGAAGAAATAATGATTCAATGGAAATCGGAGAAAAAATCAAGAAGATTCGGGAGTTGAAGAACTTCACCCAGGAGTACATGGCTCAAAAGCTGGAAATGACTCAAGCCGGATATGGTAAAATCGAAAGGAATGAATCTGAACTATCTTACCCTAAGCTACTTAAGATTGCCGAAGTGTTCAAAGTGACCGTTGAAGACATTATCAATTTCAATGAAAAGATGATTTTCAACGTCATGCATAACCAGACAGGAAACGGGTATGTCGTAAACAACGGCTTATCAGATCAAGAAAAGAAGCTTTACGAACAGATCATTGAGCAGCAAAAGGAAGAAATTATCTTTTTGAAGAAAATTATTGAAAAACATCAAACTAACGATTAATTTATCAAACCAGATGTTATGCAGGCTTTAATCTGTCAGGCTATCAAAAATCATAAAGTAATCTCGTTCATGTATGAGGGAACCACAAGAACAGTTGAGCCTTTCACGTTAGGTTGTCTCAAAACCACAGGACACCTGACTTTGGTGGCGTATTGCCTTAAAAATAGTAAACCAGATAAAACTCTTCCGGGTTGGAGAAAATATACTGTCAGTAAGATTACTGCTATTCAAATTTTAAATACTGGAATTCTTTTATCGAGAGAGGGTTACAAGAATCCAAGCTCCGAAATGAAGTCCCCTATAATTGACACTATCTAGTTAAGCTTTGGTTGAACCATTTTAGGCCATCAAGTATTTCTTGATCCGATAATGTATCTTTCCACGATCCGACTGTACTTAGAATTCCATAATCGCATCCTAGGTTTTCCAATAATCTATTAATCTGATATTTTATCTCATGGTCTGTATCTGTAAATAGCTGCTTTGTATCGGTTTGTTCCATACGAGTTGTTTTACTATAAATATGGCCTGGCTAAATTTGTTTGACAATTACATGAACCTTAGATACATTTTTTTGAGCACTGTTGATGATATTAGACAAAAGCTAAACGGAGAGAAATACCATTTACTTAAAGCATGTGGACTACTACGTCATCTATTTCTTGACGGTAAATGCATGTTCTACCAACTTTGCAAGGAATGTAACTATGATCGAAATATCATATTTAAAGCTCACGACCTCAAAAATGATCCCATGATCAACAAGGGAACTTTGCTCATCTGGCAAAAAATTTCCCCAGAAAATGCGATTCATACAAAATTTACTCTAAAAGAGTTTTTAGCATTAGTCTGCCTTCACTACATGGGAGAGCAATTCACTGTGAAAGATGTTTTAAGAGCGTGTTCACATGTTATGGGAGGTGTGCATACTGGCAATCCTGAGAGTGAAAGAGAAAAACTTCTTTGTGATTGGTTCGAAGACTCAAATATTCAGTTCGGCGCAAGAATTGAAACGGATCGAGACAAGTTCGACATTATATTGCGATCTGATGAAACTGCCTTTCAAACGATAAGAGATATCTGTGAAGTCTGCTTGGAAGCTTTACGTCCCTATGAGGAACGAGCCAAGGCTTAAACTTTAGTGTAAATTGGTATATCATTGCCATAATTTGTTTACAATGTAGGGAGGAAAATATTTTATTTAATGCAAATAACAAAGGTATATTGCAAAGTAGTCATGTTCCTGTTAATCAAAATTATCCTTTACCAATGAAGTATTGCTGCATTCTTTTTCTGCTCACATTGTTCGCCTGCAACCAGCAAAACAACTCCGAAGGCTCCTCAGGCGACCCTGACCAAGCGATCAATGATACTATTCCACTTATCAGAGACAAGGTAGAAAACGGTCCCGTCGCCAGTTTCAGCGAAAAGGTGAAAGACCCATTGAATGACTGGAAATTTGCTGTTGAAGTGTATGAAACCAAAGCTACATTTGAATTTTTGGTTAAAATAAAATACAAGGAACTGGAAGCCGAGGACAACCTGAAAATCCCGAATTTCGGTATCATGCCAAAGGTCGAAATTCAAAAAGGTCCACAGGAACAATCCTGTATCATCGGTTTTCTGGACAAAAATGGTGTTTTTAAAGAGTACAAGCTGGTCAGAATCAGAGATCAGCAATTGAAAATATCTACATTGAAGTATTACGCAAGAACTAAGTATAAAGTGAAGAAATAGTTGGGAATTCTATCTACTCAAAATGCAACAATTCACCAAAAGGCGCTTCCAGCGCCAACGAAATTTCATACAACGAAAAAAGTGAAGGCGAGACCTTCCCATTCTCAATTCTTTCAAGCGATTGCCTATCCTTGTAACATGCACGTGCAAGGTCTGACTGACTCCAACCCTTCTCAGATCTGAGTTGAATGATTCGCTTACCCACCTTCTTTTGAAGTTCAATTTTATCCACGGCTCCAATTTATTCTATTTCCTAAAAAGCTGGCTCGGGCAAAAGAGATGTTGAAAACGGACGCTATTCAACCTTTTTTCACATTTGAAACTAGAAGTTCTCTAACGTCAACTTCTAAGACGTCAGCAATCTTGAACAAAGTTTCGATAGGTGGTTGAACATCATTTGTACACCACTTTGAGACTGTGGTTTTATTTTTCCCTAGTTCTTCTGCCAGCCAAATATTGGTTCTTCCTTTTTCCGCTAGAACTGCCTTTATCCTGTTATAAGTTTTATTTTCAGCCATTGAAGTGAAATCAAATACCATTTTAGTGGTAAGATAATCACATCTAAAATCTCGTCTCTAAGTATAAAACAGCATTATACTGCATTTAAATATATAATTTCAACACTATAATTGCATATTTTTACACTTATTGCCACTTTTGAAAAATATCATTAGAAATTAACGCAATGCACATTCTTCCACCTAAGCCTCGCCAACTGAAAATTTATTCAAAATTCCAAAGAACCTCACAATGGCGGACCAAGTTTGTTCCCGAAATTCGGCTTTGTGGGAAGTGGTTTTTGGCACTCGTGTTCCTATAAAACTTGTTTGATTACCTGGAAACCGGTGATTCCATAGAGACTTTCTCGGAGGATTTTGAAGGCGTGAGCAAAAATCAAGTAGTCAAAGTACTTGAAACATCTACACACGTTTTACATGAAAATTTTGCTTGACGAATGTGTCACAAGGCGCCCAAAAAGGTAGGAAAATCCGGCTCATTATCTGGGACTGCAACATGACTTTTCGCGGGAAAGCCGATGTCCTCTCTACTTCCCGTATGCTATGATTTTCTTTGTTCTTCTGATGCCGGACCCTATGGTTCTATATCCAACAAGTTCTCCATTTTCCTGTAAGTAATCAATATTTGTGAGTTGATCAGCGACAAGACCAATACCTGATGCATATTGCTTATAACCCAGTCTAAAATAAAGTGGACCTGTGGTATCGCTCCGTTCGGATACCTTGAATGTCCTGTCAAATTTCAGGGAATCGATTGTTAGAGGTTGATCCAGATCTTCATAGTGAAACAAATATCCCGATCTGTCATCATCTTTATCCAGATTGAAATATTGGTACCCGTTCCAATTTACCGCAGGTGTGTATGGGAACACAAGAGAAGTGAAGATCTCGTTGCCTTGATTAAGAATGATTTTATCAGGATAAGATGTGACACTATATTCGCTGACCTTTTGCCAATAACCTGATAAAGTGGTTCGAATTGAATGAGAAGCAATGTAGACTTCGCCACCGCTAAATTCTACATCCTTTCTTATAATTTCATCTTTCTCATACCAAGAACTGATTTTTGGATTCTTCTGGCCCACCGAATACACCATTTCATCCACCTGATAAATCTGATATCGCCCAATCCCCAGCGGAAAATAGTCGTATGGATTGCTAGGTGACGTTTCAGGACTATTGCAGCCTTGAATTGCAATGAACAAAATGGTAGCTGGCAACACTACTGATCTTCGAAACAGGGAACCGTACCATTCAGGCAACGATATGCAGAATTTTTTCATGTCTTCCATTTCCGTTTTACGCCATTAGCTCAAAGATAGAAAAACCACTTGGTCAAATAACAAACAACGCCGCTCCAAGAATGAAGCGGCGCTGTTATATAACATCAAATTTTCTTTCTAAGCCTTAAAAACCTCATCCATTTTCTCACGGATGGTTAGCAAACGTTTACGGTCACCGCCAGGGACTTCGGCCGATGCCCAGCCTGAATAACCCACCTTTTGAAGTGCTTTGTTTACTTCCGGCCAATTATTATCGCCTTCCATAAACTCTACATCAAACCCTTTCCAAAGACCCAGATCATTTTGTTTCTTAAAACTGAATTCTTTCAAATGGAGCTTTAAAATGCGTTTGTTCAACGCTTCGATCCAAGAAACCGGCCAGCTGTACCGGAGCACATTACCAATGTCAAGGTACCAGCCAACCATTGGATTGTTAAAGTCATCGACAAACTTTGCTGCTTCCAAAGGACTCAGCAAAAACTGGTTCCAGACGTTTTCAATGGCGATTTTCACACCTGTTTTTTCAGCAATGGGAATTAGCTTACGGATCTCCGCCTGAGAGCGTTCATATGCTTCACCATAGGTAACACTGGCGTTCACTACCCCTGGCACTACCAGTACCGTGCTGCCACCGTACTCTTTAGTATCCCACAATGCTTTCTCAATTGATTTTGCGCATTCTTCCCGCTTTTTCGGATCAGGATCGGACAATGGCAACTTCCAGTGCATGGAATTAACAGTTCCTGGAATCAGCAAACCGGTTTTGTCCCTGGCCGCAAGGACCTCTTTCATATCCAGTTTATCGGGGGAATCGAGCTCTACACCGTCGTAACCAAGATCTTTCAGTAACTTAAATTTGTCCATTACTGACAAATCTTCCTTTACCATTCCCCACATCAGGCTCTTTTTCACCATTGGTCTGGCCAATGGATTAGTCAGTGCCGCAGTATTTGAAATGAAACCTTCTGCCGAAGCATTGGAAACGACAGAAGCACCGACTGCCGTGGCCGTAGCCGCTAGAGCAGTGTTTTTAATAAAATCCCTTCTTTGCATATAATCTTAAGAAAAGGCAGTGATACCAGGTTTCGCAACTTCAACTACCGGAGGTTTCATATCAAAGCTGTATTGATCTGGTCCCAGTTTTTCAGTTGAATTCATTGCTTCTTCCCAGGTAACGCGCTTTCCGGTATACGCAGCCATTCTACCCATGATGGCGAGCAGCGTGCTTTGCGCCATAAACTCACCGTCATTGATCAGCTTACCGCTTCTGATGGATGCAAAAAGTTCGTTATGTTCAGTCTGGTACATATCATTTTGTGCACCTTCGTATTTCCATGGGTTTTGCCCGAAGATCTCGTGTACGTTACGCGCGCAGTTCACCATTGCACGACCTTTTGTTCCGATCGTTTCAACCAGGTAGCTGTTTTCGCAGTTAGCCTGTTGTCTTGAATGGTGGAAACCTTTTACGCCGCCTTCATATTCGTAAGTCACCGCGAAGTGATCGAAGATATTACCGAACAATGAATCGGTACGAACCTGGCGTCCGCCGGTTCCTACTGCCGACAAAGGCAATTTTCCGCCCATTGCCCACGACATCATATCGATGCTGTGTACCGCCTGCTCCACAATGTGGTCACCAGCCAGCCAGGTGTAGTATGTCCAGTTACGCAATACATATTCCGCATCTGTCCAGCCCTGTACGCGTGGGAAAGACCACAATGTACCGGTATCGTAAGTGTTATAAATCGCAGAAATATCACCAACCGCTCCGTCCAGGATCTTCCCGAAACTTGCGCGTTTTGGCTCATGATAACGCCAGCAGAAACCTGACATTAAAGAAACATTTTTTTGTTTGGCCAATTTAGCCGCATCCAATACCTTGCGCACACCAGGAGCGTCAACCGCTACCGGCTTTTCGCAGAACACGTGCTTACCTGCATTGATCGCAGCAGTAAGGTGCTCGGGGCGGAAATGCGGAGGCGTTGCAAGGATCACCACGTCCACACCAGACTCCAATACTTTTTTGAACGCATCAAATCCAACGAATTTATGACCTTCATCCACTTTCACTTTCGGACCATGTACCTTGGTCAGGTTTTCAAGTGAAGAATCCATTTTATCTTTGAAAATATCTCCCATGGCATGAAGCACAACATTAGGATCTGCTTTCAAAGCTTGGTTAGCAGCACCGGAACCACGTCCGCCGCAACCGATCAAGCCCACCTTAAGGGTCTCAGCATTAACACCGCCAAAGGCACGATTTGGATTCAGAATTGTAATAGCTGGTAATGTGCTGCCTGCAAGAGCAATACCCGCCATTTTCAGAACATCTCTTCGAGAAGTACTCATTGGTAATTAGGGATTAGGTGATAGAATTGTCAGAAAGAGCAATAAAGATATAGAAAACTCTCATTTTTTCAGCAGAAAAAAACCAAAAAATCATTTTGCGTGCTCGTTAACACACAAAACTATATAACGTTAATTTGACAATTTATATACATTTATACCATCGTTTCTTGAACCCACCTATATGATCCACGATAATTTACTATTAATAATATCCCTCTTATTCGTCGTTTCAATGCTGACGATGCTCAGCGAAAAAATTGGAGTTTCTTACCCGATCTTCCTGGTAATTGCCGGTTTACTTATCAGTTTTATTCCGGGAATGCCCCATTTCGAACTCGATCCTGACTGGGTTTTCCTCATCTTTCTACCTCCGCTTTTGTATGGGGCAGCCTGGAATACTTCATGGAAAGATTTCTGGCACTGGAAGCGGCCCATACTCCTGCTTTCCATTGGGCTTGTCGTTTTTACTGCTACCTCCATTGCCTACCTTTCCCATGCGATGATCCCAGGCTTTACATTGGCGATGGGCTTTGTGCTAGGCGGCGTTATTTCTCCGCCCGACGCGGTCGCAGCAACTTCTGTGTTGCAGGGCCTCAAAGTACCCAAGCGTGTAGTGACTATCCTGGAAGGAGAAAGTCTGGTAAATGATGCGTCATCGCTCATAGTTTTCCGGGTTGCGCTGGCCACCATGTCTACCGGTCAATTTGTGCTCTGGCAAGCAGGGGTCGATTTTTTTACGGTAGCAATCATGGGGATTATCATTGGTCTCGCGATAGCCCATGTACTCTATCTGGTGCACCGGTTTTTCCCTACCACACCGAGCATTGATACCGCGCTGACGTTCATTTCTCCTTACTTAATGTACATTGCCGCCGAGCATTTTCATTATTCGGGTGTACTGGCGGTGGTGAGTGGGGGTTTGTTTTTGAGCTTCCGTGCGCATGAGCTTTTTAGCTACCAGTCTCGTATGCAGACAAATTATGTGTGGGAAACCGTCATTTTTCTACTCAATGGCATTGTTTTCATCATGATTGGCCTGCAACTGCCTGAGGTAATGACTGGCCTAACGAAATACACATTGCTAGAAGTGATTACCTACGCGGTTGTCGTTAGTGTTGTCACGATCCTGATCCGGATTATCTGGGTTTTCCCCGCCACTTACATTCCGAGAATTCTTTTCAAATCCATTCGGGAGAAAGAGCCGCGACCTAGCTGGCAAACTGTATTTATCGTAGCATGGAGTGGGATGCGCGGGGTGGTTTCACTGGCGTCGGCCCTGGCTGTGCCGTTAATGCTGAAAGGTTCCGCATTCCCGCACCGTGACCTGATTCTGTTCATCACCTTTGTGGTCATCCTTTTTACATTGGTTTTGCAGGGGTTAAGTCTCCCCTACCTGATCAAATGGTTGAAAATAGAAGACGACGATGAAAACCTTGACGAACAGAATGCGATGCTGAATTCAAGACTGGCGACGGTAAGTCTGGACTATATGCAATCCAATTATGACGGAGAAATTCAAGAATTCGAGCCTTTCCGGTTGTTAAAGGATCGCTATACGAAGATCATTGAAATGGCTGATGCCAAACTTTTTCATTCGGAAGAAAATGTCAGCAAGGCATTTGTCCTGAAATACCGAAAAATGTTACTGGAAATTATTCACATCAAAAGACAGGAAATACAGAGGCTACGAAAAGAGAGAGCTTGCGCTGATGAGCTCATTAAAATCAAGGAGCGTGAGCTGGACCTCGAAGAAGCCCGGCTCAGAAAGTCACCTTAGAAATGCGGGTCAGTTCCATTCCACCTCTACCACATAATCCCGGAGATCAATGGTGGTGAACTTTTCGTTGTTCTGGCGTTTGAGAGAAATTTTGCCGTTTTGTACCTTGGCTACCTGCTGGGATAAAACGTCTTTGTCGTTTTTCTTTCTGTAAATCGCCACCAGAGAATCCTGGCTGGTCACTTCCACGTCACAAGTCCTGCCTTTAGCATTAATAAGTTTGGCATTATCGGGTAGGTAAGGTGCCTTGGCAAGCGCAAGTGCACGGCTGGCCTGAGGTACGCCATATCCTATATAGTTATTGCCATAAGGATACAAATGGGACGATCTTTCGATCAATTTAAGGAGTTCTTTATTAGATAATCTTGGATTCGCTTGTAACAGGCAAGCAGCAAAACCGGTAATGACCGGAGCAGATAGTGAAGTACCGTAGAGTGAGAAACACGATACATTAGGTTTCACATAAGGTAAAAATTCAGGGCCGGTGCTGCTGTAACCGATTCTGTTCCAAAGCTTTCCGTTGGTAGCACCAACTGACAACACACCTTTTGCATCAGCAGGAGCCGACACAATGCCCCAGCTTTTATCGTCTCCTTCATTACCAGCCGACACTATTAGCATGATCCCTTTTTTGTCGGAAGCAATCTGAGCGGCGCGGGAAATAGCGCTGGTTTTGCCGTCCATTTGTGAAGGCGTATAATTTTCTCTTGGATCTGAAAACCCTTTGGCATAGCCCAATGAAGTATTAATAAGGCGCACACCGAGGCTGTCCATCCATTCCATGGCCGCGATCCAGTTATCCTCTTCGCCACGGTATTCTCTTAAAGAATAGTCGGTACGCGCGAGATAAAACTTCGCATTGGTCGCCATACCATATTGAATCTGGTCCTGGTAATCGATTCCTGCAATAGCGGCCAGTACTTCCGTTCCGTGCATGTCGGAGAATGATTCCGCAGTACTGAACAGCAGGTCGCCTGCACGACCCGGTTTCACATAATCGCGGATACCTAAAATCCGGTCATTTGAAAAAATCTGAGATAAAGAAAGCGAAGAATCAGCTCCGTAAAAACCTGCGTCAATCACCCCAATCGTCACATCCTTGGCCGTAATTCCTTCTTTCAGAAATGCATTGGCCTGAACCTGTGACATTACCGGTGCCATTTGTGCTTTTTCAATGGGCTGAGTGCGGGCGATGTAAAATCCGGGATCGATCTGAACCACGTCCTGAACAAAATCGAGCTGCCTTACCTTCATGGCCTGCTCGCTAGTCATCACGGCTGACACTGCGTTCAGCCATTTGGAGCGGTTAATAATGTTGACAGATTGTTCACGAAGCGATTGCTCATAGTCTTTTTTGATCGGAAGATCCATGTCATCTGAAAGTGCCAGACCCAATTTCTGACGGTTTTCCAATGTCAGCGGGGAAACAGCTGGCGCAGCATTCAGATCTTTATTTTTCAGGTAAATCCAATACTTCGGACTTGCCGAGGAAATAATGGGAATCAATACAAATGCTAGCAAAAACAATCTTTTCATGAACAATATCATAGTTAGGTATTCTCTGTCAATTTGGTAGATACGGGCATTTATTCTTCACAAAACATGTAGAAACTACTGTATTTAGCGTTTCGCCCCGTATAATTTTTGAACAAGATAACCGTAATTTTGCAAATTAAATGACCAGTTACAAAATTTACCCGCTATGCGATACTCCCCTATTGACAAATCCCTGTTTATAGAAAACCGACGTCGACTCACTGAATTATTGAAGCCAAATTCTTTGGCTATATTAAATTCAAATGACATCATGCCCACCAATGCGGACGGCAGTATGGGCTTTAAACAAAGCACGGACCTATTTTACCTGACGGGTGTCGACCAGGAGGAAACTGTGTTGTTGCTATTCCCCAACCATCCTGACGAAAAATTCAGGGAAGTACTGTTTTTGAGAGAAACCAATGAACTGATCGCGGTGTGGGAAGGCGAAAAGCTCACCAAAGAGCAGGCAAAGGAAGTAACCGGGATACAAACGATCTTCTGGACGCATCAATATGAAACGGTTTTCAGGAATATCGTTTTCGAAGCTGACAATGTATACCTGAATACCAATGAACATACCCGCGGCGACTCTCCGGTGCAAACGCGCGAAGCACGTTTTGTGATTGATTTCAAAGAAAAGTACCCTATACATTCACTGCAAAGACTGGCTCCGCTGATGCACAGGCTGCGGGCGATCAAGCAGCCGATTGAGATTGAGCTACTTCAAAAAGCCTGCGACATTACTAAGCTTGGCTTTGAGCGACTGTTGAAATTTGTAAAACCGGGCGTTCAGGAATTCGAGGTGGAAGCCGAGTTGGTGCATGAATTTGTAAGAAATCGGTCGAAAGGGTTTGCTTACCAGCCCATCATTGCTTCTGGCGCCAATGCTTGTGTACTGCATTACATTCAAAATAACCAGCCTTGCAAGGATGGGGACGTACTGTTGCTGGATGTAGCAGCTGAGTATGCTAACTATGGAGCTGATCTTACCCGGTCCATTCCCGTCAATGGCAAGTTTTCCAAGCGTCAGCGGGAAGTTTATGAGGCTGTTTTACGGGTCTTCAAAGCCGCTAAGGGAATGCTGGTCGCCGGTAACATTTGGGATGAGTACCATTTGGAAGTGGGCAAAATCATGGAAAGTGAGCTCATCGGTCTCGGGCTGATCACTAGGGATGACATTGACAAGCAAGATCCCGAGTTGCCGGCTTACAAGAAATATTTTCCGCATGGTACTTCTCATTTTTTAGGTCTGGATATTCATGATGTCGGCAATAAGTATCGTCGTTTCGAGGCAGGTATGGTTTTTACCTGCGAGCCCGGTATCTACATTAAAGAAGAAGGGTTGGGCATTCGGCTGGAAAACGACATTCTCATCACGCCAACCGGCAACATCGACCTCATGGAGCATATTCCCCTGGAAGCTGAGGAAATTGAAGAGATTATGAATAGCTGAGACAAATGCTTTTTGTTTTTGTAAATTTGAGTTCTAAGCAAACATACACTAAAAGCATCGAGACAATGAGTTCAATTCAGGAAGCCAAGCGTTACATTGATAATGCAAAAGAAATTCTCCGGGAGAAAGCGGTTAAGGAAGACGGGTATTACCAGGATCCCAAATACGTTAAAATGGCTGGCCACACGGCCTACACCGGAATATTACTGGTTTTGGACAATTTATTAGGAACGAAAACAAAAGGTCGCAAAGACGTGGATTGGTACAAACAACATCTTGACCAAATGGACAAAAAAATGTTGAATTCATTTCTGACAGCCTACCAGGTACTTCATCTAGATATGGCTTACGATGGGGCCAAAAGCGCTGATCTGGCGAAGCTTGGAATGGAGGAAGCTGAAAAACTGATTTCCTGGGTTGAGATTAAAACTGCAAGTGCATAGCAAGCGGTAAGGATAATTTAAAATGTAACAAGATGGAAAACACGATCAATTTTACCATTCCGTTGTCGTTTCAGCAGCTTGTAGATTTGGTAAGGCAGTTACCAAGGCAGGAACGTGAAAAACTGGTTAATGTTATTCAAGAGGAGCACCTGGACGAAGATGAACCAACCAAAGCTCAGATTCTTGAAAACTTGAAGCAGGATTACATTTCTTTGAAGGCAGGAACATTAAAAACTTGGCCTCTTAAAGACGTTTTGAATGAGCTTTGAATTAATTGTTTCCACACACTTTAAAAAAGAATTAAAACGACTTGCCAAAAAATATGCTTCATTAAGAGAAGACGTTTTTGAGCTTGGTGAAAGCCTCGCCGATAATCCTGTTCAGGGCACACCGATTGGAAAGGACTGCTTTAAAATTCGCTTGGCGATTAAAAGCAAAGGCAGAGGGAAAAGTGGCGGTGCAAGGGTGATAACCTGTGTTTTTACTTTGCAAGAAAAAGTTGTGCTCCTCAGCATTTATGACAAATCAGGAAAAGAAAATATCAATGCAAAAGAGCTAAACGATTTGCTTGACGCTATTGAAAGAAATTAATAATGCAACACTCACATTCACCAAAAGCCGGGAGATTCTGAATCTTCCCGGCTTTTCATTCTAAGGCCAGGACTGAACTTACGAAAATGGAATTATTACCGGAAGACGTTTACAAGCTGCTTTTATCCTTTTTACTAGGTGCTATCATTGGTACTGAAAGGGAATACCGCAGCAAATCGGCCGGGTTGAGGACGATGATCCTGATCGCGGTAGGCTCTACACTTTTCACCATTCTTTCCATTAAGATCAGTTCCGATGCCGGGCGCATTGCTGCCAACATTGTGACCGGTATTGGTTTTATTGGTGCGGGGATCATTTTTCGCGAAAATAACCGGGTCGTGGGTATTACTACCGCTGCCATTGTGTGGGTTACGGCGGCGCTGGGAATGGGCATCGGCGCAGGTTTCTACGAAATCTCGATTGCTTGCTTCCTTATTTCCGGCCTTTCGCTGGTCGTTTTGGCACCTATTCAGCAATTTATCCGTCGGAAAAGTCAGATCAGGAATTACCGGCTGATGTGCGTTTATCAAAAACAAAGCCTGAAAACGTACGAGGAAATGTTTAAACAATACAATCTGAAAATTCTGAGAGGCGAGCAAAGCCGCACAGGAAACCACATTACCGGAAGCTGGACGTTACAGGGATCCGAAAAAAAACACGACGAGCTGACGCATGAATTATTGAATGACATCAACATTCAAGAGTTTGATTTCTAAACCATTTGATTGGACGGAGCAGATTAGTTTTTCATTAAAACTACGGGAATAAGGCATTTTAATGAGTCTTATCCTTGCGTAAAAACGTTATAATATCGCTGCCGGAAACTTTATAATAGTAAATAGGCATTAATAAGAAAATAACCCGCAATAAAGAATGATTACCCGGATGCGTCCGGCGCTGATCAGATCACAGTCGTACATTATGTCGGACATCATTAAAAATAAAATTTGGGAGATAGTAACCCGCAATACAACCGCCGCTGAGGCCGATTGGCTCCAACAAAAAGGTACTGCCAGCCCCATGGAGCTCATGACCGCATTTGTAGCTGCACCAAGGTTTCTTTCCAAAAAAATCATTACCATCAGCACAGATATTCCCTGGGACCTGAACTCGGAAGTTTCGGGATTTTCGGTGGAAAACTGGTCGCTGGTGAGACTGAGTAGGGTTTGGCTCCTCACCCAGCTTGACCCTTCCGACAAAGAAGCTTACGTCAAGAACATTGAAACACTTTTCGATACTGCGGAAATGAATGAGTTGGTGGCGCTTTACTCCGCACTTCCGCTCCTTTCTTACCCCGATCAATGGCTTTTCAGGGCAACGGATGCAGTTCGTTCCAATATGGGTTTTGTTTTTGATGCCATCGCATTGCATAACCCGTATCCCGAAAAATATTTCAGCGAACTGGCGTGGAACCAGATGGTTTTGAAGACCATTTTCAATGATAAGCCCATTCATTTTATCGAAGGACTCGAAAACAGGTCTAACGAAAAACTGGCTGTCACACTCTCCGACTTCGCACATGAACGCTGGGCAGCTGGTCGCAGCGTACCTCCACAGGTATGGCGACTTGTGGGTAAATATATGAACCCGGCTTTACTGACGGACGCGCAGCACCTCTTTGATTCTGCAAACCTCGGAGATCAGAAAGCCGCAGCTTTGGCTTGCAACGAATCATCACTTGCCGCCGCACATTATTTATTGGCCAAATATCCCGACCTGGAAAAATCTGTAAAATCAGGGGAATTAACCTGGGCCGAACTAGAAAACTGACATCTAAACCTATGTGCCTTAACCATAACGATACTACCCAGAACCCTTCGCACTTTGAAGAAAGTGAAGAGGTCGCAGCTGCCCCCGCGCACCGCGACATTGCCTGGAACGACTATAAAGACCTAATTAAAGGAATGCGGTTTTTCGATCCGCATATCCATATGGTATCCCGCACTACGGACGACTATCAGGCCATGCACCAGGCTGGCATCGTCGCATTGATCGAGCCTGCTTTTTGGGTAGGACAGCCGCGGACGGGATTATCCAGCTTTAAGGATTATTACAGCAGCCTGGTTGGCTGGGAAAGGTTTCGCTCTTCCCAGTTTGGCATCAAGCATTACTGTACCATGGGATTGAATTCCCGCGAGGCCAATAACGAGGCACTTGCAGAGCAGGTAATGGAAATTCTGCCATTATATATTTACAAAGAAGGTGTAGTAGGTGTCGGCGAGATCGGGTTCGATGATCAGACCCCCGCGGAAGAAAAATATTACCGTTTGCAACTGGAACTCGCCAAGCAAGCGAAGCTACCTGTACAAATCCACACGCCGCACCGCGACAAGAAAAAAGGAACGGAGCGCAGTATGGCGATCGCATTGGAGCATGGACTTGATCCATCCTGGGTGATTGTCGACCATAATAATGAAGAAACTGTTAAAAGTGTTCTGGACCAGGGATTCTGGGCTGCTTTTACGATTTATCCTTTTACTAAAATGGGCAATGAGCGTATGGTGAAAGTAGTGGAGCAATATGGCCCCGAAAGGATTATGGTCAATTCAGCGGCTGACTGGGGTATTTCCGATCCGCTGGCTATTCCTAAAACCGCCGCTTTAATGAAAATGAGAGGCATTAGCGACGAAACGATCAGACTCGTGACTTACCAGAATGCCATAGACGCGTTCGGAAAAAGCGGACAGATCGATGTTTCAGATTTTGAATCCGGATACGCCATTGACCATACCGAGAAATTCCACGGAAACAGCATTTTGAGAGGCGGACAGCAACCTGTTCCTGCCAAAGATTCCCTAGTAATTCAATAACGTGAGCAGTCTTAAACCTTACCTGCAGCTAACACGTCCTGCCAATCTTGTAACCGCCATTACCGATATTCTGGCGGGTATGGCTATTGCACAATTTACTTTTTCAAGTTTTTCACCCGCGTTGCTCGTAGTTTCAACATTAGGCCTTTATGGCGGTGGTGTGGTCATGAATGACGTTTTTGATGCCAAACTAGATAGTGTCGAACGCCCCGAACGTCCTATTCCAAGCGGGAAAGTACCATTATCCTCGGCGACCATGCTCGGGATTTCACTTCTGTTTCTGGGCATTCTGGCGGCAGCGATGTTCAGTTTTCAAAGTGGGATGATCGCCATCATTGTTGCATTGCTGACCGTACTTTACAATCGATTTGCAAAACATCACGTGTTTTTTGGTCCGCTGACAATGGGTATGTGCCGGGGCGGAAACCTGATTTTAGGAATGAGTGTCCTGCCGGAATCTTTCCAGGGGTGGGCTTGGGTAGCTTTGTTTCCGATCATTTACATTGGCGCGATTACATTAATCAGTCAGGACGAAGTACATGGCGGGAAAAAGACTACTCTCTACATTGCCGCTGTTTTTTATGCAATTGTGTTACTATCGCAGTTAAAACTGGCTGACGAGCATGGTAACCTACTTTATACCGTCCCATTTGTATTGCTTCATGCGTGGTTTATATTCAGGCCATTGTGGAATGCGATGCAAAATCCGATAGGCCCGTTGATTGGCAAAGCAGTGAAAGCGGGGGTTATTTCACTTATTGTGATGAATGCCTCCTGGTGCGTGGCTTTTGGTTTATGGCCGGTGGCATTAGCCGTTTTGGCATTATTGCCGTTATCTATGCTCTTGGCAAAGGTTTTCGCAGTAACTTAGTATTAATAATTATTTTTTTGCGTGTTCAATGTCGATTTCGATGCAAACCATACAACAGCGTTTCAAAGTAGAATACAATTATGCGGTATTCTTCACACAGCATTTATTTGATCAGAAAAACCCATTACTGAAAGATTTTTTCAAGGATTATACCGAGCAAGGTTTTCAGCGCAAAGCTTTGGTGATCGTGGATGAAGGGTTTGCTCAATACCATCAAGATTTAGCGGACCAGATCAGGTCCTACTTTTCCATAGCTGTTCCCCATATCCAATTAGCCCCCGAAATCATCATTGTTCCGGGCGGTGAAGCGTCGAAAAACGATCCGGCCTTGTTTGAAAGTCTCGTGAAAGCGGTGGATGTTTACGCCATAGACCGGCATTCATTTGTCATTGGTATTGGCGGCGGGGCCGTTCTCGACCTGGTCGGGTACGCCGCCGCAGTTTCGCACAGAGGTATTAAACTGATCCGCATTCCTACAACCGTTTTGTCACAAAACGATTCAGGCGTTGGCGTAAAAAACAGCGTTAACTTTCATGGTAAAAAGAACTTCCTGGGCACATTTGCACCGCCTGTGGCTGTTTTCAATGACCTCACTTTCCTGAGAACACTCGATGACCGCGACTGGCGCGGAGGAATTGCAGAGGCTATCAAAGTGGCTTTGATCAAAGACGCCTCGTTTTTTGAATGGATGGAAGAACACGCAACAGCACTTGCTAACCGCGATGAAGAAGCCATGGCCTACCTGATCCACCGCTGTGCCGAAATGCATACCGACCACATTGCAGGTGGTGACCCATTTGAATTTGGTTCTTCACGACCGCTGGATTTTGGACACTGGGCAGCTCACAAATTAGAATATCTTACTGATTTTCAGGTGCGTCACGGGGAGGCAGTAGCGATCGGCATTGCACTGGACTGCGTGTATGCGGCCCAGGTTGGAAAGCTCCCGGAAGCAGACTTAGCTCGTATTCTTGACCTTTTGAACAAAGTGGGTTTTGATCTGTACCATCCTAAACTGGCTGAAAACGACAAGATTAACCTTCGAAATGGTTTGCAGGAATTCCGCGAACATTTGGGCGGCCGCCTGACCATTATGCTTCTTGAAAAAATCGGGAAAGGCGTGGAAGTACACGAGCTTGATGCTGATATCATTGCGAGATCAGTGGATTATCTCGAAGGCTCTAAAATCATCCATGCCCTATGATAACCCCTTACGGACACCTTACCTATTGCAGTAACATACATCCGGGCGAAAAATGGGCTGACCATTTTCAATCGCTGCGCGAAAATATTCCTTACATCCGTCAGCAGCTTGCGTCCGGCCAGTCTTTCGGGCTTGGACTCCGCATTGCCAATGAGGCGTCCATTGAACTGAGCAAGCCGGAAGTATTGCTTGAATTTAAAAACTGGCTTACCGAACAAGACGTTTACGTTTTTGTAATCAACGGGTTTCCTTACGGCGGCTTTCATAATACGGTCGTGAAAGACGATGTACACACGCCGGACTGGACTACTACCGATCGCCTGGAATACACGATTCGCCTGTTCAATATATTAACCGAGCTGCTTCCGGAAGGAATGCATGGCGGTGTATCGACTCCCCCGCTGACTTACCGGCTTTGGTGGAAAACGGAGGCGGACAGGCAATTAGCTACCGAGGCAGCCACAAACCACGTGCTGCAATTACTCGATAAACTGATTAGTATTGAAAAAGAGACCGGCAAACTGCTGCACCTGGACATTGAACCGGAACCAGACGGAATGCTGGACAATATGGTCGATTTTGTGAACTGGTACCGTAATGTGTTGCTTCCAAAAGGCACTATACATTTGTCGAGAAAGTACTCATTTTCGGAAGAACAAGCCAAAGAAACCATTCTGAAACACATCCAGCTTTGCTATGACATTTGTCACGCGGCTGTCGGTTTTGAGAACCCGGAAGAGATATTGGCATCATTGAATGAAACCGGCATCAAAGTGGGCCGCATTCAGATCAGCTCGGCACTCAAAGTAAATTTTTCGAGCGAAAAGGAAATTAAACTGAAAGCCATTGAAACTTTCAATGAGCCGGTATACCTCCATCAGGTAGTATCCAGGAACAGTGATCAGACCAAATCGCATTATCCTGATCTCAAAGAAGCATTGGCGGATTGGAATGAAAACCAGGAAGAATGGCGTGTTCATTTCCATGTTCCGCTTTTTATCAATTCTTATGGCGTTCTGGAATCTACTCAGGGAGATATCATTAAAACCCTTGCACTTCACGTAGAAAACCCATTTTCTTCATTTCTTGAAGTCGAAACTTACACGTGGGGCGTACTGCCGGAAGATATGCAAAAACCTATCGGTGAGTCTATTGTGAGGGAAATTGAGTGGGTGAAGAAAATATTGAGTTATGAATAAGACTGTTGTCATTGACATAGTAGCATTAAGTGCCAACCTGATCGGAGAACATACCCCGTTTCTTGCCGGATACTTAAAAAACAAGCATTTAACACCCATCAAACCGGTTCTTCCTGCCGTTACTACCACTTCCCAGAGCACTTACATTACCGGTAAATGGCCGGCGGAGAATGGTATAGTTGGAAATGGCTGGTATGACCGCGAAGATTCGGAAGTAAAATTCTGGAAGCAGTCTAACAAGCTGGTTCGTGGTGAGAAAATCTGGGACGCTGCGAAAAAACTGGATCCTGGTTTTACGTGCGCCAAAATGTTTTGGTGGTACAATATGTATTCTACTGCCGATTTTTCTGTCACTCCTCGTCCGCAATATCACGCTGATGGCGTGAAGGCTCCCGATTGCTATACTTACCCGCCAGAACTCAGGGACGAATTGCAGAAAGACCTGGGTCAGTTTCCGCTGTTCAATTTCTGGGGACCTAATGCCAACATTAAGTCTACCAAATGGATCGCTGACTCTTCGATGTGGGTGGAGAAAAAGCATAATCCTACGCTGACATTAATTTACCTTCCGCATTTAGATTATTGTCTGCAAAAGTTCGGCCCGGATTTTTCAAAAATCAGCAAAGAGCTGAATGAGATCGATGCGATTGTGGAGGAGCTGGTGAAATTTTATGAGGCCAGAAATGCAAAAGTGATCCTGCTTTCCGAGTATGGCATTAATCCGGTCAGCAATCCGATCCATATAAACCGAATTCTAAGAAATGAGGGACTGATTTCGGTACGTAATGAACGCTGGTACGAGTTACTCGATCCCGGTGTTTCCAAAGCATTCGCGGCTTCGGATCACCAGATTGCCCACGTTTATCTCAATGATCCTTCTGTCAAAGAACAGGTGATCAATGCATTGAAAAAAGAACCGGGCATCGATTTGATTCTTGATAAGGAAGCTCAAAAAGCATATCACATTGAACACGAGCGCTCCGGCGATCTGGTAGTCGTAGCCAAACCCAACAGCTGGTTTACCTATTACTATTGGCTGGACGACGAGAAAGCACCCGACTACGCACATCTGGTTGACATTCACAGAAAGCCTGGCTACGATCCGGTTGAAATGTTCATGGACCCGAAAAATCCATTAATCAAGCTTCGCGCTGGCTACAAGCTCGCCCGAAAACTGCTCGGTTTCCGCTACTTAATGGACGTCATTCCATTGGATGCAACATTGGTCAAAGGATCGCACGGCAGTCCCAATGTTCCCAAAAAATACTATCCGATCTGCATCACCGATGCCGCATTGGACAAAACTGAAATAGAGGCAGTGGATGTGTACGATGTGATCTGGAAGCATCTGATTTAAAAGGCATTCGCAAAACAATTGGGGTTTCATGACGTTGTAAAAAGAAAACTTCAACGTCATGCAAACAGCCTCACTAAGAACAATACTCCCGTTTGCCCTCGTCATGCTGACCCTGGCATGCTCCTCCAACGATAAGGACGTAGAAGAGTTGCCAGAGGTGCCCGAAAACACCGTGGGGTCGAAAGAGGCCTTTCCTGCTCTCACATTTGATCAGCCTGTGGATCTTCAACAAGCTCCCGGCGACAGCAGCCGCTTTTTTGTAGTGGAAAAAGACGGGGCTATTAAAGTTTTTGACAACTCGGCTTCCGTAAAAACCAGCACTACCTATCTCGACATTAAAAGAAAAGTAACATCGGGGGGAGAACGCGGTCTGCTAGGGTTGGCTTTTCATCCTGATTTCAAAAGTAATGGCTACTTTTTTGTCAACTATACCGCCGGTAGTCCATTAAAAACGGTCATTGCACGCTACAAAGCAGCCAGTGCCACTTCCACTCAGGGCGACGCTGAAACTGAGGCGATCCTGTTTACTTTCAATCAACCTTACGATAACCATAATGGCGGTTCTTTGCAGTTTGGCAAAGACGGCTTCCTCTACATTGCCACTGGCGACGGAGGTAGCGGCGGTGATCCTCAAAACAATGCTCAGAACCGAAAAAGTCATTTGGGCAAAATATTGAGAATTGATGTAAATACCACTGATAAAGGCAATTACGGAATACCTGCTGATAATCCTTACGCTACTTCCACAGAACAGTTTTTACCAGAAATTTATGCCTATGGACTCAGAAATCCGTGGCGCATTGCCTTTGATAAGGAAACTGGCCGTTTGTTTGCAGGCGATGTAGGACAAAATGAAAGGGAGGAAATTGACATGATCACCAAGGGAGGCAATTACGGCTGGCGGTTGAAAGAAGGCATCGATTGCTATAATTCAGCCAATTGCGACCAGGCCGGCCTGATAGAACCCATCCACGATTATGCTCAAAGTAATGGCGACAGGTCCATTACGGGTGGCTATGTTTACAGAGGTTCTTCGATCAAAAGCCTTGTTGGCAAATATATTTACGGAGATTATGTCAGCGGGCGGATCTGGGCCTTGGAACTGGACGGGGACAAAAAGAAAAGCAACAGTCTGCTAATGGAGAATAAAGGCGCTATCTCGTCTTTTGGACAGGATCTCAGCGGCGAGGTGTACTACCTGCATTTGGGTAATGGCAAGATTATGAAATTGGTTAACGGAAATTTAAATTGATAAATTGAACCGGCATTTTATCTTTGCGGGAAATATAAAGACTTACCAAGTTTTGGAAACTTGGTAAGTCTCAAAACTTTCAAACGAAATAAAATGTCGAAGGTCCTAATTATTGGTGCAGGAGGTGTTGGTAGTGTTGTAGCCCACAAATGTGCGTTGAACAGCAATGTTTTTACTGAAATTTTACTAGCCAGCCGTACCAAGGCGAAATGTGACAAAATAGCAGCTGAAATCAAGGAAATGCACGGTGTTACGATCCAAACCGCACAGGTGGATGCCGATATCGTTGCAGAAACAGTGTTGCTGATCAAACGTTTCCAGCCCAAGATGCTTATCAATGTAGCGCTTCCCTACCAGGATCTTACGCTCATGGAGGCCTGCCTGGCGACCGGCATACATTACCTAGATACCGCCAATTATGAGCCAAAAGACGTTGCAAAATTTGAGTACAGCTGGCAATGGGCTTACCAGGAAAGATTTAAAGAAGCAGGCTTAATGGCCTTACTTGGTTGTGGCTTTGATCCCGGAGTTACCCAGGTTTATACAGCCTATGCCAACAAGCATCACTTTGACGAAATGCATTACCTGGACATTATTGATTGTAATGCAGGTGACCACGGAAAAGCATTTGCGACAAATTTCAACCCCGAAATCAATATCCGCGAGATTACCCAGCCGGGTCGCTACTGGGAAAATGGTGAATGGATTGAGATTCCCGCCATGTCAATCCACAAACCAATCGAATACCCAGGCATCGGGCCTAAAGAAAGCTATGTTCTTTACCACGAAGAATTGGAATCATTGGTTAAAAACTTCCCAACATTGAAACGTGCGCGGTTCTGGATGACATTTGGCCAGGCCTATATCACGCATTTGAATGTGTTGGAAAATGTAGGAATGACGAGTATTAAGCCTATCAAATTCCAGGGAATGGATATTGTACCATTGGAATTCTTGAAAGCTGTACTGCCCGCTCCTGATTCCTTGGGAGAAAATTATTCAGGGCAAACTTCCATTGGCTGCCAGATTAAGGGCATTGAGAATGGTGAAGAAAAGACGTACTATGTTTGGAATAACTGCGACCACGCTGAGTGCTATCGCGAAGTGAAGGCTCAGGCGGTCAGTTACACGACCGGCGTTCCTGCGATGATTGGCGCAATGCTGATGCTTACCAATGAAGAATGGTTGAAACCAGGCGTATACAATGTAGAAGAGCTTAATCCTGATCCATTTATGGATTTGCTAAACCAGCACGGTTTGCCCTGGAACGAGCGCATTAACGTGCCGTTGCCACACGAATATTGATGTTTGTCACACTGAGCGTACGGGTACGCTCAGTGTGACAAAAGTTACCCCTCCATCGTAATCACCGCCCGCGTACAGACTCCTCCTACGGGTGGGTTGAATTTTGAGACCCTAACGGTAATGTTAGCTACCGACGGATAGTGTTCCCTGATCTTTTCAATGACCGTAAAACCAATGTGTTCCAATAGTTTGGCAGGCTCCTGCATGACCTTGGAGGCAATCTGGTAAATGGTTTCGTAGTTGACCGTTTCGCTGAGCTTGTCGTACTGCGCGGCTTTGAAAAAATCGGTCGTAATGGTAATGTCTAAGGCATATTTGTTACCGATCCGCTGTTCTTCGGGATAGTAACCATGGTACGCAAAAAACTCTAATCCTTCCAGGCTGATGGTTCCCAATGTATAAATTAGATTTGATCAAAAAATGAACCTCCTCCTGTTTTCTTTGGCTGCGCGCTTTCCCGGGGGCGGTTAATGCCCGGTGAAGCATCTCTCGCTTTTTCAGCTGATTTATGCATTTCTGCCAGCGCTTCATTTGCTTCATCGGCAGCGCTTCTGGTTTCTTCTTTTACCCTGTACTGGATTTCCTCCACAACCGGCTCTGGTTCTACTTCCGGTTCAGGCTCCACAACAGCTTTTATTTCCTCTTCTTCGTACTGCAATTCCGGCTGAATGTCTTCCTCCTCTTCGACCAGGTCACTCTCGACCAGATCATTTTCCGTATCGACCACTTCAAAGACTACATCCGGTTTTTCATCCTGTAGTATCACATTCACCTCTGCTGCCGGTTCTTCTTCTAACGGATTAGCAACCGAATAGAAAACGGGCTTTTTAGGAATTTCAATTTCGGAAACATGTTGCTTGATCTCCTCCATTTTATTCAAAACCGACTCCTTGTCATATTTCTGCTCGAACCGTTCAACCGTCTCGATGGTGTTATTAGCGAGTGAAGAAAGCTGCACGATCAGGTTGTCCCTGAAATTCTCGATCGCCCTGAAATCCCGCTCCTGGATCTTCACCTCAGCCGCAAAATCCTCTCTAAAACGCTTCAACCGATCCTCGGTTTCTCTGATAACCTGATTCGTCCTGGCCTCTGCTTCTGTTACCAGATCATTGGCTTTATTTTTGGATTCCTCTATTGTTTTTTCAGCCATTTCAAGGGCTTCTTTTTCAATCAGCTTGCTGGTATCTTCTGCTGCTTTTAAGGTCCTGAACAGCGTAGATTCAATATCTTTCAGCTTCCCAAGCTCCTTCTCAGCATATTCCAGCTGCATTTTCAGCAGACTGTTTTCACTCGAAAACCGCTCCCATTCCTGCGACAATGAGTTCAGGAAAGCATCTACTTCGTCCGGGTCGTAACCTCTGAAAATCTTCTCAAAAGTATGCTTGCGTATGTCTATAGCGGATATTTTCATGATGCATTCAATGCTTTGTTACTTATATAAAAACGGTCGTGTAAGTTAAAGATATATGAATCATTTTTCAAAGTATTTACCAATATTACCATATTATAAGTACTCTACGCGGTCACCTCCCAAACCGAAACTGTGCGGTCGTCACTGCATGAAATCAGCTGATTTTCGAAGGTCGTCCAAAGCAGCTTGTTGACGGAAGTACCATGTCCGGCGTGGCGTGCCCGGTCAATGATTTTTTTAAGTTTAAAAGTGGCCGCATCCCATACTTTGACCGATTTGTCCATACTGCAGGTCGCGAACAATGTACGATCCGGACTGAATGCAATGTCATTGATCGCGTACAAATGCGCAGGTATGTCGGTCACCATTCCGTAAGCGTCGTTTACGTCCCAGATTTTAAGGTGCGCATCGCGACCGGTGGTGAACAGATATTTCCCGTCCGGTGTGTACTTAACGGAAAAGACAGAGTTTGAATGTGATTGAATTGTCTTTTTTAACGAAAAACTGTCCAGATCGAAGATATTAACGTTCCATTCACTGTCGCCCACTGCAAATTCATTGGTCGCAGGATTGACTGCAATGGTACGTATGCTTTTTGATGATACCTTAATGTGTTTCTGCACCGAAAACGAGGGAATGTCCATCACCACCACCACGCCGTCACCGAGTGCGATCAATGCTTTCTCACCGAAAAATTGGATGTCAAATATAGCCGCAGTTGTGATTTTGGAAGTTTTTTCGATCTTGTTATTGATACTGTCCAAAACCTGTATCCCCTCATAGTTTTGCCCGATCCACAATGAATTATCAGCCTGATTGAGTGCCATTGCATAAACTGATACGCCCACCTTTGCGACCAGTTTTCCAAGATCAGGCTTGTTCAGATCCCAGTGAATGATGAAACCGTCTCCTCCCCCAGAGTAAAAGCCATGAGCAGTGTGATCAGAAATAATTGTATAAACACTGTCTCTATGACCGGAAAAAGTATCTACTTTGCGAATATTCATCCTATTAATTTTGTAACAGAAGTTGAGGGTCAAAAATAAAGATTGTAAACAGAATAACTATGCCGCTCGTTCATTCGGAAATGATTGAGGAGACCAGTACTTTACTGCTTTGGAAATTAACGGAAACCGAAACCGAGCTCAGAAACAACCTTGGTCATGGTTACAATGCCGAGGAATTAGAAAGCATATCTCATCCCCAGAAAGTGCGGGAATGGCTCGCCAGCAGGCTCCTGATCAAGACCCTCGCCGAGCAATTTGGCATTGCATACATTGGTACCCACAAAGACGAACACGGAAAAGCATACCTGATCGACAACGATTCGCACATTTCCATTACCCATACATTTGACTACGTGGCCGTGGTGATCAATCCTTTCGCGGCGGTGGGCATTGATATGGAGAAAAGCGATGAAAAATTGCAGAGAACTTCCAAAAAATACCTCTCACCACCCGAATTCGCGCATGCGAGCGACCAGCTTCCTTTACTGAGCATGTACTGGTGCGCCAAAGAGGCTTTGTACAAACTATATGGCAAGAAGAAAATCAGCTTCAGAGATGCTATCTATATAGAACCTTTTGACGAAAATTCGGTAAATCTGAAAGGAAGGTTATCGGATGCGGAGCTTGTAGTTAGCTCCGATATATATGTCCGGTGGTTTGGAGAGCATTGCCTGGCCATTGCCTTATAGCTATTCGATGATATCGTCCAGTGTCGACTTCAGAATTTTTTCAATTTCCTTGATCTTATCCTGCTCGCTTGTTTTTTCGTAGGATAAAATAAGGTTGCGAAGGACCCGCTGCACAATTTCCAGATTAGTACAGGGCTGATAAAATATCTCTTTGGACTTAATATTCAGCTGGGCAATGTAATGGTCGATGTCTGTCTTCGAAAATATGATCCCACGGTTGAAGACATTGATATAAAATTGCGTTTTATCGCTTTTATAGGTCAGTACGAAAAGATTCGGAAGGTTGACTCCATACACCGGTAGCCCCAGTTTGCGGGCTACGAGCAGGTAAATGACACAAAGCGTAATAGGATTCCCTCTACGGCTTTCCAGCACCACATTGATCATCGAATTGGAAGGAGAATGGAAGTTCTTCGTATTCGCCGCAAAATTCATCACTCCAAAAAAGATACTGTTAATGCGCTTGATCTGGTCCACCGCATTCATTTCCTCCTGAAACTGTATCCAGATATCATAGTAAAGCTGTTCAATGGTCGTTTTCAGCTTCTCTATCGAAAGGTCGGGATAATGGTAGGTCGAAATGATCCACATGCCTTCCAGCAAATCCAGTCCGCCTCCATTTTTCCACGATTGCAAACGCTCAATCATGATACTCAATTGAAGCTCGTGGATCAGTTCCTCTATTTTACGCTGTACGTGCGGATTAAAGCTTTCCTCCCATTCTGTTTCCAGAAAAGGGATCACATTGCCTCCTAACGACAGTATTTTACCCTCAACATGCTGGCTCACTTCATGATCTTCGTCATCAAGCAAGGATATCAGTGCTTTAATTTCTCTCTGGTTCATTTTCCTCAAATCTGCATTTAACAACCAACGGATAAATAAAAACATTTTTTTTTTATGGACATCAAATTTTCTACTTTTGCCCGGAAAAAAATGCAGCCGAAATGGATTCTATTCCATTGTAAGTCTGTCAAAAATTCCTTTTTATTGCATATCTGATCGCTTTTTCAATTTCATCTATACCACAAGTTTTTTTCAAATCTAGATTATAACGCATGAAAATTCTCGTTACCGGAGGAGCTGGGTTTATAGGTTCTCATACTGTTGTTGAATTAGATAAAGCAGGATTTGAGCCCGTTATTGTTGACAATCTTTACAACTCGAACCTGGATGTTCTGGAAGGAATTAAGAAGATCACAGGAAAGGAGTTTCCTTTTCACCAGATCGATTGCAATGACGCTGAACAAATAAGGGCATTGTTTGCAAAAGAGAAATTCGACGGCGTTATTCATTTCGCTGCCTACAAAGCGGTCGGCGAATCCGTTGAAAAGCCTTTGAATTATTATGAGAACAACCTCATTTCCCTGCTTGTATTGTTGCGGGCGATGAAGGAGTTTAATGTAGATAAATTTGTTTTTTCCTCTTCTTGTACTGTTTACGGCCAACCTACTGAACTACCGGTAACCGAAAACACGCCGCGTCTTCCCGCTAATTCACCTTATGGCAACACCAAAGCCATTGCGGAGGACATTATCCGTGATCACGTTCATTCCGCTCCGGGTATCAAAGCCATTTGTTTGCGGTATTTCAACCCGATCGGGGCACACGAAACCTCACTGATCGGTGAACTGCCGAATGGAGTACCCAGTAACCTGGTACCATTCATCACGCAGACGGCCGCTGGTCTGCGTCAGTCGCTGACCGTGTTCGGAAGTGACTACGATACGGCTGATGGCACCTGTGTCCGGGATTTCATACACGTAGTTGACCTTGCAAAGGCACATGTGAAAGCGCTGGGGCTACTGGACGAACAAACTGACGCCGACTATTACGACGTCTTTAATGTAGGAACGGGAGAAGGTTATACCGTTCTGGAACTGATCAAAACATTTGAAGAAGTAAATGGTGTAAAACTGAACTACACGATCGGGCCGC
Source organism: Dyadobacter sp. (assembly GCF_039919315.1). Lineage (GTDB taxonomy): Bacteria > Bacteroidota > Bacteroidia > Cytophagales > Spirosomataceae > Dyadobacter. The sequence continues at coordinate 13,303 of NZ_JBDSFX010000033.1, read as the reverse complement.
GTCGCCCGGGTGATGTGGAGAAAATTTACGCCCAGTCCGATAAAGTAAACAACGTTATGAAATGGCATGCTGAGAAATCCATGGCGGATGCACTTCGCGATGCATGGAACTGGCAATTAAAAATAACACCTCAAAAATGAAAAAAATCTTAATCACAGGCGGTGCAGGTTTTATCGGGTCGCATGTAGTGCGCCGGTTTGTAAACTTTCACCCGGAATACCATATCTATAACCTGGATGCACTGACTTACGCAGGAAACCTTGAAAACCTGCGGGATGTAGAGCATGCACCCAATTATACTTTTGTAAAAGGCGATATTGTTGATGCAGCGTTTATCGATAAGCTGATCAGCGAAAATGACTTCCACGGGATTATTCACCTCGCCGCCGAAAGTCATGTTGACCGCTCCATTACCGACCCCATGTCATTTGTAATGACGAATGTCGTGGGTACCGTTAATTTGCTCAATGCAGCCAAAACGGCCTGGAAAGAGGATTTTACAGATCGTCGTTTTTATCATGTGTCCACCGACGAAGTATACGGAGAGCTGCATGATCCGGGGACATTTTTTGTGGAAACAACCAGTTATGACCCACGTTCACCCTATTCTGCCTCCAAAGCATCGTCCGACCACTTTGTGAGGGCTTACCAAAACACTTACAAGTTGCCGGTAGTTATTTCAAATTGCTCCAATAACTACGGCCCCAACCATTTCCCGGAAAAACTGATTCCGCTGATGATTCACAACATCATGCAGAAAAAACCGCTCCCTGTTTATGGGAAAGGTGAAAATATCCGTGATTGGTTGTTCGTGGAAGACCACGCCATTGCGATCGACGTGATATTCCACAAAGGCGCAAACGGTGAAACTTACAATATCGGCGGCCACAACGAGTGGAAAAACCTGGATCTGGTTCTTTTGCTTTGCAGCATTATGGACAAAAAACTGGGCCGTGAAGAAGGAGAAACTGAAAAGCTGATCACCTACGTAACCGACCGCGCAGGACACGATCTGCGTTACGCGATCGACGCGACCAAACTTTCGGAAGAATTGGGCTGGAAACCTTCATTGCAATTCGCAGAAGGATTGGAAAGAACAGTTGACTGGTACCTGAACAACGAAGAGTGGCTGAACAATGTCACCTCAGGATCTTATCAAAAGTATTACAACGAAATGTATTCGGACAGATAATGCCGGACAGTAGTTCGCAGTCAACGTTACTCAAATTTTGAAATTCCTATTATGAAAGGTATTATTCTGGCCGGCGGATCCGGGACAAGATTGCATCCATTAACATTGGCAGTGAGTAAACAGTTGATGCCTGTTTATGACAAACCAATGATATATTACCCGCTATCCATTCTGATGCTGGCGGGAATCCGTGAGATATTGATCATTTCAACGCCTCACGATCTTCCTCATTTTGAAAAACTGCTGGGCGACGGTAGCAGGTTAGGCTGTACGTTTACATACGCCGTACAACCAAGCCCGGACGGACTCGCTCAGGCATTTATCATTGGTGAAGAGTTCATTGGAAATGATAAAGTGGCATTGATCCTGGGTGACAATATTTTCTACGGGTCCGGTTTGTCCCAATTATTACAATCCAATAATGATCCGGACGGCGGCGTTATTTTCGCATACCAGGTACATGATCCTGAGCGGTACGGTGTAGTCGAATTTGATAAGGCAAACAATGTAATCTCGATAGAAGAAAAACCAGAATCGCCAAAGTCTAATTACGCGGTTCCTGGACTCTATTTTTACGATAATGATGTGGTGGAGATCGCCAAAACCATTCCACCATCACCCCGCGGAGAGTTGGAAATCACGGATGTTAACCGGGTTTACCTGGAACGCGGCAAGCTGAAAGTAGGCGTACTGAACCGCGGTACTGCATGGCTCGATACCGGCACTTTCCAGTCGCTGATGCAGGCAGGACAGTTTGTTCAGGTGATCGAAGAAAGGCAGGGCCTAAAGGTCGGCTGCATTGAGGAGATTGCTTACCGAATGGGCTTTATTAATGCAGCACAACTAAGTGAAATCGCGAAGCCACTAGTTAAAAGCGGCTACGGAACTTATCTTGAACGCATCGTAGCAAACGGCTGATTTCATGAGGTCAACATTGCTAGTTTTTCCAGAATACATTTGAAATGAAGTTTTTGGCAGAGGAAATTGAGGAGTATTCCGTGCTGCACACGGAAAATGAGAGTGAGTTGCTAAAGTCTTTGAACAGGGAGACCCACGCCAACATTCTCAATCCCCGTATGTTGTCCGGGCATCTGCAAGGAAGGTTCTTATCTATGATTTCCAGAATGATCCGTCCGGAGCGCATTCTGGAAATCGGCACATATACCGGCTACTCCGCTATATGTCTTTGCGAAGGGTTGCAACCCGGCGGAAAACTCATTACTATTGACATTAATGAGGAGCTGGAAACCTTCACCCGCAACTTTTTTAAACGTTCTCCGTTTGAAGATTCTATAGACTATCGCATTGGAACTGCGCTTGACATCGTTCCAACACTCGGTGACACGTTTGACCTGGTCTTCATTGATGCGGATAAAATAAATTATTCTTCTTATTTTAACCTTTGTCTTGAAAAGGTTAGGACTGGCGGATTTCTGATTGCTGACAATGTGCTCTGGAGTGGCAAGGTTATCCAACCAGAGCAGACGAAAATTGACAGGGACACTCAAGCTTTACTAGATTTCAACCGCATGGTTCACGAAGACAGCCGTGTTTCCAATATTTTGCTTCCTATCCGGGATGGGTTAATGATCCTTCAAAAACTATAAATACACTAACTCTTTAAGCCAAGCATTTCAATTTATGGCCAGGACTTTCACTAAAAACATCCATTATATCAAAGTTGCATGCCTGCTGTTGCTTTTCGCAGGTAGCCATGCCAATGCTCAAAGTCCCGAAATCCCTGCCAGTGTTTCTTTTGGTGGCATTACGGTGAAGTTTGACAGAAGCGCACAGGATATTATTGAAGCGGATGTTAAAAGCCTGATGTCCAATAAAAAGTTTTGGGAAGAGAAAATGGACCGCGCCATTCTTCATTTCCCGATTGTAGAAGGCATCTTAATGGATGAAGAGGTTCCCATTGATTTCAAATACCTGGCTGTTCAGGAAAGCTCTTTCCGCCCCGATGTGGTATCATCTTCCAATGCAGTAGGTTACTGGCAGTTTAAGCCCGAAACAGCACGTGAGTTGAATCTTCGCGTGGATAATGACGTGGATGAGAGAAAAAATATCAGTTCTTCCACCCATGCTGCGGCCTGGTACCTGAAAAAAAACAATCAGCAATTCAACAACTGGGTTACTACATTATACTCCTACTACCAGGGAGCGGGCGGCGTAAAAAAGGTGGTACCTGCCAGCTGGGCTTATGCCCGTGAGGTAACGCTCAATGGAAAGACAGACCGCTATATGCTTCGCTTTTTTGCACATAAAATAGCGCTTGAAGCTGGTATTGAACGATATAAAACCAACAGCGCCGTTGTACTGATGGAATCCGACTATGGTAAAGGCCAAAGCTTTGATCAAATTTCAGCGTCTCTTGGAATCGCTTCGGCAGATCTTAAAAGTTATAACAAGTGGCTTACTGACGATAAAATCCCGACCGATCGTGAATACCTCATTACGCTGCCAGTTCCTGTAAATCAGGTCGCTTCTGTTCGTGAAAAGTTATCATTGCCACCACGTCAGGCCGCTGTCGCGTCGGTATATGAAGACACAGGATTCCCGGTTCTGAAAAAATCCGCTTCCAAGTCGAAAGACCCTAATGGTCCGGATCTGTATGAGATCAATGGTCTGCCTGGTGTAGAAGCCCGCGCAGGTGATAAACCGAAGACATTGGCCAAAGAAGGAAGTATGAGAGCGCCCAAATTCATGCGCTACAATGATATGGTGGCAGAAATGCCCCTCATTCCGGGTAAAGTTTATTACCTGTCCCGCAAGCACAAAAAAGCAGCGACTCCTTTCCACACCGCACGGCCCGGCGATACCTGGCATAGCGTATCCCAGCAATATGGTTTGAGACTAGTTAGTTTATTGAAATATAACCGGACAACGAGTCGTAATTATCCGATACAAACGGGGCAAGTCCTGTTTCTGACCAAAAAGAGACCACGGAAACAACCCATAGAAATCATTGCGCCGCCACAGCCAGCGCCTGGAACAGTTACTGCGGAAACTCCTATCGCGGCTGCAAGTGAAAAAGCTACTGCAACATCTCAAACAACCGCCAACAACATTCCTGATAAACCGTCAGGCAGAAAGAAATACACACCTGTATTGGTCGAAAAAAGTGACGCTGTTGCTTCCAAAGAAATAGTGGTTGAACCATCCGCACCTGTTGCCACAGCACCAGCCGTGGTCAATGCGGCGGCGGCTTCTACGGCGGCGGCTACCACGGCTGCTATTCCGAAGGCAAATGAGAGCGCTCCGGCAAAAACTTCGGCAGCTAAACCAGAAACTAACGACCGGGTGGTGGTGATCACTCAGGACAGTGCTGAATCCACATTTAGATCAACAGAAGAAGAAAACACGGCTAAACCAAGTGCACCGGCGAAAGTAATTACGCCAAATGACACACGGACCACCGCGTCAACATCTGTATATGCGCGTCAGAAAGCTGCCGCGGAAGAGAGAGCTGCCCGAGAAGCTGCATCGAAGCCGACGGCTACGGCTACGACCACGACAACAGGTACTGAACAACCTGCTTATCACACCGTACAGCCAGGGGAAACGTATTTCAGTATTGCTAGCAAGTACAATCTTACACTAAGGGAATTACTAACCTTGAACGACAGAAAAGGTCAAAATAGGCTTGTTTCAGGACAGAAACTGTTGGTTACCAAAACTGCGGAGCCGATAGCTGCCTCAGAGCCTGAAAAAGAGAAAGTTGTCCCTGAAAAAATAGAAGTAAGCCGCACCGAACCGGCAGCTACATTCAAAACTCCTGAGGAAGTGAAGCAGGAGATCAAGACGACAGCCAGCCAGGGAAATGAATTTCATGTGGTACAGGGTGGACAGACCTATTACAGCATTTCAAAAGCATATGGTCTGACGATTAAAGATTTGTTTGCATTGAACAATCTGGACGACTCGGACAGGCTGAAATCTGGCCAGCGTCTGCGTGTGAGAAAAGTCGACGAGAATGAGAGCTCTTCGGAGGCTGTGAATCAAAATATATCTTCGGGCGCACAAACTCACGTCGTAGGCCCGGGTGAAACGTTGTTCCGGATTTCGCAGACTTACCACACGAATGTGGAAGACATCAAAAAATTAAACAATATCTCCGGTAACAATGTTATCGTAGGACAAAAACTAAAAATACCTCAACAATAGGTATACCGATTTATGATACTCATTGATAATACCTGTATTAGTGATGACATTGAAGACCAGCAATTTGTCTGTAATCTGGACAAATGCAAAGGGGCTTGCTGCGTGGAGGGGGATTCGGGCGCTCCTCTGGACGAAGATGAACTGGCTATTCTTGATGAGATTTACCCGCATGTTGCACCTTATCTGACAGAAGCGGGAAAAGCGGTCATTGCAAAAGAAGGAACTTATACCAAAGACTGGGATGGCGACTACGTAACGCCTGTGATCAATGGAAGAGAATGCGCCTATGCCACGTACGACAAAAAAGGGATCCTGAAATGCGGCATTGAAGATGCTTATAACGACGGGAAGATCAGTTATAAGAAACCCATTTCCTGCCACCTTTATCCGATCAGGGTGACCAAATATGAGCAGTACCATGCGCTCAATTACGATCGCTGGGAAATATGCAGCCCAGCCTGCAGCTTGGGCCAGGAATTGAAGGTACCCGTTTACAAATTTTTAAAAGAGCCCCTGATCCGTGCGTATGGTGAAGACTGGTACGGGCAGCTCACCCGGGAAATCGACGAACGCCAGGCAGCAAGATCAAAAAAGGCCAATGAATAAAGGGAATGAATTTTTCAATGACGTATATGATGTGGTGCGGCAGATCCCGGAAGGCAGAGCTACTTCCTATGGCGCCATTGCTAATTATTTAGGAGCCAAACGCGGGGCCAGAATGGTGGGTTGGGCAATGGGCAACAGTAACACGCAGAAAGACGTTCCCGCTCACCGGGTAGTCAATAGCCAGGGCGAACTTACCGCCAGACATTTATTTGAAACACCTACTACGATGCAGGAGAGACTGGAAAAGGAGGGCGTGACGGTGAAAAATGACAAAATCCAAAACTGGAAAAAATATTTCTGGGACCCGGAAAAAGAATTGCAGTTGTAACAAAAAATCCCGGCCTCGCGACCGGGATTTTTGCATTCATGGGGAACCCCTCCGGGGCGGCTTATTGTAACGAGATCAACTTTTCGTTGGTGCTCTGGATCTGCACTTCTTTCACGAGCTTGGTTTTATTGTTGAACAACTCAAAGATGTAAGTACCGTCATTCATTTCGGCAAGGTCGAAAACCCTGCGGTACTTGGCGTCTTTCTGGTTAAAAACTTCGGAGTAATAGATTTTGCCTCCTTTGTCTTTCAGGATCACTCTTAGTCTGTCGTTTGCATTTTTGTCGACTGACAGTTTTACCTTGTTGGTGTCCAATACTTTGTAAAGTGCCGCATCGAAAACTACCGCTCCGGCAGCTTCTTTTTCCTCATTGTTTTTCTTTTTGTCTGTTGTGAATGAGGCAAGAGACAAAGTGAGCGCTACTGCGCAGAATAGGTTTGAGACGATTGAAATTTTCATGGCTAATGGATGTTTATAGTTGCCCATACATTCTTGCATGGTTGAACTATATATAAAAAAGGATGTGCCAAAGTCTGATTTAGTTAAAATCAGCATGGTACATCCCGTACTTAATCATTTAATTTTCAATTAGTTAAATAAATATTTACAGTATTTATTTAACTAATTGCCAGTGTCCGCTTATGTTCAGAAGCGAACGCTTTGATTTAAAAGCGAACGGTCAAAAGGTTACAGCGAAGTCAGATTTTATTTTTACCTCTGCTTTCGTTGGCGATTTTTTTGATCATCGGCAGTCGACTGGCCGGGATAAGATGTTTATAATCCCAGAATGCTGATACACAAACGATTTTCCATTCGCCATTGATTTTTTCCATTACCCTCACTTCCTTACTGTGATGGAAGTTTTTCTCCATTTTATCACTATTGAACTGGTCCCAGGTAAGGTACGCTACATTGTCATCAAAAAATTTGAACTTCATGTTTTTCCGTTCTACGATCGGGTGGCTGGATAAGGGTTCTGGATTATCGGCAATGTACTTGCCTATTTGCTTGTTAATGTCGTCCCATCCTACATTAGAATCGAACGTACCGTCATTGTTGCTCCAAGCTTGAAATGCGTAATCTGTTTGCGCATAGTTTGCTTTCCATGCGTTATAATCTCTGGCGAAGAATGATTTGGTTTCGTTTTCAATGACTGCGGTAATGGCCTTTTTCTCTTTTTCGACATTCGTCGCGCGGTTAGCTTCGTCTTCCTTGGCAGTATCCTTACATGAGGTGCAAAGAAGTATTCCTAACAAAATAACTGACAGTGCTTTCATATTGCAAAAGTTTAGTTTGTTAAATAATTAACTCAACTTAATCTTTCAATGAACATCCATCAAAAGGCGTGAAATCACACCCGATTTTATCAGAAAGTTAATATTTTTTTGCATAAATGCAAGAAAAATAAATAGGAATATGTAACCGATTTAGAGAAAACAGGTTATTTAAGATGACTAAAACTAATTATTTCCTGGAAGAATAAGGCACCCATCCTTTCGGCTTGGGATCATGCAGCATCCACAGGCCTATGAAAGTAATTAAACCGTTGATAATCAATCTCTCAAAACCAAATTTATATCCATTGAACCACTCTGCAGAGTGATCGTTGATGATATACGTGATAATTGGAGAAAGGATACAAACCAGTGGCACCCAGCGATCTTTGACAGGTCTTTTGAGAAATGCCCCAAAAGCGAATAGCCCTAAGAGCGGGCCATAAGTATATCCGGCCAGATCGAACACGGCGGTGATCACCTCTTTACTGTTCAAGCGGTTAAAAATCAGAATGACCAGATAGAAAACTACTGAAAAACCCACGTGCACCCAGAACTTGATCGTAGAGCGCTTTTCCTCGGGTCTTTTTTCAATCTCCATAAAATCAATGCAGAAAGCAGTTGTCAAAGCCGTCAATGCTGAGTCGGAACTGGCGTAGGTAGCAGCGGTAATACCGAGCAGAAATGTGATGCCTACCACGAGCCCCAGGTGGTTCAATGCAAGCATTGGATAAAAATCGTCCGTTTTCGCTGGTGCAGGAATACCTTGCGCCTCAGCATATACGTATAGGAGCGCGCCCAGGGATAAAAACAGGAAGTTGACGATCACCAATACTACCACAAACCAGAACATATTCTTTTGTGCCTCACCAATATTCTTGCAGGTCAGGTTCTTTTGCATCAAATCCTGATCAAGGCCGGTCATGACAATGGCGATAAAGACACCGGCGAAGAACTGTTTGAAGAAGTTTTTGGGATCATTGGTTTCCCAATAGAAAATTTTGGAATAACCGCTAGTCTGGACCTTGTCCCAAATGTCCCCTATCCCATCAAGATGCAGTTCGTTTGATACCAGAATGATGGTTAGTATTACGGCCGTGATAAGGAAGAACGTTTGCAATGTGTCGGTCACAATGATCGTTTTGACCCCGCCTTTGAATGTATAGATCCAGATCAGGAAGATGGTAATAGCTACGGCGACTTCAAAAGGAATCCCAAGGGGCTTAAATAAAGCGATCTGTAAAACCTGCGCCGCTACATACAACCGCACTGCCGAACCAATGGTACGTGAAAGCAGGAAAAATCCCGATCCGGTCTTATAGGACCAGAACCCGAAGCGCTGTTCGAGGTAGGAGTAGATGGAAATGAGATTGAGCCTGTAGTAGAGCGGCATCAGCACGGTACCGATCACTACATAGCCCAGAATGTACCCTATTACTACCTGAAAATACGAAAATTGAATGTTAGCAACTGCACCAGGCACCGATACAAATGTGACTCCGGAAAGCGAGGTTCCTATCATCCCGAATGCTACGAGATACCATGGGGATTGCCGGTTGGCCGTGAAAAAAGTGTTAGTGTCGGCTCCTCTGGAAGTGTAAATGGAGACTGTAATCAGCATCCCAAAATACACGATCAGGATGACCAGGGAAATATATGGATTCATTAAAGCGGGTATATTTTGAATTTTAGCAACCGATTAAAAGGTAGTTAAAACTTCCGTTAATCTGCGTTTTTAATTAGATTTGCTAATCAAACAGAAATTTGGTTGTTATGCAAGCGCTTACTGAGACAGAGGAAGAAATTCTGGAAAAAACGGTAGATACCGATATAAAGAGGCTCGTGATCTACAACGATGACATCAATACTTTTGACTGGGTGATCGATACATTGGTTGAAGTTTGCGGTCATTCGAATGAACAAGCAGAGCAGTGTACGATTATCATTCATTATAAAGGAAAATGTTCGGTTAAAGAGGGAGCGTATCATGAATTGACCGGCATGCGCAACGAGATCTGCCGGAGAGGTATTTCTGCCGAAATCCATTAGAATTACATACGGTTCCTGCCCGGATGTCAACAAATCAGGTTTTGATCCTTACATTGCAAAACCATCACCTTAGCTTTTCACATGAATTACCCCTCACGTCTTATTGAGGATGCCGTTAGTGAAATTTCCCGCCTCCCGGGAATAGGAAAAAAAACAGCTTTACGCCTGGCACTGCATTTGCTGAAGAGAGAAGAGCAACAAACCAGGTCCTTATCGGAGGCACTTCTGAACATGCGCACCAAAACTACCTATTGTGTTAAATGCCATAACATTGCCGACGACAGGCTCTGCAACATTTGCAGCAATACCAAGCGTGACCATTCTATCATCTGCGTTGTAGTCGATACCAGGGACGTGTTAGCTATTGAATCCACGAATCAATATAAAGGCCTCTATCATGTCCTCGGTGGGATTATTTCTCCATTGGAGGGCATTGGGCCGTCTGACCTGCATATCGATTCATTACTTGCAAGGATAGAAAATCCAACGGATCAGGAAGCTGTTCAGGAGATCATTCTGGCATTGAGCCCCACCATGGAGGGAGATACAACAGCCTTTTACCTGCAAAAAAAATTACGATCAACAGGAGTTAAAATGAGTACTATTGCCCGTGGAGTCCCGATCGGTGGTGACCTCGAATATGCGGATGAAATAACCCTTGGGCGTAGCATTGTGAGCCGGGTGGCTTACGATTAATACTAAACACTTAATATATGGTTATGAATAGAACAGATTTTTTGCGGACCCTGGCAGGCAGCACGCTTGCCGTTGGCGCATTGGCTGAACAATCTTTCGCCGGATCCTCAACACCTTTTAAGGCAGAAATGGCTCCCTTTAAGCAAGCTCTCCTTCCTTACGACTTCGGCGCATTAGAACCTAGTATTGATAAAATGACCATGGAAATCCATTACGGAAAACACCATGCTGCTTATGTGAAAAACCTCAACGATGCGGTGAAAGGTACCGAGTTTGAAAAGAAATCACTGGACGAAATCATTAAGTCGATCAGCAAAGCACCAGCGGCGATCCGTAACAATGGCGGCGGACATTGGAACCACACATTCTTCTGGGAAGTAATGGGCCCTAAAAAGAGCGCAGCCCCAACAGGTGCAGTAGCAGATGCCATCAATGGCCAGTTTGGTTCGTTTGATAAGTTCAAAGAAGAATTTGCAAAGGCGGGTGCAACCCGTTTCGGTTCAGGCTGGGCATGGCTTGTTGCCAAAGGCGGCAAATTGGCGGTAGGATCAACTCCTAACCAGGATAATCCGTTAATGGACGTATCTGACGTAAAAGGTACGCCGATATTAGCGCTTGACGTTTGGGAACATGCTTATTACCTGCATTACCAAAACAAACGCCCTGACTACATTAAAGCATTCTGGGACGTTGTGAATTGGGACAAGGTAGCTGAAAATTTGAAAAAGGCTTAATAAGCTTATCAGCCTTGAACATTGAAAGGGCTGTGTCCTTAGTAATTGAATTGTCAAACCGAGCGCAGTCGAAGTGCATACACTTCGACTGCGCTCGGTTTGACAGCCTTTGGTAACCTCACCTTTACGACGTAATCTCAATCTAGTTACAATAATTGCCAATCACCTTATAAGCTTGCTGGTAACCCAGTTCGCCCGCTTTGCTAAGGTCCAGACAACCGTCATTGATTTCGCCCAGGCTGTTTTTCAATATACCTCTTAGATAATAAGCTTCCGGAAAATCGGAGCGCAACTTAATCGAGCTTGTAAAATCCAGCACAGCACCCATTTGATCGCCACTTGCCGAACGGATCATGGCGCGCGAGAAGTAGGCTGTCGCGTAAGTAGGGTTTAACTCCACCGCCGTAGTCAGGTCCTGAATGGCCCCTTTCGCCTCTCCTACCTTGGATTTATTGATGCCGCGGATGAAATATGCCTCAGCTCTTTCGTTGGTGAGGTTATCAATTTTAATGTTCTCCTTTACCTGTTCCCGCAATTCATCCAGCTTTTCGCGATTGATCTTCCCCGTGTAAGCTATCTTCTTTGGGTCGCCTACGTAAGTATTTTTCACTTCAATGGACTTGGAAAGATCGGCAATGGCGCCACGCGGATCATTCAGTTTGCTCTTTGAAAAACCTCTTCCATAATACGCATTGAAATCATCCGGATTCAGCTGAATGGTTTTGTCAAAATCAATGATCGCGCCCTGAAAGTCTTCGATCTTGTTTTTCGCAAAACCACGGCTGCTGTAATACTCACTTTCATTGGGACTCAGCTCAATGGCCCGCGTAAAATCCGCCACTGCTCCCTGGTAGTCGCCCAGATCCAGCTTGGCTAATCCCCGACCAGCATAAGCTCCTGTTCTTTTGGGACTCAGCTCTATAACCCTGGTAAAATCCGCGAGGCTTCCGGCGTATTCCTGCAAATCCTGCTTGCAATTTCCCCTCGCATAGAGTGCGGCCAGTTCGTCGGGATTCAGGGAAAGCGCGTGATCCAGATCCACCAATGCATTGCGATGGTTTTTCAGCTTGGCATAACTCACACCACGATTGTAATAGGCTTTGGGTTCCTCAGGATTGAGTTCAATCGCTTTGGAATAGTCTTCAATGGCCGAGCGAAAATCTTCCTGCAAACTTTTGCTCACCCCGCGACTTTGGTAGTATAATGCTTCTTTGGGATTAAGCTCAATGGCATGATCATAATCCTGAACCGCCCCTCGGTGATCTTTGAGGTTTGCTTTGGCCAGCCCACGATTAAAATAACTAGGTGCATGCTCCGGGCTCATGGAGATTACGGTCGTGTATGCCTGCAAGGCTCCGCTGAAATCACCGGTTCCGGCTTTCGTATTTCCTTCTTCAAAAAACTCAGCAGCTGAACGTTGGGCGAATGAATGGCAAGGCAGGATAAGCGCAATGAGGGAAATAATGCCAAAAATTAGAACTTTCATGAATGTAAACCGTTTCCTCAAATCAATTATTTTTTTATTATTCTATAAAAGTATTCAAATTCCGATTCAGCATCAAAAAAAGAAAAGCCCTATTTTTAGAAACCAGTTTTTAAATCAGTTTTGTCAGATTATGGCTACTTTTACCGTCCCGTCTGCGGCATTGATTACATTCTTTTCACCTAGTTACGCACTCTCATGACATCTGGCTCCAAGAAAATTTTTCTGTTTCTTTTAATATTCATGGCTGTTGGCGCAGTTTATTATGCATTCTTCAAACCTCCTGTTAATGAGGTCGTAAGCACAGAAAATGCAGCCCCTGACGCAGCAATTCCTGCATCGGTATATCTGTCCTCCATGACCGACTTGGAAGGAAAACCAGTTGCTATGGATGAAAACAAGTTGGTTTTTGTCAATGTATGGGCGACCTGGTGCGGGCCCTGCAACATGGAAATGCCGGGAATTCAGAAACTTTATGATAAATACAAAGAGCACGAAAAAATCGCTTTTTATATTATCTCGGACGAAGATGCCGGGACTGTGAATCCATTTATCGAAAGAAAGGGTTACAACCTTCCCTTCTACCAGTTTGCAGGACCTTATCCGCCTGCTTTGGACGGCAATGCTATCCCGAGAACCTACATTATTTACAAAGGAAAAATTCTGGCACAGGAAATCGGCGCATCGCAATGGGACCGTCCGGAAATCGTTGACCTGATTGAAAAACAGCTCGCTGAAATCTGAACGTACAGCACAGTAAAACGAAAAGCGGC
>NZ_JBDSFX010000032.1:0-63364 GCF_039919315.1 Dyadobacter sp. | reverse complement strand
GATAATATCCAGACAGGCAACTTCTATCGCACTGAAAATGTGCACCAATTTGCGCTGGTCCCAGGGCGCATCCCCACGCTGAGCAGCCGTTTCCAAGCCGAAATAGCTGGTAAGCACCTGCCGGATTTCGTTTAATTGAAATACATCTCTCCCCATCAGCAGGTCGCGCGACAGCTCCAATGCTTCGTCAATAATGCTGTTTCCCGGAATTTCGCTGATACCGGAAATACCGTCGTCGGTGACCAGTTCCACGACCGTGCGCAATGCATAGGGTGCGTGCAGGCCGGCTGCATTCAGTAAAGGAGGGTCAACAATGGCAATAGGCGTAATATAAATCTCTTTGATCAGCGGACCGGGCATATATTTTTTTGATTTTAATGACTGAAAAAACTCCTTTTATTTTTCCTGATTTAACACCAGAAACAATGCGCTGTGATCGAGCTCAGCATTGCCTTGCGCGATGGCTGCATCCATTTGCGAAGCAGCCTGAGCAGTTCCGCCCAATGATACGCCCAGTTCCTTGCCGGTTTCCAATGCAATGTTCAAGTCTTTTTTATGCAGCCTGATCTTGAATCCGGGTTTAAAGTTCCCTTCGATCATCCGTTTGCCATGCAGGTCCAGAATACGGCTTTGGGCAAAACCGCCCAACAGTACCTCCCGCATTTTTTCGAGGTTAACACCCGCTTTTCCTGCCAATGTAAATGCCTCCGCCACAGCCTGGATGGTCATTCCGACGATCATCTGATTGCAGGCTTTGGTAGTCTGCCCGGCACCCGGCTCTCCGATATGGACAATGTTTTTACCCATTACCCGAAAAATTGGCAAAGCTCTGACAAAGGCACTTTCAGTCCCACCGATCATGATCGATAAGGATGCCGACTCCGCGCCTACCTGTCCACCCGATACAGGCGCGTCCAATGCTTCCACGCCTTTTTCCTGAAACTTTTGGTACAATTGCCGTGCAGTACCAGGCGCAATGGTGGACATATCGATAAAAAGCGAGCCGGAATTAATACCTACCAAAACACCTTCCGAGCTAAGTACTACCTCTTCCACCTGAGGCGAGTCGGGTAGCATGGTAATGACAATGTCGCTGGCCGCAGCCAATTCTTTGCCAGTTTCAAAAGCCCGCGCACCAGCGTCGGTGAGATCATTGACCGCATTGCTTTTTTTCAAAACTGAAACCGGATAGCCTGCCTTTAACAAATTGAGCGCCATGGGCTTACCCATGATACCTAAACCAATGAATCCTATTTTTTCCATATTCACATTATTTTATAGAAGCGAGACTTGCCAAGTCTTGTAGACTTGGTAAGTCTTTCTTGTAGACTTGGTAAGTCTTGTTCAAATTCAAACCAACGGAAACAACTGCGCGGCGATCATCAACACCACTAACCCCACCGTCCCCATCACGACCAACATGGGCGAAAACGTTTTCAATGCTTCCCGCTCGGTCAGGTTACTGATTTTAACAATGATCCAAAAACCGGCGTCATTCATCCAGGGAACGAGTTTCGAGCCGCAGCCAATCGCCAGCCCGAGGTATATCGGATGAAATTCCAGATGCGAACTCGTCGCCAACCCGGACAGTATCCCCGAAGCAGTAATCAATGCGACCGTGGCAGAACCCTGGGCCGTACGCACCACCGCGCTGATCACAAAAGCCATTGGGATCAATGCCATTTGATAGTCTTTGGTCATCTCGCCAATTCTGGAACTGATGCCGGTTTGCTGTAAAATACCTCCAAAAGCGCCGCCTGCTGCTGTGATGAGGATAATGCCACCGCCACTCATCAGCGCAGCTTGTACGAACGTGGTCATTCCTTCCTTGCTTCCTTTCTTCTGCATGGCAAGCACCACCAGCGCAACCAGGCCGCCCGCGATCAAGGCAATGTTCTTATCGCCGAATAGTTGAATGACTGTGATCAGTTTCGCAAAAAAACCATCCCCCGGCACCAATGCGCCCGAAGCGATCATGGAATCCAGAATGTTGTCCGTACATATCAGCACAAGCGGGAGCGCGACGGGCAGCAATGCGAGCCAGAGCGCGGGAAGTTGTGAATTGTCCTTTGCAGCGAGTGCTTTGATATCCTCCAACCTTGCATCCAGCGAGTCACGCAGTACTACCGGCCATTTTTTATTGACATATACTGCAAAAAGATACCCAGCCGTAATGGTAACCAGCCCCAGCATTGTGCCACCGGCCATCATCATGCCGATTGGAATATTCATTTCACCAATCAGAAACAGCGGGCCCGGAGCTGGCGGCACGAACGAATTAGCCATGGCCGCACCACCGGTGATCGCCAGTACCAGCAGCAGATAGTTTTTCCCGATCCGCATACTGACTGCCTTCGCCAGCGGGATCATCAGGAAAATAACAATGTCGAAGAATACCGGAATACCCAGAAAAAAGCTGCTGACCAGGAATGCAACCGGCGCATTTTTCACTCCGGTAACGTGAAGCATTCCCCTCACGATGCGCTCGGCGGCGCCGCTTTCCAGCATACACTTGCCAATAATCGCCGCCATTGCGATCAGAATGCCAATTTTACCGCAGGTACTGCCGAATTCGAAAGCAATCCGCTCTCCAATACTTTTTGCCGCGAGGGCTTGGGCAGCGGCCTGGGATTGTCCTTTATCCAAAGCAAACTGTTCGATTGCGGAGCCGGGCGTGAGCACTGCCACTGCGAATGCGCCCAGTAAAAGTGCCAGGAATGGATGCAGTTGCAGCGCAATGATGCCGCCGACTACAATGATTATCCCAATTAGCAATATAAAAAGCGGGTCGCTGAAGAAAGCAGGGAGGGTCATGAATGTCAGGGTTTCGCGATGGATCTGAAAAAATCTAGTTTTTTGGCAAGATTACGTGCCCCGTCGGCGACGAATGTGGCGTCGGAACCGCAGGCGATAAAGCGGATGCCGAGGTCGTGGTAAGTTTGGTAATCTTCGGGGTTGAAGAAGAGGATACCGGTCGCTTTTCCGGCTTTCTGGGCTGCATTCACGGTTTCTTTCATCGCTTCCTTAAACCGAGGATGATCAAACTGACCGAAAATCCCGAGCTCCATCGACAGATCTGCGGGGCCTATGAAGAGTACATCAATGCCTTCGATGGCGGCCACTTCGTCCAGATGGTCCAGTACCTCTACCGTTTCGATTTGCGCGATGCCGAGTATATTCTCTTTCGCTTCCTGATAATATTCATTGAAATGCAGACCAAAACCAGTCGCCCGAACCATTTTCGCAACACCCCTGCCACCGTCTGGCGGGTAATGCAATCCCTGCACTACCTTTTTGGCACCTTCCGGGCCTGTGATTTTCGGACACATAATTCCTTCCGCGCCCATATCCAGTACCCTGTGAATGCGCTGGCTTTCGGAGCTTTCGACCCGAACGATTGCGGCGGTTTGGGTATGTTCCAGTGCCTGCAACTGATGTAAAACGTCCTTTTCAGAACCCGCGCCGTGTTCGAGGTCAATGAGCACCCAGTCGAAACCGGACAGACCTACGATCTCGGCGGTGAGCGAGCTGCCTGTGTTGAGCCAGCAGCCGTGTAATGTTTCTCCCTGTTTCAGTCTTTTTTTCAGATTCTTCATGGTCCCTATCCGCGTCATTTTTTAGAGGAGACTGAATTTCCGAGAATTTACCCCATAAATCTTATCTTTTTTATCAAAATAATGATTTTCTTCCCGTTTCGAGCTGCATTTTGGGGGTCTCCACCTTCACCCGTTGAATGTATTCCACCACAGTATTTCGCGTTGCCTTTTTGAACCGGCGCTCGAATGTCCTCCGGGTAACATTGAACTGATGTGCCAGCTGGTCCACCACCAGTGTTTCCTGGTAATTGCGCCGCCTTTGTACTGGCGCGCGATCCAGCCCGCATAGGCCCTGTTCATATGTGTGGCACTCATCACGCCCCGCTCATGGCCGGAATAATGATCAGATCCGTCGTTTTTACTTCTGAAAGCACAGCATCCGGGTGGATCGAAAAAAGTCCTTCATTTAATTTGACTTCCGGTGCCAATGCTGCTAATTGCACCTAAAATAACGGCGCGACCGTAGAACTTTGTCATTTCAAGCGTATATCGATAACATTAAGAAAAAGACCGGTAAGACACCGGAAGATTTCAAGGCGATCGCAGCCGAAAAAGGGTTGCTGAAAGAGGGTGTGAAAGCAGGCGAGATCGTTGCCTGGCTTAAAGAAGACTTTGCACTGGGCCACGGTCATGCGATGGCGATTTACGCGACATTCAAAGGCTTCGATGGAAAGCCTGATTCATGATAATTTTTGTTAAATTCGGATAAATTTTAGGCTTATTCCAATCAGCGTATGAAAATCCGATACCATGTTCAGCGCCATTTACGTCTCATTTCGGGACTGACAGGGTTTGCAGTGTTTATTTTTTTGCTTGCCTTCGTGGCGGCCGATCATTCCAAAGGCAAGCTGGTATACAAAGGTCCCAAAAAGACATTCAACGTTGATCTGCAATTTGCACGGTTCGTAATCGGGCCGGATGCATTCGACGATAAAAAGAAGATCCGCAGACTAATTTTCACCGGTACCAACATTGATGAAAAGATCAAATCCTGCGACGCCATGAACTGCGTGGATGTACATATTGAGGGCTTGCAAGTTGATCTGGACGCGGCGCCAAGGCTGCTCTATTGGGTCAGCCTCAACGGCCAGCTCGTCCAATATTCCGGAACAGCCGTCACCGAAACGCTATCCCTGACCACTGATTCGCAGGAGCGCCTGGCAGGAACGTTGAAATTCGACCAATCCGCAGCCGGTGGCCCTACTGTAGAAGTAACATTCGACGCACCATTATTGAAGACTTTTGCGAAGGCTAGGTAGTGGTTGTAAGCGAACCTAGTGAGTCTTTGCCAACAGGTTGAACTTTTTACTTCACATCTGTGTACCAATTTAGTACATTAATACTAAAACCATGCTTGTAATTAGTTCCAGAGAATTCAGGGATAACCAAAAAAAGTACATGGACCTCGCTGATAAAAACGAACAGGTAATCATTCAGCGCGGTAAAGAAAAAGCCTACGCTTTAACTCCCGTGGGCGAAAAGGATAAATACTTGATGGATCCGGACACAGTGGCCGAAATTCAGGAAGGAATCAATCAATACCGGGAAGGAAAGACAACCAAAGTAGACAAAGCCGATTTTGATAAGTTACTCGGTTTATGAGCTATTCCATTGAATTTACACCAAAGGCCTTGGAAGGGATTGAAAAACTTAAGAAGTCCGGAAATATGCCTGTGCTCAAGAAAATCCGGAAACTCCTCGACGAGCTAACCGAGCATCCTTATACTGGAATAGGTCAGCCTGAGCAATTAAAACATAACCTTGCCGGCTTCTGGTCCAGGAGAATTACCCAGGAACATAGGATAGTGTACGCTGTAGACGAAAAAAGCGTGGTAGTTACAATAGTATCCGCAAAAGGACATTACAGCTAACTGATTTTTAAAGGATCTATCGCACGAACGTTGTAGATCTCAAATCACCTAAATAAGCGCTTCAAAAAAGATTTTGTCCTTTTCTTCTCCTTTGTATTTCAGCTCTCATTTCGCAACACCTCCCACCTCCGCAATAAACTCGGTTGCCTCCCCGCTATCGTCTCCGCTCTGGCTTGCTACTTTCACGGCTTCTTTGGCGGAGTTCAGCGCCAGTGTATTTTTGCCTGTTTTACGTTGGAGTTGCGCCAGGAGGAAGAGGTTTTCGTAGCTTCTTTCGGTCATGATGACTTTCTCCATCAACTGGATGCCGATCACCAAAGCTTCCTTTTCCTTCGCGAAATGTTTGAGATACACGGCAGTATCATGCAACGTCCTCCAATCATTTCCTGCCAGCTCGTCGCTGTATTTCTTTGTTGCCCTGGCGTATTGGATCCAGTCTCGCCGGCCGCCATAGAAGTGAATATCCGTTAATAAAGAAAATCGGGCATTACCTTCGAATTCCCTGGTAATCATATTTTTAACATCTTTCAAGAGGATAGTATCCTTAGCGCCTCCTGCCCTGTTTGCTGTTTGCGTCAGGATACCCACCGCCCTGCTTTCTACCTCGTCTGCACTGAAAATGGTTGTAAACTTCTCATGGTTTTGCAAAAAATATTGTGTCGTCGGAGACTGGTAGGCCAGGTATTTTGTAAAAATAAAACGAAGGTTCTTCTCAGATTCCAATTCACTAGCGGACTGCGTCGCCAGGTACTCGCCAGCCACTTTCTCCTGGGGATTGCTGGCATCTGCATAAAAGTCGAGTGCGGTGCTGTAATTGTAAAGAAATGCAGCAGACCGGTCGCCTCCGTCGTATTTTTCTTTCAATGTAAAGAGTGCCGTCTCGGGGTTGTGCGCGTTTTTGCCATCCATAATAAATCCGTCAGCAGGTTTCATACCACTGCTCTGGTGAACCCGCTTACCGGCGTTATCGAAGTACATATAGGTAGGAAAACCGACGATGCCATATTGCTCGGAAAGTGCCTGCCCGCCTGCTCCGTCCTCAATATTGATTTTATAACTCACAAAACCGGAGTTATAGTAATCAATGACCTCCGGTTTGGGGAAAGTCTCTTTCTCCATTTGCCGACAAAAACGACAGGATTTGGTATAGGCATACAAAAAGACATATTTGTTTTCCCGACTGGCTTTTTGCCGCACTTCTTTCCAGGATATGTCCTGAAAATCAATTCCTTGCTTTTCCTGGGCCTGACCAGCCAGAAATGTGAAGACTAGCAGAATACTGAGTAAAATCCATTTCATTGGAAAAGTATTAGTTGTTGATTTTGAAGGTAATAATATCAAAAATATCATTTTCTGTCATTCGGTCAAACAGTGGAGCGCGATATGAATTAGTACTCCCAAATTCAGTCATTTTATGTCTTTATGAAAATGATATTTTATCTCAATCAATAATGGAAACACCAATTTTACATTAAACAATACGAAGGAATAATAGATTTTTATAAAGATATGCGCTGATTTTACCAAAACAGTAAGCTATTTTAACATCAGCTGTTATTTGCAAATTCAAATGGCGTACTTGAAACGCCGGTTCGATTTCAGCCTTTTACCGGCAAACAAAATGATCCTGAACAAGCATTTTCAGCTTAGTAAAATCAATGAAAAAAACGCTACTGTTTTCCGTTTTCTGTTGCCTGGTCTCACAGGTTTTTGCACAAAAACAAAATCTTAAACTCTGGTATAACAAGCCAGCCACGCAATGGGTAGAGGCCCTGCCCGTCGGCAATGGCCGCATCGGAGCAATGGTGTTCGGTGGTGTGGAACAGGAGCTTTTACAGCTCAATGAAAGCACATTATGGTCGGGCGGACCTGTTAAAACGAAGGTGAACCCTGAGTCTCCCTCCTACCTCCCCCAGCTCCGCGAAGCATTATTAAAAGAGGAGGACTATCAGAAAGCCAACCAGCTGGCCAAAAAAATGCAAGGGCTTTTCACCGAATCCTACATGCCGATGGGCGACGTCAAAATCGTACATGATTTGCAGGGTGCCAAGCCTACTGCCTACTACCGTGACCTCAACATTGACAATGCGATCGCATCTACCCGATTTACGGTCAATGGCGTGGAGTACAAAAGGGAGGTGTTCACATCGGCACCTGACAATATCCTGATCGTTAAGATCAGTGCCTCTCAGCCTAAAAAGCTCAATTTTGTGGTATCAGCGAGTAGTCAGTTGAAATACTCGCTCTCTACCTCTGCTACCAGGGAGCTGATCGTGAGTGGGAAGGCGCCTTCGCATGTCAATCCCAATTATTACAATCCAAAAGGCCAGCAGCCGATCATTTATGACGATCCGGCGGGTTGCGGCGGCCCCAGGTTTCAGTTCAGGATCAAAGCGGTGAGCAAAGACGGGCAGATCGCGACGGACACGGCTGGTATTCAGGTAAAAAACGCGACGGAAGTGACTATTTATCTGTCCGCAGCGTCCAGTTTCAATGGTTTTGACAAATGTCCTGACAAGGATGGCAAAGATGAAAAAGCATTGGCCCAAAACTATCTGAACAAAGCGTTAGCCAAACCTTACGCGACATTACTGAGTGCCCATACCGCCGACTACCAAACTTATTTTAACAGGTTGGTACTGAATGTAAAAGACACCACGATTAACAACCCGAATATCAAACTGCCCGCCGACGAGCGCTTAATGAGCTATTCCAAAGGTACTTATGATCCCGGACTGGAAATGCTCTATTTTCAGTTTGGTCGGTATTTGCTCATTTCTTCTTCTCGTCCGGCTCAAAAAGGTGTTCCAGCCGGGCCACCAGCCAATCTTCAGGGAATCTGGAATAAAGAAATGAGACCGCCTTGGAGCTCTAATTATACGATCAACATTAACACGGAGATGAATTATTGGCCGGCAGAAGTCGCCAACCTTTCCGAAATGCACGTGCCGCTGCTCGATTGGATCAAGGATCTTTCTGAAACGGGCAAAGTAACAGCCAAGGAATTTTACGGCGCGCGCGGCTGGGTAGCGCATCATAATGCAGACATCTGGGGCATGTCCAATCCCGTGGGTAATGTGGGGGACGGCGATCCCGTGTGGGCCAACTGGTACATGGGCGGAAACTGGCTTTGTCAGCATTTGTGGGAACATTACCGCTTTACCGGCGACAAAACCTTCCTGCGCGAAAAGGCTTATCCGATCATGAAAGAAGCCGCTCTTTTCAGTCTCGACTGGCTGGTTGAAGGCAAAAACGGCTACCTGGTAACAGCGCCGTCCACCTCTCCTGAAAATAAGTTCAAGCAGGAAAATGGCGAGGAAGCGGCTGTCTCCATCGGTACTACCATGGATATGTCGATTATTTATGATCTTTTTTCAAACCTCATCGATGCGGGTAAGGACCTGGGCGATGATGCTGAGTTCACCAAACTTCTGACCGAAAAACGCGCCAAATTGCTTCCATTGCAAATCGGCAGCAAAGGCCAGTTGCAGGAATGGTACAAGGATTTTCCGGAAACAGATCCGCAGCACCGCCACGTTTCGCACCTTTTCGGCCTTCATCCCGGACGCCAGATTTCTCCGACATTAACACCCAAGTTTTTTGAAGCGGCCAAGAAAACACTCGAAATCCGTGGTGACGTGGGCACCGGTTGGAGTAAAGGTTGGAAAATCAATTTTTGGGCGAGGTTATTGGACGGCGACCATGCCTACAAGCTCATCCGCCAGCTGATGCAGTATACCAATAATGTCGAAGGCAGTGTACTCGGTGGTGGTACCTATCCCAATTTCTTCGATGCGCACCCTCCGTTTCAAATCGATGGTAATTTTGCTGGGACCGCCGGAATGTCAGAAATGCTGATCCAGAGCCATTTGGATGAAATCAGCCTGCTACCCGCATTGCCTTCCGTTTGGAAAGAGGGTCATGTGAAAGGATTAAGGGCCAGAGGTGGTTTTGAAGTGGGTATGGATTGGAAAAACAACAAACTTGCCAAATCTTCCATCAAGTCTATCAATGGTGCGAAATGTGTCCTAAGAACGTCTGTTCCGGTTACTATTCAAGGTGTTGTGACTAAAAATGAAAAGACGGCACTGGGTTATGTCAATGCATTTGCGACCGAAAAAGGCAAGGTTTATCAGGTGACAGCGAAGTAGGCTATCATTATTCTTGTTAATAACCGTACCTGCTATTTTATTTCCCGAAAAGGTAATGTAAAATCGAAAACAGTGCCCATTACCTTCCTGGAAAGCGCATAATAGGTGATCCGCAGCTCCTTTTTGCCTAACAGATCAATGGTAACAAAGCCCTGTCTCGTGTCAGAAAACAGCGAATGTTTGCCCATTTTGGCAAAAGAACGCTTTGAACCTGAGCCGCTCACTACCTGCAAACGCTTGTCGCGGATCAGTTGAAGGCCATGCTCGTGACCTGCCACAAAAACGACATTAGGATCATCCTCAAAAACACCGCCTACTTTACTGATCATATCTTTGTACAAAGTATGGCCCAGGTCCTCAGGATTTCTGAAAATCGTTCGCAAGGCAGGATACAATGATCCGATCACGGGCAATGGAATGTATAGCCATTTTTTGACAGCTGTCAACGGAAAAATATGATCTTTCAGACTGTATTTCCCGCCATGCGTGCCGTAGCTCTGGAACGGATGGTGAGATGCGAGCAAAATAAATTTTCCGGCGTTCCGGGTTTTCAGTTCCTGCATACGGGACAGTACTTCTTCTTTCGTATGGCAAGAGCAAGCGTCCGCAGTATCAGTTTTTAAGTATGGAAATAACCACCATTCACTGTCGAATGCAATCACTACTACGCTATCACCGAGGTTAATTGCAACCGGATCAGGGCATCCGTTGGGCGGTACCAATGTAAGTCCGGGATCTTGCTGGTTGCGCAGAAATTCACCCATTTGCCTGATCCTGGCAAGCCCGTCCCGGCCGGAACGGTCCCAATCGTGGTTACCTGGAACAAAATAAACCGGAGCTCCTTTTGCCCTCATCGGTTCAAACTGAGCACGCAGTATCTGCTGTGTAACCGATTCATCAGCGCTACCCGGCAGACCTATTCCGTGGGGATATACATTGTCGCCGAGAAACATCACCGTGGTTTTTCCGGCAATAACATTTCCCGCTGCATCATGTAGCGCGTAAGATTGTTTTGGATTGATTTCCCCGGCATCGCCGATCAGGATAATCCGTCGCCGAACGCTGTCCTGCTGTGCAACCGAAAAAGACACAGCGACCAACACAAGGGCAATGACTGTCAGGTATTTCACAAAAATCAGGTGGCAATTACAATGCATCATTCTAAAACCGGTAGCCAAATATTAAAAACCGCGCCCTCTCCCGGCTTCGATTCTGCCACAATAAATCCATCATGCTGCTCTACGATTTTTTTAACAATGCTAAGCCCGATACCCGTTCCCGAATACTCATGCTTGCCATGCAGCCGCTGAAAAAGGCTGAATATCTTTTCGCTGAACTCCTGCTCAAAACCAATACCATTATCCGAAAAAGTAAGCCTTACAAATCGTTCGGATGGATCAACAGCGTTGCTAACGGTTATGTCACGAGCAGTGGTCAATTCAGCAGCAATGTGTATGTGCGGTTTGTTCTTTGAAAATTTCAGCGAGTTGCTGATCAGGTTTGAGAATAGCTGGTTGATCTGAAATCCGTTGGCGCGGATCACCGGCAAATCATCGCTGGTAATGGTAGCGTCTTTCTCTGCCAGCAAGAGTTCAAAATCAATTTTAATATCATTCAAAATCTTGTTCAGGTCTGTATCCGTATACTCCTCCCCGGTTTTAGCAAGTCGGCTGTAACTCAGTACGGACTGGATCAGGTCGCTCATGCGCTGGGCCGAAGCGTATATTTTGTGATAGTACCGCTGCACAGCCTCCGTATCATTGCTGTTCTTTTCAATGAGATTGATGAAAGTCTGTATCTTACGCAACGGCTCTTGCAAATCATGGCTAGCAATGTAATTGAACGATTCCAACTCCTTATTCGCCTTCACCAAGTCCTCGGTTCGCTGCTCTACCTTTCTTTCCAGCTGATCGGTAAAGATCCGCTGGTCGTGGATATCGGTAA
Source organism: Dyadobacter sp. (assembly GCF_039919315.1). Classification (GTDB taxonomy): domain Bacteria; phylum Bacteroidota; class Bacteroidia; order Cytophagales; family Spirosomataceae; genus Dyadobacter. The sequence continues at coordinate 51,802 of NZ_JBDSFX010000032.1, read as the reverse complement.
ATGCCCCAATCCAGTTGATAATGTCCCCTGCCTCGTTACGGATAGGCTCACCTCGCCCGGAATGCCATCGATACTCGCCTTTTTTATTCTTCAATCTGACTTCGACCCTGTAGGTTTCACCCGTTTTCAGGCTTTTCCCCCACGCCAGTACAATGTTTTGAATGTCGCTTTCGTACACGATTTTCATCCACGAATCCTCGTCAGTAGGTACAATGCCCGTGTACTCCGTCCAACGACGCGACGCAAAAAGCTGCACGCCATTTTCGTCTGTCATCCATACCAGCTGCGGTAGTGTTTCCGTGAGGGTACGGAATTTCTTTTCACTTTCTTCAATATTTTTTCGTGCCAAAACCTGCCCGGTCGATTCCACTGCATGTAACAGTAATTCCGTCAACTCTTCTTTTTCATCTTTGATCGGATAAATCACCATATCAAAGTAACCAGTCCGGATTTTATTCTCATACCGCCAGGAAATCGGCAATTCATATCTGGTCACCGGCTTGCCGGATCGATATACCTCATCATACATTTGCATCAGTTCCTGTCCGGACAATTCCGGGAACGACTGCTCAATGGTACTTCCTATCAATTCAGCACTGGTCTTGCCAGCGAGCTTCTGAAACATCGAATTGACAAGCGTAAACCGGTAAGTCGGCCCTTCTACGACCGATACAGCCGCAGGCATTTGCATTAAAAATCCTTGCAGCCGCTGCTCGACCTGCTTCCGCGCTTTTGCAATTCTGATCTGCGCTTTAATCCTGGCCAGCAGCTCATTGGTTGAAAACGGCTTGACGAGGTAATCGTCCGCCCCAATCTCATAACCTTCTATCTTCGATTCCTCTCCGGCCCTGGCGGTGATGAGGATCACGGGAATCCGGGCGGTTTCCTCTCCTTCTTTCACATGCCGGAGCAGCTCGATACCGTCCATTTCAGGCATCATAATATCACTCAGGATCAGCGAAGGCTTGTATGCTGCTATTTTAGGTAAAGCATCCAGGCCGTTGGAAGCAGTAATTATGTCGTATTTAGTTCCAAGCAGCGACTTGATGTGTTGGCGCATATCCGCATTGTCGTCGACGACGAGTACCAGCTCGCGCCCCGCTCCATCCGAAACAAGGAAATGATTATTCTGATCCAGATCGTCATTCCCGATTTCCAGGAGCGTCGATGCCTCCTCCACAAAAACATTGGAAATAATATCTTCAAAATCGGTCTGGTCTGTATGGACCTGAGCTGATGGTAAATGCTCTTTACCAAAAGGAATGGCGACTGTAAAAATGCTTCCTTTTCCTTCCATACTCTGCACCTCAATAGTGCCCTGATGCAGCAGAACCAGTTCTTTGATCAGCGATAGCCCAATTCCGGTACCTTCATAGGTTCGTCCGGCGGTGTTCTGCACCCGATGAAACCGATCAAACATGCGCGGCAATTCCTTTTGCGGAATACCCACGCCGGTGTCTTCCACCGATAGTACCAGCTGACCGTTCTGCGAAGTAAGTGTGAGCGTGATCGTACCTTCCAATGTATATTTAAATGCATTGGACAAAAGATTGAAAACGATCTTTTCCCACATTTGCCTGTCCACATACACCGGCTCGCTGATTTGCTCCACGTTCAGTTTGAGCTGTAAATCAGCCTTTTCAATCACCGAACGGAAATTAGAAGCCAGGTTTTTCGTGAATGCACTAATTTCGGTCGACACAAACCGAGCCTCGTTCCTGCCACTCTCAATCCGGCTGAAGTCCAGCAGGGTATTGACCAGCTTTAACAACCGCAGCGCATTCCGATGGGTAACTTCCAGGTTTTGTTTTTCCAACAAACTCAAATTGATGCCTGTCTTGTTCAGCAGCTCTTCGAGCGGGCCTAATATGAGCATCAAAGGCGTACGGAACTCATGGCTGATATTGGTAAAAAATAGCGTTTTCGCCTTGTCAAGCTCTTCCAATGCTTTCGCCCGCATCCGCTCCTCTTCGTAGGCGAGTGCATTGTTCACGCCCAGCGAGATCTGATCCGCAATGAGCTGGATAAAATTCCGGTAAGCATCATCAAACTTTCGGTAAGGGTTCAGCGCGACGGTCAGTACCGCTAGTGGGTACTTCTTATTGGCTGACTTGATAGGCACATCCAGAAAATTTCTGGGTGCCACATCCCAGGCTCCCTGAGGCAGTTGCTGCCATCTGCCATCACTTCCTGACTCTACGATCCTGTTTTCTGATACCGCCGTCGAAATGGTATCAGCCTCTTCGCCAGGCACCTGTAAATCGATAGTTTGAGAAAGTCCGGGGTGGTCTTCGGTAATGCCGGTGGTAGCGACCATCTTCGCTTTTTGCCCGTCATCCGTAATTTTGTATATGATCGCAAAAGGGAAATCCCTCGTGTTGACCGATAGCGCTTTGGCAGCCTGTCGGTATACGTCCTCTTCCGTTTTCTTTTGCCCCAGCGTATCCAGCTGCTGCATGGTTTTCAGCGACCGTTCATTGATGATACGAGCGGTATCCGCAGTATTGTAGCAAATTATCCCCGCAGGCCGCCCGTCGTCCCCCAGTACCGGTGTATAAGAAAATGTATAATAAGTCTCTTCCGGGAACCCACTCCGCTCCATAATGAGCAGCTGCGACTCCACATAAGTACCTTCGTCCCTGTCCATTGCCCGCGTAAGCAATGGCTCAATATCCTTCCAGATATCCTTCCAAACCACAGACGCAGGCTGGCCCAGCGCGACGGGATGTTTACCGCGGACAATGTCAATGTAGGCGTCGTTATAAAGTTTAATGAGCCCATGTCCCCATCCGATCCAAATCGGTTGTTTGGAACTAAGCATGATCCTGACACAGGTTTTAAGGCTTTGCGGCCAATGCTGCGGGTCCCCGAGCGTGTTTTGTTGCCAGTCGAAATGGCGGATCCGCTCTCCCATTTCCCCGCCTCCGGCAAGAAATTCAAGGGTCTTATTCAAGCCGGCTTCCATCATCCGTGTGCGTTCAGGTTGCTGAAAATCTGCAGAAACTCTCTCTTAACCTCATCCGTATCAGCATATTTTTTTACAAAACCCGTGGCGCCAAGGTTTTTACACCGGGCTACAATTTCCTGTTCGTAGGAAGTGGAATACATAAAAACTGGTGTGTTTGATAGCCTGGACATTTTTTTCAGCTCCAAAAGAAATTCCGTGCCATTCATCCGGGGCATGTTAATGTCAACGAAAATAATATCGGGGAGAAATGAGGTATCCCTCAACTTTTCGAGTGCCTGTATGCCGTCCTGCGCCAATATACATTCAGCCTGAGAATAGGCTTCCTTCATGACAAAGAGAAAAATTTCCTGATCATCGATGTCATCATCAACCAGAAAAACGGTAAGCATACTCGGCATTGTCAATCAGTTAGGGGGGTGTCAAACAATTGTAAAAATACAGCAGATTTAGAATTTACTTCCTCCACTCCCAATAAAAATCATGAATTAAATGCCACACATGTGGATTTAACATTTATATATAAAATCGCGCCTGACTCTCACCTCCTCAACTATACCGCAGGATCGCTGATGCTATGCTTGCCGGTTTCGACCCTACCCGCGATCCTGCGCACAAAGCCATTCTCCTCCGAAGCCCTCACCGAGAAATCATACCAGTTACCCGATTTAGCCAGCGGCCATGCTTTTGTCACATGACCATGAGCCGGCACCAGCAGCGACCACGGTCCGCCATGATCATAAGCATTGGAAGTAACGGTGAGGCTTATGGGTGTGTTGCCGGCATTTCGCAGTTCCAGATTCAGTATGCCTTTTTGATGATCATAACGCACGGCGATTTCAGGTCCCACATGCTTTCTGCTGCCTGCAAACTTGCGAAAGTATCCATTCGGACCGTAAACTTCGAGATCGTAATCGCCACCATCCAGCGAAACGTCCCATTCATCGACGAGTTCCTTACCTGCTTCCACCGTGTACCGTTTTGGAATACGGTCCAGATGTTTGAGGTCATAAACATGAAACACAGCTCCCGCGGATCCTGAATTTTCAAATTTCAACCGGATTTCGTTTGAATGGGTTGTCAGTTCCAAATGCGTGTGCAAACGGTAGGGTAATGCGCGTGAGAACCGCGTCCCTTTTTCGTAAAACAAGGGCGCAGACGACTCCGGCGCGGCAGCTTTCGGTAGCAACTTCGACGATGCTTCCAGATCAGCGTAATTCGCAGTGTCAGGTAGTTTTGGAAAAACAGGATCATTCGGATTTACAAAATCAAATGCAGAAGAAAGGTCGCTGCTGACCGCTCGGTGCCATGGACTGATCGCCGGAATGTTGACTTTAAAACGCTTTTCAAGAAACTGCCCGACAGAAGTGTGATCGGCCACCTGGGAATCGACCCAGCCGCCTTTGCTCCAAGGTGATATGATGTACATAGGTACCCTCGGCCCCATTCCCCACGGCCGGATGTTTCCGCTGATCGTGTCCCTTTTGTCCTGATAAATCCTTTTTTTTACTTCCCCACCCTTTTTCATGCTGGCTTCCAGGAAAGGACTGGGAAACGGCGTGGTACCTTTATCATTGTTGAAATACATGCCCGCCAGGTCGCGTGTGGCCTTGCCTGCAAGCGTACCGTCGATATTAAATGATGGCACCGCGGGTGCTGGCAAATGATCAAACAGTCCGTCGTTTTCATCAAATGTGAGAAAGAAAACCGTTTTGCTCCAAACCTCGGGATTGGAGGTAATGGCCGTCAGTACCTGGTGCGTAAAATCTCCGCCCCGGTTGGGGCTCGACGGCCCGCTCGGATGCTCGGAATTGCTCTTAGAAGGCAAAATCCAGCTTACCTGTGGCAATGTACCATCCGTTACTTGTTGGGTCAAATCGTCGAGCGACCAGTGTTTCATTCCATTTTCGTAGATCGGCGATCCGGGTTTTGCGGTGCGAAAACTCTCAAAAGCCAGACAGCCGTGCATCGCACCCTCCCAGTTATCATTCGGGTCCTGATAAATCCGCCAGCTGACACCTGCTTTTTGCAAAACATCAGGAATGGTATCCCATTTGAAGGACGAACCGCGGTACACGTAGCCGGGCTCGGGCATCAAATGGGGCTTGTCAGTACCGTCGGCATGTTCCGGCCAGCAACGCAGGTTAACAGGCTCAGAGTCAGCATCGGTACAATTGATACCAGCCGCTCTTTTTTCAGGATCAAAATTAGAACCAGACCAGAAAACAATGCGGTTCGGATCAGTGCCTGTCGCTACGGAGCAATGATAGGCATCTGATATCGTGAAAGATTCCGCCAACGCATACTGGAATGGGATCTCTTCGCGGGTGTAGTAAGCCATCGAGTAAGGCGTCTTGAACAACGGCCAGCAGCCATATTTCCCCTGGTTCCATGCGGCCTGCGTATCCGGGAAATCATGCGGTGTGCCATTTACCAGGGCAGCATTCATGGTCTTTTTATCCGCCCGGTAAGGAGCCACCTCCCGCTTTCCGTCTGATTGAAAAAATACATTTTTCCCACTTTCCAGCGGAATAGGGAACCGGTCGCCGAAGCCTCTTACCCCGCGCATTGTTCCAAAATAATGATCAAAAGAGCGGTTCTCCTGCATCAGGATCACCACATGCTGCACATCCTGAATACTCTTCGTAGGATTGTAAGCGTCCACTGCAAGTGCTTTTCTGATCAATGGAGGCAATAAATTCAATGCAGCACCCGCACCTGCGGACATTTTGATAAACTTTCGGCGGTTAATTTCGGTCATAACGGGTTTAGTAACGTGCGAAAAAGTAGTCAACCAATTGATTTATAGTATTGTAATTTATTTATCAAAAATATAACATAGTTGGGTTTGTTTCATAAACCCAATTCTCTAATTTGGCCTCCGATGCGGTGACTTATGTTGCATCAAACAAAAACATTTAATCCAATCTATTAACATGAAAAAGGTAAATTATTTATTAATTCTGCTCGTGACCATTAGCATGTTCTCCGTAGCAGCTCGAAAGGCCATCGTTGCTAACGATCTGCTGGGAACCTGGAAATACACGGTGACCAATGTACCGCCGGAATACGAGACAGGGGTTATGACATTTGAACAAAAGGATGACAAGACCATTGGTTACCTGGGATCAACTGAAAAAATGGAAATGAAGGAGTTGACCATTGATCAGAGCAAAGTCACATTTAAACTGGATTTCCAGGGTGGCTTACTGACTTTTACATTGACTCAGGATGGCGAAAAACTAAGCGGTACCATCGTGTCCCAGGATGGCGAATTCCCGATTTCGGCCGTGAAGGAGGCAAAGAAATAACGGCACCTCGCTGGCAGAGATCGGCCTGCGACTGTAAACTGTTGAATCACAAACAAAAACTCCCTGGGTCATGCGAAACCGCATTAGCCCGGGGAGTTTTTGTTTAAAGGTACTATTCTGTCAATGATGTAACCATCTAGCCACAGTAGTTTACATTGTCAAAAAACTACCAGGTAATACTTGCAAAGACAACTGTCCGGACGTATTTTAGGGCCGTGAAAAGGTTTATCCTACATATTATGCTGACGATCCTGATACTTGACACCACGTCATTGTACCAGGTGTTCAAGGTACCTTCTCTCATCAGTCATTTTGTGGAGCATAAGGCATTAAACCACGATATCAGTTTCATGGATTTCCTTTCCATGCATTATTGGGGCGATGATCTCAATGATAATGACGACGATAAAGACATGCAACTGCCTTTCAAGAAGTTTGAAATACAACACACCAGCTTCCTTTTTACTCCCTTTTCTACCAGCTTTACCTTCAAGAATACCACCTGGCCCGTCAAGGCCGACTATGGCCCTCATAAGCCTCAGTTGCACTATCACGCTGCTTTGCGCTCACTCTTCCGGCCCCCGCAAGTTTAAATACATACGCAGTACAGGATTTGAATGCCTGTAAATCTATGTGCGCATCCATTTATGCGTCCATAGCCCTTTTGCTATGTATTTATATTTCAATTCGTTATGCTAAACAGAATTATCAGGTTCTCTGTGGAGAACAAGCTGGTAATCGGCATATTCATGTTGCTGTGGATTATCTACGGCAGTTATGAAGTGAGCCGGTTACCCATAGATGCAGTGCCCGATATCACCAATAATCAGGTCCAGATCATTACCACGGCGCCTTCGCTCGGGGCAGAAGACGTCGAACGCCTTATTACTTTCCCGATCGAGCAGGCAATCAGCAACATTCCGGGGCTCAAAGAAAGCCGCAGTCTGTCCCGCTTTGGCCTCTCGCTGATCACCATTGTGTTTGAAGACGGCTCTGATGTATACTGGGCCAGGCAGCAGGTGACCGAACGTCTTTCCCAGGTGGAAATCGATGAAAATGCGAACAAACCAGAACTGGCGCCCGTCACGACCGGACTGGGAGAGATTTACCAGTATGTGATCAAGCCGCGTGACGGTTTTGAGAAGAAATACTCGCTCTCCGACCTGCGTACTACTCAGGATTGGATCGTGCGCAGGCAGCTGCTCGGTACCCCTGGCGTGGCCGACGTTTCCACATTCGGCGGGGAAGTGAAGCAGTATGAAGTTGCCGTAAACCCGTCGAGCCTCAAAGCCGCCAACCTGACGATCAGCGACGTATTCACTGCATTGAGCAAAAATAACCAGAATACCGGCGGCGCGTACATTGAAAAAGGCCCGACGGTGATGTACATCCGCAGCGTCGGCCTGGCTCGTACTACCGACGACATTCAAAATATTGTGGTCAAAAACAACAGTGGCGGCACGCCGGTTCTGATCAGCCACATTGCAGAAGTCCGCATGGGCTCGGCGATCCGATATGGTGCCTTGACGATGGCTGGAAAAGGTGAACTCGCCGGCGGAATCGTGATGATGCTCAAAGGCGGTAATTCCTCGGAAGTGATTGAGAATGTAAAAAACCGCATCGCCGAAATCCAGAAGACATTGCCGGAAGGTCTTGAAATAGAGCCTTTTCTGGATCGTACCAAAATGGTCAACAATGCCATTGGTACTGTGCAAAGTAACCTGCTGGAAGGTGCGCTCATTGTGGTTTTGATCCTGGTACTCTTTCTTGGAAACCTGCGTGCAGGGCTCATTGTGGCGTCTGTGATCCCCCTTTCCATGCTCTTCGCCATTGCTATGATGAACATTTTCGGTGTCAGCGGTAACCTCATGAGCCTTGGTGCGCTGGACTTTGGACTGATTGTCGATGGGGCCGTCATCATTGTGGAAGCGATTTTACACCATATGCATTTTTCCAAAAAATACCGAACTGTTGATACTGTTTCGCAGGAAGAAATGGACGCCGAGGTAACCGGTTCGGCGTCGCGCATGATGAATGCCGCTGTGTTCGGGCAGATCATTATCCTGATCGTGTACCTGCCGATCCTTTCATTATCCGGCATAGAGGGTAAAATGTTTAAACCGATGGCGCAAACGGTGGCGTTTGCGATTCTCGGCGCATTCATTCTTTCGCTCACTTATGTACCGATGATCAGCGCGATGTTTATCAGTAAAAAAATCTCGCACAAGCCTAACCTGTCCGACCGCATCATGTTAAGACTGGAAATTGGCTATCACAAAATGCTGACCAGGGCATTAATGGTCAAGAAAACATTGGTAATGATCGCTTTTGGCTTATTTGGAGGTGCTGTTTTTTTGTTTTCCCAAATGGGCGGCGAGTTTATCCCGCAGCTGGAAGAAGGTGATTTTGCAACGGAAACCAGGCTGCTTGTGGGTACCAACCTGAGTACCACCATTGAGGCGATCAATCGTATTTCGAAAAGCTTAAAAGACCATTATCCCGAAGTTGAAAAGGTCGTTTCCAGAATAGGAAGCGCTGAAATACCGACCGATCCAATGCCGATCGAAGGCGGCGATATGATCATTGTTTTGAAAGATAAATCGGAATGGACCAGCGCGAAAACTTTCCCGGAACTGGCGGGCAAAATGGCCGCCACAGCCCAGGAAGTCATGCCCGGCGTCACGACCGGTTTCCAGTACCCGGTTCAAATGCGGTTCAACGAACTGATGACGGGAGCCAAGCAGGATGTGGTTTGCAAGATCTTCGGGGAGGACTTGGATAAACTGGCCACCTACGCTGAACAACTGGGCGCTATTTCCAAAACGGTGGACGGTACTGCCGACTGGTACATTGAAAAAGTGACCGGTATGCCGCAGATCGTCATTGAATTCAACAGAAGCGAAATCGCGAAGTACGGCCTGAACATTGATGACGTCAACCGTACCATTAATGCCGCATTTGCAGGCGCGGCCGCTGGCCAGATCTACGAAGGAGAGAAGAAATTTGACCTCGTAGTACGCGTTGGTAATGAAGGAAGGAAGAACATCAATGATGTACAAAACCTACCTATTTCAACACCTTCCGGCATTCAAATCCCACTTTATCAAGTGGCTTCCATTAAAGAAATTGAGGGCCCGAACCAGATCCAGCGCGAAAATACCAGACGGAGGATCATTGTCGGGTTCAATGTGCGGGGCCGCGATGTGCAGTCCATTGTGGAGGAGCTGCAACGAAAAGTAGATGCCAAAATCAAGTTTGAAGCAGGTTATACCATCACTTACGGTGGCGCTTTTGAAAATCTGCAACAGGCCAAGGCCAGACTGATTGTTGCCGTTCCGGTGGCGCTGCTGCTGATTTTTATCATGCTGTATTTCGCATTTTCATCGGTCAAAGAAGGTGCGCTCATTTACACGGCCATTCCTTTGTCAGCGATTGGGGGCGTTTTTGCGCTGGCTTTGCGGGGCATGCCATTCAGCATTTCGGCGGGAGTTGGTTTTATCGCGCTGTTTGGCGTGGCGGTACTCAATGGTATCGTGCTCATTTCTGAATTTAACCGGATCAAACTGGAAGGCGTCATCACCGATTCGCTTGAACTGGTGTTGACAGGCACACGTAACCGGCTGCGCCCTGTGCTCATGACTGCCGCTGTGGCATCGCTGGGATTCCTGCCGATGGCGCTCAGCAATGGAGCCGGGGCCGAAGTACAGCGACCGCTCGCGACCGTGGTCATCGGCGGACTAATCACCGCTACCCTACTGACTTTGTTTGTGTTACCGGCGCTTTACCTGCTTTTTGAAACAAAGATCAAGGTTCAAATCCCGAAAAAAGTGGTGGCCATAATCCTCGCACTGTTGATTGCGAATGTGGGTTACGCGCAAAATGCTGAGAAAACAATTGATCTCGATCAGGTCATTCAAATTGCTTTACAAAAAAACCTTCGGGCGCAAACTTCCAGACTGAATGAAAAGGCCAGCGATCGTTTGCAGTCCACTGCATTTGACCTGGCCAAGACGAGCATTACAGCAGATTTTGGCAAAGTCAATAGCATTAACAACGATAATCGCATTGGTATCAGTCAGACATTCAGTTTTCCGGCTGTGTATTCCAATCAACGTAAAATGCTGGAAGCTAACCTTTTGGTCTCCCGTGCGCAAACCCGCATGACCGAGCAGGACATACGCGCCGGTGTGCGGCAGTTGTTTTATGAGTACGCCGCATTGACGGAACGTAAAAAGTTGCTGATGTTTGCGGATAGCATTTACGGTCTTTTTGAATCTAAATCCAATCTGCGTTTTGAGAAAGGGGAAGCCAATGTATTGGAAAAAACCGCCGCCCAAACACATCGCCAGCAGATCACTAATCAGCTGAATTTGCTTCATAAAGACCTGATTATTACTGTTAAACAATTCAATCTGTTTGTACAGGATTCCTTGCAATATGTGCCGCTAACCAGTCGCCCTAAGATTGAAAACGTGTCGGTTTTATCGTCCACGGATCAGTTACCGGCCGTTGAACTGGCAAAGTCTCAGCAGGAAGCAGAATGGTTTCGCTGGAAGACCGAAAAATCCAAGCAGTTGCCGGACCTGATGGTTGGATATAGTAACCAAAGTCTGATCGGGTCGCAGCTAGTGAATGGTAGTGAGCTATACTATGATGGTAAGGACCGGTTCAGTTATGTCAGCGCGGGAGTGAGTGTGCCATTGTTTTTTAAGGCACAATCCGCCCGCGCCGCTGCTGCGAAAATCGATTGGGAGCGCAGTCGGAAACAAACTGAGTACATTCAATTAGTATCGCAAACAGGACTGCAAACCGCAACTGATCAGGCTCAAAAATACCTTGAAAGTTTGCAGTACTACGAAACCCAGGCCCTTCAAAACGCTGATCTGATCATTACCACAGCGGATTCGCAATTCCAGGCCGGCGATATCAATTACCTGCAATGGGTGATGCTGGTTGACCAGGCCATCACCATTAAGAGCGAACACATCCAGGCGCTGGCCAGCTACAATGCGGCTGTGATCGAATTATTGAAGTTAAACAATCTGTAAAAAAACATTAAAATGAAACGATACAGCATCATTTGTCTCACTTTCTGGTTGTTAATTTCCTGCGGAAGTGACCCCAAAACTGGTACCGCCGACGAACCAGAAAACGTCGATTCGACTGGCTCCGGCCAAACTGTTTCCTTCAATGCGCAACAACTCAAAAGCGTCGGCGTGGAAGTAGGAACGCCGCAACTTGAAAAGATCAGCGGTACATTAAGCTTACAGGGAAAAATCGACGTGCCGCCGCAGAGCACGGTGAGTCTCAGCTTTCCACTGGGCGGATACCTGAGATCGACCACGATGTTACCCGGAATGCATGTCAAAAAAGGACAGATTCTGGCTCAGTTGGAGGATATGCAATTTATCCAGCTACAACAGGATTACCTGACAGCGAAGGAAAAATTCATGCTGGCAGAAACTGAGTTCAGTCGTCAAAAAGACCTGAATGCGAGCAAAGCCGCTAGTGACAAAGTGTTTCAGCAAGCCCGCGCCGAAATGGAAACGCAACGGATCCTGACGAGTGCTTTGGCCCAAAAGCTGGAAGTGATCGGTATTGATCCGGCGCGCCTCAAATCGGATAACATTTCAAAAAGCGTCGCCATTGTTTCCCCGATCAATGGTTTTGTTTCCAAAGTCAATGTGAACGTAGGCAAGTACACGTCACCCACGGACATGCTTTTCGAGCTCGTGGACCCACGCGACATTCATTTGGCATTGAATGTATTTGAAAAGGATTTGAATACATTATCGGTCGGCCAGCATGTGGTGGCTTACTCCAATAGTGAGCCCGGTAAAAAGTTTCGTGCAGAAATTATCCTGATCAGTAAAAATCTTGATCAGGACAGAATGGCCGAAGTACATTGTCATTTCGAAAAATATAATCCTGCTCTCGTTCCTGGCATGTACATGAATGGCGAGGTTTCTGTCGATAACAAAAAGGCGTTAACCGTGCCGGAAGAGGCCGTCGTGCGCTGGGAAAATAAATTTTACGTCTTTACTGATGTAGGCAGCGGCACATTTGAAATGATGGAAGTTACCCCCGGCGTGATCAGCCAGGGTAAGCAGCAGATCGAAGCAAAAGGCGTGAACGGTGACACGCGGCTGGTGGTCAAAAATGCTTATGCATTGCTCATGAAAATCAAAAATACGGAGAAAGAAGGCTAGCGACCGGAGCTACAATTTGTTGGGTGATGTGAACAAATTGTAGCTCCTTCCTTATATTGGCCCCCTCAATTCCACTTTGATCCTCGGAATTACATTTCGGTTAATATGAAAGTCGTACAGTTTACTATTCCTGTTTCTAAGGAGCATACCATTGTGGTACAGGAAGATGTGTTGCCGCATTACTACAATCACCTCCATCGGCACCGCGAAGTGCAGATCGAGTGGGTGGTGGAAGGCACCGGAATCCTGATCGCCGGAAACTACATGCAGCGCTTCGAATCGGGTGATGTGTACATTATCGGGGCCAATCAGTCGCACATTTTTAAAAGTGACGAGGTATATTTTCAATCCGAAGAAGACAAAAAGATCCATTCGATTTCCATTTTTTTCGATCCCCGCCAACTTTCCGAAAACCTGTTACGACTGCCGGAAATGACCGGCATCAGAAAATTCGTCGATAGCCTGCACAATGGCATGCAGCTACCGGAATCCGATGTGATCAAAAAAACCATTACCGAGATCGTACACAGCAAGGAAAGTATGCGGGTAGCTTCATTTATCAGGCTGCTCCACCAGGTTTCCACGGTCCGGAATATCAAGCCGCTGGCGACGAACAACAGTGAACAGATCATTTCGGAGGTAGAAGGTATCCGTATGGACCAGATCTTTCAGTACCTGGTCGCGAATTACAAAAAACACATTTCCCTCACCGAAATTTCCGAGATCGCCAGCCTTACCCCACAGGCATTTTGCCGGTATTTCAAAAAACATACGGATAAAACCTTTGTGAGTTTCCTCAATGAGCTGCGAGTGAATGAAGCCTGTAAAATGATCGTTTCGGGTAAATTCGACAGTTTCTCGGACGTTTCCTACCAGACAGGATTCGATAATGTGACGAATTTTAACCGTGTGTTCAAAAAAACGATGAGCCAGTCGCCGAGAGAATATCTCAAAGATTTCCGCGAAAGGCTGATTTAATGCCAATTTTGTGAAGTTTCAGCCTCATTTTCACCTACTCATTATTCTACTATTCGGGCAAATAGCCGAATAAAATCCTTCAAATTAACCTTTGAGCCAAATTCCTGAGACAAATAAGTTAATATCGGTAAAAAAGCCGCTAAATAACACCAAGTTTTTAGTTTTGGTTAATGCTAATTTTACAAATAGATAACAGAAATGTTATCGGAGCGTCAAACAGAAATACTTATTAAGCATTCAAAAACTGCCGGAAATGGCGGGAGGAATTCTATTGCTTATGATTTCCGTAATGTCCACATAAACCCATGCCATGAAGATTTTTACATTGAAACAAAAGACATTATTATACCTTCAAACCCTCACGCTTTCAGCGCTTTGCCTGACCGGCATGGCGCAAAAATCCGCATTGCCCGCCTACCACCCTACCTCAGCCGAAATCGCTGATTCCTATAAAAGAATGGAGCTCATGGACTCGCTGACAAAGGGCACCGTGCTGAAAGCGACCATCCAGGCCAACTGGGCAGCAGACGGTCAATCGTTCTGGTATCGTAATTTTTTGACAGACAGTCTCGCAGAGTACATTTATGTAAACACGGTACAGGGTAAGAAAAGCAAGGCATTCGATCACGAAAAATTGGCCGCGGCACTATCCAAAGCTTCGGATTCGACATTTTCAGCCGCAAAGCTGTCTGTTCATGACCTTCATTTTGACCTGGAAAAACATACTGTGGTCATGCAGGCCAAAGGAAAGTGGTACTCCTATGATACGGAAAGCAATGTGGCGCAGAAGATCGAAAAACCTACATTTCCAAAAGCCAAGGAAATCGGCTGGACGCGGCAGGTAAGCCGCTGGCAACCGTTCCGCGCAGACAGTGTTTCGCCCGATAAAAAGACCAGGGCATTCGTCAAAAACGGTAACATTTACATTGGTAACAAAGAAGGAAAAGACGCCAAACAGCTTACCTACGACGGAAACCCGCTGAAACCTTATGGCGAACTGAGCTGGTCGCCGGATGGAAAATACCTGGTATGCTATCGCATTACACCGCAGGATGAACGGCAGGTGAGCATTATTTTTTCCTCGCTGCCCAACACTACTCGCGGCGAGGTCAAAACCAGAGGTTATGCGCAGCCTGGCGACGAATTCACGAGTTATGAAATGCATGTGATCAATGTGGGCACACGTGAGATCGTGAAAGTACAATCGGAAGTCATTGATTTTTTCGATGCGCCTGTGATTCGCTGGCGGAATGGTGATGACAAGCATTTTACCTACGAAAAGGCAGACCGCGGCCACCAGCGATTCAGAGTAATCGAAGTAGACGCTACGAATGGGCATACCAAAAATATCATTGACGAAAAAACGGATACATTCATTTACCAAAACCTGATCTACACCCACTACCAGCCCGAAAAGCACGAAATTATATGGTCTTCCGAAAAAGACGGCTGGCGGCATTTGTACCTGGTCGATGAGCAAACGGGCAAGATCAAAAACCAGATTACCAAAGGCGAATGGGTCGTAAGGGAGATTGACAGCATTGATACCGAGAAAAGGGAAGTATGGTTTCGGGCCAATGGTATGAACGCGAACGAAGACCCGTACCACATTCATTACTACCGCATTAAGTTCGACGGAACCGGTCTGGTGAAGCTTACGGATCACGCCAAAGCACACCATAACCTAGCGTTTTCTCCGGACCGGACTTACTACATTGATACTTATTCGACGATGACTAGCCCGCCTGTCTCGGAACTCAGAAAAACGGCCGACGGCTCGCTGGTAACGACATTAGAACAGGCTGATATTTCGCAATATCTCGCGCTAGGCTTCAAATTGCCCGAGATTTTCAAAGCGAAAGGCCGCGACGGTAAAACGGATATTTGGGGAATTGTGTACCGTCCGAGCAAATTTGACCCGAAAAAGAAATACCCGATCATTGAAAACATTTATGCTGGCCCGCACGACTCATTCGTACCGAAAGCGTTCCGGTATTACGGCGAAATGCAGAGCATCGCTGAACTGGGGTTTATCGTAGTTCAAATGGACGGAATGGGCACTGCTAATCGCTCGAAGGCATTTCACGACGTTTGCTGGAAAAATATCGCCGACGCCGGCTTTCCCGACCGCATCGCCTGGATGAAGTCGCTTGCTACCAAATACCCACAGGTTGATTCCACCAAAGTGGGCGTTTATGGCACATCAGCAGGTGGGCAAAACTCGCTGGGTGCATTACTATTTCACCCCGGATTTTACGATGCGGCAGTATCTGCCTGCGGCTGCCATGACAACCGCGTCGACAAGCAATGGTGGAATGAGCAATGGATGGGCTACCCGGTCGGTAAGCATTACGACGAACAATCGAATGTGACCAATGCTGCCAAACTAAAAGGAGACTTGCTGCTGATCGTCGGGGAGGTTGACACGAATGTGCCGCCGGAGTCAACCTATCGGGTTGCCGATGCGCTGATCAAGGCCAATAAGGATTTCGAACTGCTTGTGGTGCCCGGAATGGGACATAGTGACGGCGGGCCTTACGGTCGCCGGAAGAAAAGGGACTTTTTTGTAAACAAACTATTGGGGGTAACTCCTCCGAACAGGAATAAAATTGCATTGAAATAGTAACCTAACCTCCTCTGGAAAAAGTCTGAAATAGGTTTTGGACGGCATTGCGGGCGCAATTGCTGGGTGGGAGAGGTATGGCTTTTCTTGACGACTGACGAAGCATTGTCACCTTGAGCGCAGTCGAAGGGAATATGCACTGTGCAAAACCCTTCGACTGCGCTCAGGATGACAAAAGCGACTGCGCTCAGTGTGACAAAGTAATACTAAAGTTGGGCGTAGTTTATAACTACGTCCGAGCGATAGCCGGTCTCCGACCGGCACGAGTAGGGCGTACCGAAATCGGTCGGAGACCGACATCACCCAGACGTATCGGGCCGCCGGGCGGTCGCAGACTACGCCAAACGCCTAACTTAAAGATATGCATCAGTTTTAATAATAGTTGTATGAAAAAGCTTTTACTCAATCTACTCTGTTTCCTGATCATCGCCAGTTGTGCCAAAAAGTCCGGCCCGGCAACTGCGGTGGTTACCGCTACTACATCCACCGAAGGCCGCCGCCTGGAAATCCTGTTCCTCGGCCACGACAGTAAGCACCACGACTCTGAGAAATACTTTCCATCACTTGCATTCCCTCTTTTCCAGAAAGGCATCAACCTGACCTATACTTCCGATCCCAATGCATTAAATGCTGAAAACCTCAGCCAATACGACGGGTTGGTCATTTATGCAAATCATAACACCATTACCCCGTCGCAGGAAACTGCATTAAAAGATTTTGTAGAAGGAGGTAAAGCGCTCATTCCTTTACATGCTGCTTCTTTCTGTTTTCAAAATTCCGAATGGTATATCAAAGCCGTCGGCGGGCAATTTGAAACACATCAATATGGGACTTTCACAGCTCCTATCATCAAGCTTGAACATCCGGTCATGGCTGGTTTGAAGACGTTTGAAACCTGGGACGAAACCTATGTGCATACCAAGCTAAATCCCGACATAATCGTTTTACAAGAACGCATTGAAGGAACCCATCATGAGCCCTGGACCTGGGTGCGGACGCAGGGAAAAGGGCGGGTTTTCTACACGGCTTATGGCCACGACGAGCGTACCTGGAAACAAAAAGGCTTTCAGGATCTGGTCACGAATGGTATTCTCTGGGCTGTGAATGATGAGGCCAAAGAACAGTTTGCAAGATTGAAATTACCGGTTCCCGAGTTCAAAGATGCCGAGGTTCCCAACTACGAAAAACGTGATCCTGCCCCCAAATTCCAGCTTCCCCTCTCCCCTGGCGAATCTCAGAAACTGATCCAGGTACCCGTTGATTTTGAACTGCAACTGTTTGCATCAGAGCCTGATATCGTGAAACCCATCGCGATGGCGTGGGATGAAAAGGGGCGGTTATGGGTCATTGAAACAGAAGATTATCCGAATGAGATCCGTACCGAAGATGGTACCGGCAAAGACAGGATCAAAATATGTGAGGACACGAATGGAGATGGGAAAGCGGATAAATTCACCGTGTTTGCGGACAAGCTGAACATTCCTACCAGCCTCACCTTTGCCAATGGCGGTGTGATTGTTTCGCAGGCACCGCATTTCATTTTTCTCAAAGACACCAATGGTGATGACAAAGCCGATGTCCGTGAAAATATCATCAGCGGCTGGGGCAAAAGTGATACCCACGCCGGGCCATCGAACCTGAAATACGGATTGGACAATAAGGTCTGGGGTGTACTCGGCTATGCCGGTTTCAGAGGTACAGTGAATGGGAAGGCTACTAATTTCAGTCAGGGTATTTACCGGTTTGACCAGGACGGAAAAAATCTGGAATACATTGGAAGAACCTCCAATAATACCTGGGGACTGGGCTTTTCCGAAGACTTCGAGGTTTTTATTTCTACGGCCAATGGTAATTACAGCGGCCATTTCGCAATGCCGCTCGAATATCTGAAACGCACGGTGGCCGACGGTTCTGGTAACAGCGTGTATCAGCTGGATTCGCATTATGACATGAACTACCTTACGCCAGGCCTGCGCCAGGTTGACTTTCATGGTGGTTTTACGGCAGCGGCGGGACACAATTTGTATACAGCCCGAAACTTCCCGAAAAAGTACTGGAACGCGGCGGCATTTGTCTGCGAACCGACGGGCCGACTTTTATACCAGGCAATGCTCAAACCAAAAGGTGCAGGTTATTCAGAGAAAAACGGTTTCAACCTGCTGGCAAGCTCCGACGAGTGGTTCTCCCCCGTACACGCGGAGGTAGGCCCGGACGGGGCCGTGTGGGTGGCCGATTGGTACAGCTTCATCATTCAGCATAACCCTACCCCGCGTGGATATGAAAACGGAAAAGGCAATGCGTACATCAATCCGTTGAGGGACAACAAGCATGGACGTATATACAGGGTCGTTTACAAAAAGGCAAAACCATACACACCACTCAAACTCGACAAAAATGATGCAGTCGGATTATTGGCCGCGCTGAAAAATGATAACATGTTCTGGCGCACTACGGCACAGCGTTTGATCGTGGAATCGCAGAACAAAACGTTGATACCCGAGTTGATCAAATTGGTGAATGATCCTGCGGTGGACGAGATCGGGCTGAATAGTGCCGCAGTACATGCGCTATGGACATTACAAGGCCTAGGAGCGCTGGACGGATCGAATGAGAATGCGTATCATACTGTGGTACGCGCCATGCGTCACCCGGCGGCGGGTGTTCGCAAGAATGCGGTAAAACTGCTACCTCGTAATGAAAAGACGCTTTCTGCATTGAAGTGGACGAATTCGATCAACGATCCGGATCTGAAAGTAAGGCTTGCGACCATTCAGGCACTGAATGATTTGCCTGCGTCGGAAGAAATTGGCAAAATGTTGTATCTGGCCGGCCAGGACTCAGAGAATGCTGCTGACGAATATTTGTCGCAGGCTATATTTTCAGGGGTGATCAAACATGAGATTGGGTTTAAAAATGCAGCTGCCAAACTGAAAGACAGCACATTAACTGCCCGCATTGAACGCGGCCTCGTGCAGGAAACCTACATACTCAATCTCTGGTCGCCACCGATCTATCATCCTGAGATAACGGCCAAGGAATTGAAAATCAATGCGATTGTAACCAAAGCAGACAAAGAACTGGCCGGTGTGATCGTATCGCAGGGTAACAAGCAGAATGGTTACAGCTTGTACATGCAGGATGGAAAATTGTATTGGCTGGTTAAGCAAAACGGTACTGCTTACCAGATCCGCTCGGAGCAAAAGTTGCCGGACGACCGGTTCAACATCGTGGCGACATTAGCCGACGGTGGTAAAATGACATTGGCTATCGATGATGAAAAACCTGTTGCAGGCCAGGCGGCGGCACTATTTACCATACCGTTTGACCCGGAAGAAATACGGCTGGGCCGCGACCTGAGAGATGAAAACCGGGTGGGTGATTATCCTGAAAATGCAAGGCTACAAGGCTGGCTGGACGTCAAAAGTACATTACACCTCAACCAGGTCGTGAAAGACAAAAATGATATCAAAGTCTCTGTGACGACAACGGAGGAAAAACCAGCGGTAGTCAAAAAAGGCATCGGGACGCCGGTTACCATTAACCTCAAAGTGATTGAGCATGAAATGAAATTTGACAAAAAGACTTTTACGGTCAAAGCAGGGCAAAAAGTAACGATACGCTTCACTAACCCTGATTTTATGCAACATAACCTGCTCATTGCTGCGCCAGGAACACTGGAAAAAGTGGGTGCAGCAGCGGATTTGCTCGCCAGGGAATCCAATGCGATCGCCATGAACTATGTACCGAAAATGAATGAGATCCTGCATTCAACGGAACTGGTGAGCCCGGAAGCCAGTGCTACCATCGTGTTCATAGCGCCCGACAAACCAGGCGATTACCCGTTTCTGTGCACCGTACCGGGACATTGGAGGATCATGAACGGAATTATGAAAGTGCAATAATATTACCCAATAAGCTCAACTAAAATTTACCACCAACTAACGCAATTTTACATGAAAAGAACATTATCCAGATTGATCCGGGAAATACCTCAGCTCCTGCTTTGCAGCATGGCATTGGTACTGTTCCTGTCGGAAAATGCCCTGGCTTTTGCTGACCGCCAGATTACAGGTACCGTAGTATCTGCCGAGGACAAAAATCCCCTGCCCGGTGTGACCATTATTGTGAAGGGAAATAATACGATTGGAACTGCGACTGACACCGAAGGAAAATTCAAACTGACCGTTCCGGAAGAAGCTACATTGATACTGAGCTACATTGGTTATGTGAGCCAGGAGGTTGTGATTGGAAGCCAGAATGACTTTAACATTGAACTTTCATCTGATCAAAAGCAGCTATCCGAAGTGGTCGTGATCGGTTACGGAACTCAGAAAAAGGGTGATATCACCAGTTCGGTGGCTAGTATAAAACGCGAGGACTTTATTAAAGGAACCGTTCGTGACGCTGCCCAGCTGGTGCAGGGAAAAGTGGCGGGTTTGCGCATTACCACGCCCAGCGGCTCGCCTGCGGCTAATACGCAGATCAACCTGCGCGGTATCAATTCGATCAACGGAACGTCGGACCCGCTCATTCTGGTGGACGGTATTCCCGGTGGCCTGAACACGGTCGCTCCTGAGGACATTGAGTCTGTGGACGTGCTGAAGGATGGTTCTGCGGCGGCAATTTATGGAACCAGGGCAACGGGAGGGGTGATTTTGATCACGACCCGCAAAAATAAGGCAGGTTCAAAATCGACGATTGAGTATTCCAATTACGTGAATATTCAAACGATTGCCAGACGTCCCAAACTTCTAACCGGGGATGACTATCGCCAGAAAATCAAGGAAGGCATCGACTACCAGGATTACGGCGGCAACACCGACTGGCTTTCCGAGATCATGCAAAAACCAGTGAGCCATAATCATAACCTGACGCTCTTCGGAGGTAATAGCACCACCAATTTCACGGGTTCTATCAACTACCGTGACTGGGAAGGTATTTTCCTGAGATCAGGGCAAAACAGGTTTACAGGCCGCGCCGACCTGAACCATTCAATGTTTAATAACAAACTAAAAACCAACCTGCAACTGATCAACCGGGTTACCCGTTCCAAAGGGCCTGTAAACCCTACGGACAATGGTGCCTGGGGTTACATATTCCGCCAGGCGATCATTCGCAACCCGACTGACCGCGTCAGAACGGATACCGGCGCATGGCAGGAAAGGGATGGTTATTTTTACGAAAACCCGGTTTCACGTATTTATGAGTCCGATTTTGAAGGTACTTATAAAGAAATGAGAATGAGCGGAAGCCTCGATTACGCACCGATCAATGACCTGAATTTCAAGCTATTAGTTTCAAGCGTGCAGAATAATGGTTTGGAAGGTAGCTCTACTACATTCAAACATACGAACACCAGGCTGAGTAACCAGAATGCGACCGCTGGACGGTTCACTTCCGCAAACGATGAGAAGCTTTTGGAGCTAACCGGTAATTATGCCAAATCATTCGGGAAACATCGCTTGACGTTACTCGGCGGATATAGCTGGCAGGATGCTACTTACGAATCGTTTTCAGCAAGCAACTGGGACTTCCCCACCGATGCTTACGACTGGAACAACCTGGGTGCCGGCGGCGCTTTGCAAAAAGGACAGGCTTCGATGGGTAGTACCAAAAACAAATGGCAGCTGGCGGGTTTCTTCGGTCGCTTCACATATAGTTTTGACGAAAAATACCTGTTCATGGCCAGCGTTCGCCGTGAGGGTTCTTCACGATTTGGTGTAAATAATCAATGGGGTACGTTTCCAGCTGCCTCAGTGGGTTGGAGGATCAGCAAAGAAAGCTTTTTGGAGAACATCGTTGGTAGCGCAGAGATCAAGCTGCGTGCAGGTTTCGGGGTAACGGGTACCATTGCGAATTCACCGTACCTGTCGCAGATCAGCTATAATTTCAGTCGTGACCAGGGTGCATTCATTGGTGGCAAATGGGTACCAGGCTTTGTTCCGGCCCGTAACTTCAACCCGGATTTGCGTTGGGAGAAAAAAGAAGAGATCAATGCAGGTGTTGATTTTGGCTTCCTGAAAAACCGCGTCAGCGGCTCTGTAGACTTTTATAGCAGAAAAGTGAAGGACCTTCTTTACGACTTCCCGGTTCCGGTACCACCTTACCTGACCGGTTCCATGTTCCTCAATGCAGGTACGATGAAAAACGAAGGTCTTGAAATCCTGCTAAACCTGGTACCTGTGCAAACAGCCTCATTCCAGTGGAATTCGGGCTTCACCTACTCTACCAATCGCAACAAACTGGTGAGTCTTTCCAATGATCAGTTTCAGGCTGCCAACGACTTTTTTGACGCTGGATATACCGGCGAG
Source organism: Dyadobacter sp. (assembly GCF_039919315.1). Taxonomy (GTDB): domain Bacteria; phylum Bacteroidota; class Bacteroidia; order Cytophagales; family Spirosomataceae; genus Dyadobacter. The sequence continues at coordinate 29,405 of NZ_JBDSFX010000032.1, read as the reverse complement.
CCGATTCAAATCAGCACGCACCGTGTGAAAGTAGGCGAACCGATCGGACGTTTTTTTGTATGGAAAAGCGTTGGTGTGGACGAAAAAGGCGGCTGGCTGATCGAAAACAAAGATGGCGAGGTCATACCCATTGCGGATGCGCAGCCAGAAGATCGCCAGTACTACGGAAACGGTATTCCGAAACACAATCTGGGCTGGAACAACTCGGTGCGCTACAAAAACTTTGACCTGGCGGTGAATATGCGCGGCGCATTCGGATACGACGTGCTGAATTTCCAAAGCATGTTCTATAATAACCCAAAAAACAAGGCATATAACATGCTGAACACAGCCTACGACCCTATCGACGGCAAGGTTTTGAACAATGACCTGGTATACGTGTCGCATTACATTGAAAATGGCAATTACTGGAAAATTGACAATGTGACGCTGGGTTATACCCTTCCTCAGAACCTGATCAAAGGCATGAAAAACGCCCGCATCTTTGTATCAGGACTAAACCTGGCCACCATCACAGGCTACACCGGAATTGATCCGGAAGGTGTTTCGATGACCGGTTTCGATCCCGGAAGCGACCAACGCGACAAATATGCAACTACCCGCACATTCACTGCCGGACTTAGCGTAACATTCTGATCCACAACAAACATTTGAAATGATGAAAAACAGAAACACCAAATATATTTTGCTTGCATCGGTGCTGGGTGTCACCGCCATGTATTCCTGCACAGACCTGAAAGAAGAGGTGTACTCCGAAGTACTGGCCAGCAGTTACCAGCCTACCGAAAAGGACCTTCCTGCAATCGTAGCGCCAGTTTACTCGTCACTTCGCAGCCTGATGGCGGGTTGGCAGGGCTACTTTGACCTGCAAGAGGAAGCGGCGGATGCCATTATCACACCTTCGCGGCCCAATGGCTGGGATGATGCCGGTACCTACAAAAGGATGCATTACCACACCTGGACGTCGCTGCAGGACCAACCTGCCAACACCTGGTTCAGCTCATTCAGTAGCATTACCACGGCCAACCGGGTTATTTCTCAGATTGAAAGTGGCGAAATTCCGATCACGACCGGCAAGGAAAATACAGTAGCGGAACTGAAAGCTGTACGCGCACTGGCATACTATCTGCTGCTCGACAACCACGGTAATGTGCCGGTAGTGACGGATTTCAAGGATATCAGCCTGCCGAAACAAAGTAACCGTAAGGACGTTTACGATTTCATTATCAAGGAATTGAACGATGCGATCCCGAATCTGAGCGAGAATGCGGCGACTACTTATGGTCAGCTGAACAAATGGGGAGCAAAAGCGCTGCTGGCGAAAATTTACCTGAATGCAGAAGTTTACACGGGTACGCCGCAATGGGCGAAGGCCATTGAGACAGCCGACGAAGTAATCAAAAGTGGTAAATATGTCCTGGATGCTAATTATTCGGACATTTTCACCTGGACGAATTTTAATTCCAAAGAGATCATTTTCGCGATTCCTTACGACGAGATTTACGGAACAGGAAACATCATTCACATGAAAACGCTCGACCCATTGAGCCGCACCGTGTACCCGATGAATGCCGGTCCATGGGGTGGAAACTGTGCAGTACCGCAGTTTATCGATACTTATGACGCCGACGACAGCCGCCTGGCGGATACCTGGATCATGGGACCGCAGAAGAACGCAACGACAGGAGCAGTGGTGATCACTTACGGAAAAGCCGTACCTACCATGGAAAAAACGGCATCTTCGGATGGTTTCCGTATTGGTAAATTCAAAATCAAACCCAATGCAACCGGAAGTCTTGACAACGACTTTCCATTACTTCGCTACGCTGATGTGCTAATGATCAAAGCCGAGGCACTTTTGAGAACAGGAAAAGCCGACGAAGCTGCGGTAATCGTAACGGATGTGCGTAAACGTGCATTCAAAAACGCCCCGGCCAAAGCCACCGTTACCGGTGCCGATCTGGCCAAGGGAAGCAAATATAACTACGGATACCAGGCAGTTGACGGATCCATTACAGAGCGCCAGGGTGGTGACGACATTAAGTTCGGCCGCTTTTTCGACGAGCTGGGCTGGGAGTTTGCAGCGGAGGCACACCGTCGTCAGGATATGATCCGTTTCGGGGTTTTTGGAACAAAAAAATGGTTTAACCACCGTCCACAGGCCGGACAACGCGCATTGTTCCCGATACCACAAAGCGAGCTGGACAAAAACACCAACCTGAAACAAAACCCGGGTTACTGATTTCATCTAGTTAAATTGGTTATGTAATGCAATCTTGCTCGCTAACACATCATGTTTGGCGAGCAAGATTTTTTATTTATAAATTGAAAGCGATTCACAAAACTAAAAGCCATGTTTTCCAAACAAACTTATATTGAAAGACGCAAGACACTGAAAAACAAAGTCGGTAGCGGCTTGATCCTTTTCCTTGGCAACGACGATACAGGTATGAATTACCATGACAATGTGTATCCGTTCAGGCAGGACAGCAGTTTTCTGTATTATTTCGGGCTGGACATTGCGTCGATTCACGCGGTCATTGACATTGATAATGACCAGGAAATCATTTTTGGCGACGAACTGACGATCGACGATATCGTGTGGACGGGGCCAAAAGAGCCGCTTCGTGAAAAAGCCGCTAAAATAGGAGTTACCCAGGTAAAGCCACTTTCTGCTGTTTCGGGTTATTTGCATGATGTATTGTCAAGAAAGCAACATGTACATTTCCTGCCTCCCTATCGCGCCGAGCATCATTTGAAATTGCAGGAATGGCTTCATATAGCTCCGGCCGAAGCGTCACAACTTGCCTCTGTGACGTTGATCAAAGCCATTGTGTCCATGCGTTCTTACAAAACTGCGGAAGAGATCGCTGAGATCGAAAAAGCGGTGGATACTTCGGTAGATATGCATCTGGAATTCATGAAAATCGCCCGACCCGGCATGACCGAAAAAGAGCTGGCCGGAAAGCTACAAAGCATTGCCATCGGACAAGGCGGCGACATTTCCTACCCTATCATCCTGACTGTCAACGGAGAAATCCTCCATACCCACGCACGCGACCTGGCCATTCAGGATGGACAGCTTGGTCTTTGTGATGCCGGAGCTGAAACGGCGATGCGCTACTGCGGCGACCTTACCCGGACCATTCCGGTTGGCAAACGGTTCACTACCATTCAGAAAGAGATGTATGAAATCGTACTACATTCACAAAAATCAGCCATAGCAGCCTGTAAACCGGGCGTATTGTTCAAAGACGTGCATACATTGGCATGTACCAAATTACTGGAAGGATTGAAACAGGTGGGAGTAGTGAAGGGTGACCCGGAAGAAGCCGTCGCGCATGACGTGCACACGCTATTTTTCCAATGCGGACTTGGCCACATGATGGGTATGGACGTACACGACATGGAAAACCTGGGCGAGCAGCACGTAGGTTACACCGAAGATTTGAAAAAAGGAACGGCTTTCGGCTGGAAATCGCTGCGTCTGGGCCGTGCGCTGGAACCCGGTTTTGTGTTCACGGTTGAACCTGGTCTTTACCTGATCCCAACATTAATCGACCGCTGGAAAGCAGAAAACAAACTTTCACAATTTATCGACTACAACAAACTGGAACAATTCCGCGATTTCACGGGTGTTCGTATTGAGGATAATATTGTGATGACGGAAGATGGGAATCGGGTGCTGGGGAAGGAATTGGTGAAGGAGGTAGCGGATGTGGAGGCTTTACGTTGAGGAAATTGACAAATAATTACTGCACACACTATTTAATTTAAAAATGAAACAGGCGAAATACATGTATCGCTCCGAGGGACAGTTACGTTTGTATGAATTTACAAGTGAAGGCCCGAGGGGATCAGTAAAGAAAATAGTAGAATATACAGAAACCAACACTGTGAATGTTTATAACCTTGCCTTTGGAGACTATGACCAGGTAACTCGAAGTTTTAATGATCTGTCAATTACGGACAACGGCGACAGCTCGAAAGTTTTGGCAACTGTCGCATCCACTATTTTTGCGTTTGTCGAAAAATATCCTGACGCATGGATTACGGCTACCGGGAGCACCGTCGTAAGAACACGATTGTACAGGATGGGGATTACTAATAATTTGGCTGAAATTTCAGAGGAATTTGTTATTTTTGGTTATAACAGTCAAGGACAATGGGAAGAATTCGTTGTTGATAAAGACTATCAAGCATTCTTGTTGACAAAGAAAAATAACTGGCTAGCAATATGAAAATGAAGGAATTGAGCAATTCAAAGGTTCCGGCAATTGTCTTCGACAAAAAGCTGGACAAGTTCAGAGGCAAAGTATTGTTTCCTGAAAAGCTGGAAAAAGCAAACGAAATACTATCGAAATCCGGCCTTCCGCAGGTAAAGAAGTGAGTTCTATTGGATTGGTCATATCATTTGAGCCGCACGCTACCCATGTTACGTCCCTAGCGGGAGTGGTTTTACTTCAAGGAAAATAGGTACAGTTCCAACATAAAAGTAGGCGTCGAATTTTAATTCAGAAACCAAAGAACTTATCGCGGAATTAACTTATTCAAACGATTCCTGATCACACTTCCCGATGAGGGCCTGGGGGCTTCCCTGTCACTTATTTGACCGTCTTTGTCGAGAATCATATAGGTAGGGAAGCCTCCAATTTTGAGTTTACTTTTTAACAATTCAGACTGGTCCCGATCAAAAAAATAGTTTTCCCCTGCAATTTTCTGTTTGTCAATTGCCTTTTTCCATGCCGGGCGATCTGAAAATAAGCAAAGGTTTACAAATACAACAGGCTGATCCTTAAAGTATTCGTGCAAATCCATTGCAAAAGGAACCTCTGCCTTGCATGGCCCGCACCAGGTTGCCCAAAAATCAATGTAAATAACCTTTCCCTTGTGCGTTGCCACCAGGTTCTCGATTAGATCTCCTGCCATCTCCGCTTCCTGGCCGGATGCCGCTTTAAAAAACGATATTTGATGATTGGACTGACTTTCCAGCTGCAACATCTGTTCTTCCAACACAGCGGACAGCACTTCATTAGCGACATATCGCTCAACGTCTTTCATTAACTCTTGAAAGTCTGCAAAAGCCCGTTCGGAAAGCGAAAACAGGATCTGATAGCAAATCAAATCACGACCCGTTCCAGCCGTCTCAACTGCCAGAATCTTTTTGAGCGCTGCGGTATAAGCCTGTCCGTATTTTTGCTCTTCCAACAACCTGCTTATCGAAGAATCTGCCTGGATATACTTATCCTGCGCGTATTGCCACACATGGTACTGATACCAGGACGAGGTAGCAGCCCCGCTATCGTTGATCGGGAATAATGCGGTGTCATAAAGGTTTCCCTCAAAGGTGGTTTTGTGGATGTAATGATAGTATTCAAAGTCCACAAGAAAGTTAGCATTCCTATAAACAATATCCTTTTGAGCCCACTTTCGAAATTCTTCCGTCGGATGATATTTTTTATTGAAAACGGACAACACTGAGTCCTCGGAGGTTATCCGTTTTTTCAAATCTGATAAGTACTCGCTCACCGATTTGTTTTCAGGACCCGGTGTGAATTTATTCAGCTTATTGAACAAATGGAATTTCAATATGTCTTTGCTAGCCTCGGCCCCAGTCCCGGTAACCTGGTATTCGGGGTACCTAAGTTTTTGAAATTCTACATCAGACAATTTCACGAATAGGCTATCCAAAGGTCTTACGAATAGTTGCGCTTCTCCTTTTTCATACCATAATGACACATCGTGTGCCTGTAAAATGTCAAATTCAAACTGGAAACGGCCTGTGGAGTCAAGGAGCAACGACAATCGTGTCGGTTTTCCCGATAGTTGCGAGTAAGTCAGCGAAATGACTTTGGAGGAACCCGTGGATCTCTGGACGTGGCCACTAATGATCACCTTGCCCTTTTTAAAATCGGAATCAACTTTTGCAAAGACGGCAGAAGAAATTAAGACGAATACGATAAGCGCTAGAAAACTATTGATAAGCCAATTTGTGATACTCATCTTTACGAAATTACGTTATCAAATTGGATTATATATAAGAATATTATATATAAGACTGATAGACACTTCATATACTTGTTCCTACGTTATCTAGGGGCTGTGGTGAGGTTTCTTAAAAAACGCTATTGCACAGGTTATATGATTCCGACATGTGGTGCGTGTTGAGATAATCAGCTACACGGATAAAATCTCAGAAGAATTTGCTATTTTTGATTGAAACAAATCCGGCATTGATGAGGTAAGAAATAGGCTATAAATAGGAGATTTACGAAATCACTAGACCTACAACTAACAACACATTTGTATTATGCATTTACAAATAGACATATCATTTAAACAGTTAGTAGATGTTGTCAAAACATTGCCAACTAGCCAATTGAAGCAATTAAAGGCTGTAATTGAAAAAGAGGAAAATATAGGATCGCCCAAAGTCAATTTAGAGAAGTTACTCCTAGATGGCCCTACGGCCACAGAGGACGAATTAAAAACCATTCGAAATAATAGAAAAGCAATCAATCAATGGCGGCAAACACTATAATGGTCGACACTTCCATTTTGATTGATTATTATCGAAAAACAGACAAAAATAAATCGGTTTGGATTTCGCTGGTCAGAAGAGGCTTTGGTTTTGCGATCTCCGCCATTACTAAATATGAGATATACTCTGGCGCGACTCCAAATCAATTGGAATTTTGGGATAATATTCTATTAGCAATAGAAAATATACCGCTTGACGAGGCATCAATAGATGTTGCAGTTGTTGTAAACACACGTTTAAAGCAAGGCCGGCAACAGATAGCACTGGCAGATCTTCTGATTGCCGCGAGTGCCATTTCGAACCAAATGCCACTTGCCACTTTAAACAAAAAGCACTTCGAGCGAATTGATACCTTACAAATGGTCGACTAAGGTACTTTCCAACCTTGGGAAAAGCTCTACTTCCCCCGACTCCAACCCTCAAAAATCGCCCGCTGCATAGTACTAGGATTAGACATTGGCTTAATCTCAAAAGTCCCTAAATGGCTTTCAGTGGTAACATCAATGTCCAGTCCCGCGTAGGCCAAATACTTTTTATAATCAGGCTCCGCGGTGGTGTAAATGTAGCTAAACAGTTCGTCGAGTGGCTTTCCGGCAGTGGATTCAATGGTTTGTCTCAATTCTGCTTCCGTGAAACCGCGTTTCTTTTTGATGTAAAAATCATTGTATAACTGCCGCATGACATCGTCCAGCGACTTTTTATTACCTGTTTCATGACGTATCGCCAGGTCAAACAGCAGCCCGACTACCGGACCTTTTTGATAATAGGAAATGGTCTTATTGACAGCGTCGCCGGTGCGGCCAAATGGCCCGTCGGACCAAGTTTCCGCGCTGGCTTGCGCCAATGTCTGAAACAGGCGGCCTGGCTTGGTTTCTACACCGGCAATGTGCTTTTTGAAAAAATCTAAAAATTTCTCCTGACTCAGCATTCCCCCGGCCTTCATGATCAACGGTTCATAGTATACGGTCAGCCCTTCCGAAACCCACAACATATTAGTCTTACTGCCTTTGTCATAGTCAAATGGCCCCAGCTCCACCGGCCGGATGCGTTTGACATTATAATGATGAAAATATTCGTGCGTGATAAAACCCATCATTCCCTCCCAGCCCCTGGAATTGAGCTGATCGCCGCTAAAACTGATCGTGGTAGAATTCAAATGCTCGATGCCACCTTGCCCCGGCCCAATCGCAATGAATGTATAATGCTTGTAAGGAATGTCGCCGATCAATGCAGATGCGTTTTCTACAATTTTCTGAATGTCGGCCATGAATTTTACCTTGTCGAAATTACCCAGCTTGTAACCGATAAACCGATGCGGAATGCCCTTTACGTTAAATGAAGGCAGTTCTTCCAGGTTACCAATCAACATTGGGCTGTCATAGAGCACATCAAAATCCGGTGCTGCGTAGGTGAATTTCATTCCTGAAACCAAGTCCAGACCAGTAGCAACCTGCTTCCAGTTTTTAAAAGGCTTAATGGTAATTTCCAAAGGCAGATCCAGTTTCCCGGACACGTACATGAATGCGCTGGCGGGTGTAATGTAGCCGTGTTCTTCGTCCAGATAACTCGTCGCTACGAATTTCCGTTTGGTCAGTACGTCGTATTCTATCCGAATTTCTTTGCTGTTTTTAATGCTAATATTCCAGCCTGTTTTACCAGACCTGATCCATTTCAATGCATTGCCTTTTTCATTTTTTGGAGAAAAATTCTGAATACCAGAGGCATAGTCCATTAATTGGTAATACCCTGGTGTCCAATCCGGTAACTTCAATAAAATACTATCAGCAGGCTGTGCTTTGTAGGTCAGGGCGACATGGAAGGTATGACTTGCCGGGTCATCCATCGATACCGTAAATTTCAACGGTTCACTCGCTTTGGCGAAAGCGTTCAGTGAAGTAATGAGCAGGAAAATTAATGTTAAGTAACGTTGAGTAAGGGTAGCCATTTTAGCTATCATTTAAAATTATAAAACTTCCATTTCGTCTTAAAATCAGGTTTCAGAGATTGATTGGTCAATGTTGCGCGCAACATTTCGATCGGCATGTTATTCTCCTTCATCACCGTGTCGTGAAATTGCTTGAAGGACATTTTGCCGGAGTCTACCAATTCATTTTTTAAACTAAACAATTGCAAGCCCCCGATCAGATACGCAACCTGGTACAACGGACTGTAACCACCTTCAAATGATCTCCTTACTTCACCTTCTGCATTTGCCCGCTCGTGCCCTACCCGGTCCACGAGGAAATCGATACATTCCTGCGGCGTCCATTTGCCTAAATGATAATTCAATGAGAAAATAATGCGTGCGCAACGGTGCATCCGCCAGAAAAGCATTCCAATTCTTTCCTCCGGTGTTTTGGCAAAACCTTTGTCGTACAGCAACAACTCCCAGTACAATGCCCAGCCTTCGGTCCAGAAAGGGGTCCTGAAATCATTTCTGTATGATTTGTAGCGGCTACTCATGTAGTATTGCAAATGATGCCCTGGTACCAGTTCGTGATGCACCGTCGATCTTGAAAAATAGGGATTATTGCCCCGCATACTCATCAATTTATCATCATGCGCCATCGTGTTGGTCGGGTAGGAAATGATAATGTCGCGGCCACCGAGAAAAAATGGGTTTATCAGCTGCCTTTCCGGCGTCATCATTTGCATGCCCCAGGTTTCATCGGCGATCTCAGGGTAGTCAAGCAGGTTATTTTTGAGAATAAATTCCTTGGCATCATTATACAGTTTCATGATCAGCTCGGGCTGTGCTCCTGCTTTGACATAACTGTTTTTAACCTTTTCCTGCGCCTTTTTCCATTCCTTTCCAAAGCCCATTTCAGCCGAAGCTTTCAACAATTCCTTATCACACCAGGCAAATTCCTTATTAGCCAGCTCGATCAGTTCGTCGGGTGTGTAACTGATCATTTCCGTTCCCAGCTGCCGGATCAGTTCTTCCCGACCAATCGGAACACCTTTGATTCCGCTGATATCGTCTTTCTGAGTGGTATTCAGCTTACCCTTTCCTTTGATGATCTTCGCATAAGCCAGCAGTGTACTGTCCAGCATTTTGTACGGTTTGGGGACCCACCAGGTAAACAATGGATCGTAGCCGTTGTAAAACTCGTAAGTACCTTTCAATCTCGCCTGAATTCCGTTCACCGCCTCTTCACCCATTGTCGCCAGCGGCATATCAATGGATTCCAGCTTTTTAAATGCCTCTGCGGAAGCTTTTACTTCTTTCAAAATATCATTCAAATCTCCTGCTACTTTTTGTCCGTCTAGGGTAGCACCGCGGCGGCGGCTTTTTTCCAGATCATAAATCTTTCCTGCGAAAGGAATGTACTTCTCAATCTGTGCATATTCCTTTGCTTCCTGCGACAGCGTCAGCAAATGGTCATCAATGTTTCTTTTGAGCAAAATGTAATCCACTTTGCCATAAATACTCATCGCATTGAAATCCATTCCCACCAGCCTTTTCAGATAGTCCTGGTCAATGTCGTTTAGCCTTTTCCGCTGTTCCGGTGAGTCCAGTACGTTGGCAGGAGACGCAAAACCGCGGCCTCCGCCAGCCATAGGCGAGTAAAACCCACGCACCGCCCTGATATCCTGTGCATACCGGATCACCAAGCCCGCTGTTTCGCTGGTTTGTTCATAAAGGTTGAATTTGTCCTTGGAGGTCTGAGCGAATGCAGTGGCATTTGCGAGGAAGATTAAGAAAAGAATGGGAAAAATTCTCATAGGGTTCAGGATTTCAAAGTGGGGGGTGAACAAATTGTCATCCTGAGCGCAGTCGAAGGAATTTTTGCACTGTGCATGTGCACTTCGACTGCGCTCAATATGACAAGTCAAGTATCTAACAATGAACTAATTAAGCTAGCTCAATTATATCGTTCAGGATCATAAAGTTTAATGTCAGCGGACAATGTCGTTCTATCAGCAAGCTCGGCTACCATCTTACCGGTAGCAGGCCCGAGGCTGATTCCCATCATGCCGTGGCCCCCTGCCACGATCAGGTTTTTGAGTTTTTTGCTGTAACCCAGGTATGGTAGCCCATCCGGGGAGCAAGGCCTGAACCCGTACCAGATTTTGTCGGTCTGCGGCACTTCTACCTGCAATTCGGGGTAGTACTGCGGAATTGAATGTACGATTCCCTCAACCCTGTTCATATTGACCTTGTTATTCAATGCAGCCAGTTCCATCGTTCCACCAAAGCGTACTTGTCCATTCATAGGCGTTACCGCCACGCGGGCTTCGATCAGCAAAGCTGGATGAATGATCGGGTGTGCTGCATTGGGTTCCATAAAAGAATAGCCTTTTCCAGGCATTACCGGAATCGAAAGTCCGGCCAATTTGGAAAGCTGTGGTAGCCAGGAGCCTCCTGTCATGACCACCAGATCGCCGGAAATAGCCCCATTGCTCGTTTCCACCGATTTGATCTCCCCTACTTGAATGTTGTAACCCGTTACTTCCGAGCTGGTTATCACTTCCGCTCCCTTTTCCTTGATGTATTTCAAAAGCTGGGAAACCAATGCGTACGGATACAAATGTGCATCGCAATGATAATGCACCGCCCCTTTTACATCCAGTTTTATACCAGGTTCCAATTCCTGTACCTGCTCCCTTGTAAGCATTTCAACATCCAGCCCGAGTTTCTGAGCGTCTTTACCTACATGTATTTCCTCTTCCCCTGCTTTTTCCGTTTTGTAAAGCATCAGGATGCCTTTTTTCTCCAAACCAAAGTCAAAACCTTCTTCATTGGCCAGATCCTCGTAAAGTTGCTTGCTCAACAAATGATAATCCCTCAGGTAAGGCGCGGCACGCTCGACATTGGCTTGCGTGGCGCTTTTCATGAATTTAAGCCCCCATGAAATCAACGAAAAATCCAGCGAAGGTTTTACGTAGAACGGACTACGGCTGTTGAACATCCATTTAATGCCTTTTGAAACCATACCCGGAGCCGCCAACGGAATGAAATGGCTGGGGACGATCATCCCCGCATTACCGTGTGAGCAGTTGTCCGACAGGTCGCCTTTGTCGATCAGCGTCACTTTCCACCCGCTTTTCAGCAGGTAGTAAGCTGACGTTAATCCCATAATTCCTCCGCCGATGATGACGGCCTTGCCTTTATTAGAATTCATTTTTTATCAAATGACTAGCCATATCAAAACACTAAGCTACGGTTTCGTCTGCGGCAATATTGAGATATTCCGGCAAAACCGGCTGCGTTTCAATCGCTTTATTGATAATGCTCAGTACGCTTTCTCTTTCATCACCTTTCAGCACCAAACGCGGCGCACGGACGTATTCCGATCCGATACCCATTTGAGCAGCAGCCAATTTAATGTTCTGAACGAGTTTTGGGTGAATGTCCAGTTCAAGCAACGGCAGGTACCAGCGGTAAATGCTGAGTGCTTCTTTATAATTACCAGCTTTGACAAGATTAAAAATCGCTACGGTTTCTTTTGGGAAAGCATCAACCAAACCGCCCACAACTCCGTCAGCGCCTAGCATCACTTCTTCCATGATCAGCGTATCCACGCCGCAGAAGACCTTGAAACGATCGCCAAACCGGTTGAAAATACGGGTCACATTGCTCACATCACGGGTCGATTCCTTGATCGCATGAATGTTCGGCACTTTTGCCAGCTCTTCAAACATGGCAAGGGTAACCTCGATCTTATAATCTACCGGATTGTTGTAGATCATCAATGGCAAAGCAGTACTGTTCGCGATCGTCGTGAAATACGCAACCGTTTCGTCATCATCAGCCTTGTAACGCATTGGAGGCAACACCATCAGTCCGTCCGCACCGATCGACTCAGCTTCCTTTGCAATGTTCACCGCTTCCGCAGTGGATTGCTCGGCGATACACAATACTACGGGCATACCTGCTGGTAATGCTTTCTTAGCCGATTTTACCAGTTCATACTTTTCAGTTTTGGACAATGTGCTGGCCTCGCCCAACGATCCCGCCACGATCACCCCGGAAATCCCTGCTTCCACCTGTGCATTCAAGTTTTTGACAAAAAGATCGAAATCGATGGTATCCTCAGCTGTAAACGGTGTCAAAAGGGCAGGAAAAATGCCTTGCCATAGTTCTTTGTTCATATATGTTTTGTATTAAGATAAAATATCCAAATGTTTTATCAAAAGTAGTGCAACGATCGACAGGAAACATTTCACGTTTTAATCAATAATATACAGATATTAACATGAATATAACTGCGACACGGAAGTTGGGTGAAATTTGCTCGGTCGCGGGACAAAAACTATAACCAGCGTGCTACCATTGCCTTGAAAGCATCTTTATAAAGATCGCCTACCGCAATTTCAACATGACCGATTTGTACCGCGTTTTTGGTAACAGAATCCACTTTGTCGATGGCGACGATAAATGAGCGATGGATCCGCATAAACCGGGAAACGGGCAATTTATCCTCAATGGATTTGAGGCTGCTCAATGTGATGACCGCGCCCAGCGGCTCGGTCAAATGTATTTTCACGTAATCCTTCACTGATTCAATGTAAGAAATCGTATCATAGTCGACCCGGACGAGCTTATAGTCGGATTTAACGAACATATAACGGTCAGAAACTTGCGGCTCCTCACCTACCGCGTTTTCGCCGATGATTTCAAAATACTTCAAACCCTTTAAGCAAGACTTTAAAAACTCGTCATAACCGAATGGTTTAAGCAGATAATCGAGCGCGTCGACCTTGTAGCCTTCCACCGCGAACTGGTTATAGGCTGTTGTAAAAATGATCCTGGTATTCATCGAAGCATTGGTCTGGCTCAATGCCTTTGCCAGCTCCATTCCACTCAGGTCGGGCATTTGAATATCCAGAAAAATGAGCTGAATACTTTGCTCATGCAATGCCTTTAATGCTTCCACCGCATTCCCAAACCTGCCTTTCAGGCTCAGAAAAGGTGTTTGCTCCACAAATGCACTGATCAGGTTCAGCGCCAGCGGCTCATCGTCTACCGTGATGCAATTCAGTTTCATGCGTGGGTCGGGCATTGCTCCTATCATACATTAAAGTAAGTTTAAAGATCTATAGTTAACAATATATGATAGGTTCTGTTTTCGAGATCTTCCTTGATGATCAGGTGATGCCGGTCTGGGTACAGCAGGTTCAGCCGTTTTTTTGTGTTCACCAATCCTATGCCTCCCTTGTCAAAATGGTATTCGTCTTTTTGATGTGATATGTGGTTAAATACCGCAAGTGTCAGCACCTTATTTCGGACAGCCAACTCAATGACAATGTTGGCCTGTGACATGGTACTGGTGCCATGCTTGAATGCATTTTCGATAAATGGCAGCAGCAGCATCGGCGCGATCATATAGTCACCGTCGACGGCAGGTTCTTCAAATTCCAGCCGCGTGTAATCATGCAGGCGCAGGCGCATCAGCGAAATGTAATCTTTCAAAAACAGGATCTCCTGACTCACCGGCGCTACGTCCTGGATCGTGTCATACAATACATATCGCATCATCCGTGAGAGTTTGAGCAACGCCTCGCGGGACACCGGCACATCCGAGAATGTGAGCGAGTAGATGTTATTGAGGGTATTGAAAAAAAAATGCGGGTTAATCTGTGCTTTCAGAAGCGCCAATTCAGAGGTAATGTGCTGTTTTTCAATCCGCTCGTGTGCCTGCGCATCTGCCCGCCAGCGTTCCAGCACAGCCAGTGTGGTACTGACCACCATCACCAGCAGGCATATCATAAACAAATGATAGTCAAGACTATAATTGCTTTTGAGCGGTTTATTATTCAACAATGACATATCTCTGAGCACACCCAGCTGCACCTCAACAATGCGCGCCAGTACCAGGATCAGGACAGTTGCTAACACCATCCAGCCAACATAAGCCGCTGTTTTGTTTTTTTGAAGCAATAAAACAGGAGCGGCATAATACGCATTCAAATAAAAAACGATCGCATAAAGAATGAGATTGAAGGTCTGCTTGACCCAGAAATAAGTCGGTGGTGTGATACTCCAGGCGAAAGGCGGATAAAAAAGCAATGCAAAACCAAGGAGCAACCAAATGATCACATGAACAAAGGTGGTCAGACTGCTTTTTGATTTCTCGGGGGTCATGCTCGGTAGGGAAATGTACAAGATTAGGGTAATTGGCATCAACAACAAACAAAATCGGCAGATGGCCACTTTTTACCGTCCTGCACCCAATTATTAACCGCAAAACCTTTTCCGAATGTATTCTCAGGCAAAGGGTTGACTTTCCCGGTTTCACCCGAAAATTTCAACTCTCCAACCAGGAAAAGCCCTTTTCTGTCATACAGCCCACACAATTCTTGCATTCTACACGTAACTTATTACCCAACATAACCACATTCACCCATTCACTAATTCACTCATTCACTCATTTCAAACTAACGCAGGATGCGTTGCAAGATGGAGAAATACCGGTTTGAAGACCATTTTACGATAAACAAAAATTCGCCGGTACCCGCCTACCAGCAGGTCACCGAGGCTGTGCTGGAAGCGATCAAAACCGAAATGCTTTCGGTGGACGACAAATTGCCTTCGATCAACATGCTTAGTAAGCTTAACCACGTTTCCCGCGCTACCGTCGAGAAAAGTTATGCCGACCTGTGCGAACTGGGAATCCTGGGCGCGCATCATGGAAAAGGATTTTTTATCAACAGTATGATTCCCGCTCCCGAAATCAGGGTTTTATTATTGTTCAATCAGCTCAATTCCTACAACAGGCTCATATACGACTCGCTGATCAACCACCTGGGAACGCATGTGGTCATTGACTTTGACATTTACCATAACAGCGCGGCGCATTTAGGACATATATTAAAAAAGAGGTCGGCCAATTACGCGTTTTACCTCATCATACCCAACTTCCAGGATGATGCCGACCACGGTTACAGGCTTATTAACCGACTCCCCAAAAGCAAGCTGATCCTGCTCGATAAGAACATCAGGGACATTTCCGGGGACTTTGGGATTGTGTACGAAAATTTTGCGGGTGACATTTACAAGGCGCTCGTCCAGCTATTTCAGCAGCTCAGGAAGTACCACACCGTTTGTCTTATTTATGAAGAATCAGGCTACTTCCCGGAAGATATTGTCCAGGGTTTTGTGAGATTTTGTAAGTCTTATAATGTCAGTTACCGGGTTCGCTACGATTTGACTGCCGGTAATGTCCGTGAAGGCGAAGCGTACATTGTGGTTTCCGACGACCGTATGATGGCTTTGCTCAAAGAAATCCATGAACGCGAGCTGGTGATCGGTAAAGAGGTGGGTATCATCAGCTACAATGACAATGGTGCCAAAAAAGTAATGCAAAACGGCCTCACGACGATTTCTACTGACTTTTTCAAAATGGGCAAACTGGCAGCGGAAATGATCAGGAGCGGCTCCATGACCAAAATAGAAAACACATTCAACATTCATTTGCGATCATCGGTCTGACATTTACTGTTGCTACGTCGACCAACTTTCTACCCCAACCCGGGAATGTAGCCCTCAGAAGGCACAGTGTGGTGGTATCGCTGGCTGCTACCATTTGAAATCCAGACTTTTATATAAACAAATGTCCTGTCACTTCTTGGCGACAGGACATTTGCGCCATGCATGATCCCAAAAAACCATTTTACCGGATACCCGAAACCACGCATTCCATCACGGGCATGGCACTGCTGGAAAAGGCAGCTATTTTCCAGCTCCCTTCCTTTCTTTTCCAGACGCGCATGTGTAAGTACCTGCCTTCAACACGCATACTCTTTCTTTTAGCCCTGATTTTTTCAATCACCAAAACCATCGCCGTATTCCCCGTCGTATTAATTTGCCTGTCACAAATATTCGTTTGGTCGAGGTGCAAGTTGCCGAACCGGTAGGTGTAAGGGTCTTTCGGGTCCGTTACGACCTGGCCCCGATGGTCGAGGAAGACCATTTCCTGGTGGAGCAATTGATAGAGGGCATATTTGTTTTCATTCATCACAGCCGCCCATAAGCTTTCCTCCGCCGCCGCGATTTGTTCCTGATCAGTCATTTTATCCTTATCGTTGAGTATTTTACAAACATCGCGTAAAACCGCGACTAATGCATATGACCAGGAGGAAAAAATACTGGGGATCTAGCGAAAAAAGAAAAGGAATATTGTAGCAAAAAGTTGGGCGTAGAATCGTTGGGCGCAGAGTAGTTGGGCGTAGACTCCGTCTACGCCTGAGCGTATTCCGGTCTCCGACCGGAGAATGTAGCATAAAAAAGCAAATTTGTTGGCGCCGTTTTACCGGTCGGAGACCGGTGATCACTCGGACGTAGACGTAGTCTACGCCCAATGATTCTACGCCAATTAGTCTACGCCCAACCGGTACCTTACTTTGAAAACAACACCCGGTCCTTCATCTTTCTGGCATCGGAATAATCGTCCGCCCACCACGCCACCTCACCTGCCGCACGTGGCGGCTTAGCCAGTTCCAGCTTCTTGTGGGCCTCTTTTGCCTCATTTTGCGCTACACGAAAATGGTAATGATCAAAAATCCGGAGTGCCTCAATAGTGTAGGAAACCGCGATCTTGCGGTCTTTGATGAGTAACAGATTCTCTCCGTTTGTTTTGTCAGCAGCACCCGAAAAATTATACGAACCCAGATAGACCCTGGCTGTGGGCTTGTCGAAATCGATGACTACAAATTTGTGATGCATTCTTGTTCCGCCACCACCAGTTACCTCCGATTTGAATGGCTCAGGGACATTCTTTTTAAGTGCCGATGGAAATACCGGGGCCAGGTTACCATCTGGTTTCAGCAAATCCATACCGCCCACCCGTTTGTCGGAAATCCCGTAAACAAACAAATTTGCGTCGGCGGTGACCTTTGTCACCGCATCGCGCACGGCACCCTGTGTTTGGTACAAAAATGCCAGCGAAAAAAACAGACTGGAAGTAACGTGATCGTGAATGTCGCTGGCAATGGAAGCAAGCACTGCATTATCCGCCGAATGCGGTGAAAAGGTAACTTTCGCGTTAATGTTTGTCAGCCCGAGGTCATTCCATTCCGCAGACGGTGTGGCGCCGAAGTCAGAAGAAGCCGAAGACAACCAATATTGCTCAAATGCCTTTTTAAATGGTTCAATGGCCGCTGCACCGCTTAGCACGACCGCATTATTGGCCTGCACGTAAAATCCCCGCCACGAAAAATTGGTAGAACCGCCGATAGCAACCTTCACATTGTCCCCATCGACTACGATCATTTTGTTATGCTGCAACTTACCCATATGCTGGCGCTTGACCTGATCTCTTCCCGCACTGATCACGAGTTTTTCCTCTGCCATATTTTCACCGGAGCCTGCCGCTCCGTGAGCACCGTCGTCGTCAATGATGATCCGCAGCCTGGTTTTGAGCTTTTCCAGTCGGCTGACCATCTCCGGCTCGTTGAGATCATATGCCACTATCAGTACCTTCGCGGTAACGTCCGCAATCGCCTTGTCGAGGACGTCCAGGATTTCAGCCCTCGCCTCAAACCCCATCCAGGTCAATGCTTCTTTTGTTTTGGGATGTGTCGGAATAAAAGTCAACCCCTCGTCCGCTTTTGCGGGTAGTAGCGTGGAAATAGGCCCGGCCGAATCATAAAAATCGACGAACGCTTGTGATGATACGAAACCACGCGTAAAAGTCACATTTAACTGACTGGGATAGGTTTCCCGCATTAGCGCAATGTCTGCCTCCTGAAATTCCCCGTAACTCAGTTCATCCAGCTGGTTCATAAATACCGGCGTGACGCGGTAGGAAAACTTGCCAGGAATGTCCGCATTTCTCGGAAAATGCACCCACCTGAATTTCTGGATCGGCGAAAGCCTGGTGGACAGGCTATTACTGGTAGTACGACCGGCAAATGAAAGACGATTTTTGAGCGCAAAAAACCGGTCCCCGCCGGGCTCACGATATTCAATGGCGAAACCGACAAAGTCCTCCGGCGGCGTGCCGTTTTTCCAGTTCATGGCTAGCAGGCACATACCCTCGCCACGGTGTATTTTCAAACTGAATGATGCAGCTGTATTCTGTCCCCGGACTTCAAATTCGGAATGATCGACGTTTGGCATATGGCTTTTTTTAAATGGTTAAACGGAAGTGTTTTAGAATTTAAAAACTGAAAGCAATGATATTGCAAGTGCCATTATGCCGCCCGTAGTATACTGATTAATAAGTAATTGAGAAGAACTAGATTGGTTCAATAAGTGGGTGGGCAGGCTACAATGGCATTTAAAGGTCTTTAAATTTGATAAAACAGTTGTTACCGTTTAATAATATTCCGGGCACATAAGTGATTCTTAACATTGGGTTAAACTCGGGTTGCGTGTGCGCCTATCCCCTCACGTTAATTTATTGTTAAGCTTTCCCTGGTGCTAGTCACAATTTTTGAGCGGTGAGTACATTTAACTTTTCAAATCTACTCCCAACGCTCATTATGAAGAAAAAAGTTTTACTCGTACTCACGCTGTCGGCAGCATTGCTGAACGCCTGTACGGACCACGTTCCGCAAAATCCTGACCCCGAAAATCCTGCATCATTTAAAGAAGTGGCTTCGACGGACCTGGGCGGTACAGCCGCTTCCGAAATCTCTGCTTATGATCCGGCATCACGCCGTCTTTTTACGGTCAACAATGAGTCTGCCGCCAAAGTAGAGGTGCTCGATCTTTCCGCATTTCCGATGATCACCAAGTTGCAACCGATTGATGTATCTGCACTTGGCGGCGTAGCTAACAGTGTTTCGGTACACGACGGGAAGCTCGCGATTGCGCTGGAAGCGACTAACAAGCAGGCGAATGGCAGCATCATCGTAATCAACACCAGCACATTGGCGACCATTAAACAAGTGACGGTAGGTGCCCTGCCAGATATGGTTACGTTCAGTCCCGACGGCAAATACATTGTATCCGCCAACGAGGGTGAGCCTAATACGGATTACACCAGCGACCCCGACGGATCCGTGTCTATTATCGATGTTACAGATAATTACAGTGTTAAAACATTGAATTTTAGCTCATTTGCAGCAGTTTACAATCTTTTAGCCTTGGATGGTTTCAGGGTTTACGGACCGGGCGCAAGCTTCCAGCAGGACATTGAACCGGAATATGTTGCGATTTCTACGGATTCAAAAAAGGCGTTCGTGACATTACAGGAAAATAATGGTATCGCCGAAATAGATCTGGTAAGTGGTACCATTGTCAAAATAAACCCTCTGGGAACCAAGGACATCAGTCAACTGATCAATGCCATGGATGCGAGTGATAAGGATAGCAAGATTTCGATCGGTACCTGGCCCGTAAAATCGTTTTATCTGCCTGATGCGATCTCCTATTTCAATGTCAACGGATCATCGTACCTCATTACCGCCAATGAAGGCGATGCGCGCGAGTACACTGCTTTTGATGAACAGAAAAGGGTGAGTACGCTTAAACTGGATGCCACCACTTTCCCTAATGCTGCTACTTTGCAAAAGCCTGAAAACCTCGGAAGGCTACGCGTTACAAGTACACGGGGAGACATTGATAATGATGGTGATTATGATGTTTTGTATGGTTTTGGAGGTCGTGGTTTCAGTATTTTCAATGCGGCAAATGTGCAGTTGGTGCATGATTCGGGCAATGGTCTGGAACAAGAAGCGATCAATGCAGGTATTTATGACGACGATCGATCGGATGACAAAGGCGTGGAGCCGGAAGGTGTGACCGTCGGCGTGATCGACAATAAACCGGTAGCTTTCATCGCTCTGGAACGTGCAGACGCCATCGCAGTATACGACCTGAGCAACCCGGCAGCACCGAAATTTCTGCAAATCATCAAAACCGGTGATGCACCCGAAGGCGTATTATTCATCGCATCGGACAAAAGCCCGAACGGAAAAAGCCTGCTGATTACGAGCAACGAAGGTGACGGAACAGTTAAGTTTTTCCAGACGAATTAGTGGCGGGAGGTTAATGTTATAGAAGAAAGTTGGAATGACGCACGCTTTGTCACATTGATTTCTATGATAAAACCAAGTGATCGTTATAGGTTGCTTGGTTTTTTATTAGAGCGCAGTCGAAGTGCATGCACTTCGACTGCGCTCAATGTGACAAAGTAATGTCCGACTGCTCGATACTTAGTTACTCAACTCCTTTCCCACTATATTTCTTAAACACATCAAGAATCTTCGAATAAATCTCCGTGTTTTCATATACCCCTCTAAAATCAAGCGAATGAGGGCCGTAGGCAAATACCGGCACCATCACGGCTGTATGATCATTGGTACTGAAATGCCCGTCGACATACCCTTGCTTTATATTTCCATCTAGCAGCGTAAGTCCACCGGTTTCGTGGTCGGCGGTGACGATCACCAATGTTTGTCCGTCGGCATCAGCCAATCGCATCGCCTCTCCTACCAATTTGTCAAAATCCAGCATTTCCGTTACCACGTAGGAAACGATATTGGCATGACCGCCGTAGTCGATTTGTGCACCTTCGGCCATGATAAAGCTGCCTGCCTTGTTTTGGGTAAGCGATTGATGCGTTTTTTGCAAAGCCGGAATCAAAAATGCCCCTCTGCCCTTTTCAACCGACACGATTTTTGAGTTGTCCAAAAGCACGAATGGTGCTTTCATATTGTTTAGATCTGCCCATTTGTCAGAGAACTGCACCCCTTTCAATCGCAGTGAATCTGCTACTTTACCTTTTGTAAAACGTTCAGTACCGCCGCCAATGAGTATTTTGACAGAAGAACGCAGGTAATCGTGCGCAATTTCGTCTTCAAAATCACGGTAAGGCTGATGCGCGTAAAAAGCAGCTGGGGTGGCATCGGTAATGCTTCCTGCCGAAATCAATCCCGACTGTACACCAAACTTTTTCAGTTGATCGGGCAGGTTGGGCAAGGCCACAAAATTACTATCGACACCGATGGCGCGGTTTCTGGTCTTTTTTCCGGTTGCCATTGCAGTAGCCCCGGCGGCAGAATCGGTAATGTAAGTGTCCGATGCGCTGGTTTTTGAAAAACCAATGTTCAGCATTTTGGTCAGGTTCAGGTCTCCGCGGTTGGCAGTAATACCCGAATAAATTTGCGTCAGTCCCATTCCGTCGCCGATCAGCAGGATCACATTTTTCACTTGTGTCCTGCTGTCGTTATTCCGGTAAGTCGGCTGATAGGGCGTATACTGCTCTTTGGAAAGATATTCGGCATGGGGACGGTTGCGCAAATAAGCCCCCAGATCCTCCACATGATCCGTATTGATAAAATCGATGCCCAGGTTCATCAGCATTTTCCAGGTATTGACCTGATCCGGCGTGGCCCAGAAACGGATTTTTTTGCCCTGGCTATGCACCTGGTTAATCACATTTTGAATTGCCTTTTTATCTTTTTCAATCAGTACTCCCTTGCCATTCCAGCGCGTGTAATTGTAAAACGACTGACTGATCAGACCGACTCTCGCGAGCTGCGCAGGTGTGTACTGTACTTCCGGACGGCCATCGTAATATACATATGCCGGAAATTTTTCAAAGTCTGCCGGAGATGGCGTGTTACCGCTCAGCACCACTTTTACCGGACCTTTGGGTGCTAAAATGGATTCGTATTGCTGCAATACTTTCACCAGCGCAGGCATGGTTTGCACGCTCGGCGTTTTCAGGTCAATCAGTAACTGCATGGATTGATCGCCATCCTTAAAAAGCTGTCCGTTATTCTTTTTGATCATCGAAGCCAGCGGAGCCAGGTAGAGACTTTCCAATGTCCGGTCACCATGCATGTCAGATGCCTGATGTGCCACGAAAAGCGTATCGTTTCTCAGTATCACATCTGCCTCAACAGAACCAAAATGCTGATAGTAAGCCGAATAGAAAGGAATTCTTTGCTCATAATCATTGTGCGAATGAGCATTGGACGTGGTATAGGAGCCGGGGCTCTGTCCTTTTGTACAAAAAGATAACAGGGTAAAGATTGTAACGTAGTAAATCGATTTCATTGGGTAAGCATCAAGACGGATTGCGGGAAAACCACAAATGTATACCAACCCGACCACTCGGCACCAGAACGATTGTTAAGCTATTGTAAACAAATCCTGAACCGCTTACACCAGCTTGTCCGGCGTGATGGGCAACTCCCTGATCCTCTTTCCCGTGGCATGAAATACGGCATTGGCTACTGCTGCGGCCACACCTACGATTGCTATTTCTCCCAGCCCTTTTGAACCGATTGGATTCACGTAAACATCAGGTTTGTCAATGTAATGAACCTCAATCTGCGGAATATCGGCATGGACAGGAATATGGTAACTGGCAAAGTCACTGGTCACATAACGCCCGTAGCGATGGTCCATCACGGATTCCTCCATCAATGCCATACCGATACCGCCAACTACACCACCAATGGATTGGCTGCGCGCTGTTTTATAATTGATGATCTTGCCCACATCCGCACAGGTAACCACCCGCTTGACGCGCACCTCACCCGTCACGGGACTTACGTGTACCTCCACAAAATGACAGCCAAAAGAATACATCGAATACTGGTCACGCTCCGGCCCTGACTTCGATTCCTCCATTACTTCCACCTGAGGCAGTTTATGAAATTTCAAAATATCTGCGTAGGAAACGCCGGAACCAGAATCCGGCATGGCAGCGGCCAGTTCAGCCAGTTTCTTTTTCAATGATTCGCAGGCCACATGAACCGCCGATCCAACACTGGGAATTGTGGAAGAACCATTTTGCCCAGGCGCATCGGGCAGACTGGAATCGCCAAGATCAAACCGCACTTTTTTAGGACTAATTCCCAAGATCTTGCTGGCGATTTGGGTCATTGCCGTGCCGGTGCCAGGCCCAATATCCATTGTCGCACTTTGAACAATGACCGATCCATTGGCCAGCATCACGGCTTTGGCAACAGAAGGGTGGCGATGAAAACCGTACAGGCTCGAAGCCATGCCATAGCCTACAAGCATACCATTCGATTGTATGGAGCGAGGTTGGAGCTGTCTTTTGTTCCAACCAAATTTCTCCGCGCCCAGCTGATAACATTCCTTCAGTGACTTTTCCGACCATTCCAAATTTTGCTCAGGATCTGAATCCGCGTGGTTTCTGATCCTGAATACCAATGGATCCACGTTCAATGCGAAAGCCATTTCATCCAATGCGGATTCCAACGCGAACATCCCCGTAGCATCACCCGGACCGCGCATCCACGTAGGTGTATTCACGTCCAGGCTCAGCAGGCGATAGCGCGTGGCTACATTCGGGCAGGCGTACATGGCACGTGACGCTAGTATGGTGCGTTCGAGATGTTCTTCATAGGCGGAAGTCTGGCCGGTTCCATCGTGCACAATGGCTTTCAGTAATCCGTCCTTTCCGGCTCCCACGCTCACTTTCTGAACCGTGTAAGGCCGGTAACCTACTGACGTAAACATCAGTTCACGGCCCAGTACCAGCTTCACCGGCCGGTTTACTATCTTGGCTGCCAGCACAGCTGCCGTGGTATGCGGCCAAACCCGGATACCCGAGCCAAAAGCACCTCCGATAAACTTTGAAATCACTTTTACATTTTCTCGCGGCAATTTAAACGCCTGTGCCAGATTACCTTGTGCAGATTTCACACCCTGGTTTTTATCGTAAATCGTGAGCTTATCTACCGCCTCCCAAACGGCAATGATCGCGTGTGGCTCCAATGGTTGATGATGTTGGGTCGGAATCGTATAGGTCGCCTCTATTTTTACCTCAGCGATTTTGATCGCCTCCGCGTCTCCCCTGTTGTAGTCCTGAAATGGCGAGTTCTTGTTCTTTTGCACATTCAGCGGCACCATTGCTTTGGCCAGATTCGCATTGAAATCGGTCTGGTGCGTTTCTGACTCATATTTTATCTGTATCAATGAAGCCGCGTACCTGGCCTGCTCAAAAGAACCAGCCACAACCATTGCCACCGGCTGACCGTCAAAGTAGATCAGTTCATCATAAAATACCCGGAATGAAGTGCCCACCGGAACACGTTCGGCTGGTTTCTTAGCCGGAGCATAACCTGGGATACCGGGTGAGTTCAAATGACTGATCACTGCCAGCACGCCCGGGGCAGCTTCCGCCTGCCTGATATCCATGTCCAGAATTTCCCCTCTCGCAATGGTACTGGTGACCAGCACGGCGTGAGCGAGGTTTTCAAACTGATATTCTGCCGAGTAAGTAGCCGCGCCAGTCACTTTGGAACGGCCGTCGACCCGGTCGAGCGAAACGTCTGTTTCTAATTTATCAGGAAATGGTTTTGTCATCATTCAGGAAATTTGCGCGGCGATTTTCAATGCTTCCACCATTGCATTCGGTGCCAGTTTCAATTTATAAGCATTGTGCTCGCTCGCTACGGCTCCGATCATGCCCGCTTCGGCGGCTTGTCGGAACAGGTTTTCAGATACAGTTTGACCTAACAATACCTTTTCGGCATCATGCATTCGCCAGGGCTTATGAGCCACACCGCCCATCACCAGCCGCGCCGTTTTGATCCGGTTTTGGTCAATTTCCAATGCCACAGCTACCGACACCAGCGCGAATGCGTAGGATGCGCGGTCGCGTACTTTCAAATAATGAATATGCTTGGTAAATGGCGAGTCGGGTATTTCCACGGCAAGGATCAGTTCGTTGCTTTCCAGGTTGGCATTCAAATCCGGCCTGTCGCCTGGTAATCTATGAAAATCAGCGAAATGAATGCGTCTTTCACCCGCGGGGCCCATTACCAGCACGGTAGCGTCCAAGGCCAGCAGAGCGACACACATATCACTCGGATGCACCGCAATACATGATTTGTGATCTATTTTTTCACCAATACCAAAAATCGCGTGGTTTCTGTTAATGCCTCCCAATGCACTGCAACCACTTTCCGGCTTCCGTTTGTTGCAGGGAAGTGCGGTATCGTAAAAGTAAGTACAGCGGGTTTGCTGTAATATATTTCCGCCTACCGTCGCCATGTTCCGTAGCTGCCCGGATGCGCCGGCATTCAATGCTTGCGCTAGTAGCGGATGTTTTTCGAGCACCAGCTTATGTTGCGCCACGTCGCTGTTCAATGCAAGCGCACCGATTCGTAGCATACCTTCCCTTTTTTCAATTTTTTTAAGGGGCAAATGATTGATATCTACCAACTTCTCGGGCGCAGCAATGCCACGCTTCATGAGGTCTATCAGGTTGGTACCTCCTGCGATAAAGCGTGCGTTCGGATAGGAAGCGACTGCGTCAACGGCCTCTTTGAGCTTGGTCGGGCGGAAGTATTGGAATGGTTTCATACCTTTTGACCATTGGTTTTAACCTCCATAATCGCATTCACAATATTCGGATAAGCACCGCAGCGACACAAATTCCCGCTCATATATTCCTGAATTTCAGTTTCAGAATTGGCACGTCCCTCCCGAATGCAGCTTACCGCCGACATGATTTGGCCAGGCGTGCAGTACCCGCATTGAAAACCGTCATGTTTGATAAATGCTTCCTGCATGGGATGTAGCTGTTCGTTACTCGCCAGCCCTTCAATGGTAATCACTTTTCTGCCGTGCTGCATTACCGCGAATGTGAGACAGGAAAGAACACGCTGTCCATCAACATGAACGGTACAAGCACCGCATTGACCAAAATCACAGCCTTTTTTCGTACCGGTCAGTCCTGATTTTTCACGAAGCAAATCCAGCAATGTTACCCTCGGATCAATGGTCAATCGTCTTTTGGCGCCGTTAATGGTCAATGTGAGTTTAACTTTTTCGGCATTTCCGACCGGTACCTCGTCTTGTTCACCGGCTTGCAGAAAACCGCCCGGCACGAAGGTAAGGCCAGCGAGCGCGATCGACTGTTTCAGGAAAAACCGGCGATCTTCCTGATGGCCTACATCATCGTTTTCAGGAGTTTCTCCATTCAATGGCTTTTCTTCGAACATCAGATTAAAGGTTAGGAAGCATATTGCATTGCACCGGCTCAATGGCCTTAAAACAAAACAAAGTACAAAACCGGTGTTTTGTACTTTGTTTCAATGCTTAAAAAAACGACTATTCTGCTATCCCCCAGGTTTTATTAGCTTTCGGCCCCATTTCAAGTTCCAATGTGCCGCCTGCTACCAGCTGCGCGTGCGTAAAAACGGGTGTGTTAATCACCTTTCCGTCAAACTTTGCGCTCTGAATGTACTTATTCACAACAGACGCATTGTGGGCTTCCACTGTGAATTTCTTGCCATTTGGAAGATCAATGGTACTTTTTTCAAATAGCGGGCTGCCGATCGTGTACTCCGGTTTTCCTGGCGTGATCGGGTAAAAACCCATCGATGAAAACACTACAAATGCCGTCATGCCACCACCGTCCTCGTCTCCTGGTATCCCGAAAATATTATCCTTAAACCACACATCCAGCAAAAACCGGATCTGCTTTTGAGTTTTCCAGGGCGCTGTATAATTGTACAGATAAGGAATGTGAAAGCTCGGCTCGTTACCCATTGAAAACTGCCCTACCAGACCAGTAGCATCCGGAAATTTCGCCCAGAATTCGTATTTGCTTCTGCCCAGGCCTTCTCTGTAAAGCTGGTCGAGCTCTGCTTCGAACTGCTTTTTGCCCCCCATTAAGCTGATCAATCCCGGAATGTCGTGCTGCACTTGCCACTTGTAGGTGTAGCCATTGTTTTCATCGTAATACTCGCGACCGCCCATTCCGCCGTCAAATTTCGGGTCAATTTTGATCCAGTTTCCTTTGCTATCCTTTGGAATGAACATGTTCTCGTCTTTATTCCAAAGGTTTTTATAGTTGAGCGCACGCGCCGTAAACGTCTTGTAATCATCGTTTTTACCGAGATCATGCGCCATTTCTGCCACCGCCCAGTCATCATATGCGCCTCCCAAAGTCACCGCGACAGACTGGCGTTTTTCAAAAGGTGTCACCAGTTTGACGGTTTCGTTCTCTCCTTTTGCCAGCGCAGGAAAATAGCCTTTGGTATGATAAAAATCGTCCAGCTCGCATTTCGCACCATTCACCCAGGGTAGCATAGTGGCTTCGTTCGCGTTTTTCAGCATTCCTTCATAGGCCGTAGCCACATCGAAATTCTTCAATCCTTTACGATAAGCGTCCAGCAGAACTATCGAAGAATGGAATCCATTCATACAAGGATTGTCACCAAAAAGCACCGGAAACGTAGGTATCCAGCCGCTTTGCTTGTACATATCTACAAACGATTGGAGCATATCTTCCTCCTGCGCCGGGTTCAGGATCGTACGCAGCGGGTGATGCGCGAGGTAGGTGTCCCACATCCAGTCGTCTACGTAAAACGGGCGGGTGGTATTGTGAATTTTCTTATCGTATCCACTGTAATACTGGCCATCTCCGGTAATGTCCACCATTCGCTCATAAGTTCGGTAAAAAGCAGTGTAAAAACTCCTTTTCTGCGCCTCAGTACCGCCTTTGACATTAATCTGGTCCATCACGGCCGACCATGCTTTTTGTCCGTTTTTCTTCTGGTTTTCAAAATCCGATTGGCGCAGTTCATTCTCGAAATTTTTCCGTGCCTGTGCAGCTGAAACGAATGAAATGGCATATTTGAATTCAATGTCGCCCGTCTTGTTGTCTGGAAAAGAAATATATGCTTTTGCTCCTTTGCCCGACACTTTTGCGCCTTCCGACAGCTTTCCGGCCTGGCTAATTCCGGTTGTTCCTTTCTCGCTGAAAATGCCGTACAGATGTATTTTAATGTCGCCGTGATAGGTTTCGGTCGCGATAATTTCCTGCCCATTCACAAACTCCCAGCTTCCTTCTCCATTGAAAAGACCGAAAAGGATGCTTTTGGAAGCTTTTTGAGGGAAATTGAACTTGAATATCCCCGTTTTCTTACCCGGCACGAATGATACATTCACCTCATCGTCGATCAGGTAGGCGGAATAGTACCATGGCTGAATGGTTTCCAAATCGTGGTCGTAAGCCAATTTATGCGCCCAGCTTTCTGTTTTGACCGGTTCCACCGATGGTTTGATCGAAAATGCTTCGCCCAGGCGGTGCGATACAATGGTGAGCGGAAAACTGGAAATCTGATCATCGAGGTAATTGGCCCTGATCGGAGCCATGCGGATCATTTGATTGGGAAGCTGGACCGTAGGCCTGGTCGGTTCCAGCAGCTGCCCCACCGTTCCAATCTTCGGGTCAATGTATTTCAGGTTGCCTGGCGGCTCTGCGGCCTTCCCGAAATCGTTCTGCGCCCGGGAGGAAGACAGCGCCATAATAGAACCAAACAATGCAAGATAAAACTGTTTAATCAACATAAATTGAGTTAATTTTAGAAGAAAGGCTCCGTTGAGCATTTGGTACCGGTAATAAAGAAATGACGAATTAAGTAAATCCACCTTAAAAAAAGCTTAATATTTAGTTAATGAGCTGTAAAACGATTTTTTTAAAACAATTTGATTACCTCCCTGCATCACTTCCAACAAACCCTTTCTTCATTTAAACCCGGCATGCTTTTTCGCTTCTCGATCATATCCATCTTACTTACAGCTTTCGCGGGTTATTTCAATCCGGGTCAGGCTCAGTCGTATGGTCTGGCTTTCGAAAGTTTTGAGGCGGTGCAGGATAAAAGGACCGGGCTTGATCTTACCTCTGAAAAGACCGTCTGTTTTGAACAGGATTTCGAGATTGCGTTTGACATTGCTTTTTTACCCGACAAGAAAAATTATTTCGGCTACACCGTCCGCCTCATTGAAAACGATACCCGGAATGTGGACATACTTTACGATAATTCGGACGCTACCACCCAGCATTTCAAGGTCGTGACCGGTGACCGCTTTTCCAGCATTGCATTCGACATCCCCAGGCCGGAGCTGTACCAATGGAACCGTATCAAACTGATTTTTAACAAAAAACAAAAGAACATTACGCTCGTTTCGGGA
>NZ_JBDSFX010000031.1:0-58242 GCF_039919315.1 Dyadobacter sp. | reverse complement strand
AATGGCCACAGCCACATTGTCGGAAACCATATCGAGCAGCTTGGTCGTTTTAACCCCCGGATCTTTGAGATAACCAACCTCTATCAATGCGGTTATACGTCCCTGGAACGACACCGTTTTGACCAGAACCATAGCCGGATCAGTACTACCGGTTCCGCTCTTGATAGTAAAATAGTCAGGCGTGACGTCCAATTTCTTAATGCTCTTTTTATCAGCTGCAACCTGTCCCAACGTACCTTCGCCAAGCTTCACCGACTGAGGTACTTGGGCCAGGTCGTGCATTCCGTAGCTAGCAGCAATTTCCAACACGTCGCTGCTGCGAGTGACCAGGTACATCACTCCTACCGCCGCCTCTGTAACCTCAGCAAGCTTATCAAGCAGGTTTTTACACAATTTCGTCAAGGTAGGCTCTCCTCGCACAGCTTCTGATAATTCAACTGCCGCATTCAATATCCAGTTTTTCTCCTGGTCTTCCAAAGAAAGCTGTTCAAGTTGCTTATTAGCCGTCAAGGTCTGCCCTTCTGACTCAATCTGGGCATTGTATGTTTTTCTTATAAAATAATAGAGCATTAAAATGACCAAAAAGAAGGCCGAGGTACCCAGCAGAATGTATTGCTTGGCCTCAACCGAACTGGATTGCGCATTTTGCTCGCGTTCCATCAGCAACCCTTCTTCTACATTTTCGATGCTTTTGAAACTAAAATCGATCTGCGATGAAATATTTTTCCCCTGAAGAACAATGGCTTGGATGGTATCGACTTTGTAATTTCCGGCTTTGAGCAAGTCGTACTGCCGTCCCATCACCGCCAGGCGAGACTGCAACAGCATCGAAAGCGCATCTACTCTGGTGACCTGCGCCTTATTATCTCTTACCAATTTCCTTAATGCGTCCAACTCTTTCAAGATACCTTCAGATGCCTGCAGGTAATTGGCTTCAAAAGAAGCATTATTGGTAATCGCAAAACCACGGACATTGGCCTCCGCGGTCAATAAGTGGCTTCTGACAGAAGCTGCAACGCCAATTACTTCTCTCGTATGGTTAACCCAGCCCGCATTTTGCTGCTGTACCATAATTGCATTGTAAGAAGTAACGCCAACAACTACTACCAGAATGATTGAAAAGAGGATGCCAAATAAAACCTGCTGCTGAAAGGATAGGCGCATATAAAAATGAATATACTGAAAATACTGCGGACTGGATATTTCCGTGAATATCAGCAAAAAAAATTCATTTCGGCAGCATTTGGGCGCGGCGCTATACCTTTTTTTTAAGTTATATCTATAATTGAATTAAAACTAGTTCTACTTTCAAGCCTCCACCCACTCAACCATTTCATCCTCAAGGGTGATCATCACGCCTCTTGACTTTTTACCGGTGCCAGTATATGCCCTGATCAATTTCTTCAAATGTCGCCGTGGCTCATCGGTACTGTTGCCGCCAACAAAAGACATAAAAATAAACTCGCCGTCGTGCCGCTGAACGACCCGGTCTATATGCAGCAGTTTCCCGCCAGGAATCAGTAGTTCTTTGTTGATCTGAATGTGGTTGTCATCTAAATACAGGCTGTGCAAGGAAGGGTCATTTAGAAGTGATGTGGCCAATACAGCGATCTCACCAGTTTCTTTTTTGGTAAAAATCCCTTCTATAACCAGTTTTTCCAAAGCGTCAGGCAGATCTGAAATGGTTTTCAGGCGGGTAAGCAGATAACGCATTTTCTGCAACCGGTCGTGTTTTGGTTCAAATGTCTGTACATCAAAGATCCGCTCCGCCATTCTCCGCAGCCGTAGCGACTCAGTCCGGTCATTGCTGATAACCTCTTTGAGTACGAATGGCTGCGCGTCGGATTTGACATGCGCATGCCGTAACGTGCCGGTACCATTGGATATCACGTATTTCGAAACCTGATCATCCCAAGCCGGCGTAAAATCCTGCTGATCCAGGAACTCTTTCAGCCAATTACTCACCTGCTGCCCCGATTCCCACCTTCTTTCCCGCTTAGCGAGAATGTAAAGACGCTGTACGGGTCTCGTAAATGCTACATATAAAAGATTTAGGTTTTCAACCAGCGTCCTTGTTTTTTCATCCTTGTATTGCTCTCCCACCGGCGTATTTTCTAGGTCTTTCACCACCGATACCAAAGAGCTTCTCAATTTTAGGTTAGAATCTGACGAATGATTTTGTAAAATAAGTTCTTCATAGTCAACATCATCGAGATCCAGCCACAGTCGGTCCAGCTTCGCATTCGGGGTTACTTTCCAATGCGCATAAGGCACGATCACTACCGGATATTCCAGCCCTTTCGACCTGTGGATAGTCGTGATTCGGACCGCGTCGGTTCCATCCGGAATGGTAATGGAAAGCTTATGCCTGGCCGTTTCCCAATAGGTAAGGAAATCGCCCAAATGGTTACTCTTTCTGTTTCCAAATTCCAGTACCACATCGAGAAACCGGAACAGGTACTCGTTTTCAAAGTGATTTTCAAACATGCCGAAACGCTGCATCAACTGTTCGCTTAGTTCAAAAACAGACAATTGCCGCATTCGGAATGAGGTCAGGTTAATGTCCCACTTCCTGAAATATTCGAGAAAACTATCCAGTCCACGCTCCTCACATAGCACGCGGATCTGCTCATACTCGTGTGCAGCAGGGTTCTCGCGTCTGATCACATGGTGAAAAAGATATGCCGCCTCGTACCGCGCCAGGCGGTGATCGGAACTGAGCAGTACCTTCATGAAAGACACTATAAAATGCACCGAGCGCGAATATCCCAGTGACAATGCGTCATCCGAAATGAGCGGGAAGCCTGCTTCTTTTAATGCATTGGCCAGCGCCGTCGCTTCCCTCTTTTTTCGGCACAAAATGGCAATGTCACGCCAATGATACCCATTTCCACGCAGCTCCGAAACCAATTCCAGTGAGCGCCGCACTATCCCGTCTGTTGAATTTTCATCGCCGGTTACTTCGTCCGCCTCCTCATTCAACTCTACAAATTCTATTTCAACATGCCCACCTGTTGGTACGGTATCAGGTATTTCCTGCTGAAAATTTTGATCATAAACCTGGGCGATAAGCGGATACTCATCTCCCAATGTTTGGGCAATGAATGAAAAAAACTGGTTATTAAATTCCGTAATCTCCCGCTGGCTTCTCCGGTTGATTTTCAAATGATTAACCTGCAAATAATGATCAATGCTAAGGAGTCGCTCTGCATTATACGAACTATTGCCCAGTACCGAAGCCAGTTCCATGACCTGGCTTTGAGCCAAATGCAGGATCAAATCCATATCACCGCCCCGAAAACGGTAGATAGACTGCTTGGCATCACCCACAATGAGATTGAAGTATCCGCCAGCCAATGCGTTCTCCATGAGCGGCAGCAAATTGGCAAACTGCAATTTGGAAGTGTCCTGAAATTCATCCACAAGGATATGATTGTACTTCTCTCCCAGCCTTTCAAAAATAAATGGCACAGGTTCCCTGGCCACGATTTCAACAATTTTTCTGTTAAAATCAGAAATGTGTACCTGGTTATTTTGTTTTAAGAGTGCATCAAATTCCTTCCTGATTTCTCCTAATAATGATAAATTATAAATATGCCTGTCCAGCTGGTTGTACAACGTGATCTTCTGGCTTTCAGTAAGGCGGATGTTTTCGATCTCATGGAAGTAGTTTTCGAGATCCGTCCTGATCTTCTCAATCTCGTCTTTGATGATTAATGCCGTTTTAGCGCCATACCAAACCCCTTCGCCAATGGTTTTGTAAACGTAGGAATTGGGTTCAGCCCACAGTTTTTTCTCGTCTGCCCGATCTCGAAAGTAGCCGTAAATTCCCCTTCCGCCCTGGTGAAAGTCTTTTTCAGTAAGAAATGTGGATTGAATGAGCTGTAATGCATGGCTCGATTGCTTGATCAAAAATGCTTCTCTTTCTCTCACAAAAGCCCGCATCTGGTTCCGGATGGTGATCCAATCCTCCATTTTCAGGTCCTCGACGCGCTTCAATTGCATGTAGCTCTGCTCACTCAGTAAGGTACCGGCAGTTTCACGGATCTGCATGGGTAACGCGCCCCAGCTTTTTCCTTCCTCGGCATTCTCCCGGTAATATTTTTCTACAATGTCCGTGAGCACCTCCTCTCCCTCCTGCCCGATCCGCGCCAGCAAACGATCCACGGCGTCGTCAAGCAAATCGCTGTCCAGCTGGGTTTCAAAAATAAAGGGAATGCCGAGTTCATCGGTAAAACTACTGATCAGCCTTTGCGTAAACTTATCGATCGTCATCACCGAAAAATCGGAATAACGATGCAGAATTTGTCGGAAAACCAATTGTGCACGACCAGCTATCAGCTGACGGGCGCCTTCAAACAGATCAGGATCGTTTTCAGTGTCTGGGTAAAGCTCGGTAACCACATCCCGCATCATCGGATGTGGCGTTTCATGCGAATCCATTGAATTGGCAAACACCCGGAGCATCAGCAAAATCCGGTCTTTCATTTCATTGGCAGCCGCATTGGTAAAGGTTACCGCCAGGATATTCCTGAAATAAGTGTCCGAATTGGAATGCAGGGCGAGTTTGAGATACTCTTTGGTGAGTGTGTAGGTTTTACCTGATCCCGCTGATGAACTATAAACTTGAAACACGTAATGGTAGTGAGTTGTTGTGAATCCGAATCAATTTACACAAAAAAAGCAGGCTCGCACCTGCTTTCTCCTTCATGAATTTAAACTCTGTTCTACAAATTAAAACGGACACCCGCTGAAATATTGGGACTCAGATAAAATGGCCTTGGTATCAGTTCCAGATACGTTCCACCTTCCAGAAAGACCGACATACGGTTGTCGGGAATGTAATACTCAAAACCTCCCAGGACAGAACCACCAAGTGAAATGTCTTTTTCATAATTGCCATTCAACCGTTTTGGATACGACCGGCGACTGTTAACCTGCCCTCCCAGTCCATAATAAACGTGAACCGCTTCCGAGTTGAATACCGGCGTATGCCATAAATAATGCACTTGAAGTGATAATCCTGCATTCTTGTAAATTCCCTCGTCGCCCCTATACTTACGGTTATTGGACAAAACACCACCGTATGTTCCGATCGTCACGTCTAATGCATGGATGTTGTTAAAATATTTCCGGATATTGATACCCGTTGGTTCACCCAGTTTAAAACCGACGGCCCAGTTGTCGTATTGGGCATGTGCAAATCCAAAGCAAAGCGTACAGATAAATGTTAAGGCTAATTTCTTCATAGTGAATTTTTCTCGGGGAATTTTTCTTTGAGTGCTTAAAAACAGTGCTAGGCCATAATGCCGTTCAGCTGAAATTTCTTTAATGTTTCAATTAATGTTTCGTTTTCTTCCTGCGTTCCGACTGTGATCCTCAGGCAGCCATCGCACAGGTGTACACGAGAGCGGTCCCGTACGATAATGGTCTCTTTGATTAGATAATCCATTACCGCCTTTGCATCTTCAAATTGAACCAATAAAAAATTAGCATCCGACGGATGTACCTTAATCACCAACGATAAATCTGCTAACATGTTACATAAAGAAGTTCTTTCTTTAAGAATATCGGCCACCATTTTGTTCTTTTTTTCAATCGAATCCAAACCTGTCAAAAGGGCCTGTTGAGCAGGGAGACTAATATTGTAAGGTGGTTTGATCTTATTCAGTATGCGGATCAGCTCCACAGAAGCAAAGCACATTCCGATTCTGATACCAGCAAGTCCCCAAGCTTTGGAGAATGTCTGCAACACGACCAGATTAGGGTATTGATCCAGATGCTGGATCCACGATGGAGTTTCCGTAAAATCAATGTAGGCTTCGTCCACCACAACCAGGCCGTCGAAGTTTTTCAGAATGGTCTGAATCGCTTCATGCTGCATTACATTCCCAGTCGGGTTGTTAGGCGAGCATATCCAGATGATCTTGGTATTCGGGGTTATGGCAGCAAGAACCGCATCCGTGTCGATCAGGTAATCGTTTGTTAATGATACCTTATCTATTTTCACATCGTGTATGGAGGCACTTACCTCATATATGCCGTATGTTGGCGGAAGTATCATCACGCGATCTTGTCCGGGTGTGCAGGTAGCGCGGGTAAGAAGGTCAATGGGTTCGTCGCTTCCATTTCCAAGAAAAATCCGTTCGGCTGCGATATTCTTAATCGGGGCCAGTTTCTGCTTAATGTCGGCCTGGTATGGATCTGGATAGCGATTATAATCAGCATCGGTAACCGATCCGTATGGGTTTTCATTCGCATCCAGAAATATCCCCACGTGCCCGGTATATTCGTCTCTTGCGGAAGAATAAGGAGCCAGGGAAAGGATGTGCGGGCGAAGTATTTTACTTAAATCAAAATTGCTCATGCTATGACGGCAAAATGCCGCTTATTGGGTACTATTTATAAAAGAACAGTCTATTATCGAAAGTAAAAGGCTCTACATCAATGATTTTAACAGAGCCGGCATCGGTATGTAAGGGATTGATCAGGTAGTTGTATTCGGATTTGGCCAGCACTGAGGGCACTCTTAGTAGCATATCCTTACCTGTTTTGAGCCAGTCGTCACCCACCTCCTTGCTCCATTGCTGGTTTTCCTGCCATTCAGGAAGAAGATACGGCGAGGTGGAATGTGCTTTGGCGTCAGGGACAAACAGGACCACGATGACGTAATCGGGAGGTGGTATCGTTTTGTTCCAATGAACCAACACCTCCAGCATAGCCAGAGAGCGATGGGATGAGGTATAGAGCATGGCATTTCTCGGAGAGTTCCATCGTCCTCCGTGATAAAATGCGCCGATACCCGTCAGGTCATCCTGGTACTCCGTTTTTGTAATCCTGAACAGCTCCATTTAGGCGAAGATACCGTGCTCAATGCGACCCAGTTCCGTTTTGACCAATTCTATTCCGGCATGTGTGCGCAGGAAGCTAACTGGCTTTTCTTTGCCGAGTGCGGGAATCTCTCCGTTCAGCCAATCTTTGAAATATTCTTTTCCCAAAGCCCTGGTACCTACGGAAAACAGGTCCGCTAATGCGATCAGATGATCTGAAACAACATTACTGAGCAGATCTTTATCATCGTAGCGTTGCAGGTTCCTGGGCGTGACTGGCAATAGCGCTATCACATCTTTGGCGTCCATGCCTACGGAATCGGAAAGATGCTGTATGGAGGCTTTGGGAACACCATTTGCAGCAAGATATGCCAGATCAAAATCATTTTTTACTGCATGTTTGAGAATTCCATAGCCTCCCAAACGTTCATTGACCATAAATGCTGTCATCGTTTCTAAATTTTAACCCCAGAAATATGTCCTCAAAATTACGACATTTTTCCGGTCTAAAAAATTTTTTCACAAAAGACTTTTCAACCTGATACTAACTGCTTTCTTATGCGCATCCAGTGACTCCGCTTCCGCCATGGCTTCAACAGTCGGCCCTATGTTCCTAATGCCCTGCTCGGTAATTTTCTGGATCGTAATTTTCTTGACAAAGCTGTCAACCGAAACACCGCTGTATGCCCTTGCATAGCCATTGGTAGGAAGCGTATGGTTGGTTCCGGATGCATAGTCTCCACATGATTCTGGCGTGTAATTGCCCAAAAATATGGATCCCGCATTGATTATTTTTTCTGAAACTGCTTCTGCATTTGCAACACTCAATATCAAATGTTCCGCCGCATACTGGTTCAGCAGGTCGATCGCATCTTCTTCATTTTCAACCAAAATCGCCTTGCTATTTCCAATGGACTGGGCCGCAAGATCACGCCGTGGCAGGTTGTTCATTTGAGAAGATAACGTAAGATTAACGGAAGAAAGTAGTTTTTTGCTCGTCGAAATCAGCAGTACCTGACTGTCCGGCCCGTGTTCCGCTTGCGAAAGCAGATCAGCAGCTACAAAAGCGGGCACAGCAGTATCATCCGCATAAACTGCCACTTCCGAGGGACCTGCCGGCATATCAATCGCAACACCTTCTTTGCTGATCAGCATTTTGGCAGTAGTAACATATTGATTTCCAGGCCCAAATATTTTGTAAACCTTGGGAACGCTTTCGGTACCGTAAGCCAATGCTGCAATCGCCTGCGCTCCACCGATCCTGAAAGCCTTCGTCACACCGACCAGTTTCGCCGCGTACAGGATAGCAGGGTGATCCGAAGGTGTACATAAAACCACCTCTTTGCAACCAGCAATTTGTGCAGGAATGCCAAGCATTAAAACGGTACTGAACAATGGTGCAGTCCCGCCTGGAATGTAGATACCAACTTTCTCAATACCCACACTTTTACGCCAGCAAGTGACGCCAGGCATCGTTTCTATTTTTTCAACAGGCTGCAATTGCCCCTCGTGAAATTTATAAATATTCCGGTATGCCTGTTGGATAGCAACTTTCAGCTGATCATCCAGCTTAGCCTCCGCCGCTGCCATATCTGCGTCTGAAAACGCAAGATCAGCCAGTTCGATTTTATCAAATTGCCGGGCTAGTTGCCTTATTCCCTCGTCACCCTGACTTTTAACTTGTTCCAGGATTGGGATCACCTTTGCTTCTATATCCTGAGCTTCCTGCACGGGCCTCGCCAGCAATGCCGGCCATTGGTCCCTGGCAGGAAATGGAATAATATTCATATCAATTACAAGATCATTTTTTCAATTGGAATCACCAGGATACCCTCTGCCCCAG
This sequence comes from Dyadobacter sp., assembly GCF_039919315.1. Lineage (GTDB taxonomy): Bacteria > Bacteroidota > Bacteroidia > Cytophagales > Spirosomataceae > Dyadobacter. The sequence continues at coordinate 49,569 of NZ_JBDSFX010000031.1, read as the reverse complement.
CCTGACGGATCTTCTCAATGTTCTCCCAGAACTCATTTTCATTGATCACAGAATGTAGTGAGCACCAGCCTTCCGTCGCCAAAGGTAAGATAGTCGGGGCACGCATTCCGGGTAAAAATTTGGTAATATTCTCAACCGCGCTGGTCGGGCAGTTAAGCAAAATGTATTTATTATTTTTTGCAACCTGAACCGATTTAATACGGAAAAGCAATTGATCCAGCAGGTCCTTTTGCACATCAGAAAGACTTTTGCTAGCGATCATAACCGCTTCTGACTTGAAAATGGTTTCTACTTCTTTCAAACCATTGCTCAAAAGTGTGCTCCCGGAACTCACAATGTCACAAACTGCATCAGCCAAACCAATGCTAGGCGCAATTTCCACCGACCCGCTGATCTCATGAATCTGTGCAGTGACGCCATTGGATTGCAAATATTTACCCAACAAACGCGGATAAGTAGTAGCAATGCTTTTTCCTTCCAGATCCTGCACACCCGCATAATCATGCTCCCTCAAAACGCCAATTGACAAACGACATTTTGAAAAACCAAGCTTATGAACCGTGTCTACATTTTTATTCGATTCTTCCGAAACATTTTCACCGACAATACCCAGATGAGCCACGCCATCTTCTACATAGCCCGGAATATCATCATCCCGCAGGAAAAGAATTTGTGCAGGAAAATTGGTAGCATCGGTTTTAAGTTTTCCGGCACCATTATCAAAACGTATTCCACACTCTTTAATCAGTTTTAAAGAATCCTCACTCAGCCTTCCTGATTTTTGTATTGCAATTCTTAAAATATTATCATTCATATTGTTAAGCTTCTGTAAGCAGCTGGTTAGTCAGTATATTGGAAAAGGGTTATTAAATTTCAGCCGAAATTAAGGATATGACGCCGTCAATGTCTAATTTTTGCTGCTCGCCGGTATGCATATTTTTCAAAGTTAAAAGTCCGGATTGCATTTCATCTGAACCGATCAAAATTACAAATGGAATACTTTTCCGGTCTGCATAGTCCAATTGTTTTTTCAATTTCACAGAATCAGGATAAATTTCCGCGTTAATTTCCGCGTTCCGTAATTTGGGCAAAATGGACAATCCAAACCTGAATGCGTCCGTATCGAAGTTAGAGATCATCACCTTGGTACTCGTCTTCCGGCTTTCAGGAAAGAGGTTCAATTCCTCCATTACATCATAAATCCGGTCCACACCCAATGAAATTCCAACGCCGGAAATACCCGGAACACCGAAAGTCCCCGTCAGGTTATCATAGCGCCCGCCTCCCGAGATACTACCGATCTGCACATTATTGGCCTTCACTTCAAAAATAGCACCTGTATAGTACGAAAGCCCTCTGGCCAAGGTAACGTCAAACTGAATTTTAGGGTTTTCAAGTCCCAATAGTTTCACCATATCCCAAACCTCCTCCAACTCCTGAATACCCTTCATGGCTATTTCAGAGCCGCTAAGCCAGCTTTTTAATTCTGAAAAAGGCTCCTTCTCGTTAGCAAGCGCAAACACCGGATCCAATTTCTCTACACTTTCATTGGAAAAGCCACGTTCGAGAAGTTCTTCAACCACCTTATCTTTTCCAATTTTATCCAATTTATCAATCGCCACGCAAAGCGGCCCTTCCATCCCATGCGCCCCTACCATATCCGCAATGCCGGTCAAAATCTTGCGATTATTGATCTTGACCGTAAAATCCATAATACCCAATGCCGGAAGAATGTCATGCAAAAGCGTTACAATTTCCGCCTCGCATAGCAATGAATCCGTACCCACCACATCGGCATCACATTGATAAAATTCCCGGTAACGTCCTTTTTGTGGCCTGTCCGCACGCCACACAGGCTGGATCTGATACCTCTTAAATGGCATGGCCAAAGTACCGCGGTTCATCACTACGTAACGTGCAAAAGGGACGGTAAGGTCATAGCGTAAGCCTTTTTCAGAAATCTTGGTCGTCAACGGTTTGTAGCCTTCCTTCCAATCTTCATCGGTTAGCTTTCCGCTAAAATCACCTGAATTTAAAAGTTTGAACAAAAGCTGATCGCCCTCTTCTCCATACTTTCCCATCAAAACAGAAAGGTTTTCGAAAGCCGGTGTCTCCAATGGCAAAAAACCATATCGTTGAAAAGAGCGTCGGATGGTGTCAAAGATAAAGGTACGCTTAGCCATCTGTTCGGGACCAAAGTCACGGGTTCCGCGGGCAAGTGATGGTTTACTCATTATATGGATGCTGTCAAATAAGCCCTGACCTTACCGGCAGCAGGTCGCCGGCATAATGTAAGCCGGCAACGATGCGCCATTGATGTCAGAATTGAAAAAAAGTACGGCTTAAAGGCCGATTAAACCGTAAAGTTAGGAGAGCTTGTGCAATATTTATGACTATTGTCTGCATTATTTACACAGAAATGCTTAATTTTGCGGCTCTTTCACAAAACAATATTTACAATGGGAGTTACGGAATTAAAACGTAAAGGTCGCAGAAACAAGGCAGTAGCAAATAATCGTACCGCGAAAATTAAAGATCTTTTACGCAAACCAGAAGTACGCAACGTCGACGTTGAGGCAATAAAGGCTCAGTTTGAAGCTAACAAAAAATAAGTAAAGCCTCTCCGGAATGTTATTCAACTAGTCCTGTCAATCTGTTTTGGTAGGGCTTTTTGCTTTTTTACCGGATTTGGATTTGCTTGGGGATTTGGTATTGACTTTCCGGGTCAGCTGGCGCATGCTACGACGGGTTTCACGGCGGATATGCAAAAGAATGCGAAACCGGAGCGCTTCACCGAACATGATTAACCCACCATTGATCAGGGCCAGGCTGTACAAACCCAGCACAACCCATACCTGAGTAGGCTCCCCCGTGCGTCGCTCATGCGCAGCTTGGCTCAGGACAGTCAGGCCGAAACTGAACAGCAACAAACCGCATGGAGCGAGAATCATCCATTTGGTACGCGTTGACATTCTTTTAATCAGCCTTTTACCAGGTGGTTTTGGATCAATCGATGGAATCATTTATGAACTTTTTCCTTGTTATGATCCTAAAATTATTAATTTTTAGTTAATTGAGTTAATGAAAGCCATCATAAGTTTAGTTTTAAGGTATATTCCCCGCCCCTATCTGCAATTGATCGGACATTGGGTTGCCCGTTTTCTCAGCATCTTCTACATTGGTAATAAAGTGGAATGCCCGGTTTGCGAAAGTAAGTACCGAAAGTTCCTTCCATACGGCCGCAACACTTCCAGCCGAGAAAATGCACTTTGCCCAAGTTGCCTTTCACTGGAACGCCACCGTTTAATGGGGCTGTACCTGAAAAGGAAAACCAATTTCTTTACAGCCAATTTGAAAGTGCTACATGTCGCGCCGGAATACTGCTTTATCGACAGGTTTGAGCATATGAAAAACCTCGACTACATTACCGGGGACATTGAATCTCCATTGGCCAAAGTCAAAATGGACATTCATCAGATACCTTTCCCTGACAATACATTTGATGTCGCATTCTGTAACCACGTCATGGAGCACGTGGATGACTATATATTGGCCATGAGTGAGCTGCATCGCGTGCTGAAACCAGGAGGTTACGCACTCATTCAGTCGCCGCAGGACATGAAATACGAAACCACTTATGAAGATGCAACCATCACAGATCCGCGCGAACGTGAAAAGCATTTTCTACAAAATGACCATTTAAGGCTTTTTGGAAGAAACTACGGCCGTGAACTGGAAAAAGGTGGCTTCACTGTGAAGGAGGATCGATTTGTCATGGATGAGCTTTCCAAAGAAGAAGTTCATCGTTACGCATTGCCCGGCGAAGAGATTGTATATTTCTGCCAGAAGCTGGATCACTAGCCCAGGTCAGCACCACTAGCCCAGGACTTAAGTCCTGGGTTGGGGATATCGATCGGGGGATGATGTCAGGAAGGGTATTCGATGGCGGCGCCTGTCTCGCGGTGCGATTTTTTCTCCCAGATCCTCTTCCATCCCTCCTGCAAAAAACCGGTACCATATCCAAAAAGCTGCACAAAAGCGGCTCCAATGCCTAAAAAGGCAACTTCAACGCTCTTCGTTTGCCTCAATGCATCAATGAAAAGCAGGGTAACATAAGTCCCCAGACCAATCAATCCCAGATAAAAAAACGGTTTAAAGATCAGTAACCAGAATGGAATGCTGCAAACTGCGAGCGTAAACAGCAGCGGGAAAGTATGCACTAATTTCAGCTCGTCGGGATAAAAACGGGCTATGTTAATGCGGGCGCGTCCAAAAAACTTCAACTGCTTGAAGAACGGACCAAATTGCGTCCGTCTTTTGTGGTAAATAAATGCCTCCGGAATCAATGCGGATCGAAAACCCAGCCGCATTGCGCCGATACTGAACAGGATATCCTCCCCCATTCTACTCGTCAGAAAGCCGCCGGTTTTCTCCCAAATACTTCTGGAAAGGCCCATATTGAAGCTCCGCGGATGGAATGTACCGCCCATATTATTCTTCTTCCCACGAATTCCTCCTGTCGTAAAGACAGAGGTCATCGAGTAACTGATCGCTTTTTGTATCGGAGAAAATGACGGATGATCGGTATCAGGTCCGCCGTACAGATCTACGTAATCCGTGTTTAGTTTTTGATCAACAATGGCCAGGTAATCCGGCTCAATCAATGCATCCGAATCCAGGAGAATGAAGTAGTCCCCCGCAGCTCTTTCAAAACCATAGTTTCTGGCAAATCCCTGACCACCATTTTCTTTATAGAAGTATTTAATTTCCAAACGGCCCGTAAATGCATTCACTACCTCATCAGCCTTAATTTTAGAACCGTCTTCCACGATGATCACCTCAAAACGCTTAACCGTTTGACTGGCCAAACATTCCAGCAATTCCTGCAACTCGTCGGGACGGTTGTAAACAGGTATGATGATGGAGTATTGGCGCATTTGGTTAATGTGAAAATTTTGAATGAATGAATGAGTGAATGACCTTTTCCGGGTGACGAGTTAGAGGGTTAGCACTTCTTTTAATGCCTCTTCATTGGCAGTGATGATTCGATCAATATGCTGATCGGTGAGCGCAGTCGAAAGGAACATACTTTCGAATTGTGACGGGCCCATGTAAATACCCCTATTGAGCATAGCATGGAAATATTTACCGAAAAGTGGCAGATCCGAAGACTTTGCCGATGGAAAATCTGTCACCGCCTGATTGGTGAAAAACAATGTGTACATCGAGCCAATGTGATTCAATGTATAATTCAGTCCAAGCTTACTCATCGATGCTTTAAAACCTGACGTAAGCTTACGGCCGGATTCTTCCAGTTGCGTATAAACTTCCGGGTGATCATTCAGGTAATTTAGCATGGTAAGACCAGCCGCCATCGCGATCGGGTTACCGGACAAGGTGCCTGCCTGATACACCGGACCTACCGGAGAAACCCAGTTCATGATCTCAGCCTTGCCTCCGTATGCTCCTACGGGCATTCCCCCGCCTATAATCTTTCCCAATGTGGTCAGGTCAGGTGTGATTCCAAATCTTTCCTGAGCTCCGCCTTTCGACAACCGAAAACCGGTCATTACTTCGTCCAGAATCAATACGATCCCAGCTTCGTCGCAGATCTTGCGGAGACCTTGTAAGAAACCATCCGCAGGCAGCACGCATCCCATATTCCCTACAACAGGTTCAAGGATCAATGCTGCGATCTGATTAGGATTAGAGTCAACCAATTGCTGAACAGCTGCGAGATCATTGAAAGGTGCGGTCAATGTATCATTAGCCACTCCTTTGGTCACTCCCGGGCTGTCTGGCGTTCCGAATGTAACAGCTCCGCTACCAGCAGCGATCAAAAAGCTATCGCCGTGACCATGATAGCAACCTTCAAATTTGATGATCTTATCGCGTCCTGTGAATCCCCGCGCAACCCGTATCGCCGACATGGTCGCTTCCGTTCCCGAGTTCACCATTCTCACTTTTTCAATGGAGGGAACCATGCTGACGATCAGTTCGGCCATTTCCACCTCTTTTCGGGTAGGTGCCCCGAAAGAAAAAGAATGCTGTATCGCGTCATAAACAGCCTTTTGAATCAGTTCATGCGCATGCCCGAGGATCATTGGCCCCCAGGAATTAATCAGTTCAATGTATTCATTGCCGTCCTCATCGTACACATAAGGCCCTTTGGCAGACTTAATAAAAATAGGCGTCCCACCGACAGCCCTGAATGCCCTTACCGGGGAATTGACCCCACCCGGAATGTAATGCTGCGCTTTTTCAAATAAACTCTGGCTCGTTGAAGTATTCATACATATGGGGCAATTGATACTACCTGTCCACAGGGACCCATTTGGAACCGCTGTATTTCAAAACAGGCGTAATCTGGTTGTCATTTGATTTGGTATAGTCAAATCCATTCAGCAGAAATTCTTCTTCCCCGTACTTTCTGGTTTGAAGCCCGCTGATGTATTTGTCCTTATATTTTGAAAGAATTCTTGCGAAAAATAGCAACTGATCGTATCCCTGGTAGGAATATACCGACGGAAATGTGCTGGTTTTGTTCCAATAATTTTTCTGAAACTGGCGGATACTCTCCTTCTCCCGGTCCACATGATCAGGATCGATCAGGTACAGCCTTGAACCATATCTCGACAGTCTGGAATTTTGAGAATTGAAACTTGTTGATGTCGCGATAATGGGTAGTGTCGTCAGCTTACGGCTGTTGATCACTTCCACCAAGGTACCGCCCACCGAAGCGTCTGCGGCAAACAATGCGATGTGTGAAGGCTTCGTCGTTTCAAATGATGGAATATTGCTTTCCATCCATTCACGGTCCGGTTGAATTTTGACCATGGCCATCACCTTACCACCCTTGCTTTTCCACTCATTGGCGTAGGAAAAAGCCATGGAAGAATCTTTTGGGGTATTGCCGTAATACACGATCGGCCCGGATATCCCGACGGCGATCGTTTTCATCCATTGTGCGGCCTTTTGAGTTTGAAAAGCCACAGATGGATGCGCCAGGTAAATGTTGGACGCTGACGTCAACAAATGGCCGTCCGTCGAAAGTGGGTTAAGCATCAGGGTGCTGGCTTTGGAAATATAATTAGCCGTCACATCAAATGTTCCTTGATACAATGGTCCGATCACCACATCTGACAACTGAAAATTCTTATTATCCACGATCGCCTCCGCAGATTTGGCATCATTGCTGACATCATAAGCCCAGAGGTTTACATTGATTCCTTCAATCATTAGCTGCTCCTTTGCCATCGTCAGGCCTATGTAGTAATCGTAGGCAAACTGATTGGAGCGGCGTTTGGAAGTACTGAACTCGTCTAACCGAAAAGGAAGCATCACTGAAACGTCCAGATATCCCTTTGTCCATTGTCCCTCCGCCCTCGGAGCGCTGCGCACCGGCTTGTCTTCGGCGATCGCTATCTTTTCCTTTTTACTGAACTTAAATTGCTTGTCCAACTGGTCTGCAAGCTGCATATCAGTCTGTGTGGAAGACGGCGAGCTTTGAATGTATTGGACCAAAATCAATGCGACGTCACGGTCCGAAGCATTTTGTTTTTGCAGGTTTATCAATTTGGGAAGATCATTCAGGCCGCTTAAATGATGCTGCTTCAAAGCCTGAACATCCTTGGCAAATGACGAATCTTTAATCTTTTCCAGATAACCGAGCCCCTCATTGGTCTGGCCATTTTCAAAGCTGATCGCTCCCAATAGGTAATGAACGTCATTGATCTTGTTCCAGCCCGGATACCGGCTTTGCAGCTGAACCAGCATTTGTTTGCTTTCTTTAAAACGCTTTAACTGATAAGCAGAAAGTGCATAATAGTAATGAGAATAGGCCGAATACCGGGTTTGGGCATTGACGCTCGTCAGCGGAGAAAACTTCCCCATTGCAGCCGCGTATTTACCTTGTTTGTAATCTGCAACAGCTGATCTATATCTGCTTTCCAATTGTACATCCTGCGCGAATGAAGCATTTTGTAAACCTAACTGGATAATTAAAATCAAAGAAACGATAACTCTCATCAGACTAGTGGGGTCAAATTGATTTTGATCGGACAAATTACGAAAACCGTTCAAAGAGAAAAAAACGGGCAATATTTCCTGACGGAAACATTGCCCTATATACTACGCTACAATAAATCTTTTATTTCTTTTTAGAACGTTTCTCTAAGTCAGCCTGCTTCTTTTTAGCCTCTTCTGCTGCTTGTAACGACTTTTCAAGGTATTTCTGGAACTTGGTTTGTTTCTTCTCACCGTTCGCATTCTTTTTGCGGTTTTCTTCCAGAATATTTCTGATTTTGTCCTCATTCACAAAGCGTTTGATCAGCAATTGCTGCGCGATGGTTACGACGTTGGAAACAAAATAGTAGAAAGTAAGACCGGCAGGAAACGAGTTCAGAACGAACATAAACATCAATGGCATGATATAACCAAGCACTTTCATGTTAACAGGTCCCGGCTGCGTAGGCGTGATCTGGTTATTATAATAGGCGTAACCAATGCTGGAAGCGGTCATCAGTACAGTGAACAAACTGATGTGGTTTCCTACTCCAAACGGAATGATAAACGGAAGCTTTATAAATGAATCGTAAGTTGAAAGGTCACTTGCCCAGAGGAAAGATTGCTGCCTCAGCTCTATGAGGTTTGGAAAAAGGAAAAAGAGAGAAAACAGGATCGGCATGGTAGCGAGTACGGGAATACAGCCGCTAAGCGGGCTTACTCCTACCTGCTGGTAAAGCTTCATCTGGTCCTGCTGCTGCTTCGCCATATCATCCGGGTTCTGGCTACGGATTTGTTCCAGTTCAGGAGCTAGCAACTTCATTTTAGCCATACTGATATACGATTTGTATGTCAATGGCGTCAGAAGCGTTTTGACAAATAATACCAGCAATACGATCAGCAAGCCGTAGTTGGTCACGAATTTTTCAAGGAAATTAAAAAGAGGAACCAGGAAAAATTTGTTGATAGGCTTCAAAAACGCATAGCCCAGGTAAACATTCTGGTCAAAATTCTCTGCCTTTACTTTGTCTACCAGGTGGTAGTCGTTAGGGCCGAGGAAGAACTGATAATTAGCTTCTCCTTTTTGAATGGCCGACATTGGAATTCCAGCCGAAACGTGCATTGTTTTTACAATGGTCGAATCAGCTGGATTCACGTCAGCTCGGAGCGTCACATTGCCGAATGGATGCTTGTCAGCGATTAGCCCGGCAAGGAAGTACTTATGTTTGATCGTAAACCACTTGACAGGATCAGCCGTTTTGGCCTCTTCAACCGATGTAGGGCTGGTAGCAAGGCTTTGAAGATCGTCGGTGTAGTAGTTGATGGTTACTACCTCACGGTTCTTCTTCATATCGTTTTCCAATTGAAGCAAATCATTGTTCCAATCCAGCTGTACCGACTTATCGCCCAATCCAAGTCCATTGGATTTGATACCGTAATCGATCACGTAACCTGAACCGCGAACCACGTAAGTCTGCTCGACGGTCTGGTTATTTTTCAGGTTTACCTTATAAGTGACGATCACAGAATCCTTTTCTCCCAGCGCCTGGCTCTGCGCGTCCGTAGTGAAGAACAGGTCTGTTAGCTTTACGTCACCTGTCGGAGTAGGGAAATTGATGCGGAAACTATTGTGATTTTCAGCAATCAGGTAGAGCGGCTTCTGGTCGTAGGTTTTGTATTTTTTCAACATAACCTCCTTCATCACACCACCTTTGCTGGTGAACACCACCTTGGTATCTTTCGTCTCTATAACCAGCTCTTGGGGAGCCATTTGTGCAACAGCAGAATCACTTGATTGAGAGGGTAACTGAGTAGAATCCGAAACTATTGATGAAGAAACAGATGCTCTTGAAGTATCTTGTTTTACTTGCGCTACAGGGGTTGGTTCCACAGGTTTCGGAACCAGGATCTGGTAGCCTATCAGCATTAGCATGATAAGTACTAAGCCGATTATAAAATTTTTATCCATTATTTACTTAAAATTGTTGAAATAGTTCATCCCTTGCGGGGTGGCAAAGGTAATAAGTTTTTTCCTTATCGGTCTCTAATTGTGATCAGTGGATTGATGGGTTTAACGATTCTACCGACCTTTTTTCGAGAGAATATGACAAGGCGGCAGCCACGAAATTGACAAAAAGCGGGTGCGGGTTCATGACCGTGCTTTTCAACTCAGGGTGAAATTGTACACCAATGTAGAACGGATGACCAGGAAGCTCCATCATTTCAACCAGGTTATTATCAGGATTGATACCTGTGGCAACCAGCCCTTTTTCTTCAAAATCTTTCAGGTATTTGTTATTAAACTCATACCGGTGACGGTGGCGTTCGCTGATGTTGGTCTTGCCATAAATCCGGTTGGCCAGTGTATCCTTCTTAATGCGGCAAGGGTAAGCTCCCAAACGCATGGTACCACCTTTATTGGAAACATCTTTCTGATCTCTCATCAGGTGGATCACAGGATGGTCCGTGTTGGTATCCATTTCAACGGAATGAGCCCCTTGCCAGCCGATCACATTGCGGGCATATTCGATCACGGCCATTTGCATGCCGAGACAAATACCAAAGAAAGGAATGCTGTTCTCCCTAACGTACTGGATCGCTGCAATTTTACCTTCAATTCCTCTTTCTCCAAAACCAGGGGCTACCAGCACGCCATCCAGGTTTTCCAGTTTTTCAACGGCATTGTCAGCGGTAAGACTTTCGGAATGGATCCATTCGATGTTGACCTTGCATTCATTGGCAGCACCGGCATGGATAAAGGACTCTACTATCGATTTGTAAGCGTCATGAAGTTCCACATACTTACCCACTAACCCGATACGGATCGAATCAACAGGATTTTTCAGTCTTGACAAAAATGTTTTCCAGGAATCCAGATCAACATCTTTATCATTATAAATGTCGAGCATATATAATGCACGCTGATCCAGTCTTTCCTTCAACATTAAAAGAGGTACCGCGTAAATCGTATCGGCGTCCATCGCTTCAATGACAGAATTAACCTGAACATTACAGAACAATGCTATTTTCTTGCGGAGGTCGTAAGGTAGTGGGTGCTCTGTGCGGCATACGAGGATATCCGGCTGGATTCCCGATTCCTGAAGCATTCTTACCGAGTGCTGGGTTGGCTTTGTTTTAAGCTCGCCTGCCGAATTCAAATAAGGGATCAATGTCAAATGGATCACCAATGTATCGTGCTCTTCCATTTCAAACTTCACCTGACGAACCGCTTCCAGAAAAGGCAGCGACTCGATGTCCCCTACGCAACCGCCGATTTCAGTAATCACGATGTCATAGTCACCGGATTGCCCGAGCAGCAGCATGTTTCTTTTAAGTTCGTCGGTAATGTGCGGAACAACCTGAACGGTTTTTCCAAGGAAGTCACCACGGCGCTCAGCTGTGATCACATTGTGATATACGCGGCCAGTCGTAACATTGTTGGCCTGAGAAGTACGGACGTTCAAGAAACGCTCGTAATGTCCTAAATCAAGATCCGTTTCGGCTCCGTCGTCCGTTACGTAGCATTCTCCATGCTCGTATGGATTCATGGTACCCGGATCAATATTCAAATAGGGATCGAATTTTTGAATTGTGACGGAAAGCCCTCTGGCTTGCAGTAATTTAGCTAATGATGAGGCAATAATTCCTTTGCCAAGTGAAGATGTAACACCGCCCGTAACGAAAATGTACTTCGCGGTCTTTCGTGCTTTGGAAGCCATAAGACGTTGCTTTTTTTCTATGATTACGGGATACAAAGGTACAGGAATATTACAAGAATCTTATCAGGCCTGGTTGAATTATTTGGCGCGAACGTATTAAGGTCTTGTTACTCTGGCAGGTTAGCCAAACATATTTTTTCTGCTCAGGAAAGCTCCACGGGGCATTTTTGCATAAAATAGCCGCCCATTCTCCTTCAAAATATGTGAATTAATCTGATTTAAAAAAGTGTTTAAAAAAAAATTTGGATTTCTTTCACGGTACGGGCTGGCAAAACGCGGTTCCCAAGTGTGTAAACGCTTTAAACCAAGGCTCTTTCGCTTATAAGCGAATATAAATTCCTATTTTGCATTCTTGCTAAACCTTTCAAACCACTTTTCTAACCATGAGGAAATTTATATTTCTCCCGGCGTTTTTGCTGTTACAATCCTTCGCTTTCGCGCAAACAGCAAGCCAAACAGCCAAATTACCCTTGAAAATTATCGTATTCGGCGCTCATCCCGACGACTGCGACCTTGGAGCGGGGGGTGTCGCTTCCATTTATTCTTCGATGGGTCACAAAGTGAAATTCGTTTCGCTCACCAATGGAGATGCAGGCCACCAGGATATCGGCGGCGGAGAGTTAGCCAAACGCCGGCTCAATGAAACCAAAGAAGTAGCCAAACGCCTGAACATCGAGTACGACGTGCTCGACAACCACGACGGGGAACTGTTTCCGACATTAGAAAACAGACTGGCGGTAATCCGCAAAATTCGCGAATGGAATGCAGACGTGGTGATCGCGCCCAGAACCAACGATTACCATCCTGATCACCGCAACACGGGCGTTGTGGTACAAGACGCATCCTACCTGGTTATAGTGCCCAACATTCTTAGCAGTGTGCCGCCATTGGTCAAAAACCCTGTTTTTCTCTACTTCCGTGACCGCTTCCAAAGGCCTAATCCATTCCGTCCTGACATTGCGATCGATATCACTGAGGCAATTACTAAAAAAGTGCATGGATTGGATGCACACGTTTCCCAATTTTATGAATGGTTACCATGGACAAGTCAGGATCTTGCTAACGTTCCCAAGGGTTTGGAAGAAAGAAAAAAATGGCTGCTAGCCGCTACCGAAAGACGCTCTTCCGTAACACCTGAAATCAAACTGACATTGGAGAAATGGTACGGGAAAGAGCAGGCTGAAAAGATCCGTTTTGTTGAAGTTTTCGAGATCACCGAGTACGGCAAGCAGCCTTCTGCGGAAGAAATAAGACGTCTTTTTCCAATGCTCCCTACCAACTGATTTTCTAAGTTTTCCCTAAACGAAAAGCATCAAAAACAAAAACGGCTATCATGGAAGAATATCATCTTTCCAAGATAACCGTTTTTGTTTTTTTTAACCGCCTCTCAACGTTTATATATGATTCACTACGATAACCTGTCTTTGAAACTTTCATAACCGTAAGATCTCACCAGTCTGAATTCCTGGCTCTCCTTCCACATACCAATGGAAGGTAAATTAACACCGTTAAATGTAGTGGTCTTAACCATGGTGTAATGGATCATGTCTTCAAATATGATTTTATCTCCTATTTGCAAAGGCCGATCGAATGAATAGTCCCCGATGAAATCGCCTGCCAAACAGGTCATTCCGCCCATTCTGTAAGTAGGCTTGCCTGCAATCGCCTCCTGGTGCGCTCCCTTGATAACGGGCTTATAAGGCATCTCCAGAGTATCGGGCATGTGGGCCGCGAACGAGGTATCCAGTATGGCCACATCTATACCCTGGCTGTCCATGACATCCAGTACCGTTGTCACCAACTCTCCCGTTCTCCATGCAATGGCTGAGCCCGGTTCTAGTATCACATCCAGGTTATATTTCTTCTTTATGGTACTAACTAAAAATATTAGTTTATCAAGATCGTATCCTTCTCTTGTCATCAAATGTCCACCGCCCATATTCAACCATTTGGCCTGATGCAGCAGGTCCCCAAATCGGGACTCCAGCGCTTGCAACGTTCGTTCCAATGTATCCGATCCATTCTCACACAAAGTATGGAAGTGAATGCCATCTATTCCGTCGGGAAGTACATCCGGTAACTTGTCACGCGTGACGCCCAGCCTGGACCCCGGTACGCACGGGTTATACATGTCCGTAGCTACTTCCGAATATTGCGGATTAACCCTGATCCCGCAGGAAAGCTCGTGCGATGGATTACTTTCCTTAAAAGCCTCTACCCTATCCTTAAACCGCTCCCATTGGCTCAGTGAATTGAAAGTAATATGGCTGCTGCGCTCCATAATCTCGCCAAATTCCTGATCCAGGTACGCAGGCATATAAGTGTGCGACTGATACCCAATGAAATCATTGATCAGCTTCACCTCGTTCAGTGAGCTTGCCGTAGCTCCGCTCAGGTACTCTTTCACAATCGGAAAGGCACTGTACATGGAGAAACCTTTCAAGGCCAGAATGATTTTGCAACCTGCCGACTTTTGCACCGAATCGATCAGACGAAGGTTTTTGCGGAGCAACTCCTCTTCCAGAACGAAGCACGGCGACGGTATTTGACTGTATTCGATGGGCATTTTATATAAATGAATAATGAATGGATCTCCTAAAATGTAATGTTTGCCTAATTTTGTACACAAAAGTATAAGTTTGAGTTTCAAAGCATGATCAATTTTTTACTCACCACTACGCATACCCTATGTCCTTCCTCGTATTAGATATTGAAATGACTGGTCCAGAACCGGGCTGGAATGAGATCATTCAGATCGGTGCTGAGCTTTTTGACGACAACTGGCGATCGCTCGGTACTTACCTGCAAAATGTGTATCCGGAGAATGAAGAGGCTTTTTCGGTCAAATCGGAAGAAGTACACGGGCTGTCGATGACTGACCTGGAAGATGCGCCGATGATTTACGACGTACTCCCTGAATTAGAAAAATGGATCAAAAAACTGAATGCCGGCAAGCCGAATTTTTCCAATGTGATCATTTGCGGACAAAGCGTGATCAATGACATTAATTTCCTGCGCTATGCCTACCGTAACGAAAAGATGAAATGGTCGTTTTCCAACAAAATGATCGATCTGCACACCGTATCTTACTTGTTTTTTCAAATCCTCGAAAAGAATGGCAAAACGGTTCCGCGCTCCCTCAGCCTGGGTTCCGTGGCCAGCTACTTCGGTTTTGAAAGAGAGGAAGAAACGCACAATGCATTGGAAGACGCCCGATTGACCGCCAAATGTTTCAAAGAATTCTTCAAGCTTATTGAACAGGTAAAACTTGTATGATAGACTACAACCCGAAGGAGTGGTTTCGATACATCTTCTATTTCCAAAAGGCCGACACGGTTCGAAAGCTCACGCCCCTGATACTTACCATCGGCGTTTACTCCGCGATCGTTGCCTATATACTCATCGTGTATCTAAAATTGGGCGATAATACCGATCTCAAAAACATCTCGCTGATGCATTCCCTGCTCGGGTTTGTAATCTCCATGCTACTCGTTTTCAGGACCAATACAGCTTATGACCGGTGGTGGGAAGGCCGCAAGCAATGGGGTACCTTAATGAACAGCAGCCTAAACCTGGCCTTGAAGATCAACGGGTTGCTGGATCAGGAGCACGTTCAGGAGCGCGACTTCTTCAAAAAAATGATCCCTAACTACGGCTTTGCATTAAAGAACCATTTGCGCAATCGCTTTCAGCCCGAAGAGTTTGAGGATTCTGCCTTTTTTACCAAAAGCGCCCTCAATATGCACGATCACATTCCCAATCAGATTGCTTCCGCGCTGTTTAGTAAGGTCATTGAATTACAGAAAAAGGGAATTCTGCTACCAGAGCATACCATTCTGCTCAATGGTGAACTGGAATCGCTAAGCGACATTTGCGGAGCTTGCGAACGGATTAAAAATACTCCTATACCCCTTTCATACAGCTCATTCATCAAGAAATTCATCTTTACCTACTGCCTTACGCTTCCGATCGGTTACGTTTTTAGTCTGCACTTTCTGGTCATTCCTTTCGTGATGTTCGTGTTCTACATTCTGGCCAGTCTCGAAGTCATTGCGGAGGAAATTGAGGACCCATTTGGCGAAGACAGCAACGACCTACCTATCGAGCGAATCTGCAAAGGCATTCATACGTCTGCACAGGCTTTGCTGAAATGATTTTCCGAACAAACCGCTTTAAAAATTAGAAACTCATTAGAATGATATCAGAACTTCATTAGAATTTCAGTTTTTTTGATTTTTTTTCCCCTTACCGATCCAAACCTTCTTTCAGGATTTTTTCAAATTTTCAGACGAATAAAGTTTGAAGTGAAACCTAATTTTTCAATACTACCATAAGTCCGGTCTTATAGCTGTCATAATCGAGCCTGATTTAGCCAAATTGCCATTTCTGCACCAAAAATGGCCAGGGTTGTAAGAGTGAAAAAGTTATTAATTTCCGTGCATCCCTTCAAAAAGGGGCATTAATGTTCCATAAAAACAATGATGAAGGATGAGAAAAATCAATTTCACAGCCGCCTTCATACTCTCCGCAGTCATGATAGCGTTTACAGCAAAGTCGCAGTCCATTGTGGATCCGGGAGTGTCGGTACACAATTATAAGCATCCAAATAAAGCTGCACAGGCAAAAGCGAAAAATGCCGATAATACCATAAAAGTTGCCAATTTCAATACCATTGAAAGGTATGGAAAGCAGCAACGCAGCCGCTATTCCAGTTCAACACCCAAGTATGCTCCAAGGCCTGTCGCCTTGATCGTCACGAGGGACTACGCGGTGAAAGGGATCGACATTAACCCATTAGTATCGCCTAGGAATTATAAAACGCCTAATAATTTTGTGATTAAGGATACTGCTCAACTCGCTGACAAGAGCGGTATTGATAGTTCTCCTTATCCCACAGTCGACTAGTACCTCAATTGCCGGACAATGCAGAGCCAGCTCCTAGTAGCTGGCTTTTGTTTTATATGCCCATGCTATATCTCTCTCTATAAAGATTATTATAATTTTAAAAAATAGAATAATAGCAAGTTAGCCGACCATTTAATTACATTTTAACCAATTCCTTTTGCGCTGAATATTTGAATTTCATAACTTCAACGCATGATACCAAGTGAGAGTATAGCACATTTCTACCTGACGCATCCAGCCGCTAAAGGTCTAAAAAGCCCGGACAAATCAACCGGCGACGAGGGGCATTTCAATGTGTTCTCACGGGTATTTTGCAACAAATACACTTCCTACGCACGCAGGGATTTTTACAAGATCTCCCTCATCATCGGAAAAGGCATTCTTTCCCACGGCGATCACCAGATCGAGATCAATCAAAACGCGCTGGTTTTCTTCAACCGCAATGTTCCTTATTCCTGGCAAGCGGTTTCCGATGACCAGGCTGGCTACTTCTGTCTTTTTACCGACGAGTTTCTGAGCACCATGACCCGTGCAAAAACAGTGAGCAACTGCCCTATTCTGCGCAGCGACTGCATTCCCGTCTATTTTATTAATAAAGAACAAGAGGAATACCTGCTGGGGATCTTTGGTAAAATGCAG
The DNA here is from genome assembly GCF_039919315.1 of Dyadobacter sp. Taxonomy (GTDB): domain Bacteria; phylum Bacteroidota; class Bacteroidia; order Cytophagales; family Spirosomataceae; genus Dyadobacter. The sequence goes on along the minus strand of NZ_JBDSFX010000031.1, from coordinate 32,302 downwards.
GCAGACATTGATTCCGGTTACGTTCACAAGTATGATCTGATGCGGAATTATGTGAATGTGATCGCGCACGAAGCTATGAAAATGCAGTCGTCGGAAGTGACTGATCCTCATAGCAATGGTTCCGCAAGACTTTCCTCCGCTTTTCAGGAATTACTGGCAAGGCAGTTTCCGATCGAGTCGCCGGAACATAAACTGAAACTGAAAACGGCCAAGGACTATGCCACCAAACTCGGTGTGCATGTAAACCACCTGAACCGGGCACTCAAAGAGAATACCGGCAAGACAACGACCGAGCACATTATCGACCGAATTTTATCCCAGTCCAAGGTAATGCTCAGGCATTCCAACTGGAGCGTCGCCGAGATCGCCTTTTGTCTGGGTTTCGAATATCCGGCCTACTTTAACAATCTGTTCAAAAAACAAATTGGCGTCACTCCCAAGTCGTATCGCGTTCACGAAAGGTAATGATGTTTGAATTTTATAAGATATTATTTGAAAGTAGTAAATATTGCTCACCACCACCCAACTACCTTTGCAAAGCGATTTAGCCATACCATCATCTGAGAATATTTCAAAAGTGGTCGGTTCGGTTACATTGTAAGGTAATTTGATTGAAATTATGCTCACTAGATGTTTCTCCATCCTGTTTTTAACCATGGCAATGATCCCTGCCAGTCAAAAACTCTCGGCCCAGGTTCTTTCTTTAAATGATGCTGTTGAGACGGCGCTCTCCAATTATGCTTCGATTAGGGCAAAAAATAACTATCTGAGCGCCTCCAAAGCGACAGTACTGCAAAGCAAAAAAGAATACCTGCCTAACTTCAACTTATCGGCCCAGCAGGATTATGGGACCGTCAATGGGCAGAATGGTCCGTTATATGGGCTAGGTCTTTCAGTAGCATCTTCCGGCTTGCCGCTGCCCAAGCAAAATTGGAATTCGGCTTTCGGGGCGCTGTACCTTACTAATGTCAACTGGGATTTCTTTGCATTCGGCCGTGCTCGCGAGCGGATACAGGTGTCAGAATCCATTGTTTCCCGTGATCAGAGTGATCTGGAACAAGAGCAATTTCAGCATAGCGTGAGAGTGGCGGGCGCTTATCTCAACTTGTTAGTAGCGCAACGATTGACCAAATCCTGGGAAAATAACCTGGAACGCGCAACTGCTTTGAAGAATGTGGTCGTAACCCGCGCGAAAAACGGCCTGATACCTGGTGTAGACTCATCATTGGCCAATGCGGAAGTTTCCAATGCTAAGATCAGCATTACCCAAGCCAGGGATTTTGAGCAGGAACAAGCTAATAACCTGGCGCGGTTAATGGGTACTACTGACCAGCAATTTGTGCTCGACACCTTGTTCATTACCCGAATTCCGGGCTCTCTTTCCGATACCATTTCCAAAACAGGAGTTCACCCGCTACTGAAATATTATTCCAACCGGATTGCCGTAAGCGACCGTCAGGCGAAGTATTACCAGACATTGGGAATGCCTACTTTTTCCCTTTTTGGTGTTTTTCAAGGCCGTGGCGCTGGTTTTTCTTCTTCCTATGCTACGGATCAGCATGCATATACTCAAAACTATTTCGAGGGTATTAAACCCGTCCGGGCCAATTACCTGCTGGGTATTGGTGCAACGTGGAATATGACGAGCATTCTGCGTACCAGGCAACAGGTAGCAGCACAAAATTTCGTTTCCAGCGCATTGAAAGAGGAATATAACCTGGTAGACCAGCAAATTCGCAATCAACTTCTTTTGTCCGAAAACAAGATCAGGAATGCAGTTTCCAATTTTCAGGAAGCGCCCGTACAGGTAAGATCAGCGTCAGATGCTTACCTGCAAAAGAGTGTTTTATATAAAAACGGCCTTAGTAACATTGTGGATGTGACGCAGGCCTTGTACATCCTGGTGCGCGCTGAAACCAATCGTGACGTCGCGCTTAGTAATTTGTGGCAGGCTTTATTGCTTAAATCAGCAGCAGCCGGCGATTTTAACCTATTTCTGAATCAATAATGGATTGTGGCGGCTTGAACGGGAAAGTGGTAGTGTGGTCAGATGTAGTCATTTATTGTCATTGGTAGTCATTACTTTAAAATCACAATTCCCGACCATAAATGACAATGCCTGACCATAAATGACAATAATGATAATCCTTAACACGCACCCATTGACATTACAAATAACAGTAACATGGATTTAATACGTTTTGCATTACGTAAACCTATCACCATCATGGTTTTGGTGGCCGGTTTACTCTTTTTCGGTATCAATGCGGTTCGGAATATCAAGGTGGATATTTTCCCGAAGCTCGACCTGCCTGTGATGTACATTGCCCACCCGTTTGGCGGGTACACGCCTACGCAGATGGAGACGTTCTTTGCGAAGCAGTACATTAATATTTTGTTGTATGTCAATGGTATTAAGACCATTGAGACAAAAAATATACAAGGGCTTACGCTGATGAAGATCAATTTTTACCCGGGTACCAACATGGCCCAGGCCTCTGCGGAGCTCAGTTCATTCACGAACCGCGCCCAGGCCATCTTCCCGCCAGGATCCAACCCGCCGTTCATTATCCGTTTTGATGCGTCTACCCTACCGGTTGGTCAGCTGGTGATCAGCAGTGACAAACGTTCGAACAATGAATTGCTGGATCTTGCCAACGTATATGTACGATCTACATTTACATCCATTCCCGGACTTGTTTCGGCCCCGCCTTTTGGAGGTAACATCAGAACGGTCGTTATCAAAGCGGACCCGGAACTCATGCGTTCGCACAACATTTCAGCTGATCAGCTGGTGGAGGCATTGAAGGTTAATAACCAGACTGCACCTTCGGGTAATGTTCGGATCGGGGACAAAAACTACATTACGCCTACCAATACCACGGTTCGTAGCATTAAGGATTTTGAAAGTCTCCCGCTGTTCAAAGGCCAGGTCCAGAACCTGTACCTGCGCGACGTGGCAAAAGTGGAGGATGGCGCGGACATTACGGTTGGTTATGGCTTGGTAAATGGAAAGCGGTCGGTTTATCTGAGTATTGCGAAAAGTGCTGATGCTTCCACCTGGGAAGTTGTTCAAAATCTTAAAAAGGAAATACCGCGCATTAAAAGCACATTGCCGGAGGACGTAAATATTAGCTACGAGTTCGACCAGTCGACTTACGTCATGAACTCGGTGATGAGCTTGCTGACAGAAGGCGCGATTGGTGCAATACTGACTGGCTTGATGGTTTTATTGTTTCTGGGAGATGCCCGCGGCGCATTGATTGTGATCCTGACTATTCCTACCTCCATCATTTCCGGCGTTTTGTTCCTGAATCTTTTTGGGCAAACGATCAACATTATGACGTTGAGCGGTTTGGCACTCGCGATTGGTATTTTGGTGGATGAGAGTACGGTTACCATTGAAAATATTCACCAGCACCTGGATATGGGCAAGCCCAAAGCACTCGCGATTTGGGATGCCTGTCAGGAAATTGCCTTTCCAAAGCTGCTGATCCTGTTTTGTATCCTGGCCGTATTTGCGCCGGCGTTCACAATGGGCGGCATACCGGGCTCACTGTTTTTGCCTCTGGCGCTGGCCATTGGTTTCAGTATGATCATTTCTTACTTTCTGGCGCAAACTTTCGTGCCGGTCATGGCCAACTGGATCATGAAAGGTAAGCATCACAAAAAAAGCGATGGTACCGACATGACCGATGCTGAAGAGTTTGCGGCTGCGCATCTGAGCAAAAATAAGGAAGAACAAAAAGAAGCATTGCTTCACAAATCTGATCATGCAAATGGTGTGAAGTTAAGCCGCTTTGACCGCATCAGGCTACGTTTTATGAGGTTTATGGCCAGAATGATCCCATTCCGAAAACCGATTGTGATTGGTTATCTGGTGATCACCACTGCATTGGCGGGGGTATTACTGAACATGATCGGAAAAGATGTTTTGCCAAAAGTAAATGGCAGTCAGTTCCAGGTACGCCTCCGTGCCCCGGAAGGGACCAGGATTGAAAGAACGGAGGAGAAAACATTGAAGACGATCCAAATCATCAAAGAAATTGTGGGTCCGGAAAATGTAGCGATCACATCAGCCTACGTAGGTCAGCATCCGTCCCTTTTCTCAACGAGCCCGATTTATTTGTGGATGGCAGGACCTCAGGAAGCTGTATTGCAAGTGGGTTTGCATGAAGGCTTCCATACCAACCTCGACGAATTAAAGGAAAAAATCAGGCATAGGGTTAAAGAAACACAACCGGATGTTGCGCTTTCATTTGAACCGATTGAGTTGACAGACAAAATTTTAAGTCAGGGTTCTTCAACTCCCATCGAAGTAAGGATGTCTGGCCGTAACAAGCAGGTGAATGAAGAGTATGCCAAGAAAGTGATGAAAGGTTTGAGACAAATCAGTTATCTCCGGGATATCCAGCTTGGCCAATCCAACAAATATCCGGCTATACGAATTGAGGTGGACCGCATCCGGGCGGCGCAATTGGGTGTAGATATGAATGATATTTCCAGATCACTGACTGCTTCAACTTCTTCCTCCCGATATACCGATAAAAATATTTGGGTAGATGAAAAAGCAGGCCTCAGCTACAATGTACAGGTTCAGATTCCAGAGAGCAAGATGAATAGTGTCAATGACATAAGCGAAATTTCATTGCTTCGTAATTCCAATCGTCCGGTACTAGGCGACGTTGCCACCATCACACCAGATACTACCTACGGGGAAAATGATAACCTGGGATCTATGCCTGTTTTGTCTGTGACGGCTAACCTCAACAACATTGACTTAGGAACTGCAAAAGCGGATGTTCAGAAAACGTTAGCGTCACTGGGCGAAATTCCGAGGGGATTGACAGTGGATCTGATCGGTATGAGCCAGACCCTGACCGACACCCTGGACAGCTTGCAAAATGGGCTGGTGGTAGCCATTATAGTGATATTTTTAATGCTAGCCGCTAACTTTCAGTCATTCAAGGTATCCGCGATTGTGCTGGCAACCGTTCCGGCTGTGATCTTAGGCTCTCTTACATTACTACTGTTAACCGGCTCCACATTGAACCTTCAATCCTATATGGGCATTATTATGTCAGTCGGCGTTTCAATTTCTAATGCGGTGTTGCTGATTACCAATGCCGAGCAGCTCAGAAGACATAGCGGTGATGCCATTGAAGCGGCGCAGGAATCTGCTGGCTTGCGCCTCCGTCCGATTGTCATGACGGCTGTGGCCATGGTAGCAGGTATGATCCCGATGGCGAGCGGGTTGGGAGAAGCGGGTGATCAGTCTTCTCCGCTTGGAAGGGCAGTGATTGGAGGGCTGGTTGCATCTACTTTTGCAGCTTTGTTTATCCTGCCGCTGGCTTTCGCATGGGGACAGGGCAAGGCTACGACCCAAAGTGTTTCGCTTGATCCCGAAGATGAAGAAAGCAAGTTTTATGTTCCTTTGGCCAAATAATCTAAGAATCGAACTGATAAGACAATGAAAAATATACGTCACATCGCCCTGACCGTACTGGTCGCCGCCACCGCGCCGGTATTACAAAACTGCGGTTCTTCCAAAGCGGAGGAAGAGGAAAATAAAAAGGCAACAGCGAAAACTGCGTCCGTTGAGACTACCGCTTTGGAAACATTTGCATTGCACAAGCATTCACTAGCATCCAATTTGCAGATCCCAGGCGAGCTGATCGCTTTTCAGCAAGTCGATTTGTATGCCAAAGTGAGCAGCTTTGTCAAGAAGCTTCATGCCGACGTGGGCTCAGAAGTACAACAAGGCCAGCTACTCGCCTCCATGGAAGCGCCTGAGCTTACGTCGCAGCTGATAGGTAGTGAATCGCGGCTGAAATCGCAGGAGGCTATTTACCAGGCAAGCAAAGCGAACTACGACCGTTTGCTGGAAACCAGCAAAACACCGGGTACCGTTTCACAGAACGACCTGGACGTAGCTTTGGCCAAAAAGAACTCTGACCTCGCGCAATTAGATGCGGCCAGATCAACCAGTAAAGAAATTACGGATACCAGAAATTACCTGGAAATCCGCGCACCATTCAGCGGCGTGATCACCGCACGTAATGTGAGTACAGGCGCGTATGTAGGCCCGTCGGGCAAAGGTTCGGAATTTCCATTGTTTACATTGGTCGAGCAACGCAAATTGAGGCTGGTAGTGAGCGTTCCGGAAGCGTATACCAGTTATTTGAAGAACAAAAGTGAGGTAACTTTCAGCGTAAAATCGTTACCCAATCAGAACTTTCCTGCCAAAGTATCCCGCCTGGCAGGTGCGCTCGACCTTCGTTTAAGGTCGCAAAGAACAGAAATGGACGTAGTTAACAGCGATAGAAAACTTTTACCCGGTATGATTGCCGAAGTTTCTATCCCATTGACTGGTGATGCGAACTCATTTGCTATTCCAAAGTCAGCTGTTCTCAATTCAACACAGGGAACTTATGTCATTAAGGTGGTTGATCAGAAAGCATTGTGGGTACCGATCAAAACCGGAACGAGCAGCGACGATAAGACGGAGATTTTTGGAGACATTCAGGAAGGTGACGTGCTCGTGAAAGTTGCTAATGAAGAAATCAGGAATAATGCAGAGGTGAAAAATACGAAGCAGGTTTCATTATAAAAATAGAGTGAACCAGCTGTAAGCTTAGTTCACTCTATTTTTTCCTTCATTCAATACGATGCGCAGTTTAAACCCCGCCAGATCGGTCTTTACCTCGCGGCAAAGGCCGTTTTTGTAAGAATATATTCCTTCTTTTCCGTCCGGTAATGAAACGCCGTATTTGCCTTCCGACAGCTTTTTCACGCTGCACATTTTGCCATACCGCTCAGAATACACCTCGCTGATATTGATTGGCTCTTTATAATACAGGCCGGTAATCGTACTTTTAATGGGGCTGTTGAACTCAATTTTAGGCTTATCCTTCGCATCCTCTCCCGAAAACCATACCTCATACAGCGATTTGACGCTGCTTTTGGTTTGCGTCCGCTCTTTCAGGTCCCCATTCACATGGTGCGCGCAAGTGGCCGAAACCAGTTTCCCCTGCGAATAGTTAGTCTGAGTGGAATACTTGCCTTTGTAAAACATAATCTTGAAATCTGACTCGATTCGATGGGTTTCGGTATTGTCTTTTCCCTTGTCGTCAAAGACTTTTAATGAACCTATCGTACGGCCAGCAACGATCACATCATACACATTCTGAGCTTTGGCGGCCCATGCAGATAGGAGTAAACATCCAAAAACTACAAATCCTGAAATGCTCATCTTATTACGGTTTAGTCGGGAAATAGTGTGCAATACTTATATAACAGTACAAATTTTATTCCTATTGCCTTTGATCAACATTATCAACACTTTACCCAACCTCTATTTTGGGAACTGTGGATCAATTGAGACATAATATACCACAAATCATCAGTTCCCCCTAACCGTTTCAGAACCTGCCGAATTTCAATGTAAGATTGTACGAGATATTGCTCAGATCGCTGTCGGTCAAACCATTTGCTTTTGCATTAAAAGCCTTACGATAAGATACGCCAGGACTGAATCTCATCCATTTTAATACATTAAATTCAACCTGAACACCCGGCTCCATCACAAAGAAACATTTGACATCATCGTCATCATAGCGTTCGTCCCAATCAAAATCATCCCAGTTCTCCGTATCGTGGCGGTCATATTGTACTGTAAATCCAGTACCTGTCAATAGATTTACGTTAACATGGACCATTTTGGTTGAGGCAACCACATACTCGGTCATTAAACCCAACTGTCCATACTGATAAGTCATTTTTCTACCTGGAAACTGCTGACTTTCAAGCGGTACCGGGATGTAATTAGTGGTAGCAGCTGCACCCACTCCCAACATGAAACGCTGATTCACAAACCAGCCTCCGTAAATTTCAGCCATATTGGCAAAGTCGCCATTGATCTTTGTAAACTTATTGGAGATGGCAGCATAGCCGCCAGACCTGCGGATACCGGAGTTTCTGAAAATGGTCTGGTTTTCCTGCGCAGCCGAATCTGTTACCGCCGCAAGGCATAAAATGAAAGTGAATGATAAGAAGATATTTTTCATGATTTCTGATTGTTTTGTTCTCAGACAATTCAGAAAAACATCCCCCCTATTCCTTTCTTAAAATTTTTGATACTTGTGATTATTTGGCCAATGAAAAGTCCAGCTGCTGGATCAATGCGGGGTTTTCAGGCGATAATGTAAAATATACCCGAATATCGCCGCTAGTCCCTTTGAGCAGGAATGTGCCACGCAACTGATTTTCGGCATTCATATCAGTAGATCCGGTCATGTTTCCCGTTTTGGCCAGTAGCGCATCCAGCTCCTTTTTACGATGTGATACAGAACGGTCAGGAAAGAAGTTTTCAGCAAAAATACCGCTTTGCTCAGCATTCTTCCAGTCCGGCACCAGCTTCACAAGTTGTTCTTTGCGTTGTTTCAAAATATTGGAAACTTTCACAGGAAGTGGTTTGAGCCCCGCCATTGAAATGATCGTATCCAAAACAGCCGTGTTAATGGTCGCCATACCCGCATAGGTACGGTTTGCATGTGCGATGATTCCAATGCCATATTCCGGCAGGATCTGCCACTGGCTTCCAAACCCCGGTAACCCGCCTGTATGCCCTATTCCAGTCCTGCCAGCACAATCCCTGCTCCACCGCAGGCCATATCCATACGCAGACATCATTGCGCAGGCCCGGCCGCTTGGGTACTTGTACGAGGCATTCAAACCACTGAAATTCCAGGGCATTTGCATTTCCCGAACATCACTGCGCAAGACCGGGCCCGTTTCAGGTAGAGAGCTGGGTGGCCATGCCGACAAATGAAAAGCTACATATTTACCAAAATCATCAATAGACGTGATCAACCCGCCCATTGCGCCATAAGTACCGTCGTGTAAAAGCTCCTCTTCTTTCCACACATCATCTTCGTAGCGATAGCCGTGCGCCAGCAGCTCTTTTGGCGCTTTGGAATATTCCCAGATTGTATTATTCATCCCAAGCGGTTTAAAAATCACCTCATTAATATACTCCTGATACGGCTTACCGGAAACATTGGTAATGATCTTTCCCAGCATAGCAAAGCCCAGATTGGCATATTCGTAAGTGATTCCGGGCACATTGGAAAACGATATTCCTTTTTTGATCAACGCGATCAGCTCTTCATCTTTGGTATCCAGCTGCCGGTCGCCCCATGGATTATCCTCCGGAAAGCCAGCGGCGTGGGTCAGCAAATGCCTGACTGTAATCGGCGGAGCGTCAGTTGTTAGCGAGGGCATTGTTTTCAGTTCAGGGATATATAAGTACGCGGGATCGTCCAGTTTTAGCTTCCCTTCTCTCCTTAGTGCCAGAATGCCCATCGCCGTCACACTTTTAGACATCGACGCGATCCTGAACAATGACCCGGGTGTCGCTTTCACGGAAGTGGCGATTTCCGAAAAACCATTAGCCCCCGAAAGTATCAGTTCCCCATCGACCACCAGCCCGAAAGCCAGACCGGGAAAATGATTCTTTTCCGAATAGTCCTGATACAGTTTTTCAATAACTGGCAAAGTGGCCTTGATCTTTTTGATACGCTCCGTTTCAACCTGCTGGGCAGAAGCCGTCAGGGCAAGAAAGCTCATGACTAAAGTAAAACTCAGTCTCATTGTAGGAATTATTTGGTGAAAAGGTGATGGGTGAATTTAGTGAATCCAGACTATTTTATCTACCATTTTTTAGAATTGGTCCGTATTCTACTGCAATTCCATATTACAATATTCCACTTTCTTAGTTTTGTACAACACATACTTTTTAATTTTATTTAAAAAGTACAATTTTTTTGAATTAAATCTGTACCCAATGCGTTAATTTTGCATCTGTAAGTGTTTTGATAAAAGAATAGTCCATTTTCAGGCATAAAAGAGTATAACAACAAGAAATTAAAAAAATCATATTTATAAATACGAACTCTCAGTCACACACGTTGTTCGCCAAAATTTTCACTCCTATGAATTATTCAATTTTTGCCCCATCCGACTCCCGAAAGTATCTGCGTCTTGCCGTATCAGCTTTCTTCTTCGTTCAGGGTTTAAGTTTTGCGGCGTGGGCAAGCCGTATCCCCGACATTAAAAACATGCTGCACCTGACAGAAGGCGGTTTGGGAACTGTACTTTTAGCGCTTCCACTTGGCTTAATGGCCAGTTTGCCGATATCAGGATGGATGGTGACCCATTACGGAAGCAAGAAAATGGTCCTCATCGGAGCTATTTTATACGCTGTGACGCTGGCCTTCATTGGTTTTGTAACGAGAACAGAACAGCTGGTGATCGTGCTTTTTGCCTTTGGTCTCTGGGGTAACCTTACCAATATTGCCGTGAATACACAAGCAGTAGCGGTGGAACAGGTTTACGGCAAGTCCATTATGGCATCCTTTCACGGGCTTTGGAGCCTTGCAGGTTTCGTGAGCGCTATGATCGGCTCCTTCTTTATTTCAGTTAGTATACCTCCTCATATTCACTTTTTAGTCATTGCAGTGGCAGCATTCGGCGTCATTTTTACCGCCTACAAGCACACCATGCCAGATAGCGACAGAAATGAAGGAGAGGCGCAGCCCATGTTTGTAAAACCCGACCGCGACCTTTTAATGCTTGGTCTGATCGGCTTCTGCGCCATGGTTTGTGAAGGCGCAATGTTCGACTGGAGTGGCGTATATTTCCAGGAAGCTGTTAAAGTCCCAGCCTCTCTGACCACCCTTGGTTACGTAGCCTTTATGGGTACGATGACTGGCGGCCGTTTTGCCGGCGACTGGTTGGCAAACCGTTTGGGCAGAAAAAAAATGTTACAGATCAGCGGTGCTTTAATGGGTACCGGATTAGCCATTGCAGTATTCCTTCCTTATTTAGTTCCCGCCACATTTGGCTTCCTGCTGGTTGGATTCGGCGTTTCGTCTGTCGTACCCCTGGTTTATAGCGCGGCCGGAAAGTCAAACACCATGTCAGCAGGAATGGCACTTGCGGCAGTATCCTCTATCAGTTTCATCGGCTTTTTAATCGGGCCTCCATTAATCGGGATCGTAGCGCAATTCGCAGATCTCCGCTGGTCATTCGCGATCGTAGGCATGCTCGCTTCATTGACGGCATTTTTGTCAACCAAAGCAAAATTGATCCAGTAGTTTCAGACTGGTACATTATTTTCAGTAGCAAAAAGGATAATCGAAAGGTTATCCTTTTTACATTTTAGCCCCATTCCAATGAAAAACCTACTAGCATCATTCCTGGTATTGATTGTTTTTGTACCTCAATTAAAAGCCCAAAAAGACACATTACGAAATCTGGACATTGATCTTAGTAACTACCAATATCCGTTTCCCGTCTCTTACATTGCATTTGAATCACAAGGAGAAAAGCTGAAAATGGCTTATATGGACGTCAAACCGGACAAGCCGAATGGTAAAAGTATCATGCTGCTGCACGGCAAGAATTTCAATGGGGCTTATTGGGAACAAACTGCGACGGCGCTCACAAATAGAGGTTACCGGGTCATTATTCCTGATCAGATCGGGTTCGGAAAATCTACCAAACCAGTTCATTTTCAGTACTCTTTTCATGAATTAGCTGCCAATACAAAAAGGATACTGGATCATTTGAATGTGACCAAAATTACTGTTTTGGGGCATTCCATGGGCGGTATGGTCGCCACAAGGTTTACAATCATGTATCCGGAATTAGTCGAAATGTTCATTCTGGAAAATCCGATCGGACTGGAAGATTATAAATTGAAAGTACCTTTCCAGTCCATTGACAAATGGTATCAGACTGAGCTGAAAAGCGATTTCACTTCAATCAAAAACTATCAGCTGAACAGTTATTATGATGGAAAATGGAAAGAGCAGTACACGCCGTGGGTAAATCTGCTTGCAGGCTGGACATTGAATAAAGATTATCCCCGCATTGCCTGGAACTCCGCGCTGACTTACGATATGATCTACACCCAGCCAGTTTGCTACGAATTTGAAAACATTACCGCCCCGACTTTGCTCATTATAGGGCAGCGTGACCGTAGTGCTGTTGGTAAAAATCTAGCGCCAGAAACTGTCAGAAAATCACTTGGAAATTACCCGGAGCTAGGCAAACAAACCAAGGCAAAAATCAGGAACAGTGAATTAGTCGAGCTGGATAACATCGGTCATTTGCCTCACATTGAAGATTTTGACAGATTTATTCAACCATTAATGAAGTTTTTGGAGCGTTAGTAACCCTGCATAAAGCAGGGATTACCAGCGCATTCAAAATCGGGTTAGTTAACCCAAAAACTGTTTCAAATAATTACGGCTGGTCAGGATAGCGCTTTGTACATCCGCCACATTTCCTTCGTAAGCTTTGTCCTCCACTTCAATCACAACCGGCCCGCGATAACGGACGTCTGTAAGCGCGGCGAAGAAACCACGCCAGTTTACATCACCCAAGCCAGGTAGCTTAGGAGAATGGTATTCAAGCGGATTGGCGAGAATTCCTACCCTATCCAGTTTATCTTTATACACTTTGGCATCTTTTAAATGCACGTGGTGCAAGCGGTCTTTATAATCGTAAATAGGTTTCAGCTCATCCATCATTTGCCATATCATATGGGACGGATCGTAGTTCAGCCCAAAGATCGGACTGGGAATGATTTCAAACATCCTGTCCCAAACGGCGGGGCTGATCGCCAGGTTCTTACCACCCGGCCATTCATCATCGGTAAAGAACATCGGGCAATTCTCGATCCCGATTTTTACATTACATTCTTCCGCAACCTTCACAATCGCGGGCCATACATCCGCAAAACGGGCCAAGTTGTCTTTAATACTTTTAGACGGATCCCGTCCGATGAATGTAGTCACTACCGGAATGTCCAGTTTAGCAGCTCCTTTAATTACTTGTTTAATATGTTCAATATAGTATTCCGAGCGGCCCAGGTCCGGATCGAGGGGATTGGGATAGTAACCCAATGCTGAAATGAAAATATTTGCCTCTTTGAGCAAATGGCGGATATAACTTATTCTTTGGTCAGAAAGATCATTGACATCAATGTGCGTGACGCCCGCATATCTGCGACTGTCCGCATTGTCTGCAGGCCAGCACATCATTTCTACGCACGAAAAACCATGATTACCCGCAAATTGAATGACATGTTCGAGGCCAAAATCAGCGAGTATGGCACTATTAAAACCTAGTTTAAGCATAAGGATCCAGTTTTTCAGGTAAACTTCCACAAAAAACGGCCAGCTTTCAAGAATTGCCCAAAATTCCATCCAAATTTTCCGAGGCTTCATCAATTCAGGATACCATTGGTAAATATCATACGGTATGAAATCCTTTTAAATTCATTAATATTGACCTAATAAAATCAATGAATCTAAACACTTTAGACGCTTATGGCAGATTCTGAACCGGGTATTGGAAAGAAAATACTCAGCTTTTTTATCAACGAAAGTGACGAACCCGTCAGGCAGGAAACAGTTACAAATTCAACCCCGGGGCCATCGAAACCTGCCGCCGCCCCTACCGTTACCGCCCCTACCACTGTTCCCAATGTCGCAGGTACGGCTAATGTAGACCGGAAATTTGTCGAACATTTTGTAGGCCTCCTCGAAAAAGCAAACCTGCCAGGCCCTGATTATTTTGAATACAAGCAAGCGCTGCAAAGTATGGAAGGGCTTGGACTTGGAGAAGAAAAACAGTTTCAAGCCGCCTGGGCCAGTTTCAAAGTGATGGGCGGGATCAAAGACACTACGATCCTCCGCACCTCCGCCGATCAGTACCTGGCTATCCTCGACAAAGACAGGGCTTCATTCCTTAAAGACGTGGAAAAGGCCATCAAAGATCGTGTCGGGGCATTACAGGACGAGCACAAAAAGCTGGAAGACTCGAATGCGGCATTTACCCAGCAGATTGCCGATCTTCAAAAGAAAATCGATGAAAACAAGAACCGCCTGGGTCAGATATCCGGCGAAGTCACCGAACAAAGTGCGAAGATCACAGCCAATAAAGACAGCTTTGAAATTACATACGCCAGTTTTGTAGAGCAGATCCAATCTGACCTGAGTAAAATTAACCAATACCTTAAATAACCTAACATTCAACCAACAATGGCAACACCAGATTTCACTCAGATAGGCGGCTCACAGGAAGATGGCTCCAAGCGATCGTACTGGAGTAAGCCTGAGGGCGTTACATCTTTGCTTTTCATGGGCGCGGCAGGAGCTGCTGCGCTATACTTTTGGAACAAAATAGCCGCGTTCCTCATTGAAGTTACCAAGAATACCCTGTACCTGGGCTTTTTAATGGCCATTTTGGCGCTGGTTATCTTTCTCTTTACCAGCAAAGACGTTCGCACGGCTGTTTTCTTTTTGTTCAAAACCTTCATGCGCAACATTACAGGCCTGATCATCAAACTCGATCCTATCGCGATCATGAAGATCTACATTGACGACCTGAAAGAGAAAAGGGAGAAAATGCAGGGACAGATCAATACGTTGGCGGGTCAGCTGGTGAAGCTGAATAAGAATATCAACGAAAATAACGAGCAGATCAAGCAGAAATTCGCAGAAGCCAACAAGGCGAGCACTATGCTCGATCGCCCTGGTATGAAAGAGACGGCGTCTCTGGCAACTATCGAAGGAGCCGGCTTGCAGGAGATGAACGAAAAGCTTTTTCCCTTGCAGCGCAATATGAAAACGGTGCTCGAATTCATGGAAAAAGTGAATAAAAGCGCTGATTACATTATTAAAGAGACCGAAATTAAGGTTAAACTCAAAGAAGCTGAGTATAGAATTGTTAAGGAAAGCTCCAATGCCCTGCGTACTGCGATCAGTATCTTCAAAGGTAATCCGGATAAGAAATTCTATTTCGATGAATCAATGGAGTACATTCAGGACGACATGAGCCAGAAGTTGGGCGAAATGAAACGCGCCATGGACCTTTCGCTGGATTTCATCAATGGAGTCGATGTTCAAAACGGGTTGCTGTCCGATAAAGGCCAGGCGATGCTGGAAGCGTATAACTCAGGTCAGTTCAAATTGATCCAGCTTGAATCACCACAGGCTTCCAGCCGTCCTACAGAAGTTCCGAAAGATTCAAGCTATAAAGGCTTACTTGATTGATTTAGTAAATTAAATCAAATACATATTAATAAATTAAACTAATAATTTACAAATCTATACAAATGAAAAGACTGACAGTAGCAGGCAGATTGATCATTACTGCCATCATTCTAGGAGCCATTTTCCTTGGATATAAATACCTCGGAGGCAAAAAAGCACTGGATCAAATAGCCCAGGATCAGGCACAGAGTCCGCAAACGGAAGCAACAACTGATACCACGTCGGATGCAACTTCCACAGAAAGCAGTTCCGAAAATTCAGAAGCAACCAGTACAGAAGCAGCGTCTTTCACCTACACTCCCCCGGCACCAGTAGACGGGAAATTGCGTGGCGTAGTGGAATTAGGAGCCAGTGGCTTTAACTCGTTCATCATTAAAGTAGATAAAGAAAAACGCTGGAACCTGGAAAAATCAGAATTCGGGAATAGTCTCGTTACCGAAAATATGGCTACCGACGAAGATGTGCGCATCGGGTTGAAAAAATACATAGGCAGCATGCTGGACTATGGCGTAGGGAGCAAGGACATTCACTTCGTAGTGAGCTCAGGAGCAGCGAAAGCCGATGTAACCCAGAAGATTACCCGAGTATTGAAATCGTTGGGCTATGTAGTCAATCAGGTGACTCCGGAGCAAGAAGGACAATTGGCGCTGAAATCAGTACTTCCCGCTGAATACGCAGGTAAGGCATTTGTAGTGGACATTGGCTCAGGTAACACCAAGATCTCCTGGGTGAAAGACGGCAAGGTCTCTGCATTGGAATCTTATGGTGCCAAGTACTTCCAGGACGGCACGGACGACTCCAAAGTGTATCAGGAAGTAAGCGCCAAAGCGAAACAGATTCCGGCAGATCTCAGAAACACTTGCTTTATCATAGGTGGTGTGCCTTTCGAAATGGCCAAAGAAGTTCGTAAAGGCAAGGAACGTTACACTACTTTAAGCGCTCCACTAGCCTATTCCAAACTGACTAATGCCAAGTCGAAAGCTGGTGTTAACATTTATAAAGCTGTGACCGACGCTACTGGTTGCCAGCAATTTGTCTTCGACTGGGACGCTAATTTTACAATCGGGTTCTTGCTCGGTTTGTAAATTACAATATTAAATTATTTGCAGGAACATTGATTTTACAAATGTAAATCAATGTTCCTGTTTTTTTATTATCATTGCAGTAACTTCATTCTGTTTTAATAAGATGACACTATCCCAACTCTTTCAATCCATATCCGAAACCCCATGGCCTATTACAATTTACTTTCTTGCACTACCCCTTATTGCATGGATAGTCGGCAATGCAGCACATGGCAGTACGGACGTTAAATTTTGGAGTTACATTTATGCTATATTGGTTTACGCCGTGTGTATTCCCGGGGTTTTTGCTGCTACCCTCAATATTTACCTTTTTCTATTCGAACGTCAGAGTGTTTGGCAGGCTAACATCATTTTACAATTTTTGCCCGTCATTTCGATGGCCATTACCCTGATGTTGATCAAAAGCAAGATCCCTTTCTCTCTGATACCTGGTTTTGGCAAAATTTCCGGATTTCTTACCTTGATCGCAGCATTGATCGGAGTGATGTGGTTCTTCGACAGAATCCACTTAGTAGCATTCACTTACGTTCCATTTAGTGTGATTTTAATTGGCTTTGTCCTCACTTTGATAGCGATTAGATTTGCATGGAGCAAACTGTTCTGACCAACGCCTCGTATATTCAAATCTCTGTGAGCGATGAACAGAAGATTTTTGCCCGTCAGCTCGTTGAGCATTCGCTTCGGCATCATCATGTCTCCAATATTTGGGACCGACACGAAAACAAACTTTCTCAGACGCGCATGATGCGGTTCACCGGGAGCCTGGGTGAAGTGGTGTTCGCCGACTGCTACCATCTTCCCCGCCCCACCCGATCTTTCGGGGCAGTTGATGGCCAGGATTGGGGACAGGACTTTCTTATTAGGTCGGATGATCAGGCTTTTTCCGTCGACATCAAATCCATGAAACGCAAGACCGGAATGCTCGCTTCCGATTACGTGCTAAACATTCCTTCCTCTCAACTTCACAAACCCAATTCAAAAACCTCCCATTATTTCTGCATATCGTTCCATCAATCTGAAACCGAAGGAACCATTGCATCGCTACTTGGCTTCATAGATAAGCATTCTTTGGAAAAAGGCGAGACCGGCCAGCTATACAAATCGGGGACTAAGAGACTAAGATCAGATAGCACTTCCTTTGTATTTAATGAAAATACCTACGAAGTTTTATTCCGGGATATCGATCCCCCGGTGTTGACTGACCACGTAAAAAAGCTAAAAGGCTTTCGGATTTGTGCGTTGCGGTAAATGGATTTTATATGTACATTTATCATTCTAAACTTCACTAACACACCTAAAAAATGAGACATACTAGGGAGCCAAAATCGAAATTTACGGCTACTTTACCGAAGGATCTTTCCTTGCATAGTGAGAACAATGTTGGCGTAGATACTACTCTGCCAAGTCTATCGAATCTAATCAAGACGAATGAATCAGATCAAATGGAGTTCATGAAGTCGCTCCCTTTTCTGCTGATGGGCTGCGCCCGGAATGGTGTTTTAGAGCATATGACCGACAACGAAATCAAGGATTTGCGAATTAATGAGCGTTACGGCTTATGAAGCTTTTCTTCGACACTAATATTCTCATTGATCATGCATTAATGCGCCTTACTGGTCAACCAATAGAGATTTCCTACATTATGTACTGGGCTAATATGCACGGCATTGAGATTTTCATATCACCTTGCTGCATTTACACTATCACTTTTGTGCTTCATAAAAATGGCATTAGAGGCAATGGCCTACGGCATATTTTAGAACAGTACTTGCAGATCCTTAACCTCTGCAATACCAACAAAGATCTTTTTTTGAAAGGACTGAAGTCCAGTTTTAAAGATTTAGAAGACTCTTTCCAATATATGCACGGCATTGGTTCACAATGTGATTACCTACTAACTTCCAATTTATCTGATTTCAAACCTTATGCTGATAGCGAGATTAAGGTTCTTTCCCCTGCTCAGTTTATTAATGATGTTTTGAACAAAAAACCAGGCATGGACTTATAAATTGAATGGCTTCGCAGACACGCACGTACGAGAAGAGAAAACTACTAGGACAAGTTTATACTCCCTTTCACATTGTTGATAAAATCCTAAAAGATTCTGGATTTTACGATTCCGACTTCACTGATAAAATCATTCTTGATCCCGCTTGTGGCGATGGCAGATTCCTCGTACCGATTGTCGAATATATCATCAAAAATACCCCAGCTAACCAGATTGCAAGCCGATTAGAGCAAATTCATGGTTGGGATATCGACAAAGAAGCCATTACATTATGTCGGCAGAATCTGGACGATTTGCTAATGCCGCTCGGAATTTCGATCCATTGGAATTTGAAAAGATGCGATGCATTAAAGCAAAAAAATACTAAAAAACGCTATCACTTTATTGTAGGAAATCCTCCCTACATACGCATACAACACCTGCCTGAGGAACAAAGAAAATTCATCCAAAAAGAATTCTCGTTTTGCAAAAGCGGCTCCACGGACGCCTATCTTGCATTCTTTCAGTTAGCGTCAATGCTACTGGCGGAAGACGGAAGTTGCGGGTTTATTACACCCAATTCATGGTTAACATCGGAAAGTGGCAAGCCACTTCGTGCTTATTTTGAACAGTCTCATTACCTGTCCCACATTACTAACTACGGGGCTATTCCTGTTTTTGGAAATACGGCTACTTACTCTGCGATCACGATTTTTGGAAAAAACATGGCTGACGAATTTTCTTTTCAGCAATGCTTAAACACTGATTTTGAATACAACGGCCGACAAATATCCATTTCAGAATTGGAAACGAACCGGCCCTGGCACCTGTCATTTCTGCCACAGCAAGACAAAATAGGCCAGCGGTTAGGCGACATCTGTCAGATTTCCGTTGGGTTAACTACCCTTGCGGATGGCCTTTATCTCTTCACCATTGTCGATGAAAAAGACGGTATTGTCCAGGCAGTCAATAAAAATGGAACGGCCGTATACCTTGAAAAAACACGCTTAAAACCCATCATCAAGGGCTCCAAGCTCAAAACTTCCAGCGACCCTGTCACGGAATATATATTGTTCCCTTATACGCAGGATTTAACTGGTAAACAGCGCATTATCGATGAGAATACATTGCAGGAGCAATTCCCTAAAACTTATTCCTATTTTCTTAAAGTAAAACCGGCGCTCGATCGTCGTGATAATGGGAAGCCCAATGCGGTGGCCTGGTATGCATTCGGGCGTGCCCAGGGATTGGATAGCTCTTTTGGCAAAAAGATCATCTTCTCACCCATGAACCTGGCACCCAATTTTGTACTGTACGAAAACCCTGTTGTGACGGTATATTCGGGCTATTTTATTAAGTATGATGGTGATTATCAAGCATTACTGACGCAACTCAATTCCCAACGAATGGCCGATTTCATCGCCATTGCAGGCAGGGATTTTCAGGGAGGATACAAAGGTTACAATAAAAAAGCCATTGAAAATTTTATCATAACGGACATCTCGGACTAATATGGATATCCTGAATTCTTGTCCTCATTTTTTATAAAAAGTCCGTGAAGCGCCAGAAAAGGGAAAATTTCTGACCATAAATAAACGAACGTTCATTTATATTTGTATTAGGATAAAAACACAAATATTTGAGAACCAGGGATGTTAATAAGGAGGCGCTGATCCGGGAAAAAGCGATCGAAATGATTGTAAATCATGGGTTCGATGGGCTCAGCATGCACAAGCTTGCCAAGTCTGCGGGCGTTTCGGTGGCGACGATTTACATCTATTTTAAAGACCGGGAGGACCTTATACAGAGACTTTATACCGAAGAAAGTCAGAAGATGGCAAGCGCAACCTTGCATAACTTTGACCCTGAATCACATTTTGATGAAGGATTGAAAGTCCAGTGGCTCAACCGGATGAATTATTGCTTTCAAAATCCATACAGTATGACCTTTATGGAACAGTTGAAGCATTCGCCATTGGTCGACAGATCGACCATTGACCGGCGATTTTTGGATGCTATGTCAAGATTTGTACATAAAGCCATTGAACGAAACGAAATTATCCCTTTACCTGTTGAAATTTATTGGTCGATAGCCTTCGCTCCTCTGTATCAATTGGTAAAGTTTCATATTTCCAAGACGAGTATGCCCGGACGCCCTCCGTTCCTATTCGACGAAGAAAAAATCAATCTAACACTGGGACTCGTTCTCAAAGCATTGAAGCCTTAGCAGGTAAAGTTGCTGTAACATGTTCCTGATCAATCCACTAGCTATGAAAGATAACTATACTACAGAGGATTTTGTACTGGTTTTTCGAACCAATATCAATCGAAAAAAAGACGTCAGATCACTGACTCCCCTGCTCAATGCATGCGTAGGGATCACACGATGGAACGTCGATTTGTCCGATATTGACAATGTGCTACGCATTGAGGCAACACATTCCGATTGCGGACCGGTGATCGAACTCGTACAAAAAGCGGGTTATGCATGCGAAGAATTAACAGACTAAACCAAAACTAGCCACATGTCAGAAACAAAAACAAGCACATTTACAGGTTATGAAAAGTTCATCATTGCCCTATTAGCCACGCTTCAATTCACGGTTGTACTGGATTTCATGGTCCTTTCGCCGCTGGGATACATCCTCCTGGACAAACTATCGATCAGCACCAGCCAGTTTGGACTGGTCGTTTCAGCATACGCTTTCAGTGCGGGGGCCTCCGGGCTGATCACGGCCGGATTTGCAGATAAATTTGACCGAAAAAAGCTGTTACTATTCTTTTATACCGGTTTCGTGATCGGTACTTTCCTATGCGGTATTGCTCCCAGTTACAATTTTCTGCTGATGGCCCGAATCTTCACCGGAATTTTTGGCGGGGTAATCAGCTCCATTAGTTTCGCGATCATTACCGATTTATTTGCCATTAATGTCCGCGGCCGCGTCATGGGTTTTGTACAAATGGCCTTCGCCAGCAGCCAGGTTCTGGGTATTCCGATCGGGTTATATCTTGCAAAAGCATTCAGCTGGCACGCGCCATTCCTGATGATCGTCGGGCTGAGTATCGTCGTGGGCCTGCTCATTGTCACCTACATGAAACCGATCAACGCGCATTTGAAAATTCAGGCAAAGGGCAATGCATTCCAGCACCTGGGCAAAACCCTCACCCGGCCAGATTATCTTCAAGCTTTTGCTGCGACTACTTTACTGGCTACCGGTGGTTTTATGTTAATGCCTTTTGGTACGGCGTTTGGGGTCAATAATCTTGGGATTAAAGAAACCGAACTACCGACATTGTATATGATCACCGGGATCTGTATGCTGGTGTTCAGTCCATTTATTGGGAAGCTCAGCGATAAGATCGGCAAGTACAAAGTGTTCCTGGCGGGATCCGCGATCACCTGTGTGATGACACTCATTTATTGCAACCTCAGCGTCACTCCGCTCTGGATCATCATTGGTTTGAATGTTCTATTATTCATCGGTATCACAGGCCGGATGATCTCCGCCTCTGCATTGATGACAGCCGTTCCCGAGCCTCAGGACCGGGGCGCTTTCATGGGTATCAACTCATCGATCCAGCAAATTGCAGGGGGCATTGCCGCGCTAATTGCAGGATTTATAGTTTCCGAAAGCAGTACAGGTTTCATTGAAAACTACCCGACACTTGGCAATGTTGTCGTAGTGGCGGTCATCATTACTGCATTGCTCATGTACCGCATTCACAAATATGTGACTGCTAAGTTGGCAATGACGGCGTCGGCAGCTGCGCCGGATCCGGTTGTTTAATAACTTTCTGAACAATTGATTGTCAGCGGAGCGGAGTCGAAGGACTTCGTGCTGGAAGCCCTTCGACTCCGCTCAGGATGACAATGCGTTTAGGCAATGCAAAAAATAATCTGACAATCAGCACTTTAAAAATAATCCAAAAAATATCCTTTCTATACTTATTGTTCTTTTAAAAAGATTAATACATTTACAAAGAAAAAAACTTTTGAGACTTTTTATTTATCCGGATTAGGTATAAAAATATTTTACGTTTATTTACATATTAAACTTGAAATAAACTATTATCTTTTTATACTTATAATACTTTTAAATGAAAATCATCAGTATTGTCAACAACAAAGGTGGTGTAGGAAAGACTACTTCTGCCCAGAGCATTGCTGCCGGTCTCAGCAAATTTGCCAATGCAAGAGTATTGGTTATCGATCTGGATGCACAAGCCAGTCTTACCAAAAGTTTCGGCATTAACCATGCGGGACTTAAGAAGGACAGCGGGTCGTTCATCACCGGGGAATACGAGTTTGATGAGATCGTTAAAAGAGTTGGAGATGTTGATGTTTTGCCCGGATCAGCAGAAATGATTCACAGGGAGGATACCATTAAGTCGGCACCGATTTTTCCTTTCAACTTAAAGATCGCACTGGAAAAAGTAAAGGATCGTTACGATTTTGTGATCATTGATTGCCCGCCGGCACTATACGGAAATACGAGATTGGCACTGGTTTCGTGTCACCAATATTATGTACCATTGCAGGCTGAGTTTTTGAGCTATGAAGGTTTACGCAACTTTCTGGTTTACTCAGCCGAAATCAAGAAGATCAGCCCGAGTACAAACCTGGGCGGGGTATTCGCCACACGCTATAATCCTAAGATCAGAAAAAAGATCAGCCACGAACTGATCAGTGCCACCAGAGAACAACTTGGTGATGTATTTATGGAATCGTACATTCGCGACAACATAGCACTTTCAGAAGCGCAGGCAAACGGAACAACCATATTTGAGTATGCCCCTCACAGCAACGGCGCGGAGGATTATTACAAATTAACCAAAGAGATTTTAGAACGAATTAATAACTGACACTATGGCAAAGGAAAGGAAATTTGATTTTGCACCTCTCCCCTTGGTTTCCGACGTACAGGAAGAGCTTGACACCGACAAACCGAGCGAGATTGCGGAAGGAGCTCCTACCAAAGTAACTTTTGATTGTGATTACATTTTAATGGAGAACATGAAAGACTATGGCTACTGGGAAGGTCTCACACAAAAGGACATTATTTTGGAATCCTTGAAACTGTATTTTCAGGACAAAGAAATTCGTCCCCGCCCCGACAAAATCCGTAACCGGACCAAAGTTGGCAGAAAACCTAAGTCAGTCGAATAACATAAAAAAAGTCTCCTCGCGGAGACTTTTTTTATGACCTAATTTTTCCTGTGCTACTCAATGATCAGCTTGCCGGACATTTCTTTTTCTCCATTGCTAAATCGATATAAATACAAGCCGCTGCCTGCATTCAATTTCAGTTCAGTCTGCCGGGTGAAAGTTTTACTACCCACTTTCTTACCAGCCTGATTAAAAATCACGATCTGTGACTCACCCGGAAGTTTGGTGACTACTTTCACATAGTCCTTGGCCGGATTGGGCGATACCTGTACCCACTGCTCCTCCACGGTGCCAACCGCCAGGAGCGGCTCTACTTTCACTTCCGTCGTCGCTTTGGCTGTGCATCCGTAAATATTCGTCACATTCACCTCATAAACTCCAGCGCTACCTTTAAAAGCCTGGGGAATAGAAGCAGATTGCGTTTTGGCTGTGAAACCACGCGGGCCGGTCCAGGCGTATTCGGTGCCGCCAGTGGCAGTCAATGCAATGGTTGACCCTTCAAAGTAAGGGCCGGTGTTTGAAGCTGTGGCTGCGGGAAGCGGAAGTACTGTAATCGTTTTGCTTATTTTTGATGCCGGCTGACCGTCTACTTTGCAGGATGCTTCATAGGTGGTAGTAGCGTTAGGTTTCGCTGTAATGATTTTTCCCGCTTCTCCTGTTGACCAGCTAATTGTGCCGGGGCATCCTGAGGCAGTCAATACGCTTTCCTCTCCTATGCAAATACTGTCAGCGGATGCGCGGATCTTGAAAACTTGTGGTGAGTCGGATTGCAGGTTCCATTCAAACTTCCAGGATCGCACATCACGGATATTGTCCTTCCGGCTCATACTGGTGGAATCAAACACTGTCGCTATCAACACACCGAACCCATTAATGTCATCCGGAGAAAGCGTGATTTCGCTGGGGCCGCCGGTTACAACTTTGCCGTCCAGCATCCAATCTACTTTTATTGTATTAGGGACCGGATCGACCAAATTCAGTTTAAAAGTCTTTGACCCATCCAGCATAACCACTCCCTCAGCGTCCGGTTCCAGTTTCTCCACCGGCATCACCAGCGATAATATTTTTTCCGTAGTAGCTTCTTTGCAAACTGCACAAAATGGCTGATTCAGAAATTCCATCAGGCAGGCTCCCTGCGTAGGCTTGTGCCAGCTGGCCGCGTCCCCGTCACCCGCATGCTTATAAATGCCGATACCATTCGAATTGAGCCAGTTTTTCCATTTAATCGTGGCCGGATCACTGTTCAACGTCATATTAGGAGCCTCCCAGCCGTAACCTGATCCTGCCCAGTACTCGTCATTCAGTTGTGAAAAAGTGTGACCGATTTCATGAACGCCGATCAGATTGGCTTGCTGATGCAAAGTGTGAACTGCTACTGCGCCACCCGAACCACCGTAAAAAGTAGTATTGATCAACACAACGGTCAGGTCAAATTCTGGTAGATTGGAAGCAAGTACATTAAGGGCGACCGCGTAATTAATGGTAACCAGCCTGTGGATGGAAGAACCGAATGTGCCACTATAAAACGTGTTTTTTTTCCCTACCGGCTGATCAGGGTATGCGTCGGGAGCGGTTCCCGGATTGGTAACGCCGCTTTCCTTGGATGGTGTTGGAATTGAAAAGAAATTGAAATAGTCCTTGTAGCGACTGTAAGGCTCGTAGGACAAGAAAAAGTCCGCGAACTTTTTGGCCTCAGCTGTAAATTTTGGCAGTTCCTCCTTCGTGAAGCCGTCGCCCAGGATCACCACATTGATACGGTTACCAAGCGGACCGGTTTTATATAATGTATCCACCGGGTAGGTTTGGCAAAAACCGGCACAGCTTAGCAAAAGAAGAAATAGTGTGGTAAATGTTGTTTTCATTGCTTCAAATATAGCGTGTAGATTTTGGTCGAGCCGCTTTCCGGTGTAATGCTAAACAATTCAACGCGATCCATATTCCGGTGCTCTTGCAAACGAAAAGATAAAGTACCTTCCCCCGCGACTACGTTTTCTTTTGTTATGATTCCATCCTGACCAGGCACTTCCACAGATCTGTGCAAAGGATGTTCAAGTGCGATTTCGGTTTCCAAAAATCCAGTGTTATATCTCGGAATCACATGAATCTGATATGGGTAAAGTACTTTCTGCCCTAAGTTCTTCATTTTGCCATTCCCTGAAACAGCTTTGATGAATTTGACTTTCTCCGGCTTCCCTTTTCCACCATCTGTAATCTTGAATTCAAAAAATAGAATATGATCCTTCGTGCTTATATCGTAATTACTTATATCCTCCTTATTTAGCACAGACTCACCTGATTTGCAATTCATTAATTGTAAACCCATAGTTATGCAAATCAGGTTAAAAATTAGTCTATACATTCAATGCAGCTGTTCTCGTGGCTTTTTGTAAAAATACATTTTTGCCAATCAAAATCACAGCGAACGATAGGTTTCCTCCATTTCCCGCATGGCAATTTGAATGTCCTCTTTTGAAGTTCTGAAATTGACAAATGCGGCGCGAATGCACACATTCCCTTCCAAAGTGGTGGGCGTCATGAATACCTTACCTCGTTTGTTGACCAGGTTCAAAAAGGCCGTGGTTTTGCCCGGATCATTTTTTAGTTTGAAACAAACCACATTGAGTCGCATAGGAGCGGCTAATTCCAGGAATGTACTTCCTGAAATCTGGTTAGCTAATTCATTCGCCATCGCAATACTATTTTCAACGATCCATTGAAAACCATTTCTTCCATACGCGGTCAGGCTGAACCAGGCTGGCAATGCGCGGAAGCGTCGCGAGTTTTCGGGAAGGAAATTGAGGTATGAAAAATTGTCGGAAGGATCACCCAGATAAGGTGCATTCGTATTTTGAAACGTCTTGATCTGCAAGCGGTCATGCTCTTTCCGCACCAAAATCACGGCACTGTCATAAGGTACATTCAACCATTTATGGCAGTCGATCGTGATACTATCTGCCTGCTCCCATCCATTGAGCAAATGGCGGTGAGCCGGTGAAGCAGCAGCAAAACCCCCAAAAGCCGCGTCGATATGTAGCCAGAAATTGTATTTCTTTTTCAAAGCAACAATCGCCTGAATGTCATCAAAATCAACCGTGTTGACGGTACCCGCGCTGCAATTCAGGATCACCGATTTTGCTTTGAAGTGAATCAGCTTTTCTTCAAGATCTTGTATATCAATCGCTTCCCTCCCAGTCAATGTCTTGACTTTCAACAAATTGTTACTACCAAAACCCAGCATTGACAATGACTTGATCACCGACGAATGAGGCGTAGCTCCCAAAACTATCATGTCGTTGGTCATTCCGTCCCTGGAAATGTCTTTGCCCGCTTTCTCACCGGCCCACTGCCTGCCTACGGCCAAACCGGTAAAATTGGACATGGTAGCACCGGTAACAAACCCACCATTAAAATCCTGAGGCAGGTGTACAAGGTCGCACAGCAATTTGATCGTCTCCTTTTCAATGGCAGCTGAAACATCCCCGGTCCCGTCAGTCGTTTGCGTATTTTGGTCATAAACTGCTGTTAACCAATCGCCCGCGATGCCGGCAGGAGTAGCTCCACCTGTTACAAACCCCCAATAACGCGGCCCCGGGCTTGCTACCATCAACTTTTCGTAATGCTTTTGGAAAAATGCCAGACTACCTGCTGTACCTATGCCGTCCTCCGACAATATACTGGCCGCTATATTCTGCTCGGATGCATCATTAGGCCATTCATTTAAGTTTTTTAGAAACGCTACCCCCGTGTCTTTTACGTCGCCCAATATCTTTTCAAGATCAGCGAGATCATTCTTTATTACTGCTTCCATTTATTGATTGTAATGCGCTTTTACTAAACTAATTTTTCCTGTTTCGTCCAGTTGCATGAATTCAGCGGCTTTTCGGCCATTGACACTTGTGTAGTAAAGCACCAGCGAACCAGCTCCTGTTAAAATTTCATGTAGCTCAAAATACAGGTCTTCGTACACATCAAGCGCCTTTTTAAAATATGCTTCCAATGTTGGCTTATCAGAGATCAGCCCTTGTTCATTCATGCCCAGCCTGATGACGTACGGCGAGTGAAATTGAATATTCTCCGAATAATGGCTCATGATACGCGCCAGGTCATGGCTGTTCCAGGCTGCAATCCACTCCTGAGCGAAGGATTGCGCAATTTGTTCATTCATTTTCTTTGTGATTTATTAATTAAAAATCGTCGATACCCATCGGCTGTGGTAATTGATCTGACCCATGTGATACGATAGATGCGCCAGCAAATGTTGAAGAATGAGGCTCACATGCTGTTCCGGAAACATATCTAAAACCTCCCTGGGATAGTCAGAATGCATTTCTGCT
Source organism: Dyadobacter sp. (assembly GCF_039919315.1). Classification (GTDB taxonomy): domain Bacteria; phylum Bacteroidota; class Bacteroidia; order Cytophagales; family Spirosomataceae; genus Dyadobacter. Next base: position 4,604 of record NZ_JBDSFX010000031.1, on the reverse strand, counting down.
TCATTCAATTTCTCCAATATTCCCGGAATAATTTCAAGCAGCTGTTCAATCTGTTCCAGTAATTGGTCTTTGGAAAAAACCCTGTCGGCGAACTCTGCGTCACGGTTTCTCACATACGCAACCCCACCCAATGTGAGGCCTACATAAGTCCTGAGATTGCCAATCAAATGCTGACATAAATTTCCACCGGTGTTAATCGTGCCGGGCAGTGGCACCCACAGCGATTCTTCCGACGGATACTTTTCAATCTCGACCCGCAGTTTTTTCAGGTCCCTGATATACAATGTGAGGAAGGCTTCTTTATTCATGGCTAATAGTAATGGTTAATTTCTCTAATCCTCTCTTTTGAATGCGGTACCCATAATTTACTAAAAACACGCCGCTTACTGTCACCAAAAATGCAATGAATGTAAGCCAGCTGATTTTTTCGTCCAATATCAAAAAACCGAGCAGCAATGCAACCAGCGGATTAATGTAAGCATATATGGAAGTCAGGCCCGCAGGGAGTTTCGACAAAGCGTATATATAAGATCCGAATGCCAGAATGGACCCAAAAAGAATCAGATATAGCAGGGCGAGCAGGGACTGGGTCGTCATAACCGGCAGATTATGCCAATCTTCCTCCACTAGACTAAGAACAAACAACCCTAACCCGCCCGCTATCATCTGAATTGCGGCATTGAAAAATGCATCTGTTTTGGCGACGTAAATTTTGGTATATAGTCCACCAAAACACCAGAAAATGCACGATGCCAGCGCCGCGAGCATTCCGGCTAGGGAATCGGGCTGGCGCACATATTCCAGGTTATCTTTAAAAATCAACAGAACACCAGCAAGGCCCAGCAGCATTCCCGATAATATCCAGGCGTTCACTTTTTCGTTTTTAAGGAAAACCATGTTGATCGCAATGGTAAAAATGGGAATGGTACAGTAGATCAACGCCGCCAAACCGCTGGGAATGAACTGTACCGACCAGCCTACCACGCCTGTTCCTAATGTGATCATCAGCAATCCGGGAATGATCTGCATTCGGATCTCGGCCCATTTCCAGGCAAATGACCGTTGTCGGACTGCGAGAAAGGACAGTAGCAGCAACCCCGCGATCACATTCCGGATGCCCATAAAGAAAAACGCAGGAAAGCCGGAAACACCGATACGCGCCGCCAGATAGGTTGTTCCCCAGAAAAAACAGACAAGTCCGAGGGCTATATAGGCTTTCAAAAGGTTGTTCATCGCTTTCAAGTTAATTTCTGCACAAAATTCTCGCTTTTAAATTTAATAAAACAGATTCAGTTTTGTTATTTTGAAGCATAACAGATTTAATAAATTCCAGTCATGATCAAGGAAACGATGTTGGCAGAAGAGGATTTTTTGTATTCCAGGATTGCAGAACGTCTCGAATTGCAGATCGAAAACAAGACATTGAAAGCGGGCGACAAGCTAATGTCGCTCAGGGCACTTAGCAAGGAACAGGGCATTAGCCTCAGTACCGCCTACAAAGCTTATGTAGAGCTCGAAAACAAAGGAATCGTAGAAGCAAGGCCCAAATCAGGCTACTTTGTGCGTTTTTCGAAAGCGCAATATCCAAAACGGCCCGAGGCGCTCATGACTGTACCCGTCATTCAGAAAACGAATGTGGACGATATGATCCGGACGGTTTACAAAACGTTGACGAAAGAAGGAATGATTCGTTTCTCTGTTTCAGCGCCTTCGGTAGAGCTGATCCCGGAAGCCAAATTGAACAAAGCCATGATGGAGGCTCTTCGAAAAAGCCCGTCCAGCTGCACGCAATATGAAGAAATTCAAGGTAATAGCGAGCTCCGCAAGCAAATAGCCCGACAGACTTTTAACTGGAATGGCAACATTACCGAAGACCAGATCGTGACAACCCAGGGCTGCATGGAAGCGCTGGTATTTTGTTTGAAAGCAGTAACAGAGCCCGGCGATACAGTTGCCATTGAAAGTCCGGTATATTTCGGAATTTTCAATGTATTAAAGATCCTGGGCTTGAAAGTCCTGGAAGTTCCCTGTCATCCCGAAGACGGGGCCGATCTTGAGTATCTTGAAAATGCATTGCAAACGGTGCCGGTAAAGGCTTGTTTGTTTGTTCCCAATTTTTCAAATCCCGTCGGCTCGCTGATGCCTGAACAGCGTAAAAAGCAGCTTGTGGAAATGCTGGCCGCACGGGAGATTCCATTGATCGAAGACGACATTTATGGCGAAATGTATTTTGGCAAAACCCGTCCGAAAACCTGCAAAAGTTTTGATAAAAATGGTCTGGTCATGCTCTGCTCGTCCGTATCCAAAACATTGGCGCCGGGTTATCGGGTTGGTTGGTGCATTCCGGGGAGATTTATGGATAAAGTACTGAGTAACAAGCTCACCCAAACCGTCTCCGCGGCCACTCCTACCCAGGCTGCCATCGCGCTTTTCTTCGAAACCGGCCGTTACGACCTGCACATGCGTAAGTTACGCAAGGCCTTACACACGCAATGTCTGCGGTACATGCAGGCGATTTCCGAATATTTTCCAGCCGATATCAAAGTAACGCGTCCGCAGGGTGGCTACGTTTTGTGGATCGAATTGAACGCTGGTATCAATGCTTTTGACGTTTTTGAAAGTGCTATCAAAGAAGATATCAGCATTGCACCGGGTCAAATTTTCAGCACTGACGCTCGGTTTACCAATTACATTCGCATCAGTTTCGGCAAGCCTTTCGACGGTGTGATCGACGCCGGATTGAAACGCTTGGGAGAACTAATCTCACTGCAACAACATTGCAAGTAGTTGATTTTCAGCACTTGAAACCCTGTTGCACGCTGTTTGGGAGTATCTTTGTAATACTATTTTCAACCTGCCTGATTTAGAGACCGGTACGGCTGAATGATCCCATTATCTTTTGATTCCGCTTACATGAAACTCGACGAAAACAAAAATATCGCACACAAGCATGACGATTGCTGCTCCTCGGAACCCCACGATCACACCAAAGCCGCCCACCAGCACGACAAGCAACAGGCTGATGATCACGACCATGACCACGGAGATCATGAGCATGGCAATGGAGATTCGGGTATTCTCAAAAGTCGGTGGATGCTCTGGCTGAGCCTTTCGATTCTGGCCATTTTTCTCGTCACCACATTTATATTCAAAATAAAGGTTGACCGTACTTTGGAGATCGGTCTGATGGTCATTGCCTATTTGCTCGCGGGAAACAAAACGATTGCCACCGCATTCCGCAAAGTGATGCGGGGCGATTTTTTCAATGAATTTACATTGATGACCATTGCCACTTTCGGCGCTTTTTTCATTGGCGAGTTCAGCGAAGGAGTTGCGGTAATGATATTTTACGAGATCGGCGAGCTTTTTCAAGACCTCGCGGTAAGCCGTTCGAAACGTTCAATCAAGGCATTGCTGGATGTCCGCCCGGAGGCTGTGACCGTGATCCGCAATGATCAGAATTTGCAGGTAGCGCCAGCTTCGGTGCTCATAGGCGAGCGGATTCTCGTAAAAGCAGGTGAAAAAGTCGCTCTCGATGGTGTACTGGCATCTGCGACCGGCACATTCAACACCGCTGCGCTTACCGGCGAGTCCCGCCCGGATGTTAAATTGCAGAACGAGCCGGTACTCGCCGGCATGATCAACACCGACAAAATCGTCGAGATTGAGGTTAAGGCATTGTTTAAGGATTCCAAACTATCCCGGATACTGGAAATGGTCCAGGAAGCAACCGCAAGAAAGGCCCCTACTCAATTGCTCATCAGCAGATTAGCCAAAATATATACGCCTATTGTGTTTTTGCTGGCAGTAATGATTATCCTGGTACCCTACTTTTTCGTAGCAGATTATGATTTCAATCAATGGCTTTATCGCGGGATGGTATTCCTGGTGATCGCATGCCCTTGCGCGCTTACGATTTCCATTCCATTGGGTTACTTTGGAGGTATAGGCCTGGCTTCCCGGAATGGTATATTGATCAAAGGTGCTAATTTTCTGGACGTAATCACAAAGGTCAATGTGGTCGTATCGGACAAAACCGGTACTTTGACGAAAGGTGTTTTCAAAGTGCAAAAAGTAGAGACAGCACTGGATCAACAGCATTTTCTGACCCAGCTGGCGTCGCTGGAAAGTTACTCTACGCATCCGGTTGCCAAAGCAGTGGTCGAATATGCCAAGGAGTTGGCATTGAAAAAACCCGTAGATGTGGAAGAAATTTCAGGACATGGGCTGAAAGGAAAAGTGGGAGAAGACGCGTTGCTGGCCGGAAACCTCAAACTTCTTGATAAATTCGAAGTTTCCTACCCCAAAGAAATCACTGACATTCCCGAAACCATTGTCGCCATGGCCATTAACCGAACTTACGCCGGGTATGTGATCATTGCGGACGAAATAAAAAGCGACGCTGCGCAAACGGTAGCGGAATTAAAAAAGCTGGGTATCGAAACCGTCATGCTATCCGGCGACAAAGAAGCCGTGGTTGCTCATGTCGCCCATCAATTGAACATCGATCAGCGTTTTGGAAATCTGTTACCAGAGGACAAAGTCAATATTGTTCAAAAACTCAAAGACGAGGGCAAGATGATTGCTTTTGCAGGCGATGGTGT
>NZ_JBDSFX010000030.1:0-5855 GCF_039919315.1 Dyadobacter sp. | reverse complement strand
ATCCTGCCCGGTGTAAGCATCGCCAATGTTGGCCCCAGAAATGAATCCGTCGTTTACGTGCGTGGATTTGACTTGCGCCAGGTGCCTGTGTTCATCGACGGCGTTCCGGTTTATGTTCCTTATGATGGCTACGTAGATATGGGGCGGTTTACCACATTTGATCTTGCCGAAATCAACGTCTCAAAGGGATTCGCATCGATCCTTTACGGGGCAAACACCATGGGCGGCGCAATTAATCTTGTTTCCCGTAAACCAGTCAGCAAGTTTGAGATCAATGGCCGCGCGGGCATTTACAGCGGTGATGGTTACCGGTGGAATGTCAATGCCGGATCCAGATTTGGCAAATTCTTTTACCAGGTTGGTGCTTCGCAGCTGAAACAAAAAACATTTCATTTGTCTGAGGAATTTACAAAAAGAAGATACCAGCAAACTGACGACCGTGAGAATGCTTACCGCAATGACCTTAAATTCAGCGTGAAAGCAGGGTTCACACCCAACGCTACCGACGAATATGTGGTCGGCTATGTGAACCAAAAAGGAGAAAAAGGCAATCCACCATACGTGGGTGACGATTCCCGGATCATGACCCGTTTCTGGAAATGGCCAAAATGGAACAAGCAAAGCTTGTATTTTATATCCAATACAGCTGTTGGTGAAAAAAGCAAAGTAAAGACCCGCTTGTACTACGACACGTTTGTGAACCAGCTGTTTAGCTACGATGATACGACCTACACCAAGCAAACCAGGCCTTACGCATTTCAAAGTTTCTATAACGATTATACATTTGGCGGCAATGCAGAATATGAGTCCAGGGTATTAGCCAATAATGTTTTTAAGTTGAACCTGCAATATAAACGTGATGTACACAGGGAGAATGATCTGGGTGAACCCGTGCAAGGTTACATTGATAATACCCTGTCCGTAGGCATTGAAAACACTTATCAAATTACCACTTCTCTGGCCGTTATTCCAGGCGTAAGCTTTAACACACGAGGCAGCGACAAAGCCCAGGAATATAATGCCACGACCCAGGAAATCACCAATTTTGACGACAGCAAAAACAATGCGGTCAATGCGCAGATAGGCTTGTTTTGGGATATTAATACAAGCCATTCGCTGAAAGCATCGGTAGCCCGCAAAACCCGGTTCGCCACTATTAAAGACCGCTATTCCTACCGGATGGGCCAAGCGATTCCCAATCCCGACCTGGGCGCGGAAGCAGCTGTAAATCTGGATTTAAGCTATTCGGGAAAAATTGCTGATAAACTCAGCCTGCAAGCGAGCGTGTTTAACAGCATCATTGATGATATCATTCAGCAGGTAGATAATGTACAGCCGGGACGTTTCCAGTTGCAAAATGCAGGAAAAGCAAGGTTCTATGGTGCGGAAGCCGGCCTGGATTACCGGGTCATTTCAGGGCTTAGCATTGGTTCCAATTATTCTTTTATCAAAAGAAAAAACAAGACCAACCCGGCCATTCTTTTCACCAATGTACCCGAGCATAAGGTCTTTGCATATGCCGATTACTCGTTTTTAAGGCGTGCAAACATCCTGGCAAGTGCCGAATACAACAGCGACCGTTACAGTACAAGCTATGGCACCGTGGCAAAAGCTTATACGCTGGTGAATGCCAAGGCATCAGTTAAGCTTTACAAATCCATTTCTGCCGAAGCAGGGCTGAACAATGTTTTTGATGTCAATTATACTTTGGTAGAAGGTTTCCCAGAAGCCGGTCGAAATTTCTTTGTGAACCTGGTGTTCAATCACTTCTAAGATGCATTCGGGCTAATGAAAAACTTATTGAAAACGGTATTAAAAAAAAACGCAAGTTGGTCTAAGGGCAGCCTGGTTTGTGCTGTTTTTATTTCTTGTGGGCTCATCGGGTCGTTTCAAAGCAAAAATGCCCAACCTTATGTTTTGCAGTATCCATCCAATTTCGGCTCGCGGTTTGTTATTCCGGCCGATAATCCCACTACAAAAGAAGGCGTTTATTTGGGGCGGCTCCTGTTTTATGAACAAGCCTTATCGGCAAATAATAACATTTCCTGTGAAAGCTGCCATCAACAAAGACTAGCTTTTACAGATGGAAAAGCATTCAGCACAGGCACCAACGGGGACCTGACTACCAGAAGCTCCATGTCGCTGGCTAATCTACTTTGGGTGCGCAACTATTTCTGGGACGGACGCTCACCTGGCCTGGAAGATCAAGCCAAATTTCCCTTGACAGCCCCCCACGAAATGGGCCAACCACTCAGCGAGTCGGCCAGAAAGCTAAACAACACCGCCTTGTATCCTCCGCTGTTCGCAAACGCATTTGGAAGCAGCATCATTACGGAAGACAAAATCCTGAAAGTACTATCCCAATTTGAAAGGACTCTGATCTCGTCTGGCTCGGAGTACGATCAGTATTTGGCCGGCACTTACCAGCCAACCGATCAGCAGCTAAGGGGTCTGCACCTTTTTGAAAACGGCCCAGACCCAAAGCGCGGCATCAGGGGCGCAAGCTGCGGCCATTGCCATGGCGGGGCTAAAACCTTCAAGGAGCTGTTCCATAACAACGGCCTGGACAGCATAGCCACTGACATTGGCAGGGAGCAATTCACCGGGCAAAGCATTGACCGGGCAAGGTTTCGCGTTCCTACACTCCGTAACATTATCCTGACCGCTCCTTACATGCACGACGGTCGGTTTACAACCATTGAGCAGGTTCTTGACCATTATAGCGAGCACATTCAGAAAAGTCCGACGCTAAGTGCTTTCCTGCAAGACGTTTCCAATGAAACCGGGGGCAAGAACCTGTCATTGACAAACGACGAGAAGAAAGATTTGACCGCTTTCCTGGGTATGCTAACAGACTCATCATTTATTTCTAACCCTGCATTTTCCAATTCCCATCCTATTTTAAATCCTTGAACTATGTCAAAATCCAAATTCTCTAAACATAGCATTGCAGTTAGCCTTTTAATGCTTTTGTGTGCTAAATTTTCATCATTTGCCCAAGATACGGCGACGCTTTCCGTCATCGGGGAAGTGACAACGCCCTTGGAACTGAAACTAACAGAGCTTGCCACCTTTAAACAGGTAAGCCATAAAGTGAAAGACCGGAACGGCAAAGAGCATGTGTTCGCCGGCGTTACTTTGATCGAGATCCTGGAAAAAGCAGGCGTGACAACCGGAGCAAAGCTGCGCGGTGAAAACCTGGCAAAATATCTGCTGATCTCCGCTGCCGATGGCTATGAAGTTTTGTATTCACTTGCAGAGATCGACCCTGAATTTACCGACCAGGTGATTCTGCTTGCAACAACAAAAGACGGGCAGCCACTTGGTAATGGCGAAGGTCCATTTCGGATCATTACGCCAAATGATAAAAAGCCTGCACGCTGGATTCGGGAAGTGCGCTCTATAAAAGTTGCTTTTGCCAAAATTAGATAGGGCAACACTTTTCCCACACGTATAAGTTATTTAACGTACCGCTTATCGGGTACTTGGCATGTTAAATTGTACTAGAATAGCCATTCAGTCCATGATAAGGTGCAAAATCGAAGGATAGAATACTTCGTTTCAACTACCGATTGATTTCACATATGATAGATGGAATTTATATCTAGCATAACGCGCCTTTACAAGAAACAACCGGATCGTTAAAGCCGAACTAGAAGTATAAAAATCAAATCACTTTTCGGTCCCGAGAAAACCCGCTTGCATTTTTCTGTAAGCCTGATCACTTTTAGTCTTACAAAAGCTGGATATATTGATTTAAAAACTGGAAAACATTTTAGGAATGAAAAATATAGATATCTTACGGCGATTATCTTAGCCTCCAAAATTAAGAAGCTGGCGGCGCGGGTTTATTAATTCAGTCGCCGGTTTCTTGACAGACTTACAAGAGTATTCCCATCAGGTTGGGCCTTTCCTGCTAGGGTTCTCCGTGAACACAAACTTGCCATCGCCGAATCTACGTCAAATGTGAATGGCAGAGGAATAGGCCGCTTTCAAACCCCGACAGAAACGGTAGTATAATGATATGTGTTCAACAATAAAATAAACAAGCACATCCAAATTAATCGATCCTTGTTACATTACCGTATATAACGACACGGTTTTTTTAGTCCCGGAAATATGGCTCAACGCCTGCTTGCTTCTCTGATTTTGCTTAACTACTTATGGATGGCAGCCATGGGGTGCATCAGCAGGCCCGAACAGGTACCTTATATGTTAATGGTTGAAAAAAGTTTTTCTGATCATAACCGGTATGAAGAGCGCAGGTACATGCGCATGGACGGCCTGGAAGTATTAATGGCCGAGGTAATGTCCACTCGTTACACCAATTCAGCTCAGGACGGCGGGCACCTGGATATCTCGGTTAGCAATGCAATCGACTGTCATTTCGCTCCCGAATATCTGCTGACAAATTTTTCTCCCATCTTAGTTCATTTTCGCAACGACTACATTCATTTTGACGAAATTCCTGTCCTAGGAATTCCTTTCGCTATTTTTTCTCCTCCAAAACATCCGGCTACCATCTGAGGTTCAAACGTTTCTTTCTGATTTTTTGAAAGATTGTTGACGCTTCGAAAGCCTGCACTGCAAAGTCAGGCCAATGGTTATGCATGAATCAGTCACATTCATAGTGGTTCAAAACGGACAAAATGATCAAATTTACTTTCCTAATACTTTGCGTATTTAGCTTAGCTACCGTATGCAAGTCCCAGACCGGCGGTCTTACGGGACATATTATTTCTTTTCAGAACGAAGCGCTATCCGAGGTCAATGTTCGCCTCCAGGATACCCCATATGGGACTTATACAGACGGAAACGGATATTTCTCATTGAGAAACATTCCAGCTGGAAAATACACCTTGCTGGTTTCCAGTACGGGTTACGCAGCATTAAAGCAGGATGTCGCAATTGTTTCCGGGAAAACAATAAACCTTAACCTGCAACTTTCACAGGACCAGAAGCAACTGGAAGAAGTAACCATTACCGGCAGGAATACGAAATACAAAACCAGCCATTCCATGTTGGCCACCCGCACGGACATTCCTGTCCTGGAAACTCCTCAGTCTATTCAGGTTATTTCACAGCAGATCATTAAAGACCGTCAGGCATTTACGCTTAATGACATTGCACCTTTGATGACTGGTGTGAAAGCCAATAATTCGATGGGTGGCTTTGCCCTTCGTGGCTTCACCGGCTACAACCCGAATGACGCCAGCTTTACGACCTTCAATGGCATCCGAGGGACATTATATCTTTGGAGCCAGCAGCCATTACTTTACAACATCGAAAATGTTGAAATATTAAGAGGCCCCGCCTCGGTACTGCTAAGTGAAAGTATGCCTGGTGGGATTATCAATTTCGTGACAAAAAAACCGCAGGCCGAGGACCGTTTTGAATTCACCGCCGCTTATGGCACCTGGAATGCCGCGAGGTTTTCAGCAGATGCAACCGGCGCACTGACTAAAAACAAAAAACTATTGTACCGGGCTGTTGTTGGCTATGACCGCACAAACAGTTTCCGGGATTACCAGAAAGTAAGTAACATTTTCTTCGCACCATCGCTGAGTTATATCTTTTCCTCCAATACGAGCCTGAACCTGGAAGTAAATTATGCCCACGAAAAGAGTGTGCAGCAATACGACCGCGGTGTATATGTAAAGAACAATGGCGACGGCACATTCGATTTTGACCATTACGCAAAAAATCTGACCGTACAAAGTCCCTCCGATTTTGGCAGAACAAAAAACAGCTCTGCCACTTTAACGCTTCATCACCGGGTTAGCGACAACCTAACCTTCTCGCTGGTGCAGCGGTATGTCCGGAGCAAATTCAATTTCGCAGACCATTTTGTATCC
>NZ_JBDSFX010000029.1:0-34479 GCF_039919315.1 Dyadobacter sp. | reverse complement strand
ACGAGGCAGTACAGAAAACCCTTGCGGATAACCGCCAAATCGTTTTTATCGAAGATAACAATGAGGCTGCGGCCATTGCGGTTTTTGAAACCGGCTACAACCTTTTCCGCGGAAAATATATCTACATTGACGACCTGTCGACATTACCTGGTCATCGCGGCAAAGGTTATGCAGGCATTCTCGTCGACTGGATTATGGATTACGCGCAAAAAGAAAACTACAATCAGGTCCATCTGGATTCCGGGGTAAGTGAAGCGAGAACAGACGCTCACAGGCTCTATCTCAATAAAAGATTTCAGGTTACTAGCCTCCATTTTGTTGCCAACGTCTGATTTTTAGTCAGGCAAAAGTTTAGATTTTCAATACGGTATTATTTCAATGAATATTAATCAGGTATTTGAAGCATTTAATTCCCTGCGTGTACTGGTGATCGGGGATGTGATGCTGGACTCATACGTTTGGGGAAAAGTAGAAAGAATTTCACCAGAAGCCCCGGTTCCCGTGGTCAATGTCCAGACCCGTGAATACCGGCTGGGTGGTGCGGGTAATGTCCTTTTGAATGTCCAGTCATTGGGCGCAGAAGCCATTATTTGCTCCGTAATCGGTGCCGACAGTGCTGGCGATTTGTTAGAAAACAGCCTGACCGAAAAGGGGTTGAACTGCGAAGGACTGATCCGCAGCGAACACAGGATCACGACGATCAAAGAACGGATTATTGCTGGTTCTCAGCAGGTTGTCCGTATCGATACCGAAACTGATAAACCTGTTTCAGCATCAGAAACTGAAAAACTGATCGCCAAAGCCAAAGAGCTGATTCCATCCTGCCAGGTCATCATTTTTGAAGATTATGACAAAGGTGTACTAACTCCCGAGTCTATCTCCGAGATTACTTCCTTTGCCAATGCTCACAATGTGCCCACAGTAGTTGATCCAAAGAAACGTAACTTTCTGGCTTACAGCCACACCACCCTTTTCAAACCCAATCTGAAAGAACTGCGTGAGGGTTTGAAAGTAGAATTCAATGTGGATAATCCGGAAGAACTACGGGCTACTGTTCAACATTTGAAAGAAGCACTCAACGTTAAAGGAGCGCTCATCACGCTTTCGGAAAGAGGTGTTATCATTGATTTTCAAGAAGAAGTACATACGCTGCCTGCGCATATCCGCCAGATCGCCGATGTTTCAGGAGCTGGCGATACGGTGATCAGCATTGCGGCTTGCTGTGTTGCATTAGGGTTGCCACCCAAATCCATCGCGGCTATCTCGAATCTGGGCGGTGGACTGGTTTGTGAAATGGTAGGTGTAGTGCCTATCGACAAAAACCTGTTGAAAACAGAAGCTGAAAAACTAGTCTAAAATTATTTTAAAGGGCTATTTTCTAAAAAACTACCAGTTTATCCCAGCCTCACCAAGTCCCATTCTCCTCGTAAACTTCGAAGACAGGCGCGACCTGCTTGTAATGTAGCGTACACTCGCGCCAATGTAAGGCGTGGTCGCAGGTGTGTACGAGGTCAGATTTTCTCGCGCGCTGTTGAACGTCCGCAATTGACGAAAAGTGGTCACGCCCGCTTCAAGGGAAACATTAAGTACCGTAAACAAATGCGCATTGGCAGCCACTCCGACTTTGATATGCCTGTAATTTTCACGGCGTAATGATTTTTCCTCGGGAGTCTGAACCTGAAAACCGCCGCTATATCCATTCAAACCCGCCAGCATATCTACATTAAACCATTTGGTAGCTTTGTAATTGACATTGGCCATAAAAGGAAGCAGTGCAGATGCGCGCCAATGTTTTCCCAAGCCCTTATTGATCCCGAAAACAGGAACGAACCGCAGTTTCTGGTTATATGCCAACACAGACCCGTACATGATCTGCGTCCTCAAACCAAGAATATGCATCCTCGCGGCGCCTCCCCAGAAAAAAGGTTGCGGACTAAAAAAGGTCTCATTGGTTTCCGTCATTCCCAACCCGCCGCCGTAAACCCAAAGGCGATCCTTAATACTGGCCTGCAAACGAATGACTCCCAGCGAAAGCGTTTTGTAACCATTCTCAGGGTCATTTTTGCCGTCAATGGTCGGTTGTATCTGGGTATACTGCGCCAGTACGACCGTATGTACCGCCCGCAAATCGAATTTTTTCCGAAGGCTGTATCCCAATTGCACCTCGCTTTGAACGGGTATGATCCCAAAAAATCCAGTTCTTGAAACTCCGTAATCATTCGTACCATTCATACTCGACGGCACATTGTAATCCGCTTTCAGTGTGACATTAGGATAAAAAAGCCGGCTTAATGCGAAATGCTGTGCTTTTGCCGAAGTCAGTGAAGCTACTGACAAGCAAATGATCAGAATGCGAGAATAAGTCATGCGGAGAAATTAGGGGTGCGTTATGTTCCGCAAATAACGTGAAAAGACGGTCGCTATTGTACTTTCGAAGTGGCACCAGAATTCAAATAAAAATTTGTTGATTTACATTCGCTATACAAATAATCTTACCCACACATGATGAAATTACCTTCCATTCAATCTCTGACTGAAAACTTTGTTCAAACTACGGTTCGATACAAATGGGTTGTCGCGATTGCTCTAATCAAAATGGCCGTACTGCTACGCTACACAGAGACACCCGATGCCCTTGAAAGTGAAAGAAATTGGCTGATCCGTTTAGCCTATGTTTCATTCCTTGCCCTGCCTTTATCACTGGCCGTTCTGCTTTCGGCGAGAAGGGGTGCCTGGAAAAGTTCATGGACCATCGGAGTCATGGCTGGCCTTGCGGGCCTGCTGGTCTTATACTATTTCAGCCTGCCTGAAGATCCGATTCAAGCAGATTACTATCGCTTCATACTCTTCCTGGCGGGAGCTCACCTTGTCGTTTCGTTTGCCCCATTTATTGGATTTGATGAGCCAAATGGATTCTGGCAGTTCAACAAAACACTTTTTCTGCAATTTCTGAATGCGTTATTGTATTCACTTACCCTATTCATTGGACTACTAATCGCCATTCAGGCTATCAAATATCTGTTCAAAGTGGAGTTTTCGGCGCAGATTGAAATGGATCTTGCCATTGTAATATTTACCTTTTTTCATACCGTCTTCTTTCTGAATAAAATCCCGGATAATCTTCGTGACCTGGATCAGCAAACTGAGTATCCTAATGGTCTGAAAATATTCACGCAATATGTCCTGCTGCCTCTGGAAGTCATTTATCTGATCATACTTTACGCTTACACAGGTAAAATCCTTTTTGAATGGAAATTGCCGGAAGGTGGTGTTGCTTACCTGGTATTGGCATTTTCAATTGCCGGAATTTTTGCCCTATTGCTACTTTATCCTTTGCGTAAAAATCAGGACGACCGGTGGATACAAATTTTCAGCCGGCGGTATTACCTGGCCCTTCTGCCATTGATCGTCCTCCTGTTCATCGGCATTACGAGAAGGATCGGTGACTATGGCATTACTGAAAACCGCTACATTGTTGCCGTACTTGCTATTTGGTTGGCTGTTATTACCATTTATTTCTTATCGGGAAAGCGCGACGACATTCGCTGGATACCGATAAGCCTTTCCATTCTTTGCTTTTTGCTGCCAATGGGTCCGTGGAATATTTTTGAGGTCTCTAAAAACAGCCAGTTAAAACAATTTCATAACATTTTAGCTGAACACAAAATCCTCAATGCTAAAAATCAGATCACAGGGAAGATCAAAATGAAGGCGGGAGATTACGAGGAACTCACGTCCATTATTGCTTTTTTCAGATCTCGGGAACAGATTGGTCTAGAACCATATTTCGAAGGGTTTTCGGAAAAAAATCGTAAAGAGTATGAGTATTATAGAAAAATGGAGGTTGTTCTTGAAAGGCACATTGAAGTATCTCTAACAACGCCAGCCAGGAATTATGCGAATTTTTCCTCAGAATTTTCGGATAGTGCCAGTAAGGAAATTCTTGTCCAGGGGTTTGATAAAATGACCTTTTTCGACTCCGGTGATGAGAAACAGACGAGAAGTAAGGAATGGAACATCCGGCCTGATAACAAAGGAAGTAAACTAAGTCTTTACCGGAACAACAAAAAAGTAACTGATCTGGAAATCGCCAAAAAGGTTAAGGAATTAACCGCAGAATTTGGCAATCAATCGATGGATATTCCTCAGGAAAAGTTGGTTTTTACCCATAAAGACGCTCAAAATCAAATTAAAGTGGTTGTAAGATCTATTTCAAAAAATGACGATACTTATTTCGTTCAGGGGATTCTCCTGTACAAATAAGTCCAGACACAAAATAAGGGCAAGACTAGTACGAAATCATTTGCAAAAGGTATTTACAAATAACTTCTGCCTTATCATCAAAACTACACGTCCATGAAATCCCTTACCACAAAAATCTTACTCCTGCTCGTTACCTTAGCTTGTCATTACTCTTTCGCCCAAACCGCCGAGACTACTTATGCCGAAAAGCTTGGGTACCCGAAAGGCAAAAAAGTATTGATCATTCACGTAGATGATGTCGGAATGTCTTACGAGTCGAACCAGGGCGCTATAAAGGCAATCCGGGAGGGTGTTGCTAATTCGCTGAGTGTGATGATGCCGTGCGGCTGGGTACCGGGTTTTGTTAATTATTGGAAACAAAATAAGGATATCGACGCTGGCTTGCACCTCACCATGACTTCCGAATGGAAAGATTATCGCTGGGGACCATTAGCGGGCAAAAATCAGGTAAAAGGATTGGTCGATCCCCAGGGAGCAATGTGGCGGGGTGTGGCTGATGTTGTAAAAAATGCTTCTCCCGATGAAGTTGAAATGGAGATCCGGGCACAGCTGGATCGGGCCAGAACAATGGGCTTTGAGCCTACACACCTCGATTCGCATATGGGAACGCTCTTCGCTAAACCTGAATTTTTGGAAAGATATCTGAAAGTTGGAATGCAGGAGAAAATTCCAGTCATGTTTCCAGGCGGCCATAATACGGCTATTAAGGCCGAAGAAAAGATGATCGCGGAAAGATTTGAAATGACCCAGCAAGTAGGAAAGCAACTTTGGAATGCTGGTTTGCCCGTGCTCGACGATCTTGAAAACACCAGTTATGGCTGGAAAGGGCCTGAAAACGGTGATCAGTCGGAAAAAGCACTACAAAAATATAAGACTGCGAAATACATGGAGGCATTTGGAAAACTGAAACCCGGCCTAACGATGGTCATCATGCATTGCACCATTCATACCGAGGTTTTTCCAAAGATCTCTGATTCCTGGCCGACAAGAGAAGGCGATTTTCTGGCAATGATCGATCCTGAGCTTAAAAAATACATTGAAAAAGAAGGGATCATTCTGACCACCTGGCGGGAGGCAATGCAGCGTCGGCAAAAGGTAAAATAGCGGTTGCGCTGCTATTTCCGGCTGTTAATCCACAATCCCGATGTGCTTGTAAACAATGTCGTAAAAGTCGGGCGGGAGAAAGGGCTTTACCAGGTATCCATTAAATCCGCTGGTCATCGCACGTTCGCGTTCGTCTTCGAATGCAGACGCGGTGAGCGCCACGATGGGAATCTTTGCATCGTGCTGACGGATCAGGCTTGTGGCTTTGAATCCATCCATAACCGGCATTCTTAAATCCATAAAAATTAGGTCATAACGATCCGAAAGGTGCATTTCAACCGCCTGTTGGCCATTAGAAGCAATGTCGAAAGGTATTTCTTTTCGTTCCAAAAGCCTTTTAGCCAGTAGTAAATTGGTCGAATTATCATCTACCAGGAGTACTTTGGCTTTGGAACTGATTTCAGGCAATGATTTTTCAGCGGGTTTTTCAAGCTCTTGCTGTAAAATAGAATAGGGCAACGCAATTTGAAATGAGAATGTGGACCCTTTTCCCAGCTTACTTTCGAGTTTCAACTCTCCTCCAAACAGGCGTACCAGTTCTCTGGAAATCGCGAGGCCCAACCCGGTTCCGCCATCCTGCCTTTTGACCAGGCTTTTCACTTGTGTGAAAATTTGAAAAACGGCTGCTTGCTGATCCTCGGAAATACCAATACCACTGTCGGAAATTTTGAATTCCAACCTGATCAAATGGCTGGTCCTGCCCATTTCTGTGACTGATAATTTCACAAAACCCTGATCCGTAAACTTGATCGCATTGTGTACCAGATTGGTAATGATCTGGCTGAGCCTTACTTGGTCGCCGGTGAGCTTCGGAAGGAGCGGTGATGTCTCGAATATCAGGTCCAGATTTTTCTCTCTGGCTTTCGGCGCAAAAGTATTTTGGAGGTTTTTGAGCAGCAACTCCGGATTAAAACTGACCGGATCAAGCTTCACATGATTGGAATTGATCTTGTTGAAATCAAGTATGTCATTGACGACCGCCATCAGGTGAGTGGATGAGAATTTTAATGTCTCTATCAATTCCTTTTCCTGACTATCCCTTGACTTATTTTCCTGCAAAAGATGTACAATTCCAACAATACCATTCAATGGTGTTCTGATCTCATGACTCATAGTCGATAAAAATTCTGACTTGGCCAATGTCGCATTTTCTGCTATTTCCTTTTGTTTTTCAAGTTTTTGGTTCTGTTCTTCCAGGGCATACCGGTAATAAAATTCACGTTTGTGCCTTCGCTCATTGAAATACACAATAAATGGGAATAGCATTTGTCCCATAAAGAAAAACAGTCCTCCTTCACTCATGAACTGGTAAAAGTAGGTTGGGTGACCAACATACAAAGCGGCCGGAAAGAGCAGGAACAGTAAAAATGTGACAATAAAACCATATGCAGCCCGCCATCTGACCACGATGAACGAAAAGATCAGCGCGAGTGTCATGTTGAACGTCGCCCGGTCGTAAGACGCGTGCGGCACATTTGCGAGGATGTACGCATGTGCGGGAAGCAATGCGAGGTACACCAGAAAGGTGGTCTTTTGAGCATTTATTTTCCCCAGGAAATGCAGGATCAGCAGGATCAGCGTAACACCGCTGAATATGAGTTCGGCCTTTAATACCTCAGGAAAACCTGGGTCATTTCTCAGAAGATAGAGCAGGGAGGTCGCAGGGTAGCCAAATAAATATCCAAAGCAGAAGATTAGATTACCCCAGCGCGACTTTATTTCACTCTCCTTTTTCCACAGTTCATCAAAATCATTGGAGTAATTAGCATTCTTCAAGAATCAAAAATTTTAAAAATACCCGTATCACTATGAATGACAGGAAGTAACTCCTTTTCGACAAGATTCCAAATTTACACAAATCATTAAAAAAATAGGGTATCCGATTAAATGAATACCCTATGATTTTTATAAAATTATATTTCCAAACTACAAATCAATCGCCTCGCCGTAAGCTGCCTCAGTTGCGCCTTTCAATGCTTCAGACATTGTCGGGTGAGGGTGGATCGAGCGAAGGATTTCATGCGAAGTTGTTTCCAGCTGACGTGCAACTACTACTTCTGCGATCATTTCTGTAACATTGGCACCGATCATGTGAGCACCAAGGAATTCACCATATTTTGCGTCAAAGATCACTTTTACAAAACCATCGGTGACACCGGCACCTACCGCTTTACCAGAAGCTTTGAATGGGAATTTACCCACTTTGATTTCGTAGCCTGCTTCTTTTGCTTTCTTTTCGGTGTATCCAACAGAGGCAATTTCTGGCTGGCAGAATGTACATCCCGGAATGTTACCGTAGTCAAGAGGCTCGGTTTTGTGACCTGCAATTTTTTCAACACAGATAATAGCCTCAGCAGTAGCAACGTGTGCCAATGCCGGACCAGGCGTACAGTCACCAATTGCAAAGAATCCGGGAACGCTGGTTTCGTACCATTCGTTAACGGTGATTTTACCTTTGTCAGTTTTGATACCTGTTTCTTCCAAACCGATATTTTCAAGATTTGCAACAATTCCAGCCGCTGAAAGCACAACTTCTACGTCAAATGTCTTTTCGCCATCCGGTGTTTTCACCGTTACTTTGCAACCGTTACCGCTTATATCGACTTTTTCAACAGAAGAATTGACATAAGTCTCGATGCCGATCTTCTTATATTGTTTCGCAATTTCTTTTGAAATGTCCTCGTCTTCTACCGGAACAAGGTTTGGAAGGAATTCAACAACAGTCACCTTGGTACCCATTGATGCATATACGTATGCAAATTCCATTCCGATAGCTCCTGAACCAACCACCAATAATGATGCAGGTTGTTTTTCAAGGCTCATGGCTTTACGGTATTCTATTACCTTCTGACCATCAATTTTAATGTTTGGCAATTCACGGGCACGTGCGCCTGTTGCAATAATAACACCTTTGCCGGCAGTATAGTCAACCTTTTTGCCATCTTTATCCGTCACCTCAACTGTCTTCTGGCCTTTTACTTTACCAGTACCCATGATGACGTCGATCTTATTCTTTTTCATCAAAAATGATACCCCTTTGCTCATGGTATCGGCAACGCCGCGGCTGCGTTTGATCACGGCTCCGAAATCGGCAGACGAATCACCTACATTGATACCATAGTCTTTTGCATGCTTAATGTATTCAAAAACCTGGGCACTTTTCAGCAGTGCTTTGGTTGGGATGCAACCCCAGTTAAGGCAAATTCCTCCTAAACTTTCTTTTTCAACAATTGCAACTTTAAGTCCTAATTGGGAAGCACGAATGGCTGCGGGATAACCTCCGGGGCCGCTACCAATTACAATCACATCATATGTTTGAGCCATTTTCTGGTATTTTTATTGTACGAAATGGGTTGACAAAATTTTCACGCAAAGTTAAGACGATTTGCCGGAATGCCTACATCTACAAGGCTTCCTATTTATGTGAAACCGACCATTCTTGCGAATTGTTATACCTTTGTGACTTTATGTCTTGGTTACAGAAAATTGGCCCCGGAGTCATACTGGGCAAAGTTATTTGTCACACTGAGCGGAGTCGAAGTGAATAAGCACCCTGCAATTCCTTCGACTCCGCTCAGGATGACAAATAATTACTCAGTGTGACAAACATAATACCATTCGAAACCCAAGGCTCATTTTTCAACTTAACATTCAAAACTTCAAATGACATTAGAGCAATTGAAAGACTTGAAGGCCCGTGTAGAGGCTTTGGGGAGGTATCTTTGACTACGGTAACCGAAAAAAACAGCTAGAAGATCTTGAACAGCAGACCGTTCAGCCGGAGTTCTGGAACGATTCAGAGCGTGCCGAAAAAACAATGCGGGAAATTCGCGGACTGAAATTCTGGACAAATGGATACGAGGAATTGTCACGCTTGCGGGACGATCTGGACACGATTTGGGAATTTTATGAATCCAATGAAGCAACGGAAGAAGAGGTTGACGAAGAAGGTAAAAAGCTCTCAGACAAGCTGGAAGAAGTTGAATTCCGAAAAATGATGGGAGAAGAAGGTGACGAACTTCCCGCTGTGATCGAAATCAATGCAGGTGCCGGTGGCACCGAATCCCAGGACTGGGCATCTATGCTGATGCGGATGTATATCATGTGGGCAGAGAAAAACGGTTACAAGGTTCGTGAAGTGGATTTGCAGGATGGCGATGTTGCAGGTGTAAAATCTGTAACCCTCGAAATAGATGGTGAATACGCTTACGGGAACCTGAAATCGGAAAACGGCGTGCATCGTCTGGTCCGCATTTCTCCCTTCGATTCTAACGCGCGCCGTCACACCTCATTTACATCTGTATATGTGTATCCGCTAGCGGATAACAACATTGAAATTGATGTGAATTTGGCTGACATTACCTGGGATACTTACCGTTCTGGCGGTGCTGGTGGGCAGAATGTGAACAAGGTTGAGACTGCAGTGCGTTTGCACCACAAACCTTCTGGTATCATTATTGCCTGTCAGCAGGAACGCTCTCAGCTCATGAATAAAGAAGTGGCTATCAGGCTTTTAAAGTCACGACTTTATCAGATCGAGCTTGAAAAACGCAATTCTGCGCGAGCCGAAGTGGAAGCTTCTAAACGCAAAATTGAATGGGGTTCGCAGATCCGGAGCTATGTACTCGACGACCGTCGCGTCAAAGACCACCGGACCGATCACCAGACTTCCAATACCGATGCAGTTCTCAATGGTGAGATCAATGATTTTATCAAAGCCTATCTGATGGAATCGTAATCATAACATTACTCCAAGACCTCCCTGAATATCCCGAAAACGGACAAGCTTGGAGGTCTTTTTGTTTTTTGCTAACTTGGTTTAAAATACTACGAACATGACTGGCATTCAATTCATAACTAATCAGAAAGGTCAAAAAACAGACCTGATAATAAGTCTGGAAGAACATGGCCAGATCGCGCAGGATTTACTGGATTCTTTGCTAGTAGAAGAACGAAAAAATGAAGACTCCATCCCCTTCGAAGACTTTGTGACTCAATTAAGAATTGAGGGAAAATAGAATGAATGACACCATTCCGACCAGTTTAAACTACCAAAAACTCGGTACCGGACCCAATATTCTCCTCGCATTCCACGGCATTGGCCAGGATGGAATTAGCTGTTTCAAGTCCCTTGAAACACATCTTGATGAACATTACACCATTTACGCATTTGACTTGTTTTTTTACGGGCAAAGCAAAAATCCCCCTGAGCAGGTCATTACGAAAGATCTTTGGACTAAACTAGTCGGCGATTTTTTGACTCAACACAGTATCTCCAAATTTGACGTTGCGGGTTTCAGTATGGGTGGAAGGTTTGCGCTGGCAACAGTAGAAGCATTCTCATCCCAAATCGAAAATGCATTCCTGATTGCTCCTGACGGCGTTTCGGAACATCCGCTTTACACGTTAGCTTCACGTTTTGCTCCAACCAGATTTTTATTCAAATGGATGATGCAGCATCCTGAGACATTTTTCAGGTATGTCCATATTTTTCAAAAGACCGGGTTTTTGAATAGCAGTTTGGTCAGGTTTACAGAACAGGTACTGAACACGCAAGAAAAGCGCGAAACTATTTATAATTCTTGGGTAGCATTCAGGCAGCTGCGTTTCGATATACCGCAACTTTATGCCAAAGCCAAAGAAAACCGCATTCGCATCATTCTCTTTACCGGAAAATTCGACAAACTGCTGAAAGCGGCCGACGTTAAAAAACTCGCCGACCTGCTTCCCGCAGATCACTATATTGTACTTAAAAGTGGCCATTCTCAGCTGGTAGAGCAGGCTGGTGCGTGGATTTGTACTTTATTTAAGTAAATTGTAAAAAACTAAACCTCCGTTTATGAAGCAGGATTTACCGCAAAATGATACAAGCTGGCGGCTGAAAGCCATTATGGGAGGTTCTGCCGGAAATCTTGTCGAATGGTACGACTGGTACGCCTATTCTGCTTTCTCTCTTTACTTCGCAAGTACTTTTTTCCCCGATTCCAATCCCACTGTTCAACTGATTAATACGGCCGGAATATTCGCGGTAGGTTTTCTGATGAGGCCGATTGGTGGTTATATTTTTGGCAAACTGGCCGATACGAAAGGACGCAAACTGTCGATGACATTATCCGTTCTGCTGATGTCATTCGGTTCATTACTGATCGCTTTTTTGCCAGGTTATAACAGCATAGGCATCGCAGCGCCCATTTTATTGCTACTTGCCCGACTTTTGCAAGGGTTGAGCGTCGGAGGAGAGTACGGCACTTCTGCCACTTATCTCAGCGAAGTAGCCACTGAAAAGAGGCGGGGATTTTATTCCAGCTTTCAATATGTTACTCTGATTGGCGGGCAGCTTATAGCGTTGGGTTTGCAGCTGATACTTCAAAATATTTTCCTGACAGACAAGCAAATGCATGACTGGGGCTGGCGGATACCATTTGTTTTGGGGGCCATTTTGTCATTGGTAGCATTGTACCTCCGAGCACATTTGAATGAAACCGAGGCATTTCAGACCAAAGAATTGACCACTAAGAAAAAGGGGTCATTACGGGAATTGCTGAAACATCCCAAAGCCATTATGGTCGTAATCGGTCTCACGTTGGGAGGTACGCTGGCGTTTTACACGTACACGACCTACATGCAGAAGTTTCTCGTGAATACGGTTGGGCTTACCAAATACCAGTCTACGCTGCTGACTTTTTGCTCATTGCTGATCTTCGCGCTTCTACAACCGGTTTTCGGCGCGATCAGCGACAAGGTCGGCAGGCGACCATTACTAATTTCATTCGGGGTTTTGGGGACCATCTTCACTTATCCGTTACTTAGTACACTCAGCCACACTACCGAAATGTGGGGCGCATTTGGCTTGTTAATGGCCGCCCTGATCATCGTCAGTGGCTATACCTCCATTAATGCAGTGGTGAAGGCAGAATTATTTCCGGTTGAGGTACGTGCGTTGGGAGTGGGCCTGCCCTATTCGCTGACGGTCGCTATCTTCGGCGGAACGGCTGAGTATCTCGCACTTTGGGCGAAAAATTTGGGTCATGAGAGCTACTATTACTGGTACGTTACGGCTTGTATTTTTATTTCCCTCATCATTTATATCAAGATGCAGGATACCAAACACACCTCCCTGATCGATAAATCTTAGTTATAATTAATCTTGACATAATCCATTAAAATTTTTAACTTTCTGGAAACCAAAACATTTCAGTAGTTATGAACATGATGGATCGAATCGAGCATTGGGGCGATACGCATCATCCGGCCTGGATGGATTTCGTTCGTATCGCTTTGGGAGTTTTTCTATTTGCAAAAGGTATCAGCTTTATCAGCGATACCACACGATTATCGCACCTGGTAACCGGTCTGGATTTTCACCTCTACACCGTTACCGCCGTTCATTATGTGGCTTTTGCTCACATATTCGGAGGTTTTTTGATTGCAATGGGCTGCCTTACCCGGATTGCTTCGATCATACAGATCCCCATTCTACTAACAGCCGTTTTCTTTGTAAACGTCAGAATGGGCTTCTCCTATCTTAACTCTGAGTTATGGCTTTCCATGATCACGCTGATGTTGGTTCTGACGTTCTCCATTATAGGTTCCGGCCGATACTCGATGGACGAATGGATGAAGAATCACAACAACTAACATTAGATCATTTCGGGTGCGGTTTTATATAAATACTTCCTTTTGTATTCCAGAGGAGTCATGTCGGTCACTTTTTTAAAATGCCGGTAAAAATTGGATACATTATTGAAGCCGCACTCGAAACAAATCACCTCAGTTGCCATTTTATCTTCAATCAACAACCGGCAGGCCTGGCTGATCCTGATTTCTACCAGGAAATCATTGTAGGTTTTTTTGGTCATTAATTTAAAATACCTGCAAAAAGACGTAATCCCCAGGTTCGCAATGGAAGCCACATCCTGCAATGAAATGTCGCTCCTGTAGTTGGATAACGTATAGGCATATATCTTATTCAGCCGCAGGGTTTCAGAGTCATTGGACTTGTAGAATGCGTGAGCCGAGGCAATCGTATCGTATTCACTGGTTTCAGCCAGTATTTTGAGTATAGATAAAAGAGCAATAAGCCTGTCCAAATTTTGCGCCTGTACTGCCGAATGCATCAATGGTATGATCCTCTCCCTGGCCTCGCCACTTACCAGCAACCCTCTTTTCGCTTTTTCAAACAGCTTTGGAATCTGATACGCTTCGGGCAGCAGTAGCAGCTCGCTACCCAGGCAATTGGGCAAGAAATGAATAATGATAGCTTCGGAACCACTATTGAAGGTACCCTCTTCCACACGCCAGGTGTGCGGCAGATTTTCCCCCAGCAGAATCAGTTCTCCATCCGAAAAATTGCTGATGTTATCTCCGATGAACCTTACACCTTTTCCCTTGATCAGGTAGTGAAGTTCCAGTTCGGGGTGGAAGTGCCAGACTGTGCCAAAGCCCGAGTCTTTGTCATGTCGAATACTAAAAGAAGTCCTCGATGGTATCGGGACTTTGTGAAAATGCGGTTTCATTTTAAAATCGATGCCTGACAGGATTAAGCGTGAGCTGCCAACACTCAATTTAAAAAGAAAAATCTTGATGTATCTATCTAAATTTAAAAATAAAGTTTAGAAAAATACTATTGCATCTCAGAATTATAATAAATTAATACTGGTTACAACGAATTAGTCGTCGCTAGTTCTCTTTAAACGAATGAATCTTTTCAAGGTACTGCGTCCTGGCAGTAGGGTCAGTATATTTTTTCATCTGTCCAAAAATCTGATTTCTCAGGTTCATGAACAGGTAGGATTGGAAATTATCTTCGGTTTTCAGCTGAAACCTTTCGTCCCATATTTTGGCAAAAACATCCTGGATAATCAGCTCCGCCTCCTGTTCGTCCTTTAAAATCACAGAACAAAACTTAAAAGCGGGCGTATGAAAATAGGACCGAAGCTGTGTGAATGCCGCTTCATCTCCCTGTGTTACCCGATGCAGAATTTGTTGATTAGGAAAAGTCATAGCTGTAAAAGATTATTTCACCAGGTTCTTTTTAAACACGCTTATTATCCCCAGATCGGTCTGGATCTGGTCTATTTCGTCCAGAAGCTCGTCCATTTGTTCCTTCAAATCGTCCGTAAGCACTCCTACGTCCCTGCGTGTGTACGTAGAGATCGGGAACCCTCTTCGCTGAAGGCTATACTTGGCAATCGTAGGATAGGCCGTATGCACCACATCCATTGAATCCTCAAAGAATTTTTGCAGCTTGTCGATACCTTCCTGCTTTTCCGGATCCTGATAATTGTTGCAGATCCAGACAATCAGTTCAGGATAAATATTCCCCTGAATACACGACAACCCGGCTGCGCCAGCACGCAAGGAAGCTACCGCGTTGACCATATAGGCGTCATAAAGTCCGAAGTTAAAACCCTCTGCCACTTTTATACGGCGGATCACCTCTTCGATATCCAGACAGGTATCTTTATGGTAAACTATTCGTTTCGTCTTAACCAGCTCAGCCAGTAATTCACTGTTAATCAGCCTTTTATAGGGAACCGGACATTCATAGAATCCTAGTGGAATGTCGTCCGTCAAAGCAATAAGTTCTTTCGCTCTTTCTATAAAAACAGCATCGGACTCGTGTTCCTCGGCCAGCAGACCACTGATAACAATGACTGCCTGTATTCCGGTATCATATATACGTTTAACAAATGCCGCCTGCTCCGCAATCGGGCCACCGAATGTTCCCGTTGCCACCACCGGAACGCGGCCGGCAACCTGGTCAACCACCGTTTTCGTGATCTCTAATCTTTCATCCTCAGTCAGTTCATACATTTCACTGGACAAACAATTGGCAAAAAGCCCTGCTGAGCCTGCTTCGAGATACATTTCTGTTAATGCTCTCAACCCATCATAATCGATCTCTCCCGATTCCAGAAAAGGTGTGAGCATTACTGGTATAAATCCTTTGGGCAGCAGAACGGAGTTTGGCTTTACGAAAGTCATAATTGAAAGTGTCAGGAGTTAAAAAGGCTTATATCTCTGGATTAATGGTCATCCATCACAACTTCCCTTTTCCCGGGAACCTGTCGTTTGAATCTGGTCAGTAGCAAACCCGTCAGAAAGATGGTCAGGGTACCGACTACCATGATCATGTTCTGATGCAGCGGGTTACGTAAAAAAGCATATTCCTCTGGAAGGCTGAACGAGAAAGTCATCCAGATGATCACTGCTATACCGAGTAACGTAGCTGTGAGCGCTTCCGCATTTTTAGTGTTTCTGGATATGATGCCTAGCAAGAACAGGCCCAGCATTCCGCCCGCAAAAATACCCGACAACATCCACCACACATCCAGCACACTTTTGACGCCTATCATCGCGATACCAGTGATCATTCCGAGCAGCCCGAAAACGGTGGTAGCAATGTATAGCAGGCGCAGCGATTCACGCGGGGCGAGGTCTGGCTTAATGTATTTTTGATAAATATCAACAGAGAAAACAGTAGCAGATGCATTCATACCCGAACTTATCGTGCTCATTGCGGCAGACATAATAGCGGCGATAATGAGCCCCAGCAAGCCGACAGGGACTTTGGTCACCATAAAGTGAGGCATTACTTTATCCCCATAATCCCCGGGAGTAAGTGTCGCTGCCAGCTGCGAAACAGCGGCCGCGCTACCACCCGGCAGTCTTTCATTAGCCACCTGCATTTTCACAATCTGAAGCAATTCGGGATTGGTCTGATAATAAGCGTACAAGCAAGAACCCAGCAAAAAGAAAATCAATGATACTGGCAAGTACAGGTACACGCAAAGCCAGACCGAACTTGCTGCTTCTTTAATAGATGAGGTTGTATGATACCGCTGTACGTAATTCTGGTCCATCCCGAAATTGTTCAGGTTCATGAAAAACCCGTACAGTAGCACAACCCAAAATGATGCCTGGGTAAAGTCCGGTGCAAAGCTTCCAAGACTGAATTTGTCCTCCGCCTGCCCGATATCAATGATCCGGGACATTCCACCGTCCATTCCGGTCACCACGAGGTATAAGATTACCAATGCGCCAATGGTCTTGATCACGCCCTGAACCACTTCGGTCCAGATTACGGCTTCCATACCACCCATCACGGTGTAAAGTACAATGCAAATTCCTACAACCACCATAATCGTGGACATAGGATAGCCCGTTAATGCCTGCAAGCTTAATGCGATACCAAAGAAAATTGAACCCATCCGGGCCAGTTGCGTCAGCAGAAAACAAACAACCGCATAGGTACGAGCCCAAGGCCCAAAACGGTGCTCCAAATGAGTGTAAGCTGATACTGCTCCTGTATTTCTGTAAAAAGGAATAAAGTACTTGGTTGCGACCCAGGCCGCCAGTGGCATTGACAAACTGAAAACGAATGAATTCCAGTTACTTCCAAATGCTTTTCCGGGTACACCTAGAAATGTGTTGCTGCTTAAAAATGTAGCATAAATCGAAATACCGATCGCCCAGCCTGGGATCTTTCCTGAAGCTTTTGTGAACTGATCGGCTGTCGTATTTTTACGGGAAAAATAAATACCTACCGCTACCATCCCTACCAGATAGGCAATCACAATGACAAGATCTATGAGTGGTAAGGATTTCATTGTACTTTTTGAGTAAGTATAACTTTACCACAAAGAAACAGGATCAAGCAAATGGATTTATATCGTTTCGTACCCTATTATTGTACGATATTACCAAAGAAGTCCGGAATATCCTTTCAGATTGGTTTATTATTCTACCATAGTCTTATCCCGAAAGAAATAACCGATTCCAAGGGTGGAAACGATGATTAGCACTATTAAAATAATTTTAGTGGCTAATCCTTCATTGGGGTGTTCCAGCAGGTAGCGAATGTCCTGGGCTTCCTTACCTGCCCAAACCGCGAGGACGGTTCGTGGTATCATGCCCATTGTACCACCCGCAAGTACCTGTTTGAAACGTGCGCCGGCCATGGCAAAGAACAGGTTGGTGATCGCAAAAGGTAAAACAGGAGAAAGCTTGGCGAAAAAAATCAGCCTTAATTCATTTTTATAAAACTTACGAAGCAATGAACCTACCTGAGGGTAAATCTGAATCAGATATTCGCGAACCGAAGATGCATGTAAAAAATGGGCAGATACATATATTATCGCAATAGCGCCAAGGTTAAGTCCGAACAACATGGGCAAAGCGCTCCATCCCAGAAAGTATCCGTAAACCAGTGCCAGAAACGTCGGCGGCGTCAATGCTGCAGAGGAAGCAAGTGTCAGGATAAAAGTTACGCCCAGCCACCATTGAAATGGAAGATTACGAAGCACATTCTCGTGGTTAATGGCCCAGGCGGTGAGAATAGAAGTGGTGACAAGCGGTACCACGGTCATTAGAATACTGACAACGACCGGTAACGAGAATTTTTTAGGTGTAGTGGTTTCCAAGGCTAATGTATTTTTAAAACGTGCGCTTTGCTCCGGTAACAGAATAACCACTTGTTTGGATAAAAGGTTTTTCATAATCTTACCTTTATCACAGAAGGTTATTCCACGGCTCAAAAATGCGCCAGCGGCGATAAAATTCATATTCTTCGCGACTCACCAAAACGGTGAATTCGTGCTCAAAAACACCGTAACAATGAAATTCGGAACCAAAGCAATACACGCGGGCGTCGAGCCTGACCCCACCACCGGTGCAATAATGACGCCGATCTATCAAACTTCCACCTACGTTCAGGCAAGTCCGGGAAAACACAAAGGATACGAATATTCCCGTACGCACAACCCCACGCGCACAGCTCTGCAAAATGCATTGGCTGCTTTGGAAAATGGCAAATATGGGATCTGCTATGCTTCCGGCCTGGCTGCTACCGACGCTGTTCTCAAACTGTACCGCCCGGGCGACGAAATTGTGGCAACCAATGATATTTACGGCGGCACATACCGCATCATGAAACGCGTTTTTGAACCATTCGGATTAATCTTCCGATTTGTTGATCTCAGCAATCCCGACAGTTTAACAGAAGCGATTTCTGAAAAAACCAAAATGGTATGGATCGAAACACCGACCAATCCGCTTCTGAAAATTCTTGATATTGAAAAAATTACCGGAATTTGTAAAGAAAAAGTCATCCACACCGTCGTCGACAACACCTTTGCGTCTCCCTATCTTCAAAATCCATTGGATAGCGGAGCGGACATTGTGATGCATTCGGTGACCAAATACCTGGGCGGACACTCGGATACGGTCATGGGCGCTTTGGTTACCAATGATGATGAACTCGCTGCCCGGCTCGCTTTTATCCAGAATGCCAGTGGCGCAGTACCGGGTCCTCAGGATTGTTTTTTAGTTTTAAGAGGTATTAAAACGCTTCACATCCGCATGCAGCGACACTGTGAAAACGCCATGAAGGTGGCACATTGGCTTGAAAACCACCCCAAAGTCGGCAAGGTTTATTATCCCGGACTGGCATCTCACACGGGTCATGCATTGGCTGCGCGCCAGATGCGGGATTTCGGAGGAATGCTTTCTTTTGAATTAAAAGGGGACATTTATGAAGAAGCGGTAAGGACCATGGAGCGGCTGGAAGTTTTTTCTTTGGGCGAATCGCTCGGAGGTGTAGAGTCCCTGTGTACGCACCCAGCGAGCATGACGCACGCGAGCATTCCCAAAGAGGAACGCCTGAAAGTGGGTCTGAAAGATACATTGATCCGCCTGAGTGTCGGTATTGAAGATGTGGAAGACCTCATTGCCGATCTGGAACAGGCTATTGGCGGGGATTAGGTTTCTGCTTTGCAATCAAACATCAAAACAATTACTTTTGAAGCTACATTTTAAAGACACTAAACATTAAGTAATAAATGGAATTAACAGGAACAATTATCTCTTTGCTACCTGAGGTGAACGGCCAGGGTAAAAACGGAACTTGGCGCAAGCAGGAATTCATTCTTGAAATACCTTCTCAATATCCAAAGAAGGTCTGTATTTCACTTTGGGGAGACAAAATTGAGCAGGCTAACCTGCAAATTAATGACTCTGTTACTGCTTCAATTGACATTGAAAGCCGTGAATATAATTCTCGCTGGTACACAGAAGTAAAAGCATGGAAAGTAGATAAGGCTGGAAGCGCTGGTTCGTCTCCTTCATCTTCTGGCAGTAATCCATTGCCTCCGGTAACCACATTTACCGAGGACGAGTCGGATGATCTTCCTTTCTGATAGAAGCCAGAGGAATCCCTTAAATTTCAAGATCGCTGTTAATGATAGTATTAATGGCGATTTTTTCATGATTATAAGATTAATTACTGCGGAATTCTTTAATTTGCATTTGTAAAGGAAATGGTGTCTTCCTATTTGAACCGCCTTAAAAAGCTGATGGCGCCTGGTAAAACTAATGGAAATCATTAATAACCAGGAGTGATTATGTCCGTTCAAAATTCAAAAACATCTTTTAGTCGAAAATTTCCTTTGCTTCGTCTTCAGAGCTTCAACCGGGCATTTCCTTCCTCTTTTTACATCATCAAATGGCTTGGGATATGCGCTGTTCTGGGTAGCTGCGTAGGCTCCGTTTCCGCATTCTTTCTGCTTTCCCTTGAATGGGCTACCGATTTTCGGGAGTCTCATTGGTGGATTATCGGTTTACTCCCTCTCGCTGGTTTGCTGATTGGCTTACTTTACTACTATTATGGTAAAGAAGTGGAGAGTGGCAATAATCTTTTAATTGACACAATCCATAATCCGCAAAAATTCATCCCTTTCCGAATGGCCCCATTTGTTCTGCTCGGAACCATCACCACGCATTTGTTCGGCGGGTCGGCCGGACGAGAAGGGACAGCCCTTCAAATGGCGGGTGCAATAGGTGAACAGTTCAGCAGACGGTTCCGACTGAATGAATACGATAGAAAAATACTCCTCATTTCGGCCATTAGTGCAGGATTTGGATCAGTTTTTGGAACACCTCTCGCGGGTGCGATTTTCGGTCTCGAAGTTTTCTTGATTGGCAGACTAAAATATGATGCAATTTTCCCCTCATTTGCCTCTGCCATTATCGCAAGTCTCGTTACCGATTCCTGGCAGGTCAAACATACCCATTATCACATTCCCTTTGTTCCGGAAACATCGGTATCTACCTTATTTTACGCCGTTTTGGCCGGTGTGGCATTTGGCATTGTTGCCGCCACTTTTAGCAAAACAATTCATTTTTGTTCAAAATTATTAAAAAGCAAAATAGCCTACCCGCCACTCAGGCCTGCTATTGGAGGTATCGTCGTGGTAGCAGGAGTGTGGCTGGTTGGTACCAAATACATTGGCCTGGGCATTCCCACCATCATTGAATCTTTCGAAAAATCGCTCCCACCGTACGACTTCGCTTTGAAGATCCTATTCACGATCGTGACGTTGAGTGCGGGATACAAAGGCGGAGAAGTAACACCATTGTTTTTCATAGGGGCGACATTAGGTAATGCACTCTCCTATTTTATTCCGTTGCCTACCGGACTACTTGCGGGAATGGGGTTTGTCGCCGTTTTTGCTGGCGCTACGAACACACCATTGGCCTGTATGATCATGGGGATTGAACTATTCGGGAAAGACTGCGGAATTTTTGTCGCCGTCGCCTGTGTTGTTTCCTACTTACTTTCTGGCCACAACAGCATTTATAATGCACAAGTTATTGGTGAACCCAAAAACAGCATATTTGCAAAAAGCAATGGCAAAAAAGTGCATGAAAAGTAACCGGTTCAGCTCGACTGATAAGCCATCGACATGGTGAACTTGTCGATCATTTCCTGCGGATGTACTTCCAAAATCCTCGCCAGTACCATGACTACCAATGTATTTGAGGCAATTTTCCGGGGAATGCCCGCTACGGCGGCAAACAGATCAACCGTCACGGATTCTTTTTCATCCAGCAGTTTCATTAGCTTTTCCTCCTTGTCGCCATACTGGAAGCGGACATCGCGCTCGCCTCTGCCTCTGCGCATGATCTCCTTCATTTCCCGGCTGGCCTGGATCGATTTATCCTCGACCCTAAGGTATGCCTGGCGATTACCGATATCATCCACCACATAATGCGGCTTGTCGATACTTCGGGGTATCGTGAGCACCAGCACGTCCCGGTCGGGACTGACCGGTATTCGTTCTTTTCGAAAACTAATTTTGGGGAAAATATACTTGTCGATTGCTTTTGTGAGCGTGTACTCATCTTCCTCGACATCTTTGAGGCCCTTGATCGTTTTGTCGTCGCCTACTCCGACGAACAACTTGCCGCCGCCGGAATTTGCGAAAGCGACCACTTCGCGGACAATCTTCTCGGGGTGATTGGACTTCAATTTGAATTCCACGTGCTCACCCTCACCTCTCTTAACCAGCTCTTTCAACAATCGAAGCTCCATCAGTTGGATTGGATAGATATCTGAATTATGACTAATCACTTTCGGTAACTTCCTTGCCTTCCTTTAAGATAACGCTAACAATTTACATTCCTTTTATCAGATTTAAAAAAATTTCAGGAACGAGTTTGCGCAAAAAATGTGGTTTTTCAAGAACAAAAAAACGGCACCGATAGAGTGCCGTTTCCTTATTTAGTATTCATCTTCATTGAAAAAGAAATCGTCTTTTGTCGGATAGTCGGGCCAAATTTCTTCAATGCTTTCATAAGGCTGACCATCATCTTCAAGCTCCTGAAGGTTTTCAACTACTTCTAACGGAGCGCCAGTTCTGATTGCAAAGTCAATTAGCTCGTCTTTGGTAGCTGGCCAGGGAGCATCTTCAAGGTACGATGCGAGTTCGAGAGTCCAGTACATAATATTTTCGCCTATTAATAGTTACTTTACTTTTTTTGCAAAAGTAAAAAATTTGACATCTTTTAAAAGCTTAAAGCGAAAAAAAAGAAAAATAATTGCTATTCTAAAAATATTATTTTCCTTTTGGATTTAAACTTTTGGGATTCAGATGGTTAGATGCATTATCCCGCCAGTAATGTCTCCGCAGAAATACCAAGGCCACGATGCAGTTTTCGTATCATTTCAAGGGTCAAAGGTCTTTTCCTGTTCAATACCTCTGATACGCGGCTTGCGCTTCCAAAATAGCTGATCAAGTCCTTTCTCTTTAATCCCTGCTCTTCTATTCTCAGTTTTATTGCCTCAACAGGGTCGGGCGGCTCTATCGGATAATGCTTCAATTCGTAATCTTCGACCAGGATTGACAGCAATTCCAGCAACTCTTCCTCCGGACTGTTTTCTGCACAATCTACAAGCGTATCAATGATTGAGAGATATTTTCGGTACTCCTGATCTGAGTGAACTGGCTTCAATTCAGATTTAATTTGCTCCAAGTTGTTCATAACGTTCAAATGTTCTTAATGTCGCTGATCTTATCGTATTCCTTGTGTGTGCCTACGAATCTGATATAAACGCGTTGCAGATTATATCGGAACAAAGCAATCAGTTTGTATTTGTTTCTACAGATATTAAATACAATACGGTTGTTTCCAACTGTGTCTGTTCTGGGATTATCCGCGATAACCTCATTTGGTGACTTATAGCCCGCATTTTTGATTTTTTCGCACCAAAATTTTAGCTCTTGCTCCGCGTCTGGATACTTCTGCCAAAAATCATGCAATGTTCCCTTCATAATGATTCTTACCGTACTAGTATTAAATTCCCAATTTGGTAAATTATATACACTATTGGGAATCTAATTGGTTTCCGCAAATTCTTCATTCGGCTCTTGCTTAGCAACACGCATTCAAAACCTTTTTGTAATTTCCCCAATCATTAGAAACAATAAAATATGACCATTGAAGTTTGTGCCTATTCCCTTGAATCCTGTATCAATGCACAGGCGGGAGGAGCCGGAAGAATTGAACTGTGCGGAGGATTAGGCGAAGGCGGTACCACGCCCAGCGCCGGACTAATTGAAGTAGTGAGGCAACACATTGATATAGACCTTTATGTAATGATCAGGCCAAGAGGCGGGGATTTTGTATATGATGTGTTTGAAGAGGAAATCATGCGAAAGGACATTGACCTTGCTAAAAAACTAGGTGCGAACGGTGTTGTATTAGGCGTTCTCACGGCAGACGGGCAGGTGGATATTCAACGTACCAAAGCGCTAGTAAACCATGCTTCCCCTCTCAAAGTCACTTTTCACAGGGCTTTTGACCTTACCCCTGATCCGGTGAAAGCATTAAAAGCGGTGATCGAGACAGGTGCAGAACGAATCCTTACTTCCGGGCAAAAAGCTGCCGCTATCCAAGGCATTGATCTGCTCCGCAAACTGGCACAGGAATCCAATGGTGCAATTGAAATTATGGCTGGCGGAGGTGTGAATCATACTAATGCAGCCGAGCTGACGGAAGCAGGTGTACATTCACTTCACCTTACTGCCAAAGCATTCCGTCCGGGCAGGCAAAAATATTTTCCAGACGGAATTTCAATGGCTGGCGAAATCCCCGACGAGCGTTCTGTTATGTACAGTGATCTCGCTCTTGTAGAGGCAATTGTACAAGTAGTTTCGCAATAAAATCCTTTTTTTACGAATAATGTAGATTTCGCCCCCCACTATATGAAATTTGTAAAAGCGATCATTTCCCTCATCGTGACTGGTACCCTTATTTACGCATTGAACAGACCTTTGGGCCCCGTTCCTGCATTAGGGCCATTTCTCAGTCCTTTTACCGGTTTTTGGCAAAACGGCGAAGAGCCCGCCGACCCAAAAAGTAAACAGGTACTTAAACTGGCCGGGCTGAAAGATGAGGTAACCATTCGTTTTGACGATACCGGCGTCCCCCACATTTTCGCAAAAAACGATTTCGACCTTTTTTACGCCCAGGGCTATATCACGGCCAAGGATCGCCTGTGGCAAATGGATTTGCAGACACGGGCAGCAGCCGGAAGACTTTCGGAGATACTGGGAGAAGTTACATTGCCGCTGGATCAGCAAAGCCGCCGGTTGGGAATGGGTTATGGCGCGGAAGCTAATCTTAAAATGGCGATGAGCGATCCGCATTCCAGTGAAGCATTACTGGGTTACACTGCCGGTGTGAATGCGTATATCAGCCAGCTGGCGCCCAAAGATTACCCGGTGGAATTCAAGCTGCTGGGCTACAAGCCCGAACCCTGGCAGCCGATCAATACGATGTACATGCTGGAACAGATGACGTTGACCCTCGCAGGGCGGTCTAATGAGATCAATATGTCCAATGTTTTGAAAAAGTACGGAAAGGATGTGGTTGACCAGCTATTTCCGGACTACCCCATGTTACAGGAAAGCCCTACCATTCCGGTGGGGACGAAGTGGGATTTTAATCCGCTACCCATTCCACGAGAAATCGCCGAACTGGAAACGGATGACAGCATTTCATATAATCAAAGGAAGCCAGCAGGTACATTACTGGAACGACAGCCCAAAGAGGAAGGTATAGGGAGCAACAATTGGGCAGTAGGTGCTGAAAAATCGGTTACCGGCTACCCTATCCTTGCCAATGACCCCCATCTTGACCTTTCGCTGCCGTCTATATGGTACCAGGTGCAGCTTCATAGCCCCGATATGAATGTATATGGTGTTTCACTTCCGGGTATCCCCAGCATCATCATTGGTTTTAATCAGAATGTAGCCTGGGGAGTCACCAATGTCGATGCCGATGTTTTTGATTTATATAAAATTAAATTCAAAGACGAGTCCCGTAATTTTTACTGGCATGGAGATCAATGGAAACCGACCCGCAAGCGAAAAGAGGTCATCCAGGTAAAAGGAAGGTTAATGCCTTTTGAGGAAGAAATCGTGTACACCCATCACGGACCTGTCACTGATTCAGACGATAAAGCTGGAAAATTCCCTAATCTCGCTATCAGGTGGATCGGGCATGAGCCTGGCAACAGCTTTATTACATTTTACGAATTAAACAAGGCTAAAAATTACGAAGACTATCGTCTGGCATTAACCAAATATGTAGGCCCTGCACAAAACTTCGTCTTTGCCGATAACAGCAAGAACATTGCCATCACTGTCAATGGAAAAATACCTTTGAAATATAAAGAACAGGGCAAATTCCTGCTCGACGGTACCAATCCTTCACACGACTGGAACGGCTGGATTCCCGCAGATCAGAACCCTTTTGTGAAAAATCCCCCGCGGGGCTTCGTGAGCAGCGCAAATCAGTCGTCAACCGATCCATCTTATCCCTATTATATCAACTGGTCATTTGCTCCATCGGAAAGGGGAATACGGATCAACGAGCGGCTGGACGCCATGTCCAATGCTAATGCAGACAGCCTCAGAATGCTGCAGAATGATAATTTCAGCGTCTTGGCGAGGACTATACTACCCAAACTACTGGATATCCTGCATGTAACAGCACTGAACCCCGCACAGAAAGCCGCCAAGATCACACTGTCCAACTGGAATTATCAGAATGCGCCCGAGTCTGTGGCCACTACGATATTTGAAGAATGGATGCCCATGCTGCGCGGTGCGATCTGGGATGACGAATTCGGTTCTGATCCGGAACCCATGGACATTCCTTCCCGCGACCGGACATTGTACATGATATTGAAACAACCCGATGAAAAATGGTTTGACAACATCTATACGCCACAAAAGGAAACGCTTTCTGAAATTGTTTCGGGAAGCTTTAAAGCTGCATTGGACAGCCTCGTCGCCAGACATGGATCAATGAGCCCCGCATGGCAATGGTCCAAGATCAAAGCGACCGAGATCCGTCATTTGAGCAGAAGTTTGAAACCGTTCAATGCACCTCCGCTTACTACTGGTGGCGGAAGCAGCATCGTGAATGCAACTACCAAGAGAAAAGGACCGTCGTGGCGAATGGTGGTCGAACTCGGGCCTACCCCACGGGCTTACGGTATCTATCCGGGTGGGCAATCAGGTAATCCAGGTAGCCCCTATTATTTGAATTTGTTGAAAAAATGGGAGCATGGAGAATTGAATGAGCTGATTTTCCTGAATTCCCCTGATCAGGTAAATCCACATTTGACATCGCGGGTCATTTTACAGAAAAACTAAACAACAGCGACCGTATGAACTTTGCTATCATCCTCATCCTCTCTGTCTTACTGCAACTTTTCGCCCCGTGGTGGGTGATTGCCATTGTTCCACTTGTCATTCTTTTTTGGCGGCCTGCCAGCACATCCGAGGCTTTCTGGACTGGCTTCGGAGGTATCGCCTTACCCTGGCTGGCTTATGGCTACTATCTCCATTTTATTTCAGAGGGTGCCATGTCGGACCGTGTTGCCCAGATATTTTTCCTCCCCAATGGTATTCTGATTTTGATAGTAACAGCCTTTGTCGGTGGCCTGGCGGGTGGTTTGGCCGGAGTATCCGGACATTACCTTCGTCAGATTTTCAGGCAATACCCAATGAGGATTTCCGGCCGCAGCTCATAATGTGGCTATAACGCCGGTGAGATATCCATTGTACTTAAACACAAATCATTATCTTTGCGGCTCGTTCAAAAAACAATAAACCTTAAAAACGTGAACAATAATACTTCGTTAATTTGGAACATCGTCCTTTCTTTGGCAGTAGCGGTGTTATTCTTTTTACATTTTTCCGGCAAGCCGTCAGGGGATTCCGGAGCAGTAGCAGACGGTGGTGTAGTCGCAGGCCGTCGTACAGTTTATGTTCAGGTAGACTCGCTTTTGAAAAACTACGAGTTTTTTAAGGACACCAGAAAAGAGCTTGAAAACAAGAATTTCCAGCTTGAAAATGAGTTGAACACAAAAGGACGCTCTCTACAAAACGAAGTCGCTTTCTTTCAACAAAAAGCACAAACCATGACTCCTGAGCAAGCCCGTTCTACGGAGGCGCAATTGATGAAAAAACAACAGGATCTGGTAGCTTACCGTGATCAGTCGGCGCAGGCCCTGGGACAGCAGGAAGCTAAAAAGAATGAAGAGCTTTATAAAAATATCAGATCTTATATCGACAAATACAACAAAGAGAATGGCTACGAATTCGTGTTGGGCTATTCTTTGGGCGGTGGTATTTTGTTTGCCAACCCATCTCTGGATGTAACTCAAAAGATCCTGGACGGCTTGAACAAAGAATACAAATCTTCCGGAAAACCAGTTGCTGCTGATTCTACCAAAAAATAATCAAACCGGTACAAAGCAAAAGCAGGCGGCTATCAATTAGCCGCCTGCTTTTGCTTTGTATATATAATATCTGACTGGTCTTTACACCGCCGACGAAGACAACTTCGCACCGATGTACTCTCTGTTCATACGTGCAATGTTTGCCATACTAATCTCTTTCGGACATTCTGCCGAGCAAGCACCTGTATTTGTACAATTGCCGAAGCCTTCTGCATCCATCTGAGCGACCATTTTCTCCGCACGGATCTCACGCTCAGCCTGCCCCTGAGGCAACAGCGCCAGCTGTGATATCTTCGCGGAAACGAATAGCA
Source organism: Dyadobacter sp. (assembly GCF_039919315.1). GTDB lineage: Bacteria > Bacteroidota > Bacteroidia > Cytophagales > Spirosomataceae > Dyadobacter. The sequence continues at coordinate 6,705 of NZ_JBDSFX010000029.1, read as the reverse complement.
TAGCAGATGCATTTTTACATGCAGCCACGCAAGCCCCGCAACCAATACATGCCGCAGCAGAAAAAGCGTCATCCGCCGCTTCCTTTGGAACAGGCAGACTGTTGGCGTCCTGCGCATTACCTGTGTTAACTGATATGAATCCTCCTGCCGAAATGACGCGGTCGAAAGCATCACGGTCCACTACCAGGTCCTTGATCACAGGGAATGCCTTCGCTCTCCACGGCTCCACCACAATCGTATCTCCATCATTAAAAGAACGCATATGCAGCTGGCAGGTCGTAACACCTTTAAGCGGGCCATGCGGACGGCCGTTGATATACATGGAGCAGGACCCGCAAATACCTTCACGGCAGTCATGATCAAATGATACAGGCTCAGTTCCTTCTTCAATGAGCTGCTCATTTAATACATCGAACATTTCAAGAAATGACATATCAGGGGAAACGTGATCCAGTTTGTAATTCTCGAATCCTCCTGCTGTATCTTTATTATTTTGTCTCCAAACTTTTAGCGACAAACTCATATTTCCTTCCATACCTATATTCTTTATTACTGAGATTACTTTTTCTTATAAACTATAAATTCACTGTCGTAAGCGAGGTAATTCTTTCCGTATACATTCAAATCAGCGATTTTGTCTTTCTGGCTGAAAATCCTTGCTTCATCGTACAACGTCGCAAAAGTCGCAGCTTCCTCTTTTGTGGCCTTACCTAGGTCCCACGGACGAAAAACGACCCAGTTCGGCTTTAAATAATTGATCAGCTGAACATACGACTCCGTTTTCAATTTCTTTCTTGCATTGATCACCTTGGTATTACACAGCCCGGGATAATCGTACATAGTTAGTCCCGAATAAAATCCAATGTATCCCAATGGTTCCAAAAACACCGTTTCTTCTGGCGTTTTCGATTCCTTTTTGAGCCACAGCCCGATCTCTTTTCTCAATCCGTTCTCAATGATCACCTGCTGTGAACGCATTTGTAATAATCCGCCTGTATAAACCCAAAGCTGGGCGACCAGCAGTATTCCCAAAACTCCGAGCGATAACCACTTTGCATTTCCCGAGACAACCAGCCCTTTTACAGGTTGTGCCACCGCACATCCCAGGCTTACGAGACAAATCACCATCACTGCCGGTATGTACCAGGGATAGATCGTCGGTGAAAAAATATTCAAATAGGATGCTATCAAAAATGCTGCAAATGACAAAAACCTTGCATTCGCATTGACTTTGGGAACAACCCAAAGAAAAACGGCAACATAGGTAACAACCTTCAAAACAAATAACAACACGACCGGCCAGCTTTCATAGTAATAGTAGGCTGGTGCAAAAATCCATAAAAACGGCGCCTCAGAGGAAACAAACCCCATAAATACCGATTGTACGTAATGCCACGTCCGGTTTAAAATACTTTCTGCCGTCAGCGTAAAACCTTTGGCCAGAATCGTGTTCGGAACTGGATTTCCATAGTACCACCAGGCAAAAAGCACCCATGGCACATAGAACAAAATTCCCAGCATACCGCCTTTGAAAAATGCTGTGAAATGTGTTTTGGAATTATTCCTGAACAACAGATAACCCAGCAACAGAGACCCGATATGAATAAAAGCATCCGGGCGGCTCCACATCAAAAACGCAAAGATCAATCCTAGCCTTAGCGGGTTAGGGGTGCCGGTTTTAAACAATTCCCTCACCAGCAGCACAATTCCTAATAGCATAAAGGCCGTTTCCATGCCGTTAATGCTATAATCAATGCTCTTTTCGTCAAATATCAGAGCCAGTGTCACCAGCAAAGCCGGCAAAATTGGCGCCTTAATGAATGTCGAAAACAAATCAAAGATCAGCTTCGCAACCAAACCGATCAGCAACATATTAATGACCCTGAACGACCATATTACCGCTTCATCGTCCCTCGTAATGAAATGAAGCAGCGCAGGTATCAGCGTTCCCAGCGGAGACGTGAATGAATGCACCCTTTCATTCATATTAAAAGTAAAACCCAACCCCTCCGACAAATTCTTCGAAGCCCTGAAAGTAATGTACCAGTCTTCCCAACGATGATCTGTGTAAACTGCAAAAAACAAAGCTGACAAAACGCCTAGTGCAAAAACTGACCAGGATATAACTTTTTGAACCGGGTATGACATGAAATTACTTAAAAATGACCATCAGAAATCTACTTGTAACTTCTCTGCGCAATCTTAATGTTCTCATAAATGAGGTCTTCTCTGTGAAGCTCCCATTCTTCCACACCTTTATGTTCCCATGCTGAGACATACATATAGTTTTCATCATCACGAAGCGCTTCTCCTTCTTCCGTCTGGAATTCTTCCCGGAAATGGCCCCCGCAGGATTCATTTCTGTCCAAAGCATCAATACACATCAATTCACCAAGTTCGATGAAATCCGCCACACGGTTCGCTTTGTCGAGTTCAGGATTAAAGTAGGTAGCAGTACCCATTACTTTTACATCCGACCAGAAATCTCTGCGAAGCTGTCTGATCTCCTCGATCGCTTCCTTCAATCCTTCTGCATTACGCGCCATTCCGCATTTATCCCACATGATCTTGCCTAACCGGCGGTGGAACAATTCAGGAGAAGTTTTACCCTGAATGCGCAACAGTGTATCTATTCTTTCTTTAACCTCTTGTTCGGTTTTTACAAAAGCCTCATGATCTGTCGAGATTTTTCCGGTACGGATCTCACTCGCCAGGTAGGAACCAATGGTGTAAGGAATAACGAAATATCCGTCAGCCAATCCCTGCATCAGAGCAGAAGCACCCAACCGGTTTGCACCGTGATCGGAGAAATTCGCTTCTCCCAATGAGTACAAGCCCGGAACTGTGGTCATCAGGTTATAATCAACCCAAAGACCGCCCATGGTGTAATGCACCGCAGGATAGATCCGCATCGGTACTTCATAAGGATCTTCGCCGGTAATCTGCTTGTACATGTCAAACAGGTTACCATATTTTTCTTTCACTACTGCCTTTCCCCATGCTGTAATATCCGCATCAGAAGCATTGTGAATGTTATTTTTATTGGCTTCACCCCGTCCGTAACGCTCTACGGCAGCCGCAAAGTCAAGGAAAACAGCCAATTTCGATGATCCCACTCCGTAACCCGCATCGCAACGTTCCTTGGCAGCACGTGAAGCGATATCACGCGGTACAAGGTTACCAAAGGCAGGGTAGCGACGTTCGAGGTAGTAATCACGCTCCTCTTCCGGAATTTCGTTACCAGGACGGGTATCATTTTTCGCTTTCGGAACCCAGATACGCCCGTCATTACGAAGCGATTCCGACATCAATGTCAACTTAGACTGATGCTCGCCGGAAACCGGGATACAAGTCGGGTGAATTTGCGTAAAACATGGGTTACCAAAGAAAGCACCGCGTTTGTGCGCTTTCCACGCCGCAGTAACATTACTTCCCATCGCATTGGTCGACAGGTAAAATACGTTTCCGTAACCTCCTGTACAAAGCAGCACAGCGTGGCCACCATGTCTTTCCAATTCACCTGTAATGAGGTTTCTCGCGATAATACCGCGGCATTTGCCATCGATATTAACGACATCCAGCATTTCGTGACGGTTGTACATTTTGACAGTACCCATCCCAACCTGACGCTGCAGACCTGAATAAGCCCCCAGCAATAGCTGCTGACCAGTTTGACCCGCCGCATAAAATGTCCTTTGAACCTGCGTACCACCGAAAGAACGGTTGGAAAGCAAGCCACCATATTCACGGGCAAACGGAACACCGGCTGCCACGCATTGATCGATAATACTACCCGAAACCTCAGCCAAACGGTGCACATTTCCTTCTCTGGCGCGATAGTCACCTCCTTTAATGGTATCATAAAAAAGACGGTAAATCGAGTCACCGTCATTCTGATAATTTTTTGCAGCATTAATCCCTCCCTGCGCTGCGATCGAGTGAGCGCGACGTGGAGAATCCTGAAAACAAAATGCTTTTACACTATAACCCAACTCAGCGAGTGTTGCCGCTGCAGAAGCACCGGCCAAACCGGTTCCCACAACGATAATTTCAAGGTTACGTTTATTGGCAGGGTTAACAAGCGGTACCGAAGACTTATATTTACTCCATTTGGTTTCAATCGGCCCCTGAGGTATTTTGGCATCCAGACGAGATGAAGTTGCCATATTTTGAATGTTATTTAATCGAATGTTTAAATAGAAATTATAAGCATTGCGCTCCGAAAGACGCAGGTTAATTGACCCACCCCAGATAAATGGAAATCGGCATTAACGCGAAAAGGATCGGGACAATGATAGAAAAGGCTGTTCCCACGAATGAGATCAGTCCGTTATACTTCACATGGTTTAGGCCCAGCGACTGAAAAGCACTTTGGAAACCATGCAACAAATGCCAGAATAACGAAATGCAGCCTGCAACATAAATCAATACTACCCATACATTCTGGAAAATATCCAGCATCATCTGATACAAATTGAGCTCTTCTCCGGTGGCAAACTGGTTGGAACGGTTAGGAATCCAGAAATGAGAGGTGTGAATGACCAGGAATATCAGCAGCAAAGTTCCCAGCAGACCCATACTTCTGGAATACCAGGTACTGTTTGCAGACGGATTATTGACCGAATAGTTGATAGGTCGCGCTTCCTTGTTATTTTTCCAGAGCAACAGTCCGTCAACAATATGTATCAGAAATCCGGCAACCAGTCCAATTTCAAGCGTTCGAATGATGGGGTTGGTACCCATAAAATGACCCCAATGGGTGAAAGTTTCGCCTCCATCATTGTAGAAAATCATGGCATTAATGGTGGCATGAATCACCAGAAAGCTTATTAGAAATAGTCCGGTAAGAGCCATCAGGAGTTTTTTACCAATGGAACTCGTTAACGTTTGTGAAAACCACGACATAGCAAACACGAATGGTTTTAGTGCAAAAAAAATAGGTATATTCAGAACCTTTCAAAGGTATATCACAAACCCATGCAAGGCAAAGAAACCTTCCCATTTTTATAAGACCACATATTATTTATAATCATTATTAAGAATTATTTAATCTTAATAATATTTGTAACCGGCGGACCGTTCCGCATGCGATAAAAGTTAATTTTTTCGTTGAGTTTTTAATCCGGCGAACAACAATCACGCTCATGAACCTTATTCTACGACCTCTTTCTATCATATTGTGTTTTTTACTTCTGATTTGTACCTACCACGCCAGCGCAACGCATTTCAGGGCAGGTGAAATAACAGCCAAAAGAATCTCTTCCACGAACCTCACCTATGAGGTTACACTCACTGCCTATTTTGACGTTTCCCCATCCGGTATCGAAGCGGCAAAACAAGCCACCTCTGTTGATTTCTATTTTGGGACCGACGGACCGCGGAAAGTGGACCGCTTAGTCTCATCAATCCGCGATATTGGCAACAACACTACTGTAAACAAGTACATTACAACCTACACATTTCCGTCGGCCGGCCAATATCAGATCTCGGTCAAGATGGATAACCGGAATGCCAATACCCTAAACCTGAACAATGGCGTACAGACCAACACCATTAACTTTTACGTGCACAGCACATTGGAGATCAATGCAAACTTTGGATTAAACCAAACCCCGGTATTGCTAAATCCTCCTATTGACATTGCTGCCGTAGGACAACGATACATTCATAATCCCAATGCTTTTGACGCGGACGGAGACAGCTTATCTTACAAAATGTTTGTCCCGCAACAAAGCACAGGCAACGGCGTAGGGACCAATATTATATACAAAGACCCCAACCAAGTTGTCCCTCCAGGGCAGACAGAAGCGGGTGCTTCTCCTGCCACATTTAGCATCAACGAAGTAACAGGAGACCTCATTTGGGATGCCCCTGCTGCCAAAGGACAGTATAATGTGGCATTTGTCGTGGAAGAATGGCGAGATGGTTTCCTGATTGGCAAGATCGTAAGGGACATGCAGATTCTCGTGGAAGATGCCAAAAACGATCGTCCGCTAATGGACCCGCTGCCCGAAATTTGCGTCGAGGCGGGGACGGTTATTAACCAACAAATTAGGGCTACCGATAAGAATGGTGACAAACTAACCCTCACTTCCACCGGGGGCGTATATGAAGCTTCATTGATTTCGCCTGCGCTGGCCAAGTTTAATGTTGCTCAGCAAGGCTCACAAGGAACTGTCACAGGACAATTCACCTGGCAAACCTCCTGTAATCATATCAGGCTTGAACCGTATGATGTACTTTTCAAGGTCGAAGATGGTGCCAGGCCTGACGCTAACCCGTCCCTTTTCCGAAAGCTGGTGGATATGACTACGTTTAGCATTCGGGTAGTAGGCCCAAGACCTCTTGGGCTGAAAGCCGTCGCCGCCACCGATCCCGCGGGCACCGCTTACCGCCTCACTTGGGATGCTTACAAATGCCAGGTCGCTGGTGCCAAGATCGTTATTTACAGAAAGGAGGGCTGTACTGACATTCCAGTGGATGTATGCCTTACCGGCATTCCTGTCGGCTCTGGCTATGAAGAAGTTGGCCGCGTCGCTGTCAACGAAACCACTTACCTGGACAATGATAATGGCAATGGACTGCGCCCCGGTGTTTCGTACAGCTACCGCCTGGTGGTTGAATTTCCTCGCCCTGGTACCAATGTCAACGAGCCCGGTAACCTGATCGGCGGTGGTGAAAGCCTTGCTTCCGAAGAGTTCTGCC
>NZ_JBDSFX010000028.1:0-16727 GCF_039919315.1 Dyadobacter sp. | reverse complement strand
TAGAAGTGCATGGAAGTCAGTTTACCGAAGTTGGCCTCTTCCATAAAGATATTCAATGACTGCGACTGACAAATAAATGCGCCACGGTCGGCTGACATATCCAGTAAGCTCCGCTGCTTGATCTCCCACGCTGTCTTATAGAGATCTTTAATGTTTTGTGGAATATTCGGAATCGGCTGAACCGATCCGCTCGCACGAACCAGATTATTTTTCATCTCTTCATTCCAGAGCCCTAACCTTACCAGGTCTTTGAGCAGGTATTTATTGACCACCACAAATTCACCAGAAAGTACCCTCCTTACATATATATTAGAAGTGAATGGTTCAAAGCATTCGTTGTTACCTAAAATCTGGCTGGTAGAAGCTGTCGGCATTGGAGCAAGTAACAGAGAGTTACGAACACCATATTTAACAACCTCTTTTCTAAGTTTGTCCCAGTTCCAACGATTGCTTTCAGGAGTGACCCCCCACATATCGAATTGAAATATCCCTTGTGATACCGGACTACCCGCCCAAGTCTCGTACGGACCATGTTGCATAGCCAACTCCATAGAGGCTTCCATTGCTCCATAGTAAATTGTCTCAAACACATCTTTATTCAACTGACGCGCTTCGTCTGAATCAAAAGGCATTCGCAACATACAAAATGCATCGGCAAGCCCTTGTACTCCAATTCCGATTGGCCGGTGTCGCTTGTTACTTTTTTCGGCCTCGGGAATGGGATAGTAATTAAGGTCTATAATCTTATTAAGGTTACGTGTAATCACTTTTGTGATTTCGTATAACTTTTTATGATCAAACCGCATGAAACCATCCGCGCTTTGCTCTACAAACTTTGGCAATGCAATGGAAGCAAGATTACATACTGCTACTTCGTCCGGAGCAGTGTATTCAATGATCTCGGTACAAAGGTTCGAAGATTTGATCGTACCCAGGTTTTTCTGGTTGGACTTGCTATTCGCATGGTCTTTGTACAACATATAAGGAGTACCCGTCTCAATTTGAGATTCCATGACAGCAAACCAGAGATCCTGCGCCTTAATGGTTTTCCGAGCTTTTCCCTCTAATTCATATTGTTCGTAAAGCTTTTCAAATTCCTCGCTATGTGTATCAGAAAGTCCGGGACATTCGTGTGGATCAAATAATGACCATGTATCATTGGCTTCAACCCTCTTCATGAACAAATCAGGAATCCACAAAGCGTAAAAAAGATCGCGCGCGCGCTGTTCTTCTTTACCATGGTTTTTCTTGAGGTCAAGAAAATCATAAATATCGGCATGCCAGGGTTCCATATATATAGCAAAAGAACCTTTACGTTTTCCACCTCCCTGATCCACATATCTGGCTGTATCATTGAACACCCGAAGCATTGGCACAATACCATTAGATTGCCCGTTTGTTCCTTTAATATAAGAGCCCGTTGCACGAACATCATGAATGCTCAATCCGATACCACCAGCGGACTGGGATATCAAAGCACAATTTTTAAGTGTATCATATATGCCGCTGATACTATCCTCTTTCATAGTTAACAGAAAGCAGGAAGACATTTGTGGCTTGGGCGTACCCGCATTGAATAAGGTAGGCGTTGCATGGGTAAACCATTTCTCCGAAAGCAAATGATACGTTTCAATAGCCGCTTGTATGTCGTCCTGGTGAATACCCACGGCTACCCGCATCAACATATGTTGGGGTCTTTCAACGATTTTGCCGTCAACCTTTAATAGATATGATTTCTCAAGCGTTTTATAACCAAAGTAGTCGTAACCGTAATCACGATCATATATAATGGTTGAATCAAAAAGTGAGGCATTCTGACGGATTACGTCATGAACCTCTTTTGAGATCAACGAGGCGTTTTCACCGGTTTTTGAATCTATATATGTGTAAAGACGCTTCATTGTGGCCGAAAACGACTTCAATGTGTTCTTATGGAGATTTGAGATGGCAACACGGGCAGCCAGAATAGCGTAATCGGGGTGTTTGGTAGTCATGGAAGCCGCAGTTTCGGCAGCCAGATTGTCCAGTTCGGCGGTAGTAACTCCGTCATAAATGCCGGAAACGACCTTTTTTGCTACTTCTATAGGTTGGATAAAATTAGAGTCCAGGCCATAGCTCAATTTCTCAATACGAGCAGTCACCTTGTCGAATTTCACGGATTCGCGGCGACCGTCACGCTTTATTACATACATTGACATAGTAATGTGGTGTTTATAAGGAAGTTAGTAGTGTATATTCTTAGGATTTCACTCGGGGATAATTTCTAAAAATCTCTTGAAATAACATTAAATAAATCAGAAACACAACCAGTAATTAAAGCCAAAAATCAGGTTTATAGGGATAATGCAAATTATTAAATTGTTAAGAAACTTATAACTAGCATTTTACGAGAAGTTTACACTAAATAGATTCTACGAAAAAAAATTAGCACACAGAGGTAGAAAAATTTGTAAACTTTTTTTCAGGCGACCGCAAGAAACCCAAAGGCATCCAACTTTGATAGCTTTGAAAATCAATCAATTAACAAAAATTCGTTATTCATATAAAACTTAAATTTGTAAACTTTTATTTTTTGATGGCACTTCTTTCTTTCACAAATATTTAACTACAGAACAAAACTTATCAGAATATGAGTCAAATTATTGATCAGGCAACCCGAAGAGATTTCCTTAAACAAACCACTGGAATTGTCGCCGGACTAGCAGTCGGCTCTGCATTCCAGGACGCGCTCGCTTTGCCTCAGACCCAGCCATTGTATTCTTTGCCGCTGGGCGTGTATGCCGGCTACAATAAGGCCACTTTCCTGAAAGAGTCGGGATGTACCTATATAGAGGAATCAGTTGCTGGTTTTTTGATCCCGCCCGATGGCGACGCGCAGTATGAAAAGAATCTCCAGCAACTCAGGCAAGATCATTTCCCGATCAAGTCTTATGTTATCCTTTTGCCAGGAAGCCTAAAAACATTGGGACCGGATGCTAACCACGAAGCGATTTTGCAACGCACCGAACTTGTGTTGAAAAGAGCCAAAGAATGCGACTCTCAATATGTAGTATTCGGCAGCGGCGGCTCCCGCGTTATCCCGGAAGGCTTCGATCGTGCGATCGCCAAGGCGCAACACATTGAACTGACTAAGAAAATGGCGCCATTGGCTGAAAAATACGGGGTGACTATCGCTGTCGAGCCGCTCAACCGTGGTGAAACCAATTTTATCAATAGCCTGGCCGAGGGAGTGGAAATTGTGGATGCTGTTAAAAGTCCGCGAATAAAGCTGCTATGCGACATTTACCACATGTTGAAAGAGGATGAATCACCTTCGGAAATTGTTAAATATGGTAAGCATATCGTCCATTGTCACATTGCCGAGAAGGAGAGCCGCACCCCTCCCGGCTTAAAAGGAGATGATTTCAGGCCTTACCTCAGCGCTTTGAAGAAAATCAATTACAAAGGTGGATTATCCATTGAATGTTTTGTTTATACGGATTTCGAAAAAGAAGCGAAAAGAGGAATTGAAGTTCTGAAACAGCAACTAAGTGAGGTTTAGACCATTAATTTTTCTCATATCCTGCTAATTATACAAAAGATCGCGTTTCATTGTTTGGTTTACAAGTTGGGATTTTTTACTTTTGCAATCCTTTTTGAAAATTGTATCGAAACACATAATACCATATACCAATGAAAAAAGATATTCATCCCAATTATAGAGAAGTTGTTTTCTGGGATCTATCAAGCGATTTCAAATTCATTACGCGTTCTACCATAGAAACCAGCGAAAACATTACTTGGGAAGATGGAAAGTCTTATCCGGTTTATAAAGTTGAAGTTTCTTCTCAGTCGCACCCATTCTACACAGGCAAAAATGTACTGGTAGATACAGCAGGACGTGTTGACAAGTTCAGAAAACGTTACGGGCAAAAAGACGCTTAACCAGCTCTTATTCCAAAATTATTAAAGCAGTCTCCTGACAAATGTGTGCAGGAGACTGCTTCTTTTTTTGTCCTAACCAATAAAATGACCGAACTTTGAAGCACATACTTGAATGAAATATGCCGGACATTATTCTGTTTGACGATCCCGTACTGAGAACCCAATTATTGCCTTTTACATACACCAGACCCGTAGCTGGTATCCGCATTGGAATAAATACAATTGCTGAAAAGTGGATGGACTGGCTTCAATCGCCTATATCCTATCAAACAGAAAGACATCTTAGTCCAAAGTTCGGGATACATACTTCTGCGGACAATGTTTTTGTCAATGGCAGTTTATGTCCTGATGCGAACCTGGCAGTTACCATCCACGAGCTACCCTTTAATACAGCATTAGTTTCGGCGCAAAACGAAATTCTGGCGATCAGAACTGCTACCAGGTGGAATCCTTCAACCGGTTTGGCTGACTTTGCCATCATTTCCTACAATGAACTTTTTACAATGGTCAGAAATGTCTGGGATATTTTTACCTTCAATGGTGCTCAGATCAAGGCCGATTTTGAAAGAATCGCTTCATCCCGACAATCGGCCGACATTACAGATCCTTATACTTGCTGCTATAATTCAGAAAATATCTTTGTTGAAGAAGGTGCTGTGATCAAAGCTTCAATTTTAAATGCGGAAAATGGCCCTATTTACATTGGCCGCAATGCATTGATCCAGGAAGGCTCCATGATACAGGGACCATTTGCAATTGGAGAAAGTTCAGTACTGGCACAGGGTACCAAAATCCGACCTAATACAACTGTGGGGCCGTTTTGTAAAGTTGGCGGAGAGGTCAGTAACTGTGTTATATTTGGTTATAGCAACAAAGGTCATGACGGTTACCTCGGTAACTCAGTTTTGGGTGAATGGTGTAATCTTGGGGCTAATACCAATAATTCCAATCTTAAAAATGACCATGGTCCTGTAAAACTTCATAGCTACGCCACGGATGCACTTGCGGATACCGGTTTGCTGTTTTGCGGACTTATTATGGGAGATTATTCCAAAGCAGGAATTTCAACCATGTTCAACACTGGCACCGTTGTTGGCGTAAGTACTAATGTATTCGGAGCAGGATTTCAGGCCAAGCATATTCCTTCCTTTTCATGGGGTGGAGCTGCCGAAGGCTTTTCCGAATACCGGTTTCAAAAGGCACTTGCGGTTGCCAAAGACACTGTAAGCCGCAGAAATGTGACTTTTGATGAAACAGAGGAAAACATTCTAAAATCTGTATTTGAACAAACTCAGGAACAGCGTATTAGCTAACGATCATAAACTTCTCTTTTTTAAAGAACAACCGAAACAACAGTGCTATTTAAAGACATTCCGGGACTGGAAAACATCAAATCAACGCTCAGGAGATCGGTGCAGAACAGTCATCTGGCACATGCTCAGCTGTTCGATTCCCCTGCCGGTGGTGGCGGACTGGCATTGGCGCTCGCGTTTTCAACCTATATCAATTGCGAGAACCGTAATGAACTGGATTCTTGTGGTGTATGTGCATCATGCGCCAAAATGAGCAAACTAATCCATCCGGATTTTCACTTTATATTCCCGATCGCGACATCCAAAAAGATTGACGGCAAAACCAGCGAAGCATTTCTTCCACTATGGCGCTCATTTTTACTGGATAGCCCTTATCGGGTGTTACCGGAATGGCTCGACCACATCAGCGCTGAAAACAAGCAGGGCAACATTTCAGTGGAAGAAGCCAGAGGGATTTTGAGAAAACTCTCTGTGAAAGCCTATGAAGGCGAATATAAGATCCTTTTGATCTGGAAACCGGACATTATGAATGCGGCATCGTCCAATGCTATCTTAAAAATATTGGAAGAACCGCCTGAAAAAACATTGTTCCTGCTCGTTAGCGACCAGTCAGACAAGTTATTGACGACCATTATTTCAAGAACCCAGCGTATTACAGTTCCTGCATTTAGTGATGATGATGTTCGTTCCTACCTCAAACGGCACGATGTTACGGAAACTGCTGCTAACCAGATTGCCTATTTATGTGACGGAAATCTTTCGGAGGCCCTTATTTTGGTTCAAGAAACTGAGGATGATCGCTCGGCCTGGTTTGCCGCGTGGATGCGATCCTGCTACAAATTTGACATTTCACATCTTGTCAAGCTGGCCGACGGATATGATGTGATGAATAAGGAAAAGCAGAAAGGTATGCTGGAATATTCTCTGAAATTGTTTCGGGATATGCTCGTATGGAGCCACGGAGCGGGAGAACTTTTGCGGGTTCCGCAGGAAGAACTTACATTCGTACAGAATTTTTCCAAAACCGTCAACTTCGAATCACTGGAAAAAATGATTCAGGAAGTGAATGTTGCTTACTACCACATTGAACGGAATGTAAGGGCGAAAATGGTTTTTCTGGATCTTTCCTTAACCATTGCACAATTCTTTCAACGCGGATGAAACAGCATTTGGAAGTTATAGGAGCAACTGATATGGTCGATTTACCAGAACTGGGATGGTTTAATGTCCCGGTACGCATTGATTCCGGCGCCACTAGCTCTGCCATTCATTGCTCACGCGTTCGGCTGATCAGGGACGGCGATCAAGAAAAGCTTTGCTTTTATCTCGACGCCAAAAAAGGAGCACCTCAACAATCTTATACCGTCACCGAATTTAAAGAAACCATTGTTAAAAACTCTTCCGGCAAAGAAGAGAAGCGTTATGTGATCAAAACCCGTGTAAAGCTTTTCGGGAGGAATATCCGGACCGAGTTTTCATTGGCCAACCGCCGAAAAATGAGCTATCCCATCCTACTAGGACGAAAATTGCTCAAAAACCGGTTTATCATAGATGTATCCCGCAAAAATCTGTCAGCCGCCAAACAGGCGCCGGCACGTCAAAGTCAGGGAAAGAAATGACTATCCCAAACTTCCCCCACATTTCAATTTAGAATTTATGAAAATCGCCGTGTTGTCCACCAATCCCGACCTTTACTCAACAAAGCGGCTGGTGGAGGCAATTAAACAAAGAAATCACCAAGCAGTGGTTATTGACCATGTGAAATGCTTCGTGATGATTGAAGGGGGGAAACCGACCGTTATTTATAAAGGAAAACCAATCGAAGGGATTGATGCAGTTATTCCGAGAATCGGCACTTCTGTTAATGCATTCGGCTGTGCTGTGGTGCGTCAATTGGAGTTGATGAAAGTGTTCACAACTGTAAAATCGCAAGCCATACTTCGTTCCCGCGACAAGCTGAGGAGTATGCAAGTGCTGGCGAAATCGGGTGTTGACATTCCAAAAACCGTTTTTGCCAAAAATCCGGCTCAGGTTAATGAGCTGATCCATATGGTCGGCGGCCCACCTGTGATTATTAAGTTGTTAGAAGGAACTCAGGGAGTAGGTGTTGTGCTTGCTGAGACAATTAAGGCTGCCAAATCGACGATCGAGGCATTCTATGGTTTAAAGGCCAACTTTTTGATCCAGGAATACATTGCGGAGTCGAAAGGTGCGGATATTCGGGCATTTGTGATTGGCAATAAAGTAATCGCTGCAATGAAGCGGCAGGGCGCAGAAGGAGACTTTCGCTCCAACCTGCACAGAGGCGGTGAAGGCTACATTATTGAACTTTCGCCCGAAGAAGAACATACCGCTATTGCCGCTGCGAAGGCACTAGGCGTAAAAATCGCCGGAGTAGACCTTCTGCAGTCTGAAAGAGGCCCGCTGGTAATGGAAGTCAATTCTTCACCGGGTTTAAGAGGAATAGAGGAAGTCAGCGGAATTGACATTGCCTCTTTGATTGTTGCTTACATTGAAGACAAAATTGTTACCGACGAAGGCGATACGGTTGGTGTTTGAAAACTGCTGTTAATATTATCGTAACCAATTTGGTAACATTATAGTATCTTTGTCTTAAACCCATGAGAATAATTGCCCTGAAAACACTGAAAGACTATTTAGCAGCGTATCCGAAAGCTGAGCAGTCATTGTTGTCTTGGCACGAGGAAGTGGAGTCTGCTAGCTGGAATTCGCCTAACGAATTGAAAGAACAGTATCATAATGCCTCCGTATTGAACAATAAGAGAGTGATTTTCAACATTCACGGTAACACATATCAATTGATTGTTGATATAGAGTTCAGGTTGAAGATAGTTTTTATCGTTTGGTTTGCGCCGCATGAAGCATATGATAAAATTGATGCTAAAAAAATAGGATATGATCGCTCCAATAAAAAATAACATTCAGTACGAGCAAGCATTGGAACATATATATGTACTAATGCAAACAGACATAGCACCAGATTCTCTTGAATCTGACGAATTGGAAGTCTTATCAATCTTGGTCAAAGAGTATGAAAGTGTCAACTTTCCTATTCCAAAACCTAACCCGGTAGCAGCCATCAAATTCAGGCTTGAACAATTGGGAATTACGGAAAAAGAACTGTCAGAAATACTGGGATACCGTTCCCGCAAATCTGAAATTCTGTCCGGGAAGAGAAAATTGAGCCTGGGAATGATTCGAAAATTAAACGAAACGTTGCATATCCCGGCAGATGTTCTCATACAAGCTTATTGATATTCTATTAAATCAGAACATGTTGATCCCATATGTTTATTGATCAACACAAATAAATCATGCATATAAAAATTGGAACGCGGGGGAGCAAACTCGCTCTTTGGCAGGCATATTATGTGGAAGACTTGCTGCAAAAAGGTGGTCTAGAAACAGAAATAGTGATCATCGAAACCAGAGGAGATCAGATACTGGACCGGTCCCTTTCAAAAATAGGTAGTAAGGGCGTTTTCACGCAGGAACTGGAAGACCAGCTCGTCAGTGGCGACATTGATATCGCTGTACACAGCGCCAAAGATCTGCAATCTCAGCTCGACGATGCTTTTGAAATCATCGCATTTACAGAACGTGAAAAAGCCAATGATGTACTGGTCAGTCACGATACCGCTTTATCTCTTAAAACTGGCAAATCTTTTGTCGTCGGTACTTCCTCCACACGCAGAGTCGCTGTTTTAAAACATTTCTACCCGCACATCAAAACAGTTGATATGCGCGGTAACCTCCAAACACGCCTCAGGAAACTGGAAGAGGGCCAATGTGATGCATTGCTGCTCGCCTATGCGGGCGTGCACAGAATGGAGTATGACGACAAAATTGCGGAACATTTACTTTTGGATGAATTTACCCCGGCAGTCGGCCAGGGCAGTGTTGCGATCGAATGTGCGGTAATCTTGTCGGATGACAAAAAAAGCACCATAAAACGCCTGCTGAACCATACACTTACCGAAACTTGCGTGCTCACTGAAAGGGCGTTTCTGAAAAGATTACAGGGAGGATGCAGCATTCCCGTCTTTGGAATGGCTACGCTTCATGACGATCAGATCAATATTTCCGGCGGAATCATTAGTCTGGACGGTAGCGAGCTGATCCGCAGAACGCAAAGCGGCTCTAATGCTTTTCCTCATGAGCTGGGTACTGCACTGGCTGATGAATTGCTGGAAGCTGGCGCTGACCGGATTTTAAATGATATCCGCGGCGAACAAAACAGCTAGATTACTTTTTTTAGTACAAGAAAAAGGCCAAACCATGATCGGTTCGGCCTTTTCTCACTTATAAACTAGTAGATATTATTCTTTTTTAGGAAGTGAGTCCGATGGTACTGCTGGTTTTACAGGAAGTGCAGTTGAATCCGCCGGTGTTATTGGAAGCACAGGTTTTGCAGTGCTGTCTGGCCTTACCGTTGTAGAATCCGGCCTGAATGTCGAATCCCGCTTCATAGTTGAGTCCGGCTTGAAGGTTGAATCCCTTTTCATGGTAGAATCAGGTCTCATTCCTGGCTGACCCTGGAAACCTTGTCTCACCGGGCGTGCTGTACTGTCGGCCGCTGCTGGCTTGGCACCTTGCGGCCTGCCTGCTCCACCTGCGCCTGGTCTTATGGCTGGTACAGTGATAGCTGGGGTTGCTGCACCTTGTGTGCCACCGCCGGCTCCACCGCCATCCATTCCGCCGCCGCCGTCGCCTTTCTGGTCATCATTGTTGACTGATTTTTTCCGGCGCGTTTTCTGCTCAACGAATGTCATTTTACCCAATTTGTACGAGAAGTTAACCCTGAAACCTCTGTTGTACAAATGGTTTGTGTTGTTCTGATTGAAACTATACGATTCTAAAACTGTTTTCTGCTTGAATGCCGGGGCCAGGAAATTCTCCATACCAAATCCTATGCTTCCCCTTTTGTTCTTGAAATCCTTCTTAAGTCCAAGGTCATACATTCTGAAACCGGTTTGATATCCTTGCAACTGAATTTCCCTTCCTCTCATGAAGGCTCCTCCTTGAAATCCCCATCCGTTTTTGATGGTAAGACTTGTCCTCAAACGGCCGCTGATCACAAATCCATCATTGCTGTACCGCAGCGTAGGATCCGAGTTATTATTGGTTAGCGTAACATAGTAGGAGTCGAAACCACCGCCAATCTGCCATCTTTTAAACAGTGTGACATTTCCAAAAACATTGACGCCATAGTTATCTTTTTGACCAATGTTCCCGAAAGTAGTGGAAATCACGCCAGTTGGACTTACTGTCCTGATACTTTCAATAGACCCATTGGTGAAGCGGGCAAATGTAGACACGTTAACATACACCGTTCCTTTGAAGAAGCTTGTTCCCAACTCGACCTGATCAGTAAGTTCAGGTTTCAGATTTGGATTACCGAAAGATATATTCTGAGGATTGGAAGCATTCACGTTCGGGTTAAGATATTGAATACCTGGACGTTGAAGCCTTCTGTTATATCCAAGTTTAACCGTCTGCCCCTTTCCGAAAGTTTGAGAAATATTAATACTTGGAACCAGGTTACCGTATGACGGAATATTAAGATCGACCTTGCTGCCTTCTCTCGATAATTGATTCGCATTGATGTTGGTATACTCGTAACGAGATCCAACTTTCAATGTAAACCGGCTTTTTGTACTGTAAGTGTATGACAAATACCCGGCAGCTACATTCTGATCGTAGTTCAGGTTGTTGGTCGAATCCAGTGCATTGGCTTTGTAATAGAAGTAATCACTCACTACCTGACGCATGATCGCCTTACCGCCCAATTCAAGCATTTGGTTTTCCTTAATTGGAGTCTGATAGTCTAGCTGAATCGTGCTTTCCTGATTATGGCTCTTATTATCATTTGCCTGATTATTCAAAAACTCCCTGACATCCAAACTGCTCAACGAGAAGTTGTCTGCCTTGTAGTTGTTAGTTCTGTTATTACGGCTAAACTGGGTTGAAATACTCAGTTCCTGCTGAGGCTTGCTAAGCGTTTTCAGGTAATCTACATTGACATCCCAGGTTCCTGACAAGTCTTTGGTATCCACATCGCGGAAAGTTGAGGTAGTAGCGCCAGCTCTGGTGTTGATCGTGGTCAGTCCCTGAGAATTGATCTGATTCCTCAAACCATACCGAACATTAGCCGAAATCGATGATTTGGGATCAATTTCATAATCCCAGCCAAAATTGTACGAGCCGAAAGCATTCTTGTTATGTGATTCAGCAGATTGCTTGACAGAAAAAGAATTGGCCTTTCCTACCTGGTTATTCTCAGATTTGCCAGGCATATTGTACCCGAACCGGCCAAATCCACCCAGACTGAAACCCATTTTTCCAGTGCGGTAATTTCCTCTTAGTCCAAGGTTAGACCCTCTGTTACCAATACCTGTATCAATATTCAATGTACCGCCCTGAATGGTACTTTTCTTGGTTACAATGTTAATGATACCAGCTGATCCTTCGGCGTCATATTTTGCAGATGGGGAAGTGATCACCTCAACCGACTTGATCATATCTGCCGGAATTTGTCTTAAAGCATCCGCTACACTGGATGCAATGATCGTAGAAGGTTTATTATTGATCAAAACCCTTACATTGGAACTACCTCTTAATGAAACGTTACCGTCCAGATCCACAGTGAGCATCGGAACTTTCTTCATCACATCAGAAGCGTCACCGCCTCTACTGGTAATGTCCTTTTCAGCATTATAAACCAACCTGTCGACTTTTTCTTCGATCAGTTGAGCCATGCCTACTACTTCCACTTCATTAAGTTGCACCACGTCTGCTCCCAGCGATATAGAACCAAGATCGAGATCGGTTTTGCGGTCTATTTTAATATTGTTAATGGTTTTTGTTTTATATCCGATAAAGGAAATAAGGATTTTAAAATCCCCAGAAGCAACTTTGTTCATAGTGAACGCTCCCTTTTCGTCGGTAGTGGTACCATCTATCGGGTTATTGGTTTTAATATCCACCAAAGCCAATGCCGCAAATTCGACCGGCTTCTTACTCATTGAGTCGATCAGAATACCTTTGATTTTCCCACTTCCTTTTGGGGTGTCTTCCGCAGTACCCGGAATTACGGTCTGCCGCTGTCTGTCGCCGCCGCGCTGGAAGTCTCCGCCTCCGCCGCCCCTGCTACCTCCGCCACCGCCTGGAAACTGAGCAAAAGCGGTTGATGTGAGTCCTGTTAAAACAGCCAGGATTACATATTGTAAAATAACTTTCATGGTTGGGTTGTATATTGATGTATTATTGGAAGCTCAAAATAACAGCCAATAAAATTGTAATAAAAACAGAATAGATGGAAAGGATGTATGTACCGATCAAACCCCGATTTCACACGATTAAGTGGCAGATAAAAACGGCAGAAGAGCTGCATATCATTATATATCGCAAACTGGTGACTTTACATTTTCATTGATAGATTAGGGGACGTGATCGGTCGGCATTTGAGGTACATTGATCGATTGGAATAGGTGGTTTGATAAATTCCGCGTAAGATTGTAACGTCATGCAATGTATAAGCACATTGAAACTAACTAATTTGTAAATGGATACGCGTGCCGCTAGAAAATACCCCCCATTGTTCCTTCACTTGC
Source organism: Dyadobacter sp. (assembly GCF_039919315.1). Taxonomy (GTDB): domain Bacteria; phylum Bacteroidota; class Bacteroidia; order Cytophagales; family Spirosomataceae; genus Dyadobacter. Next base: position 3,856 of record NZ_JBDSFX010000028.1, on the reverse strand, counting down.
TAGGATGGAGCTTTCTGGCCTTGTTCCTGATGTGGCAACCATTGAGCTGGCAAATTGTGTTTCCCGATTCTTTCTGGATTAAGCAGGCTGTTTTGCTAGGTTTGCTGATTTTCGTATTTTATCTCAACTACTATATATGGTTCCCGCGGTATCTCGCCAAGAACCGATATTTCAAGTTTATTATCCTGAATATAGTATCTGTTGTACTGCTGGCATTTGTAATGGAGCAGGTGAAGATATTGATCAATCACGGTGAGCAAATGGATCGCGCATTTCGCATGGCCCGAGAAGCGAACGGTGAGAAAAAGCATCAGGACAAACTGGATAACTTCGCATTACTTACCGCTCTGATGATCATTGGATTAAGTACCAGTGTGGCAGCAGTTCGCGGTGCCCAGCTCGATAAACAATACCGTCAGAATCTTGAAAAGGAAAAGATCAACTCCGAACTTTCATTCCTGAAAGCGCAAATCAACCCGCACTTTTTCTTCAATACGCTTAATAACATATATGCACTGACGATCATTGACGTGGAAGCGGCGAGAGAAGCGTTGCATAAGCTTTCGCGTATGATGCGCTACGTGTTGTACGAAACCCAGCACGGGACTGTGTTGCTAAGCCAGGAGATTGCATTCGCGAAGGATTACATTGAATTGATGCAATTGCGGCTGACCGACAAAGTAACAGTACATCTCGACCCGCCTAGCCCGCTTCATGATGTGAGCATTGCACCCATGTTATTTTTACCGTTTATTGAAAACGCATTCAAACATGGTGTCAGTGCCATGCAACCCAGCCGCATTGATATTCAGATCCGGCAAACCGGCAACAAGATTTTTGTTGAAGTAAAAAATACATTGTTTACCGACAAACGGGCCGTACTCGACGATAGTAACGGCATCGGGCTCGTCAATACGCAGCGCCGTCTTGACTTGCTTTACCCTGGAAAATATCAGCTGGAAGTCACAGAGAATAAGGAAGGAAAAGAATTTGAAGTACACCTGGAACTTGAAACGGCATGACTACCATTGAATGTATCGCGGTAGACGACGAGCCGCTGGCCCTGGGACTAGTATGTGCGTTTATTGAAAAGACCCCGTTTTTATCGCTTGCAGGACGTTATTCCAGTGCAGTGGAAGCATTACAAGTCATTCACAGCAAGCATATTGACGTTATATTTTTGGATATTCAAATGCCGGATCTTACAGGTATTGAACTCGCACGCGTAATCGAAAAAGCGGGTACCAAGGCGCCGAGGATCATATTTACAACCGCTTTTAACCAGTATGCACTGGACGGTTTCCGTGTTGACGCATTAGACTATCTCCTAAAACCCTTTAATTATGAAGAGTTCCTCCGTGCTGCATCCAAGGCACAGGCTTATGCAGAGCTTTTACAAAAAGCTTCATCACCGGCTTCTCCCGAAACCAAAGATGAATATCTGTTCCTGAAAGTGGAATATCAGCTGGTCAGGATAGCTTATGACGACATTTTGTACACGGAGGGACTCAAAGATTATGTTAAAGTACACCTCAAATCGGATACCAAACCGACTCTTTCATTAACAAGTCTGAAGGCTCTGGAAGAAAAACTCCCGGCTTCCAAATTCATGCGCGTCCATCGTTCGTTTATTGTCAACCTGGACAAAATTAGCGCTGTTACCCGCAACACCATTCAGATCGGTACCGTCACCATTCCGGTCAGTGATCAGTACAAGGAAAACTTCAATCAATTTTTAAGTAAGTGGATGTAACCGTAAGTAATTTTTACTTACCTTAATGTCTGATTATCAACAAATCAGCCTTTAAGATCAGTACCGCCATGAAAAACATTGTACTATTTATCTCAATATCCCTGCTGCTGACATTCGGTTGCAAACGAAAAGATAAAAACACCCCCGATCCGATACCGGAGGAAATCAAGATCACAGAATTGACTGACCCTGATTTTATTCAATACATTGAGGTTCCCGGCTCTGAGAAAATTGTTTTTGATTCGACCCTGCATGCATATTTAATAACTCTTCCGGCCAGTTTTACAACCGACCGCATCAATATCAAATTCAAATTTTATCCGGGTGCCTTTTTAACAACCGGGCACAGCGGGGAATCGGCAGAGGTGGTCGATTTTACTTTCCGGAGCCGGGCGCCACTGTATTTTCAGATCAGCTCGGCCAAGGAGAAACTGGCAGATTACCAAATTTATGTTAAGCACAATGGCCCGTTGAAGGGTTCGATTTCTGATCAGGAAGATTTTCAATGTGATCCGGATGGCAATTTCAGTGTACCCCTCGAAATCACTTCCGGCCTGGGAACAAATCCCAGCTCCCCAGATTCGAAGCTGGAACTACAGGCCATCTTGAAAGACGAAAAAACAGGAATGCAAATCTTAGGTACACCCTTTCAAGCGGCTTTATATTTTAACAATGTCCAGCCCTTTGTAAAGTCGGAGAACCTCAGTGTCAGTCTTAAATATGGGGATCAAGTTTTAACAGTTGCTCAAAACAAAAAGCTGACCCAGCTAAAAGTTGTAGTGTACCAAATAGGCTCTTTTCCTCTTTTTACGCCGCTTTCCGCGGGTCAAAAAGTCGAAATCTTCGGAAAAGGCTTTACTGCCAATAAGAAATACACGCTTAAAATTCAAAATGATTTTCTCGATAAACCATTTGTCAGCAATGCCGATTTCACGGAAATTAACAAGCTGTCGGGCACCATACCAGAAAATTTGCCCATTGGTTCTTACTCAGTGGGAATCTTTCAAAATGACACTTTGGTTAACGGTGTCATTCATACTATCTCGAAAAATGAAAAGGAACAGGCAATAGGTCAGATATGGACTGGGGTAAACGACTACCCAACTTCCAGCCAATCTTTTTACGTCGCTAAAAAGATCAGTGTGCAACGAGGTAAGTCTTTATTTGTAAATCCTTTCCCCGCAATTTGGAGAATGTATGAGGGTTTCGATCCAAAAAAAGTACTGCCCGATCTCCAATTAAAAAACGCAGCTCAAACTGCAACCATCAAAGCGGCCGTGAAAAGCGACGGCTCGTATGGCGATGCCAGTATCAGGGTGTATTACGGGGAATATACTGCGCCTATAAGTCTAGCACCAGGAATGTATGAGGCAAGATTGGTTTACGCAGACAAATCCGTATCGCTTCCTTTCTGGAGTAAAATCGAAATAAAATAAAAATGCGCACCTATCGGATATCCGGCAGGTGCGCATTTTTATTTTATTTTGATATTTTACTTCAATTCCTCCTTCAAAAAGTGCCCAGTGTGGCTGCCTTTTACTTTGGAAACCTTCTCTGGCGTGCCTTCTGCAATGATACGGCCACCTTGCGCACCACCTTCGGGGCCCACGTCAATCACATGGTCCGCGACTTTAATGACGTCCATATTGTGCTCAATGATCAGTACCGTGTTCCCTTTTTCAACGAGCTTGTTCAGTACATTCAACAAATGCCTTATATCCTGAAAATGCAACCCGGTAGTAGGCTCATCGAGAATGTAGAGCGTTTTTCCAGTGTCACGTTTCGATAATTCCTCCGACAATTTCACACGCTGCGCCTCTCCACCAGAAAGCGTAGTAGCATGTTGTCCCAATGTGATGTAGCCTAAGCCTACATCGTTGAGCGTTTGTACTTTACGTAATAGTCTTGGCTGGTTCTCAAAGAATTCCAAAGCCGTTTCCACTGTCATATCCAAGATATCCGCGACAGATTTGCCTTTGAAACGTACTTCTAATGTTTCGCGGTTGAATCTTTTTCCTTTACAGGTTTCGCAATTAATGTGGACATCCGGCAAAAAATCCATTTCAATCTTCTTCATTCCAGCGCCTTCACAATCCTCGCAAC
>NZ_JBDSFX010000027.1:0-93471 GCF_039919315.1 Dyadobacter sp. | reverse complement strand
CATGCTTCGACTCCGCAGCACGACAATTCTCTAAAAGATACCCAAAACCTCCCATTGGTACATTACAGCGAAATGTATGTAAATTACCACACCAACTTACCGACGGATTTATATAAATTGCCTTTTCTAAAAAAACTTTCTGAATGACACATACTACCTCCAATCCCAAGATACACGAAGGTCGAAATTTAAAACGATTTCGAGAAATGTTAGGAATAAAGCAAGATTTTCTTGCATTCGAGCTGGGTGAAGACTGGAACCAGCAAAGAATTTCTTTACTAGAACAGAAGGAAAAGATAGATTCCGGCATATTGGAACAAGTTGCGGCTATTCTTAAAATTCCTGCTGAGGCTATTCGGAATTTTGATGAAGAACAAGCTGTGAATATCATTGCGAATACATTCAATATTGATAAAGACGCTTACATTGGAAACTCAAATGGAACCTTCCATATCAATCCAATTGAAAAGATTATCCAAATTCACGAAGAAAAAATTGCGCTTTATGAGCGGATGTTGAAGGAGAAGGATGAGATGATGGGGCGGTTGGAGAGGTTGATTGAGAATAGGTAACACACCAGTTATGACAGCAGAAGAAAAGTACATTGAATTAGAGAAGAAACTCATTTTCGGACTTCAAAAGACTTTCGAAAACGTACTCGAATTTAAAAGACAAAAGAATTCTAAGCTTGTGGTAATGAGGGGCGACAAAATTGTGAAAATAAAACCTGAGGATTTTCATAAACTAAAAAGGTGACGTCAATCGATGGACAGACTGGAAACATATAAAGCTGCAATTGCCAAACTTTGTAAAATATACAAGGTGAATAGCTTATACGCATTTGGCTCAGTTCTGACAGACAATTTTGATGCCGAAAGTGACATTGATCTAATTGTAGACTTCGCTAATATGGAGGTTGAGGACTATGCGGACAATTACTTTGACTTCAAGTTTTCATTACAAGAGATTTTCAAAAGGCCGGTCGATCTCCTGGAAGAACAGGCCATTAAAAATCCATACTTCCGGCAGAATGTGAACCAGCAGAGACAGCTTGTGTATGGACATTGAGATCAAAACATGGCTGTATGACATGCTGAGTGCAATTGCTGAAATCGAAAGCTTCTTCGTCGATCGGCCAATGCAATTTGCCAACTATCAAGCAGATTTACGCACAAAACGCGCTGTTGAAAGGAACATTGAAATCATCGGCGAGGCGATGAACCGCATTATTAAGAAGGATAGCACCATTCAAATTACCAATTCACGAAAGCTTGTTGATGTTCGGAATCGCATCATTCATGGATATGATTCTGTATCGGATGAGGTTATTTGGGGGATTGTGGTTCGACATGTTCCGGTTTTGCGGGAGGAGATTGAAATTTTGCTAGAAAGTTAATATTGCCGCAAGCTTAAAAAGCCAAATGTTTGCTAGATAGGTGTTGAGGCAACTGTTGCGAAAATTCTTTTTAATTACTAAATAGAATTTACTTTGTCAAATTGACCATTCTCGTCAGGTGAAATTTATAAAAAGCATTTTCTTTTGGATTTGTAATCTTGTCTTGCTAGTAAGATGTAATAATTCAAAAGAAATAGAATCTACTCCGTCGTCATTTTTCAGGCAAAATCAATCAAAGCCCAATAAAGGCTTGATTGTCTTTATACATGGCATATTTGGTGATGCAAAAGATACTTGGGCCAATGAACAAACAGGAGCGTTCTTCCCAGAATTGATTGCTAGCGATTCTACGTTCGATGGATACGATGTTTTCATGTATGGCTTCTCCAGTCCGAAATTAGACGTAGCATTGAATATAGATGAACTTGGTGAAGATCTCCGAAGCACTTTTGATGACCAAAAACTTGCTAAATATGACAAGGTAGTTTTTGTATGTCATAGTATGGGCGGAGTGGTTGCACGTTCATTTTTAATTAAGTACAGAGAGAATTGGGCTAGCAAAATAAAACTTATTTACTATTACGCCACACCCACCAATGGCAGCCAATTAGCGAGTTGGGCGCGGTTGATCTCAAAAAATAAACAGTTAGAGAATTTACGAATCGAGAATGGTGATAGGTATCTGGCCGATCAGTATAGAGCCTGGTTGGCTGTCCCCACTCTAAGGGACATTCCTGCTTTTTGTGCATATGAGAAAAGAGAAACCTCCGTTGCAAAAGTTGTCGAATTTTCTAGCGCTTCTGCCATTTGTAATCGAGAACTTGATCCGATCGATGCGGATCACATGCAAATTGTAAAACCAAAAGACAATTATGCAAAACCATTTATAGTCCTTCGGAATGCTTTTAGAAAGACTTTCTATGAAAAGATTTCAACAAATAACTCTGAACAAAAAAGTTTCTCTAATCACTTAGACGAGCCTTCGAGATCCCAGCAAACAGATCAAGAAAAAAATGAAATATTGAAACAACTGGAGGAGATCAAATCTAGTCTAGGGACTCAGCAAGATTTGTCTACTTTCAAGAATACTAGCTACCCATTAAAGGATATTAACGATAGGACTTTAAACGTAGGGGACTTCTTTGAATATGTTACTATCATAAACGGTAATGTTCCGGAAAGAGAGAGAAATTTCTTCTTAATCGGAAAAATAAATAAGAACGACGATTGCATATTCACATACGACACAAGCGAAAACGACCCAAGAATGGCTATTAGTACCTTTGTTCTTGTGAATCAACAAATGAAAACTGTGGTTCGTAGAAAAATAGAGCCGCAATGGATAAAAAACAATTATCCTTCGCAATACAAAATTCTTACAAACAAGGCAATGACTGGTGGTTTAATTAAAGATTATGAGTAAGAATTGCCTTTAAAATTTCTTCTCAGCGATCCCAGTTTACCACTCCGCCAAAACCTTTGGAACAGGCCAACAGATTTTCTATTTTGATGGTTAATTAAAGTTAAAATGGCTTTCGAGTCGGCAACGGTGAAAATGATTGACCTACTTTTGAATGGAACTTAATCATTAGCCGTTAAATCAATTCACTATGGTCAAATTGCCAATATTGTTGGGTCTAATTTGCTTTGCCTCCATCAATAAGACTACTTTTTCAAACAGGCCATCAAGTCAGGATTTAAACATGCCCGCCGTTAGTGTTTCGGACACTGAGCCCCAGGTGAAATGCAATGGAATGGTCTATGACGACCAAAAGCAAGAAAGTACTTATGTAGGAAATGTATTTGTCAAGACCGAAAAATTTGAAGCTTCAAATGCTGCCAAAGCCGTTTACAATCATGCCACCAAAAAAATCACTGTGTATGGTTGCAAAGAATTTTCATTTACTGAAAAACTGATCATGAAGCCCGGAAAGAAGTTGGCCCATACCATAGAATATGTCCTAGGCGACGATAAGGCAATTCTATTCTAAACTGTTTGCCCGGATATGATTGAGGCTGTCCCATTAAACGAGACAGCCTCTTTCTATACTACTGCGACCACTTCGTCGGGAACCGATCCCAACGATGTTTCTTCAATGTTTCTGCCAAGTCAGCAGACAACCGCTCGCCATCGCTCGCTGTCACATTCGATTTCACGTGAGGCAATTTTCTCATACCCGGAATGGTTGTATGCACGTCTGGATTATTCAGGATAAACCGCAACGCAAGGTCAGGCATCGTCATTCCTTCCGGCAGATCGGCCCTTAATGCTTCTGCATGATCGACACTTGCATTCAGGTTTTCGGGTACGAAATAAGTGGACCGCCAGTCGTCGGCAGGGAAAGTGGTTTCCTTCGTCAAAGTTCCGGTAAGGGTACCTTCGTCGAATGGTACGCGGGCGATCACGCCAATGTCCATTTTCCGGCAAAGTGGAAATAAGTTATCCTCAGGTGCCTGATCAAATACATTATAGATAACCTGTACCGCGTCGATAAACCCTGTTTTCAGTGTTTCTAATGCATTATTTGGCTCCCAGCGATTGATACTGATACCCCAGCGTTCTACTTTTCCTTCCTTGGTCAGTTTTTGAATGGCTTCTTTCCATTCGTCCTCCTGTGCCCAGGCGTCTTCCCAAACGTGGAATTGAAGTAAGTCAATGCTATCGGTACCAAGGTTTTTCAGACTTTTCTCAGTGTATTCAACAATATAGTCAGCCGGAAACACCTCTTTTAATGACGAGTCTGCTCTGGAAGGCCATTGACGGTTTTTTGGAGGGATTTTGGTGGCGGCGTAGAGCTTGCGGTCCGGGTAGCGTTTGATGAGGTCACCCAATATCTGTTCGCTCAGGCCTTCGCCGTATCCCCAGGCCGTATCAAAAAAATTCACACCGGATTCAACGGCCAGGTTCAGTGAGTCATCGGTTTCTTTGCGGTCGGAGCCAGTCCAGCCTGCAAGTCCCCACATGCCGTAACCTATTTCGCTGATTTGCCAGCCACTACGCCCAAAACGACGATTTTGCATTGTATAATGATTTAGTGTTCCTCGAATAAAGAACAATATGGCGTCTTTTTAATGTTTAAGAAATACATTTGTAGGATTTATTTCGTAAACCTCAGAGGCGTTCTTCAAAAAATAAGTTAGGTGAAAGAAAAAGGGTTGATGACAAAAGCATTGTTAATGACAGTGAAAAGAATGGCCGGAATTGTATTGATCATCAGTATTTCCGCATGGTCCAATAAAAGTGAATCTTCCGATAAAATCACAGAATACTGTGCTACTTTTCATCAGATCCAGATGGATATCAGGGACCGTGTGATCACACCTGACTCCGGGCGGAAGGCTTTTGCTGCGGTTATGATCGACTTTCGGGCGGCTTTTAAAAGAGATAGCTGCCATGCTATCGACTCTTCCTATTTCGTTTATCCGGTCAGGTCCTATCTTCCGCAGGAATCTATAGGAGGAAAAGGGCGAGGGTACCGGGACGAAGGGTTCGATCTTTTTGATATGGACGCCAAAGGCAGTCACCCCGCACACGACCTGTTCGTTCGCGATAAAGACCAGGACAACATTGACGACCGTACCTGGAAACCTGTTGACGTGCTCGCTTTCACCTCCGGCGTGGTAGTGGCCACTGAAACTAGTTGGAAATACGACAGCGAATTCCGCGGTGGAAATTGGATATGGATTTACGATCCGTGCCTCGACGGCCTGTTTTACTACGCTCATAACAATATCGTGGAGGTACAGCCTGGACAATGGGTGAATGCAGGCGACAAGATCTCTGAAATGGGACGCTCCGGCTATAATGCCTACCAGAAGCGCTCTCCGACCCACCTGCACCTGATGTATCTGCAACTTAGTAGCGAGGGGTTGCCGACGCCATATAATACTTACGAATGGCTTAAAATTGCCACTGTGAAGGGATCTTTGGAGACAGAATGATTGGGAATGATGCATATAATTAATAAATTGTAGCTCACTCAGTTACTATTCCCATAAAAAACCTTCTATGAACAACCGCCGGTCCTTTTTTCGAAAAAGTGCCGCCCTCGGTATGGGCGCATTTGGCATCGACAGCCTTTACAACCAACTCCACGCAGAAGATTTCGCGGAGGCAGAAAAGCTTTGGAACCCCAATAGCGACGACAATGAAGCCTATTGGTCGACGATTCAGGACGCGTACACGGCAAGCAAAAGTGAGATCATCATTTTAAATAACGGAGGTGTTTCCCCGTCGCCACTCGTGGTGCAGGAAGCATTGGAGAAATATAACAAAGCCGCTGCGCAAGGCCCTTCCTACTATATGTGGAGGATCATTGACAAAGGCCGGGAGCCATTACGTCAGCGGTTGGCAAAACTGGCTGGCTGCGATGCGGAGGAAATCGCCATTAACCGTAATGCTACCGAAGCGCTGAACACCATTATTTTCGGGTTACCGCTTCAAAAAGGTGACGAGATCATTGGTACCATTCAGGATTATCCGAACATGATCCAGGCGTGGAAGCAACGCCAGATGCGTGACGGGCTGGTTTATAAACAGTTGTCATTTGATTTTCCGATCGAGGATGACGATCAGATTGTGAAAGCCTACGCCGATGCGATTACACCGCGAACCAAAATTATCCATGTTACCCACATTATCAACTGGGTGGGGCAGATCATGCCGGTCAAAAAGATCTGTCAAATGGCGCATAGCAAAGGCATTGAGGTCGTTGTCGACGGCGCGCACACTTTTGGGTTGCTGGATTATAAGATCACCGATCTGGAATGTGACTACTTCGGAACGAGCCTTCATAAATTTTTGAGTGCTCCGGTGGGCAGCGGAATGATGTGGATAAAGAAAGATAAAATCGAGAAAATATGGCCATTGCTTTGCAACAGTGAACCTAAAAGTGCGAATATTAGGAAATTTGAAACATTAGGTACCCGCAGTTTCTGCATTGAACAAGCGATAGGAGAGGCCATTAATTTTCAGGAAGGAATTGGCTCCAAAAGAAAGCAGGAACGCGTGCATTACCTGAAAAAATATTGGGCTGAAAAAGCATTACAGATTCCCGGCGTCAAGATCCATACTTCGCTGAAACCTGAATATTCCTGCGCCATTGCCGGGGTAAGTATCGACGGAATGAAGCCCGAAGAGCTGGACAGCAAATTGATGAAGGACCACATGATCCATACCGTGGGCATTAACTGGGAAAATATTCATTGCGTGCGTGTAACCCCGCATGTATACACGAAATTAAGCGATCTGGATAAGCTGGTGGGGGCATTGGAGAAAATCGCCAAGAAAGCATAACCTAAACGCGAATCCCCCCGACGCGGCACCGTCCGAACGCGGCACCGTCCGAACGCGGCACCGTCCGAAAGTATAGAAAGCATAACCGGCACTTTGGAAGGTGTGGTTATGCTTTCTTTTTTGAATTATTTGAATGAAAACCGCTTGTAACAAGCAAGGATTTTAAATCCCGCATTTCAACCACTCGAGCGAATAACATTTCACTGCCAGCGTTATTGGAAGTATTTTTAAATATTCGTCAGCAGAAAAACCAAAGCTATGACACAATTACGAAAAGGGTCTTTTATTAAGAAGGCCAAAGACATTAGTATCAGCGGGGCGTTGGCCCTCGCGATTTTATCAGGAGGCGGCATGATCAGCTCCTGCTCGTCCGATGAGGACGAATCGGCATACAGCTATGAGGAAACGAGTTATTCCAAAGGTATCCGCTCCCACATTAAGGAAGTGAAACCCGGGGAATTCAAAATAACCGATGAAGAAAGCGTCGACGCTAAGCAATCCGTCGCCATTGTTACCTATCTCGACGGGCACACCGATTCGCTCAGTACATCTGCGGCCAAGGCATTGATAGATGAAGAAATTCGGACCAATAATTCCTACGTAGGACATCACAGTGGACTTTCTACAATGCTCCTTTACGGGGGAATGGGTTATTTTCTGGGAAGAAACTCCGGTAATTCTTACATGAACAACTACCGCGCCAACGACAATGGCCGTTCACGAGGCTTTTACAGCAGCCCCGCTACCTACGACCGGTCGCAAAGCGCGGTACAGCAAGTAAATGCTTCACGGGCCACGCGGACCGTTACTACTCGTCCGGCTGGAGGCAGAAAAGGATTTTTTGGAAGGCTATCCGGCGGCAGAAGCGGAGGATAAAAAACAATGATATGGTGAAATTAAAATCTCTTGCAGGGCATCCCGAACATGCACTCAAAAACGCAGGCTGGGAATGGATGCTAGGCACTGACACCACTGAATACGTGGTCAGTGATATGGTAGTTGTCAATGATACTCAGGCGAGCCAATATTACGAAGCGGCCAACACATTGTATGACATGCTCGTAGAAGCCGGGCAATATGCCATTGACCATGATCTTTTTAAAGAAATGGGTATTCCGGCAAACCTGATCGACCTCATTAAACTTTCCTGGGAGGACGACAGGCAGGTTCATCTTTACGGACGGTTTGACCTGGCAGGTGGGATCGACGAAGAGCCGGTTAAGCTGATCGAATTCAATGCGGATACTGCCACCTGCATTCCTGAAACGGCTGTGGTACAATGGGCGCACCTGCGCATGAACGGCCTGGACGATTCCAGTCAGTTCAATACACTTTATGAAACATTGGTCAGCCAATTTCAGTATATCAGGGAAATCAATGCAGATCTTAGTCCGTCCATTCTCTTCTCTACGATGCGTGGCTCTGCCGAAGACGATACCAATGTGGCCGTGTTGACAGAGGCCGCCAAGGAGGCAGGATTTGATACGGATTTTGCATTTGTGGACGATGTCGAGTTTTCGAACGGTGAGGGGATTTTCATGCAAGATCCGGTAACAGGCAACTTTACCCGTTTTGATTTTTGGTTTAAACTGGTTCCCTGGGAGTACATTGGCGATGACGAGCCAGAACTAGGCGCCGTGCTGACCGACATTGTAAAAAACAGGAAGGCCGTCATTCTCAACCCGGCGTATACCTTATTATTTCAATCCAAATACATTTTGAAAGTGCTGTGGGACCTGTACCCTTACCACCCGCTGCTTTTGCAAACCGAACGGTATGCGCTACCTCACAAGAAGTCAGTGAGTAAGGTGCTATTCGGCAGGGAAGGCGCGAATGTTTCGATTCTTGAAAAAGGCGGGGAAGTATCCGAAAGTGTGGAGGGAGAATATGAAAACCAGCCCAGGATCTACCAGGAATACCAAACTTTCCCGACGGATGCTGCGGGTAACTCTTACCAGGCGGGCGTGTTTTTTGCTGGCGAAGCTTGTGGCTTAGGCTTCCGGCGTGGTGGCAAAATTCTGGATAACACAGCCCAGTTTGTAGGGCATGTCGTGGAGTAATGTTTTGTTTAATGTCTCTGAATCAATGTGGTAAGTGGAACACGGCATGCGAAATATCCGACAAATTGACCGCAGGCTAATATAATCGACCGTTTGCTAATCTTTTTGATAAAAAATCGTTTTGTAAAGCAAAGTTTGTGATATCAACACCCGCACAGGCGCTGTTATTAAAAATTACAAGGTTGCTTTCAAAACAGATAGCGGCACATTGATTCTGAAATTCTTAAACACAACCGTTATGATACACGAGAAAATTTTTCAATTAAAAAGTGGACGCGAGGTCAAAGTCGTTGTCAAAGGGTACTTTCTAAATGACAACCCTCAGCTCAGTACCGAATATGAGATCTTAATAAAAGAGCCGAAAGAAAAATATTTCCGTACACCGATCGGAATCGATCATCCGCAATATTGGAAAATGAGAAGGTCGAGTGTACAGCAGGCCAAACTGATCATGTTGGAATACAGCGGTATTTCTCAAAGACAGATTAATCAGGTTATTTCCGAATTCAATCGCGTACTTAGCTACCCACCGGCACAAATAGGCCTGCATTATGAAAAAGAGCTAGTGTAACACTTAAACACACTATATGATTTAGAATCACACGCATTTCGCTTAAAAACCGGGCAGACCAGAGAGAATGTAACACTACATTCTCGCTGGTCTGCCCGGTTTGCATTGATACCTATTGACGAACATTTCCCCCACTGGTAATTAGAAAGGTTTTTTGCTAACTTGGGCTTTCAAGCGACCCGCCAAACCTACCCATGCAAAAGAATAGAAACCTCTATATGGCGGGTTTATTAATGCTCATCGCTGGTTTGCTGTTGTTTTTCAAGTACCGCCATCGCTTCGGTATTGTCGCTTCTCCCACCACCATTACCGACAAGACGTCCGTAGAACCAGTTCTGGGAACTTATGACAGAAGTGGGAAACGGTCTGCTAAGTTGCCCGAAAGCATCCGGCATTTCGCCATTCAGCTAGGGTCAAGCATTGATCAGCAGGACATGAGGGCTAAGCTTTTTAGTAACCCTGATGAGGACGTATTGATCACCGTTGAATCTGGCGGGGACCATGTGCTTGCCCGCGTAGTCGACGGAGATCTGGATGGAATGATCAAGTCGCTTTGCGAAGCATTTCCCAAAGAAAATAAGCATATTTATCTGCGCTGGAACCCCGAAATGGAAGTTCCTGTAAAACGCTACTCCTGGCAATACCAATCGCCTGGCGACTACGTCAAAGCATTTCAGCATTTTTCGCGAGTTTGTAAAAAGGCTTCTCCGTCTTTGAATATAGTATGGGGCCCGGCTGGTTACCCGGGAACCGAAGAATACTGGCCCGGTATCGAGGCCGTCGATATGGTAAGCATTACACTTGATAGCCAATCGGAGCTGGCAGCAACAATATATCCTGTTGAAAAAGATAGGGTTATTGATATCAGAAGAAAAATTCATCGCGTCCGGTTTATGGACAAGCCACTGTTTATCCTGGGTTCAGAAAGGATGAAATCTGATTCCAATTTGAGGAAGCAATTGGCGGAGGCGATCAGGCAAACAGAAAAAGAGGCGGCTTCTATTTACGTGACATTTGGGAAATCAGTGGACGTTCACCAATACAGTGACGCAAAGAGCAAGCCGCTCGTGGGCGTGTATGATCCAAAACAGTTGCTTTTGAAATCTCCGGCAGTTGGTGTTGAGCACATTTTTACGGATTTGAAGAGCATCCAGGATGGCACATTCGAGAAGGAGCTCACCGATATTGTGCAGAGAGGGCACGAGGCCATCGTATCGATAGAGCCCTGGCGGGATACCAAAATCAGAACGGATACTACCAATGTGTTGCTTAACACGATTAACGGTGTGTATGATCTCGAATTTAATGAGGTATTCAGGGTTATTGCTGACGCGAAAAAAACAGTATATCTCCGGTTTGCACATGAAATGGAGATTCCCATTCATCGCTACTCCTGGCAAAGTCAGGACCCGGTGTTGTACATTAAGGCATTTCGCTATTTTATGTCATTGCAAAAAAAAGGTACAACTAATGTCCGAAAGGTTTGGGGGCCAGCTGGCGACCGTGGTGCTATGGAATGGTGGCCGGGTGGAGATGTGGTGGATTATGTCAGTATAGCGATCTACGGCCTGCCCGATAAAAATATTACAGAACCAACCAGGCAGGAATCGTTTGAAACCATTTATAATCGCAAGGATGCCCGGGTGCGTTTAACTGGTAAGCCGTTGTTTGTGACCGAATTTGGCGTAAAGGGGCCGGAAGATTTTCAACGTAAATGGATGGAAAATGCGGCCCGAATGATCAACGAACACCACGAAATTGCAGGTGTCTGCTACTTCAACCTCGCCGACAATCCCAAGGTTTGGGGGGATATTCCCGCGCCAGACTGGGGGATCAGTAAGGCAACATTTGATCACTTTGTTCAAACACTTTCGAATCGTTAAGCGGTCGGCCGGAGTTATAATTTGGCTGGACGCAGCGGGGTATTCAATGTTGATTCGACTATGTCGACGACAACGGATTGTCTGATCACGAATAGATATAGCTGGTAGATAGAAGGGTGGGGGGGAGTATTGAGAACGACTTTGGGGCCACCACCAATGTTCTGCATTTCAATTGGATTGTTGAAACCATCTGTGCGGATAAGCTTCCATTCGAATTGCAGATCTTTTGTAAGCGAATCGACTAAAACCCATTGCCCATTTTTTTGAATGATGGCGTGATAGGTAAGCTGGGTGCCGGGAACAGTGCTGGCAGCAGGTTTAAGTATTTTAATCTTAGGTATTGAACCGGGCTCCTTACTGTTTTTCCAAAGATGGCTCATCAATTGTAACGAAAACTTGCTTCGACCGGAATAGTCTATTAATCCGTCAAAATTTACCAGTCCTTTCGTTTGTTCATCCTGCCAATTAGAAATGAATGCGCCGATGTTGGGGCTGAATGCCTCCTGGTAATGCGAAATATCAGTATAGCTCAAAAAATAGGGAGCAGGTAAATATTGCGGAATGTTGCTGAATAGTTTTTCATCTGTCAACGTGAGACCGAATGCGGCAATGTCCGGCAGGTATTGATGCAGCACACGCATTGTTTCTGATAAATTCTTCTCCAAGCCAATGTCCAGTGTCACCGGTCTGCCGGGGTCTGTGTTTCTAATGTCTTCCGACAATTGTTTGATCCAGAGCAGATATGCTTTCTGTTGCAGAACGTCGTCAGCATTTGCAGGATTGGAAGGTATCTTTTGTAAAATGGCATTACCAATGTTCCACGAAATGATTTTCGTTTTAGCACCAAGGTTAGCCACAGTGCGGACGATTTCATTGTGCAGATGGGATAGCTTCTCCTGGTCCTTCACAAAATCAATATCATTCGGAATCCAGAAGCCGTAATGGATATTCATGTCCATGTTATCGGCCGCTTTCAAAATATTGTAATCGTAAATGCCAGGGCCATAATGCTTAATGGTATTGATACCGGCCTGTTTCATTCGTGTGAAATCCCGCACAAGTTCTGATTTAGTAAAAGCGGGATACCTGTTCGCCCATTCATGTCCCTTCTTGTAATTGACCCCTCTTGTCCCTGAGAAAAAAGCATGCGGCGTGACCTTATCTGGCACAGTATCCAATGCGGAATAAGGTATTCCTAATGCATTACTCAGTTTTCGAAAGTTGGTTTCTGTGTTACCAGCCTCTGCTTTTTTGGCATGTGTCTCATTTTTTATGGCCTGATGTATACTCTCGTCTTCACCAGATCTGAAACGCGTGATGTAAATGAGTATACCGATCAAAAATACTACCAGCGACAATGCGGAAGTCCTTACTCCGGAATAAATATGTCGACGGACAATCCAAAAATAGCCTTTCAGTTTCTGGATCCATATCATCACTACATTCAGCGAATGATAACGTGTCCTTAAAATGCGAAATTGCTGCTGCCTGCTAGCTGCAATATTGAAACACATAAAGAAACAGTTCATTCCCGCAAAACCAGCCATTATAATGTTGTACGGATTCCAATCAGTATACAGCCCATAGGCGATAGCAACCACCGAAAGGGCCAATACTGCAAGATTTGGAATATTAAGCGGCCAATTATTCGCTTCATTGCCGTCCTTGGGCGTAGGTACATAAGGTACTTTTTTGTCGAAAATGGTGTACACAAAACCCAGAATGAAGATCCACCAGGTGCCGATCATTAATAATCCCCCTACAATGTGGAAGCCTCTTTCCTCGTCTTCCATGACCCACCATTGAACAAAATGACGGATCAGGACGATAGCGGCGATGAGTGGCAATACCACCAGCCCAAAATCTTCAATGTTGATATGCATGGGACTAACGCCGATGAACAACGAAAATATCGGGATCAGGAAGTTGATCAGGAAAATAAACCCGGACATATAATGCAGTGGAATGACACCGTAATGTAGCTTTTGCTGCCAGGTAAACTGGCTGAAAAGCTTGGGATAAACGTGTACGAATAAGTCAAAAACACCGCGTGACCACTTTAACTGCTGTTTGTAGTAAGCGGAAAGTGTGGAGGGTACAAGACCTTTCGCAAGCACCGCAGGTACATATACGGAACGCCAGCCCTTCGCGTGCAACTGCATGGAGGTGTGCATGTCTTCCGCCAGCCCGGCCGCATGCCCGCCGATGGATTCCAACGCGGTACGACGAAATGTACAGTTTGCACCAATGGCGAGAACAGTACCATATCGATTCATGGTCATCATCATCGGGCCATAAAACTGGTAAGTCTGCTGCGCGGCACCCTTGGCGATCAATCCTTCGTCATTGTTTTTGTAAGCCTGCACGATCTGCACATAACCGATTTTGGGATTATTGAAATGTGAAATGATGGGGTCGAGGAAATCCGGAAAAGGAACGTGATCGGGGTCGAGCACCACGCATAGCTCACCGGTTGACTGGCGTAGGGCATTGTTGATATTACCAGCCTTGGCGTCGCGCTTGTCGGTGCGCGTCACGTGATGCACGCCGAGGTCCAGGCATACCTGACGCAGGTAAGGATCATTGGCCTCGTCGCATAGGTAGGTTTGGTGCGGGTAGGTGATGGTCTGTATCGCCGTAAGCGTTTCGAGGATCATTTCGTAAGGCTCGCCCGCGCAGAATGTTGTGAAAATATCTACCGTATATAATTTGGTCAGCGGCGGGGTTTTGGGTACTGTGATATAGAAATAATGGCACCATTCATGCAGTATTTTCAGGCAGGTGAAAACAAATGCAATGATCAGCATCCAATACAATGGTGCATACCCTCTGACAGCCGGGGATAGCATTGTGTTTAGGAAATATCCTATGGCCAACACACCGAGAAAAATCATCAGCCGTAAAAGTAACAACTGTTTGCGGGACGGTGGTTGGACGTAGTGCGGTTGGTTCATTTGTCGCTGACAACGTAAAAAGGTGTGTTGCAGGACGCAAAATGGCCGCAATGGTCGTAAATCGTCGCAAACAGCCGATAAGGCCCTTCCTCTGAGGGTGATACAAACTGGGTATGCAAACCGCTGCCAGCCGGGATTAAATGATTCAGCGGACGGAGCTTTTTAATGTTGTTCATTTGATTTTCCTGGTACCAATCCTCTTTGAATAGCTGCCATTTAACGCTTTTGACATCCTTGTGCCCAGCGGACATCAGCACTTCCGCAGATGCTGTTGCACCCGGGTTGAGCATGATATTGTCACGTGCCCCTTTTTGGTTGAGCAACATATATTGGACTTCGGGGTACTTTACCTTCGAGGGTTTGCCTGACCAGATGTACTGCATGGTCGCTACGGTTTCCGAACTTTCGCCGGTTTCGTCAAATATGCTGAACCAGGTATGCGTGGTTTCCTGCTTATGGCCCCAGAAAAATGCACATGCGCCAATGAGGCGTGGATCTTCCACAGGCAATTCCTGCTGGTAACGTTTCAGGTAGACGTCGGCTTTTTTCTTGCTAGTGTTTTCAATAAATGCGCCCCAGGCGGTTTCCTCTGCGCCATGCCAGGGGCCGTCGATTCCCCATTCCAGTAAAAGATAGGGGCCGTTCCAAAACCATGAAAAGCCTGCAAGGTCGTTTCGGAGATTTTTTAGATTACTGAAAATATTAAACGAAATCACATCAATATCACACAGCAGTTGAATGTTGGCAATGTATTTACTGTTAAAGTTCAGCACCGTCGTTGTCACCGGGTGATCCGGATCTTCCCGGTGTATCATGTCCGTAAGATCATTGAAATCTTCGTAAAAATGTCTGTAAATCAATTTGTATGGGAAATCCAGTTCGTTACCCAAGCACCACATCAGGATGGCCCGATCGCCCTTATGCTTTCTGACAAGTGATTGTAACGCCCGGTAACGGATGCGGATAATAGCAGGGTCCTGGTATTGCCCGATGTCATTGTTGTTGGGTATCGGCAATCCTACTATCACGGCAAGATCGTGGGCGCGCGCGCTGTCCAGGATCTCGTCCAAATGCGTGGTATCCCAGGTACGAAGCGTATTTCCGCCTGCTTGCTTTAATTCACTGAAATGAGAAAAGCCGGCTGCACCCTTGATTGTAAAAGGCTTTCCGTCGCGATAGATCGTGTATTTGCCATTTTCCTGACGTATGCGTACAGCACTATTTTCCTCTTTCGTTGGCTCGGGACCGGAGCAATTAACAAAAGCAGCAAATAGCAGTAATGGAAATAGTTTGTGAATCTGAGCGTATACTTTTGACAATGCCGGTCAATTTAATATCACTGATCTGTGTTGGAGGGTACTTTAAGCTACTAATTAACTAAAAAATGAGGTGATAGTAAAATTGAATTATTTCATACCTTTATATTCATGTTTTTGGTTTACTAAATTATGAATTATTGTTTACATAAAAATGAAGGAAGATTCACTCTCGAATAAAGCATACACCGAACTCAGAAAAAAAATACTGTCTAATCAGCTCACATCCGGTACCAGGCTCAAAGAGGATGAATGGTCGAAGAAGCTGGACGCCAATCGTATGGCTATTCGTGAAGCGCTGACCAGGCTACTGGGTGAGCAGCTGATCGTGCAAGGGGAAAAAGGTGGTTTTTTTGTCAAAACGCTTACCATTGAAGATAGTCACAAGATCAGGGAGCTGCGTGAAATACTGGAAATTGGTGCATTGCGACTGCTGATCCAGAAAATAGAAGCGCCTCAGATAGAAGAGCTGGATCGGATATGTGACGACTTTACGTCTATGGTAGAGCGGGGGTATTTTGGCGGTGCTTGCGAGGCGGACGTCAAATTTCACGAAACTTTGATCGAATGTGCTGGTAATGAAAAGCTTGTGGATTTGTACAGGGCGAGCAACATTCCATTGTTTCACCAGAAGCTGGGCAAAACCCAAACACATATGGATGATTACGAACTCACAGACGCGGAGCATCGTGAAATCATAGCGGGTATCAAAGCAAGGGATGTAAAGCGGGCAGAAGATGCCTTGCTGAAACACCTGATCCGGGGTGAGGTAGCATCCATGGACCTCGCCTGAGCCGTTGTCGTAGCTAGTAAATTTATAAGAATACATAGTAGAAGCCGGTACCTGCGTGGGTATCGGCTTTTTTTGTTGGTTTACACACCAAATAATTTTTGGTAATCTCTCAGGTAGCAGTACGGACTTTCGCGGAAACCCCGATCAGGCGTTTATAATTTCACAAAAACCAATTTGAATAATTTTTCCTGAATTTTTTTGTTGACAAAAAAATAATATATTTGTTGACATAAAATCATGATAATCGTCTGCCTATGAGAAAACCCCTGCGTCGTTTCTTGTCTTTTGAGTTTCCCATTAGTCCCATTTATCGTTCAGAAAACTTTGGATATGAAAAAATATTTAGACCCATTGAGGCTTCATGCTCTGAATCCCTCACCTATAAAAACCTTTTTCCTTAGCCGCTCACTCGTCCTTCCGTTACTACTGCTGTTGCTTCTTATTATAACACTCAATCCTGCTCATGCACAGCAGGTCAGGAAAGTTTCAGGCAGGGTGCTCGACCAGAAAGGCGCGCCGGTGCCCGGAGCTTCGGTCATCATCAAGCAGTCGACACAGGGAGGTATTGCCGACAAGGACGGGAAATTCAGCCTGTCGGTGCCGGATCATGCTAATGTGCTGGTGATTTCTTACATCGGTATGAAAACACTGGAAGTTGAAATAGGTAGCCGCACTGATCTCAGTGACATTACACTTTCAGAGGAAAGTGTCGGTCTGCAGGAAGTGGTCGTGACGGCGTTAGGAATTGAGCGGGCAGCGAAAACACTGACTTATTCAACACAAAAAATTGGAAGTGAGCAGATTAACGAAGTAAGAGATGCAAACTTCACGAATACATTGTCCGGTAAAGTAGCCGGATTGACCATTACTCCATCGTCGAGCGGTCCCGGTAGCGCTACCCGCATTATCCTGCGTGGAAACCGGTCTATCCAAGGAACAAACAATGCATTGATCGTGGTCGACGGTGTTCCTATTGACAACTCAACGATTTCGGGACAGGTAAGAAATGACTCCGGTGACGACAACCGCGGGAATAGCGGAAGCGATGGCGTTGCAAATCTTAACCCCGATGACATTGAATCCATTAACATTCTGAAAGGGGCGGCAGGTGCTGCATTATATGGAAGCCGCGCTGCCAATGGGGTCATGATGATCACAACCAAAAAAGGTAAGAGCGGTGCATTGAGCGTCAATGTGAATTCAGGCGTATCATTTGACAAAGCATTGACTTCCCCAAATCTGCAAAATCAGTACAGCCAGGGTGCCGGAGGCATTTATTCCGCATTGGGGACAGGCAGCTGGGGAGCTGCGATCACCGGCCAGAGCGT
The DNA here is from genome assembly GCF_039919315.1 of Dyadobacter sp. GTDB lineage: Bacteria > Bacteroidota > Bacteroidia > Cytophagales > Spirosomataceae > Dyadobacter. The sequence continues at coordinate 75,874 of NZ_JBDSFX010000027.1, read as the reverse complement.
GACCGACTGGGCCGGAAAAACAGTGCCGCTACAAGCCTATCCTGACAATATCACCGATTTTTACAGAACCGGTATTTCGACCAATAACGCCATCGGCGTGAGTGGCGGAACCGAAAAAATGACGACTTATTTTTCCTATGCCAATAACAATGCAAATGGTATCGTGCCGACTAACAGCCTGACTAGAAACACATTCAATGGCAGGTTGGGCATTAACATCACCAGCAAATTATCGGTAGACGCCAAGATCACCTACACCTTGCAGAAGATTAAAAACAAGCCTGGCGTGGGCGGGGACGGCTTTGTTGTGGCCAACCTTTCGCATATCCCGCGGTCGGTGAACCTGGAAGATCTGAAAGACTACAAGACGGTGAGTTCCACAGGGATTGAAACCCAGCGGTACTGGACGAATCCTGACCCGGTTTACATGAACCCGTACTGGACGATTTACAATACTAAACATTTGGAAAACAGAAGCAGGGTGACTTCGCTGATCGCGGTGAAATACAAATTTACAGACTGGCTGAACATTCAGGGAAGGATCAGTTCCGATAGCTATAATGATTTCAATACACACAGTTATACCAATAATACAGCCAATTACGCCCGTTTGCCGGGAGGATATTATGCAGAGGAAAATGCGCTGGTGAGTGAACGCAACATTGATATCTTGCTAAACGGAACCAACAATATTACCAAAGACATTAAGATCAATTACAACGTCGGAGGCTCCATGTTGCTTCGGAATCTGCGACGGAGAGTGAACTATGCCGACGGCCTCGGTATCCCGAACAAGTTTGATCTTGGCTTCGCGACTAACCTGGGTGTAACATCCAGTACCAGCAAAAGAGACCTGCATTCAGTGTACGGAACGGCGCAATTTGCATTCAAAGACTATTTGTTCCTTGATCTGACGGCTCGTAATGACTGGTCGAGCACATTGCCAGAGCCTTATTCTTACTTTTATCCATCGATCGGCCTTTCAGGTATTTTGTCGGAAATGGTACATTTGCCGAATTGGGTGAGCCTTGCCAAAGTACGGGCTTCGCTGACCAAGGTTGGTAATGATGCAGACCCTTATCTGATCAACCAAACGTATACGTATAGTAGGGGATCGTTCGGAGGGTTTGTTTCCAGCAGCCCTACCAAATCCATTGGGAACCTGAAACCCGAGCTAACCCAATCCATAGAGTTTGGTACAGACTGGCGGTTCATGGAAAACCGGTTTGGCATTGATGTGACTTACTATAAAACCAATTCAAAAAACCAGCTGCTGACGGTGAGTGCGCCGGCTTCATCCGGTTATGCTTCGCGGTATTTCAATGCAGGGAACATTCAGAATACCGGTGTGGAAGTGGTTTTGTCTGCCAAGATCCTGCAAAGCGACAAGTTTACCTGGAACATGGGGCTGAACTACGCCTTGAACCGTAACAAAGTAATTGAACTGGATCCACGGGTTCCTCGTGTGTACCTGGGTTCGGGTACCAATGTGCGCACCGCGACGCCGCTGGTGGTGGAAGGCCAGAGCTATGGTGATATGTACGGATATAAATGGAAGCAGTTGAACGGGCAGTATATGGTGGATGCGAATGGTGTTCCGGTGAAAACGGATGCCATTGAAAAGGTTGGAAATTATAACCCGAAATTCACCGCAGGATTCAGCAATAATTTCTCTTATAAAAACTGGACATTAGGTCTTCTGATCGATGGGAAATTCGGAGGAATCGTCACTTCCGGCTCCGCTGCGCAGAATGCCTACTTCGGAAATGCCGATTACACCACCCAGTATAGAGATGCTGGGTCGTGGGTTTTGCCAGGTGTGAATGCCGAAGGTACTACCAACAACACGGCCATTAATGCAGAAAAATTCTGGACGACGGTTTCGCAAAACAACTATTCGTGGGCGGAGTTTTTTACTTACGATGCTACGGCTGTGCGTGTACGCGAGCTGACATTCGGTTATGAGTTCAAGGGACTTCCCAAGTTTATCAAAGCTGCCAAGATCTCATTCGTGGCCCGTAACCTGTTCTTTATTTACCGCGGTGATGCCATTCTGGATATTCCGGGCATAGGCAAACGGAAAATTGATTTTGACCCCGAGGTGAGCATTGGTAACAGTAACTACCAGGGTGTCGAGTACAACAACCTGCCCGCTACCAGGAGCATGGGATTGAACCTTAAACTTTCATTTTAATTAAAACAATGACGGTCATGCATGACAAGATACATAAATATTATTGCCTGTCCCTGGCTTCGCTGCTGCTGTTATTCGTGGGCGTAGGCGGCTGTACAGATGATTTCGATGCGATCAATACAGATAATACCAAACTAGGGTCTGTAAGTGCGACGGAGTTTCCATATATGTTTGCCAATGCGCTGATGACTACCACATTAGCTCCCAATGATTTTGAAATTGGTGAAGGAACAGTGGCAGGTGTTTACTCTCAGTTTTACTCGCAGGCGGCCATGTCCTTCCCGACAGACCGTTACGTGATCAAGCAGGAATGGATGCCCGCAGCCTGGAACCCGGTTTACATTTCGGCTGCACCTCAGCTGAAAACCATTATTGAAAAAACAGACGAAAAGCTGGCTGAGAATGCGATCGCGAAAGTGTGGTGGGTGTGGATGTTCCATCGCGTAACCGACTACTTTGGTCCGGTGCCGTATTTTGATGCGGCTAATGGCAAAGATGCAGTCGCATTTACGCCCCAGGACTCGATCTATTATGATTTTTTCAAAAAATTGCGGAACGCTTCGACCGTTCTGAAAGGCGCTGGCACTGCTACTCCTTATGACAAATTTGACCTGGTTTATAACACAAAAGGAAATCAGTCACCAGCTGCCTGGGCGAAATTTGCGAATACTTTGCGTCTTCGGTTAGCATTGCGCATTTCCAAAGTGAATCCGGCACTCGCCAAGCAAGAAGCGGAAGCAGCGGTGGCCGCGGGTGTGATGACTGCCATTACGGATGATGCTTATATGCCCAAATCCAGCACGGTTTATAACGAAAGGAATGGTCTGTCGCAGATTGTGGCGTGGGATGAGCTTCGGATGAGTTCATCGATGGAGTCCATTATGAAAGGTTACGACGATCCACGTATGCCGATTTATTTCCAACCAGCCACATTCACGGGCAAGTTCGACGGGGTGAGAAATGGATTGCTGGTGGTTGAAAAACAAATGGACATTAATTCCAGAAAATTCAATTCCAACCTCGGATCGCGCTGGGCGACTAATGTCGGCAATGGCAATTTTACGGCCAATTTTGCAACTCCTCAAAACATCATGCACGCAGCAGAAGCCTACTTTTTAAGAGCGGAAGGTGCATTGAATGGCTGGAATATGGGAGATAATGCACAAAACCTGTACGAAACCGGTATCAAAATGTCGATGGCGCAATGGGGGATTACGGACCAGGCGGCGATTACCAAATACATCAGTAATCCCGCTATCCCGATCGCACCGCAGGATGGGCAGAATTCTCCGCCCGTTAACAACTATCCCGCCAAATGGGCAGCTTCTGCGGATATGAACCGTAAACAGGTCGCACAGCAAAAGTGGCTCGCGCTCTTCCCCGACAGCATGGAAGGGTGGGCAGAAGTGCGCAGATCGGGCTTGCCGGAACTGTACACCATCGTGCACAGCGAAAATCCGGACCTGCCGGAAGGCAAGCGGATTCGCCGCATTCCGTTCCTGGATACCGAAAAGCAAACCAATTCCGACGCCGTCGCCAAAGCGGTCAAATTGCTGAATGGCCCCGACAATGCAGCGACGCCGTTGTGGTGGGATAAGAACTAGTTTTTGATTCTGACCTGCCCTTGTCACCCTGAGGGATAATTAACAGCGCGAAAAGCAATATTAATGACTTTAAAGGTTGTCATCTGAGCGGAGTCGAAGGTTGTTACTAGCACGATACCGCGCCTTTAGCATCGTGCATAGCCCTTCGACTGCGCTTAGTGTGACAAGTTAAGTGTCTCATTATTAATTAATTAAAAAATATGTCAATGGTAGCTCAGGGTGACAAAAAATACACCAGGAATGCCGAATCGTTTGTTAACCTGCCCGGTACTACGTGGGTTGGATTTGAGGCAATAGGTTAATTATTAATAGATTATATTGATTAAAAATTTATTGAATATGCGAGGGTTCTTTCATCAGCTGTGTCTTTTTTGCGTTTTTACAATCCCTGTCCTTGCTCAAAAGCAACCTGTTTTATTCCCCCAACCTGAATCCATTTGGTACCAGTCTGGAATTTTGCCGCTCTCGAAAATCTCAATCGCTGTCCCATCCAATGCTCCCAAGGACATTGCGTTCGCGCTCAATGAATTGAAGTCCATCATTCAGGAACGTTATGGTCAAAAGGCCGTGGGAGCTTCCTCGCCAGCAGTTGCTACCTTTCAGTTTTCAGTAAAAGAAAAAGGGCATGAACTGCCGGAAGTATCCGAAACCACCCCGGGTAGCCATCGGGAGCATTATAAACTGAGCATTACCCCGCAAAAAATCCAGATTGAAGCTATAACCTCGGCAGGACTTTATTACGCGGTTCAGACCATTCGCCAAATGATAACCGGTAGTGGCAAAGCTGCTTACATTCCCTGTGCCACCATTGCGGATCAGCCGAAATTAGCATTTCGGGGTGTCATGATGGATTTCGCGCACGGCGGCTTGCCGACTGTGGATGAGATCAAAAAGCAGATTGATTTCCTGGCGCTCTGGAAAACTAACCAATATTATTTTTACAATGAAGTGAGCATTGAATTGAAAGGATTTCCAACGGTTGCCTATCAGTCGGGTTATACGCAGGAGCAGATCAAAAGTATCATTGCTTATGGAAAGGAGCGGCATATGGATGTGGTTCCGTTCCTGAATTTGTACGGGCATTTGCATGAATTGCTAAGAAATGAAAAGTACGCCGACCTCGCGATCGGGCAGTACGGGCACGAGCTTGATCCGCGCAAACCCGGCGCTAATGTGCTCCTGAAAGACTGGATCAAGCAATATACCGACCTGTTTTCAAGTCCTTTTATCCACGTAGGGTTTGATGAGACCTGGGAAACGAAAAGGATTGCGGATGACAAAGACGGAAAGATCAATTCGGAAGAACTGTGGCTGCAGCAGCTCACATTTGTTCAGAATGAATTGAAAAAATATGGTAAAACGGTCTTGGCATGGACGGATATGAACAACTACTATCCCGACATTATGAAGAAACTGCCGAAAGAGGTGATACCTGTCATTTGGGAGTATAAGCCTGATACCGTTGAGATCAACCGCTACCTCAATCCGGTTCTCAAAGAAAAAAAGCCGTTTTTTATACAGCCCGCTGTCTCTGGCTGGGGACACATTTATCCCGACGCTGATTATACCTATACCAACATTGGTCTTTGCCTGAAAGCCGGTATGAAGAACCATACATTAGGCTTCATACACTCCGTTTGGACGGATGCGGTGGAGCCGTTTGTACGCTCATCGTGGTTATTTATGGCTTATGGGTGCATAGGCGCGTGGCAGGGGCAAGTGCCTGACAAAACTAAATTTACCGAAGCATACAGCGCCATTCTATACCCGGAAGTCGCGGATGAAATGCACAAAGCATTTGATTATTTGTCACAATCCAATGTGTATCTGGATAAATGTCTAGGTAAAAATACCAACGGAATGCCGCGTGGTACCATCATCGAAAGCTGGTCGAATCCGTTTCTGCCTTACTACCTTAAAAATACGAACGAGCACGCGGATGATTTCCGTAATGCCCGCAAAATGAGTGAGGAGGCGCAGGGGCAACTGATCCTGGCGCTGGCCAAATGCAATAAAAAGGATAGTGCTTTTATTAAATCGCTGCTAGTGGCCGCCCGGCTGATGACCTACTCCGCTACCCGCTACCTCTGGGCCAAAACGATATGCTATCGCTGGGACGAATCGATGTTGCAGCGGAAGAAAAATGATTTTGTGGTATACGACATTACCCATATTTGTCACGGACTGCTCATTGACGTCATCGATGAAAATGGGGAGCTGAAAACCGCATACCAGCAAGCCTGGCTGTCCGAGAACATGCCATACCGGATGAACACCATTCTGGGGAGATTTGATGTAGAATATGCATTGTGGCAGAAACTGTTTCTGAAAGTGAACGATTACCGCATTCAAAACAAGCCGGAGCATGTTGCAGATCAATCATTTCAAGCGCTATTCAAGCCCGATTTTTAACTCTGATTTTTGACTCAATGAATTTAAGAATGGTCTGGTAGGTTAGAGTCGAATATTTTTGTAAACTATTTTATATATTTTTTGTAAACAAAAATTTAATTAATACATTTGAATTAGTGACCCTTTTAAGCGTGCTATGTTATTCGCCGATCTGAATTACCCGTCCATTAATCAGCAAAAAGACGCTGTTATCTTGCTTCCGCTGGGAGCAATTGAGCAGCACGGCCCGCACATGGCGGTGGCAACGGACACGGATATTGTAACATACATCGCCCGGCAGGCGGAGGCAGCATTGCCGGACCAGGTACTGCTTTGCCCAACATTGCCTTTTGGATCTAGTCATCATCATTTATCATTCGGTGGCACGATCAGTCTCAGCCCTGAACTTTATACACAGGTTATCACCGATCTGGTGGGATCGTTTTTGAAAAATGGATTTAGAAAAATAGTACTGCTGAATGGTCACGGTGGCAACATTACACCAGTCAAACAAGCGCTGGCGGTGCTGAGCAGAGATTATGATAGAGCATTGCAGCCCAACATTGCGCTCGTGACATACTGGGAGCTGGGCGGAAAGCCATTTGCCGGAGAGCCGCCCATGGAAAGTCCGGCGCTAAGTCACGCCTGTGAGTACGAAACCAGTATGATGCTGCATCTTTTTCCGGAAAAAGTACGAATGAACAAAGCCCAGCGAGCCGCCCGACCAGAAAGCAATGGATACATTCCCTGGGAAGACGACGAAGCATACCGAGGCGTAACGCTTTTCAAACAAACAGCATTTATTTCCAGCAACGGCAGCAGCGGAGAGCCGCAACTGGCGACAGCGGAAAAAGGCGAGCATTTGGTTGGGAAGGCGGTGGAGGCGTTGGTGCAGTTTCTGGGGGAGTTTAGGGAGTGGGGGTTCTTAGGAGGGTTTTGACCATTGACCACTTTGTCACACTGACGATAGACCACTTTGTCGCACTGAGCGGAGTCGAAGTGTAAGAAGCACGATGCAAAAAAACGCTGTGCCAAGCCAGAAACGTGCTTCGACCGCGCTCAGCATGACAAAGCGGTTCAGGGTGACATTATAGTTAAATATAAAGCTAAAAACTTTCCAAAATGAAACTCGAAATAAAACACCCCGATAAAAATGTGAGTACCGGCGCTTATTCAGCCGGTGTTTTAAAAAACGGCTTACTATTCATCAGTGGCCAGGGACCGCTGGATTTGAAAACCGGGACTGTCATCCACGGTACCATCGAGGAGGAGACATTACTGACGCTGGAACATGTGAGAAAAGTAGTGGAAGCGGCGGGCGGTAGCAATGATGACATTGTGAAATGTACGGTCCATTTGGAAGATATCAATGATTTTGACCGGTATGATGTGGCCTATGGCTCATTCTTTACCGGAATTCGTCCGGCCAGGACTACCGTGCAGTCGGTACTGTCCGACGGGATCAAGATTGAGATCGACGCCATTGCGGTGATCGGGTAATTGTCGGGCATAAATGAGTTAGTTTTTGATAAAATGAGTGCGAAACAACGAATCGGTACAGTGGGGCTTGGATTGATGGGCAGCAGCATTGCTACCTGTATTCTGGCGGCGGGGCACGAGGTTACTTCTTTGGTCAAAAGCATGGACGAAGCCGATCTTGCCCGTAACCGTATTCTGGGGTTTTTGAATGAGCTGCATCAGGAAGGTTTATTAGTTGAAAAACCTGAAAATATAATTGCCAATATCACCATTACCGACGATGTGACCGCGCTTATCGGGCATGAGATCGTGATCGAATCCATTACCGAGGATGTGGAGGAAAAGAAGCGCGTGTATCATTTATTGGAAACCGTTCTTTCGCCTACGGCCATTATCGGCAGCAATACCTCTGCCATTCCGGTATCGGTTTTGCAAAATGGCTTGAAGCATCCTGAGCGGTTGCTAGGCATTCACTGGGCTGAGCCTGCGCACATTACCCGGTTTATGGAAGTGATCTGCGGCAAAGCCTCGAAGGTAGAGAATGCATTGCAGATCGTAAAACTGGCTGAGAGCTGGGGCAAGGAACCGTCGCTTTTGAGAAAAGATATCAGAGGTTTTATCACGAACAGGATCATGTACGCGATGCTGCGGGAAGCCTTTCATCTTGTGGAAAACGGGTATGCAACTGTCGAAGATGTAGATCGTTCGCTGCGCAATGACCTGGGTTACTGGATCACATTTGCTGGCCCATTCCGGTTTATGGACCTCACTGGCATTCCGGCTTACCTGACCGTGATGAAGGATTTGTTTCCGGATCTGGATAATACCCAGAAAGCACCTCCGCTGATGGAAGATCTGGTGGCTTCGGGAGCGAAAGGAGTGAGCAATGCCAAAGGATTTTACCCATATACCCCGGAAAGCGCGGCTGCCTGGGAGAAATTATTCATCGAATTCAGCTACGACATTCGAAAGCTGGCCGAGAAATACCCTCAGAATATTGGAGAATAAAATGACAACCATTGCATCTATCAAAGCTACCGAAGTGATCGTGCCTGCCAAGCCGGGCAGCCTCAATTCGGATAGGGTACTGGACAAGGATACTGCATTTGCCAAAAAATTCATGACCGGCGAAAGCTGGACAGAATTCGCCAATCAACCCAAATGGATCATTGAAATAACACTCCAAAACGGTCTGACCGGAGTAGGCGAAACTTACCGTAGCGCATCCCCTGAGCTGATCAAGGCAGGTATGGACGTGTTTGTTGGTCAGGATATTTTGAAACTGAACTGGCGTAGGCTGCCCGTGAACGACCAGCGGATATATGAAGCGTTTGAATGTGCGGTGCTGGATCTGGTGGGGAAATTATTACAGGTACCGGTGTATCAATTGCTGGGCGGAGGCTACCGCGAGCGTATCGACTGCATGGGCTGGACAGGCCGGCGCACACCGGAAGATGCGGCCCAAAAAGCATTTGAAGCTATGCAAAGAGGGCATAAAGTGTTCAAATTCAAATGTTCTGACGAAGATCCGGTGCGGTTATGGACGGAGGAAATCAGGAAGAAATGCGGCGACGGGATCAAAGTTTTGCTCGACCCAAACCAGCGCTGGAATGATGTAGAAACCACATTGCGATTGATGGAAGGCGTGGAGCTGGAAATCATGCTGGGCCTGGAAGATCCGGTTTTGCATGAGGACATTGAAGGTTTTCAGTATCTCAAAAAGCATTTGGGTGTACCGATGTACCGGCACATTTCACTACCCTACACCCAGGATATCCGCGACATGATCGCATTCGTCCGGGCTGATGCGGTGGACGGGTACAATTTCAATGGTTCGGCATTCAATTCGGTGCTGCTGGCGGAGGTCGCGCATCTGGAAGGAAAGCCTTGCTGGCGCGGATCGGAGGTGGATCTGGGCATTTCGGAAACGATGGGTTTGCACATTGCGGCGGCTAGTATCAACTGTACCATACCATCGGATATTTTCGGTGAGCTGGTGAGGGAAGACGATCTCGTCGTGGATCCGATCGATTTTCAGCATGGTGCTGCATTGGTACCACAAGGTGACGGGCTGGGAATAACATTAGATCTAACAGCAGTTGAAAAATATAAAACAGGCCAATATTTACTTGTGAATCAATGAAAAAAGCATTTCTGTCCTGGACGATATTATTCCTGTGCAACCTCATCTGGTCGTTCCATTTTACCTGTATCAAGCTCGTGCAGGATCAGGTAGGGCCTTATTTTACGGTTTGGTTACCGATGTTGCTTGCGACGATTTTTCTCGCGCCGTTTGTGATCAAGGATTTTAGAAAAGGCAAAAAGAAGATCAAAGACGTTTTGATTTTTGTGCAGCTGGGTGCTCTGGGCGCTTTTCCTTCGCAGGTTTTGATGACATACGGTACCCAATATTCCCTGGCCAGTAATGCTGCCATACTGGTTTTGGCCCTCCCGGTAATCACAGCGGTGTTTGCTTTTTTCCTGTTAAAAGAAAAAATGAACACGATCCGCTGGATCAGCTTTGCGATTGCGATCATCGGCGTGTTGCTATGCTCGACAGACGATATCAAAAAAATGGATTTGAGCTCGCGCTACGCATTGGGTAATCTGCTCATTTTCCTGGCGATCATTGGAAACGCTTATTACAATGTGGGTTGCAAGCAGGTGGCTGAAAAATATACCGAGATGGAAATGGTTTTTTACACCTATCTCGTCCTGGTGATCATGCTGGCACCGCTGGTGTGGTATTACGAGCCTGAAATGCTCTCGCGCATTCCGGATTATACCGCGCAAACCTGGACAGGCATGATCGCACTTACGATCTTCCACAACTTCCTGTCGATGATCATGTTTTTCAGCGTGCTCAAATACCTCGATGCTACGCAAGTGGCGCTGTCCAACTACCTGATTACATTCATGGGACTGCCAATCGCCGCCTTTGTTTTGGGAGAAACATTGAAGACCCAGGCCATTATAGGAGGTGCGCTTGTACTGGCCAGCACATTGATCCTGACCATTGTTGATAGCAGGTCGCAACAAAAGAAACTGGTTGAAATCAGTCAATAAAACATAATATGAAGATGAATTCAGAAAACGAACTGTTTGGAGTGGTACCCATAATCCCGACTCCATTCACTGAAAACGAGGAGATCGACGAAGACGCCCTCCGCAGCCTGATTGATTTTGCTATCACCAGCGGAATTGAAGCAGTATGCCTTCCCGCTTACGCCAGCGAATTTTACAAACTGACCGATGACGAAAAGTTGCGGGTCGTGCGGGTGGCGGTGGAGCATGCAGCCGGGCGGATTAAGATCGTGGCACAGTCCAACCATCCCTCGCTGAAAATTGCGATCAAGCTCGCAAAAGCCAATGTTGAGGCAGGGGCGGATGTGATTTCTCTTGCAGTTCCGAGGATTTTCAGTTTACCTGAAGATTCTCTCAAAGTATACCTTTCTGACTTTCTCCAGTCCATTCCAGAAACGCCGGTCTTGATTCAGGACTTTAACCCGGGCGGGTCTTCGATCAGTGTTGAGTTTATCAAAAACCTGATGGATGAGAACCCGAATTTCAAATATCTGAAACTGGAGGAACCACTCTGCGCACCCAAATTTGATAGCATTATACAAACCACAAAAGGTAAAATCGGCCTTTTTGAAGGTTGGGGCGGCTTATATATGCTTGAACTGATCCCCATCGGTATCCGCGGGGTGATGCCGGGCCTGGCCGTGTCGGATATTTTGCAAAGGGTGTTTAACCTGCGCCGTAATGGTGAGCATGCCAAAGCCTTTGACCTGTTTGAAAAAGTAATGCCGCAAATTTTCTTTTCATTACAAAACATGGAGCTTTTTCACTATGCTGAAAAGGAACTTTTGATGGCGAGAGGGATTTTGAAAAACAGCATTGCACGCAAGGCAGCCTACATTCCGGACCCATCTTCGGTGGCTTACATTAAAGAATTGAACCAAAGAGTGATAGATGTGCTCAACGACGAAAGTTGGGAAATTAAGCCTTTGGAAACATCATTGTCGAAAGAATGATTAAAATCGGTAGAAAACGTACTTTTGAAACCGGCAAGTTAACTATGACTAAACAACCCGCTGGCAAAATGAGCAGTTTCAGTACACAGGTAGCGATTATTACAGGAGCTGCATCTGGCCTCGGGCTGGTCATTGCGCACAAGCTGTTGAATGAAGGTGCCAGTGTAGGGTTATTCGACCTGAATGCAAAGGCTTTGAATGAGGAGTTTGTAGGTAATTTGGACAAGGAGGAGCTGATAGGATTAGACGTTACTGATGAAGAACAGGTTGAAAAGGCTGTGGCCCGGGTAATAGAAAGATTTGGTAAAGTAGATATCCTGATCAACTGTGCTGGTATCACCGGAACGACTGGTGTCCAAAGCCACGAGGTAGATACATTGAACCTGAAAAAAGTATTCGATGTCAATTTTATGGCGAGCTACTATACTTCCAAAGCCGTGCTACCTTATATGTTGACCAAACATTACGGTCGTATTTTGCACATTGCCTCCATTGCAGGCAAGGAAGGCAATGCAGGTATGCTGGCTTATTCAGCCTCCAAAGCTGCGGTGATCGGTATGACCAAAGTGCAGGGGAAAGAGTATGCCGAAAGTGGCATTACCGTGAATGCACTCGCCCCGGCCGTGATCCGTACGCCGCTGGTGGACGCTATGCCCGAGGCGCAGGTGAAATATATGACTGACAAAATCCCGATGAAACGTTGCGGAACATTGGAAGAAGCCGCAAATATGGCCGCATTCATTGTGTCGCACGAAAACAGTTTCGCTACCGGCTTTACATTCGACCTTTCCGGCGGACGCGCTACTTACTGATTTCCGCCGTTACCATACCAAAACCCATGGAAGAGAACCGCATTACTTTTATCAGCCCCATCGAGGGTGATATGCTGCATGCCCGTGACGGGATCATGACGGATGATTATTTAGAAATCAAAGTTCAGATTTTAGCTCCTGAAACTGCGAAACTAATCGTGAATGGTAAGGAAGCCGCATTAGTAGATGGGATTTTTGAATCTAAAATACGTTTAACAGGTTACGAAAGCAGCATTGAGGCAGAAGATCAGAATACTAGTGAAAAGCGTAGCATTAAAGTGTTTTGGCTCAAAAATTTTCCTGGTAAGTACCGCCTTTCCATTGATGACAATATCTGGTTTTTAAGAGATATTCAGCAAAACAAAGACATTTACCAATCGCTTTTTGACAATCCTTACCTGGGTTTTCTTAAAAGTGTCAATGCGAAATTTGGTACGAAAATCCATTTAAACCTCTTTTACCAAACTGATGGTTTTAACCTGTCGGATTTTACTGATCAATTCAAAGAGGAATGGAAGCAAAATGCCGGCTGGCTTCGGCTGAGCTTTCATGCGCTGGGAGAATTTCCTGATATGCCTTATATAGCAGCGGGTTATGAGCAGGTTAAAAGGGATTGTGACCTGATTATGGGTGAAATTAGACGTTTTGCCGGCGAAGAAGTAATGGGTTCAGTGGCTACGATTCACTGGGGCGCGACTACGGTGGAAGGTTCACGGGCCATGCGGGATGCGGGTTACATGGGTCAATTAGGCTATTTTAATGTAGATGATGATCAATATTCCGCATCCTACTATCTCACGGAGCCACAACGAAGACATATCAAAAAGCGTTTTGTCTGGCGGGATACAGCCGAAAATATCACTTTCGTTCGGGCGAGCATTGTGATCGATACCAAAAAACTATCTGAGATCGCGCCGCATCTGGATCAACACGAAAAGAATGGTTACAAGCCGCCATTTCTTGATCTGCTCGTGCATGAGCAATATTTTTACCCGTTCTACGAAGCCTACCAGCCCGATTACCGCGACCGGATTTTAGCAGCCGTTCAATGGGCAGATGAGAATGGTTACAAGCCATCGTTTTTAAGCGAAGCTATCTCCAGCAGGAATGTAAAATCAGCAAGTAAGTTGATATGAAGCAGGATCGGAGGGATTTTTTGAAATTAACGGGTCTCGGACTGACTTCTGGCAGCGCATTGTCTACCTATGCTAAAACACCGGAAACCAGGTCAGTAGAAAATAAGCGGGGTGCGCAGACATTCAATATGTGCAATTATGCTGCCCCAAAACTGAATACTGTACGTATAGGGTTTATCGGTTTGGGTAACCGCGGAATGGCGGCGGTGGAACGTATCAACAAAATTGAAGGCGTGGAGATCAAGGCACTTTGCGATCTTCGGCCAGAGAAAGTCTCGGAAGCTACCAAAATGATCACGGCTACCGGTCACAAACCTCAGGGATTTCACAGCAGCCCGGACGCCTGGAAAAAATTGTGTGAAATGCCTGATCTGGACCTGATCTACATTGTCACGCCCTGGGCATTGCATACGCCGATGGCAGTTTTTTCAATGAACCATGGCAAGCATGTGTGTGTGGAAGTACCTGCTGCCAAAACCATTGATGAATGCTGGGAACTCGTGGAGACTTCGGAAAAGACGAAAAAGCATTGCATGATGACCGAAAATTGCTGCTACGACTTTTCAGAGTTACTCACGCTGAATATGGCCAGGCAGGGATTTTTTGGTGAAGTCACGCATTGTGAAGGCGCATACATTCACAATTTACAAGAATACGTTTTCGATAAAGAACGGTTTTATCAGATGTGGGAGCTGAAAGAGCTCTCGCAAAGAACCGGTAACCTGTACCCGACGCACGGCCTGGGCCCAATATGCCAGGTTATGAATATCAATCGCGGTGATGCCATGGATTACCTGGTTTCGATGTCAAACAATGACTTTGTAATGGCCGATACTGCGATGAAGCTGGCTGCAAAAGATGCTTCGTTCAAGCCGTTTGTCAGTAAGCCTTATAATGGTATGATGAACACTTCCACGATCCGCACGAAACACGGGAAAACGATCATGTTGCAGTTTGATGTGGCCTCTCCGCGCCCGTATTCGCGCATTCAGCTCGTGAGTGGTACCAAAGGTGCAGCGCTAAAATACCCAGAACCAGCACGTTATTCCCAAGGTCACGAATGGCTTTCTCCGGAAGAGTATAAAGCTATTGAAGCGAAATATACGCCGCCAATCGTTAAAAAGATAGGTGAAATGGCGAAGCAGGTGGGCGGGCATGGCGGCATGGATTTCCTCATGGACTGGCGCACGATCGATTGCCTGCGTAATGGTCTGCCCCTCGATCAGGATGTGTATGATGCTGCAACTTGGAGTTCGGTTGGGCCATTGAGTGAATGGTCGGTATCGCATCGCTCCAATTCCGTAGATGTTCCCGATTTTACGCGTGGTGCCTGGAAAACCAATGTTCCGATTGATATTTCAATGGAAAGAGGAGGTAATACTGGTGTGAAACTCTAATTACTGTGTGTTCTTTTCCAGTTCGATGAAATCCTGCCGGGCTGGCGTGAAACAATCGATTACCTTGCATTGTGTATGCGCTACCGCCGAATGTGGGGCGTTGGACGGAATGTAGGCTGTCATACCGGGAGTTAGCAGCATTTTTTCGCCGTCTATTTTAAATTCCAGTTCTCCTTCCAGCACGTGGCACCATTGCTCATGTGGGTGACTGTGTTCGGGCAGAATGGTGTTGCCATCAATTGTAAAATGCCCAAAAGTCTGTTTCTCGGAATGTGCCAGCGTTCCGTAAATCCCGTCCCAGATTTTGACGACTTTGTTGGTATTGAAATTGATAAAAGGCATAATGTGAATGATTCGTGTAGAAATAAGTGGTTTTTGGAATAATGGAAAAAAGGAACATTGAGTTCATTCAAAATTCTTAAACTACCTTTTTACAAACGCATGCGTGCGCTCGCTCCCGTCTCGCAGACGGATCCGCGCAATGTATTTTCCGGTAGGTAAACCGTGCATATCAATCTGGCTGATCGGTTTGTCAGACTCAAAAACTTCCTTGCCTGCCAGATTGTAAATGCTGATGTGACTGACTTTTTTATCGCCCAATAGCAGTTGCAGTTGTGTGTCGGTATCTACCGGATTCGGGAAAACGCCCATGTCAGAATCCTGATCAAAGTAGGTGCTTTGCATGCGGCTATATGCAAAGGTGCCGTCGGTATCCACCATTTTCAGGCGATAATACATCACGTTCGACCCGATGTTCTGGTCAACATAGGAATATTCTGTTGTTTTAGAACCTGGATTTTGGGCAGGGATACTACCGATTTTTTGCCAATCCTTTCCGGTGTTACTTTTTTCAATTTCAAAATGATCGCTGTTAATTTCACTGGCGGTACTCCATGTGAGTAGCGCCGCCCCGGCAGCAGCCGCTTTTCCTTCTGTGGTAACATTGAACGCTATAAGATGTACGGGAAGCGGAACACGTGGGTCTGTGTCGGCAAACAATGCTGCAAATTCGGGAAACATGCCGCTGGTTTGCAGGGTGGTACTAGGAACGAAAGTGCCGTCTTCCAAAGTGGCGTATAATATTTCAGAATCCGGCGTGTAATGTGCGAATGCAGCCAGCGAATCCGGTTTTGGGGTAGTTAGCAAGAAATCGCCCTCCCAGATATCCGTGATGTCAATGTCAGCATCCACGACGAGATAGGGATTAGGGTCGGAGCCGACGGTAACATCACTGCAATCATCGACAATAATGGTAGTCGTAAAAGTTGATTGAAGGTCTCGCCGGTTTGGGTACGTACGGACACAGGTAATCTCGTAGTGATCTGCCCTTTCAGCCGGGAAAGTAATTTGATCCCCAGTGGTGGTAAAATACAAATTCGAGGGAAACACGGTCCAATTGTGCACATACAACCCGCCCGATGGTGTGGTGAGCGAGACTGTGATGTTAGGCGTATTATCCTCGGTAGTCCTTTTTTCACTGAATGAATGACAAATATTAAACGTGGTTATGGTAGGGATTGACGGGGTTGGGAGAACAGGACAGGCAGTAATGAAGGTGAGCAGGCCTTCGGCAACACCTATCACATTCCATTGGATGTTTTCTGCTCTTACGTGATCGGTATTTTCGTCGTTTCCATAAATAGCCGCAAAAGGTGTTTGCCGGTTGATAATTACAGCATTCACAGCGGTTACATTCAATAATTCACGCTCCGCCTGTGTATTTCTCGGACCCTGGTAATCAATCGCACTAAAAGTTGGGACAAAGCAGAAATTAAAGTCGTCTGTTGATTTGAACAGCTTGTTTGGGACGGCCACATTGGTTCGTCCTCCCGGTAGAAAATCATCATTCAACGGGCTGTTGTAAAATCTACTGATGCCGATTGCTTTTGAAAGTATCCCCCAACTCGCAAAACGCAGCACATTTGTATTCTGGCTGAGTTGGCTGGTATGCACGTCGATATTTGCGTTCTGCAGCACAAATGGGACCCAGCTTCGCAGTATCCTCTCCCCATAATTATACCTGTCAAACAACTCCCGGTCACCCGCGTCCATGCTGCCATGTGTCACGGCAATATTCCGGCAATTCTGGGGATAACCCCCATTGCCCAAAGCTGCTAACTGGGTATGGAAAGCTTCAAAATCAGGATGCTTGCTACCCACCCCGCCTGTCAAATGGCCACCCCAGTGTAATAGCATTTGCCTTGCTGCCGGTGTGTTAATCGCCAGAAAATAATCCCGCCATCTTTTAGCAAAGAATTTTAGAATTACCTGGGTAAATAACGTAGGGTTTGCTTCCCGCATCAGTTGGGTGAGCCCTACCGGAACGTTTGCTCCCTGGTGGGGGGTATCGTAACATAGCATGAGCTTCACCTGATGAACTATCCCTTCATTTTCCATTTGCCGCAACGCCCACCGGGCAACCATCCCGCTCATGCTTTCGCCGATGACAATGGACTGTGCGTTCCCTGTTTTCATCTGGTTCACCTGCTGTATCAACGCCTTCAGAACCTGGGCATTGTCTTCCATAGCCGCCCGGGCATCCGAATAATCAAGCAAAACCAGGTCATAGCCTTCCGTGAGGTATTGTGCAAGGGGAAATCTGTAATTTGCCTCTATCGCGTCCAACGTCACGTCCTGTCCTATGTCAAACCCCTCGGCAATGATAATCGGCTTATTCAGGATCTGATCGCACCCAAGGATGATCCGTATGTTCCCGCCTACCAGCATGGTTCTCGCTGACTGATCCGCTAATGTATCCTTTGAAATCCGTTCGGCCATCACCTGAAACTCTTTGTAGGGTTTAATCCGTTCAAGCTGCCGCACATTGACTTTTGTTTCGAAAAGGAAAGTTTTATTGTCAACTCGGAGCCGTATGCCTATTTTTTGTTCCCCGGTTGATTCAAACCGATGGTGTACCAGATTGTCCGAAATGGGATATGTTTTATATCCTTTTCCATCGTTGAAATCCAGCTCGATACTTTCCGGCCTTCCTGTATGGTTCGTAATGAGTAGATCCAGGCTGATCCTGAACGAAACTTCGGCCTGATAAACATCTTCCTGTAACACGGCTACCGATACGATCCGGACCTTCTCATAAGTTGAGAAATCCACAGACTTCCCCGCTTTTTTCGTTGCCTCATTGTCGGCAATCTGCTTACCGGAGAGGTATATACTTTCCATGTTCATGATACCAATCGGGACTACATTATTTTTGGAAAGCTTTGCAGGATCTGTTTCAATTAGTTGGTCAAGGTTTCGAAATAGTCCACTTCCAGGCCTCAGATCGGTATCCATCAGCCTCTCGTACAAGTTTCGCCACTCCTCCGATGTTACGGGCTCAGGTTTTAATAGTACGCTTTTTGAAAGTGTTTTAAAGTAATCCACTTCGTGTTGGTTTGTCACGCCGGCATTGAGGAACAGGGTTTTGCCAAGGCCCGACAGGTCAAGCCCATTTAGCGTTTCCTTCCTTTGTTGCGCATAATCCTGTGCAGACGCAGCCGAAAAGGCACAAAGAAGAACCAGGAGGAAACTACATAGTTTACCTCTTTCACATTTGGAAAAATGCTTCATTACAAGTGTGTTTAAAGTGGAAAATTTACTACTTGGGGATTAATTGAAAATCATATTTGGTCTTTTGACCAACTGATGCGTGACAGCAATTTTTAGTGAATTGGTCATTTTTATAACTCTTCTTGCCTTTGTAACTCTTATCGTATTTCGGATTATCCACTAGGCCGAATGGAACTACCACATCCACAGAACCATATTTCTTGGGTACTTCTACCACTAATTCATAGTTCCCGTTTTCATCGGAATAAACTTCATTTAGCCGTTCATGAGCCAAAAATTTCGTTCCGTCTACCAAAACCATAATACTGTCAACAGGCTGCTGATTCTGGTCTGTAATTGTGCCGTAGATTACAGTCGTGCGGTCCTGTTTAAGAAAGCAGCTGGTAAGAAGGAAGGTCAAACCGAAAAGGAAAGCTGCCGAATGCAGTAATCTGGCTAGCCCCTGCAAATAAGACACTCTTGTTTTCTGTTTCATGAAGAGATCTATTGTTTGGATGAAGGGAAAAATATAGAAGTACTAGTTACTTTGAGACAAGGTAAAAATAATTATTTTAAGTAAAAGTATAAATTATCAAACAGCATGGATTGATATACGAACGGTAACTTTTTGGAGTTTTTACAAATATTGTCTTGCATTCAGCTCATAATCCTGTGCAGATACATCCGAAAAGGCAAAAAGAAGAATCAATAGGAAACTACAAAGTTTACCCTTCTCACATTTGGAGAAATGCTTCATTACAAGTGTGTTTAAAGTGGGAAATTTACTACTTGGGTATTAGTTGAAAATCATATTTGGTCTTTTCGCCTATCGACGCGCTGCAACAATTATTGGTAGCGAGATTATTTTTTTTTACATACGTACCCTTATAATGTCTATTGTACTTCGCATTCTCTACCGGAAAGAAAGGTACCCCAACGTCTAACGAACCAAACTTCTTTGGCACTTCTACTACCAATTCATAGTTTCCATTTTCATCGGAATAAACTTGTTTTAGCTGTTCATGAGTTAGAAATTTCGTTCCGTCTACTAAAACCATAATACTATCCACAGGTTGTTGATTCTCATCCGTAATGGTTCCATAGATTACGGATGTGCGATCCTGTTTGAGAAAGCAGCTAATTAGCATTCCCCAAATACTTAAAAAGAAAATCACCATGCAGACCTTTCGGGACTGCCTTCGTGGATTGTCTGATCGCATCCATTTTTGTATTATGTGTGCTTTCATTTGCGGATTAGTTTAAAGTCGTATCGGGTCCTTAAACCTATTGAAACTCCGCCGCTGGCGGTACCGCCAGAGGTTTGGTTTCTCGTGAATTCATAGGATTCATAAAGACGCCAAAGCTTTATGCTATTGAGATCTACACCCACGCTAGCGCTCCACCATTCATTGGCAACATCTGTCTCGAGCTCGTAAAATCCTTGCTTATTTGAATACGCCTGACATATAGGGTATCCTCCATAAAGTCCCTTTGAACCGTATAATTCCACCAAAATGCTATCCACGGGTTCTCCGTCATCATTCGTGATCAGTCCATAAACCACTGTTTCCCTGTTTATTAATGGCCCGCAGCTGGCTATTGAAACCGCTAAGCTCACGATCAATGCAGATTTGATTAATCTCATAATTTCTATTTCTAATGTTGATAAGGACTTAATTACTTTCCCTAAGCAACCAAATACTTCGCATCGGGCACTAATCAAATTTTCTATCGGCTTGTCTAAATGTGCGACCGGCAAAAGCCATTGGAATCTTCGGGAATAAACACGGGTATCCGCTAAGTGATATAAACGTATATCTTTATACGCGACTAGTTATCTTAACCTCCAGCTCAACAAAAA
Source organism: Dyadobacter sp. (assembly GCF_039919315.1). GTDB lineage: Bacteria > Bacteroidota > Bacteroidia > Cytophagales > Spirosomataceae > Dyadobacter. The sequence continues at coordinate 55,414 of NZ_JBDSFX010000027.1, read as the reverse complement.
TCGACTTGTCGGGACGTAAATTGATTTGTAATGCAGGTAAGCCTGAAATAATTAAACCATAATTCCGCATTTATATACAGCTTTTTATACATTTGCATTAATCTGGTCAAATTTCAATATTTTCACATTGCGCAGGATTATATCCATATTGCTTCTTGGGTTGCTGCTTTACAACATGATTGGCTATTCCATAGTCTATCTGTCGGAAGGTAAGCAGACGGTAAGTGCGATGGGGAAGGATTTTGTTCAGCAATCGGCTGGTACGGATGATATCGTGATTAAAGTACCGGTGGCCGTTCCCTATCAAAATGACTGGGATGCCCCACAGCCGACCCAAGGCCTGATCGAACATGAAGGCCGGTTTTACCAAATGAAAAGCCAGCAGCTCATCAATGACACGCTGATCGTACATTGTGAATATGACCAAAGTGCGCGCGAACGGTTCAGCGATCTCGCTTCCCGTATCAACGATCAGGTTACTGGCAACAACACTGCACCCGAAAAGGACGCGCATTCATTGATCTTAAAGAACTTCCTGAAAGAATACATGGCGCAGGACCGCAAGCATGTCTTTTATGTGCTCGAATGGTCACCCGCTTTTGACATTGCATTTCCTTTTACGATAGATTCAGTAGTGCCTCAGCTGCATACTGCTATCCCTTCTCCGCCACCCGATCTGGCTTAGTTAACTCTTTTTTTGTTTTTCCCTGACTGGAAATTCGCGTACTGCGTGAATTCCTGCATTGATTTTTAAATCTCTTGCATACCAGTCACCAGGAAAAAGGATCAAAAATTACTAAACGGATTTTTCCAAATGGCTTATATAGCACTACCCGACGAGTCGCTTCCGGGAATTACAGGATTATTCAACTTCCGGCCAGAAACTGCCGCTCCATTGCGTTTGCTGGCGGAAACCTTGCTGAGAGGCGAATCTCCATTGACCAGCGGCGAACGCGAGCTGATCGCAGCGTACGTATCGCATTTGAACAACTGCCATTTCTGCCATACTTCCCACGCATCCGCTGCGATGGCGCACCTGGAATGTGACCTTTCCCTGATCGACGACATCAAGAACGGATTTAAGGAAATAGAAATCACACCCAAGCTGCGTGCATTGCTTAACATCGCCGGCAAAGTGCAGAAAAGTGGCAAACAGGTAACCGACGAGGATGTAGCTGCCGCCCGTGCAGAAGGTGCCGACGACCGCGAAATCCACGACGCCGTGCTGATTGCGGCCTCGTTCAGTATGTTCAACCGCTATGTGGACGGACTCGGAACATGGGCCCCGCAAGAAAATGAAGCGTATCGTGAAATGGGTCAACGTATGGCGTTTACCGGGTATGTGCGGCCTGTTTTGCAGGAATGAAACTAGGAGTCATTGACGGTCATTTTTGGTCATAAATGGTCATTTATAGTCAGGAGTCGTTTTTTATTTGAACAATCAATGACAATCCTTGACAACAAATGACAATCCCTGACTAAAAATGACAACCAGTGACAATTCAGTTCAATTTTCAATTTTTACATACCAAGTAACAATGCCACACATCCCCCTACCAGACCATTTGCCGGGTATCACAGGTTTGCTGGAATATAGTAAGCATACTGCTGAGCCCATTCGTGTGCTGACCCAGTTTTTGCTGAGAGGTGAGTCGACGCTGACACCTGGCGAACGCGAGCTGATTGCGACTATCGTGTCGCACAATAATGAATGCCGGTTTTGTACCGCGGCACACACCGCCACTGCGGATTTGCTGCTGGGCAACACCGAAACCTGCGAGATCATGAAGCAGGATATTGACGCTGCACCTGTGAGCGACAAAATGAAAGGCTTATTGAAAATCGCCAAACAAGTTCAGGTTAGCGGCAGGGCGGTAACGCCCGAAGCCATTGCGGAAGCAAAAGCCAATGGCGCTACTGACCTGGAAATACATGATACTGTGCTCATTGCAGCCCTGTTTTGCTTATACAACCGCTATGTAGACGGAATGGCGACCGTTGCGCCTGCCAGTCCTGAATTTTACCAGGGCCTTGGTCAGAGGTTAGTCGATAACGGCTATAACCGACTGGCCAATGGTTACGATCATTTGAAACAACACCAACCTTCCTAGTATTTGACCTATTATATGAAAAAACATCTACCCTTTCTCTACTCAGTCATTTTTCTGTGCATTACGCAGATGTCTTTTGCGCAAACGACTAAAATTTCGGGCCATATTTATGACCAGGATTCACAAAAACCGGTGTCAGGGGTTTCTATTTCGGTGAAAGGGAAAAATACCGGCACGATTACCAATTCAGAAGGTTTTTTCGAATTAAAATCATCATTACCGGCAACACTGGTCATCTCGCTGATCGGATATGCCCGCCAGGAAACAGAAGTGGCTTCGGGAGAAAACCTGCGCATTAATCTGGTACCGGCCATTGAAGAATTGAACCAGGTGGTAATATCAGCCTCCCGCGTGGAAGAAAACATCCTGCGCTCACCCGTCAGCATTGAAAAAATGGATTCCCGTGCCGTTCAGCAGACACCTTCCGCCAACTACTACGACGGATTGGTGAATATGAAATCGCTGGATATGGTGACGAGCAGCCTTACTTATAAACAAATCAACACAAGAGGCTTTAACACGACCGGTAACAGCCGCTTTTTGCAACTGGTAGACGGTGTGGATAACCAGCCTTCCGGTTTGGGTTTTGCGATGGGCAATCTTTTCGGGCCGCATGATATTGATGTGGAAAGCGCTGAACTGATCCCGGGAGCTGCCTCCGCATTGTACGGTCCGATCGCTTTCAATGGAATGCTCAATACACGCACTAAAAATCCATTTGAATACCAGGGCCTGAGTGCTCAGACGAAATTCGGTATCAATCATATCGGCGATGGTACTGACCTTGGCGCGAAACCATTGTACGATCTGGCGGTCCGTTATGCCAAAGCTTTCAATAACAAGCTGGCTTTCAAAGTGAATGCTTCGTATCTGAAAGGTACTGACTGGTATGCCAATGATTACACCGACATTGACCCTAATACACCTGCTGGCAACCGCGGACCTAACAATCCGGGCAAAAACCAGCTGAATATTTACGGCGACGAAGTAGCGCAAACGCTTCCAAACATCGGCCGCGTGTCGCGCACAGGATATGAAGAAAAAGACCTGGCCACTTACGGTGTGTACAGCCTGAAACTGAGCGGCGCATTGCATTACCGCATTACAGACAAGCTGGAAGCAATTTATCAGGGAAATTACAATCAGGGAACGGCTCAGTACACGGGTAGCAACCGTTTTGTGATCAATGATTTCAAATTTGTACAGCATAAACTGGAACTGAAAGGCAGCAATTTCTACGTGCGTGCCTATACCAATCACGAATATTCGACCAATTCCTACAATACCCGGGCTTTGGGCCAGCAGATCAACCGTACCTGGGTGAAAGATCTGGCGGGTAATACGGTAACACCCGACAAGGCCGATGCGACCTGGTTTGAACGATACGCAGCGGCTTACAATGGTGTGGTTAATGGTGTAACCCAGAAAGATCATACAGTAGCACGGTCGTTTGCTGATGAGGGAAGAATTTTACCGGGATCAGATGCTTATAGCTCCGCCAGAGAGCGGTTGATCCAGACCCGTGGGCTGGCAGGAGCAGGGATATTAAGCCAATGCAGCCTGCGCCACATTGAAGGTATGTATGATTTCAGCCCGATCTTAAAAGTGATCAACTTTCAGGTGGGTGGAAATTACCGCAAGTATTACCTCAATACCGGCGGGACGCTTTTTGATGATAAGGACAAAAACCTGACCAATGGAGAATATGGATTTTTTGCACAAGCTTCCAAATCATTGTTGAAGGATCATCTGAAACTAACCGTTTCGGGCCGATATGACAAGAACGAAAACTTCGACGGACGATTCACACCACGCGCTTCCGCCGTATTTTCTCCCACAGAAGACCACCATTTCCGTGTTTCCTACCAAACCGGTTTTCGTAACCCGACCATAGGTGACCAGTACATTAAGCTGAATGTAGGGCCGATTATCATTCTGGGAGGTGCGCCTGTGAATTCGCAGGGACTCAATGCTTACGAAAACTCGGTGACCATCGCGTCGTTCTCGCAATTTGCCAGCGCATTCGGAGCCGATATGCAGAAAGGAACGCCGTTTCCACAGGCTGTTGCGAACAATAAGGACAAACTCGTGAAATCGAATGTGCCTTATATTAAATCAGAAAAGGTAAAGAGCTATGAAATTGGTTACAAAGGTCTGATCGGCAAGAAGGTATTAGTAGACGTCAATTATTATTTCAGCCAGTACACGGATTTTATGATCAATACCGTGGTAGCGAGGGCTAAATCAAGTATTCTATTAGCGGATGGATCGGTCAACCCTGCCGCTGCCGCCGAGCTTTTGGGAGCCGACAGACAGTTATTCCAATTATATACGAATGCTGCCGACAAAGTTTCTATTCAAGGTGTCAGCGCAGGTGTTACCTATTCCCTGCCTAAAAATTACAAGCTGAATGTCAATACGACCTTCATTGATTTCAACATTAAAAACGCAGATCCTAACAACATTCCGGCTTTCAACACACCAAAATGGAAAACCAATGTGGTGTTTGGCAATGCAAAACTGACTGACAAATTAGGATTCAACCTGGCTTGGCACTGGCAGGAATCTTTCGACTGGTACGGCACATTCACAGAAATGCGTCCAGGCAAAGTGCAGGCTTACAACCTGGTGGATGCGCAGGTTAGCTACCGCATACCTAGCTTGAAAACCATTGTAAAAGTGGGCGGCTCGAACATTGGCAACAAATACATTGTGCAGGCGTACGGCTCCCCGGCAGTGGGCGGTCTGTATTATGTGAGTCTCAATTTTGATCAGTTATTCAGATAATTGGAACCATGGAGACACTGGAATTAACCAATGTAGAAGCAAAAAGCGTGAGCGGAAAATGGCTTGCGTTTGCATTGTGCGTGGTAGCCTATACGCTGAGCGGAACGGTATCGACACTCATGTCGGTGTACCTGCCGGTAGCGATTCCCGAGCTGAAAGGCGAGGCATTGTCCCAGGCACAGCTGGGTGACATAGGTGCGTATGTGAACGCAGTATACCTGTATGGCTGGATGTGCGGAGGGCTACTTTTCGGAGTGATCAGTGACCGCATCGGCCGGGTCAAATCGCTGGCGTTGGTTACTGCGCTGTATGGCATAGGCACTTGTCTGGTAACGATCGTGCCGGATTGGTACACGTTACTCGCCTTTCGTTTCGTAACCGGAATGGGCGTTGGCGGCGTGCTGCTAATCGCAACGGTGTACATTTCGGAGATATGGGAGGCCCGCAACAGAGCTGTCATGCTTGGTGTCCTGGCAGTATGCTTTCCAGTAGGGATCGTAACGACGGGTAGTCTCAATCTGATATTTTCAAACTGGCGCACGGCATTTGGTATTGGCGTCATTCCAGTGATCGCGGCCTTGCTTATTTTTCTGCTGGCGCCGGAATCCGACAAATGGAAGCATACCAAAACGGTGAAGGATAATGGTGAAGGGATTTTTTATAAAACAAACAGAGCAAACCTGATCTCGGGATCAATCATTTTCGGGTCGGTACTGATCGGTCTTTGGGGGATATTCTCGTGGCTGCCAACGTGGGTGCAAACATTGCTTGCGGCGGGCCAGGACGGACAAAAAGAACGCGGACTGATCATGATCCTCCTCGGAGTGGGCGGCATTACCGGTGGGGTATTCTCTGGGATGCTGATCAACAAATTTGGCAAGAAAATCACTTTGATGGCCACATTCGCTACTTGCCTCATTATGTGCTGCGTCCTGTTCATTACCAACAGCAGTTTTTCGAGTATCATTTACATCGAAACGGCGATGCTTGCTTTCTGTTTCGGGATTAGCCAGGGCGCATTGTCGAGCTATATTCCTGAGCTGTTTCCTGTGAATATCAGAGGTACTGCCACTGGTTTTTGTTTCAATGTCGGCCGGTTTTTTACCGCGACGGCAGTTTTTTTCATTGGTTCAATGGTGAGTGTCCTGGGAGGGTTTGGCAATGCCTTGCTGGTATTTACGATCCCTTTTTTGGTGGCGTTTATTGTAACAGCAAGGAGCAAATGATTTTTAAAAGCGTATTATCATAGGTTAATATATTGGGCAAACGGATTTGCCGTATGGTGAATCCGTTTCTTTTTTTATTGACTTACAAAAAACATAAACTGTGTATGAGCAAAATATTCTACTTCGGTATCATTGGCATCATCCTGTACGAAATCGCGAAAGTGTATTTCATCATGCCAATGCCTGGCAGCCAGCAGATGAACAGCATCGACATCGCCTATTTCCTGCATAGCTGGCGCTGGGCTTTCCGCATCGTATTCTGGGCGATGATCCTGATCGGCGTCAATTCCGTATGGAAAGGAAAAGTGAAATGGCTGGCTGCATTGCTCTTCATCATCGCGGGAGGAATCACATACGCCACCAACTACGAAATGGCGGCGGATACCATGTTTTATCAGCCCAATGAAGTGATTACCAACAATGCACCTGCCAATAAAGTGAAAACCGACCGGCTGATTATCGGTGTGGAAGCCAACGGCGAGGCGAAGGCATATCCGATCCAGTTCATTGGCTACCATCACCAGGTGCGCGACGTGCTGGGCGGGAAGCCGATCATGGTAACTTATTGCACGGTGTGCCGAACCGGGCGCGTTTTTGAACCCGCAGTGAATGGCAAGCCGGAAACTTTCAGGCTCGTGGGTATGGACCATTTCAATGCCATGTTTGAAGACGAAGCAACCGGCAGCTGGTGGAGACAGGCCAATGGGGAAGCCATCGCAGGCCCGCTGAAAGGGCAAATGCTGCCGGAAATGGCCAGTACCCAAACTTCCCTGTCGCAATGGCTGAAATTACACCCAAACAGTAAGATCATGCAGCCCGACCCGATCTATCAGGCCAGGTACGATTCCATGAGCCGTTACGAAAGCGGCAAGGGGAAATCCACATTGACGAAGACGGACACAGTTTCCTGGAAAGACAAATCATGGGTTGTAGGAATCCAGGCTGGTAAAGCGAGCAAAGCATTTGACTGGAACAGGCTTAAAAAAGACCGCATTATCAATGATAAGGTCGGTAATGTGCCAGTTGTGCTGGTGCTTTCGTCTGATAACCAGAGCTTTTTTGCATTCGATAAATCAGCTGATATCCACGATTTCTCGGCCAGAAATGACACGCTTTTCGCGGATGGTGCATCATTCAATCTACTCGGGAAGCGTATCTCAGGAAAGGGGAGCGATTTGAAGAGGATCAATGCTTACCAGGAGTTTTGGCATAGCTGGCGCACTTTTCACCCGGATACGCAGATGTAATAAAATATACTAATAAGCTTTTAATGAAAACCATCTTTTCATTTACACTCTTCGTTATTTTATTGTCAATCAGCTTTTTGCAAAATGCATCAGCGCAAACTGAAAGGAAGGAGAAGCATGATGAAAAGACTTTTGATCTGAATGAAGTAACGATCGAAGAACGGAAGAATGTAATCCGGACGGAACCACTGCCCGACGTTCATAATACCTATATTTTTGCAGGGAAAAAAAGTGAAGTTATACAGCTGGCTGGCGTAAATGGCAATATTTCGGAGAAAACAGGCAGACAGATCTTTGCTAAAATACCTGGCGTGTTCGTCTACGATATGGACGGCAGCGGCAACCAGGTCAACATTTCTACCCGTGGCCTCGATCCGCACCGGTCGTGGGAGTACAACATCCGGCAGAATGGTGTGATCACGAATTCGGATATGTACGGTTATCCCGCCAGCCATTACAGCCCGGCCATGGAGTCCATTGAGAGAATAGAATTGGTACGGGGCACTTCGTCTTTACAATATGGCGCGCAGTTTGGCGGAATGATCAACTATGTGACCAAAGGGCCGGACACGACCAGGGCATTCAGTTTTGAAAGTATCAATTCCGGTGGTTCATTCGGGCTGTTCAGTTCTTATAATGCCATTGGCGGCAAAGTGGGCAAGCTGACTTACTCGGCTTACTATCAGAAAAGACATTCAAACGGATACCGTAAAAATGCCAGATCTGATGCCGAATCACAGTTTGTGAGCCTGACTTATGAATTCAATTCAGCACTTAAAATCAAGGCGGAACTGGGCAGGTCATCTTATGTGTACCAGATCCCGGGCCCACTGACCGACGCGATGTTTGCAGCTGATCCGCGGCAGGCGACGCGTTCACGTAATTATTTCAACCCGGACATTTACGTTCCTTCCATTGTCCTGGATTGGAAGATCAGTCCGGCGACCCAATTGAAATTCACCAATTCGGGCGTTTTCGGCGCTAGAAACAGCGTCATGTTCGATGCATTTGCGAATGTGGCCGATACCATTAATCCGGAGACAAAATCGTACAAGGCTCGGCAGGTAGACATTGATAATTTCAAAAGCTTTACCTCCGAATTGCGACTGACGCACCAGTACCAGATAGCCGGTGTGCGGAACGTTGTGGCGGGAGGCATGCAGTACATGCACAACAAATTACGCCGCAGGCAACTGGGCAAAGGTACCACCGGCAGCGATTTTGATCTGACCATTACCGATCCGGCATTCGGCAGGGATATGTACCTGAAAACGCAGAACGTGGCGCTTTTCCTGGAAAACATGATCTTCATCACACCAAAACTGACGGTATCGCCGGGTATACGTGTCGAAAGCGGCGCGACGGATATGACCGGTACCATCACTTATTACGATCCTAAGACCATTCCTAACCGTATCAAACACAAGTTTCCCCTGCTAGGAATCAGTAGTCAGTACCGGATCAATACCAACAGCCGTGCTTATGCAGGCTTTTCCCAGGCTTACCGGCCTGTGGTGTTCAAGGACATCATTCCGGGATCGCTACTGGAACGGGTGGATAAAAACTTGAAAGACGCATACGGTTATAACCTCGAAGCGGGGGTCAGCGGAAACATCGGTGATGTCCTCAAATACGATGTGGGTGTATTTCAGGTGCTGATTAATCACCGGATGGGGACGGTATCCATGCGTGATGAAAACAATACTGCCTATCTTTTAAGAACCGTGACCGGCGACAGCAGAACGCGCGGCGTGGAGGCTTATCTGGAATATACTGCTTTTAAGGCATATAATAACACGACACCTACCGAGTTGTCCTTCTTTACGTCCACATCCTATTTCGATGCCGAGTATGTGAAAGGCAATGCGGTTGTTAACAACGAAAACAAGAGCGTAGCCGGAAATAGAGTGGAGGGCGTACCGACCTGGATTTCACGGAATGGCGCCCAGTTCCAGTACAAAAAGCTTTTTGTAACGTGCCAGTACAGCTACGTCAGCCCCAATTTTGCCAATCCGCTGAATACCGTTGAGCCTTCGGCGAATGGTACGATTGGGAAAGTGCCGGGCTACGGTTTACTGGACCTGAATGCCGCGCTACACATCAACAGAAACTACACATTACGGGCCGGTGTCAACAACATTACCGACAAACAATACTTCACCAAACGCCCGACCATGTACCCGGGAGCGGGTGTATGGAGCTCCGACGGACGCAGTTTTAATGTGTCATTCGGGATTAAAATTTGACTTGCTCCTAGGTATCAGGATTGAAGTTGGCATAAGACTACCGCACCATAATCCTCAAATAAATCTGTCCATTCAATGCTCTTACCGGATTTTCGGCGGACTTGGAAACATTGGAAATAGGAACAATTACATTCATTCCCGCTTGAATACGTCCTTGCCAAACGGCCGGACGGACAGCCAGCCCCGCTTTCAATGCAAAGAAACCGGGGTTGATGTATGACCGGAGGTCGCCGGGTTTTTTGACGGTAACCAATGGTCCCTGCAAAATGTTGCCAAACCTGTTTTCTGTTTCTTTTCGGATCAATACACTGTAAAAAGTACTGTAAGACAACCCGGCGTTCAATAAAAGTGGCCCGAAGACCTGGTACTGATATTGCAATGTAAAGTTCATGCCGCTGGCTTTGATCAGATTGGCATTTGTGTAAATTTTGAGCGAGTCGTTGCCACCGGTGGTGTCCGGAAGCTGCTGAACTCTTTTATTATTGCTAAAATAGGGCTGGTACGGCAAAAAACTGAATGTTAATGTGTGGCTTGCCCATTTTTTAGAAATAAGTATACCCGGAATAAGTAGGCGTGCCGGGCGGCGAACGCTATCTGTGCCGGTTAAAAGATAATCAGTGCTTTCCAGTGATGAGTTCAGGTTCCATTCCAGTCCAAAATGAACGGGCAGGCCCCTGGTACTCGTATTTTTGATTGTTTGTGCAGGAGCAGTTGTTTTGGGAGCTTTTACTTTTTTATTCAAATTTGGATAAAATGGTTTGTAGTAAAAAGGCAAGGGTGCCAGGCTGTGCATCAGATTTTTACCAGCGGGCGAAATGTCAGCAGATGCGTTCAATGATCCAGGTTCATTGTATACCTTAGCCAGGGCTGTCAAAGCAGGATTGTTGCGGCTCGTTCCATTGCTGGGGCCACTATTACTTTCGCGACCATTATCCTCACCGCTACTAATACTATTATTATCTCTGCCATCATTGTTACTACCGTTTGTTTGGCCGGACCTGAGCGAATTTCGTGCGAGACTTCGACCATTTTCTATTGAATGACGGATCGCTGTATGGTTGGATTGCGCTTTCATATCCGGCTTTTTGTTCACATTTGAAATTCTTTTTTCATGACTTTGAGATGCATTAACCTGCTTGTTATCGCGGACTGCAGGCTCTTCTTGATTTTTTGGAACAGATTCATTGTGGATATCCGCTTTTTCGTCTATATCGAATTTTTCTTTGGGCTCGTGTTCCTGGGGTATGTTAGCATTAATTGGCTTTGATTCGGAGTTCGCAAAATCTACAGTCTCGGTACCTGGGCTTACCTCTGTGGCTTTTAAAGTATCTGATGTCTGTTTCTCTTTTTGGTTCGTATTGGTGGCGATTTTTGAATCAGGACTGAGTATGACAAAAAGTGACAACGAAACCCCTCCCACCGCAGTCAGCAGCGGCCATTTGAACTGGGAAATATACTTTGTGAGTTTGCCTGCTACACTTTGAGAAACGCCCGCAGAATTCGGATACAACATATCATTCATTTGCGACCATGCGTCATCGGCCGGGATTTCCGGTTCCGGCATCGCATCATGGAGGTACTTATTGATATGTTTGTCTTTCCTTTTCACGGTTTCATCAAAGGGATTTTTCAAAAATGATTTTCAGTTTGGCCCTGCTTTCGCTCAAATGCCACTTTACCGTTCCTTCGCTGATTCCCAGTGCTTCCACGATCTCCTTGATCGAGAATCCATCCAGGTAATACAAGCCGCAAATTCTACGGGTCGCGACGGGTAATTTTAAGAGGTATACGTGAATGTCTCCACCGGCAAGCTGTTCAAAAGGGTTTTCCGCGGACTCAAAACCCATATGATCCTGTATTTCGACGTAATCGAAAAATTGCGTTTTCCGGTCCCTGAGTAATGTCAGCGCCGCATTTCTGACGGTCGTGTACATCCAGTTGAAAAACTCACCTTTGGAAGCGTCATACTGATCGATATTTTGAAAAACGCGGAGCATTCCATTGTTGATCGCGGTGAGTATATCGTGTTTTTCTTCAAAGAAGTTTTGACATAAGGCAAACAGTACCGGGTAAAATTGCCGGTACAATTTTTCCTGACTCTGACGTTCTTTCCGCCGGCAACCCGCTAATATCTGGTCTAAGTTATCCAAGCTGTTACTTTAACCGTAGTTAGCTGGCGAACAGCTAACTACGAGGACTTTATGCAAGAGGCGAACTATAATGATTTGGTTGTAAAGATAATCCCGCTGTCGTAAGGCCAGATGAATTCAAATTTTAACCCCACTTTTTTAATGGTGCCTTTATAAGTCTTACCATTGAATGTAATTTCAAGCTGGTTAGTCACATTTTCAGGAACATCATGATCAATCCAGGTTGTGGCTTTCGACGTCGTTGCTCCTGTTTGGCAGTAAGTACCGACGCTTACGCCTTGAAAATCAAGTTTATAAATGTCTCCAGCTTTATCACGTCTTACCGCCAGCTGGTTATTCAGGCAGTTGTAATTTCCTTTGGTTACCGTATTAAATGCCAGGTAATTGGCGGAGTCAGGCGAGCTGATAGGGGTAATGTAAAGCTGCTCATTTTCGACGAAACCCTGTTCGTAATTGGGCGCAACATACTCTTCTCCAATCACTTCCACATCGATAAATGTCGTGTCATAGGAAATGCTATCGATTGCAAATACCCGGTACTTTCCGGCGTTTTGGAAATAAGCCGTTGCGCTTGTTCCTCCATTGATAATGGTCTCCTCGGGTTGCACACGCCATTTTACAAACTGACTGACCGGGTTGATCACTGTAAAAACAGTTGGCTCGTGTTGTTTGATGCCGATAGTTTTTTCAGTAGCTATTCTGGTCGCGCTGGAACTGCTGTCCTCGCTGGTGCGCAGGCCTGAGGGAGTGGGTAATTCATTGTCCATTTTGCTACGCTCGCAGGCAACAAGCTGGACTAGCATTAATACAATGCACAGCAAGGCTAATTTTTCTCTTTTCATGACCAATTGTTATTTATGTTATTGAACAATGCGCCAGGTGATTCCCTGTCAATAAAATAAACTGCACGAACTGGCCAGAAGGTTGGGTACTCCGTGAAAAATATTTCCCGGCATTATTTTAATATCAGCTATCATAAAAACTATAAAACCAATGGCTGATAAAACATTAAAAGATGTAAGCGAGATCATGAAGGATCTCGATATATGCATGCTCACCACGACCACCTCGAATGGTATGCTGGCCTCGCGGCCGATGAGTAACAATGGTCAGGTCGAATACGACGGTAACTCGTATTTTTTCACCTGGGAAGGTTCGCGGATGGTGAACGATATTGAAATGGATAGTGGCGTTAATCTTAGTTTCCAGGCTGGGGAAGGCAACGATATTTTTATTTCCATCGCCGGAAAAGGAGAGGTGACCCGTTCGCGCGAGAAAATGGAAGAGCATTGGGTGGAGGAATTGAACGATTGGTTTGAAGAAGGTTTGGACACACCTGGCCTGGCGATGATCACAGTGGTAGCGAAGCAGATCAAGTACTGGCAGGGGATGGACGAGGGGGAAGTTAAATTTTAAAATAGTCAGTAAATAAATAGCGGGCGGTGGTTTATCTGGTAACATTATCGGATCAATCACCGCTTTTATGCTAAGGTTCCTACTCACATGCATTGTCCTGATTTCCTTCCTCTCAGCAGGACATTCACAGAATTATGACGAATCCAAAGTGCCGGCTTACACATTACCGGACGTGCTCAAAACGATCGATAACAAACCAGTTCGGGCCAGGGGCAGCTGGGAAAAAGTGCGGAGACCTGAAATCGTGAAGCTTTTTGAGGACAACATTTACGGCCAGATGCCCACGACATTTGACGGGATCAAATTTTCCAAAACAGCCGATGATCAGCGTGCAATGGACGGTAAGGCCATACTTAAGCAAGTAATGATCGAAGTTTTTAAGGATAGTAAAACGGTTCAGATCAATCTCGTTCTGTTTGTCCCTACGCACTCCGCAAAGCCAGCGCCTGTTTTTTTATTGATCAACAATCGTGGAAAGGAAAATACGGATCCTACTCGGGAGAAAAAAAGCGAGTTCTGGCCAGCGGAAATGGTGATCGACAGCGGCTATTCTATTGCTGCATTTCATGTGAGCGATCTGGCGCCGGACGATAAGGAGGCTTATGTGAAAGGCGTGCTGCAATTGTATCCCGATCAACTGAAAGCAGACAATGGAATGAAGGCAATAGGTGCATGGGCTTGGGGAGCGAGCCGCGCGATGGATTATTTTGAAAAGGACGTGGATATTGATCCCAAAAAAGTGATCGTAGTGGGACATTCGCGTGGTGGAAAAGCCTCGCTTTGGGCGGCGGCTGAGGATCGCAGATTTGCGGCTTGTGTGACCAATTGTTCGGGAAATTCAGGTGCAGCATTGGCCAGACGGCGGTTTGGCGAAAGGATCAGCCGCATCAATGCTACATTTCCACATTGGTTTAATACCAATTACAAAAAATTCAATGACAAGGAAGAGTTGTTACCTGTGGACCAGCACATGCTGATCGCATTGGTAGCGCCGCGACCCATCTATGCGACCAATGCATCGAAAGACCTCTGGGCTGATCCGACTGGTACGTATCTGGCATTGAAAAATGCGGAGAAGGTTTACGCTTTATTTGATGTGAAAGCGCGTTTGCCGAAAACGCCGCCGGGTATTAATGAACCAGTTTATAAATCCAAAATAGCCTATCATAACCGCGAAGGCGAGCACAATATGACTTCGTATGATTGGGGTAATTTTATCAAGTTCGCGAACTATAATTTTGGTGGCAGAAAGTAAGAGGGCGTCAAACTGGAACGAAAATTGAATGGAAATCAGAATGCGCGGATGCTTTTTAATAGTAAGAACCGCCACTTGATCTTTTTTAATGATTACAAAAACGAAAGTCATGAAACATAGCACGCTTCCAAACGACCAGGCACTGGTACTATTTACGGATATGAACGGGATTCCGAGGGAAGGAATTTATAAAAAAGGTTCGAAAGCTTTTGTCGAGGCGATAGGGGACGAAGGTCCGGAGGACACGGGTAATATTTATCCCGAAGAAGACATTGTTTCCTGGGAGTATCTCGAACAACGGGACAAGCCGAATTCGGACATTATGGTCATTCTGTAATCGCGCCGGCTAGTTTTTGATGAGGGCCTGTGGAAAATCTTCGTTCATGGGCGGGCTGGCTGTCATTCAGCAACACCGATTTGGGATTAAATGGATTGACATCAATCGTCACGACCCTGCCGGTATGTAGTCTTTGCCATTCCGGATAAGTCGCTTCGTATTTAAACCGGATAATGGTTGGATTTTCATTGGGCCGTTTGATTTCTGCGGTAACCCTCACATTGGCCATATTGAACAATGTCGGCGTAATTGCGGTGACATTCAGGATCGTGGCTTCGCATTCCTGCGCGTCACGTAGTACCTTCGTGAGCCTGCGATGCTCTGAACGGGTGATACATTCAAAGAAGAGCATCAGGCAGATTCCTACTAAGAATATGC
This sequence comes from Dyadobacter sp., assembly GCF_039919315.1. Taxonomy (GTDB): domain Bacteria; phylum Bacteroidota; class Bacteroidia; order Cytophagales; family Spirosomataceae; genus Dyadobacter. Next base: position 40,261 of record NZ_JBDSFX010000027.1, on the reverse strand, counting down.
TGGTAAGTGTGTACGTGATCATAGCTTCCATAAGGCATCTGAATTAAAGACAGGAATTGAAATAACCTTCATTCCGGGATAAAGCCAAACGTAATTATCATACGGTAGGTAGCACGTATCCAGTGGAATAATCAGTACTTTTCTGTCTACTTTTTACTACATGATAGACAACGATACCAAGCGACTTTCGAGGTTAACGGCGATCCTGACGCAGCTGCAAACCAAGAGACTCATTACTGCAACGGAGCTGGCCGATCGGTTTTCGGTTAGTGTACGCACCATTTATAGGGATATCAGGGCGCTGGAACAGGGTGGTGTGCCCATTGTAACGGAGGAGGGAAAAGGGTACTCGCTGCTGGAAGGGTACAGGCTGCCGCCGATCATGTTCACCGAAACGGAAGCGAATGCATTGATCACCGCGGAACAACTCGTGCTGAAAAACAAGGACGCTTCGTTCGTAAAAGAATATTCCGAGGCTATCGGCAAGATCAAGGCAGTCCTCAGGCATCACGACAAGGAGAGTGCAAATTTGCTTGCGGAGCGGGTTTTGTTTAGCCACAATGTAGAAAACGATCGAACGAGTACGCATCTATCTGCATTGCAGCTGGCCCTTACCCGTTACAGTTTATCACAGATCGATTATTATTCACCCGATTCCAATGAAACTACCAAACGGACCGTCGAACCGTTTGCATTATTGAGCACGCAGGAAAACTGGTTGCTAGTGGCCTGGTGCCGTCTACGTAAAGCTTTCCGGACATTTCGTCTGGATCGGATCCGAAGCCTGACCATCCTTCATGAGCAATTTGAACCGCACAAAATAACGTTGAAAGAGTATTTTGAAATTTCTCAAAAAAATTCCTGATACCCCTGACATAAGGCTGTCACTGGGGTATTTTATTTTTGTAGGGTAATCAATATCACAACTAAAAAACAACAAACGAAATGGCTAACGGACAAACATTAAGAGGCATGGCTACGGTAAATTTCTGGGCCGCCGACATGAAAGCAGCAAGGGCATGGTACTCAGAATTGTTTGGTATCGATCCTTATTTCCAACGTCCCGACGCAGATAACCCTGCGTACATTGAATTCCGTTTGGGCGATTACCAGCATGAATTTGGCATCATTGATAGCAAATGGGCACCCAACGGAGCCGGATCAGGCGCACCAGGCGGGGCCATTATCCATTGGCATGTAGACGATATCAATGCGGCATGGGAAAAGCTGCTGGCGGCCGGAGCGACTCCATACGACCCGATTACCGTTCGTGGACCTGGATTTACGACTGCTTCGGTGGTTGATCCGTTCGGTAATGTACTGGGAATCGTGTATAATCAGCATTACCTGGATATTCTGGAAGGAAGGAAAGCATAACCGGGAAAGATGATCATTCAAAACTAAAAGCTAGCTGAAAACGATGGAAACGAAAAACGATATTCCGGCGCTTTATGCCGAAACCCGTGTGGAATGGCGTGACTGGCTGGAAAAAAATGGTCGGACAGAGAAGGCTGTCTGGTTGATCATATATCACAAGAAGAGTAGTAAAACCAGTGTTTATTATCCCGAATCCATTGAAGAGGCGCTTTGTTTTGGGTGGATCGACTCCAAATCATTGAAACGCGACGAGGATAGCAGCTACCTGATGTTTACGCCAAGAAAAGCGAAAGGCAAATGGAGCAGCGTTAACAAAGAGCGGGTCGATAGAATGACGGCGGAGGGATTGATGACCCCGGCTGGGCAGGCAACCATTGATCTTGCCAAAAAAACCGGGACCTGGGACGCGCTGGTTGATGCAGAGAACGGCGTGGTACCCGACGACCTGCAAAAACTGCTTACCAGGAATGAGGTCGCAGAAAAACACTTTCAGGCATTTCCTAAATCGGCAAAAAGGCAAATTCTAGACTGGATTTCGAGTGCCAAAAGACCTGAAACCCGTGAGCAGCGGATCATTCAAACCGTTGAAATGGCTGCTCATAACCAGCGCGCGAAGGTGTAGACACCTCCGCGCATGATTTTTCAAACACTGATAGGTTGGCCGACACTTTAACCTCGTTTGAAAAGCTTGCTTAAATTGAGCATATAGTGAATGCTAATCCGGGATGCCCTGAAGAAACCCGTCTCTGAAAAAACGGAGTAGAAGTTTGCAAAATGGCCTATTTCAATGTTGATGAGCCTGTTATAGCTTATTCCTCCCTGAGCTCCGATGAAAGTCGATCTATAATTGCCAAAAACTCCACTGTAATGGAACCCTAAATAAGGGCGTATTTTGCCAAAGCCAATGTAGCTGCCAGCGCCAATTTCGAACGTTTTCAAAGTCACTTTTTCAGAGTTTATCTGCGAGTATGGAATAACCACATTGGGAGTCATAAACAACCCACCTTGAAAAAGCGGTTTCGAAACCTTCTTGGAAGGTTCATCCTAACGCCAACACCATACGTTAATTTTTGCGATACGTCAAGGGGAAGCTCATGCCAATTTTCCAAACCTGCATTAAGATCCAGATCGAACGTTAATCCATTGTCGGTAACGGGAGAAACGCTGTTTTTGCCCGAGAAATACTGGTTGTAGTTTTCGATATAACGTTTTAATGGCTTTTCGAGGTAGCCGGGTATAGCACTGCCGAATTTTTCGGCGTCTCGGGTCAGTTCCGCGAGCTGCCGTTTGTATTCATCATATACCAGCAGATATTTTTTTCCATCGACTTCTTTGTTGAACGGGTAATTGTACAACTCGATCAATTTGTCTTCCTTCTCAACAAAGAAATGTGATTCTTCGGCTGTATTAACAAACTCATATAACCTGGCCATCTTACCACTTACAATTTCTTGCAGAAAAATCTGAATGGAATCTTTTGCCAGGAGAGAAGGAGCAGTGGAGTAAATTTGATCCAGCGTGATATTTAGAACTCCTATCTTTTTACTCTTGTAAAGCTCACCAGTTCCTAAAATGAAGAACTCATTGATCTCGTAAACTGAAAATTTCTCTTCCAGGTCATTCTCTTTTGTTTTAAACTGAATGTTGACGGGACTCTCTGTCCAACCTTCGTGCCTGATGAAGCCTTTGACGGTATCCTTTTCCATGGTTATGATGTAACCTTCCATTAGTTTGCTTTGAGAAAAAGATGTATTGCAAACGATTAATTGAGTGATGAATAGTGCGGTTACAAGTTTAAATAAATGCATAGCGGACATGAAAATAATTTAGTTTGATTGTTGTGTCAGATGATACCTTTTATCACTCGGAGCGAGGTAAATGGCGAGTTTTGCTCAATAGCTTACGGCTTAATATAAGTGAATACTTTGAGGCGTTGAAGCTGCGCAGCGCCAACTAGACAAATACCTTTCTGTCCGCGGTGTATCGGAATTCGGCAGAGAATATGTTTTTGGTAATGCCACTACCTATGGCAAGATTATTGCCAAGATAAATGTGATCAGTCCCAAACCAATCTGCTTTGAATTGCCGGGCGTAGATTTTTGCGACGTAATGTACATTGAGGAAACCTTTCAAGTTATCATTCAGAAACAGATAATACCTGATCCCAATCGGTGCTTCAATAGCCCAGAAGATTGGTTTATTCGGTACACTTGCACTCGAAGATTTCACTTTATAATGTTGGTATGTGGGTTCCAATAACAAAGCCCATTTTCCCTTATTGAATGGTGCGATATATTCTAATCCTGCTCCGAACCGAAATGTTAAATTGTGCTTTAAAGAATGGTTCATGCCAATAGGTATACCCACATACGGTTTGTAACGTGTATAATCGATGCCGACATGAAGCATCATATTGAACTGACCCGTCCGCTTTGTGGAGGGATGAAGCACGAATGAGGAGTCTTTGCAGGCACTGTATTTAAGAAAACACATGGTCAGATCTTCCTTTTTGTATCTGAGACGGGCTATATACTCCCGTCCCAATGACTTGCAGCTCAGTTCATTCCACAATTGCTGCCTGTATGCGAGGTTGGTTTCAACTTTTCCTTGTTCACCCAAATAGTTTTTATGGATCAACGGGATGATATCTCCACTGGCCCGGCGGAGGTAAAATTGCGTAAACTGATTCCTTTTATATTCATACAAAGAGGCTAGTCCATTTACGACTACTCTCAGGAACAGCCTTTGCTGAACCCAAACCGGATTTTTGTCAGCGCTCGTGGGTTTCAGATCTGCAATAGCATAATCTATTGGAACATCGGCCGCGATGAATGTGGCGCCACTGTCAATCCCAAACTCCTTTATTTCGGATAAAGTGCCGAGCAACAGCTCACCGCTCATGCCGAACCTGTATTGAAATGTATCCGGATTATTTTCCCAATCGTTATTTTTAATATAGCATGTTATTTTTTCATCGTGATTGTCAATAATGTATCCTTTTTCAAATTTAATTTGCGAGAGTGCATTGAGATGAACCATCATTGTAATCCAAAATGTAAGTGTGCACACAAGTTTCATAGTTAATTTATTGTTTTTTAGTTGATACAAATACATAGATTTTCTGTGTTAAATATTTGCATATTTAATTTCATTTTGAACCGGAAGTAATTAGGGGAGTTGAGTTGGGTACCCTTCTGCAAATGGATTTGTTTACAGGAGGGTTTTGGTTTTAGCGATCCTTAAAGTTCACAGAGAGCTGTCAGCATAAGAAATCGAATTATAAGTTAGCCCATTTCCTATGTTCGATGACTTTTAATAATAAGAGCAATTTAAAAATAGAATTAGGAACTAGATTTCGTTTCCAATAGTTCTTTTTCCATTTCAGCAGCATCTTCGTTTGCGAAATTTGTAAGAAAAATTCTTGAAGACGGTAAACCGAAAACATACGACTTTTTATCATTAAAAACTATTTTATATAAATTCAGGTATGGCCTTAGGGGTCTTATCGTCAACAGTTCATTCTTTGAATAGTGTGTTTCTCCCATGATGCTCTGAATTACTATTTCGCTGGAATTATATTTTACCGTTGAAAAGCGAGATAAAGGATACGTGGTTAATAAAACTATTGATCCGAGAAAAAGTTTTACTACATATTTCTCATCATCCCAAAAATAGGAAGTTGCCAGTCCCAGGCCGAAAATAGCTAGGAAGCAAATAATCAATCTCATTTGCAAAGCGGAGCCTTTGGTACTTATATATTTGTATTTCATGGTTCTTTACTTTGTGGTATTCTAAATTTAATTCCAAGATCGAAAAAGTTTGCATCTACTACCACACCAGCACCACCTTTATATGATGAATTGACACCAACTTGAACAGACGATTGTCCGGTAAGTTTATCTGTTTCGTATTTACCATAAATTGCAAGAGTTGGCAATGGCAATGCCGCTGCAACTTGAACCTCTGAACTTCCTTCACCTGAGGCTCTGCCACTGGAATTCAGTTGATACTCCACTTTAGCACCACCGCCTACACCTGCCGCATAATCGACACCGTGAGAAACTGTCATAGTCTTTCTACCTTTTTCATCTGGCTTAGAAATATAATCTAAGCTGGCCTTTGCTTTTTCTTTAGTATCATATGAAGCTTCTCCCTTTACCAATCTCGTAGAACCGGCGTTCATGTCTCCGCCAACTCCTTCGCCGATTTTCAGGGCTACTCTTGACCCCCCTGTAACTTCAACACTGCTTTTTCCATATATGCTTATATTTTTTGAAAGATATTTTTTAGCGCCGCCAAATAGTTTTTTGAAGTCATCACAGATAGGGCAATCCCCGTTCTGATCAGAATATCTGATCGGATTATTCCAACCATACTGATAGACGCTTAATTGCTCCTGACTTTTTGTAACGGGGTCGACAGCAGTAAAGCGACCAGTCAGCGGGTCGTAAAATCTCCTTTTGAGGTCCATATACCCGGCCCCGATTTGTTTTTCACGGCCTAAGAATGTGTACCTATTTATGCCGTTTCTGGTATTATGAGGTTGTATTGGGTTGTTTTTGTCAATCTCCAACCCAAAAGGATAATAATCCGTCCGCTGCACTGTTTTCCCGCTCTCATCAAAGACTACCCGCACATTACCTAAATGATCTTTAAGATAATATTCGAATCGAAGAGTGTCACCTTTTCCAATTACTGCCTGCCCCTCGCTTGTGGCTAACCTTTTGAATGTGTTGGCTGCATTGTATTCGAAAAGGCCTGCATATTTGAAAGTCAGCGTATCGCCTGCATATTTGTGCTTGGTGCCGGCGGCATCATAGTCGTAGGTAAAAGCGTTGGCACCAATTGTAACCGTCTTTGGTAGATTCAGGTAATTATAAGTCAGCACCGCCCCATTATTGCCATCGCTGGTAATGTTTCCATTTGCATCGTAGGTGAAGGAACTGCTGCCCGCTTTCATTCCCTTTGCATTACCGGAAGCATCATTGACCGCCGAAAGCCGATTACCGGCGTAGGTATAAGTAAGATTATCAACCGCTGAACCAGCCCTGACCAGATTTTTGATGTTGCCATTGAAATCGTAACTGATCCCGTTTTCTACGTCGAGATAACCACCAAGCCCGGTGGAGCTTTTCAGGCGGCTGGCTCCATCATAAGTAAAAGATAAGCCCTTCGTCATTGTGTTTTCATCCGGGCCACTCCACAGCATGGACGAGATGTTGCCAGAGGAATACTGCGGGTTATAGAGCACGTTGTTGTAATTGAGCGCAAATCCGTAGAATGGCGTATCGTTCGCCCCTTTTTTGTAAAAAGTCCAGGCCTCGGTTACCCAGCCGCGCATGTTATTCACATAATCGGTCCTCCTACGAAATTTGGTCGGATCACCGGCATAGCCATGAAGATATTTGGATTTGAGTTGGCCCAGAATATTATAACGTTGCGCTACCGTATAGGCCTCTTTGGTCTTATTACCAACGACTACCAGTTCTTTGACATTTAATAGTCTGTCCGCATGATCATAAGCGAAGGTCTTAAGTACACTGTTTGTTACTGCTCCGGTAAGCAGGTGTTCGGTTTTCTCATGGTCTACAACAGCTGCCAAATCGTACTTGTATTTAGTGGAGATACGTTCAATGGCCGTGGCTCCCAGATCATACAATTGCCGTAGTGTTTGAATTGGACGGTATTCTGTATCATAATGTATCGTGCTGACCAGCCATTGTGCTCCCTGGTTCAGCATCCTTGCCCGGCTTCCGGTTTGTTGCCCTTTCACCGCGCCATTGTTGGCTACGGCTAAAACATTGACATAACTCTGGCTACCAGGGAAAGTGTAATCATCAAAGTAAATTACTTTCAACAGATTGGTTTCTGCCACGGCAGGCAATGTGTTCCCCAATGTATAGCCAACGCCAGCACCTGATTTGTCTTCATGGTGGGACAAACTGCCATTGAATGCGGACTGATGATTGGAGCGACTTGACGCGGAAGTGACTTCTCCGGCCATGACCGGACGGTTAAAAGCATCGTATTTAGTAAATCCCCAAACCCCTCGTGCAAACTGATTGGCATCCTGTGACATTACCTGACGGTCGAATATGTCATAAACCAAATCGGTTTTTCCACCACCCGGGACATACTTGCTGATCACACGGCCATGCTCATCATAATCATAAAGAAAGGCGTAATTGCTCGCACTCGGATCTTGCTGGTACTGCGGTTGCAAAACAGCCCTGAGAAGACCAAAATCATCAAAGACATAATAGGTGGCCAACGTTTCATTTCCGGATGCAATCACTTTTTTACAAATCAGACGGCCCTTGATGTCGGTAAATTCAATGCTTTCATAGTTCTGATCATCCAGGGTTTGCCTGCGATACAATGTTCCGGATGCGTAGTTACCGCCCGATGATATGGTTTGGAATATATCGGCATTGGTTGTGTATGTATAAAGCTTTACTTCCGAGCCAGAATTGGCCGTGTAACTGAAATTAGATGATCGGCTCCTCGTGCCCGGCCCCATTAAACTTAGCGCACGGTTTGCCGGGGAAGCCTCAAAAACGGTCTCAGTGTAAGGCCTGGTAAGATTGTCGTTGGGCGTTGGTGTTGCTTGTAACCCTGCTGAATTAGCTAAATACCAGCTTGCAGCCGCAGAGGCAGCATTGGCTTGGAAAGTGCCGTTTGCACCCCCAGCATAAGGCAGATAGCTCCTTGGCTGGCGTCCGTACGAATCATATTCGACCGGAATAATGAGATCGCTACCAGCCGTACTCTGACCAACAGAAACAGTTTGCGACGGTCTGCCTAATCCATCCAGGTACTGCACTTGAATGTTCACCTTACTAACATCATTGACCGGTGCGCCGGTTTGTTTGAAAGTTCTTGAAAGGATAAAATTCTGACTGGCTGTTTGGGCATATGAACGAAGTGAACTAACCAACAGCAACATATAAATGATATAATGTTTCATAGAGCTGGAAATAAGTGTGTGAATTATTGTTTTATGATGCGGTGCGTTGTGACAGACCCATTGGTACCAGTAAGTTGAATGATGTATGCACCAGCCGAAAGATGGCCTAAATCGATTTGGAGGCCTGGTTTTTCAAACTTGTGTACCAGTTTGCCCCGAACATCATAAACTTTCAAATGGCTGATTTTTTGTAGCTCTGAAGATTCCAGATGGAGCTGTTGGCCTGCAAGAATTGGGTTGGGGAACAGTAGCGTTTCGTCATCAAAAATCAGGACCTTGATTTTACTGTGGGCGTAGCTGCCATCGCGATCAACCATTTTTAAACGGTATAAATTTTCACCCGGAGCAGGACTGCCATCCCGGAAAGAATAATATACCATACCCGTACTTTCACCCTGAGCTTCGATGCTGCCGATCCTGACCCAAGCCTTACCATTTGTACTGTGCTCTATGTCAAAGCGCTCGCTGTTTGTTTCCTCGGTTGTGTTCCACATTAACAAGGCTGTATTGCCTTCCTTGACAGCATTGAAGGTGACAAGCGTGACCGGAAGGGCACCCTCCTCTGAGATTAGAAACAGTGCAGGCGGAACTACTGACCCTGTTGCAGAGATCAGCTCGCAGTCAATCACCTGGCCTGCGTAATTATAGCAGTAGGATGACCGGGTGTTTCCAAAGTTGTCCTTGATAGCCTTTAATCTTTCTAATGCGTCGTATTCGTACACAAGGTTTTTACCTGCCGGGTCGATGATTCGGTTGAACCCTACCAGTGGTGCATAGATGTAAGAAGTAGTCAATGAGCCAGGCAGGGCATTGCGAACAGCGTCCAGTTTTGTTTTTATGGTAGAAGGATCTGTCATGTCTGCCATTTGCTGAAAGGATGTTCCGCTCAGTGCAGTGGCCACAGCAGCATTGTCGGCATTGGGTATTTCAGCCACAGGATGTTGGCCTTTGTAAGCCCAGAGGTACGAAAGGTTGTCGCCATTGTTGAGCAATAAACTGAGTGGGTTTCCCTGTGTATCGTAGTTGGAATATTTCACAGCCTCACGGTACGAAGCCGAAGCTGTTTCATCCGTTGTCCCGCCATAGGCTGCAAAAGCCCCAATGGAACCGTTCAGGCCTTTGAATTTAAATTTCTTATATGGCATCAGTAAAGACGCAACATTGGCATTGCCAGGTACGGATTTATAAGTCGTTACCGTGGCATCAATCACTTTGCGGTCGGCTGCTGACTTTTCTAATATGGTCGTTTGCTCCAAAGGATAACTAACCATATTGGCAGTGATCATGGATTGAATGAAAGCCGCTTTGCCAGGCGTATTTTTGAAATCAAGCGGATATTTGAAATTGCCTTCCTCAATTGTGCCGTTACTTTGGGTTACCCGCTTTTTGGTCAGCTGCAAATGGTCGGTGTTGCCGTATTCATAAGTAGTGGTAGTGCTTACCGGACCGGCGCCATTTAATCCGTAATCGACCACTGTTTCGGAAATCTTGCGGGGCCACCCTCCAATAATGTAAAGTCCCTTTGTATAATAAAGGCCATAAGTGATTTGTCCAGGGTCATCCACAATTGGTAATGTGTATGAAGTGACAAATTCATGATGCAGAGCGGCGACTTTGATGCGTTCAAAACTATAGCCGTCGTATAGATAGGTGATATCTTGCTTAATATTTCCATTCAAGTCTTTAGTGACTATTTTCTTGGGGAAAGTCCGCATGAAATCATAGCTCTGTAAGTTACCCATTTCTTGATATGGGGTGTTGTCAAAAAGCATCGTTCCCGACCCGTTGCTAATATCTTTGTAAGTGTTAAAAGCCCATTTACCCTTTTTGTCGACCCTATCCTGATGCGAAGTGAAGGAGTAATCTTTTACGAAATCAGATGTTGTCTCTTTTACATCCTTATAGTAAAGGGGGATCAGGCTCACGGGATTGAAGGGAGCGGAAGAGTAGACCATGTTGATGCCACCGACGGCAACGCTTACATCCAATTCGTAAACAGATTCCTGGGCTATTACTCCACTGGATAGGCTGGCATTTGCAGCGTCTTTATAAGTGAAACTTCTGGTTATAGGCGTACCGTCAACAGCCGGGTAATCTTTCATAGAAGCTACTCTGACCCCTCCATAGCTTACGGTATTTGCAGTGGTTTTTTTGAAGGCTTTCACATAAAGAGAAAGCTGGAAACCAACATCGCCCATCGTGAGATTACATGGGCTGTAGGCATTGGCAGCAAATAAGTTTTCACCGGTATAAGTGCCTGCGTTCAACGTGACACTGATCCAACCATCATCATTCAGATCGGTACAATTCACATTAGAGCCCGGCAATGCATAAACCTTCATATCCACTCTTGTTGGGGCAGTAAGAATTAATACCGGGTTTGGCCCCTTTGTTATTCCATCAGGTCCGGCGGCTGTGCGATTCCAGTAATAATTGTAGTCCTCCACCACCGTTTTCGCTTTACTGATCACCACATCCTGCGAATAGCTATACTCATTCTGTTGGTAGTCAATTGTGGTATATCCTTTTGTAGGGTATACTAATTTTTCGAGCGCACCTATTTTGGTCAATGCTGTCCTTGGTTCCAAATCCACGACAGCTATACCGGGAATGAGAGATGGGTTATCCTGGCCATTGTAATAGCCAAAATAATCTACCTGAGTGGTGTAACCGTCGATGCCGGGAGGGATAACTCCATTATAAAACATCTCATATGGCGGCAGCCCATCTTCGCCAAAAGTCAAAAGCTGCATATTGGCATCATATGCAAATGTGAATTGTTTGACCTGGATTGGATTAGGTAAAGTGCTGACTACCTGGATAGTATTTAATTTACGGATCGTCGAAACCTGGTTGTTCGACAGGGTTTTGGTGAATTCGGCAGAATTGAAATTGATTTCCCAAAGGCTTCCTTTAATCTTCTGAAGGTAGATCTCGTGGGAAGTATTGGTATTGAAATTAAAGGTGTGCGTACTGCCTTCGCCAGCACCGACATCATAAAAACCCATTTTTTCTGTCCGCCCCAATTGAAGCCTTTTCTTGACTGTGCTGATGCTGGAGTACTCGAGCGTGACGCGGTCGCCTTTTGCGCTGACAATTTCCGATAGGTACCATGCCGTGGTATCCCACGTATTTCCAGAATCGATTCCCGCGGAAAGCTCATAATTCTGAAACGTATATTTGGTGCCATCTTCGGTGGTAATGATCCACTTAATGATGGATTGCAGATCATTATAGACAGTTTCGGTCCCGATGAAAGGCGTTATTTTAATCCTTTGATCGGAAAGCACCTGTGGTATGCCATTCTCATCAAAAACAAACTTCCCGGAGTAACCCATAAACTCAAATGAGAACTGATCGGGATAGTTATCATTCAGATTCTCAACTACATTAAGGGCCTTGAATTTTGCAAAGTCAGGGCTCAGATCGTCTACCATGTTTTTAATGGCCATTGCCTTGGCCAGGTACCCCACATTGTTTAATTCGTCCCTTCTGCCTTTAACTACCCGTGTTATCTGACCGGTGGCAGCCAATGACCATCCGCGGCCGCACCATGCCGGCATATCATCCGCTTTGAAGCCGGTATAGTGATAAGACAAGGATACGGGTATCTGAATGCTTCCCTCTGTTGCCGTGTAAATAGGAATACTAATATTGGGTGTACCAGTGCTATGATTAATATTATGGCCGCCGAATTTGCTAAGCTGCGCTGCTTGTGGTGAGGGGAAAACCAGCTTTTCTCCTTTTGGCTGGGCAAGAATGATGCTCGTTTGGAACACCAATCCCAGACAAATCAGTAGGATTTGCTTCATGAGGATAATTGTTTTGATTATGTGATTGTAGAGAATGGTCGTTACAGCTTTATTTTTCGGACTGAGTTCGAAGGCCTGGACTGTAGCGTCGCCCGGTCAAACTCTTTACCACCAAACATGTAAAGGTTATTTTCCTTGTCTGAAAACGACGAGCCGGAACCGATCACAGAAATGTCGTTTTGTGGAAGAATTCGCCAATACCCCGATTTGAGGGAATAGATCCAAACATTCTTTTCAATGTAGATCATCTTATGGCTAAAGGAACTTTGACCGGCCGCAAGAAAAAGGTCGCCATTTTTACCTGTCCAGGTCAGGGCTGAAACCCTGTAACCGGGATGGTTGTGTGCATGCTCCGGCCCTGCGGACGATAATGTTAGTGCTTTATTCAGTTCACTTTCCCCCATTTGCCTCTTCCAGATGTCCGTGGCTATATCGTAAAACCAAAGATCGGACAAGGCACCTAAATCATTTGCAGAACTGTCGTAACCCATTCCTCCATAGAGCCATAACTGGTTTTTCTCCTGGTCGTACCAGGTGGCAGAACTCGCTCTTGGGGTCGGGGAATTGTCCTTTGAGCTCGGATTTTTCTTGTCGTAGCCAATTGGCAGGTTTGGTTTACTTGCCCCTGAGACCCATTGCCATCGATTGGATGAAGTTTCAAACATCCACAAGTCGGAGAAATAATCATTTTTACCTTCTGTCTCTGGCTTATAAGCGATACCTCCAAAAAGCCAGAGATTTCCATTCTTATCTGTCCACGAGCTGGCTTTAGACCGGCTTCCCGGATAGTTTTCGGCGGTTGGGGATTTCTTGTCGCCCCGAATTTCCAATTGGTTGAATAATGCTTTGCCAGACACCTTTGTCCAATTGCTGGTCTTGATATCAAACTTCCACATATCATCCAGATGGTAAAGATCTGCGAGATACCTTCCCCCGTAGAGCCAAAGATTCCCATCCGGATCAACCCAGGTTGATCCATCTCTTCGAGGAGAAGGTTTGTCGGCAGGTTCGTTGCCATTGATGATAACACTGTTTCGGTCTCCTGAAATTAATTTCCAATTGTTATCGACAGGATCATATCTCCACATGTCGCGAAAGATGCCCCATTGCTTATTTTCATCCAGGCCGATGCCGCCAAAAATATAAAGGCAACCCTTGGGATCAGACCATGTAACCGCCTCGGCCCTTGGAGAAGGCAGGGTCCTAGATCCATAGTTATATTCCGGATCCTCGTTTGTCTTAAGTTGACTTTGCTTGTCAAGTTGTGATGGGACCGTTTCCCATTGCCGCTCCTGGGAGCGTACCCCTATGGTAGCCAGTAAAAACGGAAAGATCAAATACTGTAATCTTCTCTTCATACACTTGTGGTTAACAGATCGGCAGGCCCAAACCTTTGATCTGAGGGTTAAAAAATGAACTGTAGAACCGCAATAGCATGCTTAAAGCACGACAATTCCAGCAGACCTGAACTGAGGTTAGGCTGAGGTAATGAAGGAAGTGAGATTGAGTAATGGATCTTCACTTTGGAAGATCGTTTCTGCCAGGGATAATCCTGCGGAAGTGTTTTTCAGATTGGAACGGAAGACTTAAATAAACTAACTAGCGGCAAGTTAAAGTTAAATACATAGGTCGCAAACAAAATACTATGAAAACTAAGAAGGCGGATCGCTAGGCTGAACAGCTTCCGACAGGAATATGGAGCAATCAATTAAAAACCCTAATCAACCTCATTTCGACTTAATGATTTTCTCAGTGACCATTTTACCATTGGTCATTTCAACACGTACCATGTAAATTCCGGTTTGCAAGCCAGTTAGGTTCAAACCGTCGGATGATATGTTGGTGAATTTCCGGATAGACTGTCCCAGCGAGTTCAGAATGCTCACGGATTTTACATTGGGCAGTTTGGAAGCTGGCAAATACAGTTTGTCAGCCACCGGATTTGGGAAAATTGACATCAGTTTTTCGCTTGGGAAGGATACATTTTCTATTTTGGAATATGAGAATGTTCCGTCGGTATCGATCATTTTTAACCGATAAAGGTTTTGTCCAGGTACCGGTGAATGGTGGATGAATTCGTAGGAATGGCTGCCGGGTTTGCTTCCATTGGTCATCACAGTGCCAATTTTCTCCCATTGTTTACCGGTGCTACTATGCTGGATATCAAAGCAATCACTGTTAATTTCTTCGGAGGTTGTCCAGGTTAGCCAGGACTGTGTTTCCTGTTTTTGGGCATTGAAAACTTCCAGCGTTACGGGCAAGGAGGATTCAGCGCGCAATTTTAGCAGTGGGTCTCCCAGGATCAGCTCGGATTCCTGGTAAGAATGCGCATATCGGTAAGAATTGCTGATATTGAATCCCTGGGACAAGTATTTATATGGGCCGCCTTCATTGTATAACTGCTTCAAACCGCTCTTTCCAGTTTCAGTAAATACGCCCAGGTTTTCACTAAATGCATGCACGTTCAGTACATTACCCTTGCCGAGGTACCGTCCCGCCAGGTAATCGGGCCCGTTGAAGGCACCGACACTGCACGAATACAGATCGATCAGCCTGGTATTCAGTTGCGGCAAGTTGGCAATGTCCTGGTTGTAAATCCCGAACGAATGATAGTTCCAGGTGCCGTGTAAGGTCAAGGAAAAAATCTCATACGATCTATTCCCCAGCTTGTTGATAAAATCGTTCTTCCAAACCGGATCTTCTCCCGAGTAATCCGGGTCCTTTGTCCTGCCGTATTGCAGCACTTCCGCGGAAGTCCAGGCACCATTCGTTTCCGCCAGATCCACCACTTCCTGCTCACTCACAAAACCATCGGTAATAAGTACTTTTTTCTCAAAAGAAATGTCCCCGCTGCGGAATGCATGTACTTTGTTGAAATAATTGACGAGGTAATCAATCTTTTGCTCCGTGTTAAAATTGACATCGGGCAGTACCATACCCATGGAAACCATTGCATTTTGCTGTTGAAAAACTTCCGGCCTCACTTCGGTAGGAGGTGTAGCACAAAAATCCTGACGATCGAAAAGTTTGAAACGGTCTTCACCCGCGTAGTATTCGAATGTAGTGTATAACGGGTGTGCATAGTATGAGAAAGTGAATTGGACGAATGCGTTTACCGGCTGTCCGTTATTGTCAAGCATGACCCGGTAACCCGTTAATGCAGCATTGCCTCCGAGAAAAAACAGATAGGTCAGATTTTCATCCTTGAATTTCCTCCGAATGTCCAGGTAAAGCGTTCCTTTTTGAAGGTTATCGTCTTGAATATAGTATTTTTCAATCGTGAGCATCGGATTGCTGGCCGCAATGTCATCCTCGTAGGTGTCAAGAGCAGCATTCAGCCGCGCATTACCCTCGAATTCTTTGTTGATGATGACCAGCATTTTTTCAGGTTTGGGAGCAGGTGCAGGTGCGGTTTTGAAAGGTATCCACGCCAGATCCGAACCCGTGCACCGATCACCATCCAGACCGAAGATGGCACCCCAAAAGAGGTATTCCTTAAAAGGTAGCAGGCCGCCGATCGTAAAATCAACGGTACGGGCTGTCTTATTGATGATTTTTGAAGATAAATAACTGGATGTAATGGATGGGTCGTTGCAGTTAACCACTGTACAGGCAGGTTTGGCAGTCAAAACCATATGCCCGACGGATTCAATATTCACGGAGGGCGCAAAGTATATGTGTATATCAATGGCACTTTCGGGCCGGGCGGTATTGGGTGTGATATTCACCGTAATGTCATGAGCGGAAGTTCGAAGGTTTGAATTGACTGGTTGATCTTCAATGACTTTTACGCCTTTCCCTTCCTGCACAAGTTTGTATCTCTTGCCTTGGGCGAACAGATTGCCCGTGCAGATCATCGCTGCTAATAACGTGAGAAGTAAATAGTGTTTCATGAACGGTCTGGTTTAGGTTGGCGCTCAACTCATAGACAAGAAATCCATTGCCGACCGTTGCAGTAACCCCCGAAATTCTTGCCATCATTGGAATGTATTCTCTATTGAAAGTAAACAATTTGTATTTTTGAAGATGCAGCAGTCAAAAATTCCCCGTCTTGAAATAGAAGCATTTGAGCAGACCAATTTTCAGGTCCCGTTGCTGAAAGTAGAGCCTTACCTGCCTGAGGAAACCTATTTTAGCATTAAGAACCGAAAGGATTATCCCGCGAAAGACTACATCTCGCCTAACCGGAGGAATTTTTACAAACTCATGCATGTGACCGAGGGCACGGGCGTGTTGACCATTGGTTTGTATCAATATTTGTTGGGCCCCGGAATGATGGCTTTCATACATCCTGACGAAATCATCTCGTGGCATTCGGAAGGGCCAAATGCGGAGGGACATTTCTGTCTGATCCATCCCAATTTTTTTGATAACACGGCACACATGCTAAACCTGTTCAGGACGTATCCTTATTTCCAACCGGAAAAGGCAGTAATACAGCTTATTAATGATCAGTCGGCACAAATCAATCAATATTTCGAACTGATATTCCGGGAAGAGCAGGGGACGAATGAAGACAAGAAACAGGCGATATTTTTGCACCTGCAACTGATTCTTCTGGAAGCACAACGGGCTGGTAAAAATCTGGCGGACGTGGGTGTTTCAGAAAGTTACAGCTACGTTCATGGATTTCTGGCATTACTGGAATCCGCATTTCAGATACAAAATCCGTCAGATCTGGTAAAGACAAAAACAGCTGCGGGGTTTGCAGATCAGTTGCATGTACATCCCAATTATCTGAATGCGCTGGTGAAAAACCAGACTGGGAAAACACTCCGGGAACATATCCAGGAAAGAATGCTTTACGAAGCAAAGGTTTTACTGAAACACACCGACTGGGATATTCAGTTGATCAGCGGGGCGCTGGGATTTGCAGAGCAGGCCAGTTTTACGACATTCTTTCACCGAAAAGAGAAAATTTCGCCTTCCATATTCCGGAATTCTTTCGTTTCGGCCATTCATATTTGAAACTCACAAATATGCCTGTTGTTTGAATAAAGAACAGCTTCCGCAGTCCTGTTTCCTTTGTATCATAAAATTAATGATATATGGAAACGCAAAGAAAAACATGGTTTGTGACCGGGACCTCCCAGGGTTTAGGTCTTGTATTGGTTCAAAAACTCCTATCCCAAGGCTACAATGTGGTAGCAACCGCCCGCAATCTCGACGGACTTAAAGCTGCAGTAAATGTAACGTCGAATCACTTTCTGCCACTTCAAATGGATCTGATCAATGAAGAAAGCATTGCAAAAGCGGTCAGCCAGGCCATTGAGAAATTTAAAACCATTGATGTACTGGTTAATAATGCCGGCTATGGCCTGATTGGCGGAATAGAAGAATCCTCCAACCAGGAAGTACAGGCTAATTTTGATGTCAATGTATTTGGATTACTGAATGTGACGAGAGCTGTGTTACCGCACATGCGCGACGCGAAATCCGGCCATATCCTCAACATTTCATCTGTTTTCGGCTTGATTGCTGGCGCGGGCTGGGGTGTTTATTGCGGTACCAAATTCGCAGTGGAAGGTTTGTCAGAAGCATTGGCGCAGGAAGTGAAGCCATTTGGTATCCATGTGACGATCATTGAACCAGGTTACTTCCGTACGAACTTCCTGAGTGGCGGATCGATTGTGACCTCAGCCAACCCGATCGCCGATTATGCTGAAATTGCAGAAACCAAGCGTATGCATGCAGAAGACATTCCGGGTAACCAGCCGGGCGATCCTCAAAAAGCAGCCGAGGTAATGATCAATACCGCCCAATTACCCGAGCCTCCATTGCGCCTGCTACTCGGTTCAGATGCTTATCAGTATGCCAATTATAAAATCAAAACGCTGACTGACGGCATTGAGGCTAATAAAGAGATTACATTTTCAACAGATTTTTAATCATATTAAATGAGCATCAAACAGGAGATTTTCGTCTCCTGTTTGATGAAAATCTAGTCGTATTTCATCTGAATTGCTTTGATCTCACCTTTACCGGCCTTATTCCCCGACACATTAATTCCAATCCTCGGTGCCCTGTCCCAGCGCGGCAGCCAGGGCGTTTCTATCTTTACCGAACTGGCCAGGGAGTCAATTTTCTGACCTTTTACATCCCAGCTGAATTCGTAAAAGCGCCCATAGCGACTTTGTAGCCTGAGTTTAATGTCCTTATATTTTTCCGGAATGTCCTGTTTTTTAATGACTTCGTGGACACCGTCTTTAATCTGCCACAATTCTATACGATTGTCGCGGACGCCATAACCGAGTGCATTGTTGGCATCGCCGTATACAATGATGTTCTGTGTCAGATCATTTTTAGCAACCACATCCGCTGTGAAAGTGTAGTTGCCTTTTTTAATGGTTAAGCCAATAAAGTTACCCGTGCTGATGTGGTTATCATTTTCGATTTGAAGTGCTTCATTTTCTACTGCAAATGAAGGTTTTGGGAAGCTCACATCATAAACCCACGGCGCCTTCAATGTGTCCTTTTCATAATTGATCAAAAAGTCAAAATTGGTTACTGCACTCGCGCCCATTGGTGACTCGGCCTGTGCGGGAGGAGTTCTGCCGTACTTGAAAGCCGGCCATTTAGCAGCTTCATCCCAAACCAGTTCGCTCAAAATTCCCTGGCGCCCTCCAAATGTGAAATCGACACCATTATATGCGTGGTGCAGATAGAAATAGCGATTATCGGGTGTCACCACGACCGTTCCGTGTCCGGGGCATTTCCAGGTTTCGTCCCCAAAAAGGACCGGATTGCCGGTATATTTTGTCCAGGGGCCTTGCAATTTTTCAGCTCTTGCGAATCCTACCTGATAGTCACATTTGTCCCCGCAGCAGGCATTGCCGGAATAAAGCATGTACCAGTAATTGCCCCTTTTGAAAATAGCCTGCCCTTCCGCCCCACCAGATTCCCAGCCTGCAGGATCGGCTTTGATCAAACTGAATTCCTTACCGATTACCTTCAATCCGTCGGGAGCAAGTTCAGCGCCGAGGATCTCGATTCCCCTGTCTTTGTCCAGTCCATACGCTTTCCAGGTGACGAATAATTTCCCTTTATCCTCCACGATGAATGCATCGATCGCCTCTTTGGTCCATTCAATGATCACTCCGTGGTCTTTAAAGCCCTTTTTCAAATCCTTGGTACTGGCCACTCCGATAAATGATTGCTTATCAGATTTCCGTCGGGCAGTATAATAAACGTAGAATGTACCATTGCGAAAAAACAACTCCGGCGCCCAGAAACTACCCATGGTCCAGGCAGGCAACTCTGCAAATACCGGCCCTACATACTCCCAATCCACCAAATTTTTGGAACTATAAATAGGGTAAGCAGGCCCCCACTCCGACGAAGTTCCGGCTGCATAATAAGTGTCTCCTACCCGAATAATCGAAGGATCAGCAAAATCGCCCGCAATAACAGGATTGCGATAAGTTACAACCGGCCCGGAATTCAGCTTCTGGGCAAAAGCGTTTCCGATCGAAAAGAGTAGCAGCGAAAAAAGGATATATGCAAATTTCATTCTCTCATGGATTGATTCGTCCGACTAAGGAAAGGATTTATTTCAACATAAGGTGCCAGCGGAGGGTATTTTCAGTGGTATTGGAAGAAAAATATAGAAATATTTGCGTTTCTACGAAATATTCGTAGATTTACGAAAAGATCGTAGATTTATGGAAAAGTTAACACAACAGGAAGAAGACGCTATGCAGGCAGTCTGGAAAACAGGTGAGGGAAACGTCAAATCGTTTATGCAGGCGCTGGCAGAACCGTTTCCACCCTACACCACATTGGCTTCGACCATCAAAAACCTTGAAAAGAAGGGATACCTGCAAAGCCGGCTGATCGGCAACTCCTATTTGTACGCTCCGGCGATATCGGAAGAGGCTTATAAGCAGAAGTTTATGGGAAATGTAGTGAAGGATTATTTTGAAAATTCTTACAAAGAACTGGTTAGTTTTTTTGTGCAGAAGAACAATATCTCCGCCGATGAACTGAAAGAAATAATTGGATTGATTGAAAAAAAGGATCAGTAGACTCAAACCAGCATAGCCATGTCTCCATTCATCGAGTATATCGTCAAGTTATCATTAGGCCTGACCGTCATCAGCATCTTTTATCAATTTGTACTAGCCCGCTATACTTTTTACAACTGGAATCGCTGGTACTTGCTCGGGTACAGTGCACTTGCTTTTGCTATTCCATTTATCGATGTTGATCAGGTGCTTGAGCAAACCAAAATCGCCAATAGCAGCGTGGTTTTAGCTGTTCCCTCCATTGCTACCATTGCATATTCGGCTACTACCCATGTTCCTGCGGCAATGCAACGGTCGGATTTCAACTGGCTAACATTATTGCCCTTTATTCTTCTGATCGGGTCACTTGTTTTGCTGGCGAGATTGGGGATACATTTTGCTTCCTACCTGAAAATGGTCCGGGAATCCGAGCTTATTTCTGACGAGGACATCAGAATCTATCATAGTGCGAAAGACATCGTACCGTTTTCTTTTGGTAATGCCATTTTTATCAACCCCACATTGCATACTGACGATGATTTGAAGGAAATAGTCCTGCACGAGTTCGTTCATGTAAAGCAAAAACACACCTTCGACATTTTGTTTAGCGAGATTTTATGCATCCTGAATTGGTATAATCCATTTGCATGGCTAATCCGCCACGCAATCCGCCAAAACCTTGAATACATTGCCGACAGGGCTGTTCTTGAAAATGGAATTGATGTGAAGCGGTATCAATATCTGCTTCTGAAAGTGGTAGGCGTGCCGGAATTTCGAATCGCCAACCAGTTTAATTTTTCATCACTGAAACAGCGGATTGTGATGATGAATAAAATGAGGACGGCGAGGATACATTTGATACGGTTTTTATTTGTGCTGCCATTGCTGTGCGTTTTGTTGATGGCTTGCAGAAATAATATCGAGACGTTGGTAGATGGAAAAAAAGCACAGGACAAAAACTTCGTTTATGTTGCCGGATTGCTATCGGATGCCATAACGGGAAGGCCGGTCGAGAACCTGCCATTGAAGCTGGATATAGGTTCGAAATTTAAAACCACCATATACAGTGATGCGGAAGGCTTTTTTCATTACAGGATTGACTTGGATGCGTACAAAGATTCGGTAGTCTATTATGGAATTGAGGGATCAGGGGAATATAAAACCTTTGGCATGGGTTCAGTTTTACAAAGGGATGCGGTTAATGAAAGTCGTTTTTTTATCTTTTTCCTTAATCCAAAAAAGGAGAATGAGGTGGGGCAATTTCCGTACTTCGCTGACGGCGACGATTTCTTCACAAACGGTAAAGCAACCGACGTCGGAAGCATTAAGACTTATTTGATAAAAAGAACTGCGGACTTTAAGGTAGAGAATGATTTAAAACGTGCCTTTAAACAGGCATATCCAAAACCAAAGGAGATGCTTACCAAATTTGGAAACGGGTATTTTGATCTGGGTGGAACACTGGTTGGCTACGAATCGCAAACTGAACTTTATCTGGATGGAAAGAAAGTTTCGCACCAAGAAATTAATAAAGCTTTTGACAGTCAGTTGATTAAGGAGTCTTATTCAGTAAGAAGTGACAGCAAGCAGTTTGATGCGATCAATAGTAAAATGACCTACTATACTTTTCCAACTCACAAAACTGCTCCGCCAGCTTACCTGATCAAAAATAACTATGAAGTAGTGGATGTTAATGAATTTGATACCACGGCCTTCGACAAAGATGCCTATTTTCTCGACGGCTTTCGGCAGACCTATGGGATAGGGAGCAACCTCAAACCACTGAAATCGGAAATAAAGCGGGTGTTTCTCTTCAAAGGAAACCTTGCCAGGTACTACGACCAAAAACGCGACAAAATATGGTGGATTGAAACCAGGCCGAAAGGCGAAGTGTATCAGAGGCCAGCACTGGCATCTTATTAGAATGGCTTTTCGTTCAACATGGATCAACAACTATCGACACAGCTTACGAATAAATTATAAATTTGGGGCGAGTATCATCATTTAAGTCCCGATATGTTTTCAATAAAAGATCTGTTTTCAATATTTCGTCGTCCATCTGCAAGTCCAAAAACGCATCAAACATATTATCTGTCACTTTGTTGCATTATAAAAGATGAAAATCAATATCTGGAAGAGTGGATCGACTACCATCAGAAAATTGGTGTGGAGCATTTTTTCATTTACGACAATGGAAGTGCGGTGCCGATTCGCGAGACTATGAAAACACTTGCAAGCGGGGCTCCTGTGACGGTGATTGAAATGCCAGGGAAAAATAAGCATATCAAGGCTTATCAGCATTGTCTGGACAAATTTGGCGCTACCTCTAACTGGATCGGCTTTATTGACACGGACGAATTTATCGTACCAAAGACGGACAGTGCTAGTCTGGCTGAATTTCTGAGGGATTATGAAAGTTTTGGAGGATTAGGGCTGTCCTGGCTTATTTTCGGATCCAACGGGCACATTCAAAAACCTGACGGGCGCCAGCTAGCCAATTTCACAAAGCGTTCGGACGTCAGTTTTTCTCCCAATAGACATATCAAAAGCATTGTGCAACCCAGGTTTGTTCAGTCGGCGTTCAAGTCACATTGCTTTAAATATAAACAGGGTTATACTTGTGTAAATGAACATTACACACCGATCGACGGCCAGACGGCTGATGTGAGCGTCGATAAAATTCAGCTGAATCATTACTATTGCCGATCATTGGAAGAATATCACCAAAAGGTGACGAGAGGTATCAGCGATACTAAGCGCAAGAGAAAGTTAGAAGAGTTTCATTATCATGATCTTGAATCCAACTTAGTGGAAGATACTACGATTTTGAATATCCTTGATAAACTGAACGGTGGGATTAAATAGCACCAGAGAATAGCTATTTCAATGAACAAAAAAGGACCTAACGTTGCCGTTAAGTCCTTTTTGTCTATTGTGGGCCCACCTGGAATCGAACCAGGCACCTACTGATTATGAGTCAGTTGCTCTAACCGAATGAGCTATAGGCCCTTATTTATTTCCTGGAATCGAACCAGGCACCTAATGATTATGAGCGGACGCCGCGCGGTCAGTTGCTCTAACCGAATGAGCTATAGGCCCTACTTTGGAGTGCAAAATTAGTTAATCGCGGCAAATCTCCAAATGATATTGACAAGAATAAGTTCTTTTGTCCGTTGCTAGTTTATTACTTTTGGCAAAAAATCAGGCTTTGAATAAAAGGAAAATCATTAACGACCCGGTCTACGGCTTTATATCCATATCCTCTGATTTGCTTTATGATCTCGTCGATCACCCTTATTTTCAGCGGTTAAGAAGGATCAAACAACTTGGGCTTGCGGATATTGTGTACCCGGGCGCGCTTCATACCCGCTTTCACCATGCACTTGGCGCGATGCACCTGATGAGCCAGGCATTGAAAGCTTTGCAGGAAAAAGGGCACATGATCTGGGAGCCGGAGCTTGAAGCGGCACAGGCGGCTATTCTGCTGCATGACCTTGGACACGGACCTTTTTCACACGTTCTGGAAAGCGTGCTGCTGACCGGCGTGGCGCATGAATCTATTACATTGGTGATGATGAAAGACCTGAACCGTCAGATGAATGGTAGGCTGGACATTGCCATTCAAATGTTTGAAGGAACCTACCCGCGTCGCTTTTTTCACCAGATGATTTCCAGTCAGCTTGATATGGACAGAATGGACTACCTCAACCGCGATAGTTTCTATACGGGCGTTATCGAGGGGTCAATAGGGGCTGACCGGTTGATCAAGATGTTGGATATCAGCAAGGACCAGCTGGTAGTAGAGGAAAAAGGACTACTTAGCATTGAGAATTTTCTTCACGCACGCAGGCTAATGTACTGGCAGGTGTACCTGCATAAGACGTTACTGAGCGCCCAGGCTATGCTTACCCAAATTCTGCGCCGCGCCCGCGAGCTTTCCGTAGCCGGAGAAAAACTGTTTGCCACACCAGACTTTGCTAGGTTTCTGCAAAATCAATATTCCATTTCCGACTTCGATTCACAACCTGATTTGTTGCAGGCCTTCAACGGTTTGGACGATAATGACGTATGGGCATCAGTGAAGGGGTGGAAGTCGCATCCTGATCCTGTTCTCTCAACGCTATGCGAAATGCTGCTCGACCGGAACTTGTTCAAGATCAGCTTTTACGATGCTCCTCCGGAAGAGGAAATTCTTTTACCATTTAGAAACCAGCTTCTGGACAATGGAATAGCGGAAAATCAGTTAACCTACTTTATGGTGAGCGGCGAGACGACCAACTGGGCTTATGCAAAAGAACAGGATCCGATCCGCGTGAAAATGAAGAATGGGGGCCTGCTTGACATTGCGGACGCGTCGGACATTCCAACCATTGAAGCACTGACTAAGATTGTACGCAAGTACTATGTATGTTGGGGTAAAAATGTATCTTTGCGTGGTTAGTCAGGATCATAACAAGAAAAAGCTTTTTTAAGAAATTGCACTACTTACTCGAATTAAATTACCCGAAATTAGCCAAAAAAATATGAAATTTACTGTCAGCGAGATTGCTCAAATGCTTGATGGAACTATTGTTGGAGATGAAAAAATTACGATTAATTCGGCTGCTAAAATAGAAGAAGGGCGTCCGGGATGTATTTCTTTTTTGGCCAATAGTAAATACGAATCCTTTATTTATACCACATTATCTTCCGCAGTCATTGTTAATCATGACTTCACTCCTAAAAAAGACATTGCGGCTACCCTTATATATGTAGACAACGCCTACACCGCCTTCACAATTCTGCTGGAAGAGTACCAAAAACGCCTCTCTAAAGAGAAAACCGGTGTGGAACAACCAAGTTTTATTGGGGAAAACAGTAAGTTGGGAGAGCATTGCTACCGTGGGGCATTCTCCTATATCGGTAAAAATTGTTCTATCGGACAAAGTGTAAAAATTTATCCCAATACCTATCTGGGCGACAACATTACCATCGGCGATTATTCGGTTATTCATCCGGGTGTACGTATTTATGATAATACGGTCATTGGTAAAAACTGTACTATTTTTGCGAACACCGTTATTGGCGGCGATGGTTTCGGCTTCGCCCCGCAGGCTGACGGAACATACAAGACGATACCCCAGCTTGGTAATGTAGTAATAGAAGATGATGTAAGCATTGGGTCCAATTCTACCATCGATTGCGCTACTATGGGATCTACCATTATCCGGCAAGGGGTGAAGATTGACAATCTGGTACAAATTGCACATAATGTAGAGATTGGAAAAAATACCGTAATTGCAGCGCAGTCCGGAATATCGGGTTCGACGACTATCGGAGAGCAATGCATTATCGCAGGGCAGGTAGGCATCACAGGACATATTACTGTGGCTAATCATACCAAAATTGGTGCCCAAAGTGGTCTCGGTAAATCCATTAAGAAAGAAGGCCTTTCGCTTTCAGGCTCGCCATCAAGGGATTTGAGCGAACATTTACGTTCGATGGCCCTGGTAAGACGGCTCCCTGGTATAGAGGAAAGACTGAAAGAACTGGAAAGTAAAAGTAAGATATCGGATTTTCAGGAAGAAAATTAACTGCTACCATCCCCATTGCGCCTTTAAGTAGAAAAGGATAATTTATAATGAACGAAAAACAACAAACCATTTCTAAGTCTGTATCCGTTACGGGAGTGGGTTTACATACGGGTGTAGTTGCAACAATGACATTTGTTCCTGCGCCAGCCAATCACGGATATAAGTTTCAACGTGTTGATTTACCCGACCAACCGATTGTAGATGCAGATGTTGATAATGTTGTAGATCTCTCGCGGGGCACGACCATTGAACAGAATGGTGCCAGGATTCACACCGTGGAGCACACGCTTGCAGCATTGGTAGGCTTACAGATTGATAATGTACTGATCCAGCTCGACGGCCCGGAGCCCCCGATCATGGACGGAAGTTCTATCAACTTTGTAGATGCGCTGCTTGATGCCGGAATTGAAGAACAGAATGCGTACCGTAACTATTTCGAAGTTTCGGAATATGTACATTATATCAATAAAGATAAAGATACTGAACTGGCCGCATTGCCGCTGTCGGATTACCGGTTGACGGTTATGGTGGATTATAATTCTACCGTCATCAGCAGCCAGCATGCTTCTTTGAATGACATTACCTTGTTCAAAGATGAAATCGCAAAATGCCGGACGTTTGTTTTTCTGCACGAGCTGGAAGCTTTGTACCGTCAAAACCTGATTAAAGGTGGTGATCTGACGAACGCCATCGTGATCGTGGACAGAGAGGTGCAGGACGGCGAACTGGATCATTTATCCCAACTTTTGAATAAACCGAAAGTCAGTGTCAATAAGTCAAGAGGAGTGCTGAACAACATTGATCTGCATTACCCGAATGAAATGGCGCGACATAAGCTGCTCGATCTGATCGGAGACCTTGCCCTGATCGGTCGTCCTATCAAAGCACAGATCCTGGCGGCGAGGCCCGGGCACGCAGCGAATGTAGCTCTTGCCAAGAAAATCAAAAAACTGATTAAATCTGGCAAAGGGGACATTCCACAATACGATCCTAATAAAGCCCCTGTATTTGATATTAACCAGATCGGACAGTTATTGGCCCACCGCTATCCTTTCCAGATGATTGATAAGATCATTGCATTGGACGAAAACAGCGTGGTAGGTGTGAAAAATGTGACGATCAACGAACAGTTTTTCCTGGGACATTTTCCCGGAAATCCTGTAATGCCTGGCGTTCTGCAATTGGAAGCAATGGCGCAGACGGGCGGTATCCTGGTTCTGACAAGTGTACCCGACCCGGATAATTACTGGCCATACCTGATTGGTATTGATGCCTGCCGCTTCCGGCGCAATGTTTTCCCCGGAGACACAGTTATTTTCAAATGCGAGTTCACGTCTCCGATGAAAAGGGGGATCGTCAAAATGAGTGGCCGGGGTTATGTAGCCGGACAATTGGTGTGTGAAGCGGACATGATAGCAAGCCTGGTAAAGAAAAAATGACTCAATCATTAGCATATATTCATCCTGGCGCTAAGATCGCTCAGAATGTAGAAATCGAACCATTCGCAATGATCCACGCCGATGTTGAAATCGGTGAAGGGACTTGGATTGGATCACACGCTGTAATCAATTCAGGGGCACGCATTGGCAAGAACTGCCGGATATTTCCCGGCGTCGTGATCTCAGCCACTCCGCAGGACCTGAAATACAATAATGAGTATACTTTGACGATCATCGGCGACAACACCACGATCAGGGAATATGCGACCATCAGCAGAGGAACGGAAGAGCACTGGAAAACAGTAGTTGGCTCCGACTGCCTGATCATGGCATACGCGCACGTAGCACACGACTGCCGGGTTGGAAACAACTGTATCATTGGTAACAATGTGCAAATGGCAGGCCATGTTCACGTTGGTGACTGGGCGATTGTGAGTGCATTGAGTGCTGTACATCAGTTTGTTAAAATCGGCCCGCATTCATTTGTATCGGGAGCATCTCTGGTTCGTAAAGACGTTCCACCGTTTACAAAAGCAGCCCGCGAGCCAATATCCTATGTAGGGATTAACTCAGTAGGGCTAAGACGCAGGGGTTACAGCAATGAAAAAATTGTTGATATCCAGAACATTTACCGCTATATCTACATGAAGGGGCTTAACAATGCAGAGGCTCTTCAAAAGATCGAGCTGGAATTGCCGCCTTCGAATGAAAGGGATGAGATCATTAACTTTATCCGTAACTCGGAAAGAGGGATTATGAAAAGCCCTTTTCAGACTAATAGTACCACAGATACAGAAGCACAGCCTTGATCTAAAAATATTTGATTACAAAAAAGGCTCCATTGGAGCCTTTTTTGTTGTGTTATGTCTTAATAAACAACTAGTTCGTCGCCTTCTTTAATGGTGCCAATGTCTTTGATAACCATATTCTGGCCGAACAAGACCTTGTTATTTACTCGTCTGTATGAAGCCAATGTTTTTAGAGGCTCCGCACCTTTTTCAGCAGTTTCAGGGTTGATCGTGGTCAATACACACCTGGCGCACGGTTTTACTACTTCAAAATTTAAATCGCCAATAGTAATGTTCTTCCAATGATCCTCAGCAAAAGCATCGGTCCCGGTCACGACAAAATTGGGCCTGAATCGCACCATTGAAATGGGTTCAGCTAACCGGGAATTGAGATCGTCCAGCGAAGCCTGCGAAATGACCAGATAGGGGAAGCCGTCTGCAAAGCTGACATTCTCATCATTTTTGGCATATCTTGGATCGGCCTTGCGGAATGAGATGTCCGGCATCATAACCAGCCGCAGATTTTGGTCTAATATGTTGCTAAGCCAGATATCAGTCTCTTCGCAAACTGTCACCGCTTCCACCACATCATCCCACACAGTCACCGTCACCTTTCCGGCAGATGCTGGTTTATACGGCACAGTTACCGAGTTTCCAGGCTCCGGGCGGTAAGAGATTTTCAGTCCTTCGGAAAGCAATTCGACATCGATCAGCGCCATTTTTGTAAATGCTCGCTGCGTTATGAAAACATCATTTTCGTCAATGATCATCCACCGGCGGTCGTGCTGCAAGCCACGTTCCTCAGTTTTTGCTTCGGTGAGCCGGATTCCGCCCAATGACTTTACGGGATACACCCAAATTTCGGACAATAGCATTTTGAATTGGTTATTACTCAATAGTCACTTTTCTCACGCGATTGTTGAAGGAATCAGTAACATACAAATTCCCGTCGTTATCAAATGTGCTCCCCTGGGGAAAATAAAATTTCGCATCATTGCCCGGTCCTTCCACATAGCCCAGGTTTCCCGGCTGCCCGGCGAGCGTGGTTACCATCCCGTCCGGATAAATCAGCCTGATGCAATGGTTATACAGATCGGTCACATACAGATTGCCCATTTTGTCAATCTGCACATTGCTGGGTTGATTGAACATCGCGTTTTTTGAACTACCATCTTTGAAGCCGTTTTGTTCCGGCTTTCCCGCAAATGTGCTGACCATTCCGTCAGAAGTTATTTTACGGATGCAATGGTTATGCTTGTCGGCCACAAAAATGTTTCCTTCTTCATCGAAGGTCAGATGTGCAGGGAAATAGAATTTTGCTTCCCGCAATTTCCCATCCGCGTAGCCGGGAGTGCTTCCGGCGAAGGTCGTGACCTGACCATCAGGAGTTATTTTTCTGATCACACCGTTCTCCGTGTCACAGATCCACAAAGTTCCGGCTTTGTCCAGCTTGACCCCGTAAGGTTTCTTAAATCGGGCTGTTTTTAAATCGCCGTCCGCCAGTCCCTCCCGGTCGGGATCACCGGCAATGGTGGTTAATGTGCCGTCGGGTGCTATTTTGCGGATTGCGCTATTCTGATGGTCAGCTACGTAAATTGTTCCGTCAGGCCCCAGCTCTATCCCGATCGGGAATTTCATGCGGGCCTGATCTCCTTTCCCGTCTTTAAAACCCGAATGTGGTGCCCCAGCGATGGAAGTAACCGTTCCGTCCGGCGCGATTTTCCGAACCATGCAATTGCCCTGATCGGTCATGTAAAGTGTTCCCTTGGTTTCAAAAATGATTTTATAGGGCCCTTCAAACTTGACAGAATCCCGCGGACCATCTGCAAAACCTTTTTGTCCCCCCGTAAAGTAGCTGGTAGTAGCTTTATAGATGTACCTGAACTTATCAGTCGAAGTGAAGTTTTTTCCCTTAATCGAAATAACCACAGCTCCATAGCCGCATTTGTCAGGAACTGTGACAGTGATTTCCTTATTATTTACTGATTTTATGGTTGCTGAAAGGCCGTTTATTTTTACCGAAATATCATTGGAAGAAGTTCCGAAATTTTCGCCTTTGATCGTGATCAGGGTAGCTTTGGGACCTGAATCAGGCGTGAAACCTACCAGTACAGGCGTGGGATCGGGGACTTCTGTCGGGTCTGGTTTTTCTTTGCAGGATATCCAGATTGATGATGTGATGAAGATCAAAGAAATGATAATGGCTCTCATGGATTCACAAGGAATTTGGTCGTAATCTGCTGGGATTGTGATTCGGCTTTGAGTATATAAATGCCGCTGCGAAGCGAAGAAATATCCAACTCAGTTTTTCCGCCAGTCAGTATTTTGCTCTGTTTAATGAGTACTATACCCGAAATATCAGTAACGGAAAGTTCAATATCCTGCGATTTTGATGGAAACTCAACTACCATTTTATTTTGGCCCGGATTCGGATAGATCTTAAACTGAACTTGTGCTGAGGATGGTATGGCGGTAATGATTGGTTTTGCAGGTTTTGGAAATGTCAGCTCCCATATTTGTCCCTGTCCTTCTAATACATAAAGTTTGTTATCAACAATCCTTGAATCGGTAGGATTTCTGAAATTGGCAGCGATACTATATGCATTCAGGCTGTAATCGTCACCGGCGGCATTTTTCTTTAGATCAAGCATCACCAGGTCCTGCCCCGGATCCTGCATAGGCCCGTACGATTCGGATCCTTCCTGAAAATTGAGTACAAAACCTTTGCCCGTATATTCGCCACCAAAAGTGGATTGAGTATCAAATGACAATCCCAAAGGGGAACGATGGCCTGTAAATGTACTGATCGTCTTTCCATTGTCACTGGCATCCATTACTTTCCCGGTGACGGCGTCCCGGTACTTATCAGCGTCTGGTCCGGCGTTCTGGATCGGTTTACGAAATGTCAGATTTTTTGGTTTTTGTGGAAAATTCTTGTCGTCATGAAAAGCACCGATCTGGTAACCAGTGTACGCATGATTGAGTAATTTGTCTGCTTCGGCCTCATATCCTGTAAACTGCATTGGCGTATCATTTCCGCCCATTTCCCACGGAAAGCCATAGTGTGCGCCTGGTCGTATCCAGTTCATTTCCTCCGGATCATCCCGGTCGCCGGAATTCTCAACGCTGAACAAATCACCATTTGCAGCAAATGCCAGACTAAAAGCATTGCGTACACCCCGAACATAGATATAAGGAGCAAGTGCGGCAGAATCATTGGGCAGCAGCAGATTTTCGGTACTGGCAGGAAGCTTAAAAATAGAGCTGGTCAATGCAATTTCACGCAAATTGGGGTAGCGGCCTTCATTGTCCTTCACCTCGCCGTGATCGGTCCGGGAGCCGCTGGCGATAAATATATCCTTACCATCGGGTGAAAAGCAGATCGCACTAAAAGCGTGATCAAACAATGTTTTGGAAGAAGCGTGCTCAGCGGTTTTGAAAATGTCAGTCCAGGTCATTTTACCGGAAGTGATTTTCGCTTTCACTGCTTTGCCATAACCCGAAACACCCTGCTGAATTACTACGTTACCGACGAGATATATCGTTCCTTCATGCAATGCAAGTCCTTGCAGATAATTGATCTGATGATCTTGCGAAGTAGCCAATCTTTGGATAGCGTAATTGCCGGAAGCATCGGGTGCAAGATGAAAAAGCTCTCCGTTCCACGCTATGGTATAGAAGGACTTGTCGGAGGCATCGTAGACAATTCTTGTCTGCGTATCTGTATTGTCAATTTTAAAGAAAGACCGGATTGTAATATCGTTGCGCAGCACACTGGGAGTTTGGGCCAAAGCAGGTTGAAAGCTTATTACCAACGACAAAACTGTAAATAAACAGAAGAAAACGTGTTTCATAAATCGTTGATTAGTAAGGTCTCAGAATTCCATTCTCGCAAGCGGACTGACGGTTTGGTCACAAAACTCGTTTGCTAAAAACTTGTAATGTGCTGCAATGGCGATCATTGCGGCATTATCGGTACAATATTCGAATGCAGGAATGTATACTTTCCAATCCAGTTTTTCGCCCAGTTCAATGATGGATTTTCTCAGCCCCGAGTTGGCAGAAACGCCACCGGCAATGGCAATTTGTTTAATACCGGATTCCCGGGCTGCTTTTTTGAGTTTTTTCAACAAAATATCAACCAATGTATGTTGAATACTAGCACAAATGTCTTCCTTATTTTGAGTAATGAAATCCGGATTTTCCCTCACCTGTTTTTGTAAAAAATACATAAACGAAGTCTTGATACCACTAAAAGAAAAATCCAGCCCGGGCATTTCCGGCAGAGGGAAAGGATAGGCCAACGGGTTACCCAGAGCAGCATATTTGTCGATCAATGGTCCGCCGGGATAAGGTAAGTCCATGAGTTTCGCCGTTTTATCAAACGCTTCTCCCACAGCGTCGTCCTTGGTTTCGCCAATGATTTCCATTTCGAGCGGACTGGTCACTTTCACGATCTGCGTGTGTCCTCCGCTTACGGTCAGGCAGAGAAATGGAAAGCCAGGTTTAGGGTCGTCGATGAAGTGCGCGAGCACGTGGGCTTGCATGTGATTGATCTCGATCAGCGGAATGTCGAGGCCCAGCGCCATCGACTTTGCAAACGACGTACCTACCAGTAAAGCGCCCAATAAACCCGGTCCTTTGGTAAAAGCAATGGCATCCAGGTCTTTTTTTGCTACTTTTGCATCATTCAATGCTTTATCTACTACCGGCAGAATGTGTTGTTGATGAGCCCGCGAGGCAAGTTCAGGGACAACACCGCCGTATTGTGTGTGAATGAGTTGCGTAGCAACAACATTGGAGCGGATTTTCCCGTTAGTTATTACGGCTGCGGAGGTTTCGTCGCAAGACGATTCAATGGCGAGAATGTTCATATTTGATGAAATATTCGCAAAATTAAGCATTAACAATAAGATAAGCAGTATCCCGCTGCGAAGCTGTATATGTTAAAATTCCTGAAGGCGTTTGGCAATGGTCTGATTGTGGTTATTATCTTCGCGCTGCTTGCGCTGGGTATTGCTACCATTGCTCTGCAACTTCCATCAGTCCAAACCTGGGCCGTCCGGCTCGCCACCAGCAACATTTCAGAAAAGCTGGGCTACCCCATTACGATTCAAAAAGTCAATATCAAATGGTTCGATGTCGTGTCGCTGGAAGGGATTTCAGTGAAGGATACCAATCGGAAAGACATGATCGACGTCGGCCGGATCGATGTCAATCTAAATGTCAATAACATCATTGAAAACGCTTCGAAGGAAATATACCTGGACGAAGTGGATATTTTTCAGCCCAATGTACACCTGATTGTCGAACCGGAATCCGGGTCGCTGAATATGGATGGCTTTATCGAAAAGATCAACGAACTCACCAGGCCTGCGATACCCCGGCCCCCTAATGCGCCCGAAAACAATACACCGTTTATTATTGGCAAATCAAAAGTCATTGACGGGACATTTCGCTACGACGACCCCCGCAAGTCAAGGGACAAAGGTGCGAGGGTGTTCGACTATTCGCATTTTGAACTGAATCACCTGTATGGCGATTTGAAAAATTTCCTGGTTCAGGGGGATACCATTTCTTTTCTTGCTAAAAACCTGCAAACGGTTGATAAGCAGACTGGTTTGGCGATGCACGACCTGGATACCCGGTTTTTATTCTGTCAAAAAAAGATGGAATTGAAAGAGCTGGACGCCAGAATAGGGAATTCCTACCTGAAAGACGAAGTCATATTCTACTATAACCGTTCGGGCGAGCTGGGGGATTTTAACCATAAGATCCGGATGAAAGGACATTTGGTGGGGAGCCACGTGGATTCCAGGGACTTGGGGCTTTTTTCAAGCTATGTAGACAACCTGCATGAAACCTGGCGGATCTCAGGCGATTTCAATGGCAAAGTGGATGATTTCATGCTATCCAATACCGACCTGCGTTTTGGAAAAGCAAGCAGGCTGGTTGGTAATATTGGTTTCAAAGGCTTGCCAACCATTGAAGGAGTCCAAATGGATATCGCCTTATCATTATCCAAAATTGACCCCGCCGACATTGTCCAGTACTATCCGGAATGGGACATGCACCCGACCATGCAAAAATTCGGGCTGACGCTGGTGGATGGCACATTCAAAGGTACATTGGAGGATTTTGCTGTGAATGCTTCCGCGTCTTCCTCAATGGGTGAGGTTGCAGGAGACCTGGTTTTTCATATCGCCGATCCCAAAACCACTACCTACTCCGGAATAATAAAAACATCAGCATTCGAATTGGGCAAGCTGATCGACGATGAAGAAACGTGGCAGCAGCTTGATTTTGACGGGAAAATATATGGGAAGGGTTTAGAGCTGCAATTTGCCTCGACGGATCTGAATGCGCAGGTTGGCAAAATAGGTTTCCGACATTATGATTACAGGAATATCCGGCTGAAAGGTAATTTGCAAAACCAATATTTCAATGGAGAGGTCAGCGCCAAAGACAGCAATTTTGTGGTGAGCCTGGATGGTGAATTTGATCTTTCAAAACCTAAAAACTCATTCAATGTGAAAGGCATCATTGAGAAGGTGAATTTGAAAGAATTGGGTTATACCAAAGATCAGATCACGCTGCGTACCCAGCTGAATATCAATGTTACCGGGAATACTGTCGATGAACTGACGGGCGATGCGAAATTGCTGAATACCTATCTGCTGATGACCAACAAGGAACGGAATCTGGTGATCGACACGCTCGTGTTCTCTTCTCGGCAACAGGCGGATAAGCGCAGCCTGCATTTGGAAAGTGAGTTTTTATCGGCCAAAGTGGAAGGCAATTTCCTCCCGACCCAGGCTTGGAAAGATGTAGGCGGTGTGCTGGGAGAGTATAAGCTGTATTTCTTCGAAAACGCGGCCAAGAGGGCGGAATACTATGCCAAAAAGCCAATACAGTCCGTGCAAAACCGGTACCAGATTGACTATGAGGTGCAGACAAGGAATCTCTCCCGTTTTCTCGCGTTTCTGAGTCCAGACATTTATGTATCGCGTGGCGCCCGGGCTGAGGGTACTTTTAAAATGGATAACACGGCATTCCTTACATTGAATGCCACTTCCGATACGGTTCGCTATGGTATCAACCAGTTTGTGAAATCCGAGGTGGATGTGACGACTTCCAAGTTTGTCAACAGCGCGGAAGTACTGGCTTCGGTGCTCGTTACGTCTGACAAGCAACAGATGAGTGTGCTGGTCCCGACCGAAAAACTCGAACTGGAAGGTACCTGGGATGTGGATCACATCGATTTCAATGGAGCCTTACATCAGGTAAAAAGTACGAACAGGGCAAACCTGGCGGGGGAAATTCGGTTCTTACCGGCTGGTCTGGATATTAGTTTTAAAAATTCAAAACTGAACCTACTTGATGAGGAATGGAATGTTCCTTCTCAAAGCCTTATTTCGATCGTTGGGAAAAACATCAGCATGTCGAATCTCGGCCTGATCAGCGGGAAACAACGCATTTTCCTGAGTGGAATGGCATCTGATGATCCTGACAAAAGCTTGTTGCTCGATATCCGCAATTTCAAACTGGGAAGTCTTAATCCTGTGTTGAATACCAAATTGGCAGGGATAATGGATGGGTCCGCAAAGGTCAAAGACGTTTATAATAGTGTGATACTGGATGCCAATTTCAACATTGAAAGTCTGGGATACGGCAAGTATGAATTCGGAAACCTGTCGGGAACCGGTGATTGGGATCAGGTAACCAGCGCACTGGAAATTGATGCGCAACTCAATAAGAATGCGAGAAGAGTTTTCAATCTAACAGGTTCGTACCGGCCTAAGCTAAAGACCAATACGCTGAATCTCAAAGCGATTTTTAATCAGATTGATTTCAAAGCACTGGAACCATTTGCGGAAGGACTGATCTCGGACGTGGGCGGAACTGCGCAAGGTAGCGTGCTCATTAAAGGCGTGGTGAATGCACCGGTGCTCGAAGGATCGCTAATGGTGGAAAAAGGGAGAATGAAATTCGACTATTTGCAGTCGGTCTTTACTTTCAGCGATAAGATCAATTTTACGGAGAGTGAAATTACCGCGAATAATATCCTGGTCACTGACGCCGACGGCAATACAGCCACTGTGCGTGGCGGGGTTTTTCATGATGGTTTCAAATACTTTTCACTCGGTTTCAATGCGGATCTCCACAATTTCAAAATCCTCAATACCACGGCACGGGACAATACCACATTCTACGGAACGGCCTACGTAACCGGGCCGGTAGCCGTTTTCGGGCCGATTGATAATCTCAACATTGAAGCCAATGTGACCAGTAACAAAGGCACAAGGATACATATACCGTTGGACGGGGCCACGGAAGTTGCGACACAGGATTACATTCAATTTGTCAGCAAGCTAGCGCCCGTCGATAGTACCAATATCAGTTCTGTGGACTCGCTGCTCCGTAACCAGATTTCCGGCGGTATCAAGATGGATTTTAACTTCAACCTGACACCGGATGCGACTTGCGAGATTATCTTCGACAGGCAAACGGGCGACATTATCAGAGGAAACGGCAGCGGACGTTTGAACCTGAACATTGATACCAAGGGCGATTTCACAATGGCCGGGACTTATGAAATCGAAAGAGGCGAATACAATTTTACGCTTCAAAATATCATCAGCAAAAAATTCAACATCAAACCAGGCAGTCGCATTATATGGTCTGGCGATCCTTATGGGGCTCAGCTGGATGTGAAAGCCGGTTATACGCAAATGGTATCGCTGGCTGGCGTGTTGCCGAGTACCAGCACCACGGGAAGCTCGGGAGGCGATGCATTGTCAAGGCGTTACCCCGTAGAGGTGACGATAGGACTATCTGAGCGGCTGATGTCGCCGCTGATCCGTTATGATCTTAAGATTTTGGATAATCCTTCATTAAGTGCTTACCGGGGACAGTTGGAGGCATTTCAGAATAAGCTGAAATCGGACGAGCAGGAGCTGAGCCGGCAGGTGAGTAGCTTGCTGGTCGTGAACCAGTTGCTGCCGGAGACCAGTTTGGCGACGGTAGGGAGTCAGAATTTCCTGGGAAGCAGCATAAGCGAGCTGGTTTCGAACCAGATCAGCCGCTGGGCATCGGGTATCAATGAAAATCTGGAAGTAGGTGTGTCCGGTCTTTCGCTGGACCAGAATGCATTGAACAATTTACAGCTCAGGTTCTCTTACCGTTTTCTGAATGATCGTTTCCGGGTGACCAGGGATGGGCGTTTTACATCGGGCACGCAAAGCCAGAGTGGGGCTACACAGTACGATGCGGCCAGTTTGCTGGGCGAATGGACGCTGGAATACTGGCTTAATAGCAAAGGTTCGGTGCGAGTGAAAGCTTATAATCGAAACATTCAGAACAGTTTATACAGTAATACATTCACAACAGGCGGGGTAAGTATGCAGTTTACTCATAGCTTCAACCGCTTTATGCCGATGCCTAAGCCGGTGGTCAAGATCCCCTACATCATTCCAATCGATTCCACACGTCAGGACTCGACAGGCGGCAAAAAATTACTTTCTGAAAAGCAATCTACACGTTAGTACCTTCCGACAGTCCATGTTTAATGGCATGGATGCGGTCATTGAATTGAATATTGGGGAAGTCAATATCCGGAACACAAGTCGCGCCCAGATAATCCATCACCTCTTTCGGATGCGGAACACGCTTGCCAGTGGTAATGCTAATGTGCTTTGAAGTGGTCCAAAGCATGGTTTTCAATTCAGTTCGCAGATCATTGGTCATGAAATACTCGGTCACCATCGTGTCTTCATTGTAATAAATGACACGGGAAGTGATCCTCACCCATTCGCTGATGAGCGCGGGCCTTACGTATGCGATCTGATGCTGGTACACGACCCAGCTGGTGCGCAGCTCGCGGAACATTGCTTCAAAACTGAAACCATAAAGTTTCGAAACCTGGTCCTCGCGTGCATTGAAAAAGTATTCGAAATATTTGGAATTATTTAAATGCATTAAGGGATCACAATCCTGAAAACGGATGATCACCCTTGACTCCGCCTCGACCGGCATGTCTGATAGGTCAGCAGTAAAAAGCATGGTTTCTTAATTTATGTTTGTTAGAAGTGTTACTCTCCCCGGTACCTCACCGCCAGTCCGCTCAGCATATATCCTTCGCTTTTGACGCTGGTGTAGTACTTGTATTTGACATTAATAATGGCATCCGCACCTATTTTTTGGGCTTTGATAACCAACCGGGCCGTCAAAAGTTCTTTGGTTTTGGCATCATTTCCACGATACATCATTCTTTTATCCTGCGTTTGGCGGGCAGTGAGTGAATCTTCGCTGCTAATTTCCACTACTCCGATTTCCGAGTAGGGGCGTTCCAGCGGCTGGTTTTCGTAAAGCAATTCAATGGGGTACTTGGTATTCGTGGAGATAGGGATACCTCCGGCACAGCCAAGAAGCATACAGATTACGAGGAGAGCGGCGACAGCGCCTGTGTTTTTACTGAAAGTCATTACGTTTAACGGGGGTCATATTGGATAAAACTGCGAATCGGCTTCAAGAATTCCTGTGCATAACGGAAATATACCTGACTGATGTAAACCTATACCTAAAAAGGCACATAAAATGTTGCAACTACTTTTATTTTACCATTTGTCCCGAAGTGATTGCTTCTAGGGATATTCTGAATTATTTTCAGGGGTTATAAATCTAAACTAATTCATTTTAGTATGGTCATGAAATCTAAAAAAACCAATTTGTTTCGAAACGCGAACATTTTTGGATTGTTGTTAACTTCGATGTTAACAGCGCCGGTGTTTGCCCAGGAATTGCCCAAAGGCGTCAAGAAGATAGCCTCAGTGGAGGGAATTACGGAGTATAATCTGGAAAACGGCTTAAAAGTGCTGATGTTCCCTGATCCTTCCAAAGCAACAATCACGGTGAATGTAACTTACCTGGTAGGGTCTCGTCATGAGGGATACGGTGAAACGGGTATGGCGCATTTGCTGGAACATATGGTTTTTAAAGGAACTCCAAAGCACCCCAACATTCCACAAGAGCTGACTGAGCACGGGGCACGCCCGAACGGAAGCACGTGGTATGACCGTACCAATTATTTTGAGACTTTTTCGGCGACTGAGGAAAACCTGAAATGGGCACTTGACCTGGAATCAGACAGGATGATCAACTCATTTATTGCCAAGAAAGACCTGGACAGTGAGTTCAGTGTGGTACGCAATGAATTTGAATCAGGAGAGAACAATCCGTTCCGGGTACTGATGGAGCGTGTGATTTCCGGCGCATATTTGTGGCATAACTACGGTAAATCCACCATTGGGAACCGTTCCGACATTGAAAGGGTGCCTATCGATAACCTGCAAGCTTTTTATAGAAAGTTCTATCAGCCTGACAATGCGGTGTTGACGGTGGCCGGGAAAATTGATGAGCCTAAGACATTGGCGATGATCAATGAATATTTTGGTAAAATAGCGAAGCCAGCCCGCGAGTTGCCTAAGTCCTACACCGTGGAGCCGACGCAAGATGGGGAACGTTTTGTGGAATTGAAAAGAACAGGCGACGTGCAAATGCTGATGGCTTTGTACCACATTTCACCAGGCTCGCACGCCGACTACCCGCCCACGGAAGTACTGACCGAACTGCTCACCGCTGAGCCGAATGGTAAGCTTTATAAAAACCTTGTCAATACTAAAAAAGCATCGTCCGAGTTCGGGTTTGGTTTTCAGTTGTTTGATCCGGGTTTTGTTCTTTTTGGGGCGGAAATATTGAAGGAAAAATCAATTGACGAAGCAAGGAAAGCATTTATAGCAACACTGGATTCTGCCGCCATGGTGAAACCTTCGGCGGAGGATGTGGAGAGGGCTAAGACAACGATACTGAAAAACTGGGACCTGGAATTCCGTAATGCTGAGCGCGTGGGGTTGAGTATCAGTGAGGCGATCGCAACGGGCGACTGGCGTTTGGCTTTCCTTTTCCGTGACAATATCAGGAAGGTAACTGCTGATGATGTTTACCGGGTGGCCCAGTATTATTTCAAACCTTCCAACAGGACATTTGGAACATTTGTACCAGAGTCAAATTCGGTGAGGGCTGAGATTCCGGAGGCGCCGAAGATAGACGACCTTGTGAAAAATTACAAAGGAGAGGCCGTGGTGGCGGAAGGAGAGGCATTTGATCCATCACCATTGAATGTGGAAAGCCGTACAACCCGCATTGAAAAAGCAAATTCAATCGAAACTGCATTATTGCCCAAAACAACTCGGGGTAATGTGGTGGCTGCGAAGATCACCCTGCGCTATGGCGACGAGAAAAGC
>NZ_JBDSFX010000026.1:0-89498 GCF_039919315.1 Dyadobacter sp. | reverse complement strand
CCAAGCCATGCCCGCCGGTACTCGCGCTCGACCCGCTCAACTGTGATTCGTTGCAGGCACACCCGGAAGCTTTCTGTGACTCCCCTACTTTTACCAACCATTTGTCATGGACTTATCCACAGTCGGTGGGCGGCAAAGACTGCGATCCGAATGTATTTGCTTACAAAATATACTATGCCCGTTACGAAGGCGACCAGCCAGCATTGATCGCCACCGTGACCACGCCGCCTTCCCCATTGTCGACTACTTACGACCACCAGGGGCTTACTTCGTTTGCAGGATGCTATTTCGTCACGGCCGTCAACAGGTTTGGCAGTGAAAGTGCCCCTAGCAACATTGTTTGCAAGGACAACTGCCCCATGTTTGTGCTGCCCAATGTATTTACGCCCAATGGTGATTTGAAAAACGATGTCTTCCAGCCTTACGAATGCCCCGCATTTGTGCAGTCGCTTGAATTCAAAGTTTTCAACAGATGGGGTGCCCAGGTGTTCTCCACCAAAGATGTCAA
Source organism: Dyadobacter sp. (assembly GCF_039919315.1). GTDB lineage: Bacteria > Bacteroidota > Bacteroidia > Cytophagales > Spirosomataceae > Dyadobacter. The sequence continues at coordinate 88,990 of NZ_JBDSFX010000026.1, read as the reverse complement.
CATCAACTGGAACGGAAAAACCAATTCAGGAAAAGACCTCGCTGCCGGACAGTACTACTACGAGGTGACCGTCTATTTTGAATCATCCAAAAAAGTAACCACCCCTACTACCATCAAAGGATGGGTACAGCTGCTCAGGTAGTGATCGCCTTTTTTCTTTCGTCTTCAAGTATTTCCTTTGTAGCCCGGTTTGACAGCCGGGCTTTTTGTTCACTATGAATAATCTTAACAACAGTAAATATGAAAAGGGCATACATTTTCCCCGGCCAGGGTTCCCAGTTCAAAGGAATGGGACTCGATCTGTACCAGTCATCAGATTCAGCTAAGGCTTTGTTTGAAAAAGCAAATGAGATCCTTGGTTTCAATATAACTAACATCATGTTTGAAGGCACCGACGAGGAGCTCAAACAAACGAATGTTACCCAACCCGCGATTTTTATACATTCTGTCATCCTGGCCAAGATCAGTACTGATTTTGCCCCCAATATGGTTGCAGGACATTCGCTGGGCGAATTTTCTGCACTCGTAGCCGCGGGCGCCCTGTCATTCGAAGACGGGCTGGCATTGGTAGCCAAGCGTGCAGATGCCATGCAAAAAGCATGTCTGATCCGTCCATCCACCATGGCAGCCATTCTCGGCCTGGCCGACAACATCATCGAAGAAGTGTGCGCGGGTATTACCGACGAGATCGTAGTTCCGGCGAATTACAACTGTCCCGGGCAGGTTGTGATCTCAGGTACCATTGAAGGTGTTGAAAAAGCTTGCGAGTTGTTGAAAGCTGCGGGTGCCAAACGCGCATTGATATTACCCGTCGGAGGCGCATTTCACTCGCCTTTGATGGAGCCAGCGCGGGAAGAATTAGCTTCCGCCATCCATGCAGCCCAGTTTGAAGCACCTATTTGCGCAATTTATCAGAATGTAAATGCGAAACCTGCGACGGAAGTTTCAGTCATTAAAGACAACCTCATATCACAGCTAACCGCTCCCGTAAGATGGACGCAATCCGTTGAGCAAATGGTAGTTGACGGCGCAGAAACGTTCATAGAATGTGGCCCGGGAAAGGTTTTGCAGGGCTTGGTAAAGAAGATTTCAAGCCAGTCGGAAATAAAAAGCATTTAATTTTTTTCGCCAAAAACTTGACAACTTAAACTCCCCGCATTACTTTTGCACCACTGTTTACGGTTTTGGCCGATGGTGTAATGGTAACACAGGACATTTTGGTTGTCTTATTCAGGGTTCGAGTCCTTGTCGGCCAACAGTAAGTTTAAAGAGCTCATCGCAAATGAGCTCTTTTTTTGTGGCTTCCTTTTTAAGAATCGATACAAATTAGTCGACCAAATAGGCATTTTTCTCTTTCAATGAGGCGTTTTTATCGATTAACGCACATTTAGGCTACGTAATTCAAAAAATGGTGACTTATAATATTTTACACGTATAATATTTCCATATGAAATATTACATTTACCATGTTTTAACCTAAACGGCACCCATATGAAAATTGACAAAGTTAAGAAGCGCGACCGAGAGCGGACAAAAAGTAAAATCCTCCGCGCGGTCGGCGAAGTGATTGAGCAACACGGTACTGAAAAGGTAGGTGTGAATCTTATTGCCAGGACAGCAGGAGTAAATAAAGTACTGATTTACAGATACTTCGATAGCGTCGACGGGCTTATGGAGCAATATGTAAAGTCGGGCGAATATACCTCTACCACCAGTACTGAGTACATTGACAACATGCCACTTCTCGCCCCGGAAGAACGCAGCAAGGCCCTTACCAGCCTCATGCACACTTTTATGAATGACCTGCGCGAACGGAAGGCTACCCGTGACCTGCTGAGGTGGGAAATCGGTACCGGAAAATCCATGCTATCTGATGCCCGCAACCAGGTCGCATTACGGATATTGAGTAAGATCGGAGACTTACCCCACTACAACGACACCAGTGCTCTAGTTACATTTCTCACAGCCGGAATCTATTATATGACCATTTCTACTGACTACCGTGAAAAAATGATAGACGTCGACCTGCATTCCGACGACGGATGGAAACGGATCGAAAAAGTGATCGAACGCATTATTGTCGATGTGAGAAGCTAGATAAAAAAAACCAAAAAGAGTCCTTCCAAATGATCGGAAGGACTCTTTTTTTGCGAATTGGAAATAAACCATTGTCCATAACCTATATTTGTTTCTCTGATTTTGCTCTGAGAATTGCGCAAAACAGATTGAACAATTATGAGTGTATTAAAAAAACTGGCCAGTGAAACCGCGACTTACGGTATCAGCACCATGCTGGGCCGCTTCCTGAACTACCTGCTGGTCGCACTTCATACCAAGCTTTTCGAACCCGAACAAATCGCCGCACAAGGACAGCTCTATGCCTACGCCGGACTGGCGACGGTTCTTTATACATTTGGGATGGAAACTGCCTTTTTCCGGTTTGCCAGGCAGGAAGCGGACCGAAAGCAGTATTACAATCTGATACTCAGCGCCGTCATTCTCGTAAGCGTATTCTTTTCCGGACTGATCTTCATTTTTGCGGAAAGTGCTGCCGAATTTATCAAATACCCGGAAAGCGTCTCCATTGTCAGAATGTTCGCAGTCATCATGGCGATCGATGGCATTGTATCCATTCCGTTTGCGAGGTTGCGACTGGAAGGAAAAGGCAAAAAATTTGTGATCGTACGGGTTACCAACATTCTGATCAACATTTTCCTGAACCTGTTCTTTCTGATCGTTTGCAGGGACGTTTACGCCGGCGAGTATCTAGCTTTTCTCAAACCTGTAATTGCCATTTTTTACGATCCGATGCACGCACCGGATTATATTATTATGGCCAATCTCGTCGCCAACTTTCTATTTTTCTGGCTACTACGAAAAGAGCTTTCGGATTTCAGGTTTGTATTTGACAAAACCCTTTTCAAGCCGGTCTGGGTATATGCATTCCCCATTCTGATCATGAATGCGGGAGGCGTAGTGAACATGCTTTTCGACCGGGCTTTTATTCAATTTTTACTACCTAAGGATTTTTACCCGGGCCGTACCACCAAGCAGGCGATAGGGATTTACGTCCAATGCTATAAATTATCGATCTTCATGAACCTGGCCATTCAGGCATTCAAATACGCTGCAGAGCCGTTCTTTTTCTCCAAAGGCGACGACAAGAATGCGCCGGAGGTATTTGCAAAGGTTACCAAATACTTCACCATCATTTGCGTAATCATGTGGGTTGGAATATGCCTGAACCTTGACTTGTTCGCCGAGCTATTCTTAAAACAGAAGATCTACCATGAAGGCTTGTCGGTAGTTCCGTGGCTTTTGGCTGGCTATATGTTTCTGGGGATTTATTATAATCTGGCAACCTGGTTTAAACTCACCGACAAAACGCAGTACGGCACCTGGCTGACATTAACCGGTGCGCTGATCACCATTGCCAGCAGTTTTCTGCTCGTCCCGCAGATAGGGTACCTGGGTTTTGCGATCGCTTTTGCATTGTCAGGGTTTACGATGCTTTCGCTTTGTTATTATTTTGGGCAAAAGTTTTACCCGGTCCCGTACGACGTAACTTCCGCATTGGGGTACATTGGAGCAGGTACACTCCTGATTTATACCTCAACGCTATTTAAAATCAATGATCTGATGATTTCTGTACCGGTTCACATGCTGATCCTGGCAGTCTTTTCAGGCTGTGTATTTTTATTAGAAAGAAAGAATATTCCTTTTTTGAACAAAAAATAAGAGGTACTAGGGCTGCATTTCCCGGAGTAATTTATTGGAGAAAAGAAACTCCTTCAATTCCGGCACAACTGTCTTGGTGATCTCGGTATTGACACCCTCCCAAAGCTTGCTTCCCTGATAAAGGAACATAATGTTCTGCCCGATCTCCATCACCGAGTTCATATCATGTGTAATGATAATGGTCGTGATCTGGTATTCTTCCGTTATTTCTTTGATCAGTTCATCAATTTTAACAGAAGTAAGCGGGTCAAGGCCTGAATTCGGTTCGTCACAAAAGAGGTACATGGGGTTCATGACGATGGCGCGGGCGATCCCTACGCGTTTTTTCATCCCGCCGCTAATTTCGGAAGGCATTCTTTTGGCGGCTGCTTCCAATCCTACACGATGCAAACAAAAAGCGACTCTTTCCTGCTTTTCCTGCATGGACTGATCCGTGAGCATATCAAGGGGAAAACGGACATTCTGCTCAACCGTTTTGGAATCGAAAAGCGCCCCTCCCTGAAACAAAACACCCATCTCGCGCCGGATCGATTGTTGTGTTTCCTTGTCGCAATTATAAAAATCGCGGCCGTTGTAAAGCACATTGCCTTTGTCAGGTTTTACGAGGCCTATCATACATTTCAACAAAACACTTTTACCCGTCCCGCTGCCACCGATGATCAGATTGGTCTGCCCCTTTTCAAATTTTGAAGAAATTCCCTTTAAAACTTCTTTACCGTTAAAAGCTTTGGCTATATTATTTACTTCAATCATCGTTTTGATCTTGTTGTAACTATTCCGGCGGCTTTGATTAACATTTTACAATAACAGTTGGGCTAGGAGGTAATCCGCGACAAGAATGGAGATACAACTGTTCGTTACTGCACCCGTGCTCGCTTTACCTACTTCTAATGCTCCGCCTTGTGTGAAATAACCTTTGAATGAAGATATTGTCGCAATCAGAAAACCGAAAACAAACGGTTTTACACACATAAAAAAGATGTTATACGGCACAAACGAATCTCTGATACCATTCAAATAGTCTCTTTCCGTGATTACTCCGGTCAATGTCCCTGCCAGATAGCCTCCAAAAATATTTAAAAATCCGGCAAAAATAACGAGCATAGGAAATGTTAACATCGCTGCAAGAACCTTCGGCAACACCAGGTAAGATGCCGAATTGATCCCCATTACTTCCAAAGCATCCACCTGCTCGGTGATCCGCATGGTACCCAGCTCACTGGCAATATTGGAACCTACCTTTCCCGCCAGAACGATACAGGTAATGGTCGGTGCAAGTTCGAGTATAGACATGTCACGCACAATCAATGCGACCGTCGAGACGGGGATGATCGGGCTCACTAAGTTATATGCTGTTTGAATGCACGAAACTGCGCCAATAAAAGTGGAAACGATCGCAACAATAAATACTGAGCTCACTCCTATACCCACACATTCCTCCATCAGCCTCTGCCAGTAAACCGACAATTTTTCCCCTTTTCCGAATAATGTCCCTAAAAAAATAAAGTATTTCCCGATTACAGACATGATATCTAGATTGTATTCAATATTTTCGGGGAAATTAGGCAAAAAAAGAAGTAATCAGAAAAATGAATCCATTAGCGGTAGTCACCGGCGGGACAAAAGGAATTGGAAGAGCGCTAATTGAAAGGTTCATGAGCGGTGGTTTTGATATAATCACCTGTGCGAGAAACCTTCATGATCTGGAAGATCTCGAAAAAGAAATGAAGGACCGATTTGCCGGTTCAACATTATATTATTTACCGGCTGATCTTTCCCTGCGGGCAGACCTGGATGCGTTCCTGAACTTTGCCAAATCAAAAAACAGGTTTACAGAGGTACTTGTCAACAACACGGGCGTATTTATCCCCGGGCAGGTGCATAATGAAGCAGAGGGTACATTGGAAAAAACAATGGAAACCAATGTTTACAGCGCCTATCACCTGACAAGAGGCTTCGTAGGGGACATGATGACGAACCGGAAAGGGCACATTTTTAACATTTGTTCTACGGCCAGCATTATGGCTTATCCCAACGGCGGCTCCTACTGTATTTCCAAATTTGCGCTGTACGGCATGACCAAGGTACTCCGCGTAGAAATGGAGCCGCACGACGTGAAAGTGACTGCTGTGCTTCCGGGAGCGACGTTAACAGACAGCTGGAAAGGGGTGGATTTGCCAGCGGAACGTTTTATAGATCCAAAAGACGTGGCTGACGCGATTTGGGCTGCCTACTCGCTTTCTCCGCGTGCCGTCATGGAAGAAATTTTAATCAGGCCACAGCTCGGAGATTTGGATTGATTAGTGAACAATAGAGCAATTTTACTAAATTGCCGCATTTTTAAAATTATTTATTAAACCCATATTTCATTTCATGGAACAATACCTCGGTATAGACGTGGGCGGTACTAACGTAAAAATGGGGATCGTTGACGCTACGGATGGAAGAATTTCAAATTTTTACAGTCACGATACCGCCAGCTGGCGTAGTTCAGGGCATTTTATAGAAAGATTAGGAGATGCGATAGCGTTACAGCTCGTTGAATATCCAGAGGTAAAAAGAGTAGGGATCGGTGTTCCCGGACTCACGACGAGGGACCGGACTACATTGATAGAAATTACTGCTATTCCTGAAATTGATGGCATTGCCATTGTTCCTGATCTGAAAGAAAGATTTCCAGACCACGATTTTTATCTTGAAAATGATGCCAATGCAGCTGCATTGGGCGAGTATTATTTTGGAGAAGATAAGCTTCCCGAAGACTACATTTTCGTAACGCTCGGTACCGGTATCGGTGGGGCAGCCATTATTGACAAAAAAGTTTTCAAAGGCGGCGGCGGTAATGCCATGGAGCCAGGCCACGTACCTTCCAAAAATGGAAAAGTGCTGGAACGCAACATCGGCAAAAAAGAATTGCTCGACCTCGCCCATGCCATGCGTGCCGAATACACTGGCCAGACACAGCTTCCTGACGATGGAACGATCTCTACCACCGGCCTCGTTGCTGCTGCTTCGAAAGGTGATGAGCTTGCGAAACAGGTATTTCAAGAAATGGGTTATTTGCTTGGAGAAGGGCTTGTTTCAATGATCCGTATCCTGGACATTACAACTATTTTGATCGGTGGTGGTATTTCTGCCTCGTTTGAATTTATTTTACCCGCCATTAATGAGCGTTTTGAATACTGGCTAACACCTTATTATTTAAAGACAATTACTATTAAACGGGCCACTTTGGCTAATGACGCAGGCTTACTAGGTGCTGCTTCATTATGTTTTGATTGATTTTTTTGCAACCAAATTATACTCAATAACGTCCTTTATTTCTATTCACCTTTTAACGTTCTGATGAAGTTATCTGTTATCGTTCCTGCTTACAATGAGGAAAAAACAATTTGGAAAGTTTTGGATAAACTCAAATCTGTTGAACTGATTGGCGGCTTTCAAAAGGAAATAGTAATAGTCAACGATTGTTCATCGGACAATACGGAAGGCGTTGCGAAAAGGTTTATTGGGGAAAATCCGCAAATGGAGATAAGCTATTATCGCCATGAATACAATCAGGGTAAGGGGGCGGCCTTACATACGGGCATTCGCAGGGCCATCGGTGACTACATTATCGTGCAGGACGCCGACCTAGAATATGACCCGCAGGAATTCAATATTTTGCTAAAACCGGTAATTGAAGGATATGCTGATGTGGTGTATGGCTCCCGCTTCATGGGCGGGAGACCACACCGCATCCTTTTTTTCTGGCATACCATAGGAAACAAATTCCTTACTTTCCTGAGCAACATGTTTACCAATCTCAATTTGACAGATATGGAAACATGCTACAAACTTTTCAGGGCCGACATTCTCAAAGGTCTGGTACTACTTGAAAACCGTTTTGGCTTCGAACCCGAAGTCACCGCCAAGATCTCCAAAGTCCCGAAAATCCGAATATATGAAGTAGGCGTATCCTACTACGGACGCACCTACGAAGAAGGCAAGAAAATCAACTGGAAAGATGGTTTTCGGGCTTTGTACTGCATTGTCAGGTACGGGCTGGGTAGTTAGGGGTTCCCAGGTCAGTTGTGGAATAATTTTTGTATTATTTTTTGTATCTCTGTACATAAATACAGAAAGCCTTTGCCATGCCTGGTAAGGGAAATCTTCTAATTCATCCCCCTTCTCCCGCGCATGAAAGCATCTGTACTGCTTGCTACATTAACATTTTTCTGCTCTTTTATTTCAATTGCTTTTGCGCAGCAATCCGGCATAGCCATCCTCGATAAAGTGCCTGCTGATATGCAGCTCTTTGCTAGGGATAGCACCGGGCAAGCCGATGTGGATTTTTTAGGCAGGGTCCAGGTTCAGGGATACGCTTATTTGTCTGTCATCAAATTCAGGGACAAAATAAAGACCGGTTATCAAAGAAAAAATCTTCAATATAACGGCTCAGAAGCTCCATTCAGCTTTTCATTTAAAATTAAGGCTGAGCTAGCCGAGTATGCATTTGAAATTTACGCCTGCAAATCCGGATCTGATTCCACGCTGATTGCGAGACGCGATAACATTGTCGCGGGTGACTTTTACCTCATTTACGGACAATCCAATGCTGTGGCCTGGGAGGTAGACTATCAATACCAAAACGAATTCGCGCGTACATACGGATCCTCAGGAGGCCCAGCTGCCTGGGGTTTTGCCAATCATATCGGTCAGCGGGTAGGCATATTCGGGATTGAATTTCAACGAAGCATTGCTGAAAAATATCAGATCCCCACCTGCATTATCAACGGTTCCGCAGCCGGTGCTTCCCTACTAGCGCTCACCGATCGGTCGACTTTTTACGGATACCTACTGAATTCGGCTAAGGCAACCGGATTGCTGCCATCATTGAAAGCCATATTTTTCTGGCAGGGCGAAACAGAGGCGTCGTCTGATCCGCTAACCTGGGCTCCACGTTTTGACAAACTGGTAGAAATGTGGCAGGAAGATTATCCAATGGTTGAAAAAATATACGTCTTTCAACTTCCCCTTTTCGGCGGTGGGGCGTATGACGACCGCATTGGTCTTTTGCGGGAGCAACAAAGAACATTGGATCGAAAATACCCCATTATCCAGTCTTATGCAGCTTTGGGTGCCGAAGGGTGGAATGGATTCCACTATGGTTTAGAGGGATATCTGCAAGTCGGTCGAGATTTGGCGGACCTGGCAGGATTTAATCACTATGGCGAAAAAGAAAAAATCTCTTCACCCAGCTTGCAAAAGGCCTTTTATTCTACGTCAAAAAAGGATGAGATAACCATGGTTTTTGAAGACTACCAGCAAATGGTTTATCCCAATGATACAACAGTTGTGAACATTGAAGGAAGTTTGGAAAGCTCTTCGGTTTTTTCCATGAAAGACTTTTTCTATCTCAATGCCGAGTGGAAAAAATTGGCTTCTGGGAGCGCCGAGGCTAACAGGATTATCGTAAAGCTGAAAGAGGTCGCGAATGATTCTACGATCAAGTACCTCCCCTCCAAATATCACTACTCGGGGTTGCTCAATGCCGCCTGGGTCTACATTGGGCCTTTTCTAAAAAATACGAAGGGGCAGCGTGCTTTCGCGTTTCATCATACTAAGATCTTTCCTTACACCGATTTGGGCGCTATAACGTTAGTATCGAGCGAACAGAAGAACCAATTGATTTTAAGGTGGAATAAGTTACCAAATGCGACCGGATACATATTGGAGCGGTCGGATCCTAAGGCTCTGCTTGCAACACAAGAAATATTGCATTTCCCGGCCAACCAGTTCGAATATGACGATCGCTCAGCCAAAAAGGGCGTTGAATATATTTATCGTATCCGAGGCTACACGGATCAATCTGAATCTAATTTATCGTCAACAACGATTACGAAGCTCGGTGACGATCTCCCGCAGGCAATCAGCATCATGATCTATCCGAATCCGGTAACCGATTTTATTAATATTGTTTCCGGCGAAGGCAACATCAGCCTGGTAGAGCTCTTCTCTGCGAATGGCAAAAAGTTTAAAAATGTGCGTTACAACGATAAGAATTGGGTCACTTTTAATGTGAACGAATTCAGTACCGGCCAGTATATTCTCAGGGTTTATTATGGGGATAAGTCGAGCACCAGCAAGGTTTTACTAGTGCATTGAGCAATCGGTGTTCCAAAGCCATATCTGTGCGCATTGGACTTTAATAGGTGCAACCATCAAAATTACTGTATGATAAATACCCTATGGCCGATCGCTAATTCTGTTCAGTAGCAATCTTTCAAAGGAAGTCTTACCAACTTCAAATAAAATTAACCTCGGCATTCAGGGCAATGCCAAATTTGAACGATACGGATTCCTGAATTTCCTCCGCCAGGGCCTTAATATCATTACCATTCCCGCCTCCATAGTTGACCAGCACCAGGGCCTGCCGGTCGTGAACCCCGATCGCGCCGCGGCGATATCCTTTCCAGCCGGCTTGTTCAATCAACCAGCCAGCCGGTACTTTCACTTTTTCATTGCTCACCACATATCCCGGCATTTCCGGAAAAGTCTCTTTCAAACTGGCAAATTGTTCCGATGGAATTTCAGGATTCTTGAAAAAACTGCCTGCATTCCCGATTTGCGCAGGATCGGGTAACTTACTCTGACGAATTTGAATGATCGCGCTACTCACATCACTGATCGTCGGGCTCGCTACATTCATTTCTTCCAATGTCTTCTTCACGTCACCATACCCCACATTTAACACCGGTTTCTTATTTAAAACAAATGTTGCACCGGTAATGACGTACTGATCTTTAAGTACCCTTTTAAAAACGCTTTCACGATAACCGAACTCACATTCTTCTTTTGTAAAAGTCCGCTTCTGGCCATTTTGAACGCCCAAACCCTCCACGGATTCTATTACGTCTTTGATCTCGACGCCATAGGCGCCTATATTTTGCATGGGTGCCGCGCCTACTGTTCCGGGAATCAGTGAGAGATTTTCAATGCCGCCATAATTGTTCTCAACACAATACATCACGAGGTCATGCCACACTTCTCCTCCTCCGACTTTCAACCAAATATGATCCTCGTCTTCCTTTATTTTTTCAATCCCTTTGATCACCGGATGAATGACCAGCGCATCAACATTTCGGGTAAAAAGGACGTTACTTCCGCCGCCGAGAATAAATTTTGCGGTCTCTTTCCATACAGGATCGAGCAGAATTTCAGTTAGTTCTTCGATAGTCCGGGCTTCCACGAAGTAGCGCGCCTCCGATTCGAGGCCGAAAGTATTGAGGTGGCGAAGTGAAAAGTTTGATTGTATTTGCATTGAAATGGTCATAATAGCCCGGTAAAGTTAGATATTACATTCAAAATTCAGTCGTATGGTGATTCATCCATTTTTGATTAAGTTTGTAGGCTCAGTCACAATGGTTCAGGATATGATGCTGAAAAAGAAATTTTTATGGGCTTTGCATCTTGGTATAATCGTCCTCGCAGGTTGCAGTAAAAAATCGGTGGTCAGCTCTTCCGGCTCCGAATACAAGGAAGACCTTTCATCGGTTCGTCCTCGCTATGAGTACACCGAACCCATCATTGAAAAAAAGTCAGAAACAGCCGTCGCTCCTAAAAAAAGCAATGTTCCCAACACCAATGTGGATAAACCCCTGTACGTAAACAAGCGATTGGATACGGTTCTGGATACGCTCGCCAAGCAAAATAAAGCGATCCGGTACATTAACGGTTTTCGCATTCAGATTTATGTAGGTAATGTACGACAGGAGGCCGACGCGGCCAAATCATACATTTACCAGGCATTTCCAGATCTTAATCCATACGTTTCGTACTCACAGCCCACTTACCGCGTGAAAGTGGGAGATTTCATGTACCGGAGCGATGCTGAGCAATACCTGGACCTGATCCGCGAGCAGTATTCGTCTGCCGTGATACTTTCAGACAGGGTCGACATTAAAAGAAGTATGATGGTCAATGTGGCTTCTGAAAGCAACTGAGTTGACCTTGATAAATTGTTTTTTATTTTAAACCGGATAAAATTATCCACATATACATACCTAAGGCAATAATGAAAAAAGCCCTAATTACCGGTATTACCGGACAGGACGGTTCTTATCTGGCAGAACTACTTTTGAGCAAAGGATATGAAGTGCATGGTATCAAGCGACGCAGCTCGTTGTTCAATACGCAGCGCATTGATCATATTTACGAGGATCCGCACGAAAAAAATGTTCGCTTTCACCTGCATTACGGTGATTTGAGCGATTCTACCAACATTATCCGCATTGTACAGGAAGTTCAGCCTGACGAAATCTACAACCTGGGCGCTATGTCGCATGTGCAGGTGAGTTTTGAGGAACCCGAATACACGGCTAATGTCGACGGCATTGGTACTCTTCGTATCCTGGAAGCAGTGCGTTTGCTGGGATTGACCAAGAAAACAAAGATTTATCAGGCGTCCACTTCCGAATTATACGGATTGGTGCAGGAGGTTCCACAGTCGGAAACCACGCCATTTTACCCACGCTCACCGTACGCTGTTGCCAAACTTTACGGATACTGGATCACAGTCAATTACCGTGAGGCTTACAATATGTTCGCGGTGAATGGAATTTTGTTCAACCACGAATCTCCTTTGCGCGGTGAAACTTTTGTAACGAGAAAAATCACCCGCGCCGTTGCACGTATCGCATTGGGCCTGCAAGACAAAGTGTATCTGGGTAACCTGGATGCGCAACGTGACTGGGGACATGCCAAGGACTTTGTGGAAGCAATGTGGCTGATCCTGCAACAGGAAGTGGCCGAAGACTATGTGATCGCTACCGGAATCACGACCCGCATCCGCGAGTTCGTTAAAATGGCTTTTGCAGAAGTAGGTATCGAAGTTGAATTCAAAGGTGAAGGCGTAGAAGAGATCGCTGTCGTGAGCAAATGTTCCAACCCGGATTACCAGATCGAAATTGGCAAGGAAGTGGTAGCTGTTGACCCCAGATATTTCCGCCCGACCGAAGTAGAGTTGCTGATCGGCGATCCTACCAAGTCGATGACCAAGCTGGGATGGAAACCGAAATATGACCTGAAAGCACTGGTGAATGATATGGTTGCCGCTGATGTGATGTTGTTCAAGAAGGACAGACTATTGGAAAGCAGCGGACACCGCGTTCCGAACTACTACGAATAGGAAAATCCTTGTACCAAAAAATAAACCCCGGCGGAAAATCCACCGGGGTTTATTTTTTTCAGCTACTCAATCTTTAAATCGTTCTTGGAGATTTTTGAATAGATTTTGCAGCCTTTATTAATTTCTCAGGAGTCTGGTAACCCAGTAGCGTCTGCACGATCTTTCCATTGCCATCAATAAAGAACAATGTCGGATAGCCTTCAAGCGGATATTTTTCAGCCAGCGCGGGGCCTTCGCCGCTTTCCATATCAAATTTTACATTGATAAACTTCGCATTGAAAACTTTCGCCACATCTGCGCGGGTGAAAACATTCTTCTGTAGCAATTTACAAGGTCCGCACCAGGTAGTATAAGCATCAAAAAATATGATTTTGTTTTCCTTCTTGGCTTTTTTTAGAATAGCTGCCCAGGAAGCTTCTGTAAATTGAATGCCCTTCTCAGCAGTGTTATCCGATTTTTTGTTCCCGTCGCCTGCATATCCCGCTGAAAACGTCAGGGACAGCATTGCAACCAGGAAACCTAATTTTTTCAAACTTTTCATCTTTTCGACTTAGTTACAGTTTCAATTACTCACTAACGAAAATACCCCTTTGTTTTATTTTATCCAATTCCCTGATTAACAAGACTCCGATTTCACAGTAATGCCGCTCCACAAGGTTGGTAAAAAAGAAAAAAGTAACTTCGCATCATTATTAACGTCAAATAAATATGAAAGTTCAGGAAGCAAGATATGTAATGAGCAATTCGGATTACCAGAAATGCCCTGAGCCTGATTTGCCCGAATATGCTTTCATAGGCAGGTCCAATGTCGGTAAATCGTCCCTGATCAACATGCTTACCGGGAAGAAGTCGCTCGCGAAAACTTCTCAGCAACCTGGTAAAACACAGCTCATTAACCATTACTTCATCAATGAACTATGGTACCTGGTGGATTTGCCCGGCTATGGTTATGCCAAAGTGAGTAAGGTAGAGCGCGAAAAGTGGGAGACGATGATCAACGATTATCTTCATAACCGCGAAAACCTGATCTGCACTTTTGTGCTTATTGATGTACGGCACAGCGCATTGGCCGCGGATCTGGAATTTATAACAGCATTAGGCGAGGCGGGGATACCATTTCATATTATTTTTACCAAAGCTGATAAACTGAAACCCGGACAGGTCGCCAACAAAGTAGAAGAATACCGGCAAACATTGAGTGAATTATGGGAAGAAGTGCCTCCCATGTTCGTTACATCCGCGGAAAAAAACGAAGGCCGCGACGCCATCCTGCAAACAATAGAAACTTATAATCAGTCGTTTGAGAAGACAAAGTAGGCAGGAGGTTGTATAACGGTCAATCTTTCCGTTATTTTGCGACAAAATTTAGTTGGTCATCGCATTCAACATAATCATAATCAAGATATAACTAATAGTAAGAAAGGATGAGTGAAAAAGTAGAGTCAACCGGAATGGATTTGTTGAAAGAAATCGCAAATGTTTCAGGTAAAGGCGGATTGTTCCGCATTCTTAAGCCAAGCCGTGCGGGCGTGATCGTTGAGAGTCTTGACGAAAAAAGAGAAAAAACCCTGATCGGGCCAACTGCGCGTGTTTCAGTGTTGAAAGATGTTTCCATTTTCACTGATGGCGAAGAAGAATCAGTTCCGCTGGCAGACGTTTTCCTTAAAATCCGGGAAATTCACGGAGAAGAGATCGCTATTCAGGTTAAAACTTCTTCTGATAAAGACTTCATTGAGTTCCTGAACAAAATCCTTCCGGAATTTGACAGATCCAAAGTATATGTGTCTGACATCAAGAAGATCATAACCTGGTACAACTTATTGTCAAAATATATCCCTGAGCTTTTTATAACATCTGAGGAAGAAGCGGTGGTTGAAACCGAGGAAACGGAAGTAGTAGCTGAAGAGCCTGCTAAAAAACCGGCCAAGAAAGAAAAGACCAAAGCGTAGTCAAAACATAGCATTTTGCATTAAAACCCTGTCTGCCAGACAGGGTTTTTACTTTTTCCAACTCCGGGTATCCGAACATGACAACCCTCTCCGCATACATTGACCATACCTTACTCAATCCTACGGCGAGTGAGACGGATATCCGTAAGGTTTGTGAAGAGGCCTGGATACATCAGTTTAAGGCCGTTTGCATTGCTCCTTCCTACGTGGCCTACACGGTCGAAATGTTTGAATTTTGTCCTGTCAGGATCGAGATTGCCACGGTGATCGGTTTTCCGATGGGGTACACTACTACCGCTACCAAAATCGCAGAAGCCGAAAATGCATTGCAGGACGGAGCGACCGAGCTGGATGTGGTGATGAATATTTCGCGTTTCAAATCCATGGCCTACCTGAGTGTCCGTGAAGAGCTCCGGCAGCTTGCTGATCTCGCCCATGCGGGTAATGCATTGCTGAAAGTGATCATTGAGACCGCATACCTGGATACATTCGACCTTTACACGGCTTGTGAAATCTGTGCCGAAGCAAATGTGGATTTTGTCAAAACCTCTACCGGATTTGCTCCCAAAGGTGCGGAGGCCGAAACAGTCAGAACTATCAGGTCCATACTTCCTGCAAACATTAAGATCAAGGCTTCGGGCGGCATTAAAACTTATGACCAGGCTATTGCGATGATCGAAGCGGGGGCTGATCGCATTGGTACCTCGGCAGGTGTTTCGATCGTCACGCAGGTATGAAGCAACGCATTATGCTCCTGAGTACTGTTCATCCCGCCACCGATCCACGTATTTTTTACAAGATAGCACCTTCATTATCCGCACATTACGACGTGTTCTGTGCATTGCCCGGCGCAGGAACGAATGTTGGGTTCCATGCATTTAAGACCATCAGCCTTCCGTATTTCAAAGGGTTGTTCGCAAGAGCATTGCTCTGCCAGCCGGTTGCATTGTGGAACTACCTGCGAATCAGGCCCGATCTAGTCCATATTTTCGTTCCCGAGCTGCTGCCGCTGGCTTTTTTGTTTCAATGGCTGGGTACCAAAGTGATCTACGAGGTGCAGGAAAATCTTTACAAGAAGTTTAGTATCAAACGTTACAACAATGCAGCTATTTATCGCTACCTATTCCGGTACTTTGATCGGTTGGCACGACGTAGTTTCCACTTTGTTTTTACCGAAAAAGCATATCTAGATGAATACCGGGACCTGGCATACCCGCATGCCGTCATTCATAATTATGCTTCGGTTGCATTCATTGATGCCAATAAGTCGCAACAAGGCAGTATTTCTGACAAACCACAATTATTTTACACGGGGGTAATCTCTCTGGAACGATGTTTTGATATACTAGTAGCAGCTTTGTCCAGATTGAAAGTCACGTATCCGGGAATCCATGTGCATTTGTTTGGCCCGCTGCGATTGGACCAACAGGAAATGGCAGAACTACCTGGCTTTGAAGATGTTCGTGAAAACATAACATTTTACGGTTATACCGATCTGAAAAAGGCTTTGCAGTATGCACAAAATGCCATCGCAGGAATTGCTTTATTGAAACCAGTGGCAGATTATCCGGAATCTTATACAACTAAACTGTTCGAATATATGTCATTAGGACTCCCGGTGATTGCTTCCGACTTCCTGCTTTACCGGGAAGTCGTGGAACAATCGGAATGCGGTTTTTGCATTTCTCCTTATGATTCCGATGCATTGTATCAAAAACTCAGCTGGCTCATTGAAAATCCCGATTTGGGCAGATTAATGGGAAGTAGGGGTAGGAAATCGGTTGAAAAAAATTATAATTGGCATAAGGAGGAAGGCATTCTTCTGTCATTTTACAAAAGTTTGTTAAAAAGTGAAAGGGTTATGTAACGATTACTCCTTTTGCTATAATTTTATAAACTTATTATTGAATTGTTCAAATATTAAGTGCTACGATTTCTACGAAATATTTAACTTTCGGAAATAAAAAGAATCGTAGCTTGCGAAGTCAACTTCTCAATCATGTATATTAATACAGTTAGTCATTATTTACCAAGCGAAGTTATTGGTAATGAATATTTTACAAATCTGAACAATCTATCCAATGAATGGATTGTAGAACGCACAGGAATTTCAGAAAGACGTAAGGCATCTCCGGAAGAAAATACTTCCACTATGGCGATTAAAGCGGTTGAATCCTTACTTGAACGTATCCCTTACAGCAAAAACGAAATAGACCTTATTGTTGGAGCTACTTATACTCCCTACGATACCATTGTGACGCTGGCACATGCTGTGCAGTACCAGCTTCAGATCCCGGACATACCGGTTGTCAGCATTTCGTCCGCCTGCTCTTCATTGCTTAACGCCATTGAAATTGTAGAAGGTTATTTTGCATTGGGTAAGGCGTCTAAAGCCGTTGTAGTTGTGTCTGACCATAACACTGCTTACTATAATGAAATGGATACGGTTTCGGGACATTTGTGGGGAGATGGCGCTTCGGCCCTTCTCATTTCCAAAGAACGTCAGACAGACTCTGATATGAAAATCCAGAAACTGATCACCGGCGGCGCCGCCACCAGCGGAAAAGCGATTGAAGCCGTGGTACTGCGCCCCAATGACCGTGGCGTGATTATGCCTTACGGCCGCGACGTGTTCCAGAATGCCTGTGTATACATGCCGAAAGTAAGCCAGCAAGTATTGCAAGCCTGCGGACTGACCATCGACGACCTTGATTATCTCATTCCGCACCAGGCTAATCATCGCATCAGTTTGAATGTGATCAATACCCTCGGAATACCCGTGGAAAAGCTTATTTCAAACATTCAGTATCTCGGTAACACCGGTTGCGCAGGCTGTGCGATCGCACTTTCCGAGAATAAGGATAAATTCAAAAAAGGAGAAAATATCGTGATCACCGTTTTCGGTGGCGGCTACTCTTACGGAGCCATGCTGATTACAATCTGATCAAGTTCTGATAATAATAGAAAAGCCTTCCGGTTATACTGGAAGGCTTTTCTATTGATAACCGATAATGTCTTAATTTACTTCCGGCTCAGCAAACATGGCTGGTTTCCATATATTGTTATCAGGGTCAATGTCTGGCAGGCTATGTTCAGGATCAATCGTTACCGAACGGATAGGCTGCTGCGTCGCCGCTTTAAATGTCCAGCTGCCGCCTCTTTGCCAAATCTCTACCGGCAGTTCAATGCGCGTTTTTTTACCGCTTATTTCTTCAATATCAATTTTCGCAGGCATCGCCCATTGATCCAGGTTTTCAATGGTAATGAAAGATCCTTTCTGCGGGTTTTGCTCTACATAACTCACCTCTTTTACGCTTTGGTCAAGTTTGTAGTTTTCAAAAAACCATCCTTTCCAGAACCAGCCCAGATCCTCACCCGCTGCATCTTCCATCGTCCTGAAAAAGTCGTAAGGAGTAGGGTGCTTAAACGCCCAACGCTGTACATACAAATGAAATGCATAGTCGAACCGATCTTTGCCCAGCACCTGCTCACGCAGCATTTTAAGTCCCAATGCGGGCTTATAATAAGCTTCCCAACCCAGGTTTACCGCCTGCACTACATCGGGAATTGTCAGGATAGGATCTGCTTTGGGACGGAAGATCATGGGCGCTAACCGGTGCAAATCATTCATTTGGGTCGTTTTGTACTCCCCATTATTGAAGTTGTCAGCGGAAAGGAAGTTGATGAATGTATTGAAACCCTCATCCATCCAGGCATACTTACGTTCGTTATTTCCAACAATCATTGGAAACCAGTTGTGACCGAATTCGTGATCGGTAACGCCCCACAAATCGTCCATGCGGCTTTTGCTGCTACAAAACACGATACCAGGATACTCCATTCCACCTACTATACCGGCCACATTGGTCGCAACCGGGTAGGTATACTCATGCACGTAGCTGGAATAAAACTCAATGCAGCCTTTTACATATTCCGTAGAACGTCCCCAGCCTTCGAGCCCGCCATCCTCAGCCGGATAGACAGATTGGGCAAGAGCGGTTTTTCCTTTTGGTAAATTCATACGCGCGGCGTCCCAAACAAATGCTTTTGAAGTAGCCCAGGCAATATCACGTGCCTGCACACAACGGAAGCGCCATGTTAATGTACCCGACTGCTTAGGCCTGGTCGCGGGATTGGTAACCTCTTCGGCGGTACGGATCATCACAGTCTGGTCGCTTTTGGCGGCGTCTGACAGTCTTTTTCTCTGTTCCGCAGTCAGTACTTCATTCGGGTTTAACAATTCTCCTGAGCCTACTACAATGTGGTCCCAGGGAACAGTTACATTATATTCAAAGTCTCCATATTCCAGATAAAACTCTCCGGCGCCCAGGTAAGGCAGTAAATTCCATCCTTCTATATCATCAAAAACGGCCACCCGTGGGTACCATTGCGCCATTTCGTAAACGATACCATTCTTGGTTTCTAGCGTTCCCATCCGGTCGGAGCCATATTCAGGGATTTTGAATGTATAACCAATTTTGATTTTGATAATGTCGCCGTTGGCTTTCACAGGTGTCGCCAGACGGATCTGCATGCGTGTATCCGTGATCTTGTAACTAGCCTCTACGAATTTGTCCTTGCCTTGTTGAATGGTAACGGTCTTAATCGAGTCACCGCCGATAAATCCTGTATTTCCGAAGCGTCCGCCCGTAACCGGTGTGGTCCGTCCGCCTCTCGAATTGTCATTGAATGCATTCTGATCGAGTTGCAACCAAATAAATTCAAGTGATTCGGGGCTATTGTTTTTGTAGGTAATCTCCACTTCGCCACTCACCGTTCCCTTCTCTTCTTCCAGCGCAACATTGATTTTGTAATCTGCACGGTTCTGCCAGTATTTGGGTCCCGGGGCGCCGCTTCCCGTCCGATACTCGCCACCTGGCTGGAAATTAAACAATGGATGAAAAAGCACATGCGCATCGTACTTCACCTTGTCCGCCTCCTGTGCGACCGTTTTGAAAAACCCCAGGCTACTCATAGCTAACAGGCCCAGGCGAAATATTGAAATTTTCATTCGAATGATTAAATATTGAAAATATAGGATTGTAAACGAGCAATATACACCTTTTCGCCTTTTTTAGGATAAAAAGTTTCATTTTTACGGATCAGAAACCAGATCAAGATTCTGACTTTTAACCAGCCAAAAACGCGATGCGCCAACGACTTTCCGTTGCAGAATATACCCGGGGAATTCTCACAGGAGACCGTACAATGCTCGGCCGCGCTATAACCATTATCGAGAGTAAATTAGCGGAAGACAAAGTACTGGCAGCAGCAATTCTGCAAAGTATCCTGCCCATGACAGGCACGGCATTACGCATCGGAATTACGGGGATACCGGGTGTCGGGAAAAGCACTTTCATTGAAGCATTCGGGCAATATCTTACATCATTAGGCAAGCGTGTTGCCGTACTCGCGATAGATCCAAGCAGTAAAAAGTCAGGCGGTAGCATTCTGGGCGACAAAACCCGAATGGAAAATCTTGCTCACAGCCCGCACGCATTCATTCGCCCGTCGGCCACAGGCCTGTCGCTCGGAGGCGTGGCGCGCAGCACACGGGAGGCCATGCTATTGTGCGAAGCCGCCGGTTATGACGTGATCCTGGTCGAGACAGTGGGTGTGGGACAATCTGAAACATTGGTGAAAGGGATGACTGACTTTTTCCTGCTACTTATGCTCGCTGGTGCGGGCGACGAATTGCAGGGAATCAAAAGAGGCATCATGGAAATGGTGGATGCCATCGCCATTAATAAAGCGGACGGCGCCAACCGGCAACCGGCAGCACTGGCAGTGAATGAGTACCAGCATGCATTACACCACCTACCACAGTCGCCATCGGGATTTACCCCGAAAGTAATCGCCTGCTCGGCCACGGAAGGATCGGGCATTGATGCGATTTGGGAAATGATTCAGGAATATGAGGTAATAACTTCAAAAAATGGTTTTTTTGACAAAAACAGACAGTTTCAGAACCTGGATTGGCTTCATGAACATATCCGTCAGAGCCTGGAAGATCAGTTTTATGATAATGCGTCGGTCAGGGCGAAGTTGGCGGGCAGTGAAGAGCATGTGCGTGAGGGACAGATACTTCCGGTAACGGCAGCGCAGGAATTAATCAATTTGTTTTTGGGAAGGACTAAGTAACCTTTTTACATTAAATTTTACCTCTAAATCACAAATATTTCCTGTAAAAGCATTTTTAAGCTATGTTTGAACGTTAAAAAAGCAACGTATATAAACTGGTCAAACTATTACTTCCCTGTTATGAAAATTACCTATGCCCTTAGCAAGTTAACATTCCTTGCATTCCTATTTATGGCTGTGGCCATTGTGGCCTGTAAAGATGATAAAGATCCAGATCCGCAACCTGTGGATACCAACCCGATTGTAGGCAAATGGCAGGTAACCGCTATCACACCTGAAACTGCCGGGACAACGATTCCAGCATTGCAATTTATCACCACATTAGCTCCGTGCATTTATGATTTGAAACTTACATTTAACGCAAATAATAGCATTACGACTGCCGATTGTCCTGCCGCGGTTTCAGCTATGGGCGCATTTGTTCCGGTAGGTAGTGACGCGAAATGGAAAGTGGTTGGCGACAAATTGACGCTATCGACCGCTACCACCAGCCAGGAATTCAAGATCACCCAAACTGCCACTAACCTGACGGTTGTCGTGAACACCCAGACAGATCCTACCAAACCGGCTATAAACGCTCTTTTGCAATTCAAAAAAGTATAAAGCTCCGCACGATAAAATAAAACAGCCGGTTCTGAGAAGAGCCGGCTGTTTTGGTTAGCTGCTGGTATGGTCACATATAATGACCCATTTGTCTTTTATTTTCTTCCAAAGTAGTGTATAATGTCCTTCCAGGTCTCCTTTTTCAGGTCTTGTCAAATGGAATTTCCCAACCACAAAAGCCACCCCCGGCCCTGGAAATGAGAAATTAATATAGGTAAATTTCAGCTTGCCCATCGTCGCAAGATCCGGGTAACGTTTGAGATAACCTTCATAGGTGGCCTTATAACCATAAGTCACCCCCGTTTTACCAACAAACATCAACGAATCGGACTCCCAGTAACCATTCATGAAGGACTTGATGTTACCCTGGTTCCAGTCTGAAACCTGCCGGTTTAATGTGGCCAGAATTTCCTTCTTGTCTTTATCCGTCTGCGCTTGGGCTGTGACGGTGATTGCTATCAGAAAGATCGTGAAAAGCCAGTTTCTCATATTTTTTATGGATTTTTGTAAAATGATTGCTGTTGCCCGAATATACGTTAAACAACGGTCGGAACAGCCATATTCACATTAGAAACGTCAGAGGCAAAGAGGCATGAGTAAGTTCAGTGATTTTTTCAAAAAGCTTGACCGGCAGAAATACCCTTTTATCGATGGCCTATACTATCTGTTCATTATTGTTTTCTTGCTCATTCTGTTTTTATTCTTTGCCTGACCAGTGAATCAGCCCTATTTGTTTATACTAAATCCCAACTCGGGTACTTCAATCGGCAAAAGGACAGAAGTATTGCAAAACACGATCAGTGCCTTTGCTAAAAAACACGATAGCTACGCCAAAATCCTTTTTACGGAGGAGAGAGCCCATGCTACCGCCCTGGTTAAAGAAAACCTGAAAACCGAAGACTGGAAAGCGATTGTCGCGGTAGGCGGCGATGGTACTGTGAATGAAGTTGCGCAACCACTCGTCGGCTTGGAAACGCCTATCGGGATCATACCGTTGGGCTCGGGTAATGGGCTGGCCCGCCACCTCGGCCTTCCCCTCACATTGGAAGCTGCATTGAAACGATTATTTGAGGGTAAAGCTATTACGATCGACAGTGCGCGGGTGAATGATATTCCGTTTTTCTGTACGGCAGGAATGGGTTTTGATGCCTATGTCGGGCATTTGTTCAGCCAGCAAAACCAGCGTGGACTGGCTACTTATATCAATGTTTCGTTCCGGTCGTATTGGAGCTATAAGCCGCAGACTTTCCGCCTGAATGGTGTAGATACGCATGCTTTTTCGCTTTCTTTTGCCAATGCCGGACAGTTTGGGAACAATGCATGGGTGGCGCCACAAGCCAACTTGCAGGACGGAATGCTCGACGTTTGCACGATAAAGCCGTTCCCAAAATGGTATGGCACATCGCTGGCGTACCAGCTTTTTACCAAACAACTTAAACCGTCGCGTTTTATCGATTATCAACATCTGAGTGGGGCTGTGGTTGAAACTGACGTGCCGCCGATGATACATTATGATGGCGAGCCTTTCCAAATGAACACGACCCGAATTGAGATCCAGATCAATCCTGCGAGTTTACATGTGATCGTTTAACAAAACATAAATATCTTATGTCGAAGAAGAACCGCTCAGGAGTTATTTATTCCACCAACCCTGATTTTGAATATAATGATTCGGATGACGAACCAGAAACATTATCTCCGGCCCAACAGGACCTGCGGATATGGCTGGACCGTAAAGGCGGTGGAAAAGTGATTACGGTTGTCAAAGGCTTTATTGGGAGCCTGTCGGATCTGGAAGCTTTGGGAAAACAGTTAAAAGCGCTTTGTGGAAGCGGAGGAACTGTAAAAGATCAGGAAGTACAGATCCAGGGTGACCATCGCGACAAGGTGATCAACTGGCTTTCTTCCAAAAACTATAAAGCAAAAAAAGCCGGAGGATAATCCCCGGCTTACAGCACCTTGTTTGTATCCAGCTCGGTTGGGTCCGGAATAGGCTTGGCAGGTACTTGTGGAACCGGCGTAGTCACGCGGCCACTTTCCAAAACCTCCACATTGGTCACAAAATACTTAGTATCCCCATTCCAGGGCAGGGTAAAAAATTTCTCCTCATAAGTCAGCGACACCCGGTGGCCGTTTTTAATGGCTTCTTCCAGTTTGGAAATGGCATCTTTGTTTTTTCCGCTTACTGAAAAAATCCATTCAGAAGAATTCATGGTGCCGTCTCCTTCATAGAGACCGCCCATCCGGAGCTCACCTTCATAGGTTTTGAACAAGTAACCTTTATTGCTGAGTTTGGTAATAAAACCTCCCCGCTTTCCTTCGCTATAATAGCCGAAAGTGAGGTAGTATAGGATTCCGAATACGATGGCCAGAAATATGGCAAATATGACCCATTTACGCATAACAGTGATTTTCAGTGTTTATGATAGAAGCGAACTTCGTGAAAGCGTTTGATTTTTCCTAGTTATTATTTCGCCCGGATCGCAATCACGGGATCCATTCGGGCCGCCAGCATAGCAGGGATAATTCCTGAAAGCACGCCAATGATGCTGGAAACTCCGAGGCCCAGCAGAATGTTGGCCGGTGTAAGGATGATTTCCAAAGAACCCATTTTCATAAAAGACAATAAGTATACCAGTAAAATCCCCACGCCACCTCCCACAAGACTCAGCATAATCGCTTCAAACAGGAATTGGAACAGTATGGAGTAATTTTTAGCACCCAGAGATTTCTGAATACCGATCAAATTGGTACGTTCTTTGACCGAAACGAACATAATGTTGGCGATTCCAAAGCCTCCGACCAGGATCGAGAAGCTACCGATCACCCAGCCAGCAATGCTAAGCACCGCAAAAAGACCTGAAATGGCATCTGCTGCGGCTTCCGGCCGATTTAAGGAAAAATTAGCACCATCCCGCGGCTTAATGCCCCGTTTTGTTCGCATCAAACCTGTGATTTCAGCTTCCACTTCTTTCATGCCTTCATCTTCCGGGAAGCCTTTCACCACAATATCCGCATTCCTTCTACCAGATTGGAACATTTTAGAAAACGAGGAAAAAGGAATGATGCAGTTCTTGTCTGGACTTCCTCCAAAGTCTACAAGGCTCTCTCCTTTTTTTACCTGCACACCGACGATCGTAAATTTATTACCTGCCAGCTTGAATGTCTTCCCGACCGGTTCCTGGCCAGGAAACAATGCGGCGGCAATGTCAGCGCCTACTACGGCCACATTCCGGGCATTATTGGTTTCCAGCGGAATGAAGTACCGACCGTCTTGAATTGGAATTTCTGATATGAGATTGTACTCGTAAGAAACGCCCTGAATTTGTGCGTTGATGCTGTTTGAGCCATTTTTAAGTGTAGTACCGCCCTTAAAATCCATAATGGCCACCGCACTGGCGCTTTCCAGGTTTTCGTACAGGTATTTGTATTCGGCGTAAGTAGGCTCGGGCCACTGGAAGTATTTCCACCATTCATATTCGCCACCGAAGCCCCAGGGCCACTTTTGGACATAAATGACTTTGTCTCCTATAAAACTTAAACTCTCCCTGATGCTGCGTTCGAGCGAGTCCACAATGGTGAACACAGCCACAATCGCGAAGATACCCACCGTTACGCCGAGTAGCGAAAGGATGGTGCGCGTAATGTTGGATTTCAAAGCTTGCCAGGCAAACCGGAAACTTTCTAATACTTGACGTAAAAATTTCATAGCTACTTCTTCGACAAATTTTGTTTAAATCCGTTCGATGCAAAAGTTACCTGTTAAGTCTCTGGCATTGAAATAAATTGGTATAAAAGGTAAGAAAAACGGTTGGATTTAATAAATTACAACACTAACATGAACACTCCTAAGATGAATTTACGCTCTGCACTTCTTTTTACAGTCAGCATTTTACCGGGCCTGGCACTGGCGCAAAACCCAGTAAAAGAGTCGACTGGCTTTTATCAGTTCCTTTCCGACGATCCTAATCAGAAGCCATTTTATAGCAACCAGCCTGGTGTGATTGCCAAAAACGGCATCGTGGCATCTGCGCATCCGGAAGCCTCGAAAGTAGGTATCGAGATTTTGAAAGCGGGTGGCAATGCGGTTGACGCGGCAGTAGCAGTTCAGTTTGCTTTGACAGTAGTCCACCCTTCAGCCGGAAACATCGGTGGAGGTGGTTTCCTGGTTTTTCGGGACCAAGGAGGAAAAAGTTACAGCATTGATTTCCGTGAAAAAGCACCTGCCAAAGGACATGCGGACATGTATCTCGACAAAGACGGAAATGTGATCCCTAAATCCAGTACGCTGGGCAGGTTGGCTTCGGGAGTGCCCGGGTCGGTGGCAGGAATGGCTGAGGCGCATGCCAAATATGGTAAATTGCCCTGGAAACAGCTGTTACAGCCCGCTATTGAGCTGGCAACGAAAGGTGTAATCCAGACTGAGCGGGAAGCGAGAGGATTGAATGCGGTTCAGAAAGATGTTCAGCAGCTGAATCCCGGTACCAAATATTTTCTAAATCCATACGGGAAGGAATGGGTGGCGGGTGATCTGCTGGTACAGAAGGATTTGGGCAAGGTTTTGAAAAGAATTCAGAAAAAAGGACGTGACGGTTTTTATACGGGCAAAACAGCCAAACGACTGGTTAAGGACATTAATAAAAACAATGAGGGGATCATTTCAAAGCGGGATATGGCAGAATACCATGCGCAATGGCGGGAAACCATTACTGAATCCTATAAAGAATACAAAGTGATTACCATGGCGCCTCCTTCCAGCGGCGGAATCGCATTGATACAGCTCATGCGACTGACTGAACCGCATCCGCTTCGCAAATGGGGCTGGCATAGCGACTCGACCATTCAGGTCATGATCGAGGCCGAACGCCGGGTGTATGCGGATCGTGCAAAGTTTCTCGGCGATCCGGATTTTGTGAAAGTACCCGCCCAGGAACTGATGAGTAAGGATTATCTGAAACAGCGATGGAGCGATTTTGACTGGAATAAGGCAACCGATAGTAAAAATGTAAGCGGCGGAACATTACCCGGTTACGAAAGTCTGGAAACCACCCATTTTTCCATTGTGGATAAAGAGGGCAATGCAGTGTCTGTTACGACTACATTGAATGGCGGCTACGGAAGTCGTGTGGTGATCAAAGGTGGCGGCTTCTTTATGAATAATGAAATGGATGATTTCAGCGTGAAGGCGGGCGCTCCCAATATGTACGGACTCATTGGAAATAAAGCGAATGCGATCGCGCCGGGTAAAAGAATGTTATCGTCCATGACGCCTACTATCATTGAAAAAGACGGAAAGCTGCTGATGGTAGTGGGTACACCCGGCGGATCGACCATCATTACGTCCGTGTACCAGACCGTACTTAATGTGCTCGAACATGGCATGACGATGCAGCAATCGGTGAATGCGTTGAAATTTCACCACCAATGGCTGCCCGATAAAACCACTTTCGAAGCCAATGCATTTTCGGAAAGCGCGGTCAAAAAGTTACAGGAAAAAGGCTACATCCTCGAACAACAACGCAACACCATCGGCAGAATGGATTGCATTCTGGTACTCCCCGACGGGTCTCTCGAAGGAGGCTCGGATCCAAGGGGTGATGACACAAGCGTGGGCTATTAGATTTTTTGTCAAATTAGTTGTATTTTATTCTTAATTCAGCTTAATTCGAGAGATAATGTAACCACTTGTTCATTTTTAATCGGCCATGAAAAAATTGATCTACCTGAGCTTCTTCGTTTTGACGGGGTTACTGGTTAACTGTAAAAAAGACTCAGAAATTCTGGTTGTCGCGCCAAAACCCGAACCGGAGAAAGAGAATCTGATTAAGGCCATAGAATTTCTGAAAGGCATCACTGTTACCGGTGCTGAGAAGATCGAATTTGACTCTGTGACAAACAGCTATATGGTGAGTTTGCCGGATAGCTACGACGAGAGTAAGGCGGAGGTCAAAGTGTCCATGCAGAAAAACATTATGCTTTGGGACAGTGCGCAAATAGCAATTATCCCTGACAGTATTATCAGATACAGCTACAAGGGTACGAACCCATTGCATTTTAAAGTAAGCGACAATCCTGAAAGAAGTTGGTTTTATTTCAATGTGTACTTCAATTTCTCCGGAACACCCAAAATAGACCTGCTCAGTAAGGAGATTCCAGTTAATGCGAGCGGCAGCATTTTACCGCTCCGTTATATGGCCAAAGTAGGCAGTATTCCTGCGGCACCCGGGCAATACGGCCCTACCGTCAAGATTATCAATCGTAAAACTGGCTTTACAACTGAAAGCCATCTGTATTCAGACAACATGTACGTTAACTTTCCTGACGCACAGAATTTCATAACCAGGGATCCTCTCGCGATGGAGATCAGTTTGTTTAACCAGAAATCCGTCGTTTTTGAGGGAATCAGGTTCATCAGGGATACGCCTCAGTTTTATGTACTGCCCGACTATAAATTTGAGTATTCTAAAAAGGACACCATTAAAGCAACGGGCGGATTTTTTCTTCCGGATAAAAAATATTCTGTGACATTCACCAGTGATTTTCTTTCGACACCAGTTACAAGGAGTATTCGTTTCAATGATGCTTCACGACTGACGCTGGACGATATCCCCGCCGAACTTCCCGAGGGGCCTTATTTGGTCTCTTTTTACGAGGATGACAAATTATTGGGTAAAAGTTCCATATATAAGTCAAATCTTGAACCCAGCGAAGTAGAAACAATTTGGAATAGTAAAATAAATGCCGTTGAAAACATTTGGAAGGGGGATATCAGCCAGACCCTGAACCGCAATACAAATGTGCTGTCCTTTCGTATGGGAGATGTGTTTTTCGTAAGATCCCTGCCTCTCGCTGCTGGTTATCCCGGTTTCAATTTTGATGTTAAAAAGCTGCCTAGCCTGCGTTTGAAAAATGCCGGAAGGGTCGTTGAACTCAAACCAGAGCTGGAAGTCTTTAATTGGGGTATTGCGGGAGTGAGCTTTGCAATTGGTAAGTACACCATTCCCAAAGACTTGGCAACCGGAAGCTATGAAGTCACTTCATTTAGTGCAGCTGATGGTAAAGAATCCAAACCGTATTGGTCAAAAATGGAAATTCGCTAGTACTCTTACAGTCTGGTCAGTTCCCGAATGAGCTCTTCAAATTCCGGGAACTGGCTTTGTAATATTACTCTGTCGGCCATTTCGAAATCCTGAAAGTCAAAACCTGGGGCTACCGTGCAGCCTACCAGCGAATAATCGCTTCCCTTTGCGGGGCGGGAGCCAAACCATGTTCCGGCGGGTACCAAAGCCTGAAACGTCTCGCCTTTCTCGGGATCATTGCCTAGTTTGATCACTTCCAGCTCTCTGGTGTCAGGATCAATCACGAAAATTTCCAGCGCTGCTCCCGCATAAAAATGCCACATTTCGTCTGATTGAATCCGATGGAATGCTGAAAAATTGTGAGTCTCCAGTAAAAAATAGATCCCGGTGGAAAACGAGCGGTCGCCTGTAAACCGCTCAGGTAATGCCTGCTGGCCTATTACTTCGCTTGAACGGTAAGTCTCCGCGTAGTAGCCTCCTTCCGGGTGAGGTTGTAACTGGTATTTTTCAATCCAATAATTTGCTGGCTTCATAGTCGAAAAAGATGATGGCCAATTTACACCGGAAAGCCGGTTAATCATTTATAGTGCTAATCTATGCGCTTCAATGTTGGCAAATTTACAGTTGATTCGTACATTTGATCAAAATTAATCTTAAATGATCAAATTCAATCATCATGAACAATAGGGTTAGCATCGTCAATGAGGAAGTTTTGTCTGACAACTGGTACACTTTAAGAAAATATACTTTCGATTATCAGCGTCATGACGGAAACTGGGAACGCCAGAGCCGTGAAGCGTATGACCGTGGTAATGGGGCTGTCATTCTGTTATACAATGCTCAAAAACAGACTGTTATTCTAACTCAGCAGTTTAGGCTACCCACTTACACCAACGGTAATCACACCGGCATGCTGATAGAGGCTTGCGCCGGGTTGCTTGATAAAGACAATGCGGAGGATTGCATTAAAAGAGAGGCCGAAGAGGAAACCGGCTACAAACTTAGCTCAGTCAGGAAGATTTTTGAGGCTTACATGTCTCCCGGTTCAGTAACTGAAATACTGTACTTTTTTGTAGCTGAATACGCCGACGATATGAAGGTTAGCGATGGTGGCGGATGTGAAACGGAGCAGGAGAATATCGAAGTGATGGAGATCCCATTCACAAAAGCCATTGAAATGGTAGCAAGCGGAGAAATCAGGGACGCGAAAACCATTATGCTGATTCAGTATGCACAGCTGAATAGATTGCTGGTGTAGCCTTATAAACATTGCCTTCCTGATCGCGCAGGAAGACAATGCTTGGTATATTACGAAATTGGATCTGGCGTAGGAGTTACCTCAGCGTCAGTAGTGGCGCCTTTGCCTCCCACAAATTTTTCATACAAATCTTTAAAGAATGCCTCGGCATCCGGAAAATTGCTTTTCAACGTGTCAGCACCTTTTGCTTTCAGTTCTTCAAAGTATTCCGGCACTTTATCAATAGTCCCCTCGGCTTCCGATTTCAGGTTATTGGCTTTCGTTTTCAGATCTTCCAAAAGCTTCCCTCCCTCTTCGCTTTGAAGGTATTTATGTGCTGCCACTCCTGCGGCTGCACCAAGAATAAATGTGGCCAGGTGTTTTCCGTTTACGCTCATGATTTCCAGTTACTTAGTTTGAGATTTTAATTTAAAGATACTGATGCTTTGTTACAAAAGAAAGCCTTCACATATCAACCTTTCACCGTCAAAAAACTGTGCCCAACCTTTTTGGGTCGGGCGCTGAGCGTCGGTCGCTTATCATGGCCTATTTTATTTCAAAAGCGGCTTGCATGCGGTAGCTTATCTTGATTTTCTGGTATTGAACATCGCTGTCAGCTGCCACATCCGCCGATTCTGCCTGGGCAAAAGCTCTTACATTCTTTGCAAAAACAGGTTGCGGAAAATACAGATTTTCATCCAGCTCTTTAATCTCCAGTACTTTTCCAAGTTTCTGGTCGAGAGAAGCTACGAGGTACGTCGCCTTCTCCTTCGCCGCTTTTAATGCGTCAATTTTGACCTGCTTTTTGAATTCCTCTTTTTTGGAATGGTCAACCCGGGATACATTGGCATACTGAACGCCCCTGCTTTCCACTTTGGATAAAATTCCATCCAGTTTCTCTACGCTGCTTACTTTCAGCTCATACTGCTTGGCTTCCAGGAACGTGGCCGGTTTTTTCTTTTTGTCGGTATAATTCTGATAACCTCCCACCCCGCTTACAGATAGCGATTCTTTCGGTAACCCCGCATCAGCAATCGCTTTGATCAGCTGCTTTTCAAGGGTACTGATCACGACCTTATCCTTTTGGTTTTTCTCGTCTTCAAAATATTCCCGAAGCGAAATGTTAAAATAAATCTCATCGGGAACGACTTCAATTTCGGCAAATCCGGCAACTTCAATGGTAGGGACCTGGATTAGCTGTTCGGAACGTACCTGAGAAAATGCAGGCGATAAAACAGAAGCGACCAGCATGGAACTGAGCAAAACGAATTTTTTCATGGCTTAAAAATGGTAATAAATGAAAACTATAAACACGTAAAACTGACAACCGTCAGCATGTTCAACGTATCGTTTAGATGTAAAAATATACCGAAGGTTTAAGGGCGCATCCATAATTGTGGCTATCGCACTACCTCATTCTACCACTTGAAGGCAAATAAAAAGTGGAAGTATAATCCTAACCGGTTGTTATACTTCCACTTAAATCAAATGAACATTTTCTAAAATTTCAGGTAAAATTCTGGTAGATAGAATCCATAATTCTCACGAAATGCTGATAATCTGAGTCGCTGAGGCTCCCCCATCCTTTTCGGCGAATATCTGCCACAATCGGAAACGCTTGATTATAGGTCGTTTGCCCATTTTTAGTGAGAAAAAGGTTAAATTTTCTGCGATCACCGGCCGCAGGTCCACGTTCCACCAATCCTTTTTTTTCAAGCAGATCAATGATTCGCGTCACAGTGGGTGGATCTTTGAAAGTCATTTCTGCCAGCTCATTTTGGCTTATTCCTTGTTTTCGAAAAATATGGTCAATCAGAACCCATTGGTCAACCGTCAGATCAAAACCTGCCTCGGTTAATTGCTTCTGCAAAGCATTACGAATCTTCTTGATAGTCGTATCTATTTTAAAAAAATAGGCACGCTGATCCGAATGATGTGTCATGTGGAGAAATGTTGAAGTTTATCTATTGAGTTACCGGTATAAGCCCATCCAACAATTCGTCTACTAATAATTGCAAGGAAAATTATCAAAAAAACAATCTTGTCCAATGCTAACCTGCCGTTGGTCCTCAAATAGCCGCCTGTCGATCATTGTTGCCAAAATAATTTTGTCAATCAAAGAAATAATAGAACATTTCAAAAGAACTAGTACAGTCATCAGCACACTAAACATTTATTACAATGCAGAAATTACTTACCGCTTATGTCAAGACAATCCTAAGTCTAATTCTTCTTCTTTCCATAAGCATCACACGCTCCTCCGGCCAGACGGATCCATTTATACGGGTCGCGCCCACTGACGGGATTCCCGACAATGCAGATATGAGTGCTTACAAACTCCGGCTCCGCAAAAATCCGAACCTTGCGCGATACGATTTCATCAAGCTTAACCCGTTGGCGGAGTCGCAAAGAGACGGCATTCTTGCATTGGATATTCCCGGTAAACAAAACCCGATCATCGCGGAAGCCAGCCACGTTGAATACCAATCCGAAACCGACTACGAATGGATAGGCAAAACCGACGAAGACCGCGGAACAGTCATCATTATATCCAAAGCAGGCAGGGTCTGCGCTCACATTTCTACGCCCGAAGGTGTGTACGAAATCTTTCCCGCGCCGGGAGGTTTGTACTGCTTGCAGGAGATTGACATGACGGCGGCCGGTGATGTAGGTTGCGTGACTACTGGCGGTGGAAGAAGTGGAGGTAGGATGAATGCAGGAGCCACAGAGACACATTACGAAGATGACATCAAGTCACAAAGTAATGCCAAAATGCAGCCATGTCAGCCGCTTGTCAATCCTCGGGTGCTGGTGCTTTATACGCCGAATGCGTTGGCATTGGCAGGAAGCATTCAGGCAATTTCAGATCAGGCAAATTTATCAATAGCTCAATTCAATAGTTGCATTTATAACAGTGGGATAACCAGTAATGCGGTATTGACTTTGGCCGGAGTAGTACTGCTGAATTTTATTGAGAAGGATAATAGCATGACACAAGACGTTACCGACTTACCTGGAAATGTAAGTGCTCAAAATCTGCGTAATCAATATCAAGCAGATTTAATTGTCCTTTACACAAATGGTGGTTACGGAGCCAGAGGCGCAACTGCTGAGCCATTCAACAACAATTCAACTGCATATTCTATTGTCCAAATTTTAAATTCGGTGACAAATAAGACTTTCGCGCATGAAGTTGGTCACATTTATGGGTGTAGGCACGATAATGAATCGGGCAATCCTCAGTACGCACAGGGATATAACATAAAGAACGGTTTAGGGATTGTGATTGATAGAACCGTAATGAGTAACAACACAAATGATGGAAGCAATCGATTACTAAATTTCTCAAATCCGAACATCTCAGTAGGAGGAAAGCCCACTGGCACTAACGCTGATAACAACAATTCCAAGCGGGTCGGCGAAACGCATATAGGCGTCGGTAATTTCAGACCTAATCCAAATCCACCATTTGTTGCCTATCTGGACGGTCCAACATATGTTACTACCCAAGGTGGAAAAAACTATGAATTAACATACAGCTGCGGCAATGCACCATACTCTTTCGTTTGGGAATATAGTTATGACGGCATAAATTATACCACCTCCAATATCACAACCGACATCTTTACTTGGTATTTTTATCAGAATCAAAAGATATATCTTAAAGGAACAGTTGTCGGAAATGGACAAGCAACCACCGCCTTTATTGCAATAACTGCCCAAATGCCCAGTCCGTATAAAAAAGGAGTTTTAGAAGAAAATTCAATTGGGTTTGATAATACCACGTTAAATGCGGCTCCAAACCCTGGCTCAAAATTGATGCATATCAGCTATAATCTTAAAACAGAGGCACAGGTCAGATTAGAAATTGCAAACCAAGCTGGTCAAATTGTTGCAACACTTGTTTTAGACGAGAAAGAAACAAAAGGATTTCACTCTCATGAATGGATAACAAATAACATTGCCACTGGTTCTTATTTTATCCACTTGAAAGCTGGTCAGTTTCAAGAGAGTAAACAAGTAGTCGTTAGTCATTAATGCTTATGCTTAGGAGCAAAATCATACAAATAATTGTAACCCTGGCTGTTATCGCGTGTGACTTCGGCCGGGTTCATCCTCCTACAAATCCTTCCTTAGGGACTTTGACAGTAAAGCTGAATGGTAAGAAATGGAATAAGATATATAAAAATGCGTATCAGGTTGTACAGTGTGCCGTAATTCCTCCTTCTACTTCCTTTCCTTGCGCCAAGGAACACATCGATCTCTTATCTGAACTATATTCATCAGAGGGTTATCTGCGTCAGCAACTCTACTTCATTAAAATTCCAATAGCCGTTGGTAGATATCCCATTGTTCCCTCAATTCAATTTCATTGTAGCGAAGACGACCCAGTTTATGGAAATCTTTTTACTATCAAGCAGGATGGAGATGTAGTAGGAGAATTTTATAACACGTTAACAGGGCCCGACAACTATATACAGATTGATGAATTTAATTGCGATACCAAAGAAATAAAAGGCCACTTTCAGCTAACGCTATTAATTGAAAAACGCGGTGATATTCCCGCACTTTCAGACACATTGCATTTTACCGAGGGAAAATTCCATACTAAGGTCATCGACATTTATTAGTCATTCAAATCAGACAAATATGTTTCGAAAATGAATACCTACAATTCAAAATTCCAGCGCCCAATCCAAATTGTGCTATCAGCCATTATGTTCTCCTTCATTGCTTGCGAACGTGGTAGCGTAGTTCCATTAAACTCATGGGGATACATGAAAGCCAAAGTGAATGGAAGGGATTGGCAGAAAACGTATAGTAATGCATACCAAACCGTTCGCGGCTCCACCACAAAGCCAGATTTTGCAAACTGTTTTATAAAAAGTATTTACATTTATTCGATGCTTCAAGATTCCGAAGGGGTACTCCAACAAATACTGGGTTTTGGAAAAATCCCCCCTAAACCAGGCCGCTATAAAGTTATTCCTTACAACGAAACCACTTGTAAGGATTCGCTTTCTGTCAATGCATCGCTTGAAACCTTTATCGATGAAGATATATTTCGAGATCGATACGACCTTTTGCCCCTAGAAGAAAATTACCTTCAACTAAATGAATATCAGGAAAATGGCAGTATGGAAGTTAAGGGCACTTTCAGCGTTTCCTTTGTTTTACGTTCCAAGAGATATCCCAATTCCTATGAAGATACCCTCCGTTTTACCAATGGCCGATTCCACACCAAAATAGTAATCCCGGTGAAACGACATTTGTAAAAATCCGTCATCTCACAGCATCTTAATGACTGATTTGCAGTAAGATTGCTCGAACGGCTTCTTTTTAGTCCATGAAAAGTCCGGTCATTTCCATTGTTACTGCAACCTATAATCGCAGTAATATCCTGGCATACTCCATTCAATCCGTTCTGAACCAAACGTTTGTCGATTGGGAGTTGATCATCGTCGGCGATTGCTGCACGGATGATACTGAGGCTGTGGTAGCCGGTATTAATGACCCAAGGGTTACATTTACCAATTTAAAAGAGAATTTTGGCGAGCAGTCAGAACCTAACAATGTGGGCTTAAGACTGGCTAAGGGCAATTACATTGCTTTTCTGAATCACGACGATCTGTGGTTTCCGGATCATCTCGAATTCTCGTTGAATTTCCTAAAAGCCAATGACGCGGACCTTGTACTAGCCGCCGGATTTATTGATCATCACGAAGAAAAACACCTTTCCATCCTCAGTGGGGTCATTTCTGAAAAATACGGCTATCATCCTTCTCAGGTTTTTGTACCGGCTTCCAATTGGTTGCTGCATAAAGAATTTGTCCAGGAAGTGGGTTTCTGGCGGCCGGGGAAAGACCTGTATCTGGTACCTTCACACGATTGGCTCAAACGGGTGTATGAGGCAGGCAAGCGCATCTTACCTACTAAGCATTTTACAGTGATCGCAATTCCTTCCAGCTCCCGCAAA
The DNA here is from genome assembly GCF_039919315.1 of Dyadobacter sp. Classification (GTDB taxonomy): domain Bacteria; phylum Bacteroidota; class Bacteroidia; order Cytophagales; family Spirosomataceae; genus Dyadobacter. The sequence goes on along the minus strand of NZ_JBDSFX010000026.1, from coordinate 53,097 downwards.
AATGCGTACAGTGAGAGGCATTTCTACGAAAACAGCTATTACTCCGATCAACTTAAAAACAACCCTCAGTTCCGGGAACAGCTGGCTACCAAGGCATTGTATAACTGTTTTGAGCAAATTTATTATGACGAAAATACTTATTACTGGCGGTTCTTTACAAAAAAAATACAAGCATTATTTATAAAACTGGGGTTAAATACCATAGAATTTAATGTCAGACGAAATTTTGGAAAAGGTGGCTTATTACTCAACTATCGAAAAAAAAGAGGACTGAATTAACGTAAATTATTTACTCAAATGTTACAAACTTCGAAATGGGGCATTGACGGTGCGATCAAAGACCCCAAGAGTATCACGGCGCAATGGAATCCGTCCAACATTAAGTTCATAGATGGTGTTTCTGTAAAGGAAGTGAAAAACGTCATCAAAAATAATGGCTACCTAACCGAGATATACAGGCAGGACTGGGAACTGGACGACTTATCCGTAGCACAAATATTCCAGGTTTCACTCAACCCGAAGGGTATTTCAGCCTGGCATGCACATGAAATTACGACCGACCGCATTTTTGTCAATACCGGCTCTATTAAAGTCGTGTTATATGATGCCCGCGAGGAATCACCTACTTATGGACAGATCAATGAATTCCGATGTGGCGAATTGCGGCCCATGCTCATCATTGTACCTCCGAGAGTATGGCACGGCGTTCAGAATTACACCAGCGAACCCGCCGCATTACTTAATATTGTGGATAAAGCTTACCAGTACGACGATCCGGACCATTGGAGAATTCCCTTGGATTCACCGGAAATACCTTATACATTCTCATAATTATACCTTGACATTGAGGAATTGGCTGACGAAGGTTTAGATAGTTTTGAGAATTCTCTTTTTTCCAGCATCCGGTGGAACCTGATCTTATCATTCGGAGGACAACTCACTGGTGTTGCTTTTACGTTGATTTTGAGTCGCTTACTTGAACCTAACGATTTCGGGGTCATGACGGCAACATTGGCTTTTGTCGGGCTGATCGAAACATTTGGATCTTTGGGAAGTGCGTCGGCCCTCACGCAAAGGCAGGTGTTGTCCGACCGCTTTTATTCGGCGGTAATGCTCATTGCCGGGACTTCTGCTTTATTTATGATGCTCGTAGTTTGGCTTAGCTCACCCTATATCGCTTCTTTTTATCAAAATCCTGATCTTGAAAGTGCTTTTTTTCTTCTGAGCCTTACCATACCTCTCCAATTTTTGGAAACGTTTCCATTGGCTGAGCTACAAAGGCGACTGTTATTTGAAAAGATCGCAGTCACCTCTTTTTTCGGTATAGTCATTTCCGGGATCGTGTCTGTGTATCTCGCCTATGCTGGTTATGGTTGGGTTGCACTGGTCGTCAGACTTTTGCTGGCACAAGGCGTCAGGACATTTTATTTTTGCTTCATTGCCTGGCCGAAATTCAAATTTGACCCTGCCATTAAAGAAGTAAAAGAACTGGTTAACTACGGCGTTCCTCAATCCATGTCTCAGTTTATGTTGCTATTTGGGAGGCGCATTGATGATATTTTAATCGGGAAATGGATGGGAACGGGGACGCTTGGCATTTACAGTTTGGCGTACAGCCTCTATATGTGGCCAATTTCCAACATTAAAGGCCGGATTTCTCAGGTTGTATTCGCAGCTCTTTCAAAAGTTCAACAGGATCCGGTAGCCATGAGCTATCACTATCTGAAAGTAGTTTCGCTCGCTACATTAATTGCCTTTCCCATCATTTTCGGATTTGCTTCCGTGTGTGACCTGGCTGTTCCGATTGTTATGGGAGAAAAATGGCTTCCGGCTATTCCGGTGCTCCGCATACTGGGCGTGGCGTCGCTTTTTGAAATTTGCGTTTTTCCGGGAGCTATTTTTCAGGCCGTCGGAAAAACTAAAACTTACCTGAAAATCATTACAATTACCCGGATCATTGCGGTCTCAGGTATTTTGGTCGGAATTAACTTTGGACTGGAAGGCGTGGCAGAAAGTGTAGTTGTGACCAGCTTCATCAGCTTCTTCATTCACAATTATTTTGTGGGAAGCCTTATTCCATTAACTAATATCGCGATCATGAAGATTATTACTAAAAATGCTTTTCCAGCCATCGTAATGCTGCTTTTGGTTCTATTATTCCGCTTCGCATTAGGGCAATACTTTACCCCTGTTTATCAATTGGTCACCGCCATTCTACTCGGCGGAACATTTTATGGGGCATTCATTAAAAAATTTCACCCCGAATTATTTACCAAACCGGAGGTTAACGAATAAAAAAGGCACCGGTGATCGGAATCACCAGTGCCTTACGCTCTATTATATTTTAACTTCTAAGCTGAATTGCGCGCAGCGTTAATAATTCCAAACATTGCTCTCATAATCAGCTGATTGTATGTTTCCACATCCACTTGGAGCTTCGCAGGATCTCCTGCCAGCATTTGCAAGGCGTACTGCTGAATGGTGATCAGGGGAAGCACGATACGTTCGCGCGTTTTGATCGATACCTTCGTTACATTATTACTGTCAAGCAGTTCTTTTTGCCCTGATACTTCAAGCAATAGCTCTCTTGTAAGTAAAAACTCATTGTACATTTTATCCCAGAACTCCGTGTAATCCTCCTCATCGCGAAGGTACTTGGTGGCAGGGAAAAACGCTTTGGACAATGATTGCATGGAGTTTTCGATCAGTGTCCTGAAGAACAATGACCTTTTATAAAGCTGCTTGATATCTTCCGTTTTGTCGATCTTCGCCAACTCCTGAATAGCAGACCCGAACCCGTAAAAACCTGGTACATTCTGCTTCATCTGTGCCCATGAGCCTACAAAAGGAATTGCACGCAAGTCTTCAAATTTCAATCCCTCATCATCATTGCCACGCTTGGTAGGGCGGCTTCCAATGTTAGTCTGGCCGTAGAAGCGCAATGGTGTCTTCTTATCCAGGTATTTCACGAACATTGGATGATTTTTGAGATCGAGATAAGAGTTATAGGCGATTACTGCCATATCCTCAATCAAAACTTTATCTTCCGCGCTCAATTCGTCTTCTACCCGGTTCCCTCTGAACAAATGGTTTTCCAAACCAGCCGTAAACAACCTTTCCAGGTTGTACATAGCCGTGGTTACAGTTCCATAATTCGAGCTGATCGTCTGTCCCTGAACAGTTAACTGAATTTCTTTATCCTCAATGTCCGAGCCAAGCGATGAATAAAAATTGTGATTGTTACCACCACCACGTGCAGGAGGCCCTCCGCGACCATCGAAAAACGTGACTTTGATCCCAAACTCGCGGGAAACTTTCGTCAGCTCTTCCTTTGCCCGGTAAATAGACCAGTTTGCACGAAGGTAACCACCATCTTTGGTACCGTCCGAAAACCCTACCATGATCGTCTGGTGGTTTTCGCGGTTTTCCAAATGCGTGCGGTAGTAGTCGCTTTCGTACAGCGTCCGCATAATGTCAGGCGCATTCGCAAGGTCATCCACTGTTTCGAAAAGAGGAACTACATCCAGAGCCAGTTTGCCGTCTTCGTCAGCGATCAGATTTTTCGCGAGCGATACTACCTGCATAACATTTAATGCCGAGGTATTATTGCTGATTACGTAACGGTGAGCACCTTTCTCTCCATTCCTGGCCTGGATAGTCTTAATGGCCCGAATTGAGCCGAGAATATCTTTGGTAAGCGGATCTTCGTAGTCTTCGTCTCTCAAAGGAATGTTAAGCGACAAAAGCAGATCAATTTTTTTGGCTTCATCCCAGCTTTCATAATCACTGTATTTCAGCAGAGGGATCTTCTTTTCCAGCCTTTTCAATATATCTTCCCAAGCTTTGGCATGTTTACGGCTATCCTGCCGCACGTCCAAACTAGCGAAGAAGAAGCCGAAAATATTCAGCTTCAATATAAAATTATCAAGTAGTTCAACAAAAAGTCCCTGATGCTTGCTCACAAGCACTTCTCTCGCTTTCAGCAATTCATCGATCAGCTCCTGCGCATTTTCATAGCCTTCTTCAAACGGCCCGAAAATCGTGCTGTTCATTTTTTTCTCGGCCAGCGAAACCGCATCGTCCACTCCTTTGAAAGTCAACCGGCGTTTCAACTGACGCAAATCGCGGTAGTATCCTCTCAGCAACGTTTCTCTCAGTCTCGCAGCAACTTGTAATGTGATTTCGGGGTTCACAAACGGATTACCGTCGCGGTCACCGCCGGGCCAAAATCCAAGTCTGAAAAGATTAGGATACTGCCAGTCATGCACACTCATTCCCAGCCCATTGATCAGTTTTTCGAGAATGGAGGGAATGGCATCGTAATATACATTTTCCAAAAACCAGCAAAGGCTCACCGCTTCATCGAAAGGCGTTGGCTTCTCATGGTTGATAAATGCAGTCTTGCCCAATTGCAACAGCAGCTGATTTACTTCCGTAAAATCGTTTTCCTTGATCGCATCTTCCAGGTCATTGATAATCCCCAAAACCTTTCCCGAATAAAACTGGGTAGGATGCGCCGTAAGCACTATGCGTACACTGAAATCTTCCAGCTTCGTCAGGAGTTTTTTCTTCAACTCATCATTATCCAGACGCTCGGTCAGGTAAGTTACCGAACCTTTCCCGGTCAGATCATGCGTTTGATCGAATGCTGCATCCTCTACTGAATCGAAAAGAACAACCTGTCTCTCAATGTATTGGATAAAAGCAAAAAGCAAATCCGCCCGTTCTTTTGGCGTCGCCGTTTCCAGAAGCTCTGAAAAAAAGTGTTCAATGATTTCTTTGGGGGACTTGCCCTCCTGAAATCCTGTCTCACTTTGCTGGGTAAGTATGGGAAGTAACGAACCTGTCTGAAAAATACCGCGATACGGCAAACTCAGGAAAAGGCTATTGAAAATATTGTACTTCGTTACAACTGCGTCCTGGAAACTGTTATTCATATGGGAGTGACGAAATTATATTTTGAAATCTGCAATGGAGGCAAATATACTTCTAAAAAATGGGTTTCAGGCCTTTGGATGGGCTTGTTGATGCGTTTTTTTAAGCTTTTCAATGGAGTTGTGCGTGTAGATCTGCGTAGCCGCCAGATTAGCGTGTCCGAGAAGTTCTTTAATTGCATTCAGATCTGCGCCCCGGTTTAGCAAATGCGTGGCGTAAGTATGACGTAAAACGTGGGGGCTTTTCTGAGAAAGCGTGGTGACGGCGGATAAGTATCTTTTAACTGTCCGCTGGATCAAAACGGGATAAGCCTCTTTCCCGGAATCGGTTATAATCAATGCGTCCACGCCTTCCAGCGGGGCCCTTTGTTCCAGGTATTTTCGCAGCAAAACGATTAATGTTGTTGAAATCGGCACGATCCGCTCCTTGGCCCTTTTACCAAAAACCCGAATCGTTCGTCCGGCCAGATCCAGGTCCTTTTCTTCCAGACCGATGAGTTCTGCAAGCCGGATACCACTGCCATAAAGGAGTTCCAGAATGACACGGTCTCGGATTCCTGCGAAGTCATCTGTAAATGTATCTGCCTCAAACAGCATTTCCATGGCCTTTTCTTCCACAAATGCCGGCAGCTTTTTGCGGGTTTTTAATGCCGAGAGAATTTTGGTAGGATCGTCGCTAATGTGTTTTTTTCGTCTCAAAAATCCATAATAAGCTCGAAGAGATGCTATTTTTCGATTAATAGAGGAAGGATTAAGGCCTTCTTCCATTAAACTGACAACCCAGGAGCGCAACATAGGAGATGTCGCAGATTCCGGCGCTTTAATATCATATTGGAAAAGCAGGTATTTCTGAAACTGGTCCAGATCAGTCTCATATGACTTGACTGTGTGAACGCTGGACCGTTTTTCAAACTTCAAAAATTCCAGAAATGCGGTTATCATAGGCCTAACATACGAAAAAGAGCCGTCTAACACAAGACAGCTCTTTTTCATATGGAATGGATATAATAATCCTATCGAAATCTTTCAGAAAGCAATTCCGGAGAACTAGTCTTCTAAATGACCGTAAGTTTTTTCTTTGTAAACGGCACGCAGAACTTCGAAACGACGTCTAACAGATGGTTTTTCGAAAGCAGTACGAGCACGAAGCTGGCGCATTGTACCAGTTCTTTCAAATTTTTTCTTGTAACGCTTAAGAGCGCGGTCAATCGATTCGTTGTCTTTAATGTTTATAATAAGCATGCTTATAAAAAATAATGTTCTTTGAATTGGTTTCTGAAATCGGACTGCAAAGAAAAGCTTTATCAAACAGAAAATCAAGAAATAAGTCATTAATATTAGGTTATTTTTGCAATCATTGCACTGAGAGGAAACCCATTAACAGATTAAACAGCCCGATATGAGCTCGCGACTGGGAATTATTGACTTAGGAACAAATACTTTTCATCTGCTGATCGTCGATAAAAACGCGGGAAGCTTTACTAGTATTTTTCATGAAAGCAGGCCAGCGAGGATTGGTTTGGGCGGAATAAACAAGCGGATCATCACGCCGGAAGCAATAGACCGGGCAATGGATGTTCTGCTATATTTTCGGGAAAAACTGGATTCATTTAATGTTGAACCTGAAAATACATTTGCATTCGGAACCAGTGCCATTAGAAATGCGGATAACAAAACTGACTTTTGCGCTCAGATCCTTACCAAAACAGGCATTGACATTACCGTAATCGACGGAAACAGGGAAGCCGAATACATTTACTATGGAGTCAGAAATGGTGCCGACATTGGACATTCGCCCTCACTCATTATGGATATCGGTGGCGGAAGCGTCGAATTTATCATTGGCAATCAGTCTCAGATCTTCTGGAAACAAAGCTTCGAGATAGGTGGTCAGCGACTGATGGAAAAATTCATGCGTAACGATCCATTGTCGCAGTCAGACAGAAAGAACCTATATAATCATTTCGAAGAAAACCTGATTCCCCTTGCCAATGCGGTACATCAGTATGCTCCTGAAAAATTGGTCGGTTCGTCCGGTACATTCGATACATTAATCGACATTGATTTTCATCACCGCACCAGTGACTGGCCATCCCGGAAACAGACTGATTTTGAATTACCCATCGAAGAATTTTACCGTATTTACGCGCTGATACTCTCCGGAAATCATGCCGAAAGAATGGACATCCCCGGAATGATCGAATTGCGCGTCGATATGATCGTGGTTGCAGTGTGCCTGATCGATTATGTCCTGAAAAGCCATGGAATCCGGAAATTGCAGGTATCCAGTTATGCCTTAAAAGAAGGCGTTCTCGCCGAATTAATGTCAAAATAATTAAGTTACCGCTAACGTATTATTCGCTCGCACTGTAATGCCAGTTGTTATTTTTGTAATTCAGTTTTTATCAAACCAACTCTATGAGATTAATACGCTACCTTCTTATCACGGGACTCGTTTTCCTGTATGTGAATGACGCTCAGGCGCAAAGAAAAAAAAAGAAACAGGAAGACATCAAGATTGACAAAGCCGTCGATGCAGTTGCGACGGCGGTGAAAGACAAGCTGAAAGACGACAAAAAGAAAGGCCCCAAAGCCTTCAAAGATCTGATCGACACCAGTGCGGTGAGCCAGAAAGGGATGATCTCAGTCCACAAAATGGATGAAAAGTGGTATTTCGAGATCCCTGATTCATTACTTGACCACGACATTATGGCCGTTACACGCTACTCTAAAACGGCAGCGGGTGGAGGGATTTTTGGTGGAGAAGAAGTAAACAGGCAAATGATCCGCTGGGAAAAAGGAATGGACAACAATTTGCTGCTGCGTTCGGTAACCATCGTTGTGGCCAGCCCGGACAGCACCAAACCCATTTTTCAAGCCGTAAAAAATTCCAATTCTGACCCCATCATCGGCGTTTTTGATATCAAAGCCGTCAAAAAAGATCCGGGTGCAAAATCATCCGTTATTGAGGTAACGGATTTTTTTAATGCAGATAACCAGGTGTTTTCGCTCAGCTCGATCAGTAAGCAATTATTAAAACTGACTGCGTTCAAAAAAGAAGCTTCCTACATAGAAAAAATCAGTTCCTACCCGATTAATACTGAAATCAGGACCGTAAAGACATTTTCAGTTGCACCCCAGTTGCTGACAACCACGCCGGTTCCGTCTATCGGTCAATACCTGCCATCAGGACTGGATGCGGGTGTGGTTACATTTGAAATGAATACTTCCTTGATCCTGCTTCCTGAAAAACCAATGCGTAAAAGGATCTTTGACAGCCGGGTAGGGTATTTTGCAAACCAATATGCGGTGTTCGGAGAAGAATCTCAACGATCTGACACTGAGGTGTTCGCGGTGAGATGGAGATTGGAACCTAAAAATGCAGAAGATGCAAAGCGTCAAAAGAATGGTGAACTGATCGAACCTAAGAAACCCATCATTTATTATATCGACCCGGCAACTCCTGAAAAATGGCGCAAATATTTGAAAGCAGGTGTAGATGACTGGCAGGCTGCGTTTGAGAAAGCAGGATGGAAAAACGCCATTCGAGGTGAGTACTGGCCCGAAAAAGATACTACTATGAGCCTGGAAGATGCGCGCTATTCCGTGATCCGTTACTTCGCGGCTGATATACAGAATGCCTACGGCCCTAACGTTCACGATCCAAGAAGCGGTGAAATTTTGGAAAGCCACATTGGCTGGTACCATAACGTCATGCGGCTGCTCCGGAACTGGTACATTATCCAGGCTGCGGCAGTGGATCCAAATGCACGTAAAAAGAAATTTGATGATGAATTGATGGGCCAGCTGGTACGTTTTGTGTCTTCGCACGAAATCGGTCACACGCTCGGCTTACGTCATAACATGGGCGCTAGCTCGGCCACACCCGTTGAAAAATTGCGTGATAAAGCTTGGGTAGAGCAGCACGGACATACCTCGTCGATCATGGACTATGCGCGTTTCAATTACGTGGCGCAGCCGGAAGATGGTGTTACTAATCTTTTCCCAAGAATAGGCGATTACGACAAATGGGCCATTCAATGGGGATATTCCAATTTTACGGACGCCAAAGATGTGGCGGCTGAGAAAGCATTGCTCAACAACCTGACGAAGGAAGCGTATAAGGATGTTCGACTGCATTTTGGAACTGAGATCAGTCCGTACGACCCTCGCTACCAAACGGAAGATTTGAGTGACAATGCCATGAAAGCTTCTGAATATGGTATTAAAAACCTAAAAAGGATCATCCCAAATCTGATTGAATGGAGCAAGGAGGATGGTGAAAGTTATAAGGAGCTTGATGAAATTTATGGTAATGTCGTCACGCAATATCGTCGCTACCTGGGTCATGTGATCAAGAACGTCGGTGGCATTTACGATACGCCGACTACCTACGACATGGATGGTTCTACTTTCACGACCGTACCAAAAGCTACTCAGAAAGACGCTATTGATTTTTTAAATACGCAGTTATTCAAAACACCGGTATGGTTGCTCGACCAGAATATCCTAAGCAAGATCAAGCCGGAGTCGGGTGTTGAGGCTATTAAAGCTTTACAGGAATATACATTAACGTCTCTCTTTGCGGGCGACAGGGCTGTCAGATTGATGGAAACGGGTCTTTCTGCGAAAAACTATACGCTGGATGATCTTTTTACAGATCTTGAAAATGGCATATGGTCGGAGGCGAAAACGGGTAAAAGCATTGATCTGTATCGTAGAAACTTGCAAAAGGTGTATGCCGAAAAGTTAATCGATTTACTGAAACCTGGCAAGGCGAATGTGTTGTCGGTGCCGGTGGGTATTACTTACGGCTTCTCAACAAGAGTCGTTGAACTGGAAAAAACCGATTTACCTTCTGTGGCTAGAGCACATTTGGAAAGCCTGAAAACAACTTTACAGGGAGCAATAGCAAGAAATACCGATAAAAATACCAAGTACCACTTGCAGGATGTGCACCAGCGAATCAAACAAGCGTTGGATCCGAAATAAATAAAACTTGCCAAGTCTTCGAGACTTGGTAAGTTCCTTTTTTATCAACCCATGGCCACTCTCAAACAGTTACTTCTGAAACATACCGAATTCGCTGCAGTTATCCGAAATGAGAAACCTTACCGAAGACTGGATTTCTCTGCGAATAACCATGAATTGCTGCGAAGGGACTTTTCGGAAACAGATATTTTTTCAAAATATATTTTCGAAGAAATGCTTTCCGGAAATACGTTCACCGGCATCGGTGGCTATGGGGAAGACCGCGTTATTTACAGGCATAGGAAGCATTTTACATCGGAAGAGGAAAACCCCAGGAGCATTCACCTGGGTACGGATATATGGGCCGGGGCGGGCGAGGCTATTTATGCGCCTTTGAATGGCATCGTGTATAGTTTTGCCTTCAATGATCACTACGGCGACTACGGGCCAACCATTATTTTAAGTCACGAATTGGAGGACATTAAATTCTTCACTCTTTACGGACATTTATCGCTATCGTCACTAGACGGCCTTTTCGAAGGGAAAAGCATTGCTGCCGGTGAAAAATTTGCTGAAATAGGACCTTACCCCGAAAATGGTGACTGGCCGCCGCACCTTCATTTGCAGATCATTAGTGATATCGGTTCCTACCTCGGCGATTTTCCAGGAGTAAGCAGCATTAAGGACCGCGAACATTATGTATCCATTTGCCCTGATCCTAATTTGATTTTGAGAATTGGTGAGAATGGGGTGATTTGAAAAAATTCAGTCCAGCCTAATCAACCCTTCCCCTTCTCCAAATTAGGCAAAAACCCCGTCAACAAGCCAATTAACGGCAAAAACGAACAAATACGAAAAACGTATTCAATGCTGGTCTGATCGGCCAGGCTTCCTAATATTGCCGAACCAATTCCCGCGATGCCGAAAGCGAATCCGAAAAACAAGCCTGCGATCATTCCGACTTTACCTGGAATCAGTTCCTGAGCGTATACCAGAATGGCTGAAAAAGCAGACGACAATATCAATCCAATCACGCAGCTCAACACGCCTGTCCAGAACAGATTAACATAGGGAAGCAGTAATGCGAAAGGAGCGGCGCCCAGAATTGAAATCCAGATAACATACTTACGGCCAATACGATCACCAACTGGGCCACCAATGAAGGTACCAGCCGCCACCGCGAACAGAAATGCGAAAAGGTATATCTGCGAACTTTGAATGGACACTCCAAACTTATCGATCAGGTAAAAAGTGAAATAGCTAGAAATGCTGCTCATATAAATGTATTTCGAGAAAATGAGCAGCAGCAGAATGGATATGGCAAATATAACCTGCCCTTTTGAAAGGTGCGTGTCCTGTTTAACAACGCTACCAGCCTTTTTAACCACATTTTGAGCTAGATTTTGCTTATACCAGCCCCCTACCCATGATAAAATCACGATCGCCAGCAGTGCCACCAGTGAAAACCAGATGATCTGAAACCTGCCATACGGTAGTAAGATCAATGCAGCCAGCAAAGGCCCAAGCGAGCTACCCGCGTTCCCTCCTACCTGGAAAAGCGACTGTGCCATCCCATGCTTTCCGCCCGACGCCATACGTGCGACGCGGGAAGCTTCCGGATGAAAGACTGCGGACCCGATACCTATCAAGCCGACAGATACCAGTACAATATTGAAACTATTAGCGAGAGACAAGGAAATCAACCCTAGTAACGTAAAGCACATCCCAACAGCCAGCGCGTACGGCTGTGGCCTTTTATCAGTATACGAGCCTACCAATGGTTGAAACACCGACGCGCTAATCTGGAAAGTAAAAGTAATGAGGCCGATCTGTGAGAAACTTAATTGAAATGAGTCCTTCACCATTGGGTAAATGGACGGGATCAGGGATTGCATGGTATCGTTCAGCAAATGCGAGAAACTCAATGCTAACAATATAGGAAATACTGTTTGTGAGGCAGTGAGCGACGCAGCAGTGTCGGCGGCAGCACCTTCGTTGAAAGTTTTCATAAGCAATAAAAACCGGAAAAGGTCTATTTCCGGTGAATGGTTGTTGCGGCTGACTGAGCACCCGCAAGAATGGTAATATCTGCGATGGTTACGCGATCAGGTGCATTAATTGCATAAAAAATAGCATCCGCAATGTCGCTAGCCTGCAATGGATCAAAACCCTGATATACTTTTTCAGCACGGTTTTCGTCCCCTTTAAACCTCACCAAAGAAAATTCAGTTTCAACTGCGCCCGGCGCAACGTTGGTTACCTTGATTCCATGCTGTGTCAGTTCGAGCCGCATTCCTTCGCTCAGCACTTCCACAGCCGCTTTTGACGCACAATAAACCGCGCCGTTGGCATAGGTCTGTTTGCCTGCAATGGAACTGATATTGACGATATGACCTTTTCCACGTTCCAATAATAATGGGATAACAGCTTTGGAGACGTAAAGTAACCCTTTGACATTTCCGTCGATCATTGCATCCCAATCGTCCGTATCACCTTCATCCAGCGACCCCATGCCGTGTGCATTGCCAGCATTATTGATCAATATGTCAATGTTTTTCCATTCGTCCGGTAGTGAGCCTATCATGGCCAGCACCGCGCCTTTGTCGCGGACATCAAAAATCAATGTGGTTACTTTTGCTTTGGAAGCGAGGGTTCCAGCGACTTCATCGAGCCGGTCTTTACGACGGCCACAAAGGATAAGGTCAATGCCGGCATCAGCGAAAATTTCAGCAGTTGCCTTTCCAATTCCGGAAGTAGCTCCGGTAATCAATGCAATTCGGGACATTACAAATTATTAATGCGTTACTATAAAATGAGCAGCCTAATCCTTGTTTTTAGGAATGTTCATGCTGCTGAACTTGCCTTTTTCAAGTTGTGCTGCCTGGCTAAACAGCTGAACAGCTTGCTGATAAACATTATCCGTTGGATTGAGTACCTGAAAAACCTCATTGTTCAACCCATTCTTTTGCTTCCTTCCCCAAACATACCGGCCAATGATCGCCTTTGTTTGAGAAGTGATCAATGATTTTGAATGGCGCAATTCTTTTTCGTTAGGTTTAATACCTGATTTGGAAGCGTCCTTTACCATTTCCGAAAGCATAGCGTCCGAGATTTGGAAAGAACTTAGAAACTCGTTGAAAGACTGTTTTTCAAGCTTTTTCTTATTCTCATTCGCATACCGCAATGCATACTCCCGGATGATGTTTTTGGAATATAATTCAAATAAATACTTGCTGTTCAGCAGCGTATCTTTTGGCACAAAAATATCTGGCGTGATTCCCCCGCCCCCGTAAACAATGCGTCCGCCGTCGGTTTTGTATATTTTGGTCTTATCAAATTTGATACTGTCGGCATTAAACAATTCACCGCTTTCGTACCGGTGCGACAGGTCCTGGCTATAATCCTCTCCTTTTCCTAACTCATAAGGTTTCTGAATGCTGCGGCCGCTTGGTGTATAATATCTTGAAATCGTGAGCCGCAGTTCCGAAGCATCGGCTAATTTGATCGGCATTTGTACCAATCCTTTTCCGTAAGATCTTCTGCCTACAACCAATGCGCGGTCATGGTCCTGTAATGCTCCCGCCAAAATTTCAGATGCTGATGCACTACCCTCATCAACGAGTACGATCAATGGTCCCTGTTCAAAAAGGCCATCCACGTGAGAACGGGTTTTTCTGTCGAAACGGCTGTCTTTTCCTTCTGTATATACCAATAATTTATCGCCCGCAATAAATTCGTCAGCCATGCTCGTAGCGCGTTCCATATAGCCGCCTGGGTTACCACGCAGATCCAGGATCAGGTTTTTAAGGCCTTCTGCTTTCAATGTCTTCAATGCCGATTTGAACTCATCGAATGTAGTTTCAGAAAAACGGCTCACTTTAATGTAGCCAATTTCTTGATCCACCATATAAGACGCGTCAACCGAATAGGTCGGGATACGGTCGCGTACCACGGCGAAATTCATCTTTTCATTTAACCCTACCCTTTCAATGGCCAGGTCCACTTTGGTACCTCTTTTTCCGCGTAACAATTTGTAAACCTGCGCATTGGTAACACCAGGCCCTGAAAGATTTTCTTTATTAACAGAAATAATCCTGTCACCGCTCTGAATTCCGGCTGTCTCGGATGGCCCTCCGCTCAATGGAGTTACCACGTAAACGGTATCATTGTAAATGTTGAATTCCACGCCAATTCCGTCAAATCCTGATTCCAATTGCGAGCGAGCGGCAGAAGCTTCTTCTGTATTGAAATAGGCAGTATGGGGATCTAGCTTTTCGAGCATTTTGGCAATGGAAAAATCCACCAGCTCGTCTGTATTGACAGAATCGACATAATTGTTTTCGACCAGCATCAGCACTTCCCGGTACTTGGCGTATCCTTTGGCAACATCCGACAATTTCTTGCCGCCGCTGAAAAACGTACTACCTAAAAGTACCCCTGCTGCCAGGGTAATGCCTATTATGATCGGCAAACGTACCACTGACTTGGAATTATGAATCGGTGTCTGGGATTTTTCTGGATTCATGCTGGTTGAGATTTTTGAAAGGGGTATAAAATCTGCCCGCACGGAGCACATTTTTCTAACGTGAAGTAAACGATTTTGGTTGCTTAATGCAAATGAAACTCAGCGTTAAACAAAAGCCTTCAACGACTCGGGATTTCGCATGGTATCGATATTGATCACTTTGGCAGGGTCCTGGCCCATTAAAATCCGCTTCATAGGAGCTTCCATTTTTTTACCATTGATCGTATAGGGAATATCGTTCACCTGTTCAATCGTGTCGGGCACGTGGCGCGGGCTGTACTGGGTGCGCAGGGCATTCTTAATCTGCGATTTCAGCTCTTCGGTTAATGTTTTGTCCTTCGTCAATACTACAAATAATGAGATCGTACCTTCTCCGTTTTCTTTTTCAAGATACACCGCCAGGCTATCCTTCACGTCCGGGATACTCTCAACCGCACGGTAAATTTCCGCCGTACCGATCCTTACACCGCCACGGTTTAAGGTCGCATCCGACCGGCCGTAGATGATCACAGATTTTCTGGATGTAATTTTAATCCAGTCACCGTGTCGCCATACATTCGGGTAAACGTCAAAGTAGCTGCTCAGATAACGCTCATCATCAGGATCATTCCAAAAATAAATAGGCATGGAAGGCATGGGCTGCGTGATCACCATTTCACCCAACTCGTCGAGTACCGGTTTACCATGATCGTCATAAGCTTCAATCCTGCATCCCAGCATCCGGCATTGAATTTCTCCCGCGTACACAGGCAGGATCGGGCAACCACCCACAAACGCACTACATACATCCGTCCCTCCGCTCAGCGAGATCAGCCAGACGTCTTTTTTTACCTGCTTATAGATCCATTCGTACACATCAGGAGGCAATGGTGAGCCAGTGGAGCCAATGGTTTCCAAATGATTAAGTCTTTCAGAGGTAATGCTTACCCCGCTTTTCATGGAGGCAATAAAGTAGGCCGCGCCACTTCCGAAATGCGTAATTTTTGCTTTTTCTGCCAGAGTCCACAGCACTTGCGACGATGGGTAAGCAGGTGCGCCATCGTACATCACGAGCGTGGTGCCGCATAGCATGGAGCCCAATGCATAATTCCACATCATCCAGCCAGTAGTAGAGTACCAGAAATACCGGTCGCCTGGTTTAACATTCTGATGCAGCATTAACGCTTTCATATGCTCGATCAGGCAACCACCAACACTGTGCGTAATCGCTTTGGGTTGGGCGGTAGTACCGGAAGAATACAGGATCCAGATCGGGTGATCGAATGGAACAGGTTCAAAATCAATCCCGAAATGCTGTAAATGCAAAATATCTTCCCAGGCTGTAAAACGCTCTGGCCGGGCTTCTGAATGAATGTTGGTAACCAAAACGGTATCCTTCACACTCGGTAGCGCCGCCGACAATTCTTGTGCGAAAGAAGTCATATCGTGCGTCTTTCCATTGTAGGTATATCCGTCAGCGATAAAAAGCACTTTGGGTTCAATTTGTGAAAACCGCTCGGTAATCGCTGCTTTGCCAAAATCGGGCGAGCAGGATGACCACACCGCCCCGACTGCATTGGTTGCCAGAAAAGCAACAACCGCCTGTGGGATATTCGGTAAAACGCCTGCTACACGATCTCCTGACCTTACTCCTCTTTGCTTCAACCACGTTGCCACTGCTGCGACCTCTGCTTCCAGTGTTTCCCAGGAAATTTCCCTTAACTCTGCTTGTTCTGACTGAAAGATGATCGCGGGACGATCTTTTGTTTTATTCCTGAAAATATGTTCTGCGTAATTCAGCTTAGCGCGGGAAAACCATTTGGTACCGATCATTCCGCTCAGTGTTTTTTGCAAAACTTCCAGATAAAGATCGTGTGATTTGATATTGAAATACTGCCACAGGCTCTCCCAAAAATCTTCCAGATCCGTCACCGACCATTCCCACAGGTCATGGTAAGAGCGAAAATAAAGTCCTTTTTTTACGAACAGCCAATCCATATATTTTCTGAGATTGGATTGTTCCAGCAAAGCTTTTCCGGGTTTCCATAAAGGTTGGTCCTGAACGTCAGTTGACATATTCAATACTTTTGATGAAGGTTTAGATAGGTAAAATAGGCATTTGCAACCCGTTTTCTCCGATAGTACTTATAAACGTTCCTTTGTCACTTTTGGCATAAACAGAAACAAAAATATTTACTCAAAAAATTACCGTATCTTTGTTCCCTAAAATTTTAAAATTACTAGTACTCTGATCATCAGATACGTTAGTTAACTGATTTTAGTGGCAACATAGTAAGTTGATTACCAATAAAATCACCATCAGTTACACGGTAAATTTGTTAAGAGGAAAAAAAACTCCAGTAGTGATACTGCATTCCTAATGAGAAAAAGAACAACCAATTCGAAGGAAGCCGGCGCTTCGCGTCCTTCGAACGGTGGGACAGGCTCCTTCCGCAAAAGCAATGACGGTTCAGCCCGTCCGTTTAAAAAAGCACGGCCAGAAGCAGAGAGCCGTTTCAGCAAGCCCAGTATTAAAAAATCAAGTTTAAGAAAGGCGGATTCCAACACAGAAAATACAGGACCCAAAGCCAGGCCGAATTTTGACCATGAAAAACCGCGTACCGAAAGGCCGCGTTTTGACAAGCCTGAATTCAAAAAATATGGCGAAGGAAAACCTGCTTCCGACAGACCTCGCACATTTAGCCGCGATGGTGAAAATCGTGGTGGAGAAAGAAAGGATTTTGGTAAAACTGGTCCTGAAAGAGAAGGACGCTCATTTAAGCCAAGGGAGGAATATAAGCCAAGAGGCGAGTTCAAACCAAGGGATAACGACAGGCCGCGTGATCATGACAGGCCACGTGATGATAATCGGCCGAAAGGCGTAAGACGTGCATTTGGCGACAAACCTGAGCGGCCACGTCCCGACCGTGAAAATGATTCAAGGGAATTCAGACCAAGAACAGAATCGGATCGTGGCGAACGTCCATTTAATAGTGAGAGAACTGAAAGGCCGCGTTCGACCGGAAACACCGGGTCCCGTGAGTTCAAACCAAGGACAGAATCGGATCGTCCTGCGCGTTCATTTACGCCGCGCGACAGACAAGAACGTCCTGTTTTTAAAAAAAAAGACGAATCTGACGCCTCCGGCGCTCGGAATTTCAGAGAGCGCGAGCCGAAAGAAGAACAGCCCGCGCCAGTAGAAGATCGTGGAGCAGATCGCAGAGTAGGACGTTTTGAGAGCGCTCCGAGATACAATCTGTCGGAATATGAAAAAAAGAATGCTCCAAAGAACAAAAAGGAAGAAAGCGAAGAAATACGTCTGAACAGGTACATCGCCAATGCTGGTATTTGTTCACGACGTGAAGCTGACGACCTGATTGCTTCCGGCCAGATTTCGGTGAACGGTAAGACCATTACCGAAATGGGCTATAAAGTTCATCGTACCGATGTTGTCAAATACGGTAAGAAGGCATTGAACCCTGAAAAAATGGTTTATATCCTAATCAACAAGCCGAAGGATTACATTACTACGACCGACGATCCGGAAGAGCGTAAAACGGTGCTGGACCTGATCCAGGGCGCATGTGTTGAACGCGTGTACCCGGTAGGAAGACTCGACAGAAATACGACTGGGTTACTATTGCTGACCAATGATGGCGAACTGGCTGAAAAGCTGACGCACCCGTCAGGCGGTATCAAGAAAATATACCAGGCTGAGCTCGACAAGCCCATTACTACTGAGGATTTCGAGTTGTTACAGCACGGCCTTGAACTGGAAGACGGATTTATCCGGCCCGACGAAGTTGGAATTGTAACACCGGATGCAATGGTAGTCGGTTTGGAAATTCACAGCGGACGCAACCGCATTGTTCGCCGGATGTTCGAACACATGGGTTACGAAGTTCAGAAACTGGACCGTACTGTTTTTGCAGGATTAAATAAAAAGGATTTGCCCCGCGGGAAATGGCGGTTTTTGAGCGAAAAGGAAGTCGTAAAACTGAAATTTATGCTCTAATTCAAATCCGATACATAAGAAAACCGGCTGCTATGATAAACATAACAGCCGGTTTCTTTTTTGAACCTCAATAATATTACATCCGGAAGCCGAACGAGTAAACATCGTATGGAGCATCAGGATAAAGCCCTTCAAACTGCACCATTGATTCTTCTTTGCCGGCAATTGCTGATTCGAATTCTTTCACAGTCTTCACTGCCTTTCCATTCACTTTGGTGATGATAAAGCCTTCTTCCACTTGTGAGCGGGCAAATTTACCGCCGTCAATGGATAGTACTTTCACTCCACCATCTATTTTGTAACGGACAAGACGTTGTTTTTCAGCGTCGCTCAGGTTACCGAATTGGGCACCCAGCGTGTTCATAACAGCTGCTGTTTCGTCACGTTTGATAATTTCAGAACCACCGGTACGGTTACGCAATGTAATCGAAAGGTCTTTTTCTTTACCATCACGATTCACAGTCAGGTTCACTTTATCGCCAGGCTTGTGCAGACCGATCGACTGTTGCAGTTCAGGAATTGAATGAATGTTCAGTCCGTCTACTTTCACGATCACGTCACCTTTGTCCACACCGCCTGCCTTGGCTGCACTATTTTCAGTGAATTCACGTACATACACACCGTCGTTCACCTTCACGCCATACTCTTCTGCTTTTCTGCTGTCCAGATCGTCCAATGCGATACCGAGGTAGCCGCGTTGCACATTTCCGAACTTGATCAGATCGCCTGATACTTTCTTAACAATGCTGGAAGGAACTGCGAATGCATAACCTGCAAAGCTTCCTGTCGGGCTGGCAATGGCCGTATTGATACCGATCAACTCCCCTTTCAGGTTTACCAATGCACCACCGCTGTTACCAGGGTTCACAACGGCATCCGTTTGAATGAATGATTCTAATGGAGAATCACCTGCTGCAGTAGAAGCTGGCGTCACGCCATTACGACGGCTTGACTGGCCAATGATACCCAATCCGCGACCTTTTGCACTGATAATACCCGCAGTTACAGTTGATTCCAGGTTAAAAGGATTTCCTACTGCCACTACCCATTCTCCTACTTTCACCGCATCAGAATTGCCGATGGTCACGGCCGGAAGGTCTTTGGCTTCTATTTTAATCACTGCAATATCCGTAGATGGATCAGCACCAATCACTTTCGCCCTAAATTTACCTTTGTTATGCAAGGTCACTTCCAACTCCTGAGCTCCTTCCACGACGTGGTTATTGGTTACAATGTAGCCATCAGGGGAAATGATAACTCCTGAACCCGACGCTTCCTGAGATTGCGGGCCGCGTGAACCTCCTCCGAAATCGTCACCAAAGAAATCTTTGAATATATCAGGGATCTGCTGCTGGCCTCTCGATGACTGGCGAGTCATCGTGGACTTAATGTGCACCACTGTTGGAGTAGTGGCCTCAGCTGCGTATACAAAATCACCAGGGGCGCCCACCGGAGCTCCGGTCGAAGTAAAACGGTTAATAGATTCGGATGGAGCCTCTTTAAAAATTACATCTCTATCACTATCATTACCAAGAAGTTTAAAGCCAGCGAGGGTTGATGCACTTGAAATCAACCCAACCAACACTAAACCTTTCCAATTTGTTTTCATAGACATATGTTGGGGTTATATTTTTGTGAATGAATAACGCAAAGCAAATAACAATTTATTCCCGTGTCCAGCTCTTTTAACATATTTTAACAAAGATATCGTATTTGATAATTACTAAAATATCCTGCCAGACGAATATGAGAATTTTGTATTGCTCCCTGCTCATAAAAAAGGCGTTATTTTCGCAAATAACGCCTTTTTCTAATGCTTAAAAGATCAGGCAACTTCGATTGCACGGGCAGGTTTTTCCTTAGCTTCTTCACGTTTTGGCAATGCTACGCTCAAAATACCTTCGGAGTAACTAGCCTCAATTTTATCGCCATCCACTGAGTTAGGCAATGTGAAAGTACGTTGGAACGAAGTATACTTGAATTCTTTGCGGGTATACTTTTCATTGGTATCCTCTTCTTTTTGCTCTTTTTGGCCCGAAATGGTCAGTTGGTTTTTTTCAAGATTCAGTTTGAAATCTGATTTCTGTAAACCGGGAGCAGCCACTTCAATGCGGAACCCTTCCTGACTTTCAATAACATTTACAGCTGGTACACTTCCTGAGAAAGCAGGCGTGTTGAATTCATTCAATAGATCCTTACCAAAAAATCCGTTCAAATAAGATGGACCTGCGAAATGTGTTTTGACTAATGTGCTCATTGCTATAAGGTTTTTTGTTGTTTGTAAATTTCAGTTTTAACCGTTGCGGTTATGCACTGTCATTATCAACTTCTATACCTTTTGAAAAAACACTTAAAATATAGGACAAAATGTCGTTATTTTGCCTAAAATCACAAATTAACTGACAAAATGGCCGATTTTTATCAAAAGCGAACGCACAAAATGTCTCGTTTGCTGTTTGCAGACCAGCAACCCAATTTAGCGTAAAATGAAGCTTATTTTAATTCCAGTAAAACGCAGGCCTGCTCAGAAGCAGATTGCTCGGCTTTTTTCTTGGTAAAACCATTGCCCGTAGCAAATGGCTCGTCGTTAACGAGGATTTGGGAAATGAATTCGCGATGATGCCGTGTTCCCCGCTCTTCCAGAATTTCGAAACGGATCTCTTTGCCCTCGCGTTGCGCCCATTCGATGATGAGGCTTTTGAAGTTGGCGTTGTTCTGGATAATGTTGTCCAGATCGTAATGTGTAATTAGTTTGCTAATGATAAAAGTCCGGGTGAACCGAAAGCCCTTATCCAGGTAAATAGCTCCTACAAACGCTTCCAGCGCGTCGCCGTACATTGAAGATCTCGGAGACATTCCGCGGCGGTTGCCGTCGTATTCGATAAGCCGGTCGAGGCCAAGCTTTCTTGAAATCTGATTAAGAGATTCGCGGTTTACAATGCGGGAACGGATCTCTGTTAAAAAACCTTCGTCTTTATAGGGATATTTGGTGAAAAGGAATTCTGCTACGACCATGCCTAAAACGGCATCTCCCAGATACTCCAATCTTTCATTGGACTCGCGAAAACCTTTGATGGCTGTTTCCCGGGAAGCGGAAGTATGGCGGAATGCGAGCTGGTAAACGCCAAGATTGGAAGGCCGGTCGCCAATTACATGAGCAATCGATTCCTTAAATTTTTTATCCTCAGCACTTCCGGTTCTGAAAAGAGAGAGTATCGGTATAAGAATTCGCTTTGCCAAGTGTAAAAAGTTAATCAGTCCTCAGTCCTCATATTTTTTGAAAATGACTGATGCATTATGCCCTCCAAAACCAAATGTATTGCTTAGTGCAATATTAACATTTCTTTTCTGAGCCTTATTGAAAGTAAGGTTCAATCTTGGATTGATTTCCGGATCGTCGGTAAAATGATTGATAGTGGGCGGGATAATCTGATCTCTGATAGCCATGATACAGGCAGCCGCTTCTATTGCTCCTGCTCCGCCCAATAAATGGCCGGTCATGGACTTGGTAGAACTAATGCTAAGCTTGTAGGCGTGGTCACCGAAAAATTTCTCGATAGCTTTAATTTCCTGCGGATCTCCGATTGGAGTTGAAGTACCGTGCGTATTAATGTAGTCGATGTCTTCCGGTTTGATACCGGCATTTTCAACTGCATTTTTCATGACAATGTGAGCCCCCAAACCTTCCGGGTGAGGAGCGGTGATGTGATAGGCGTCGGATGACATTCCGGCCCCGATCATTTCAGCGTATATTTTAGCTCCCCTCGCTTTTGCATGTTCGAGTTCTTCCAGAATAAGAGCTGCTCCGCCTTCTCCGAGTACAAATCCGTCGCGGTCCTTATCGTAAGGACGTGAGGCTGTTTCAGGAGAATCATTTCTTTCTGATAATGCTTTTAATGCATTGAAACCTCCAACCCCTGCAATGGTAACAGCTGCTTCGGAACCTCCCGAAATGCAGACATTCATCATGCCGAGCTTGATATAATTGAAGGCGTCGATTAATGCATTAGTAGCAGAAGCACAGGCAGATACTGTAATAAAATTAGGCCCCCGGAATCCGTAGCGGATGGATAATACTCCCGAGGCGCTATCCACGATCATCTTGGGAATGAAGAATGGATTAAACCGTGGGATTTTACCGTTTTCGGCATAGTTGATCACTTCGTCTTCGAAGGTTTTCAACCCGCCTATTCCGGTACCCCAAATAACACCGGCTTTGTCGAGATCAAGCGTATCTGCGTCAAAGCCGGCGTCCGTCATTGCTTCATCTGCTGCAATGACGGCGTACTGTGCAAAAGGGTCCATTTTACGGGCTTCCTGTCGCGGAATGTAATTATTGATATCCAGACCTTTTATCTCGCAGGCAAAACGGGTACGAAACTTCTCAGCATCGAAACGCGTGATAGGTGCTGCACCGCTTACACCTGCAACCAAATTTGTCCAAAAGGTAGAAACATCATTCCCGATGGGCGTCAATGCACCCATTCCTGTAATTACAACTCGCTTAAAACTCATAAAATAGGGACAGAAATAGAAGATGATACAGCAAAGAAACCGAATTACTTCACGTTTTCTTCCAGATATGCAACAGCCTGGCCAACTGTACCAATGTTCTCTGCCTGATCATCAGGGATAGATAGATTGAATTCTTTTTCAAATTCCATAATCAATTCAACGGTATCTAGAGAGTCCGCTCCCAAGTCGTTCTGGAAGTTTGCTTCCGGTGTAACCTCCGACTCTTCTACGCCGAGTTTCTCGACGATAATTTGCTTAACTCTTTCTGCAATTGCTGACATTTTATAATCACTTTTTGGTTAAAATCGCAACAAAGAAAGATATTTCAGTTCACTTTTTCAAAATTTTTTTAGTCCATTCATTTTATAGTGTACCGTACACCGAAAATAAAAAAAGCAGAAAATCAAATGCTTACCCGGGTTAAGTTTCAAGAAATCTATCCATCATATAGAGAACATTACGGATAACTGTACATTCGCGAAACTTTTATTGTTCACAGATTAATGACAGTATGATTTCAATACCTGATTTAAAAAACACGGATTCTCCCCAATTTTTCCTGATGGCGGGCCCCTGCGCGATCGAAGGCCGCGATATGGCGCTCCGTATCGCTGAACATATCGTAACCATTACCGACCGACTGCGCATTCCATATATTTTCAAAGGCTCCTACCGCAAAGCCAACAGGACAAAAATCGACTCGTTTACGGGCATAGGGGACGAAAAAGCACTGAAAATTTTACAGGAAGTACACCAAACATTCGGCATACCTACCGTTACCGACATCCATGAATCGCATGAAGCTGCACTTGCCGCTGAGTATGTAGATGTACTTCAAATTCCAGCGTTTTTATGTCGGCAAACCGAACTGCTCGCTGCCGCTGCAAGAACTGGCAAGGCTGTCAATGTGAAAAAAGGACAGTTTCTTTCGGGAGGTTCTATGAAATTTGCAGTTGAAAAAATCAATGAGGTCAATCCCGACTGCCAGGTAATTTTAACTGACCGTGGAAATAGTTTTGGTTACGGCGACCTCGTCGTCGATTACCGTAATCTTCCCGAAATGGCTTCATTTGGTGTACCCATCGTGATGGATTGTACGCATTCTTTACAGCAACCTAACCAAACTTCCGGCGTAACAGGCGGCAAACCGAAGCTGATCGAGACGATTGCCAAAGCGGCTATCGCAGTCGGTGCGGACGGGCTCTTTATAGAAACCCATTTTAATCCTGCCGAGGCGAAATCCGATGGTGCTAATATGTTGCCGCTGGATCAGCTGGAAGGCCTTTTGGAAAGACTCGTGCGTGTGAGAGAAGCGATCCTATGATGTTAAAATTGGCCCGGACACATTTGTTATGCCTTTTCCTGTGCTGTAATTTTTTCAGTCAGGAATCGCTGGCGCAAAGAGATTCCACGCTCTGGACGGTCAAAGCTGGCGATGTAATTCCGCCAGTATCCCTGGGGATTGCTGCTCTGATCGTGCAGGGCAGAATCAGCAGGCATTTGCAGGAAAATGTGGTTTCCAGATACCCAGACTTTCGTACTAATGTGGACGACTTCCTGCCTTATGCGCCGGGAGTGGTCAGTTTGAGCCTTGCGGCTTCGGGCGTAAAAGGCAAGCATTCCCTCGGGGATCAGGTTATTCTGGCTTTGCTTTCCAATCTGGTAGCGCAGGGAGTGACGCAGAGTTTGAAGAGAATTGTGCGTTACCCTCGGCCCAATGGTGAAGATTATCACTCTTTTCCATCGGGACATGCTACTACTGCTTTCACCAATGCTACCCTTTTGCACGAAGAATATGGGCGGCGAAGCGTTCTTTACAGCATTGGAGGGTATGGTACTGCCACAGCCGTGGGTGCATTACGCGTGCTCAACAACAAGCACTGGCTCGCGGATGTACTCATGGGTGCGGGAATAGGGATAGGCGCGACAAAGGTATTGTACATCAGTTATCCGTGGCTGCAACAGAAGGTTCGCCGGATGAAACATTAAAATGAATTTTCACACAACTACTGACATAGGGTTGTCATTGGAAGCCGTTTCATTTGCATAAACAAATTAAACCGACCGCAAAATGCAGCTTAAAACTATTCAGCCCATCCATGTTTTGTATTTCGAAACACAGACCTCATTAAAGGAAATTTCCGAACATATTCGCCATGTCGCGCATACACTCTACCGGGATGCGGTCCAGAATAATTTAGAGATCAATGGCCCTGTGTACTGGATTTACAATGGTGCGGATGGCAATCCTGAAACGGTATTCACATTGACCATCGCCTTGCCCGTTTCTCCAAAGCCTGAATTGGCAAACTCTGCATTTCAAACAAAATACCTGGACAAGTTCGAATGCGCCACCGATCAGCTTTACGGAGACTGGAATGGATTTGGCGAAGCTTATGGTACATTGGTGTCCTCAATCATTTCCGGAAACTTGGCGTTTTCAGGTGAAAATCGTGAAATTTATATTAATATGGATTTCGAAAATCCCGAGCGAAACATTACAGAAATTCAGATCGGGATTTTGAAATAAGCATTCGATCGCTACTTCATTAAGTAATAATTACCAGCATGTCATATTGCACTTTCGTCAACAATAATATTTCAGAAGAAGCTGATTATCTGCTTCATAAGCATTACCACGACCATCAGTACGGTTTTCAAATCGACAGTGACGACGAATTGTTTGGACGATTGCTTTTGGAAATTAACCAGGCCGGGCTGAGCTGGTTGTTAATGCTTCGCAAGCAGGAAAGCTTCCGTTCGGCTTATAGTAATTTTTCGATTGAAAGAGTGGCTGCCTACGATGAAAATGATCGCGAGCGGCTTTTGCAGGATCCCGGAATTATCCGAAATCGTCTGAAAATCAATGCCGCGATCGTGAATGCACAGAAAATATTGGAGCTAAAAAAAGATTTCGGCTCGTTCAAAGGCTGGCTCAATGCCAATCACCCATTAACCAAACTGGAATGGGTGAAGCTTTTCAAAAAGACATTCAAATTCACTGGCGGCGAAATCGTCAACGAATTTTTGATGAGTACCGGCTACCTACCCGGCGCCCACGACCCTGACTGCCCGATTTATCTAAACACATCAAATCAATAAACGACTTGGTCGGGCGATAACTGTTCGATCGTGTCTTTTATTTGATTGAATGAAGCCGCATTCATTTGTTTCCTTGCAACAGCGCTCTCCATCAGATCAAAGTATTTGCAGAGAATGTGTCTTTTACCTCGCTGATGCCAAATAATAAGCCATGCGGTTTCAGCAGCTTTCGCACCAAAAGTATCTATCTCCGGCCAGCCAAACTCCTGAACGATTTTGTCCAGAATTTTGAGGTTTGCCTCATCATTCGCAACCATTTTTTTCAAATAAAGCGCTTCATTTTGTTTGTTTCCGTGATTCAGGCTGTCACGATACTGCTGGTCGGCAGTGAGCATTTGCTCAAATAGGGTGGTTACTTCGCGGGTAGTCATCCCTTTCACCGAGATAAAAGGATCTATATCAGCATATAAGATGTTAGAGGGAATTTGCAACGCTACGGGTTTAGCTGGCAGATCATTCACCGCTACAGTCTTAGGAGCAGAATTACAGGCATTTAGAATGAAAATAATTCCAAGAGAAATTCTGAAAATTTTCATGATCAATGCAGATAATTATTTCACGTTAATTAGTATCGAGTTTTTTTATAAAACTAACCATTTCGGCAGGTTTGTCAGTTTGCAATCCCTGAACACCTTTATGTAATGCCTCATTCCAGGAAGCTGGGCCTTCTTTCGGGTCCTGAACATCCAGCCAAACCGCTACTCCATGACTGTTTGCGGCCTTTACCAATTCGTGGTTAGCAACATTGTCAAGGACCTGAATGTGCAGTTTTTTAAGAAAATCAGCCAGCTGTTCGCCAGTCGTAACTTCTTTTGGCAGGCTAGTCATTAAAGGTACTTCCGGCGCCGCGTCTTTCCATTGTTGGTACTGCACCTCTTTATTAAGGTAAACTACCACTTGCTTTTCCATTCCAGCCGCCTTAATCTGACGCCAGGTTTCCGCTACGTCCGCCTCCTTGAAGTCGAGGTATATGTTGATTTTGCCTTTGCAAAGCGCCAGCACTTCTTTGAATTCGGGAATACGGTGCGTTTTTTTATTTCGGTTAAAAACCTGCAAATCTCTAACTTCTGCCAAAGTCATATCGGCAATTTTGCCCGAACCATTGGTTGTCCGATCCACTTTCGCATCGTGCAGTACTACCAAATGCCCGTCTTTCGTCGTCCTCAGATCCACTTCCACATAGTCAGAACCGCAATTTATGGCCTCTCTGGTGGACGCTAATGTGTTTTCAGGCGACTCAACATGATTCCCGCGGTGAGAAATTACTACAATTTTATTTTTTGAATGAGGCAATGTAGGATGGTGCTGTGCACTAGCTGGTAATGTCGCAGCGACAAAAATCAGGATAGCTATGACATTTCGGAAGGACATATTCATTGGATTGAAAACTTTGGGCAGGTTACTAACGAGGGGTTTATGCAAAAAATGAGTCTACAAGCAAAAGAATTATATTTTCTCAACTCATAGACCCATCAACTTTAAACTCATTTATTTAATCTCGAAACTCGAAAGGTTCACAAAATCCTGAACTCTTGCAGTGATCTCCTCCTGAGTAAGGTTAACCAGGCGTTCTGTTCCAAATTTCTCAACACAGAATGACGCCATGGCTGAACCATAAATAATCGCGCGTTTCATGTTTTCAAAGGAAATGTCATCTGTACTAGCCAGATAACCAATAAATCCGCCTGCAAAACTGTCGCCAGCACCAGTCGGATCGAAAACTTCTTCCAGCGGCAATGCAGGCGCGAAGAAAATCCTATCATCCTGGAACAACAATGCGCCGTGCTCTCCTTTTTTAATGATCAACGTTTTCGGCCCCATTGCCATGATCTTGGCAGCAGCCTTGCGAAGAGAATACTCTCCTGAAAGCTGACGCGCCTCTTCATCATTAATGGTAAGCAAGTCAACCAGTTTCAGAACCGCTTTTAGATCTTCCAATGCAATGTTCATCCACAAATTCATGGTATCGAGCATGATCAGCTTCGGGCGTTTCGCCATGCGTTCGATCACCAGTTTCTGAGTAGCAGGTACCGTATTACCCAGCATCAGAAATTCAGTTCCCTGGTAGGATTCCGGAATGGTCGGATCGAAATGCTCCATGACATTCAGCTCAGTGATCAGCGTGTCACGGGTGTTCATATCTTCATGATACTTACCCGACCAGAAGAAAGTTTTGCCATCCTGAACAATTTCCAGTCCCTCAGTGCTCACGCCGTGATCTTCCAGCAAGTCAATCATTTCCTTTGGAAAATCACCGCCAACTACTGCTACCAGATTATTTTCTTTGGTAAAATATGATGCCGCTAGTGTGATATAAGTGGCTGCACCGCCAATAATTTTGTCTGTTTTTCCAAATGGTGTTTCGAGCGCATCGAATGCAACAGATCCTACGGTTAGTAAACTCATAAATAAGTATTGTATTGATTTTAAGTTAGTTTCAAACTGTGCCTTTGTTATAAAAACGCTGCGAAGATAATCAAAACGACCGAATAGCGATTTTGCGCGATAGCTTTCTGCTAAACAGTTACTAATCAATCATTGGTTATTTGCTATTTTTGTAAACGATCGAATTTTTATCCTTCACTATCAACACATACTTAAATGGAAGAAATCTCAGAAGCAAGAAGACACATTGACAATGCAAAAGGGTTTCTCAGTAACAATGCGAAAAAGCAGGATGGATTGTATCGCGACGCGAAATATGTTAAAATAGCTGGACATGCTGCTTACACAGGAGTCTTACTAGCTCTAAATGAATTATTCGGTGAAAAAAAGAAGAGAACAAGAAAGAGTGTCGAATGGTATCAAAAAGAATTGAGTGGTTTGGACAAAAAAGTCACTTCCAACTTCGCTTTGGCTTATGAAATTCTTCATCTCGCAATGGGGTACGATGGCGCTAAAAGTGCAGAACTGGCAGACCTTGGCCTAGACAAAGCAGAGCAGATAATCGGATGGGTTGAAATGAAACTTGAAAAACCATCTTCTAAATATTAGATCAAAAAGAAAGTAAAATATAAATGACCGCACAAACTTTCCAGCCTCTCAAAATATTCAATACACTTACCCGTAAAAAGGATGTATTTGTTCCCATTGCAGCTCCCTATGTCGGAATGTATGTGTGTGGTCCCACCGTTTATAACAATGTCCATTTAGGAAATATCCGTACGTTTCTATCATTCGATATCCTCTATCGTTACCTGACGCACATTGGTTACAAGGTACGCTACGTTCGAAATATTACGGATGTGGGCCATTTGGTGGGCGACGGAGAAGTGGGTGAAGACAAAATTGGCAAGATGGCGAAGCTGCAAAAGCTGGAACCTATGGAAATCGTGCAGCGGTATACCAATGATTTCCATGATGTCTCTGCCATTTTCAACCTAGTACCACCAAGTATCGAGCCTACTGCGACCGGTCACCTCATTGAACAGATCGAAGCAGTACAAAAACTGGTAGAAAAAGGCGCGGCTTATGAATCCAATGGCTCCGTGTATTTTGATATTAATAAGTACCAGGCTGGCGGGAATGAGTATGGTAAGCTTTCCGGACGTGTTATCGAAGACCTTTTGAACGAAACCCGCGACCTGGACGGACAAGCAGAAAAACGCAATCCATTAGATTTTGCGCTTTGGAAAAAAGCCAGTCCTGAACACATCATGCAATGGGATTCGCCCTGGGGAATGGGTTTCCCTGGCTGGCACCTTGAATGTACCTGCATGAGTGCGAAGTACTTAGGTAAGCAATTCGACATTCACGGCGGCGGAATGGATTTAAAATTCCCTCACCATGAATGCGAGATCGCACAAGGGAAATCCCTGACCGGTGAAGAGCCCGTGCGCTATTGGATGCATACCAATATGCTGACGGTGAATGGGCAAAAAATGTCCAAATCACTGGGTAACTCGTTTCTTCCATCTGAATTGTTTTCCGGAAATCACGACTTGCTGGATCAGGCGTACAGCCCGATGAGTGTTCGTTTTTTCATGTTACAAAGCCAGTATCGCAGTACATTGGATTTTTCAAACGAGGCGTTAAAAGCTGCCAATAAGGGTTATAAAAAGCTCGCAAATGGTTTAAGGAATGCCAAGTTGATGACCTATGTGCATGAAGACGGAGTAGCAGCTGACGAAGCTAAAAAAGCGGACATTGAGAAATCCGTTGATGGTTTTTACGGTGCCATGAATGATGACCTCAATACCGCAGTAGCATTTGCTAACCTATTCAATTTGCTCAAATACATTAATATGATCAATATGGGTCAGCTAAAAACGGCTCAATTGGGAGAAGCTGTCTTCACGTCGCTGAAAGAAAATTTCGTCATTTTCTTCGAAGATGTGCTTGGCCTGAAAGAGGAATTGACCGAAGGCTACGGTATTCTTGACGGCATGCTGAAATTGTACAGCGAATTTAAATTGTTACGGAATTACGAAAAAGTCGATGAAATCCGTTCTTACTTCAAAAATCAGGGACTGGTGATCCGCGACACGAAAGTGAGGATCGACTGGGCTTATGAGGAATGATCAAAAGACGCCGGCTCTACTGGCCGGTTTTAACGCAATAATATAAAATCAGAAGATGCTATTTCTTTCCAGGGATCTGTTGTTGAAGAAATTAACAATCCTAATATTCATAATTTTTTGCATTTCCAGCTGTAAAACCAAGACTACTTCTGATCAAACGGCTGAACAAGCTGTGGCATTGGTTAAAAGCCCTGAGTTTAATGCAGATTCCGCCTTTAAATTTGTTCAGAAACAGGTTGATTTTGGCGCACGCGTTCCTAACTCTGCACCGCACAAAGCTTGTGGTGACTTTCTGGTTTCAGAATTAAAAAAATACGGTTTGCAAGTGATTGAGCAGCCTTTTGTTGATACTACATATGACGGTACCAAGGTCAATGGAAGAAATATCATCGGAAGTTTCAACCCGGCTGCTACCAAACGTATTTTGCTGACTTCACATTGGGATTCCCGCCCATTTTCGGATCAGGATTCGTTGGTTAAAAACAAACCGGTCATCGCTGCCAATGATGGCGCGAGTGGCGTAGGTATACTGCTGGAAATCGCCCGCGTTTTGTCCCTACAAACCAAAAAACCAGAGATTGGGGTCGACATTATATTTTTCGACGCCGAAGATTGGGGTAGTACCGAAGGTGAAGAAACAAATATGGAATACAGTGGTTTTTGCCTGGGTTCGCAATACTGGTCTGCTAACAAACATACGCCCAATTACACTGCTTATTTCGGGGTACTGCTGGATATGGTGGGTGCAAAAGGCGCTACGTTTTTGAAAGAAGGTTTTTCGGTTCAAAATGCGGAGGATGTGGTGCGGCAAGTTTGGACTACTGCCAGCAGACTTGGTTACAACAATTATTTTATTGATGAAAGAGGCGGATCTATCACGGACGATCACTGGCCAGTCAATAAAGTGGCGCATATTCCGATGATCGATATCATTCATACACGGCCGAATAACATTTCCCACACGTTTTTTGATCAGTGGCACACCAGCCACGATACAATGGAAAACATTGACCCAAAAACATTAAAAGCTGTTGGTCAGACGCTTGTACAAGTTCTTTATCAGGAAGCTGAGGGGCAGGCACTTTGACTTGGTAGTCAATGTATTGTCATTTATCGTCATGTGTTGTTTAAAGCCAGCCAATGAGTGACAAAAAAATGACTACGAATGACCAGAAATGACCGCAGGTTCACATTCGCTTCACCACAATCCAGATATCCGAATTCCGCCCCTTATCGTCGCTGCATGATATTTTGACCCTACCCATCGGTGGATTAATGAAAATTCCTTCATGCGGCGGCGCCTTTTTGCTAAGCTTGTCATTAACATACCAAAAAACCTCCTGCACATCATTGGCGGTCTGGCACGCGAGCTGAATTTGCTGCGGCTCATCCTTACGAATGTAATACTCGCTCCCTTCATTCGGACTGACAATCAGCGGCGCACCTTCATGGAAAACTCGCTCGCAGGCCGGGTTATGTTGCGGAATTTTCTGGTAGGGAATTTTTTGGAGTTCATTAAATGCAATGAGCTCAGGTGCCAAATTAGGGTATGCGCGTTTCTCGTAGCCACTTTCAGGCAGACAATAAGTACAATACGAGATCTTGCCAATGCGATCGGTAAAAACCCACCGCAAATGCTGGCATTTTCTGTATGCTGAAATTCCCACAATGTACTGGTCTGGAATCTGATGCTCGCAAAATTCCGACGGAATATCCCCGCTCGCCGGACACACATTACGGACAGCAATGTTGGGCGGAGATTTGTACCAGCCTTTCGGTGAGTTATAATCCAATGAATTGAAAATTGAGAACAGTAATGGCGTCGCGGTATTAGCGCCACTGAGTTCCGGCACTCCTTCGCCTGAAAAGTTGCCTACCCACACCCCGATCGTATATCTGCGGTTGTAGCCAACGCTCCACGCGTCGCGCTTGCCGTAGGAAGTACCTGTTTTCCAGGCGATTTTGGGTAAATGGTAGGTGTTGGCAAAATTGGTGGGAAGGTCGGGACGGGTAATCTGCGTGAGAATGTTGGTGACCAGGTAAGCCGCTTCGCTTGAAACAATGGCCGCACCCTTTTTATCCACCGGATTGAAAGTGCTATATCTCAAACTCCTTAGCTTTCCTTCATTCGAAAATCCTGCAAAAAGGCGCGTCAGTTCTTCCAATGTTACCCCGCAGCCGCCGAGAATCATGGATAGCCCCAACCCTTTTGCCTGTTTATCAATGGTTTTAAAGCCTGATTTTCTCAATTTATCTATCAACGCGGGTGTGCCGATGTCCTTCAATACCTTCACTGCGGGAATATTTAGCGAATTGGCCAACGCGAATTCCATAGTCACTGCACCATTGAAATGCTTATCAAAGTTCTCCGGCTCGTAGCCAGCGAAGTTACCGGGGACATCATTCAAAACTGTTTTTGGAGTAATAATGCCTTTGTCAAAAGCCATGGCGTACAACAATGGTTTTAAAGTACTTCCCGGGGATCTCACTGCCCGAACGCCGTCTACCTGCCCCCCGTCGAAAGGGTTGTTGAAATCCGCAGAGCCAACATAGGCCTCCACTTCCATGGTTTCATTATTAATTACCAGCACCGACGCGTTATGAATGTTCATCGTTTTCAGCCGGTTAATGTAGTTTTTAACCTGCTCTTCAATCTGATTCTGGACTTGAAGTTTAAGCGTTGTCTCGATAACCGGCTCATCGGGGTATTGTTGTTTCAGCCGAAACGCCAAATGTGGGGCCTGCCGCGGAGCCTGCAATCTTCTGACCAGTAATGGTTCGTTTAATGCATCCTGAATGATATTTTTTTCAAATAGCCCTTCTTTTTCAAACCGTAACAACCATTCATTTCTTGCTATTTTCAAAGCCTCATTTCTCGTTCCTGGTCTCAGGCTCGAAGGACGGTTTGGCACAATCGTCAATGCTGTAATCTCTGACAAGCTCAGCAGTTGTGGCAGTTTGCCAAAATAGAGCAGTGATGCGGCTTTAATTCCTTCAATGTTCCCCCCGTAAGGCACCAGATTGAGATACAATTGCAATATCTCTTCTTTGGAATAATGTAATTCCAGCTGAAAAGCCCTACCAATTTCTACGAGTTTGTTAAGATAAGTCCTGCGCCGCGGCTCGATCAGCCGCACTACTTGCATCGTGATTGTGGAGGCGCCGGATGTCCTTCTTCCGGAAAAAATATTACGGAACGCAGCCCGCACGATAGCCACCGGATTAACACCCGGATGATAATAAAAGTACTGGTCCTCCTTATAGATGATTGTTTTACTAAGCAGCGGCGTGATTTCAGAAACAGTCGAATAGAGCCTCCATTTATCTTCTTTGTTCAAAAAAGCATGAATCACATTGCCTTTCTGATCAGTGATCTGGGTTGCGTACCGGATGCGGGGTTGGAAAGGAAAGATCAAATCGAGAATCAAAAAAAGGAGGAGTAGGCCGGCAAGTACCGCGATGACTCTTTTGACCTTTTTTATTTTCATGACCGGGAGGTGTGCAAATCGTAATTGAATGGCTATAAATATAGTTGAATGAAGGTTTTCTCCTGTTAAAAATATTTTCAAAGAATAAAATCAGGGCCTCATTTGCCCCTGACGGTTAATTTTCCCTACTTACTGACTTTATTGCAAATAAAGCCAATCATAGTACCATATGTCCAAATATGTAGCCGCCATTGATCAGGGAACAACCAGTACCCGTTGCATACTTTTTGACCACCAGGGAAATATCGTTTCAGTAGGTCAAAAGGAACACGAACAAATTTATCCGCATCCGGGCTGGGTAGAACATAACCCGACCGAGATCTGGAAAAATACATTGGAAGTGATCGCTATTGCACGGATTAATGTATCCGCTACTGCCGCTGACATTGCGGCGATTGGTATTACAAATCAGAGAGAAACCACTGTTGTTTGGAATAAAAGAACCGGCAAACCATACTATAATGCATTGGTCTGGCAAGATACCCGGACCACCGAGCTGGTGGCAAAATATGAAAAAGAAGGTGGGCTGAACCAGTTCAGGGACATTACCGGGCTACCTGTTTCGACTTATTTCAGTGGTCTAAAATTAAAATGGCTCCTCGAAAATGTGGAGGGAATTCGCGCGGATGCAGAAAAAGGAGAAGCGCTTTTCGGGAACATTGATACCTTCCTGATCTGGCATCTGACAGGCGGCGTACATGGTGGTATTCACGTCACCGATGTTACCAATGCAAGCCGTACACAGCTCATGAACCTGCGGACTTTGCGCTGGGACAAAAGCATGCTCGACGCTTATAACATTCCGGAAATCATGCTGCCCAGCATTAAAAGCAGCAGCGAAATTTACGGACACGTTACCAACGAAATACTGCCCGGCGTACCCGTAGCAGGCGACCTGGGCGACCAGCATGCGGCCCTCGTAGGACAAACCTGTTTTCAGCCGGGTATGGCCAAAAACACTTACGGTACTGGTTGTTTCTTAGTAATGAACACCGGTACTGAATTGAAAACTTCTGAAAACGGCCTGCTGACTACTATTGCGTATCAGTTTGGAAAACAACCTGTCCAGTACGCCCTGGAAGGAAGCGTAGCAGTTACTGGCGCGCTGGTACAATGGGTGCGCGACAATCTCGGGTTGATCCAGAAAAGTAGTGATATTGAAGAACTTGCGAAAACTGTCGAGGACAATGGCGGTGCCTATATCGTACCGGCATTTTCAGGACTTTATGCGCCGTACTGGCGGAACGACGCCAGGGGCGTGATCGCAGGCCTAACCCGTTATGTGAACAAAGGACACATTGCACGGGCCGTGCTGGAAGCGTCCGCCTATCAGACATTGGACGTTGTAAGGGCCATGGAGCAAGATTCCGGCATTGAACTATCCTCCCTGCGGGTCGACGGGGGAATGGTTTCTAATCAGTTGCTCATGCAATTCCAATCCGACATTCTGAACACGCAGGTAGTATCACCGGCTGTGGCTGAAACTACCGCATTAGGGGCAGCTTACGCCGCTGGCCTGGCTGTTGGTTATTGGAAAAATACAGAAGAACTCACCAAAAACTGGGCGATTGCACATACCTGGAATCCAGATATGGATGAAGAAAAACGGGCAGGATTCTACAAGGGATGGAAAAAAGCAGTGACCAAATCGTATGACTGGATTGACTGACCTATTGTGATTTATAGTCAGAAATTGTCACTTGTTGTCATGTATTGTCATTTGTGGTCGCTTTTAGGTAAACAATACATAAGAACAAGTATCGAACCCCTCTGACAAAAAAATGACAATGCATGACTATCAATGACAACAAATGACTATATCTGACCATCCCTGACACCTTCGAACTAGGCCGATCCCTACCTTTTAACCTTTTTATAATCTATATAAACTAATCTCTTTCTTGCGCTGTCCTACGTTTCAACGTAACTTCGCGGCGCTTAAATCAAATTAAGAGTAGCCTTATGCATACCCTCCGTCTCAAAAAGCCGATTGCTTTTTTTGATCTCGAAACCACAGGAGTCAATATCGTCCGTGACCGCATTGTAGAGATTTCGGTCGTGAAGGCCTTACTCAACGGGGAAACGGAAATACGGACCAGGAAGATCAATCCCGAAATGCCTATCCCACTGGAAAGCAGTCTGATACACGGTATTTATGATGAGGATGTAAAGAATGCGCCTACTTTTAAAGGCATCGCCAAAAACCTTTCATCATTTCTCGAAGGATGCGACCTGGCCGGATTCAACAGCAATCGATTCGACATACCAATGCTGGTCGAAGAGTTTCTTCGCGCTGGTGTTGATTTTGATGTAAAAAATCGTAAAACCGTTGACGCACAGCGCATTTACCACATGATGGAACCGCGCAACCTTTCTGCTGCATACAAATTTTACTGCGGAAAAACCCTCACCAATGCCCACAGTGCCGAGGCAGATACTATTGCTACATTCGAAGTACTTCAAGGGCAGATCGCTCGCTACGAAGGCATGAAAGTGACTGACGCCCATGGCGTTGAAACGGAGCCCATCAAGAATGATATGGCTGCATTGCATGAACTCACTGCCTCTAAAATGATTGATTTCGCTGGTCGTATGGCCTATAATGATAAAGGGGAAGAGGTTTTCAATTTTGGGAAACACAATGGTAAACGCGTGGCCGATGTCCTGAAAAATGAGCCTTCGTTCTTCGACTGGATCATGAAAGGCGAGTTTCCGCTGGATACCAAAAGGAAACTGACGGAGATTAAATTGAGAGCATTAACCCAGCGTTGACATAATCCTTCTCAACAGGTTTGAGTAAGTAGTATTTATGTCTATTTTTGCCGGAAATCTATTTTTGACTATTTTAACCGAATATCCAACCAGGTAAACCTGCTATGATTCCAAACCCTAATGTTCCAGAGGTTAATATACCAGCGGTTATTCAAAATATTCCTCTTCAAAGTTATCTAATTCTCAGCACCTTACTTTTTGCGATCGGTATTATCGGAGTGCTTACGCGCCGGAATGCGATCGTTATCTTTATGTCTGTCGAATTGATGCTGAATGCTTCCAACCTGCTTCTGATAGCCTTTTCTTCATATAGATCAGATCCTTCCGGGCAGGTGTTTGTATTTTTTATCATGGCAGTTGCAGCTGCGGAAGTCGCCGTTGGCCTGGCCATTATTGTAATGATTTACCGTAATACGAGAAATACAGATATCGGTTTCCTTAACAAGCTGAAATGGTAAAGGCTTCGTGCCTGGCTGACACAACGGGTAGCTATTCAAGAGATTAAAGATTAAAAAATTAACATGTCTGCATCATTACTCATTCTGATTCCGCTGTTACCATTACTTGGTTTCCTGATCAACGGACTCGGATTTCCCAATATTCCAAAAGGAGCCGCCGGAATTATCGGAACACTGGCCGTTGTGGCGAGTTTCGTTTTATCCGTCATGACTTTCAATGCATTTCTGGCATCCGGAAGTCAGCCACTGGTCGTTCCGCTTTTCGACTGGATCACCGTTGGCGCCCTGAACATTCCTTTTTCATTCCAGATTGATCAGCTTTCTCTTTTAATGCTGATGATCATTACCGGTGTGGGTTCGCTGATCCACATTTATTCCATTGGCTACATGCATCATGATGCCGGTTTTGGGAAGTTCTTCGCTTACCTGAACCTGTTTTTGTTTTTCATGCTCGTGCTGGTGCTGGGTTCCAATTATGTGATCATGTTCATCGGCTGGGAAGGTGTGGGACTGTGCTCTTACCTGCTCATCGGTTTTTGGAATAAAAATACAAACTACAACAATGCTGCCCGCAAGGCATTCATTATGAACCGTGTAGGTGACCTTGGCTTTCTGCTGGGTATCTTCACGATCATCGCCACATTCGGTTCGGTAGAGTATTCAGAGGTATTCAGTAAAGCGACCAGTTTCCCGATCGGCGATCCTGCGATCATTGCCATTACATTGTTTCTGTTTATCGGGGCCATGGGTAAGTCAGCGCAAATACCGTTATACACCTGGTTACCTGATGCAATGGCTGGTCCGACACCGGTTTCAGCATTGATCCACGCCGCTACAATGGTTACGGCCGGTATTTATATGGTGATCCGTTCCAATGTCTTGTACTCGCTTGCTCCTTCTACGTTAGAGATCGTGGGTATTATCGGTGCCGCCACTGCGTTGTTCGCTGCATCCATTGGTCTTTTACAAAATGATATCAAGAAAGTACTGGCCTACTCTACGGTGAGTCAGCTAGGTTATATGTTTATGGGCTTGGGCGCGATGGCATATTCAGCCTCGATGTTTCACGTCATTACCCACGCATTCTTCAAAGCATTATTATTCCTCGCGGCCGGTAGCGTCATTCACGCGATGTCCGACGAGCAGGATATCAGGTCTATGGGCGGATTAAGAAAAAAACTACCCGTTACCTTTATTACATTCCTGATTGCAACCGTTGCCATTTCAGGTATCCCGCCATTCGCAGGGTTTTTCTCCAAAGATGAAATCCTTGCGCATGTGTTTGAGCACAACAAATTACTTTGGGTAATTGGTGTGCTGGGTTCTCTGATGACCTCTTTCTATATGTTCCGCTTACTTTTCCTTACATTCTTTGGAACATTCCGCGGTACGCATGAGCAGGAGCATCATTTGCACGAGTCACCTGCATCCATGACGATCCCATTGATCATTCTCGCTGTACTTTCGGCTGTGGGTGGATTCATCGGTGTTCCGGAAGCGTTGCACGGCACGCATCACCTGGCCGAATTCATGAGCCCGCTTTACGATGCAGCCCGCCAGGTTAATCCGATAGCATTTGAGCCAACTACCCTTTCTCATTCAGAAGAATATCTTTTAATGGGCGTTTCTGTTGCAGTAGCATTGGTGTCCGCCATTGTTGCTTATGTGATGTATGTTCAAAAAGCATCCGTACCTGCGCCTGATACGACTGAAAAATCGTCTCTTCAAAAATTGGTTTACAACAAATACTATGTGGATGAGCTTTACGATTCGGTTTTTGTGAAGTCGTCGAAAACTTTATCCAATGTTCTGTACAGTTTCGGAGAATTTTTTATTGATCTGTTTGTCAATGCTGCCGTCAGGATTATCAGTTCGCTGGCGAAGCTTTTGAAAAAAACACAAACAGGTTCAACGGGAGACTACGTTTTTGCCATGGTTTTAGGCATTGTGGTCATTTTGTTCTGGAAACTTTTACTTTGATCAGTACTTATCAAAAAATCCGTTCACCATTTGTTGCTGACCGTTGACTTGAAAATATGCTTACTCTTCTTTTAATACTTTTACCGATAGCAGCAGGTGTTATCACCCTTTTGTCCGGTGACCGCCTGGCAAAGCAGGTAGCGTTATTGGGCGGCCTGGTTTCGCTCGGCTTAGCTGTCACCGCCTGGATGCAATTCGATCCTGCGGCAGGTAGTCAGTTTGGTTTCAAATACGCCTGGGTTGCTTCGGGTGGCATATCATTTGCTGCCGGTATCGACGGAATTAGCATGGTACTGGTGCTCCTCACCACATTCCTGACACCCCTGATCATTCTCTCCGCGTTCAAGCACGAGTACAAGAATTCGGCCACGTTTTATTCGCTCATTCTTTTCATGGAATCCGCGTTAATCGGTGTTTTTACTGCAACTGACGCTTTTCTTTTCTATCTTTTCTTCGAGGCAGCATTGATCCCCGTGTACTTTCTCGCGGCAGTCTGGGGTGGAGAAAATCGTCTGAAAGTCACATTGAAATTCTTCATTTACACCATCTTCGGTAGCTTATTCATGATGGTGGCGCTGGTTTATTTGTATTACCAAACACCTGGAACGCATTCCTCCGAAATCACGGCATTCTATCAGCTTCAATTAAGCCCGCTGGTTGAGGGATTTATTTTCTGGGCATTCTTCATCGCATTCGCGATCAAAATGCCTCTCTTCCCTTTTCATACCTGGCAGCCTGATACTTACACGGAATCACCCACACCCGCCACGATGCTTTTATCCGGTATCATGCTGAAAATGGGGGTTTATGGTCTGATCCGCTTCTTGCTACCCATCGTTCCGGAAGGAATGGAAACATGGGGAATGATGGCGATGGTCCTGTCCGTGATCGGAATCATTTACGGCTCCATTATCGCAATTCAGCAAAGCGATATGAAGCGCCTGATCGCCTACTCGTCATTTGCACACGTTGGACTGATGGCCGCGGGTGTATTTTCTTCTTCATTGAATGGCTTACAAGGAGCATTGATCCAAATGCTTGCTCATGGTATCAATGTGATCGGGCTGTTCTTTATCATTGACATCATTTATTCCAGAACTAAAACCCGGTACCTGGATCAGTTGGGCGGGATCAGCCAGTCTACACCACATTTGAGTGTGTACTTTATGATATTGTTACTCGGAAGCGTTGCATTGCCTTTAACGAATGGTTTTGTAGGTGAATTCCTGCTGCTTTCCAGCGTATTCAATTATGACGGCTGGCTGGGTGCTGTTGCCGGATTGACCATCATCCTGGGCTCTGTTTATATGCTCCGCCTGTTCCAGAAATCAATGTTTGGGCCGAAGTCCAAATGGGTTGAAGGCTTTCAGGACCTTACCGCCAGCGAGCGGGCCGTGCTATTACCGCTGATCATCATGGTTTTTTGGATTGGTATTTACCCAAGCACATTTTTGAAATTAACCGAACCTGCTGTAAGCCAACTTTTGCAACTGGTAAATAACTAAGTAAGAATATGTATCCCATTATATTGTTGTCAGTTCTTGGAGTCGTTACGCTTTTCCTCGGCTTCTCGAAATCTAAAAACATCCTGCTTCCTGCAACCCTCCTTTTTCTGATCATTGCCCTGGTTAGCAATTTTCTGGAATGGAACAAAGGTCCGTTGCTGTACTTCTATGACATGTTGCGGGTCGACAACGTTACTTTGGCTTTCAACGGGATCATATTACTTTCTGCTTTCATGATCGTCGCTATTTCCGGTGGATTTCAGGACAATGCTGATTCTGAGCCTGCGGAGTATTATGGTTTGATGCTTTTTTCATTGGTGGGAGCCATTATGATGGTCAGTTTCGAGCATTTGATCATGCTCTTTATCGGGGTTGAAATCCTTTCTGTTGCCATGTACATTCTCACGGGTAGCAATAAGCGAAACTTACGCTCCAACGAAGCTGCCCTGAAATATTTCTTGATGGGCGCATTTGCCACAGGCTTTATGCTCTTCGGGATGGCGCTGCTTTATGGCGCAACCGGTTCATTCAAATTGGCGCAAATCCAGGGATTTGCTTCCAATATTCCAGCTGGTACCCAGTCATACATTCTATACGCCGGACTGCTATTATTGCTGATCGGAATGCTTTTCAAGGTTTCCGCAGCTCCTTTCCATTTCTGGACGCCCGATGTATATGAAGGTGCGCCTACCATTTTTACGACATTCATGTCGACCGTTGTAAAAACCGCCGGATTTGCTGCGTTATTCAGATTACTTAGTACCTCTTTCACCGGCATTTATGGCTTCTGGTGGATCGTCATCGCGGTAATAGCAGTGCTTACGCTGCTGGTCGGAAACATTGGTGCCACCAGCCAAAACAGCTTCAAGAGAATGCTGGCCTATTCCGGTATCTCTCATGCGGGTTACCTGCTCATCGCATTAACCGCCATGACAAAGCCTTCTCAGAACGCCATTATATTTTACTCGCTGGCCTATTCCCTGTCAACCATCTCTGCATTCGGAGTTTTGATGTTGGTTTCAAAAGAAAAAACAATCGAAGGACAGCCCAATGAACGTTATGAAGCATTCAATGGTCTTGCCAAGCAAAACCCTTTGCTTGCTTTCGTACTGACGGTTTCTATGCTGTCACTGGCC
This sequence comes from Dyadobacter sp., assembly GCF_039919315.1. Classification (GTDB taxonomy): domain Bacteria; phylum Bacteroidota; class Bacteroidia; order Cytophagales; family Spirosomataceae; genus Dyadobacter. Next base: position 11,197 of record NZ_JBDSFX010000026.1, on the reverse strand, counting down.
GGTATACCTCTAACAGCCGGATTCTGGGGTAAGTTTTTCATCTTTACCAGCGCCGCAGAAAGAGGGATTATCTGGATTGCGGTGATTGCGGTGCTTATGTCAACTGTCGGTATCTATTATTACTTCCGTGTCATCATTTCATCTTATTTGAAAGAGGGAGACCTGGTCAAAATCAGGGTGGCACCTTTTTATCAGGTCATCCTGGTACTCGCCACATTCCTTACTATCCTGTTTGGACTCGCGCCAGGCATTTTTGAAGGATTGATGTAAAAATATTCTTGATCGATTTGTAAAAAGAGCTGTACGATTACAGCTTTTTTTGTGACCTCTTCTTAAAACCTACGTATAAAATATAATCCTCCTATCCCAGGAATTACATTTTATATGCAGTCACATCAAAACAAGACCGTTTCAGTTCAAAGCATAACGCCGTTCAATCTCGAAGACCTTCTCGGACGGGACCCGATTGTCATTGATCAGGCTAATATTAGCAACCAGCTTCTTCACAAAATCATCCTGATTACCGGTGCGGCAGGATCCATTGGCAGTGAGCTCGCCACGCAGATTGCTTCCTACAATCCCGATAAATTGTTTTTGCTAGATCAGTCAGAAACGCATCTTCATGAACTGGACCTCTATCTTAAAGCAAGTTTCCCGTATCTTGAAATACATTCATTTGTGGCCAATGTCACCGATGCGATCCGTATGAACGAAATCATATCCTCCGCGCAGCCTGAGATCATTTTCCACGCAGCGGCTTACAAGCACGTTCCTATCATGGAAAAGCATCCTTATGAGGCCATTAAAACCAATGTACTGGGAACTCAGATACTGGCAGACCTGGCGCTTGCCTATCGCGTTGGCACATTCATACTCATTTCCACGGATAAGGCCGTGAAGCCAGCGAGCGTGATGGGCGCTACCAAACGAATGGCGGAAATCTACCTGCAATATCTAGGGTCCAGGCGGTCGGGAAACACCCGATTTATCATTACCCGATTCGGCAATGTGCTTGGTTCAAATGGTTCATTTATTCCCATTTTTAAGAAGCAAATCGCTGCCGGTGGCCCCATTACGGTCACTCACCCGGACGTAACGCGTTACATTATGACCGTGTCGGAAGCGTGTCAGCTTGTTTTGGAAGCAGGAGCTGTCGGCAAAAATGGGCAGATACTATTCTTCGATATGGGTAACCCTGTGCGGATTGTAGACATCGCGAATAGAATGATTGATTTGTCCGGTTTACAGCCTGAAAAGGACATTCGCATTGAATACACCGGTATGCGGCCGGGTGAAAAACTTTACGAAGAATTGTTGTGTGTAGAAGGTTGTACCACTACCGATCACCCAAAAATCAGAATCGCGAGCGTGGCCCCTATTTCGTTCATCCATGTAGAAAAGATGAAAACGCTGCTGACGGAAGTGCTTCAATCGGGGCAAACTGATCAAATGGTAGCTCTCTTGAAACTCATGATCCCGGAGTACATCAGTGACAATTCAGACTTCCAAAAGCTCGACAAAAAGGGAGTATCGAATGCGAAGTAATTGATTACTGGGATAAAAGACCATTGATCTGCATCCAATGACGGCACCTTCCAAACCATTCCTCAAATGCAGGGACTTTCAGATAACCGTGTTCCCCTTTGGAATAAATATGCAGGTCCGACGGAATTCCTTTTGCATTGAGGGCTTCGTAAAATTTGATGCTGTTCGAAACCGGTACCACGGTATCATCGCCGGCATGTGTCAAAAAAGCGGGTGGAGTTGTCTTGCTAACCTGCAATTCGTTGGAAAAATACTTTGCCTTTTCAATACCCGGAGCAGCGCCTAGTAAGTTGGAAGCAGATCCTTTGTGCCCGATTTTATCCAGCAAACTGATCACAGGATAAACCAGTATCATAAAGTCGGGACGAAGGCTTGTCTTCTTTGGATTGTCGATAAATGTACTGTCATAATGAGTCCCGGCCGTAGCAGCCAAATGTCCGCCAGCCGAAAAGCCCATGATCCCGATTTTTTGAGGATCAATTTTCCAATCTGCGGCCCCCTCCCGCACTGTTCTGATGGCCTGCTGCGCATCCTGCAACGGGCCAATCGATTTATCCTGCATGGTTTCCTCACTGGGCAGCCGGTATTTCAACACAAATGCCGCAATACCGGCCTTGTTCAGCGCCTTGGCAACTTGGTACCCTTCACGGTCCATCACCAGCACCCCGTAACCTCCCCCGGGACATACAATCACGGCGGTACCGTTCGCTGCCCCTGCCTCCGGTAAAAAAATACTTAAAGTAGGTTTCGATACATTTCGGGCAACGTTGTCCTTATTGGTTTCCTGATCCTTCGCCGACAGCGCGTTGGGAATTTGATCCGGGTAGAGAGCGATGGTAGTCTGTGCGTAGGGCGAAATCCAAATACTTGGTAAAACGACGAACAAAAGTGTCAGAAGCTTGGTGATAGACATAATTTTCAATTAACCGGGAGTTAATTAAAGGTGGATTTAATATTTTTCTAATCTTTTTAAAGATAAATTCTAGTTAAATTTCGGATATAAGGATTGCAATTCCCGAAGAACGAAATTGCACCATTCTATGTTAACCGACTAATTCTTTTAATAATAATATAATATTTACAAGAAAATCAAATGCGGTTTGTTACTTTACAACGTAAATGCATTAAAAAAATAGCTAGTTTTGTAATGTATCCAAATCATGCATTAGTTTCTTCGATACGTTATAAACAGCCTGAGTGAACTCTTTTTGAGTTTTACAGCTTGATAAACCATTATAATCCACAAAAAAGAGAATGAAATATCCAGTTCATGCAGAAGACAGGTTTCAGTTTATCGACGAAGGAAAAGGCGAAACATTACTGCTTTTGCATGGCCTTTTCGGTGCATTGAGTAACTGGGATGGCATTATCGATCATTTTTCAGACCGCTACCGGGTTATCATTCCTTTGCTGCCCATTTACGAGCTGCCCCCACGCGAGGCAGGTCTTGAAGCGCTTCTCGCATTTCTGGAAGATTTCGTTGCCTTTAAAAACCTCACCAACGTTACCGTAATCGGAAACTCGCTGGGTGGCCATATCGGGTTGTTATATACATTAAAAAACCAGGATAATGTTCACAAACTGGTTTTGACAGGTAGTTCAGGTCTTTTTGAAAATTCAATGGGCGGCTCTTTTCCAAAGAGAGGAAGCTATGATTATATCAAGGAGCGCGTTGCTTATACATTTTACGATCCGGAGGTTGCTACCAAAGACCTCATTGACGAGGTTTTCGAAACCACATCCAGCATTCCCAAGTGCATGAGCATTGTTGGTATTGCCAAGTCGGCCCAGCGCCATAATCTGGCCAAAGACCTCCACGATATCCACGTTCCTACTTTGCTGGTATGGGGCCTGAACGACACCATTACGCCACCACACGTAGGGTATGAGTTCAACCGTCTCATTGCAGGTTCAGAATTGTACTTTATTGATAAATGCTGCCATGCTCCCATGATGGAACATCCACATGAATTCAATATTATTCTGGAAAGTTTTTTACAAAAACACATTTCCGTTCCGATTGCCTGATGAATGCGATTGGCTGAAAAATTTCTTTTGCTTCGAAAGTTGATAGATATATAGTTTTTTTATAGATTCGAAAAATGACCTTCTGAAAATATGCTCGCTGCTTCTCTCATTAATCCCATGATTCCCGTTCTCAAACCGAGTGATTCGGTGGGCACGGCATTGGATTGGATGGACGAATTCGGCGTGAAGCAGTTAATTGTGGCGGATAATGGGTTATATCAGGGAATCGTTTCACAAGACATTCTTTTCGATATAACGGACAGTACCGAGGCGCTCGCCAGACTGATCATTCAGCACAAAGACATTTTTGCGGCAGAAGATCAACATCCATATGAGCTGCTCCGGATCGTGAACCAGTTCGGCTTGCAGATTATTCCAGTCCTGCATGACGACAGGAGCTTCGCTGGAAGCATACTGGTCAATGAGCTTGTGGAACATTTTGTCAACGATCTCGGCGTTCAGGAAAAAGGCGCAGTAATTGTACTTAAAATAGCTGAGCGAAGTTATTCCCTATCAGAAATCAGCCGTTTGGTCGAATCGAATGGCACCAAGATTTTAAGCAGCTACTATTCATCCGGTGAAAGCTACGATCCGCTGAATGAGGCTAAGCTTACTTTAAAACTCAACCGCACCCATATTACCCCGATCATTGCAACGCTTGAACGCTTCGGTTATGAAGTGGAAGAAGCCCATGCCAATGATCCGATCGAAAGTGTGGACCAGGAGCGCCTGGACATGCTTTTGCGATACCTTGCCACCTAGTTTCTTCTTGCTTCTAATAATTCTTCTCTTTTGAATCGGGACATTTGTCGCGTATATTTCGGGAGAAACAAGATGATTTACTTTTTCTTTCATGAAAATAGCAATTCACGGACGTAACTTTAATGAGTCCGCCCGCCCGTTCATTGAAAATATGTTCAACGAACTGTCCCGTCGTAAAGTTGAAGTCCAGCTTTCCAGGCCCTTCCGTATTTTTTTGGACCAAACCGGAATTGCGCATTTTTCTCAACTTGTTTATGACAAACCCGAAGAGCTTTTTGACGCACGCCTGGTTGTGAGCATGGGAGGCGACGGTACATTGCTTGAAACCATCACACACGTTGGAAAACGGCAGATTCCCGCTATCGGTATCAATGTAGGCCGGTTAGGTTTCTTAGCGACAGTATCGCCCGAAAGGATCGCCGATATGATAGCCGCATTAGAAACCAGCCAATTCCGGATAGATGATCGAACATTAGTCGCCGTCGATTCCAACATTGATCTGTTTGACGGACTGAATTTTGGCTTGAACGATTTCACTATCACTAAAACCGATACTTCGTCCATGATCACCGTACATACCTACCTGAATGGCGAGTTTCTAAATTCCTATTGGGCAGATGGACTGATCGTTTCCACCCCGACTGGCTCTACCGGCTATTCGTTGAGCTGTGGCGGGCCAGTACTTGTTCCGCATTCGCAAAATTTCATCATCACCCCCATCAGTCCGCATAACCTGAACGTGCGGCCTCTGGTGGTAGAGGACACCGCGGTGATCAAGTTGGAAGTAAAAAGCCGTAGCAATAATTTCTTGGTTTCTCTCGACGCCCGATCCAGGGTAGTAGACGAAAACACGCAATTGACTATCAGAAAAGCAGATTTTACGGCCAAGTTGATCAAAATGCTGGACGATAGTTTTCTAAATACCCTCAGAAGCAAGTTGTCCTGGGGACTTGACATGCGCAATTGATCAACACACATTTATACTATGCAGCTGATATTTCACACGTTTGACCTCCATCTAAAACATACCTTCACGATCGCCCACGACTCGCGTGATGTTCAACCTACGTTGATCGTTGAGCTACGGGACGCACAACTGAGTGGCCTGGGCGAGGCGACATCGAATCCATATTACGGTATTACCATTGAAAATATGATCTCTGCTCTTGATGGCGTGAGAAATATGGTCGAGGGTAAAGCATACCAATCTGCGGAAGAACTCTGGGCGCTGGTCAATCCACTTTTAAAAGACAATTCCTTTGCACAATGTGCGCTCGATGAAGCAGCGCAGGATTACTTTGCTAAAAAGAAACATCAGAAGCTATATCAAAGCTGGGGATTATCGGCGGACCATTTGCCTATGACCAATTTCACGATTGGAATTGACACTGTGGAAAAAATGGTTTCCAAGATGCAAGAGCTCCCCTGGCCCATCTATAAGATCAAATTAGGCACCAACGAAGATCTTCGTATAGTGCAGGAGTTGCGCAAGCATACCGACGCTATTTTCCGTGTGGATGCCAATTGCGCCTGGACTGCCGAGCAGACCATCGAACTGTCTCCAAAGCTGAAAAAACTAGGTGTCGAATTCATTGAACAGCCACTGGCTGCTGACGATATTGAAGGAATGAAAAAGGTATTCGCAGCCAGCCAATTGCCCATTATCGCCGATGAAAGTTGCATACTTGAAAACGATGTAAAGAAATGTCACGGATTGTTCCATGGCGTTAATATCAAGCTCACCAAATGTGGCGGACCTACCGCAGCTTTGAGAATGATTTCCGAGGCTAAAAGTCTTGGAATGAAAACGATGGTAGGGTGCATGACTGAATCCAGTGTAGGCATTTCGGCCATCGCACACCTGCTTCCATTGCTGGATTATGTCGATATGGACGGCTCACTCCTCATCAGCAATGACCCGGCTACTGGTGTCACATTTGATTTTGGAAAAGTGATTTATGCTGATTCGAATGGCACCGGTGCGATTTTAAAATAAAATCCTATTATCAAAATCCAGTGGCCGTTTTTCAAACCAATACGCTTCCGGGAAGGACTGTTCTGACAACCGATGGAACCGAATACCTCTGGTTTAGTGGTACGGATTATCTCGGAATGGGTCACAACGAAGAATTTCGTAGCTGCCTTTTGGAAGGTATTAACTTGTATGGTACGCACTTTGGTAGTTCGAGAAATAACAGCTTGCGATTGGGCGTATTTGAGGAAGTAGAAACGCTATTTGCACGGTTTGTTCAGGGAGATTCTGCACTTTTGATTTCGTCGGGTATGCTGGCCGGCCAGCTTGTTATGAAGGAAATTGAGAATGTGCTCAAAGAAACCGGGGAATATTCAAATGTAATCTATCATTATGCTCCGCGTGTACATCCGGCGATCTGGGGGAAAAACTATACTTCAAATGAGACTCCCTGGAACAGCTGGGCGGCCAGCATTGTAACTTCGATCAATGATGATTCCAAAGACTCCGTGCACATTATTTGTACGGATGCCACGGGCTCTCCTATGGTGGAGGAATATGACCTTTCGATATTTAATCTGCTTCACAATGTGGGAAACGTCTGGTTAATAGTGGACGAATCACATTCATTGGGCGTGTCGGGACCGAATGGAGATGGTGCAGGAGATAAACTTCATGCAACATTGAGAGAGAAAACCATCTTTCTATCCTCCCTCAACAAAGCACTTGGCATTCCTGGTGGGGCGATCTGGGGAAGCGAACATATAACCGCATTGCTACGCAAGTCACCCTGGTTTGCCGGCGCATCGCCCCCTACCCCTGCCTATGCATATACATTGAAAAAGTTACTGGAAACAAATGTCTATGGGTCTGCATTTTCAAAGCTATCAGCAAATATTGCCTACCTGAACAGTCAAATTCCGAATTCCGATCTCTTCGTTTCGCTACCAGGATATCCGGTCATGTGCAGTAAAAGCACGGCGCTTTTCGACCATTTGCTGAAAAATGGAATCATGGCATCGTGCTTCTCCTACCCGCTACCCACAGACGCACCGATAACCCGTCTTGCGATCAGCTCTATCCATCAAAAAGAAGACCTCAACCGATTGGCTGAGGTCTGTAACAGAAACATATAAGTTTCAAAAATCTATCTTACTATTTTAGATTCAGCCAGGAGCCGATCAAGATCTATCGGAACATCCTTAGCAATCCATTTCGTCGTGTCTTCGTCGACGAGGGTTTTAACATAAAAGACGTCAGTTAATCTGTCTTTTTTGGTAATATTCTCTCTTTTCTTTTCTTGCGACTCTTGTGCCGATGATACGGATTTTCCCAAAAGGCAGGGCCAATTAATTATTATCTCCGGTAGTCGCTAATCTTTTCTCCTCTCTCAATTTCTCTCTTTCAACTTTCCCTGCTACCATGATACTCAATTCATACAGCAGGAACAATGGAATGGCAACGATTACCTGACTGTAAATATCTGGTGATGGTGTAATGACCGCTGCTACGATCAGGATTACGATCATGGCATGTTTCCGATATTCACGCATAAATGCAGGCGTAAGCACACCGACTTTTGCAAGCACATAAACCACAATAGGAAGCTGAAACGCGATACCGCAAGCCAATGTCAACGTTGCCACCAGCGAAATGTAGGATGACAAACTGAATTCATTGATAATAGACGGATCGAGGGTAAAATTTGCCAGGAAGTTTATGGCCAAGGGGGTCACGATATAGTATCCAAAAAATACCCCTGAAAAAAACAGGAACGTAACATAAAAAACCGCTCCCTGCGCTGATTTGCGCTCCGAAGGTTTCAGGCCTGGCTTGATAAACCGCCATACTTCCCAAAACGCATATGGAAAAGCAAACACAAGTCCGGCAATGACCGCCGACGTCATACTCATTGTAAACTGATCGCCTACACCGATGGCCTGCAATTTAAAGTTCAACGCCTTGATACACAATTCATCGTAATTAACCTTATCAGCAAGTATGCACATCATCCGATACGTCCAGAAATCGGGCTGCGAAGGGGCTATAATGACATAATGATAGATTTCTTTAATGTAGATGAAAGCAAGAATGGCGAATACCAGAATCGAACCGCCTGCGCGGATCACATGCCATCTTAACTCTTCCAGATGCCCCAGAAACGACATCTCTTTGGCTTCGCTATCTTCTTCTTCGTTCTCAAATTCCTGATCCAAGGGCATATTATTAAATATTACTAAAACTCTATCTACGTGAAAAAGCAAAAACAGGATTGCTGTCTTTGAGGAAAAGCTGAAATTACTCAAAAAACCCGTCGAAGTAAGTCCGGCGGGTTTTTATAAAGTGTTTCTATTCAGATTAATCCATTACGAACGGATAATCGCTTTCAACATACACATCTGTGTAGGCTTCTTTCGCATCCGGGAACTCCGATTCCTCTGCAAACTGTACAGATTCTGCTACTGTCTCTTTAATCTTTTTATCAATGTTTTCCAGCTCTTCCTCCGTAGCCAGCTTATTATCCAAAATTACTGCACGGATTTGCTCGATCGGATCACGATGTTTGTATTCCTCTACTTCTTCCTTAGAACGGTACTTCTGAGGATCTGACATGGAATGTCCGCGATAACGATAGGTACGGAATTCAAGGAATGTCGGACCATCGCCTTTACGGGCACGTTCTGACGCTCTCTCAACTGCTTCGTGGATCGCTTCTACGCTCATTCCGTCAACAGGCTCAGATGGAATGTCGTAAGCTTCACCCAATGTGTAAAGTTCTGTTACATTGGAAGATCTTGCTACCGAAGTTCCCATCGCATAACCATTGTTTTCCACAACAAAAATAACCGGTAACTTCCAGCTCATTGCCATGTTCAACGCTTCGTGGAAAGCTCCCTGGCGAATAGCTCCGTCACCGAAATAGCAGATACAAAGGTTTCCGGTCTTGTTATACTTTTCGGCAAAAGCAATACCCGCTCCCAATGGGATCTGGGCTCCAACGATTCCGTGTCCACCTACAAAGCCTTTTTCTTTATCGAAAATGTGCATAGATCCACCTTTTCCTTTGGTAGTCCCTGTCTTTTTACCATAAAGTTCAGCCATGATCGCATTAGGAGAAGTTCCCAATGCAAGGGGAATGCCGTGGTCGCGGTAAGCGGTAATGTACTTGTCGCCCTCTTTCAGTGCCGTCACGGCACCGGAAGAGCAAGCCTCCTGACCGATGTACAAGTGACAAAAACCACGTATTTTCTGCTGGCCATAAAGCTGGCCCGCTTTTTCTTCAAAGCGACGTTGCAAAAGCATATTCTCGAACCAGAACAGGTAACGTTCCTTCGAATGCTGTAATTTTTTGGGGGCTGAAGATTTCTTTTTTTCCGTAACGGTGGCCATGTATTTGGTTCTCGTTTATAAAGACAGAACTTTGTCTTAAAGTTAGTGGTTTGAACAGAGTCTGTTTTTTGCCGTACTCACGCAAATGATTTGCGAAAATAAGCATAAACTAAATAACAAAGAAGTTCATGTGGCTAGAAAAGCTCCACCTTACATACTTTAAAAGCTATGAAGAGAAAGCCTTTACCTTTGGCGAACATGTAAATTGCCTTGTTGGGGAGAACGGAAGTGGCAAAACCAACCTCCTCGATGCGATATATTTCCTGACACTTACCAAAAGCGCCTTTCACAATCAGGATGCCCTGGGTATCCGGCACGCTAATGATTTCTTCGTTCTGGACGGTATTTTCAAAGATTCCGGACGCAATACGCAGATCACCTGCAGCTTCCAGCGGGGCCAGCGAAAAGTGTTTATGGCCGATAAAAAGAACTATGACCGGCTCAGCGACCATATTGGTCTGTTTCCCCTTGTTTTAATAGCCCCCGACGATACCGACCTGATCCGTGATGGCAGCGAAGAGCGGCGGAGGTTCTTCGACGGTGTGCTTGCGCAGGCAACACCTGGCTATCTTCTTGATTTTCTGCAATATAATAAGATACTGACCCAGCGCAACGGGCTGCTGAAACTGTTTTCCGAACGCAATTATCTGGATGAAGACCTGCTGGAAACTTACAATGAGCCTTTAATTATCCTTTCTCAAAGGATTTATAAGCACCGCAGTACGTTCATGGAGCGTTTTGTGCCGCTTTTTCACAAGTACTATCAATTTCTGAGCAGCGGGCACGAGCAAGTCGACGTTATTTATGAAAGCGAAGTAGCGAGTGAAGATTTCCCATCGGATTTCCGCAAGAACCGCAGTCGTGATCTGCACGCGCAGCGAACTGGTAAAGGCGTACACAAAGACGAATACATTTTCGAAATTGACGGGGTTACTTTGAAGAAATTCGGCTCGCAAGGTCAGCAGAAATCATTCTTGATTGCATTGAAACTGGCGCAGTTTGAGTTACTGAAAGAAGAAAAAGAAAAAACGCCTATTCTTTTGCTGGATGACATTTTTGATAAACTCGACGACCGCCGCATTCAAAAGCTCATTGAACTAATCGATACCGGTTTTCTCGGTCAAGTATTCATCACAGACGCCCGCCCCGAACGCTCCCAAAGAATTTTGGAACACGTGAAGGCTGATGTCAGGTTTTTTGAGATTGAAAAGATATTGAATACAAAGGATTAGCGACGCTTTCTTGCATCTATAATATTCAGAATTAGCACCATATTATCAAATACAGTGTAGTATAAGCTCTGTTGCCTGCCTAACACCAACTGACGAACCGAAGGTATTAGGTCGTGCTGTTTACCCACAAAAGGGAATCTTTCCAGGTTTTTCAAACTGGTTTCCAAATTATCTGTAAATTTTTCTGCACTTGATTCTCCCCAGGTATCGTAAATGTAAGATACCGTGTCAAGGTAATTATCCTTTGCCAGAGAAGTCCACTTTAGCT
>NZ_JBDSFX010000025.1:0-7541 GCF_039919315.1 Dyadobacter sp. | reverse complement strand
AACCTGTAATTTTGTCCTTTTGTATTGAACTGGCTTTAAATTCTGAAATGAACAACTCTGAATGGTTCAAAGCTATCTGAATAGCCAGCATCTCATTTTGATATAATTTATTCTCCGTTTCAGCAGGTAATGAATTTTTAAACACTTCTATTAATTCTTCCTGTAAGGGGACCTGATACCTGATTATAATTTCAACAGGTATACAATTATAATCAAACCATTTGTGTCCCTGATGCACAATATATTTCCATTCAGCAGAGCGCGTAGATAAATATATTTGGGCACCCGTTTCAATAATACCCACAGGGATCTTAAGGTTGTTAGCCAGGCAAGTCCCGCTGACATACAGGTATTGCTGAAAGCAAATATAATTTGGGCTGACCAGCTTAGAAAGATTCAAAAAAGGGTACCTTAAAGTAAGCGATATTTAAGGTAGTAAATTATACCCTAATATTATCGTTTAATTGTATAATTAAATACTAAAAAGTACCCTTAACCTAACTTTGTCATTTTTGCTATGATTTATGCCTATATCCGGGTTTCCACAGACAAGCAGACCGTAGAAAACCAACGCTATGAAATTTTAAAATATTCATCAAAGAAAAGGATACACGTTGATGACTGGATTGAAGAAGTTGTAAGTGGCAGCAAGCGCCCGGAAGACCGTAAGCTGGGCAGTGTTTTAACAGGTTTAAAGAAAGATGACATATTAATAGTCAGTGAGCTTTCCAGGTTAGGAAGAAACCTGATGGAGGTAATGAGCATCCTGCATATTTGTATGCAGAAGGGAAGCAAGGTGTTTGCCATCAAAGAAGGGTACGAACTGGGCAATAATATTTCCTCGAAAGTATTGGCTTTTGCTTTTTCCCTTTCTGCTGAAATAGAACGCAACCTGATATCCCAGCGTACCAAGGAAGCAATGGCACGGATGAAAAGTGAAGGACTGAAGGTGGGCCGTCCGGCTGGCTCTTTATCGAAGCAGACAAAACTGACTGGCAAGGAAGATACGATCAGGGAACTACTGGACAAGAAAGTTGGTGTGTCTACAATCGGAAGGATCCTAGGCGTTAACCGGCTAACAGTTGAAAGCTACATAAGGACCAGAAAGCTTAGAGAAGATTAAAGTGTACGGCGAATTCCTGAATTCGTTTTGGCTAAATTCACGAATTTGTTTTAACCGCTACACAAGACCAGGTTCTCGATATGCAGATCGACGAGTTGAAGCTTGCGAAATGCCAGCAGATATTTCAGGAAAAGATCTCATCAGGCAAAGAGCGGCCACAGCTTTCGAAGATGCTGGAAATGCTTCGAGAAGGCGATACGGTTGTTGTATACAAGCTTGACAGGTTGGGAAGATCACTACGGGAGTTGATTAACCTGATAGCCCAATTTGAAGAAAGAAAAATTGCATTTGTTTCACTCAAAGACGCGATTGACACTTCGACAGCCCAGGGACGATTCTTTCTGAACATCTTTGCCTCACTCGCCGAATTTGAACGGGATATTATCCGGGAGCGTACGAAGGCAGGGCTTTCAGCTGCACGTGCACGCGGCCGCATGGGCGGCAAAAAGAAAGGACTTAGCCCGGAAGCAATTAAAAAAGCAGAAACTGCGGTGATGCTCTACAAGGAAAAGAAAACTGCTGAAGAAATTGCCGCCATCATTAGCGTAGGACGCACTACGGTTTACCGTTACCTGGAAGCTATGGGGCAAAAAAGAGTCTTGTAATCTCAATATTTCATCAGTTCGGAAGTCAAACGCTCTTGATTTAAATTCCTATTTTACTTTTGGCCCGAATCGATAGTTCCAACCGTCTTCCTAAATCAGAGGCTACGGGGCGATGCGCAGTATCAAGCTTTACAGGCAGCCCGACAGCGAGAGATTCAGCAAACCTGGCCGTTTCTTTATTCTCAACGGGCAGGCATTGAAGGAACGCTTTCCCAGGGAGTACGCGGGTTTGGCATGCGACGTTCGCGCTACGTGGGTCTGGCCAAAACGCATTTGCAACACATCTGTATCGCCACGGCAATCAATCTATACCGTATTGTTGACTGGATCAACGAAGTACCCTTGGCCAAGACTCGTCAGGCCTCCTTTTTGCGCTTGATGCCTCGATCGGTAGCCCTAGCGTGAATTCGCCAACAGTATTCATTTTAAGGAAAACCTCTATATGTAGGGTTAAAATAAAAGTTAGAAAGACAGCTGCGGTGGCCGTACAATCTTTAATTTAACCCAATCAGACAAAAAACTCACACAACCGTTCAGGCTGGTATATCATCGCTAGTGCTATTATCATCAGCTAGCAAGATTGCCTTGATCCTGTCAATATGCACCTGGGACAAGTCAGCTCTTTCCAATGCCGATTTGCTGATGGCCCCGGTTTGTTCCCTGGCAAAAGTGGTAAGCAAGTTCCTTCTCTCTTCAAACATGCGAAGGGCTGTCCACATAGTTTCTTCGATCTTCATGGTTTGTTCGGCCATCAATGCCTGTGCGGTATAAGCATGACCAACGTGGCAGCGGTACCGCGTCGAAGAACCCTTGTCCACTTTCCATAAAACGCCGCCACAACCCGGACAATTAAACGGTACCTGATCGCCTAAGGCATTAACGGCAGGTAAATCACTTAACACACGTTTGGCGATTTTCGCCTCGATCAATATGTCCTTGGGGGCTGGCTTCTTTTTCTCTGGTTTTGCTGCCAGTTGCTGATAAAGTAGACCGCCCATTTCAAGAAGGGGTACACAAAAATCCACTTTTACCTGGCTTAAAGCATTTGCGGGCATATCAGGATATTCTGCGTCTGCCGGGTCTTGGACAATACAGGTCCCACCGCACCTTTTGATAGCGATCATCCCGGCTGTTCCGTCATCCAGGTAACCGGTTAACAGGATCCCTATCACATTGCTGCCGAATACAACAGCCGCAGACCGGAACAACGGGTCAATCGCTGGACGGGCGCGGTTTTCCTGAGCCCCTTTGGTAATTAAAATACGCTTATCATCACCGATCATTAGATGATGGTCAGAAGGTGCCAGGTATAAATGCCCGTCTTCAAGACTGGCCCCACTAATGGCATGCTCGCATTTGATCTTACTGTGCTTATTGAGAGCGTCCAATAGCACATTGCCCGTAGCATCTGCTGAAATATGCTGGACAACTAATATCGGGGCTGGGAAATTCTCTTGCAGCTGGTTAATTAGTAATTTTACCGCATTAAGTCCACCGGCAGACGTGCCAATCACCACAACTTTTCCGGTCCGGCTTTTATTATTTACCTGCATAGCAACAATGATTTTCGAGAAATGTGAACAATGTTGGTAAACCACTTAAAAGATAACTTTCACCAACTAGCTAACCCTGCTGCAAAAACCCAGCCACAGGAAAATTGATCATGAATTTACTTCCAATACCCGGCGTGCTTTCAACGCGGATATTCCCACCAGCGGCGTTTATGATTTTTTTTGCCAGGTAAAGCCCGATCCCCTGGCCATCATGGTCAGTCTGAATCCTTCCGTATTTTTCAAATATTTTTTCGAAATTATCCGGGGCTATCCCGATACCATTATCCTGAACAGACAAAACGGTGAATTCAATTCCGGCCGAAGTTTGAATTGTGATAACAGGTGTCTGTTCTGAGCGGTACTTGATCCCGTTTGAAATCAGGTTGAAGACTATGCTCCTCAGGTTCTTTTTGGAAAAAAGGATTTGGGCCACTTTTAGATCGGTGTTGATAACAGCACCGCTCTGCTTTATCTTGTCACCCAGGCTCCACAGGATGTTATCTACAATTTCATTCAGGTCTACCACTTCTGTTGAAATTGCTTCGTCTTCAATTTTGGCCACAGCACCAATCTCTTTGATAAGGGAACTGAAATTTTCCACCGATTTGCGGATGATTGCTAAAAACGGTTTCAACTCGGGGTTGTCCACAGGCATGTCCTCCATTAAGCTAATGCTCGCTTCTATATTTCCCAGCGGTGCCAGCAGGTCATGGGAGGCCGTGTGCACAAAGTTGTCCAGGTCCGCGTTAATGCGGGTCAGGATTTCATTCTTTTTGTCCAGCTCGATCTGTATGTCTTTCAGTATGGTAATGTCATTGAAGGTAATAATTGCACCCGTCTTTTTATTGCCCACTTGCTGGATATAAGCCATCGTCATCACCTGGTACCATTTGCCGTCATTGGCCTGGATTTCCTTGGTAATAGAATACCCGTTATCAAGGACCTGGTTAATATCGTCAGCGAGCGTTTCAAACCTGAAATTGGTCGAAATATTACTGATGGGCCGCCCAATGTCGCTTTCCAGCAGGTTAATAAGCCGGACCGTACCAGGTGAAAACCGCATCAGGCGCAGATCCGAACTAATGAACAGCTGGCCGTTAATATTGCTTTTGAAGTAATTGTTCAAATCATCGTTAAGGCCTAAGAGCTCCTTGTTCTTCAACTGGTAGTCCGAATTGAGCGTATGCAGCTCCTCATTGATCGACTGCATTTCCTCATTGCTGCTCTGCATTTCCTCGTTGGCCGAGAGTAGCTCTTCATTAAAGGACTGCATATTCTCATGGAGGGCAAACAGCTTTTCACTGGCAGCGGCCAGTTGTTCTTTCAGTTCTTTGTTTTCCTGTTCCAAAAGCTTGGTGTAATCGTCCAGATAAAGCTTTTCGTCAAATACCATTGCATTTTCTGATGACTGGCCAGGGCTGTCGGCCTCAGTAAACTGTACCACCAAAAACCCATTGGGACGGCCTTTGTAAACCATGGGGCTAACCGTTAGGCTTACTTTGATCGTTTCCTGGTTTTGCTGGATAAGGATCCCCCGGACTATTGCTTTTTGGTGGGTTTCGCTGACCTTGTTACAGGCCGTCTTAAAAGCAATGCTTAAAGGGCCGGGCAAAAGCTCGGTCAGATCAGATGTAAAGTTCTTTTGATGCAGGAACCTGCCCGTGGGGCCATACGATTTAAGTACCCTGTTGTTTTTGTCAATACAAACAATCAAGCGCTGCTCTTCATTGAAAATAGTTTCGTTAATAGCTCCATCAAGCGTACGGTCAGGGTTTTTAGTGGTTTCAGGCTGAGAGAAGCCTAAGCTGACCGGTTTTGAAGTGTATTCCGGGAGGGTAAATGCCTCAAAACTAACAGGAGGGGTTGAATCCAGTTTCTTGTAAATCTTCGATTTCTTGTCGGTTACTTCCAGGGCTTGTAATATCGGCAAAGGGTTTTCGCTCGACCCTAGGAATAAAAAACCTTCCGGCTTAAGACCAAAGAGCAGCATCTGGTATATTTTCTGCTGTAAGGCGGGGGTCATATAGATCAACAGGTTTCGGCAGCTGATCAGGTGTATATTACAATAAGGTGGGTTTTTAACCAGGTCATGCCGTGCAAAAATGACCATTTTACGTATTTCCATTATTACTTTGTAGTCGTCCCCCTCCGGTATGAAGTACTTTTCCAGGAAAGTTTGTGGTATCTGGGACACGACAGCGGCAGTGTAAACTCCTTTACCTGCATGGGCCAGCGCAGCACCATCGATATCGGTACCAAAAATTTTTACTTCATGGTCTTTTATTTTTTCTCCCAACAGCTCACGGACCAACATAGCCATGGAATAAGCTTCTTCGCCGGTCGCGCAGCCAGTGACCCATACTCTGATTTCCTGGCGCGGAGCTAGATTGCTCACAATAGCAGGGAGTACCTGTTTTTCCAAGAAATCAAACGCTTCGGGGTCCCTGAAAAAGGCGGTCACGCTGATCAGAAAGTCATTGGCAAGCGCTTCTATTTCTTTTGGGTTTCCTTTGGCAAACTCCAGGTAGTTTTCAAGTTGCTCAAAGTTGTTATAGGCAGCCCTTCTTTTAATTCTTCTTAAAATGGTGGACTGCTTGTAGTCCGAGAAATCCAGTGGTAGCTGCTGGCTGATCAGATCGATCAACCCGGCCATATTTTCACCGTCAGAGATGCCTTCCGCCAGTAGTTCCATTTCCCGCTTGGCATAATCTTGTATAACGCCGGGTATGGCCTCGGGCTCTACCACAAAATCAACCATACCCGTGGCAATTGCATTGGAAGGCATGCTGTTGAATTCGGTGGTCTCCGGATTGCGGGCAATTATCATCCCTCCAGCCTTTTTAATGGCTTTCACGCCATTACTGCCATCAGAACCAAGGCCCGACAGGATTACCCCAATCGCCCTGGAGCCGCTGTCAGCAGAAAGTGAGGAAAAAAAAGTATTGATGGTCAGGCGGGGGCTTCTCACCTCGCTTTTATCACTTAAATATAAATGCCCCCCTTTTATGGTCATAAACTTATCGCCGGGGATCACATAGACGAAATTGGTTTCAACCAGCATACCGTCTGTTGCCTGCTGGCATGGCCAGGGCAAGAGCACAAGGAAAGCAAATTTCCAGACCCAAGCTACATACCACTAAGCTCAACCAGATCCTGGAACTGCAAAAAACTGGATTATCAATGAATCAGATCAGTATCCGGTCGGGAGTTGCTTACGGAACGGTGTATAATTATCTGGCTAAGAAAAAAGAATAATTCCAAACCGTGCGACGGTCGCCGCTATTTTTCACCGTCTGCGGCTGCGGTCCATTTGTAACTGGAACCTCAGTTATAAAAGAATCAATTACCCCACACTTTTTTGTGATGTACTCCCTGGCTCAGTTTGCTCCGCCGAAGGTGGCTCAAGTTGCCACTCATTTCTCATCTTATCCTTAAAATTGAAGCAAGGCACGGTTGTTGCAAGGTGAATATTATAATACTCGTACTTGTGAAAAACGGTCTTTTATATACTGGGGAAGAGCTTGCTATTGGTCTAAAAGACAATGATAGAACTGCTTATGAGTACTTCTATGACAGGTATGGACCTGCAATGTATGGGGTAATTTACAGGTTAGTGCTTAAAGATGAAATTGCAAATACGGTTATGATTGAGGCGTTTTTAGAATTTAAAATAGAAATGTGTAAATGCGAGTACAAAAGCGGGTCTATCCTTTCGGTGGCCTTAAATATATCGAGGAATAAGGCCCATCAATACATGGAAATGCTTTTGATAAGTAATGAAGACGAATTATAGTAAACCCCTTATCAGCTAATTGCTCCTGGAGGTACTAAATGAAGAACCATTAGAAAATGATTTAGTAAGTAGAAATGGAAAAAACGACTACCTGTATGCTTATTGACGATGATGATGATGAACATGAAATTTTCAGGGAAGCCCTTAGTCAAACGCTCTTACCGGTCAGATGTCTTTTTGCGTTCAACTGCCCTACGGCAATCAAATTAATAAGCACTGACGAAAAATCAATTCCTGAGTTCATATTTATGGATTGGAACCTGGGCGGCATCCAGGGAATGGACTGCCTAAACCAATTAAACAGGGTTATACCTGATAACTGCCAGCTTATTGTATATTCTGGCCTTATTTCACAACAAACACTCGATGAGTTGAAACAATACAATTATCATTTCTTCCAAAAACCGGGATCAATAAAATTGTTGGCAAAAGAACTTAAATTAATCTTTGAAACAGCATGCGCATGA
>NZ_JBDSFX010000024.1:0-124607 GCF_039919315.1 Dyadobacter sp. | reverse complement strand
CATGGATGCTTTGCCGCAGATGCGATCTCTTCACCGGCTTGGTCAGAATGCCCGTGAAAAATTCATGAGACTTTGTCCTGACCTCATCGCCAGCCGAAATCATCAGAATAACAGACTCTGAACCCATTTCTTTTTTAAGTGACCGGGCAAGCGATAAACCATCTTCATCCGGCAGGTGCATTTCGGCAATGACCAGGTCAATACCTTTGTGACGTGCCAGTATGTCGCGTGCCGCATTAGCCGAGGACGCGAGAACAGGGTTCAATTTCCATTGCAACAGATACTTTTTTAATATTTCAAGATTCGCCTGGTTATCATCGACGATCAAAATGGATTTGCCTTCGAGCGCAGACATTTCGCTGGCTTCCATGGCATTTTCTGCTAACCGATCGCTGAATTTGGTAGTAATGTGAAAATGAAATGCAGATCCCTGGCCGTAATTGCTGGTCACACTGACCCCCCCGTTCATTAACCTGATCAGACGCTCACAGATGACCAGGCCGAGCCCGGTACCTCCATACCTGCGATTGATAGAGGAATCCACCTGAGAAAACGCCTGAAACAAACTGGACAAATTATCCTCGCGTATACCGATACCCGTGTCTTCTACCACGAAACCAATGCCCATTTCTCCGTGAGACGCGTCCGTATGCTTAAACACTTGCACATACACCTGACCTTCCGCCGTAAATTTAAGCGCGTTATTGATCAGATTCATCAGCACCTGCTTTACCCTCAGACTATCTCCGATCAGAAATTCCGGCAGATCAGGATCAATAAAATAAACCAGATCGATATCCTTTTTTGCTGCCTGCAATGCAAAAACGTCCATGGTTTCCTCAATCGTGAGCCGCAATTCATATTCACGTTCTTCCAGATCAATTTTGCCAGATTCAATTTTCGAGAAATCAAGGATATCATTGATTACGCTCACCAGCGTTTCGCCACAAGCCGCTATGGTTTTGGTATACTCCTCCTGCTCCGGCGTCAGCTCTGTTTCCGACAGCAAGGCTGTCATTCCGATGACTCCGTTCATTGGCGTACGGATTTCGTGGCTCATCGTAGCCAGAAAAATGCTTTTGGCCTGATTGGCCCGTTCGGCTTCTTCCCGGGCCAGCTGCTCCTGCTCGTGTTGGTCAAGCAACTCCTCCGCCTGCACCCTCAATTCTTCGGATTGTGACTGTAATTCTTCATTCAACGAATGCAAGTGTTCCGACTGGGCATGCAATTCTTCTGACTGTTTTTGAACCACGGTGGTGCGTTCCTCCACCAGTTTTTCCAGTTCCGCTTTTTGGGTAACGATGGCACGAATGCGCTGTTTGTAAATCAGGTAGACCAATAAAGCGATGGAAAACACAGCCAGTATTCTAAACCACCAAGTAGCCCAAAACGGCGGGTTAATGATGATCGTGAGCGTGTTAGGACTTACTACCCATTCGCCCGATAAATTTTGTGACTTTACTTTGAAAAAATATTCACCGGGCGGCAGGTTGGTGTACACTGCCGTGTTTTCTTTGCCCTGGTAATTCCAATCCTCGTCAAATCCTTCCAGAAAGTAAGCGTAGTTCTTTTGAGATGATATGAAATCCAGTGCTGAGTAGTCGATAGAGATAAAAGATTGGTTATAGGGCAGCGTGATGGACTTTATTTCTGACATGTCATAAGGCAATGATGCCACCGCCACTCCGGTTTTTGTCTTGGTCTCTTCCTTGTTGAGCACCCTGAAATTGGTAATGACAATCGGGTAGCTGGATGTGTCCGCATGGATCAGGGCCGGATTAAATTTGTTGAAACCATTGACTCCGCCAAAATATAAATTTCCATCACGATCCTTGAAGGCCGATTTTTGCTTGAACTCTTTTCCTTGCAGACCATAGCCAACGGAGTAATTCTGAAATTTTTCCAGTCTGGGGTTGAACATCGAAAGTCCTTCGGCAGTACCGATCCAAAGCATTCCCCGGTTGTCTTCCACAATGGCCTCGTTCACATTGCTGATCAGCCCCTGCTCGGTCGTATATTTCTTAAAATCACCCGTTTTGGGATTGAAACGGATCAGGCCTTTAGTGGTACAAATCCATAATGTTCCTGCCCTATCTTCGACCAAGCTATTGATGGCGGCGGACTGATGGCCTGTTTCGGAAAACCGGTATACCGTAAACTGGTCCGTTGCCCGGTCAAACCGGTTCAGCTCTCCCGCTCCGGTTCCAAGCCAGAGGTCCCCTTTACGATCCGTTAAAAAGCAATTGACTGTATTGTCAGAAAGGCTCCTGGGATCGCCCGGCACATTGATGTAATGCTTAAAAACCTTTGTATCAGTATCATAGGCATCTATTCCTTCGCCATAGGTACTTAGCCAAATCTTCCTGTCGGGTGTTTTGGCGATGGCGTACACATTGTCACATTGCAGCGTATTGGCTGCATCACGTTTGTGTTTGATGACGGCGAATTGCCCGGTTTCGGGATCAAACACATTCACGCCTTCGCCCCACGTCCCTACCCACAGTTTCTGATCGTCGTCGCTTAAGATGGCCAAAACGTAATCCCCAGA
Organism: Dyadobacter sp.; assembly: GCF_039919315.1. GTDB lineage: Bacteria > Bacteroidota > Bacteroidia > Cytophagales > Spirosomataceae > Dyadobacter. The sequence continues at coordinate 122,059 of NZ_JBDSFX010000024.1, read as the reverse complement.
AATACCTTTGCCGCCCCTTTGCTGCCGGTAAGCCGTAAACTTGGCCGTCTGCGGATTAAAAACATTCAGCCCCCCACCATCCGTACCGATCCACAGGTTTCTCTCTGCATCCTGGAAAAAACACAATACCGCATTATTTGAGAGGCTGGTCGGGGAAGAGCTGTGCTGATAATGCTCAAACCCGTCGCCATTTTTATAAATACTGATACCACTGCTGTATATCCCCAGCCACAAGTTTTCCTCCCGGTCCTTGAAAATACAATCCACCGAGTTGCCGCCAATGCTGCTGGCATCAATTTCATCATAGATATGATTGGTAAATGTCCATTTTTCGGTATCCAGAATGTTGAGACCGCCATTCTCGGTTCCCACCCAAATGTTGCCACGGCTCTCATTAATGCTCGTTACACTGTTGTGAGATAAAGTTGTAGGGTCCTTCGGGTCGTTACGGAAGTACCGAAATGTTCCGCCGTATTTTTGGTACAAAGCCAGCCCGCCTCCGTAGGTACCAATCCACATCCTGCGCTTACTATCCTCATAAATATACCGCACATCCAATGTAGACGGGGACGCGTCCTGCTTATTTGACTGATTTAGCCTCGTGAATGAGCCTGATTTCCGGTCGAGCAGGTCGAGTCCCAGGGAAGTACCTACCCATATATTGTTTTCCTGATCACAAAATACTGTGTTCACATTATCGTTACCGAGGCTCTTTCCATTTTTCGGGTCAAACTTATAGTGAACGACCGCTATTCTTTTTTCCGGATCAAACAGGTCGAGTCCACCGGTAGTGCCTACCCACAATTTACCATCCCGATCAAAAACAATCCTGTTAATGTAGTTTCCGGCAATGCTTTTGATGCTTTTTTCATCATGCATGTAGGCGTGAAATGTTCCCTTGTTACTGTCGAACACATTCAACCCTCCTCCGCTGGTACCGATCCAGATGTGTCCCGATTTGTCCTCGGCAATGCTGGTAATGATGTCGTTGCTTAGGCTGCCGGGGTCTTTTTCGTTATTTTTATATACCCTGAATTCATGGCCGTCGTACCGGTTGAGTCCTCCATTGGTCCCGATCCAGATGAAACCTTTTTTATCCTGAAAAATGCAATTCACATTATTTTGCAGCAGGCCGTTTTCAGCAGAGAGACGTTTAAAATGAATGGGGTCGTTTTGCGAAGCTGCCGTTAGAAAACTCAATTGCAGCATTACAATATACAAAAAGCAGTAAAAATTCAGCCTCATATGTCTTTCGGTGGCGTAAAACTACTTGGTAAATTTACACATAAGTAATATACAATTAATTGTAAAATAATTCTAAATAACTGCTTCTTAGTTATTTCAAAAATTGAAACCCATTTTACCCATCCATCGCACTCTCAGCAAATCCGGTTCCACGTCAACGCCGTTCACGAACTCCCTGCATTGATACTGTCACTTACGAACTCAAAAGGCCATCTTTGTAAGCCACATTTAACTTACCACATTGGAAAAATTGCTAAGCATCGGTACAAACGCGCTGAAAAAGGCCGCATTGAATGAAGAAGCGAAGGAATACATTTTACATAATCCTATCCTTTTTAATACGCTGAAGCGCGCCGCTGACCGGTACATCGGCGGGGAAACATTGGAAGAGGCTGCCGCAAAGGTCATGCAGCAAAATCAGAATGGCTTTAAATGTTCCCTGGAATTTATGGGAGAAAGCACCAGGACCGAGCGGGAAGCCATGAGTGCGACGGACGAGTTCATACGCATTTGCCGGAAAATACATTCAGAGGGGCTACATTCTACTGTTTCGCTGGATTTGTCACACATCGGGCTTGCCATTTCGAAAGACCTTTGCCTGCATCACCTGAACCTCATTTGTAGCGCAGCTGCCGCGGCGGAGATTGAGGTGATCGTGAGTGCAGAAGGTGCTGAGCGTACCGACGCCATTCTGGACAGTTATTTTGAAATCTCTAAAACGCACCGCCATGTTGCCATCACTTTGCAGGCCTATTTGCACCGGACGAAAGATGATTTTCAGGAGGTAATCAAACGAGACGGACGGGTCAGGATCGTGAAGGGTGCATTTGACACGCCCGAGGGACTTTCGTTGCCGAGAGGCGAGCAGCTTGATGAGGTATATCTGAATTTTGTGGACCAGCTGCTATCCCGCAAGCACAAATGCGCCATTGCCACCCATCACGGGGCATTACAGCAAAAAGCCAAAAAGCTAGTCGATCACTACAACCCGGAACCTGATCGCTATGAATTCGAAAGTCTTTACGGAATCCAGACGCAGCAACTCATTGATTTAAAAGCGGAAGGATATGCGACGAAGCTCTATTTTGTGTACGGAAAAGAGTGGTACCTTTACTTATGCAACCGGATCGCTGAATATCCATTGAATATTTTCACGGCACTGGACGACATTGTCGGGACGCAGGTGACGAATTGAAATTTCAGAATGCGCGCAAAACACAAAAAAGGTTAAGGGAAAATTCCCCTAACCTTTCCACATAACCTCCAAATGATTAATAAACCCGACGTTAATGCTTGTGGTTGTTACATTTCAAAAGATTTTCCATGATGCTAATAGTTACTTTTTCTGATATGGCATTTTCACAGCTTGACCTAAAATTCGTGCGATGGTCGCCTTTTTGTTAAGGCATTGCAAACATAGCGGGTCCCACCGCCAGCTTCCAATTTCAGAGGGTATATAAAAAGTAAACATCAGAGAACATGTAGTATACATCAGGTATACAACTCACTTTAAAGCATAAGTGAGGCCAAATCTGGACGAAAAATTGGATTTAAGATAAGGGCTTCCCATCTCCCAGCCCTTGGTTTTTCCGACAATTGAAACGGAAAGTGAAACATTTCCTGCGATGCGGTATCGGCCATCCACCTGAAAAGAACCGCCTGCCAGTTTTTTGTCATGATAGAAACCCGTGGGCTGATCCCAAAAATGGGCTACCAGATCTGTTTCAAGCCGTTTTGAAAGTTTTTGATGGTACAATCCCAGATCCAGGCCGTAACCCTCAGATTTGAAATTACTAAACCGGTGCAGGCCGAGCAAGAAATCCGTGTTACGATACTGCACCGGCAGCATCAGCGCCACATTGTTACCAAAATGCGTCGGGGCATACTGCATGAAAAAATTGAATGATGTGTGCTTTCCAAGCGGAATGCGGTTGACGAAGAAAATGGCCGGGTTCACGAAGTTCAGCAACGAAAGCTTCTTTTGTTTCAGCAAATATTGCTGCGCGTCCTCCGAAAGATCCGAATAACCGACCCGCCGATTCACGCCCTCACCATTAGGAAACTTGTCCCTGTCGGTGTATGGCTTTTCCGGGCTGAACATATCATATGCCCAGGCTGTAAGGTCCGCCCCGGCAAAATCGCGCTCCTTCGGGTCCGGGTTCTCATTTTTCGCCGCCCACACTTTCACGGAGTCTGTTTCGGGACTGGCTGAAAATTTGAAGTAATCCCAAACATACCAGGCATTGTACAGGATCAGCGCATTTTTGGCCAATGTTCTTTTTTTATAAAAATCCTGAACAGAAATTTTGCGATTAAGTAGCACTTCCGACTGTACACCAGCTACATACGAGTAAAGTAACTGGCTGGGATCTTTGCTTTTCAATGCACTCAAATCCTCGTCACTGACGCCATAGGCGGTTCCGTCCCAGCGGTGCGGAAACCAGTTGCCATTTTTGGAATCAATGTGATTGACGCCCAGTACCGCCCTGTGAAACTCTTCGTGCGCCCATACGCCAAGCGGAATTGGTAGCTCGCTGCCGTACTTGGCAAAACCCAGGCTGACCAGATACTTAAACCCGCCATTTAATATCTTTCTTCCGCGTGTGTATTCCTTCGTTTTGGGTTTAAAAAGCGAGTTGCCCAGCTTGTCGATCCCCAAATAGCTCAGTTCGTAAAGGTCAGCTGAAAATTCCATTGCCTGGTTCATCGAAGGATAACGATATGGCAGGTGCTTGTTTTGAGGCAGGTCCACGAAGGGCAACGCGAGGCGCAGCTGGTAGCGCGCCGAATCCTGAGAAATCGCATATCCGGTTGATAACCAAAAGGCAATGAGTAAATTTAAAATCCTGTTTTTCATGGCATTCATTGTTATTGTTAAAAATCACTTTTTTTGATATTCGCTGTAGTGGTAGTCAAGCGTGGTTTTTGTCCGGGCCCCAGCGCTGGAAAGTTCCTGAACCTTTCTAATGGGGTATCCCTGGCTGTTATAAGTGTAGCTATTATGCTGAACGGAGACAATGGACTGTGTTTTCATATCCCTGACGGTAATCTTCCCAGCATTGTTTAGCCGCATAGATTTACCTCCTACGAATGGATAATTGATAAAGCCAGGGTCCGGATTTAGCTTCGTATCGTACTCCTCATACCGGACTTCCAGCCATTCGGCAAATTTTTCACCAACAGCTCTGCTGATAGACGATTTCACCAGCATGACATTGCTATTCTGATCGTATTCGTACCGGTTTTTGATAAAATAGTCTTTTGTGGAACTGTCTGCGTCGTGCACCTGATCCAGCACTTCCAGTAACCTGCCTTCGTTACTAAACAGGTAAAAATGACTGACCGAGAGCCGGTTCCGATGATCGTGCTCCTCAGTTTTGTCCAAAATATTTCCCCGGTAAAAAAACAGTATTGCATTGGATCCATTATCCGTGATTTTGCTTACCCGGCTGAGGGAATCATACTCGATAACAGCATTGGCATCGCTTGTCGAGTTTGGATAAACCCAATGAGACGTGAAGCGGACTATCAAGCCCTGGGCATTGTAAGCGTAAGCCTGGGCGCTTTCAGTTCCGGAAGTTATCTTTTCAATGCGGAGTTTTTGCGGCTCCGGTTTTACAACAATGGGCTCTTCTTTCTCATGGCTGCACGACCAGCCGAGCAAACCAATGGCCAGGCCGCATAGTACGGCGGCGTTAATTTTGTATTTCAAGATCGGTTTGAATTAGTCGTTTGAAAAAATCTTAAAGAGTAACAGAAACGATAACGCTCAACTATAAACGTTTTTCTAGGTCAAGAGCACACCGACGGCACTGACCAGAAAACGGGAATCAAATTTTCATCATTGCTAACAGATCATTTTAAGACCTCCTTATGAAAGCCTTCACAAATTTGAAATACCCGTCATGAACCCGCAAACACGAGCCAGCCCGACTGTGATATTACTTAGGTTAAACTCGATTTTTGACCTGTGAACTGTTTTGTCCAAAACAAAAAATAAACGCTCAAAACCTGCACTGAAATGCTGTTTTAGTACCTCCCCGGGAAATTTTTGTGCTTTTTAATGCTCGTACACCTATTGTATACGCCATATCACCGGTCGTCGACTTTTTGTGTACGGCGGTTTTTTGCTGCTGCTTTTTATCCCTGCTACGTTTGCATTGCCTTCGGGAACGAGTCCTGCAGGCAGCATCATTCAGTCCATTATATTATCTATTTGTCATGAAAAAATTAATTACAAAAACGTTCTCCCAATTTTCCTTTAATGCCCTACTCACACTTTTATTAACCTTCTTAACATTCACTGCCAGTGGTCAGAACACCTGGGAATTCCAGCGAATCGGACCGTCGCAATATGTTTATGATGTGGCCTATGGAGCAGGTAAGTACGTTCAGGTAGGGACCGGGGGCCTGATCCGTACCTCCATCGACCGCAATAACTGGGAAAGCCAGCCAACCGGCTTGGATGGGGACTCTTGGCTCCGCTCTATTATTTATGCAAATGGCAGGTTTGTGACCGTTGGGAACGAGGGTACCATCCTGACATCGCCGGATGGGTTGTCCTGGACCAAGCGTAATTCCAGTACTACTCAGTCACTCCAAAGTGTAGCCTATGGTGGTGGCGTATTTGTTGCCGTAGGTGAATATGGAACAGTCGTTACTTCTGCTGATGGCTTTAACTGGACTACCCAGTCTTCGGGTACTAATGAACACCTCCATGACGTGGCCTATGGCAACGCCCTTTTTGTCATCGTAGGCAGTAACGGGGAGATACGCACTTCCGGGAATAGTGGGACAAACTGGACAAAAAGAGCATCCGGAACGACCAACACATTGCGATCAGTTGCAGCTGGCAAATGGACCAATTTTGCAGCAGTAGGCGACAAGGGCACTATCGTTTATTCCAGCAACAGTATAAACTGGGCACCGAAATCCGGCCCCGCTGGTTCTGGAGACGTTTTGTGGACGGGTGTAGCTTGTAACCCGTCGACGGGCAGTTTTGTCGCTGTCAATGACAAAGATAAAGTACTCAGATCCTTCGATGGTAACTGGTGGGGCAATCCTATGGCCAATTCTGGTGCTAAACTCGCGGTATTCGGTGTCAGTTTTTTACAAAACCATTTCATTGCCACTGGAGCGAATATGTCGCTCCGCGCCTCCACTGACGAAGGGAAGACGTGGTACTCTCCAACTCACAATTTCTCAACTGTGATTTTAAATGGAGCTGCATTTGGAAATGGTCGTTTTGTCGCCGTCGGTAGCGAAACACTTGAATATGGTTCAGGAATGAGCAACCTGATCATCAATTCAGCAGACGGGGTCAACTATAAGGTTTCGCAAACAATTCACCTGTCCGGTGGCGCCAGGTCTTTCAATGATGTCGTTTTTGGAAAAGGCATGTTCGTTGCAGTGGGTGCCGATGCTTTCATTCAAACTTCTCTGGACGGGATCAACTGGAGTTATAGCCAGATTATTTTTGGGAAAACGCTTACAGGTGTTGCTTTTGGAAACGGACGGTTTGTTGCAGTTGGGTACGATGGCCTCATCCTTTGGTCCCTGGACGGAAAGGCCTGGTATAAAGCCAATTCGGCAGGAACTGTCTCCTACAATAAGGTTCGTTTCGTGAACAACCAGTTTGTTCTGGTCGGTCGGGAGGGTGTTTTGGCCACTTCCACAATGGGAGCGAACTGGGAATTCAAAGCCACTGGCACCAAGAATAACCTAACCAGCATAGCTTATGGAGGAGGTAGGTCGATAGCAGTAGGCGCGTACAATACGATTGTTACATCATTGAACGGTTATGGCTGGAAGTCTCAGCAATTTTCGCCGTCAGATGTTCATTTTTCAGATATATGCTACGCAAACGGGCAATTTGTCCTGGTCACAAGTGGCGGTAAATTTTATACTTCCACGAGTACCAACTTCTGGGCCATAGTCCCCAACTATTATACCAACACGTATCTGAAAGCCATCACACATGGCAATGGTCAGTTTCTCGCGGTGGGTAACGCAGGTACTATCGTGACGTCTCCCGATGCAGAAGCGCCTTTCCTTTCCGATCCACCGAAGGCAATGCAATGTTACAATTGCCGCACTTCCGAAGCAGAGGGTACACCCGACGCAGATTCTGAAAGTAAGGCTGATTTCAATGTTACCACTTATCCAAACCCGGTCGATGACCAGTTTTCAGTCCATGTGGAAGGTGCTATCGGTGAAAAGGTACGGTTGATTTTAATGGACGTTTCGGGACGTACCATTCTCGACAAGCTGGTAGCTCCCGGAGCCGGCGACTACCAGGAATCCATTCCGATGACACAAAAACAGACCGGTATGTATCTTCTGCGTGTGAGCACACCTACACAAACGCAGACCGTAAAGATTATGAAACGATAATCATGATAGCGTTTTTGAAACAGCAGGCTTCGCGAGGAGCCTGCTGTTTTTGCTTTAAGATATCACCCACACACTTACGGAACGGCCTTTCACCCGAAACTCTCCATTTCCGTCTTCACCAATTATAACTGGTTCTCTCATGAATTGTAGCTGATCGATGAACGTCTTCCCAGCGTGTTGCACGCCTACATGCATAACCTTAGACGCCTCCTCGTGGTTGGAGACCAGAACGGCGCACCCGGAATTTCCATGCGCTTCGTCGCCCTCCCTCGTCCAGCCAATGCAGTTGACATCGTCGAAATAATCATGCTGAGGACCGTAGGCTAGGTGTTTTCTGGTGTGCAAAAGCGCTTCCAGGTTATCACATTTCTCCAAACTAATTTCATGTTCCTGCTCATCTGGTCCTACATCCCGGTATTTGGATCCGTACATATCCGTGTAAAAAATGCATGGATAGCCTGCTTCTCTCAAAAGGATAATAGCATAGGCAATCGCACGGAACCAGGGTTCGACGGTTTGTTCCAAAGATTGCAATGGCTGCGTATCGTGATTTTCCACCAGCGTCACTGCCAGCTCGGGCATGGTTTGAACCAATGTTCCGTCCAGTATGGTACGCATGTCATAATGCTCATTTTCTTTGGACGCCCTGAAAAAGTTGGCTTGTAAAGGCGCATCGAACAACGACATTCTGTGCTCGGTAGCTTCAATGTAAGCCAGCATGGAACCCAGGTCATACGGTGCCCAGTATTCGCCTACCGTGTAAAATTCCTTTTGATATTTCCCGCGAAGATGATCCAGCCATTCATTAAAAAACGCCGGATCCATGTGTTTGATGGCATCCAGGCGGAAACCGTCACAGTTTACAGTCTCGACAAACCATTCGCCCCAGTTTTTCAATTCCTGCCGCACGAACGGATTGCGGAACTCAATGTCCGAAAGCATCAGGTAATCATAGTTACCGTTTTCCAGGTCCAGCACGTCCTGCCAGCCCTCACCATATTCATTTTGAATGCTGAAAATCGAGTTTTGCTCACTTGTTGCATTAAAATCCACACCCGAAAAACAATGGTAGTCCCATTCAAACTGCGAATATTTGCCAGCCCGGCCGGGAAACGTAAACTTCGTGTAGGCTTCTATTTCAAAAGTATCGCTGACAAACTCGTTCCTGTTTTCAGGCGTAACTTCTTTGACGGGCACTGTTTCCTTTTCATCCGCTCCGCCCATGTGGTTCAGAACAATGTCACAATAAACTTGCATACCGGCCTCTTTTCCCGCCGAAATTGCCTCGATGAGCTCTTCTTTCGTCCCGTACTTGGTTCTGACTGAACCTTTTTGATCAAACTCCCCCAGATCGTACAAGTCGTAGGAATCGTAACCCGCCGAATCCGCACCCTGCATTCCTTTGTGCGCAGGAGGCAGCCATACCGAATCGATACCCATGTTTTTTAGGCGGGCGGCCTCATTTTTAAAATGTCGCCAAAGGCTTCCGTCCGCTGGGTAGTACCATTCAAAGAACTGAAGCATTGTAAAATTTTCCATAATAAGTCAAAAGCTGCTGATGTATTTGATACAGCATTGACTTACCAAAATAACCATACCTGTTCTAGCTGCTCCGCTTATCTTTCAGCAACATATGCATAGCATCGTCCAGTGAACCTGCGCGGTTGACTTCGCCGGAATTGACGAAAAAGATCTCGTCCGCATTCTCGATCGTATTCAGCCGGTGGGCGATAATGACCTGGGTCGTGGACTCGGGAAGTTGCTTCAAGATGTTACCCAGCAGCTTTTCGGTAACCGTGTCAATGTTGGCGGTGGCTTCATCCAGGATCAGTACCTCGGGGCTGCGCAGTACCGCGCGCATGAATGCGATCAGCTGTTTTTGCCCCAAACTAATGCTGTCCCCCGACGAAGTAACTTTCGTTTCAAGCCCATCCTCAAACAATGCCAGTATCTCACCCAAATTCGCTCCCTGAATGACCTGTTCCAGTTTTTCATTGGAATAACTGTTCAACTGATCATTGCCATAAAGGATATTTTCACGGATCGTTCCGCTAAACAGAAACGGTTCCTGCAAAATGAAGCCGATCTTTTGGCTGCGTTCCTCCGCGCTATAACTGCGGATATCCTTACCGTCCAGCAGAACAGTACCTTCTTTGGGATCGTAAAGACGGGCAATGAGTGATGCAGTAGTCGTTTTTCCGCCGCCGGTCGGCCCTACCAATGCGTAGGTTTTGCCGCGTTCCAGCTTGAAACTCACATGGTGCAAAATCTCCTTGGTATCATATCCAAAATTTACATTCCTGAATTCCAGCAAAGAAGCAACAGGCTCCGCCTGTACCTCAGGTATGGCAACCAGATTTGTTTCCAAAGAAAGAATGTGAGAAATGCGGTCCCAGCCCGCCATAGCCACTTGAAAGCTCGTCCACAATGCCGCCAGCTGTCTCAACGGATTATAAAAGTTGACCGCATACGCAATATAACTCACCAATAACCCAATGCTGAACTCGCCGGTACTGATCAGATAAATGCCATAAGTAAGTACGATCAGCTGCGCAATGTTGGAAAAGAGCGTGTACACCGGCATAAAGATGTTATTGGCAAGCCCCGCCCGGATGGCCGTCTGATAGTTATCAAGGTTCGCGGCCTGAAAACGTTTCCTGAAATAATCTCGCCGGTTGAACGCGATTACCACTTTGAAGTTGCTCAGGCTCTCCTGAATTTCGGCGCTCAACCCGCCTGTGCTTTTCAGGTTTTTCGCATTGGCGCTTTTGATCCAGGGCGACAATATCATTGTAAAAATTAATATCAACACCGCAGGCGATAATGCAGCGGCACCCAGCTTGAAATTGATCGCCAGCAGGAAAATACCCGCCCCCAGCATGGTGAAGATACTCCCTACAAAATTCATCAGCGACTGTGAAAAGAACTGGTTCAGCTTGTCGGTATCATTATTGACCCGCGATATGAGGTCACCTGCTTTGTTTTGATTAAAAAATGCGACGGGCAGCTGTTGTAATTTGTTAAAAATAGCATTGCGCAATGTGAACAAAAGCCGCTGCCCCACCCCGCCCATCAGCTTGGTTTGCTGATAAGACGTGACCAGTCCGATCAGGTACATACCCAGTAATATGGCCCCAAACACCAGCAAACCATGAAACTGTTTCGTCACCACATATTTGTCGATCGCGTGCCCGATCAGGAACGGGCCGAACAAATTGACGGATGTGTTAAGTATGATCGCTACAAATGCCAGCGACAGGTTACCACGCTCGTGGGCGATCAGTTTCAGCAGTTTCCCCAGCGCCTTGTAGGTAGACGTTTTCTGTTCCTCCTCCGAAAGCTTGTTAAGATCGTAATTCATAGTTGCTGGTACTTTGTTGTGAATTAAAAATCTGGACATACTCGGGACTCGTGGCCAGCAGGTGCTCATGCGTTCCATTTCCGATCACTTCTCCTTCCATCAGCACGATGATCTGGTCGTAATGCTCAATCGCCGCGATTTTTTGGGTAACTGAAATCAATGTAATGCCCGGATAATTGTGCTCTACATTGGCCAGGATCTTCTTTTCAGTGTTATTGTCCACCCGGGCTGTGAAATCATCGAGTAATAACACTTTCGGATTCACCGCCAGCGCCCGGGCCAGCATAATGCGCTGCTTTTGTCCGCCCGACAGGCTTGAACCTCGTTCCGAAACAATCGTATCCAGTTTCTCCGGTAAACTTTCAATAAAATCTGCGAGTTCTGCCGTAACAATAGCTTTTTGCAGCGCTTCGTTGGTAACGGTTGTACTGAAAGCAATGTTCTCCCGAATGCTCATATTGAAGACAATACTATCCTGAAAAACAAAACCGACCTGCTGATGAAACGACTCACTATCGTAATCGTCAATGGGTTTCCCGTCAAACTCCACAATGCCTTCTTGCGGGGCGATCAACCCGGTAAGCAGGTATAGTAGTTGTGTCTTTCCGGCAGCAGTCGGGCCGATCACCGCAATTTTGGAACCCGCTTTAACTGACATGGAAACGTCTTTCAGGGCAGGTTTTTCACCATACCGCAGCCACACGTTTTTCAGATCGATATCTCCTTTTAAAATTTCCTTAGTGCTGCCTTTCTCTTCCGGGTCCGGCGCATTCAAAATCACTGAGATCCGCTGGAATGAGGCCGTCGACTGCGCGATCACATTGCTCATAAATCCAATGATCATAATCGGAAAAATCAGCATCATCAGGTAACTGTTGAACGCGGCAAAACTACCGAGCGTCATCGACCCGTCTATCACGAAATGCCCGCCCAGTACCAAAATGGTCAGCCCGGACAAATTGGCCGTGAAAGTAATAACCGGGATCAGCGCCGCAAACAGGCCCAAAATAGCTAGCCCAAAGTCCTTTGCTTTGGTATTGGCTTCCAGAAATTTAGCATATTCCGCGCTCTGGGAGTTAACCACCCGGATCAATGCAGAGCCAAGAATGCTCTCGTTGATGATTTTATTGAGCCAGTCGATCACCTCCCGGCTTTGTACAAAAAGTGCACGCACTTTACGGAGTGTCAGGAAAAAAGTACCACCAATGATCGGGATGATCGCGATCACTGTCAATGCCAGTTTCCAATTGATACTCAATAAGAGAATGCTGGCCCCGATAATGATAAATAATGAAGATACGATCGACACGATCGCCTGGGAAACAAAAAGTTTGATAGAATCCGTATCAGCTGTCAGGTTAGTCAGGAGTTTGGATGGGTTCGCTTTTTCGATAAAAGCATGACTTTGCCGCGAAATCTTGTCCGATAACCTGGTGCGCAGGTCCCTCGCCACTTTTTCCGAAGCATATACCTGAATAATACTCTGAAGATACCCAAACACGAATATCAAAACCACCGCGACCGAAAACTGAATCAATGTGGTTTTCAGATCGAAGCGCTGGTGAGTATAGTCGTCTATCCCGTCGGCGATGATCCTGGGCAGCCAAAGGTTGATGCCATTGCTCAGCAATGCAAAGAGCAACAATAACACAATCAAGCCTTTATATGGAACCAGCAAGCTAAATATTCCAGGTTGTCCCGCTGCCCCGGGCTTGGCTTTTTCAGACATATAGGGGTTTAGTTAAATCCAACCGTAAATATAATGAGTTTGACTAGTAGCGATCAAAGAATCTGCTAATCTATCACGGTCGAATTTAACCTTACCCGATTTATTTGAATGCTAGCGCGTTTTTGCAAATTTCAGAATTTTGCTGTCCCGCACGCCCTGCTCGTTAACGATCGTAATGTCAGCATCCAGCGTCTGCTTGGCTACAAGCGTCGCCTGGCCATATATCATGCGGCCCGTTTCCGTTCCTTTGTACTTGTTATTGAATCGTAATGTAAACTCCGAATCGACCAGAACAGAATCCACTGACAGGCTTTCAACCTGATCCGCTTTCCCAGCCTGAGTGAAATCAGTTTTGACGGTAATGTTGATCTTTATTTTATCCTTGTATTTGTCCTGCCAGATTTCCCAGGTCGTATGAACCGACTCACTGGGTGACTGCTGTTCGCAAATGTATTTTCCAACAAATTTACTCGCGATGTCCGGGTTAGGATCCGAGCAACCCCAGAGCATTGTCAGTAAAAAAATGAAGCTACGTTTCATGGCTATTTTTCGAAAAGTAAATGATTGAACCCCGATACAATTTTGCTTGTACCACCTGGGTTTTACATCTACAATGATGCGTAACTTAATCTGCATTAATAAATTAGGTCTGCCGAAAACCTGTTTCGTCGACGAATGGCATTTGTATTTCGTAATGGCCGGGCCTATTGCAATTGCGCCTCCCTAATCAGCCGCAGGCGTTCATCGACAGTCGTGTCGCCTCTGATTTCAAGCACTTTGCAGGTAATTTGAGTTAACCAATTCTCATGTATCCGAATGTTCCTGCCCGTGAAATCCACATCATCATACTTTGATGCCCAATCCAGAAACTCCTGAAATAGCTGCCTACGCTCCGCGTCTGTGTAAATCATGTCTCCATAACGTTCCTCTTCCCTTTCCACCAAACGTTGGAGCCTGATCTCTTTTGGGATATAAAGAAACACGACCAGATCGAACATGGCCGCCCAATGCTTTCCCCAGCTAATCAAAGATCCGCCAAGTATCCAGTCATTTTGGCGGGCGAGGTCGTCCAGGAGCATTTGATTCCGGAGTTCCGCGTTTCGCTTTACTGTGTAGGGTGTTTCAGCCGGTTCCCAGAAATAGTCGTCCGTATCGAAATAGGGAATCCCCGATTGCTTTGCCAGGGCCATACCCAATGTGGTCGATCCCGCACAGGATGCGCCCATTATGTGAATTTTCATGGTTTTGATCGCGAGGTTTTTTGCAAAAATATGGAATGGGGTATAGAGCCTCCGCACGCCCTTGATTTTTCGCACCATACAAGCGAAATTTTTGAGATCTGACAAATACAACTCAAATTTTTGAAGCGTCTCTGTTGTTTTTTCCACAAAACATTGTTTTTTTAAACATAGAAACAAAAGATCATGAGCCAAACAGAAAGAAATCAATTTCTCGCTGCAATTCAAGATAAGAAAAAACAGCTGGCAGGGAAACAGAAAGAATCGCTTTCTTTTCTGAAAGAGGCTGGGATTGTCAACAAACAGGGAAAACTACGAAAAGAGTATAAAAACCTATGTATTCCACAAGAGCAGGCCTGATCTTGGGTTTTCATGGATGTGAACTGCATCAAGGGTTTCTTCCTCCCTCGCGAATACGATGAAAATTATGCAAAGTATAACTGATAGTAAAGCTCACCAGGTTGCACCTTACCAATTTGGCCATGCTTATGTCGTTGATTCGTATTTGAAATGCACCCCAGGCAATGGCCGATTGATCAGCCCAAATAGCTAACCTCAATGTGAATTTTTAATAGTTAAATTTACATATAGCAAAAAAATACAATCCTATTCCTTCTGCTTTAAAGTTCAAAACCATAACTAAGCCCAGAAATCCACCTTTGAGTCTTGATAACCGTTTTTATGTTAAACAACAAACACAGAACAAGAGGGGGAAAGGCAATAGGTGAAAGTTCTTGGTTTTGTACAAGGAGGTGGGACTTTGCCTATTTCGATCTGAAGAAGCAGCCTTGCATCACAAGGGATAAACGAGGATATATTACAATGGGAAAAATTATTAAGACTGCTTTTTTAATCGCAATTGCTATTTGGTCATGTAAGGCCAAAGTAGATAGAGATCACCTAGTTTTCAATAGTAGTGTCGCGGAAATAGAAAACAGTATTCTATTGATTGATAGCATATTAGTGAGCTTTCCTGAAACAAAGAAAAATGTAATCAGGAGTTTTTATTATAAAATTGATGAAGGTGACACACTGTTATTTATAAATTCAGAAAAAATCGGCAATATACATGACGTTGATACATCCTTGATCGCAACTACGCTCAATGTGACAAGAAATCAAGCAACAAAAGTTATAGATGCTTCCTTAATTTTGCTCCGTAACGATGTAAGTCATCGTCTTGAAGATCAATGTGGATGGATTTATGTGTACAAGTATAGTAATGAACGTGGTGAATTCAGGCCATTAGTTTATTCACGTGACTCTCAGTATATAAGTCAACTTGCTGATGGCCAGTGTGGCTACAATATCATTGATCGAAAAGGCAAGCTAGTTCTTTTTGAGTTTTCTAGGCCGTAAAATTTGTTTTGCCATCGACTATTAACTGAGATTAAGTCAATGGTTAGTGATTATTAGCAAAGTTTTCTGGACAACGCTTTGCAGGTCAAGCCAATAAACAAGAGAGTCGCAAATAACCTCCCTCTCCTGCGACTTGTGCCGGCGGACGCCAGGTGCGCTAAACCCGTCCAGAAGTGGCTTAAATAGCCGTCTCACCAATCAATGTACCACTTACAGGCTCGTGATTGAGTTTACAAAACATCAGATTTTATCCCCACTCCGGATTTTCGAAAAAAAAACATATGCAAATTTGTATTCGCAATCCTAACTGCATCAAGGGTTTCTTCCTCCCTCGCGAATACGATGAAAATTATGTGAAAGTATAAGTGACAATAAAGCTCACAGGCTCACACCTTACCAGATTGAATTACACGTCATTTTTTCAATACTAAGCAAAAAAGGCAATCAGCTCCTCGCCGATTGCCCCGTCTTAGTCTCTTACTTCTCCATCTTCCCTACGTCCTGGAAGAAAAACACCAACTCACGGAAAGACACGAATCTGTCACTACCTCGGGGATCGTAACCCGACTCCTGCACAAAAACCGTGTAGCCCGTGTACATCTGCCAGAGATCTTCGATCCAGGTCGCAGCGTCGCATTGAGAGAGCAAATCCTGTACTTTGCGGCCGTAGGCCTGCCGGAGCGAGTCCGCAGACGCGCAGTCCGCAGACGCGTAGTCCGCAGACGCGCAGTCTTCCGACTCGTCATTTTGAATTGTGTGCATTGGACTTTGTTTTTAAAAGGATTTAAAAAAAGCCCTGTCTAAGGTGTCCTTACGCAAACAAAGTGTGCGTCCGGGGGGTTTTCACCACACCCGCACCATAACAGGGCAAAACTTCTGAGATTTTTCATTGGACTTTGTTTTTAAAAGGAATGCGAATATTCGGAGGATTTTGGAGGAAAGCAAATTTGGTTAGGGGGATATTTTTCTACTCAAAAAAAATAAACCCCTGGTTACAAATAACCCTCAGACATTCAAAAGAAAGTTCTAGCTTACATCTCCAATCATCAAAAACTCACGGATGAAAAAATTATTACTACTCAGTATTTGCTTGCTATTAACCGGAAAATCCATTGGTCAGGGCGTTCACTCGCTTCCAGACCGTCTTTTGACCGCTAATATCGGTTTCGGCAAGGCTGGTACCGGGGATATTTATGGGGTACAGGTCGGGTTTGAATACGAAAAAAAGTTTCGTCCAAGGCTTTCGTGGTCGACGGAATTCACAACCACTATTCATGATGGTTCTGAACTTTTTCTCGTACAAGTGGAAGGTCAGCCGCAAGAAGATATGTCATACCGATTCAACACTACGGGAATGCAATTAGCTGGGAAACTGGGTTATCACTTCCTGAGGCAGAAAAGGGCTGATTTTGGCGTCAAACTTGGCGCATTGGCCCGGTATCAGACAAGTTCATTATCAAGCAACGAAATTCTTTTTCCCGCACTCACCGGATATCCGTTGCCTGTAAGAATCCTTAGAAACAATGAGCCCCAACGTACCATCGCGGCGGGAGGATTATTCCAGCTCTTTGGACGATACACTTTCAAGCGAAACATAGCGATTGGTGCTACGGCAGGTATGCAATTCGATACAAACGGAGATATTATTTTTCCACAATTTTCGCTGACCATTGGTAAACGGTTTTGAACCAGGCACGGGTATTTAAAAAATAAATACCCGGCCAAGCATATCACTCGCTCCGCAAACTCTTCACCGGATTCATCAATGCCGCCTTGATACTCTGAAAACTAATGGTAAGCATCGCCACCGCGAGCGCCATACCTCCTGCCGCAGCGAACATCCACCAGGAAATACTGATTTTATAGGCAAAATCGGCCAGCCAGCTATTCATACTGTACCACGCGATGGGTACTGCAATGACAATGGCAATGATGATCAGCTGGATGAAATCTTTGGCAAGCAGCCTGACAATGCCCGTAACACTGGAACCCAGCACTTTGCGGACGCCGATTTCGCGGGTGCGAACTTGGGCCGTATACGCTGCTAGACCAAATAATCCCAGACAGGAAATCACAATGGCGATCGCTGCGAACAGGTTGAAGAGCACGCCACTTTGCTGTTCGGCTCTGTACAGATCATTAAAAGCATCGTCCAGAAAAGCATAGCTGAATGCAAAATCACCATTGTATTGTTTCCATGAACGTTCGGCTGCTGCGATCACTTTCTCCGCATCCTGACTTTTTGTTTTGATATAAATCCGGTTGGCTTCACCAGCATCGTAGAAGAAAACAGCAGGATCGATTTTCTGCCTCATCGATGTGGTGTGAAAATCTTTGACTACACCGATAATGGTACCTTCCCGATCCCAGAGCTTAAACCGTTTTCCAATCGGATCCTTTATCCGGCTTGCTTTAATAGCAGTCTCATTCAATATAAAATGCGAGGAATCGGAAACAGAACCTGTAAACCCGGCACCTTCTGTTAGCTGCATTTTAAAAAATGA
Organism: Dyadobacter sp.; assembly: GCF_039919315.1. Classification (GTDB taxonomy): domain Bacteria; phylum Bacteroidota; class Bacteroidia; order Cytophagales; family Spirosomataceae; genus Dyadobacter. The sequence continues at coordinate 104,230 of NZ_JBDSFX010000024.1, read as the reverse complement.
CATAAAATCCTTATCAATAGCCATCGGGCGCGTCATCATCGTTTCCCCCTGCTCCTTCCCATCCCACTCATTACTACCGGTCTGGCTACCAATCCTGACGATGTTTGAATTCGCGCGGGTAACGCCTGCGACGCCTGGCTGACTAAGTAAATCCGCTTTCACAGCCTCATAATGGTTCCCCATATTTCGCATTGTGAATGACAGAACGTGGCTTTTATCGTAGCCCAATGCTTTGGATTGAATGTATTTCAGCTGCGTACTGATCACAAAAGTGCCAATGATGAGAATGACAGAAACGGCGAACTGTGCCACTACGAGCACTTTTCGTAACGCAACGTCGCCAATTCCTATCGATGCTTTTCCCTTAAATGCTTTCAGCGGATCAAAAGAAGACAGCAAAAATGCCGGATAAATACTGGACACCGCCAATGTTCCCAAAAGTGTCAATCCGATGATTTTCCAGATCTGAAAATTAGTCAGATCAAAAGCCAATTGTTTGCCTGACAGCTCATTATAAAATGGTAGCAATGTATAAATAAGGGTCACAGCGACTACCGACGATATGCCGAACACGAGCGCAGTTTCAATGATAAATTGCAGGAAAAGTTGCTTTCGCGCCGCGCCCACGATCTTGCGCATACTCACTTCCTTCGAACGAAGCATAGCCCGCGCGGTGGACAAATTAACGTAATTAATGCAGGCAATGCCAAGGATCAGTAATGCAATGATCATAAACATTCTGACGGTTGAAATGCCACCATCCGATCCGTCGGCTTTATATAAATGTTTGCTGGCAAGCGGTTGCAAAAGGTAGGTAAGGTCGGTATCGTCGGCTTTATTGCGTAAATGGATGTTCCGAAGCTTGTCGGCCAGGTTAGCAATATCTTGCCCGGGTTGTAAAAGCAGGTAAGTACTGTAATTGAACTGATGGAAATCATTATCCTTATTTCGACCATCCTGCCTTCTGCTGTACATATCTTTGAACAATTTGCCGATCGGCAGGAACAGATCGCCCTGAATGGTCGAATTCTTGGGAAAATCTTTCACCACGCCACTGACCGTAAAATTCACTTTGTTATTTGCTGCGAGAATTTTCCCGATCGGGTCTTCGTCCCCGAAGTATTTTTTTGCGGTGGTTTCAGTAAGTACCACAGAATTATCATCCGAAAACGGCTTTTCAGCATTCCCTTTGATGAGATTGAAATCAAAAACAGAAAACAGACTCGGATCGGTGAAAGACGAGTTCTCTTCGTTGAAAACCTTGTCCTTGTACCTGAACAAAATATAAGAATCGTTGTACGACATTCTCACGCCATCCTTGATCTCAGGCAACTCCCTTTTCCCCAATACTGCGATGGGAGCAACCGTCGAAGTCCATATCTGCTTGCTGGAACCCGTTCCGACACGGTTTTCAAGTTTATAAATCTCGTCAGATTGTTTGTGAAACCGGTCAAAACTGAGCTCATCCTGTACCCACAATAAAATCAGGATCCCTACGCCCAGTCCCAGGGTAAGTCCGGCACCATTGATCAGGGAATAGAATTTGTTTTTCAATAAATTACGCCAGGCGATCTTGAAATAGTTTTGTATCATGGCTATACTCAGTAATAAAGGTGAAGGATATTCATTTTTTTGTCTTTTGATAAATGCAGGCCTCATATACGCCATTGTTTCCAGCCAGTAACGTCTGCGGGCGCTGGCCTTCCCGTGTATCCGCATCCGTCGCTCGTACCGCTCGTGCAGGTCGCCCATAACGTGCTCTCGCAGGTGTGGGGCCATGAGCCACTCCACGAACCGGGTCAGGTGCTTCGGCGGCTGGCCGGGTGTTTTATTTGATGATGATCGTTCTGATTTCATAGCGTTGTTTTGCTCGGCGATCAGTTCCAGTCCAGGCGAATTGTGGGCAGGATCCTGTCCCACAACCTGTTGCGAACCGCTCTTGCCTCTTCCAGGATTCGACCGCCCAGGGCTGATACAGTAAATAGCCGCTTTCTGCGCCCGCCCCTTTCGGCGGTGGCCTCTCCCCACACCGACCGCACATATCCTTTTTGTTCGAGGCGTTGAAGAGCTGCATGTACTGCTCCGGAAGTCACCATATTGCCGGTTTCCCGTTCAAGTTCCTCGGCAACGGCCACGGTGTAGGCATTGGGCGACAGGGCTGCCACTGTTAGCAGCACCACTTCTTCAAACTCGCCTAAATCACTTCTTCTCATTGATCGATCAGGTCTGTGCTTTGCAATGATATATATAATCTCTTTCGGTATAACAAATCGTGTGCCAAAATTGAAAAGTGCCGCCATAATCTCAAATGGGCACTATTCCTACCTCAGCCTGATACGATTTGTCCAGAATCGGACATTTAACGTTCACCTTTGGACAGGGAAAAGCAACTCATTTTGCTTCTAATCTGAGCAGTTTTCAACCTTTTCTCTAACTTTTTGAAAAAAAAACAGGAAAACTTTTGCGCAACCGAAAAGTTGCTCATATATTCGCAACCGATTAGTTTCTTAAATATAAGAACAGACCTATGAGAAGAGATATTTTTCAGGCCATAGCGGACCCGACCAGACGGGCCATCATTGCGATGATTGCGCTGCAGGCGATGACGCCTAACGCCCTCGCCGATCACTTTAACATGACAAGGCAAGGCGTTTCCAAACATTTGAGAATACTGACAGAATGCGAGCTGGTACATCAGGAATTCCGAGGAAGGGAAATCTACTACCAACTCGAAATCGCCAAAATGAAAGAAATTGATAAATGGCTGGAACAATTCAGGAAGATTTGGGAAAACCGTTTTGATCAACTCGACGAACTATTATTTAAACTCAAAAACAATAAATCATGAACAGTAACCTGCAATTTGACTTCCTTGTGGATAAGGAAACCAACACCATCACCGTGAAACGTGAATTCGCCGCCAATCGTCAGCTCGTTTGGTCGGCCTACACGGAGAGCGAATTACTCGACCGATGGTTCGCCCCGAAACCCTGGAAAGCCAAAACCAAAACGATGGATTTTCGGGAGGGAGGTCACTGGTTGTATGCGATGGTCAGCCCCGAAGGAGACGAGCATTGGGGACGAATGGACTATGTGAAAATTCAGCCAATTACGAGTTTTAATGCACTGGATGGCTTTTGTGACTCGGAAGGTCAGCTCAATCCGAATTTACCAAGAGCCAACTGGCAGACCAGCTTTGAAGATTTTTCAGAAAATACGATTGTAAACACCATCGTAACCTATCAATCCCTGGGCGATCTGGAAACGGTCATTCAAATGGGTCTGAAAGAAGGATTGGCGCTGACTATGGAAGGACTGGATGAATTATTGCTGACATTAAAATAGCTTTCGGAATGGCCACAACCAATCAACAAGTCGCCGACTACATTGCAAAATCACCGGATTTTGCGCAGCCGATCCTGGAACATTTACTTCAACTCGTGCACGATGCATGCCCGGATGTGAAAGAAGTCCTGAAATGGGGCATTCCGCATTTGGATTACAAAGGTGAAATGATGTGCATTCTGGCGGCCTACAAGCAACATTGCTCGTTTAGCTTCTGGAAAGCGTCCTTGATGAATGATCCCAGGTTGCAGGAAAACGCCGATTTGGAAGCGTCGCAGCGGTTTATGGGAAAAATCAAGAGTTTGTCAGATTTGCCACCGGATGCCGAGCTGGTCGCTTTGATCAAAGAAGCAATGTCGTTGAATGATAATGGTATCAAATTAAAACCGCGGAAGTCGGACAAACCGGAGGCACCGAAAGTTTTAGAAATACCCGATTATTTTGCAGAAAAATTGGCGGCAAATCCCGCAGCGAAGGAAATATTCGAAACCAAACCGGCCTCATTTCGGAAAGACTACCTGGTCTGGATCATAGATGCCAAATCAGAAGCCACGCGGCAGAGCAGAATAGAGCAGTCATTGGAGTGGATTGCGGAGGGAAAAGGCAGGTTTTGGAAATACAATAAGTGACACGTTCTTGAATTATATTGATTTATTTTGATCGTAAAATCGACCTTTGCAGTTATAAGTATGGATATATGCTAAAATGACATATCACCGGTCCGATTTCGAAACCTATTAACATCAAGAACAATGACTAAAAGTATTTTGCTGATCATCGCAGGAGCTACTTTGGCTTTTGCGTCCTGTCAAAAAAAGACGTCAGAAACATCCGACGCTGCTCAAACCGACAGTACGGCGGCGCCTGTTGAAACCCAAAAGGCCAATTCCGATTACAAACCTGCATTCGAGGGGCAAACCAGGATCGCAGGCGTGAAATCAACTACTCCTTACGAAGGCAAGGTTTTGAACAGTGACCTGAAAAACCCGTGGGGAATTACGACGCTGCCGGATGGTCGCCTGATCATCACTGAAAAGGCAGGAACAATGCGCATTGCGACTACTGCCGGCGTAGTAAGCGCACCCATTACCGGTATTCCCGCAGTGAATGCCGAAGGCCAGGGCGGTTTGCTGGGTATCCGTGTGGACCCTGAGTTTGAAAAGAACAGACTGGTATACTGGGTATTCGCAGAAGCTCGCCCCGGCGGTAACCTGACTTCGGTAGCGAAAGGAAAACTGTCAGCCGACGACAAGAAAATCGAAGGCGCGACTGTCATTTACCGCGCCACGCCAGCATTTCCGAGCAATCTCCATTACGGTGGACGCATTTTGTTTGACAAAAATAATGACCTGGTCATCAGTACCGGCGAACGTTCGGATACCGTTTCCAGGCCACAAGCACAACATTTGAATTCCAGCCTCGGAAAAGTGATCCGCATTACCAAAGACGGTAAACCTGTGGCAGGTAACCCGTTTGAAGGCAAAGCAGGCGCGAAACCCGAACTGTACTCTTACGGACACCGCAATGTGCAGGGACTTGCATTTCACCCCGTAACAGGCGATTTGTGGGAAGTTGAATTCGGGCCAAGAGGCGGCGACGAGCTAAATCGCATTGAAGCAGGAAAAAATTACGGCTGGCCTACCATTACTTACGGAATTGAGTACAGCGGCAAGAAAATCGGTGACTCTATCCAGGTAAAAGAAGGAATGGAACAACCTGTCTATTACTGGGACCCGGTCGTTTCACCGAGCGGCATTACGTTTTATAGCAGCGACAGCATTCCTGAATGGAAAAATAACTTGTTTATCAGTGGATTGAGCAGCATGCACATTGCCCGGCTTGTCATTGAGAACAACAAGGTAGTGGGCGAAGAAAGGCTGCTTTCGGGCGAAGGACAACGTTTCCGTGACATTACGCAAGGCAAGGACGGCGCGTTGTATGCCGTTACCGATCAGGGCCGCCTATACCGCGTTTACAAAAAATAAAAGGACATTCGTAAGTATTTCAAATGGTCATTAAATTGTTGTCGATCGCCCAACAGCGAGTGGCGCGATTTAATGACCATTTGTATATCTCTTTAAAAAACGTATGTACTTCACAAGCTTGCCTGATCATAATGCTGCCGGATTTAATGAGGAGGCCCATTTTGGGCAGTTCAAAAAGCACAATGTGATTTTCAATGCAGTCAGTTCGGACAGTCATTGCGATGATCATGTGGGCTGTTTGTCATTTAAGACCGTGCTCAGCGGCGAGGAATGGTACGGGATCGGTCAGCGAAAACTGGCTGTAAGACCAGGTTTATTCCTGATATTGAACAATGAGCAAAATTATTCCTGCCGGATCGATGCCCACGAAAAGGTGAGGTGCTTTTCGATCTTTTTTAAAAATGATTTTGCGATTTCCGCATTCCGCGATCTGCTTCAAAGTGAGGAATCTTCACTGGACAATCCGTTTCAGCAGACTGGAATATTACCCGAATTCTTCCAGACGCTCAATCAAATCACACCAGAAATTCAGCTGCATGTTTTGGGACTAATCAGGGACCTCAACCAGCAAGGTTACAGCGATGCCATGGTAGACGAACACCTTTTATATTTTATGCAAGAGCTCGCGCGCACCTACCGGGCAGATGTGAGAGCCATGAATGAGGTGGAAGCCATCAAGTGCAGTACCCGAAATGAGCTATACAAACGTTTGTGCATTGCAAGAGATATGCTTCATTCGTCCTACGCCGCCAGTCCGGATTTGAATAGCCTCAGTCGGGAGGCATGCATGTCCATTCCACAACTAATCCGGCAGTTTAAATCGGTCTTTCGGCATAGTCCCCACCAATATTTAATGCGGATCCGACTGATGCGTGCGGCGGAATTGTTAGTAGGGACGAATTTAGCAGTTGCCGAAATTGCCGGTTCCTGCGGATTTGAAAGTTCCAGCGCATTCAGCCGGGCATTTAAAGTCATGTATCATGTCCAGCCTATCCATTACCGAAAAGCAGGGTTGTAAAAATTGAGAATTTTGGCACATTGTGTCTTCCATTCGTGCTGTAATTTCATCGGCAGTATTGATCTAAAATCATTAAAGCCATTGAAAAACATCATTTTCGCATTCGCTCTCATCCTCGTTTTTCAGTCTGCCCACGCTCAGGACGAGGTCATCCCTCTATATTCACAAAGCATCCCGGATTCGAAAACCCCACCGGTCGGTTATGTGGAGCAAACCGACAGTTCAGGGCTGATCAGTCAGGTAACCGTCCCAACATTGAGCGCTTATTTTCCTGCCAAAAAATCTTCATCGAGAACTGCTATGATCATCTGCCCAGGTGGAGGATATTTTGTGTTGTCTCCAAAGAAATGCGTCGAAATTGCCCGTGCCTTCACTGAAATCGGCATTACTGCCTTCGTGCTCAAATACCGCCTTCCCAGTGATCAGATCATGAAAAATAAATCCATCGGCCCATTGCAGGACGCTCAAACCGCTTTAAAAATCATTCGTGAAAAAGCCACAAAATATGGTATTGACCCGGACAAAGTAGGCATGATGGGCCTTTCGGCGGGAGGGCACCTGGTATCGGCTGCCGGAACCCAGTTTGATCGAAAAGTCATAGAAAACAAAGAAGGCACCAGCGTCCGGCCCGATTTCATAATACTGCTGTACCCTGTGACCATTACAGACCCGCAGGTACCGAGGACGAGGGAAAACCTGATCGGCAAAAACCCCTCGCCCAGCGCGCTGAATTTTTACAGCACCAACAAACACGTGACAGCTCGTACACCTCCGACTTTCCTCATCCACGCGCTCGATGACGACGTTATTCCGTTGAAAAACAGCTCACTATTTTTTGACGCATTGCTGAAAGCCGGTGTAAAGACGGAGATGCACCTGATCCAATCCGGTGGCCATGGTTTCGGCTTATATGATTTGAAAACTAAAATGCTCTGGTTCGAACTATGTCGCAACTGGCTGACTGAAAACGGATTTTAATGTTTCAAATAGCTTCATTTACCGCGCTAAACCTGACTATGCAGCGCTTTTCCGCAGAACCTGTGCTGTGTGATCCTGTTTCGGGTTTATAAATATTTTTCCCTAAAAATGTAGCGTTTCGCATCCCATTTCCGACATGGGTACAAAACAAACATTAGCTGGAAAAACATGAAACAAATCAAGATTACCGCTTCAAGCCTGTTCCTATTTGTAGTAGCGACGTTCTTACTATTTGCCTGTAACGACAAAGACGCTGCCCCACTAGGCGATCCAAAAGAGCTACAGTTACAGACCAATGCCGAAGAATTTGCTCGCTTACTGGCAGCCCGCGAAAAGCACGAAGGCCCCACTTTCGAAATCAAAAACCTGAAACGCGAAGGTAATGTCCTTAAAATCATTGTAGAAGGACCTGGCAGCGTCGCCAGTTATAAGGTGGTTTGGGACGGCGTTCTGCTCGAATCCTATCCGGCGCAGGCGCGTATTGTGCTCGCGTATAGCCAAACAGGCGAAGTTGAGCATACGGCTATTCTGACCCACGAGCTGACTGTTGACCTGAAAGAACTTTTCGGACCTAACATTGACCCGAAAGATGTGACAGTAAATGTTTCGAACGGTTCCCAACCTATCGACACTGCCATTGATCCTAATGGTTCGGTAAGCAACAAATAATTACTAATCGATTGCCTGTACGGTTCGCCCGTACAGGCAATGTTATGTTTTTAATGTGGAATGGTTATCTGATTGTACAGCTATTGAGCAGGCATGGATTGAAAGGTGCGCAAAGCGTGACCCAAAGGCGCAGGAATACCTATTCAAACATTTTTTTGGCTTCGCAATGGGTATAACCCTGAGATATCTCACCCATACCGATCTTGCCCAGGAAGTTGTCAATGATTCTTTTCTCAAAATTTTCAACCAGCTTCCCAAACAGGTCAAAGAGATCAAATCGTTTCGCGGCTGGATGCGCAAATTGATCGTGAACACTTCCATTGACTATTTCAGAAAGGAAAAGCGACACTTCTTTTTCGCCAGTCTTGACGATACCATTCCCAATTTTTCTACCCAGGATGATCAGAGCGACCACCAAAGCATTAACGATATCCTGCTACTGATGAACCAGTTACCGCCTCTATGGAAAGTGATTTTCAATTTAAATGAGGTCGAAGGATATAGTCATGAAGAAATTGGAAAGATGCTGAAAATACCCGCGTCATCCTCACGTGCATACCTGACGAAAGCCAAGCAGAAACTGCGCGAGCTGATTAATTCACAGAACCGAATCATTAAATAACCATGTCAGAAAAAGCACCTTTTGACAGAAAAACATTAGATGGATTAAAGAATTACAACATTCCTTACCAGGAAGGTTCATGGGATCATTTTGAGATATTCAGAAAGAAAAAAGACGACAGAAAGCGTTTGATATTCTTTTTCTACAAGATCGCAGCAATGCTTTTCCTTGCATTAGCTGTCGGCTGGGGCGTTAATAAACTGGTAGTAGATCATTCAAAAACCACAGTTGCAGGAAAACATCTACCTGAAAGTAAATCAATAAAAACCGCGGAACATTCACAATCTGACAGCATTCAAAATCCGGCCAATTTCTCAGTGGCTTCGGCCCCGAAAAGCGAATTAGCTTCAAGAAATTTGACTGTGATTCCAGAAAATAAGAAATCATCTGTCGGAATTAACGGCTCGCATCAGGTTTCAGATTTGACAGATCAGAAATTTAGTGATTATTCCAATACAGAAACCGGGGTAGTTGCCGACCAGGATTTGAGTTACCGACAAAATTCGGACTACGAATCATTGATTGCCAAGCAATTTACATACTTGGCTGTACAAATCCCAAAGCCCTTTATCCCATTCAGAACGAATGACTTACCAGAAGAAGCACCCAACCATTCTTCGCGGCTTGGGTACAGTATGGTTTTAAACCAAAATGTCAATCGCGCGACCAGCTCCTTGCCCGGATATAGTTTTGGACTCGGCGGGCTTGCCGACATTCCATTGTCCAAAAAAATAGACCTCAGTACCGGACTGAGTTTCGGCCAGCAATCGCTGCGGATACAAAAGGAAAAAGTAGCTTTCAGTCAGGCCCAAAGCGGAATCCCGCACCTGGACCAGGTAGATTACAGGTGGCTTCATGCGGAGATACCCCTGAATGTTCGCTATCGAATGCTTCCAGCCCGGAAATGGAACATTTACGTTTCCGGCGGATTGTCCGCACTCGGTACTTTCGGCCAGAAATTTGATTATACATATAGCAACAGCCGTGTTTTGACAACCGTCACTTATCTTGAAAACGGTTCGCCCATCGTGAAAACACAAACACTGGAAGAGACAAGTGTGGTAAGAGACGATCGCGTCCGTGACAAATTTGGCTTTGGATCGACAATCAATTTTGCATTGGGCTTCGATTATCCATGGAACGCGACCAACCTTTCTGTTGAGCCATTTGTGAAGTATCCTATTGGTACATTAACTTCTGAAAATCTGCAATTTCTGAGTCTTGGGATTCAGCTAAGATGGTCCATCGTTTCTTCTGGAAATTTCAAAAAGTAGATTCTGGAATGATCATTCTAAATCATCGCCCTGATACCGGCAGGCCGCTGGGTACTTTGGCCGGAATGGTGTTATCGAACGAGTCGTCATTCAATGCATTCAGAAACTCCACGATCCGGTCAATGTCTTTGAACTTCACATTCATCTGATTGATCAGCGTATCCATTTGATACATTGCCACATTCGGATTTTCTATTTTTCCACCGGCCAGGTCCTCATAGAACAACAGCACCTGATCCAGGGTTTTGAAGGCGCCGCTGTGCATATATGGGCCTGTGTAGCGTAGGTTCCGCAATGTAGGCGTACGAAATCCGTAATTTTCATTACCGCCGGTGTCACTTTCCTTCCGGTTGCGGGTATCAGGAACCCCGAGCGTGTGCAATTTAAAATCCGACAACATAGGCCCGGAATGACATTTGGCACAGCCCGATTTCAGAAACAGGTTTAGCCCTTCTTTTTCACCAGTGGTAAGCGCGCTGCTGTCGCCTCTCATATATTGGTCAAACCGGGAATTGTTGGCGATTAATGTTCTCTCGTACGATGCAATGGCTTTGCCCAGATTACCGGCATTGACGGGATCGCTTTCTCCATTGAATGCACCCGAAAACAAACTGCGATATTCGGGGATGTCCTTCAACCTTTTAACAATTCCTTCCACGACCCGATCTTCCTCATACCCGTGTCCCCTCATTTCTTCAAATGTCCTGATCGGGAAAAGTGCCTGTTCTTCCAGGCTTTTGGCACGCACGTCCCAAAACATCACAGCCGATTCGGGGTGATAGGGTTCATCATTACGGATGCCGTTAAAAGCCACATTCAAAAGACTTTGCGAATTTCGTTTGACGAAAGGAATGTCATTGGGATCTGGGAAAACACGCTTCGAACCCCTCCCTACCCCATTCACACCAATGGACGTTTCCAGAAACTCAGCATAACTGAATTCAGGCTGATGGCAGGTGGCGCAGGCTACATCCCTATTGCCAGATAATACCGGGTCGAAGAACAGCAACCGGCCGAGTTGTACCTTCTCCGGGCTCGTCGGATTACCGGGATGATCGGTAACAAACCGCGGCAACGCTCCCAAATCGGCGATAGTTTCTGTTTCAGCCTTCTCTTTCGGTTTGGAAGTTTCCTGACTGCGCCCACACGACCAGCCCGTCAGAAGTAGCAACGTCCAATAAAAACACAACCCACTGTCAAACAATTTACGCATACCCAAGTACCTGCAAGTCAAAACATTTCTTGTAATGCTAAGGCGGGACTGGTCTAGTTTTAACCATGGCAACGAATAATTTTGTACGCTCATGATTTTTTAACAATGACATTTAGAAAATGATCATTAAAAAAAGGTACTTCCCCGCTTTTACCACAGTCCGGAAATTTGTCTGTTCGGGAATCAAACAAGTGTTCAGTCCACCGTCGATATCAAATCAAAAAAAATGAACAGAAGAGATGCTATTCAGCGTGTTGCCTTCCTGATCGGAGGAACATTTTCGGCGCCGACACTGCTGGCAATGAATCATTGGGAACTTGACCCAGGTAAGGGCCGCGCATCTTTTGCTGATTTCAATGTTACCGACCAGCAAAAACAAATTATCGCCGAGGTGGCCGAAATGATCATTCCCAAAACCGCGACTCCCGGCGCGAAGGATACCGGCGTGCCTGCATTCATCGTCATGATGTTGCAGGATTGCTACAAAACGCCGGAGCATACCAGTTTTTTGGAGGGCGTGAAAAACCTCGAACAAAAAGGATTTCTAACACTGGATGCACCGAAAAGGACGGAAGTTCTTCAACAGGTTGAACGTGATACAGTTGAACAAATGAAGGCTTATCAGGTCCAGCAAACGAAAATGGGTGACAATGACGACAGGGAACAAATGGCGGCACAAGCCAAAGGCGTACCTTATTGGCGGTTGATGAAAGAGCTGACTATGCTTGGCTATTTCACTTCCGAAGCCGGCATTAAAGCATCCTTCGACTATGTTCCGATACCGGGTCGGCTCGAAATGATCCAACTGAAACCCAATCAAAAATCTTTCGCCTACTAGCCCGCTACCCCCATGAACCTGAATTTAAAAGCACAGAAAGCCAATACATATGACGCCATCGTGATCGGATCGGGTATGACCGGCGGCATGGCGGCCAAGGAACTTACCGAGCGTGGCATGCAGGTGCTCATGATCGAGCGCGGCCGGGAGGTGAAGCACATTGAAGATTATGACACGGCGATGAAAGGCCCCTGGGAGTTTGCGCACAGAGGCAAAGTGTCGATCCAATCCGCCGAAGAATACTGGGCAAACAGCCGTTTCGGTACCCTGGCCAATGAGGAAACCGGTGCGTTTTTTACCGACGACAAGAAAAATCCATACATTGAAAAACGCCCTTTTGACTGGATCAGGGCGTATCATACGGGCGGTAAATCGATGCATTGGGGACGGCAATCGTACCGGATGAATAAAAAAGATTTCGAAGCGAATGCAAAAGAAGGCATTGCCATCGACTGGCCGATCCGGTATGAAGATCTGGAACCCTGGTATACACACGTCGAAAAATTTGTGGGTATCAGCGGCCAGGCGGAAGGCTGGGAAGTGTTGCCCGACGGACATTACCTGCCTGCGATGCCAATGAGCGCGCCGGAACTCTATTTCAAGGAGACAATGATGAAAAAACTGAATCGCCCCGTGACGATCGGCCGCATTGCTAACCTGACCAAACCGCAGCCCTGGCACACTGACCTGGGCCGTGCATCCTGCCAGTATCGCAACAAATGCGCCAGAGGATGTCCTTATGGTGCCTATTACAGTTCATTGTCCGGCTCCATCCCGGCCGCGCGAAAAACCAATAAACTGACCGTTTTACACGATACCATTGCCAGCGAGATTATTTATGATGGAAAAACAAAAAAGGCAAAAGGTGTTCGCGTGATCAACCAGAATACCATGGCCGTGGAAGAGTTTTTTGCTAAAATCGTGTTCCTGAATGCCGGTTCAATGAATTCGGCAGCATTGTTATTGAACTCAAAATCAAGCCGTTTCCCGACAGGGCTGGGTAACGACAGCGACCAGGTAGGTCGTAATATCATGGACCACCACCTCGGCGTCGGCGCGAATGCTACGGTTGACGGATTTGAGAAAGATTATATATTCGGTCAACGACCCAATGCACTTTATATACCGCGGTTCAGGAATTGGGGAACGGATAAAAAAGATTTCCTGCGTGGCTATGGCTATCAGGGAGGCGCAAGCAAAAGTGACTGGAAGCGTGGGATCACGATGGACGGTTTCGGAGCAAATTTCAAAGAAGATATGACGCGTCCGGGAACCTGGACAATGGGCTTCGGCGGTTTCGGCGAAATCCTGCCCGATCCTTCCAACCGCATGTTTTTGGATAAAGATAAAAAAGACAAATGGGGCATTCCGATGATCGTTTTTGACGCTGCATTTGGAGAAAACGAGCTGGCCATGCGGAAAGATATGATGACTTCGGCGGTGGAAATGCTGGAAGTAGCCGGTTTTAAGAACGTTTCCGGGTTCAACCGCCAGGATACGCATCCGGGGCTGGGGATTCATGATATGGGAACCGCTCGCATGGGAAAAGACCCAAAAACGTCCGTTTTAAACAAATTCAATCAGGTACACGACTGCAAAAATGTATTTGTAACGGACGGCGCTGCGATGGTTTCCTCATCTTGCGTCAATCCATCCATTACCTACATGGCGATGACCGCGCGCGCTGCACATCATGCTGTGGGCGAGTTGAAGAAGCAGAATTTGTAGTGTTTTACTGAAACTTTCGTAACAGGACTGGCTCCACCGTGTAACCTTTGGAACGCAACAATGCTATCACACCGGTATTGTACCAAAGGTGCGCGGCTCCCACAGCAATTAGAGCACTTTTCTGAGAGATGCTTGACTCTATTAACGGCATCCAGCGATCATTCCGCTCACGAACTGTATGGCTGTTTAGGAAAGACTCTTTTTCAGGATCCGTCTTGGTTAGTTTATAGTCAAGGTTCATCATCTTGTAGTCATGAAGAAATTTCCCCACGGTGTAAGTGGTATCCGAAATATTCCAGCCAGGATCATTTCCTCCTTTGCTTAGTTCCACGAAGGACGACAGTATTTCCCTGCCCCGCTCCTTATTTGTATCATCAAATTCAAAGTTTTCGATGTGATCCAGGGCCAGCGTATTCATTTGCTTATCCTTGAAAATCTTGAACAACTCGCGGTCCATACAAGGTTTCTCGTTGGGATTATTCTTATCAGTAAGCAGTGTCATTAAAATGGCGCTGCTCATTTCCGCTACATTCATTTCCAGCGCCTCTTGGTTGTTTGTGATCCCTTCGCCTACCTTGGCTATAAAAAATGAGTCCAGGGTCGCATACTGTTTCGGAGTTAATAAGTCAACTGCCCGGAGATTAACCTTTGACCGGTTTTTGATATCCATTTCCCTAGTATTGCCAATGATCGCGCGGTCATTATCCCCAAACAATTCCGTCACCAATAGTTCCGAAGACTCGATCACATCTTTGATTTCGGGAAAAGTATAAAGCCAATCAGCCGAAACAATGTGGTTAATCCCCAGAAGATAAGATGGCTTCGATAAACCCGGTTTTGAAATCTTCCAGAGAATGGTTCTCGGATTAGCGCGGTCGACGGCATTAAAAGTAACGGCCAGTCCATTGACATCAGCCTTTTGAAAGACGAAAAGAATAGTCAGAATGCAGATAAAATTAATTTTCATAATTGATCGCTGCTCATGTAAATACGTTTCTATTCACGCAATCATTAAAGGTTTTTATTGATTTGATTTACCTTATTTTGATGTGATAGGTTCACGGTGATAATAATCCCAAAGTTGGGCATAGTCTCCGACTACGTCCGAGTGATCGCCGGTCTCCGACCGGCAGGAGCACAATATACGAAAATCGGTCAGAGACCTGATGTCGCCAAGACGTAGTCAGAGACTACGCCTAACTTTCATTTACTTTTCCGAATCCGCAGGGTCAAATCTATTTTTTGCCTTTTCAAATCCGCCAACACCAATTCCGCCATTTTCCTCGCGCCAAACTCACTGAAATGCGTGTTATCTTCTTTACCCTCAGGATAATTCGGATGTTCATCGGGTTGCAGGTGCAGGAACAAAAATTTGGAATTTTCAGGACCCATTTTCTGCAATAAATCCTGGCTGAGCTTGTCCAGATCAATGTAGGGCAGCTGATTTTTATTCGCTACGGCACGTACAAGTTGTGAGTAGGCAGCATGCGTATCCACGATTTTTCCGGAAGCATCAAAACTTCTCCGGGCCACTGGCGTTATCAATATCGGAATAGCCTTCTTAACCTGACTTTCATCGATAAACTTTTGCAGGTTCTCCTGAAACTCAACCTCAGTCGTATAACTTTTCTTCGTTTTCACCTCATCATTATGCCCAAACTGGATCAGGACGTAATCACCTTTTTGCAGCTTGTCGGCAATGGGCTGCCAACGATTTTCTTCAATAAAAGTGCGGGTACTGCGCCCATTCATCGCTGCATTGACCACGGCAACACTATCATCAAAAAAATAAGCAAACGGCATTCCCCATCCCGTTTCCGGATAAGCGCTCACCTGCTTGATAGCGATTGTTGAATCTCCGATTAGGTAAACGGAGAGCTTACCTTCTGGTGAAAAGCTTGTCATTAGAAAAAAAGCGAGAATGAGTGTTTTCATTAGTTTATGTCAAATTTGTTAGTCATGTCAATATCCCCGTCATAATAGACATCCCGCAGGTTTTCACTCTACCATCTTCGTCATCACAATGGTGTAGTGATAATACATTGAAAAATCCCAACCTCCCGCCTCGGTTACTGTTGCTCCATATAGCTTGCAACTTTGTAGTCAATGGCATCCTTGCCCTGATGTAGGCCCACCTGCTTATCGATCAGTTTGCCCTGCGAATCCAGCAAAACCCATACCGGAATGGCATTCAGATTGTATTTTTTGTCCAGCTTCACAAATGAGCTGTCACGTGTCATGAGCAGTTGAGACCATGGCATCTTTTCTTTTGCCACAGCACTTCTCCATTGATCCTCTTTCCGGTCAATGGAAATACTGGTGACGCTGAGTTTGTCTTGATGATCAGCGTACAACTTCTTGATTTGAGGAATTTCCTGTCGGCAGGGACCACACCAGCTCGCCCAGAATACCACCAAATTGTACTTATCAGGATCAAGTACCGAGCTGGTTTTGCTATTGTCAGGCTTTTTCAGCGCAATGTCAGTTGGGAAAATTTCACCCGTTTCATTTTTGTAACTAATGTATTTATTTAAGTTTCCAAACAATGTAGAACGGTGAACTGATGCGTCAAAGAGTGACAAAAGATGTTTCAAATCCGGATCTTCAAAATTCGACTTTTGCCAGTCCAGCTGCCGCAGGAGGTGTATGGAAGCCGGGTACTTTTCGATGATTGTCGTGTTATATGCGACTGTTTCAACTGATTTTTTTGGACCCGCTTTAAAGTTCATCATTTTATAGCACGCCTCAGTTTGCACATTCATGTTTGTGAATTTCAGCGCAATCATTTCCTTCTTTTTAACAGCAGATGAAGTATCGACCGTAAAATTCATTGTACCTCTGTCGACATAAAAGTTGCTCATAAAGGTTTTGCTACGAAATGGATTCTTGTAACCCAGCAACCAATATGGGTTTGATGGATTACCTGTGGCGTACAACATCGCCGCTTCAAACGGCACGAAATTCTTACTGGGGCTGATTGACAGCTTGAACTTTCCATTCTTAACGAGCGTCGAATCCAGGAATGCTTTGGTTTCCTGATCTCCCAGATACACCTTTTTCCCTTCGAGGTACGAGTGAGTATTTTGTAAATCTACCTGAATGACAACTGGTTTATTGGCGATGTAAGTCGTGGCAATCAGGTAGCCTGCCAAACCGGTCAGTAGCGTCACCACTAACAGTCTTACTTTTTTGTTCCGAATGATGATGTTTCTCATAATGACGATCAGGCTATTTAAAACATGCAGAAGAAATTTGATTGTAATGATAGCAATAAATTTATATATAATTTATTTGTATATAAATTTTGTAACCGCAAATATTAATCGGGCAGTAAAAAGCGGCAATTATCCTGGTAAGTATCGAGTATCATACCTCAATCTATGAGCACCGTAACTGTAACACCCATAAAAACGGCATTGGATTATCAAAATGCCCTTCATCGAATCGACGAATTACTTATTTTGGCCCCAGCCCCTTATTCTGAATTGGATGATGAATTGGATGTCATAAGTACCCTGGTACACGCTTATGAACAAACGCACAATCCTATACCCTGTCCTGATCCGATTGATGCACTCAAATATCTGATGGAAGAAAACGGTTGGAAAAACAAAGATTTGGAGCAATTCATCGGACCCAAGTCAAGAGTATCTGAGATACTTAACCGGAAGCGGTACTTCACTTTGCAGCAAATTCATAATCTTCACCGTCACTTAGGACTACCCCTGGAAATATTTATTAATGAAAAAATCTTCCAGGTAGTCTAGTACAAGAAAATATTTTACCTCCCTATCAAAAACGGCTACATCCCGTAGGTATGCAGCCGTCCATTCAGTTTAGTTTAAGAATTGTGCATGGATTTTTACCTGAATCCAAACAGGAATGGAAACAGGAAAGTCACAATAATGGCCCATAGGAAGTAGATTGGCAAATAATAGGCAATCGATTTACCGACCCCAATGATGTTGCCTTTATAGTAAAGTACCTTAAAAAGTTGGCCGGCCACCAGGAGCAAATTGATCAGGATCAGGACATTACTACCTAGTACCGCAGCGCGATTGGGCGTAATCCCCCACTCTGAGATCCGGAACAAGATCGCCGACAATGCGATACCATTAACAAGGATCGTGACGGCAGATAGCAGCAAAAGCACCCAAATTTCAATCTTAGTGTCAGTTGTCTTCGATGTTTCGGCTACGGAAAAGAAAATAATAGCCAATACCCCAACCAGTAATGCGTTGAAAATCAATAAAAACTCGCGGTCGTTATAGGGATCCTTGCCAGAATACACCATAGCCACGAGATAAATCACCAGCATCACCAAAACCAGCGGACTGAATATTCTGGCAATGACAGGTGATACTTTACCTACTAATTGCGGGTTGGTCTGTGTAAGGTAAGTGCCGACTATGGGTGCGGCCGCAAGCCCGAAAATGCCGAAATATTTGAAATAAATCTCTTCAATTTTGAAACCAATCAGATTGAAAAGATTAATGGTTATGGCAGTCATCATGAAGCCCGATATTAAAATAAGACCGGTCATGACGAGCAGATCGCCATTATACCGTAGATATCCAAGCCGCTTTTCGACGTCATTTCTCTTTTCACCTACGAAAGTAAAAGCCAAAATCCCCCACAGGAATAGCGCAAGGTGAATGCACGACAAAACGAGGGTATCGCTCTCTTTTACATTGGGAAGTAAATTAATGAAAATTGAACCGGCCAGCATCGCAGCGGCTATCAAAGCAATTTTACCGACCGACAATTTGTTTTTCCAGGCGAAATAGGCCGACAATGCTGGAAATATCACAAAACCAATGTTTCTCGAATAGAAAAACTCCTCATCAATCCCCAGAATTACTGGCATCTTGGCAATCAAACCTGCTACTATCGAAGCAACGATCACAAATACCAGGTCCTTACCAGTGCCCCAGGAAATTTCCTCGTTCGCAAAATTGAGTCGCTCATTCCAAAAACCAACCAGAGCATTGTCTTTCATCTCCGGATACAACGCTTTAAATGAGCGCCTAAAAGTGGGTTTGTCGGTCCGGTACAATCTTTCGAGCTGCCGGGGATTGTCGAGATTCAACAGGATTTCGTCTTTCATAAAACAATGTCGTGATTAAGTCGGTGATTTAAAAGTACTTTGTGATACAAAGTAAATAATTAATCGAGATCATTTCCAAAGCAATTTCAGTTTTTTTTTCGCTGATTGGCAGCGCCATATCAAACAGCACGCCGGGTACTTATAATTCGCTATTTTTGTGGGCGGATACGAATCAGGTATTCCACAGTATTATTGCAAATGAAGTATATACATCACTTTTGTTAACACCCACCATTTTATCGGCAGACGATTTCTTCACACCTTTTGAGGAAGTAATAACTGGTTATCTTTTACCCGATAAGTTTACCTATCCATTTAACTATCAACCGCATCCGCTCAGTTTGCAGGCGGCTGAAATGTTACAGCTACACCTGCAAAACCAGCAGGTATGGCAACATAATTTTGGATTATCGTGTGATAACGGGGAAGTGATCGGTAAAATGTTCGGCGTGCTGGTGGTGGAAACGGCGCAGCATGAGATCGGTTATCTTGCAGCCTTTTCAGGAAAATTGGCTGGGGGAAATCATCATTCGAAATTTGTACCTCCTATTTTTGACGGCGTTGCAAAGGACGGTTTTCTGAATGCCGGCATGACAGAACTCGCCAGGATCAATGATGAGATCAGATTGCTCGAAGAAAAGCAAGAAGAACAGGCAGCATTACAGATTGCGAATCTGAAAATCTTACGAAAAAAACATTCTGTTTCCCTCCAAAATGAGATTTTTGATCAGTACCACTTCTTAAACCAGGCTGGTGAGCTGCGAAGTTTGCGTGAAATCTTTACGGATGCGTCTTACAAGAATCCTCCCGCTGGTGCCGGTGAATGTGCTGCGCCGAAGTTGTTGCAATATGCTTTCCAAAACAAGATGAAACCGCTGGCGATGGCGGAGTTTTGGTGGGGAATGTCCCCCAAGTCCGACTACTGGAAGCACGGCCATTTCTATCCATCGTGCCAGGAAAAGTGTGCGCCCATACTCGCCCATATGCTAGCGGGAATTGAAATGGAGGAAAGTCCGGCCTAGCTTTCGAATGTCCCCCTTACGGATTTATAATAGTCGCTGGTATTTCCGGCTCCCCGTCACAGAAACTCTCCGGTTTCCCCTGTGTCAATGCCCATCTCTGGATCCATGAAATTCCTTCCGGGCCAATGAACCGATCCTGCGAACGATATGCGGGATGCGCAAGTACTTTTTCCATTGTCACAAACTGATACCCCTCCTTTTCCAATCTGGCGAGCAACGTTCCCAGGAAAATGGAATTAATCGTATTGGCATGAGTCAGCAAAACGTGCGGAATAGGGTGATGAAAAAGAGAATCAGCCTGCGATTCGTAAAAATGTACCGAAGCCATCATGTATTCAATATATTGTTTACCAATGCTTTCCGCCAGGACATTGTCCTTTTTAAGCAGTGCTTTTTCATATGCCGCTGAAAAAAGATAGTCCCTGTTGTTCATCGTAACGGGAGCTTCTTTATAGCCCGACTTGGCAAGAAATACGGTAAGAGAATCCATTTTCCCGATAGTATTGCCACGAGCAAGGTACGGGTGCCGAAAATAATGGAGTTGCTTATTATACCTTAAAATCAGTGGTTTTAGAAGTTTTTCGCCTTCTGAAATGTCCCGCTGATACATAACAGCCGACATAGCATTGTAGCCCTGGTGCGTGAAAGTATGATTTCCCAAGTCAAACCCGGCATCCAGCCAGTGTACCAGTAATTTCAGTTGGTTTTGATCTGCTACCGATCCATTCATAAGCTTCTCGCCAATCACAAATCCGATCGCAGGTACCTGATGCTGTTGAAGATGTGAGAGCAAACGGCGGGTTAATGAATCGCGGCTGCCAGCGGTTTGATGCAGATCAGAAACAGTTGGTAGGTCGTCGATGGTAATGCAGATTTGCTTTTGAGCAAGAATTGATAAAGATATGTTCGTAAGTAATATTAGCAGCAGCATTATTGATCTCATCAGTCGAAACGATATAAATGGGTTCAATTAAAACAGCAAAAGTTAAGCAATGTTTAATGAAGCGCTCGTTTTTTATTGAGTTTGTAAACTGTACTAAGTCCAAAGAGGATTACCTTGCCATTTTGGTGTAACGAATGCAATCCGTCGGTCCTACCGAACCGTATTCTCCAAAACAATCACCGAAGGCCCATCAGTAAGCCACTTCTTCCCTAACCCCGTCGTGTCGCCTTGCGGCAGGAAATAAACAAACGAACCCAGAACGAGGTCAATGTCCCCGTCCGCATCCATATCACCAGCGTCCATCACTACCCAACGTCCTTTGGTGGATTGGGGAAATGAGTAGTCCTGAAACTGCAACTTTCCTTTATTTTCCAGATAAATAAAACTTTCCTCAGGATAGCTCAGGTAGTCCGGGAAAAACGAAATGGCCGCTATATCCGGATCGCCGTCCAGATCATAATCCCGTACCATCGCTTTGTATGCACCATTTAACTGGTAGAAATAGGATTGCTTGAAATTTGATTTACCATCATTCAGGAAAATATAAATGCCATGGTAATCCTTCAATACCGGCGTCTTGTCCGCATTATCGCCACAAACATAGACGATGTCATCAAAACCGTCCTTATTAAAATCCGCCAGTTCAATGTACTGCGACCCATTGAGCGGCAGGAATGATAGTAACCGCTTTTCCTGAAATTTGCCCGGTCCCTGATTTTCATATAAGAAAACCCCTTCATCAGCTTGCGCCATGAGGACATAAATATCCGGCAGCCCGTCATGATTGGCATCTTTGATGATGGCCGTGATCGCGCCTGACTTTTCTCTGAGGATTCGTTTGTCATAACCACCTTTCCCATTGTTTTGGTACCAGACCAGTTGCCCGGTTTCATTTCCAAATTCACAGGCCACAATATCCTCAAAACCATCTTTATTCAAATCTCCGTATGCCATTGAAACCGGTCGGCGCAAATCCGAAATGGGCGTGTCCGTCGGTTTAAATCCTGGTTTTGTACCATTTTTGCCAAACCGATGTAATGCGCCATCCGCCGCGTCCGTAGGAAAAACACCTTTTCCAATTGTCGTCAGGTACAGCTCATTCGCATTTTCATAGTAGTCGATTGGCGTTGAGGCAAGCGGAATGCTGTAATTTTCTTTGAGATCGAGGGTTAGGAATGTCAGCACATTGCGTCTGTTTTTAGCGTCACCGTATACGATACCCCGGTTGTCAGGCAGGATTTTGACCATGCTTGTCAATGCGGGGCGGTTGTTGAATGATGCTTCCCTGTATTTGAAATTGGGTAATCCGATCCGGATCTTGCTTTTTCGGAATGGAGTCGCAATCGTGTCGGGTGCATTGTCGAGATAATGCTTTACAATTTTAGCCCAATCTTCTTTTGCTAAAACCGGCGTTTCGGGAAAAATGCCTGCCTTACGTACAACCTCGCCACTTATACCTGCATCAAACAAACTGTCTGGCCGGAACCCGCCACTATATACGCCCATTCTGTGACCCATTGCCGGAAGTACATCTTTCCAAGTCGCTTTGGTTAATAGTTCGGGTCTTACAAAAGCATGGCAGCGGCTGCAATGTGCGATAGAAAGCTCCTGTCCCGAAAGTCCAGAGGCGGGCGGATCCTTGAATTCAACTTTTTCATTTTGCTTTTTTGCCTTGCAGGAAATGATCAGGAATAGCATTATGCAGAACGGTACCAGTTGTCTCATATAGAAAAGCGAATTCGGGGAATAAGGCAAATGACGCAGGTCACATTCGAAAATGCGAGAAGTTGGCCAATAATTTTTAATTAAAATAAATATTCCGGAAGGTTATCGCCTAATATTCAGCCGTTTCCGATTAGAAATTGTATCTTAAGTCCGGCAAAGCAAAGCACCCTAAAAAGGCACCCCTACTCGATATGAAAGTAAAAATCAAGGATGTTTCCGGCTTTCAATCCCTGGGGCTGACGATCGATGTGGCGATATCATTTATGCCATTCATGCGGTTTGTAGAGCAGCGCGCCGCAGAGGAGACGACACCGAAGGCGTTCATTTATAGGCAACTACTGACCTATTTTCAAGAACATCAAATCCCGCAAAACGATATTTCGCTGGACGACATTCACTTATACGAGGGCTTTCTCGAACACATTTATGCATGCCTTTCTCCCGTCCATAAGTCGGAAGAGAGACTGGTTTGGGGACTTAGTCTTCCGCTGAATCCACGGATTTTTTACGGCACAGACCTGCTTTTTGAAATGCTGGAACAAAAGCCCGAGGATGCGGATCAATACATTACTAAGAAGGCTCCTGCCGATTTTTTCAAAGAACGGCTTCATGTTATCTATACACTGATTTTGGAGCGACTATATGGCTTCAAAGTTCCAGCCAAAATCCAGCAGTATTACGCTTGGACCAATCCCGAAACAGGCCTGAGACGTTATTTCGAGGCAAAATTGAATACAGATTTTGTTGAGATCACGCCAAAAGAAGAGCTACCGATGCTTGATTTCGCAGAGCTTTACGCCAGGTTTGCGAAGGAAAACGGAAATCTTTTGCTCGAAAATGTGCTTCCGCTAAACCTGTTCAGGTTCCGGGGATTCGCAGTGTTGAATGTATCGGATGTTACTAGCAAGATGGCCGTCGAAAATATCCGTAAAGTAAGGCTGAACCGCATTCCAGGCCAGGAAAACGAACGCTACAAAAACATTATCGAATCCCTGAAAACGCTCGTCCAAAACAGCCGGATCGAGTTCGATTTGTTCCCGTTTTTGAGGGTCAATAACAAGGCAGTTTATGGCTATGAGACTACCGGAACGGGCATTATGTCGCAGGTATGGGGTGAAAATCACGTGACGCAGGAAGCGTTTACGAGGCAAGCAGAAAGTTATTTTGCACGTCCGATTTCCTTTTTCTCGGCCGACATTGGTGGTGAAAAGGAATTGCGCATTGGATTTCTGGAACCGTTCCGCCATCTGGGCGTGTGCTCCCTGGCGCTTCTACCCGTTTTTTACGAGGATACCGTCGTTGGTGTTTTGTGTATGCATACCTGGCAAGGTGAGGTTTTTGACGAAAAAACCTTATCGCGGCTTGACCCTGCCTTTGATCCCATTGCCCAGCTCCTGCAAGTCTACATTGATGAATTTAATCTGGAACTGGATAACACCATTAAAGAACAGTTTACCTCTTTGCAGCCGTCGGTTCAATGGAAGTTTAATGAAGCTGCGTGGCTCGTTTTACATCAGAAAAAGAAGCGCCTGCCGATTGAAACACAAAATATTTGTTTTACAGAGGTTTACCCGCTGTATGGTGCCATCGACATCCGGAATTCTACAATTGAGCGAAACCTGGCGACCCGCAAAGATCTTCAATGTCATCTCGAACTGCTGGAAAAAACATTAAACACACTAGTTACCCAGGACAGCTCTTCGCTCATGCAGGAACTTTGTTACAACTGCCGGAAATGGCAGCAGACGCTGAACTCCGACCAATGGGGCAATGTAGGGGAAAATAACCTGAACCATTTCCTTAACATTGAAACGAAAGATTACCTTACTCATTTGTTTGAATATCAGCCCGAAACGCGGGAGTATATCAACGAATATTTTCATGCTGTTCAATCCGAAACCGGAGCGGTTTTCACCTATCGGCAGGCGTTCGAACATTCCATGCACAGGATCAATGATGCGATTAATAACTATTTTGAATCCGAAAAAGAAAAGCTGCAGCAGCCTTTTCCTTGCTATTTTGAAAAATTTCGGACCGACGGGGTCGAGTATGACATTTACATTGGTCAGTCCATTAGTCCCGACAAACATTTCAATCATTTTCACCTGAAAAACCTACGGCTCTGGCAGCTTTCGTCCATGATAGCGGTTGTAAAAATGACACATTCGCTTCAATCGGAAATGTCAAAAGTGTTGCAGACGACCCAGCTCATTTTCATTCACAACCACACAATCGACATCAGTTTCAGGCCCGATGAGCGGAAATTTGATGTGGAAGGAGCTTATAACATCCGCTACCACATGATCAAAAAGCGAATAGACAAAGCCCACATCCGCGGCACGGGTGAACGGTTGACGCAGCCCGATAAAATCGCACTGATCTTCTTCGAAAAAAAGGATGTGGAAGACTACTTGCCTTTTATCCGGTATTTACAGGAAACAAATGCGATTTCGGCAGAAGTTGAAGAAGTTGATCTGGAAGATTTGCAGGGGCTGAGCGGGCTGCATGCGTTGCGGCTGGGGTTGGTTTATTGAGTTGGGTAAAAATTATATTCATATTCATTCGCCGCCGTCGCGGTGCATTCGTGGCTGAATATTCTTTGTTGCCACGAATGCACCAATAAGGCACTAATAAAATGGAAATGATCTACAGCCTATGATTAGAAAACACTCAGTTCTTATTGGAATAATCATTTCAATTGCGTTGCGGGTCATGGCAACATTACGGTATCCCGGCGGATCGCAAGTTGATATAAACTCCGTCGGGTACGACTGGAAAAATAATTACATCAGTAATCTTTTCGGTGAAAAATCCTTCAATGGTACAAAAAGCGGGTCACGTTTTTGGGCAATGAATGCTATTTCTCTTCGGGTCAGGCATTTACATCAAATTTTTGCCGATTGTGCAGAAAGTTACTTTGGCGAGTATGATAATACTGGTATTAACACTGGAATACTACCCTGCTCGTTATCCACGCACTTTATTGAATCCATGAACAATAGTTATATAAAAAGGCATGAGGAGAGCCTCAAATCCTCGGAGTTGCTTATTTACGGTCACGCCCACTATTCAAACAGCATACATTGTTCCTATTATTCTGTATTTCAGTATATGCTGCATTTTCATAAAGTCAGGCGTTCGCGAATATTACAAGACAGACATAAATTGGCAAACACCGGTTCGCATGATTTAATCATAAATGCTACCTTTGATATTCTGCTAACAATAGACCGGCAAAAGGCCGGTTATTTCTATAAACAGATACACAGATTGAAGGCCGAGCGTGTAATTGCCGATTATAAAGAACAGCACATTGATCACGCAAGAGGCACTATAGCATACGAAATGGCGAAAAGGCTCACCTCGATTCTTTCAGAAACCATAGAAATCAAATGACATGAAAAAGGAAAACAAGCTAGTTATTAAACTCCTGGATGCACTTGCTGCAAAACATAGCCATATGTCATTTTTATACGGTTTTGACGAATGGGCGAATCAGCATGTTATTGAGGTGACGCCAACCGAAAGTTACGAAAATGAGCAGTATGTAATGGATGAAATAGACGCCACCGCGGAGTTTGTGTCCAATTTCCCAAATCAGGGTATCCTTTTTCTAAGCAATGACCCATATCTAAAAGTTGAGAACCCAATCTATGATACTTCGGTAACTGTGCGCAAAGTGAAGCCCGCGAGAAGATCTGTTTCCACTGCGGTTATTCATCGAAATTCCGGAACAAGATTACCGAAATAGCCAACCCGAACCCCTTCCTCCTCCAAACACCCCGCCAAAAACCCCTTCGCCGACAATTCCGAATAATCATCCACAAAAAACCGCGCAGACTTTTCATCCGAAAACCTAACTACCCGCTCCAACATCGGCTCAGTGCCTGATGAGCTGATTACGAATGCAGTAATCCTGACAATTTCTTCTCCTTCCTCGTTACGATCACGATGGAGGCATACTTCGGTTTGCGTTTGTGGCAGGATAATGATTTTGAAATTCATAGTGCATGTAGTTTGTTTATATTTACAAAAATCGATTCAGAAGCAATTTTAGAATCAAATTTATGAAACTTTTGGAACATGTATGAAATATTAGGTAAAATATTTTCCTTATAGTTTCATTGTTGTGTTGACTGGAAAAAACTATCCTTTAATGATTGAAAACACACGCATCCTTGCAATCTTAAAAGCGCATCATTTATCCCAAACTTCTCTTGGGAAGATGTTTCAGCTGTCGCATTCTAAGATGAGTAAAGTAATGGCTGGCGAGCAAACTCTTCCAGCAGACGCAGCAGGTATACTAATCAAAGAATTTGACATCCACCCCCACTGGCTTTTCGGCTACGAAGGAACTGCCGATGAGGTCATGTACATGAAAGATCTTGTCCCAAAAAGTGAATTGGAAAAGCGGGACAAGGTTATTCAGGAGTTGAAGAATGAATTGGGGGAAGTTTACAAGCAGTTGGCTGAGGAACGTCGGAGTAAGTGATCATCAATTAAGTGCATCGCTATTTGAGCCAGTTGGAGTGAAATTCAGTCTTCTATCTACGACTGTAACTTCAAATAAATCGTTGCTATCAATGGCTTCCAAGGTTTCTTCCATAATTAAGGTTTCAAATTCATCGTTAATTGCCATTTTGCCTACCGGCCCAGTCTTAGGATACAGATAGGACAAAAAAACCTTATTGTCGAGGACATAGGCATAAAAATAAACTCGATAGCCTCCACGCCCGGCAATTCGCTTTTTTACAAGCCTTTTAGTATTGGTACCCGAGATTTTTGCTCCATAACTAATCTGATCATCCGAACGGTAAAAAAAATTGTCGATGAGCTCATTTTGCAAATCTCTATATGCGTTTTGCTTAGTCAGCTTTTTATATTCTGCCTTAAAGCGTTCGGTACAAAATATAATCATTGCAAACCGAGTAATCGGTTCGCTGCCGCCATGAATCTTTTGTTATATGGTAGCACGAAAAAGATCCTATCGACGTCATCGACGACTTCATTCAGATCATCCAGCTTGCAAGTAAATAAGTCGTAGTACTCTTCTGAAATACCACCTCTTAACTGGTCGCCCATTTTACCAATATTTTCAGAAATGTGGCGCATAGACGCGATAATGCTATTTACTTTGGGAAAATCATTCGTGTAGCCTTGAAAATGTGTAAGCCGTTCCATCGCATACGTGAGAACATCCATCGCGTTCATCAAGTGCTCCGCAATATCGACAGGCTTATATTCCGTAGTTATTTCTTCCGAATGATCCCCGTGAAAAATACCTCGGATATTATAACTTATTTCATCCAGATACTTCCTTGTACTATCCAGGTCACTCAGTGCTAATTCTTCTTTTGCCGATAACATACTCATTGGTTTGATTTTCATAGGTTTGCAAATTTCATCCAATGGAACGTGAGGTAATCACCTACAATTTACGCATTCTTCACTCACTCCGCAAACTCTTCACCGAATTCAGCGGCGCCGTCTTAATCGCCTGATAACTAACCGTCCACAAAGTAATGAGCAACACAGTGCCCAACACCATGAGAAATACTCCAACAATGATATTGATCCATAAGAAGCATTTTTGAGATTGAGTACTGTAGAAAACCGGACAACTATTGTCCATGCATGAAGAACAGCAGGATGTGGAAATGATGGAAAACAGGCATCAAAAAAGCCAGATACCTGAATAGATACCTGGCCTGTATTTAGATTCCTGCATTAATAAGTTTCATACTCGTAAATCAGCGTTTCTTTCAACACTGGCGGCTGTTCCAGGGTAAACTTCACCCATGTTTTACGAATCGTGGGCAGGCCAGAGGCATTGTAGGTATATTCGTATAAGGTTTGTGACGCTCCCTTTACATTGGCTGAGGACAAGTTGTTTTTGCTCAGGTGGAGCAAATTATTGACACCGCCATAGTAAGTGTAAAGGTTAAAGTTACCCGACGATGGCATTGGGATTTTTTCAGGCGCGGGAATCAGGAACAAGCCATAGAACGGATTCGTGTGGTTATCATAGCCAAAATCAGTAGTGACGGTACTTGTAGTCGTAATATTCCGTTCCAGTTTTGTGACCGATGAAACGCTGCTCACATTATCCATTCCAAATGTAAGGGCGTTAGCCTGTTCATATTTAATGCCTGAAATACTGAACGATCTCCTGGTCGATAGCAGCTGACCACTACCATCATACGTTAAAACAAAATCATAAAAATCATTGCCTCCGCCTGTGTATTTAATAAATGTCAGTTTCCCCCAGCCGTCGTAGGTGTACAAATATAACTCAGATCCGCCCGTGCTGAGCGTCCTTTTCATCTGGCTTAGCCTGCCCTGGCCATCGTATTGATACTCGCTTTGCTCCGACGGCGAGCCCGGAGCGCCCCATTTCACAGAGGTAAGCAACGATCCCACCTTCCCTATTTGATTGTACAAAAAAAGGCTGACTATACTATCAGTTGGCGCATCCGGCAATACCCTTGTGAGCTTTGCTACACGCAGCCTGTCAGGATTAGGTTCCTCGTGATCGACGCAGGAAATGATGAGCAGCCAAAGGATCAGGCCCAATGACCAGATTGAAAAGGAAGGTGTTTTCATAACTATTAATGATTTGTTTAAGTAAATGATCGCCACCCGGCTTATCTAAGACCTCCCGGATTGATCAAAGCGTTGCATTTAGTACTATTTAATGTATTAATAGTAATAAATCAAAAGTATAAACTTTCATGACATCATGTTAGCTTTTTAAATTAATTTGATTATTACCTGATTGCAATCCGCGACAATGGAATAGGTTTTTAGAGAGTAGCTTGCCGGGGGGCATTGTAAGAGCTGATAGCAAGCCTGGACGTGGTGCTGCATTCAAGCTACTTTTACTTTTTGAATGGTGAATCAAGAAGCTGTCATCACATCACCTGATTTGTACCTCCAAAAACGAAACAGAATAACGTGAAATGATATACGCAATAGAGTTATCACGAAAAGCTCCGGTACTTTGAATGTGCAATACAATACTTTTAATACCTTACTGAACGTGGATTTTAAGTTCGTTGACCAGACACGACATGCGGAAGGCGGTCTTTATCGTAAATATTAGATTTGTTATAATCAGGTCCGGCACAGATACTTTCCTCGCCTGATCTTTTGTTGAA
Organism: Dyadobacter sp.; assembly: GCF_039919315.1. Taxonomy (GTDB): domain Bacteria; phylum Bacteroidota; class Bacteroidia; order Cytophagales; family Spirosomataceae; genus Dyadobacter. Next base: position 74,606 of record NZ_JBDSFX010000024.1, on the reverse strand, counting down.
AGGCCAAGGCAATAGTTTTTGATTTGCCAAGCCTTAACTTTACAAAAACTCGAACCCACTGCATGATCTTAAAAAATAAAAAATTCGTATTCCTGATCCTCATCGTTCTCACCATTGGATTCATTATTTACGATTCCACTTCCTTACCGACTACCCGCGATCTCAAAGGTAATTTCAAAGAAGTAGCCGTTTACCGGAATCAAAATAACACGGGGCCGATTGTTCGGATCTATGCAGTATCCGTGGAAGGTCAGGTTTGGGATGAAATGAAGAAATATGGTGATCTGATGCCCTACACCAAATATGGTAGCACGACTGTTTACTTTTTCGACGCTTCCAAACCAGCTCCCAAGCAATTAGCAGCGACTAACCCTCATTTTGACACTACCCTTAATTCCGGCTGTATCGCTGTGTATTCCAAAGATCCGAACGGCGAAATTTCTTTCAAAAAATCGCCGTTTGGATCTGTTCAGTAAAGTTTTTGTCAAAAGTATCAGGACTGCTTTTGAGTCAATTGAAACGGGCAGTGCCTGCAACCATTTTTGCAGCAGTAGCCGCGTTGGAGGTGATATGCTTCGGTAAAAACAAAATTACCGCCCTCCTTGTAAAAGTGTAGCCTCTCAATCAGCACGGATTTTTCTCTTAAATGCAGTCCTTTTCCCGCTACCGGATTGATTTCAGCTTCATCGTGAGGCAAATATTTTGCTTTTGCCAAAGTATAATCTGCATTAATGTCCAGCCAGGCAGTGGATTACAGTGGATTTCAGCTTCAAAACCTGTCGATTCAGCCGATCCGATAGGTTTCCAAGTTCCGTCGGGCAAAGTTTCCAGCTGGTTGTTTTTACGCATGCCTTCCTGTTTGAAAAATAAAGCAAAGAGCTTTCTTGAACCTCAAATGTACGATATTATTTCCAGGCCATTTCCTTAAAAACTATGGATTGGTAGCCATTCAATTCATACAAGATCCCAACACTTTTTTTGCCCGTCTGCACCAGATCGGAATAAGCCGTGAAGTCCTTTTCGCCATTCTTGCTCTTGTCGACGAGATACTGCTTCGTCCAAGTTTTTCCGTCGTCAAAACTAATCCTTAGCGTCAGATTGTCCCGATTTTTGGTATCAGCGGCATTCGAAAAGGCTAGTATGTTCTGTTTTTTGTTTTTTCCAATGGTCAAAATACTACCTTGGCAAACCGGATCGGGCAGGTTATGGTCAAAATAGGTGGTGTCCCATTTTACGCCGCCATCACTGCTCACCGCTACGATCCTCGCCCGTATGTCGCCTTTCTGGTTGCGTGCATTGAACATGATCCTGCCGCCGGAAATTTCCGCGGCGGTAGATTCGTTGGAGCCTTCTATGGCAATGGTCTCGCTCAATTTGAATGTCTTGCCATGATCATCACTGTAAAATCCGTGCGCCTGATAGTCGGCGCCTTTTGGTTTAGGATCACCTGCCGAATGGTTGGCGGCAATGTAAAGCCGGCCTTTGTACGGGCCTTCCGTCAGCTGCGTACCGTGCCCTGGCGTGTTGGCGTAGCTTCTCCAATCCTCATTGAAATTGTAGGCCGCATTCACTTCCGGCTGTTTGGGTTTGTGGACCTGCATAGTAATGTTCACCGGCTCGGCCCAGGTTATGCCTGCGTCGGTAGATGTTTTGTACCAGACTTCCCGCAGTCCCTTGCCTTTCCTCACCTCGCCTTCATGGTTATTTCCGGTGTTAAAAAACAAGAACAATCTGCCTTTCGGAAAAGCAGGATCACTCAGATCAACGACCGCCGCCGGATTACCAGCCTGTAATTTGTCGTAGCCAGCCACAACTTCGGCAGCGGACCAGGTTTTCCCGTTGTCTTTACTGCGTTTCATGACAATGTCAATGTCCCCGAAATCGCCGCTACCGGCAACCCTACCCTCCGCGAATGCAAGCAGGTTACCATTCGGCGCACGAACGATCGCAGGTATACGGAATGATTTGTATCCTTCTGTTCCCGACACAAAAACAGGCGTTTGTGCATGAACTGTCAGGTGGCAAAAAATGAGGGTTATAAGGATCAGTTTCACGATTTTCATATTACAATGCTTTTATTTTTAGTTTCAAAAATTCCTGTTGCCTGGTCCATTCCGGCTACTTCTTTCATAAGCTGGGCGCAATACCATTCCTGCCTCGGCAAATGGAACGGCCCTTTGAACAAATTTCCTTTCGCCGTCTGCGACACGCTCCCATCCCGATGCAGATAACCAAACCATTCACCGTTTTCCGCATCATGAAAATGGCTGTAAGCATAATCATGCACCATTTTGTGCCATTTCGCGTACTTTTCGTTTCCGGTCAATGTATAAGCCAAAAGCGTGGCAATAATTACCTCATTATGCGGCCACCAAAATTTCATATCCTGCCAATACTCCTGCACCGGCCGGTTATACACATCCCTGAAATAGAAAATACCGCCAAATTCTTCATCCCAGCCTCTCGCCCACATGTAGTCCAGCATTTTGCAGCCCAGTGCAATCAAATGCGGATCATTGTTGCGGTACTTAGCTTCGTGTAAAATAAACCACGCGCCCTCAATCGCATGCCCGGGATTCAATGTACGGCCGTCGATATGGTCTATAATGCTGCCGTCCGGCGCTACTTGCTCCATCACGCACCGTATGTCGTCTTTTACAAAATCAGTGTCTATTTCTTTGATAAACTGATCGATAAGCCCGTCACAACGTGGGTCACCGATCGTTTCGCGCAGCTGCTGGGCCGTGTTCATCAGAATCATGGGTATGCCGATGCCTTTGGCGGGGCGGATTCCGGTGAATTTCGGTTCCAAAAGGCCCGGAATGGTCGCGTACTCGATGCATTTACCAAAAAGGTACCGTGCTTTTTCGGCCGCCGCCTCATCTCCGCTGGCTTTTGCATACGCCGCATTGGCGATTACAGCAAAGGTTTCTGAGAAAAAATAGCGGCGCTTACGGATCGGTTCACCAGCTCTGGTTACATGAAAAAACATGCGCCCGTCGGTATCGAAGCAATGGTCGTTCAAAAAATCAATGCCTGATTTTGCACCATACAGCCACTCTTTTCGGGGTTCGACGGTGTTATATAATGTCGCCAGCAGCCACGCGGCCCGGCCCTGAATCCATACGGCTTTGTCATCGTCGATCAACGCCCCATGGTCATCACGCATCAACAGGTAACCACCGAATTTCTCGTCCAGTGACCTGGGAAACCAGAAAGGAACCGTATCGTGAAGTAATTGGTGACGGTAAAAAGTACCCAGATTTTCCAGGTCTGATTTTGTATAACTCATTGAAATTCAAATTTTCATTGCACAGAAATTGAAAAGGTAGAAGCTGGCAATCCTGCTTCATTGTAAAGATTGGCCCTTGTGAAAGGTTGGTAGGCGTACAAAACTGTTTTGATTTTCTCTCCGGAGGGAATCGCAATGATCACCTTGTTTTTCCTTATTATCGCAGTCGTCGCCCGTCGCTCGCCAGCATCATTCACCAGTTCAAAACCAGTCAGCGGGCTTTCGTTTTTGGTTAAAAGCTTTTGGCCCGATGAAAATTCAAGTTCAATCGCGCCATTTTTCCGAACAGCTCTTTTGGCGACAGGGCCATTGAATAGGATGTTCTTTTTGTAAACATCATGGAGCGCCAAAGCTGCCAGCCGCTCGCCGATCTCCTTTTTACGAATCGGATGCACATTCGATGAATCGCCCAGGTCGTAGCTTACCGCCATTCCTGAATTTGGGATTTTCGTCAGCATTTGGTGCTGGGAATCCCTGAATTCCGGCCAGTTGGGTCTGTCAATACTTGACAATTGCACGTAATAAAACGGAAATTCATAACCCCATTGCTCTCGCCAGTTTTTGACCAGCATTTGAAAAAGCTGCTCGTGCGATTTCACATTGTGCACATTACTTTCACCCTGGTACCAGATCACCCCGGCAATCGGGAAATCTGTCAGCGGAGCGATGCCAGCCTGAAAATTGTAACCTGGCTTGTAAGGATGATTTTGCTCCGATTTTGCATGGGCTACATTAATTGCAGCCCGCTCGCGGCACCATTCCATCACCTGTTCTGAATTTTGCCAGTTTTTGAGCATTCCAGCGAACTGAACATCCCGTCCGAGTATGGCGCGATCGATCCAGGATTCTGTCGGTGAACCGCCCAATGCGACCTGGATCAGGCCGATGGGAACATTTTCTTGGGAGGTTATTTTTTTACCAAAATAATAAGCAACCGCAGAAAACGACGCAGCAGAAGCTGTATGCAGTGTTTTCCAGCTTTCCGCAAAAAAATGGAAACGATTGATCCTCGCAAGTGCTGCCGAATCCCAGGAGACATTCCCCGTTGAAACAAGTCCACCGAATTTCAGCAAACGAATGTTAGGATTGAAATCACCCTTTTTAAGTTCTTCCGCACCGGTTTGGGCATCTTTCAGTTGAAAATCCATATTGGATTGCCCTGAGCAAAGCCATACGTCACCAATCAGAACATCATTTAAAACGATCTTCTTATCTTTTGCAGAAACAGAAATCGTGTAAGGTCCGCCCTGATTCGATGCAGGAAAAACAGCTTTCCATTTCCCTGTACCATCTGCATTGGTAACTAATGTTGTATTCAAAAAACTGACTGTTACCTGCCCGCCCCCGATCGCTTTTCCATAGATCACAACCGGCTTATTACGCTGCAAAACCATATGATCTGAGTAAACCGGCGCCAATGTAAGCCCAGTATCGCTCGCATTTTGCGCATTAGCAAAGCCAACAAACGGGACAAACAGCAGGATATATAGCAGGATTCTAACCATTATGAGCGTATCGTTAACCCTTCCAGATTTCTCTCTGCGGGCATGAACAAACTGAAAATATAGCCAAAAATAACACAACTGACCAGTCCGGTAAAGGCGTACATCAGCAAATGAATGTCGGTGTATTGCTGGATCAGGATCTGTGTCACACAACTGATCGCCATACCCGCCATGACGCCATTTCCGCTCGCTCTTTTGGTGAAAATGCCCAGGATAAACGCGCCTCCAATGCAGCCAGTGAACAAGCCGAGAATGGTATTAAACTTATCCCAAAGCGAGGAAACGCCTTTGTGTGCCATATATAAGGCAATGCAGGTCACGAAGATCCCGAGGAGTAATGTGGCAGTTCTTGCAAAAAATAAAGTCTGTTTCGGCGTCACTTCCGGCCTCAATTTCTGGTAAAAATCCGTCGTCAGCAGCGTCGCAGTGGAGTTCATGCTGGCCTCGGTACTACTCATGGCAGCAGCAAAAATCCCGGCGATCAGCAAGCCCGACAGCCCGGCCGGAAGCTGGCTCACAATGTACCAGGGGAAAATATTGTCCTGATCATTCAAAGCCATATTGACCTGCTGCGGCTGCTCGCGAAAGAACAAAAACAGTAAAGTACCGATGGAGAAAAACACGAGGGTAGAAGGTAATGTCAGCCAGGCGCCCAGTTTCAGACTTTTGACGGACTCCTGCTCCGATTTGGTGGTCAGGTAACGTTGTACCGTCGTTTGGTCGGTGCCGTAAGTGAGCAAGTTGATCGCCAATCCGCCGATCACCACCACCCAGAATGTGGGCTCGGTGAAGTCGAAACGGAAGTCAAACACTTTCAGTTTTTCCGCCTCATCCAATGCGTGCATGCCTGATTTCCAGTCATTAATGTGAAAAGGCAGATAAAACAGGCAAAACAATGCACCCGTTGCGAGTATCAAAACCTGGATCACTTCCACCCAGATCACCGCCTCGATCCCGCCTTTGACGGTGAAGAAAATACTGATCGCGCCGATCATGATGATGCAAATGTTGATATTAATGCCTGTCACCAATGTCAATGCAATGCTCGGAAGCAGTACCACGATGCCCATCCGGCCGATTTGCAACAGCACATACAATGACGAAGCCATCACCCGGCAGCCGTAGTTGAAGCGTTTGCCGAGATATTCGTAGGCGGAAGTGACATTGAGCCTTCTGTAAAAAGGAATGAAGTAGCCAGCCACCAGCGGCATCACCATAATGATCGTCATCAACAGAAAAAAGTAGGTCCAGTCGGTCCCGTAGGTTTTCGCGGGGATGCCCATGAAGGTAATGGCGCTGAGCTTGGCCCCAAAAATACTGATACCGGCCGCCCATTGCGGGATACGCTCGCCGCCTTTGAAATAATCATTCGTATTGTTGGTCTTGCCCGTGAAAATAAAGCGACCGGCCGTCATCAAGAGAAAACAAATCCCCAAAACCGCCGAATCGATCCAGGAGAAAAATGGCTTGTGCTGAATGGTACCTTTCGTGATCATCGGCGTGCGCGTACCGGGCCGGATTTCGCCGCTTGGAATGATGATATCATCGCCCCACTTCACAGCGGTGGTCGTGACCTGGGCCGGGCCGGGAAGTTCCCCTATCCTGGCCCAGGCGTCAGTAATGGTGTTGTACAGATAAATTTCCTTGCTAAAACCCTTGTGAGAAGTCAGCAAAGCCACTTTTTCCGCTTGCAGCTTTTGTTTCAATTCCTGCGTTCCAGTCTTCGCAATCTGCGCATTGTAGGTTTCAATCTGATGAAAAACATTACCCTTATCGCCGCCGATCAGGAGAATGTAGGATGCGCCATTGGCCACACCAGTTCCGGCCGACCAGGTCGTAACCGCCTTACCATCATTGATATCGCTCAATTTCTTCCATTTCCTTTTATCGGGGTCGTAGCCAAAATTGCTGCTATGCAACTCGCTGATCCCGCTCGCATTGGCGCTCCTGCCTCCGAGCACATACACATGAGAACGCTTGCCATTATTCTGCGCTACTACCACCGAATGCGACATGGCCACAGGCAGTGAGGGTAAAACCTCCCATTTGGGATTGGTCGCCGAAAGGTTTAAAGCGAAAAAACCATTCGACGCTTTTCCGTTACTTTCCCCTCCCGCAATGTAGACCACATTGCCAATGCTGGTCGCTCCGGCATTGGCCAAAGCAACAGGCATGTCAGATAGTGATTTGAAAACAACCTCATTTTTTGAGGCGTCCCATTGCATCAGAAATACTTTTTTGCTTACTCCCCCCTCCTGTTCCCCACCCATGCAAACGATACCTTCTGTGACCGAAACGCTGGCACCATAAGCTGATTTCACTGTCAAATGGGGCATTTTCGTCGCGATCCATTCGTACGAATCCTGCTGCTTTTTCAGCACATAAATATCGTCCTGGTAAGCTTTCTTACCGCCTTCCCACGGCGTCCCATCCGGAAAATTAGCACCGCCTGCCACGATGAGCACGCCATTGTGAACGCCCGTGAAGGCACCGGCGAGTCCTAGCTGTTTTTGCCCGGCAGCAGGCGACGGCAAAGTGGCCATATTTGTCCAGACAATGTCATTTGCCTTTTGATCCTGGGCATGCAGGGTTGGTAACCACATAAAATGTAAGCAAAGGAGAAAACAAAAGAAGGAGATTTTGAGCTGCATTAAAATATGGTTTTCGCTGTGAATTGGCCTGACTTAAAAGAATCAAAATCCAGTGCCGCCACATCCGACCGGAACGATGCGAACTGCGCCTCACTCATATTTTTCACAGGCAAACGGAACTGTCCACAATCCATTCCGACAAGTTTCATATAGGCTTTACCGACAGAAATCCCGCCGTATTTACCCAGCAATCTGATCATATCAATGGATTTTTGCTGCAATGAGCCTGCTTTTTCGATATCATTTTGGTTAAAGGCTTCGATCAGATCGTAGTAGAGCGGCGCGGCATAGTTGAATGTGCTCCCAACCGCTCCTTTCGCGCCAACCGCCAGGGCAGAAAGCATATTTTCATCACGTCCCCAAAGCATATCGTATTTGCAATTTTTGTAATTCAGACAACTTTGAAAATCCATAAAATCCTCATGTGTGTACTTGATCCCGGCAAAATTCGGAACACGACCGTCAATGGCTTTTAACAGATCGAACATGGCAAAACCAACACCCGTCAGCACCGGAATATGGTAGTAGTAAAACGGCATATCCGGCACCGTTTCGGCAATGGCAATGATGCATTCGGCCAGCATTTCCACATGGGCCGGTTTGAAATAAAACGGACTGGTGAATGACACTGCGTCCAGCCCGATCTGTTGCGCATGTTTCGCCAGTTCAATACAGTCCGCAATGCAAGTGCCGCCGAGCAAAGGCATGATCGTAAACGCCTGATCATCCTTCGCACATAGCGCCCAGGCTTCTGCGACCTGCTTTTTTTCTGAAACCGTCAGCGACACGCCTTCGCCGGTGGAGCCGCAAATGAATGCACCGGTGATGCCGTTTTGTTTCAAAAACTGATAATAATCCGGAATCAAATCCAGGTTAAGGCTGCCGTCCTGGTTCATCGGTGTAAACGGAGCGGCAATGAGGCCTGTTAAATGTAAATTCATCGATACTAAATATTGAAATGAAAAATCTTCCTATGTTCTTTGAGTTCGTTCAGAATGTTCTCTGAGAAGGCTTGCGAAGGTTCAAAAAGCGCAGTTTACTTTCGTAAATGAGCATTTTTGAACCGAGCGTAACGCACTCAGGGGACATTCCGGACAACTCAATTAGGTCTTGCGGTTTGGTATCCGGGCGTCTGTGCTACGAGCGGATCATTGGTCCAAATGGCGGCTTCGATCGGCCACAGAATCCGGTAACCCTGCGTGGTTTTATCCAGCAATCCATAAGGCTGACTTGCACTCTTAAATATAAGAGGTTCAGCACCATATTTCATCCTGCGCAGGTCGTACCAGCGTTTTCCTTCGTGTACAAATTCTTTGGTACGCTCATTAAAGATCGCCAATTCATTGGCGTCCTTTCCTGCATTGACAAACGGCTTTGGATCTTTACCGGGCACAAAAGCACGGTCGCGAACGGGCTGAATGAATGTAGTGGGATCACCTCCTTCTGCATTCACGATCTCGGCCAGCATTAATAATCTGTCTGCCTCGCGGTATACAGGCCAGTCGTCTGTAAAGTAGCGTTTGTTGGCATCAATCGTGCCCAGAAACTTTACCAGCGCAGTATTTCTGATCGTGGCGACATATGGTTTCGCATCCGTATTGACTTTGTAATAATCATAAAAAGTCGCATTCCGTCGGCTGTCATTCACGTCGTATGACTGGAAAAGCTCGAATGTGTAGGCATAGCGCTGGATTACCTGCTGGGAGTTACTAGCGGCCAGTAACAGCGGATCCACCAGGAAATTACCTACTCCGGCACTTGCCAGAGAATCCTTGTAATGCAATCCATTGAAGTTAAATGTAGAGTAAGTGTAAGCAGCCACTCCCGTCATTTCGCTCTCTCCTACCTTGTAACGAATTGCGAAAATGATTTCGCTATTGTTTTTCTGGCCATAGGCAAATACGCCTGCAAAGCTTGGCAGCAATGCAGTTCCGGTCACTGCATTCAATGCTGTTTTGGCTTCTGCGAGATCGGCCGACGCATTATAGACTTTGGCAGACCATAGAAAAACCTCTCCTTTGAGCATGAGCGAGGCATTAGGAGACCACTGGCTTTTATCCCCGGTAACCCCCTGCGCACCGAACAATGTGATGGATTTGCTGACATCCGTTTTTATGACCGACAGTACTTCCGCCTCCGTCGCGCGGGCTTTGCGCAATAGTACAGCGTCGGTAGTTCCATTCAGAACATCGGCTTGCAAAATCAGCGGAACGCCGCCATAGGTACGCAGCAAATGGAAGTAATAGTAGGCCCGCATCGCATACGCCTGGCCCAGCAGGTAACTTTTGCGGGTTTCGGACAAAAAGCCGATCGCTTCCACTTTCTGGATAAAGAGATTGAGCTGTAAAATCGGGCCGTAAAACCCTGCCCAGTTGCTCACACCCGAAGAAGTTTCTTCCAAACGCTGCTCGATCACCGGAAGCTCGTTCAGAGAAGTGGCCTGCCTGTCGACCGTGCTGTAAGTGCCGCCGCGCATTTCGCCCAGACGTAAAAACTGGAACTGGTTATCGCGGAATTGTTTGTGCAATCCCACCATAAAATTGCTGACCTGCGCTTCGTTCTGCCAGAAATTGCTGTCTCCAAAATAATCCTGCGGCGTGAGTTCAAGCGCATCCTGGCAGGAAGTTGCTAGCACCGAAAGCAGTGCACAGCAAATATAAAATCTGATCTTTTTCATCATTTCAAAAAGTGAAGTTGGCTCCAAGAATAAGGGTTGTAGGAATAGTATAGGCACTGTTTTGCGAGCCGGTACGCTCAGGCAGGCTCAGCATTTTGTTGGTAATGTAACCCAGGTTCTGACCCGTGGCCGTAAATGTCAGTCCTGCGATTTTTGCTCTTTGCAGCAGCGACGTCGGAACGGTATAGCTCAGTGACACTTCACGGAATGCCAGGTAAGACGAATTGACCCAAAACATGTTACTCGGCCGGTCGAAATTCTTCGAGTTCAGCTGATCGGCCCAGGTGTAGCGCGGATATTTCGCATCAGGATTGTCGGGCGTCCAGGTATCTTTTACGAGCTGGGTAGCATTGAATTCCCCCTGAAAGCTCCCTAATGACCACATTTGCTGAAAATCCATTTGCCTGTGTCCCAGAGCAAAGTCCATTCTGGCAAAAAGTGACAGGTTTTTCCAACGAATGGTCGTGTTAAATCCGCCCGTCCACCTTGGAATGGTCCGGCCCATTGAAACCATATCGCGCGTATCGATGGTGTCGTTTTGATCCAGATCCTTCCACATCATATCGCCCAGTTGGGTAGAGATGTAGGTGGTTTTGCTCAAATTTTTGGAAGTAATGAGGGTAGTGCTGGCTACTCTTTTTCCAGCCGACGCACCATACTGTACCTCTCCCGCTGCCATGTCAATTTTGTTATACTTTGCCAGATCTTCTCCGGTGCGGATGATGCCGTCGCTCACGAAACCGTAAATTTCACCAAACTCCTGCCCTTCCTGCAAGCCACCCGCCCAAATCACCTGTCCCGATTTCGGATCGTAAATCCGCTGACCGCCCTGACGATTATTCGCATTTCCGTTGTATGGCAGTTTCAGTACCAGGTTTTTGTTCCAGGCTGCATTGGCACCAATTTGCACGGTAAAATCTTGTTTTTGAACTGCTTTGAAAACTCCTTCCAGTTCAACACCGCGGTTGCGCATGCTTCCGTTGTTGGTACGGACGCTGCTCACTCCGGCAGAAGTCGGCAAGATAACGCTGGCAATTTTGTCAGTCGTCACGCGGTTGTAAACGGCGATGTTGGTCGTGATCCGGTTATTGAAAAAGCCCATTTCCACGCCGCCTTCGAGGGTATTGCTTTTCTCCCATTTCAAATTAGGATTGGCAATGCCGGTTTGTAAGAAACCGATCGTTCCATTATAGGCAGTTTGCGAACTGTACGCACCCTGCAATTCATACACGCCGATACCGTTGTTGGTACCGATACCAATGTTACCATTTTTACCATAACTGGCCCGTACTTTCAGGAACGAAAGCCACTTTTGCGTTGCGGCCATAAAATCTTCCTTATGCAACAACCAGCCTGCCGAGAATGCCGGAAATGTGCCAAACTGGTTATCGCCGATCAGACGCGAGTAGCCGTCCCTCCTTACGGTAAATGAAGCCAGGTATTTGCCATCATAATCATAATTCAGTCTTCCAAATGCGGAAATAATGCGCTCCTGGCTGTGGTAGGAATCAATGGTGCGGGTGTTGGCATCGTTAATGGTCAGTGCCAGATCTTGGAAATCGTCGGTCGGTGCGAGCTTACCCGCGGCGTTGAACCCTTTATTCGCTTCGTCGTAATATTCGAAACCAGCCATGGCATCTATGTAATTTTTGCCGAAAAATGATTTTTTGTAGTTTAAAATGGCATTATAAGTCTGGCGGATGGTGCGGTCGAAACCTGCGGATGATGCCCTGTCGCGGTTCCAGCCGGTATTGGCATTGGTGGCATTCATGATACCGATCCTAAAATCGCGGTTGAATGACTCCGCCGCAGATTCGTCGTACATAATGATCCCTCCAATCTTGAAAAACAGGTCTTCATTAAAATCAACCTTGAAAGCCTGGCCCAGCGTGAATTTGTCCGATTGATTTTTTCTTTTATACTTGGCGATGTTCAGGATCGGATTGCCGTCGCTCGCATCACGGCCGAGTATCAGCTCACCGTTCGCATTAGTTCCGCGCATGGTCGGCGGGGCGGAGAGCATTCTTCCCCAGTAGTTTGCCTCGCCATTTTGCAGGGTTTGATCGCGCCAGTTTGCACGGGCAAAAGACAAACTGCTTTCCGATTTCAGCCAGCTTTTGATCTTGTAATCACCATTCAATGTGAACGTTAGCCTGCGATAAAAGGTACCCAGCGAGAGGCCGTCTTCATTGTAATAGCCCAAATTGGCATAGTAACCTCCTTTTTCATTCCCACCATTCATCCCAATATTATAATCCTGCGAAATGGCAGGCGATTTGAAAGCATAATCACCGTAGTTAAAGTCCTTGTAGAGTAGGTCCGCATTAGTACCGTTCGGGTCATAGGCACCGGCCTCGTTGGTTTTTACCGCATCCTTCATCGTTTTCCAGCCGTCATTCGCATTCAGCAGTTCCCGGTTTTGGTCGGTCAGGCGCATCGTGCTCCATATCGCGCGCGAATCGTAATTACCGTCCAGAATGGCACCGTTTGCATCTTTATATAAGTTACCGGTTCCGCGTGGCCCGACGCCACTCAGCAACGAGGAAGTCGTCACACCATTTTTGATCGCTTCCACCACGCCCATCCGCGTCCATTTAATATAGTCTTCGGCATTCAGGTAATCGTAAGGAACATTGAGAAAATTGATCCCGGTTTTGGATTTAAAAGTGATGGACGACGAACCTTCCTTACCTCTTTTGGAAGTGATCAGCACCACACCATTGCTGGCACGTGCTCCGTAAATGGCTGTGGCAGAAGCATCTTTCAACACTTCCATGCTTTCGATATCGTCGGGATTGATGTCGCTCAGCGATGCGCGGACTTGTCCGTCCACGACGATGAGCGGGCTTCCGCTGCCGTCGAAGTTGGTACCGCCACGCAATGTGATCGTAGGTACCGATCCTGGTCGTCCGGTGGCGGTGGTAACGCGCACACCTGCAATCGTTCCCGCGAGTGCCTGCGCCGGATTGGCGCGCATGCCCGTTTCCAGCACTTTGGAGTCCAGCTTGGCAATGGATGAGGTGATCTTGGCGCGGCTGCTTGATCCATAACCTGTTACCACCACTTCATTGAGGGCAGATACATCCGGTTGGAGGGAAATGTCAAGCGTTTCGGAAATGCCCACCGGTACCTCGTGAATCACATAACCGATCATTCTGAACTGGATCACATCACCACCACCTACCAGGATTGAATAATTTCCATCCACAGAAGTTTCTGTGGCAACAGATTTTCCTTTGAGCAGCACGGTCACATTCGGGAGGGGTTGCTTATCGTCGTCGGATACCACCTTACCGGTAAGCGTCCGGGTCGACTGAGCGTGCATGACCAGCGCGAGAAACACCCCGGCGAGGCTTAGCAGCACTTTTAAGCGCGTAATATTCAATTTCATAAAAGGATTAAGTTTAAGATTTGTATTATGTATGACATAATAAAGGTAGAAGAATTAGAATGTTGATTGCAAGCATCTTGCGAAAATTATTTTTGGGATTATCAATTTCTTAATTCGAAAACAACTTGCGGATTGCCCGAAAACCACCATTTTTGTCAGACATAATACGTTAAACGGTTCAATGGACGATATTTTTCAAAGCATCAAGAGCATCGATACCAGTTCGCTGGTGGACAAGGTGGAAAGCAACCTCATCGCGTTATTTATAGAAAAGGATTTCAAGGTAGGCGACTCGATTCCGAAAGAATTGGAACTTGCGCATTCGCTGGGGGTGAGTCGGACGGTCGTGCGGGAGGCGATGCTGCGGCTTCGGCTGATGGGATTGGTGGAATCGAAAAAACACAGGGGCGCTGTCATCACGAGTCCGGATTTAGTCTCGATTCTTGAAAAAAGCATGAACCCGAAAATCCTGGACGATAATACTTTGAGGGAGATTTTTGAAATGCGGCTGTCACTGGAAATCGGAATGGCCGATTTTATCATGGAACGTGTGACGCCTGATGATGTCGCGGCATTGAAAGTACTGGTGGAGACTGAACCTTCGGCCTCGGACCGGATGATTTTCCAGATTGAACACGAGATTGCATTTCACGGCAAACTGTATGAAATCACCCGCAATGAAACGATGAAAAAATTCCAGCGGCTGCTGCTACCGGTCTTTGACTACGTCCACAAAAGCGGGCTGCTTCGTAAGTATCCGGCTAATGCTAATTTCGTATCACACAAGGGATTAGTAGACATTATAGCGTCCGGTACCTCCGAGCAGTTGCGCAATGCGATGCGAAGCCACCTCGAAAATCATTTTGCCAGGCTATTTGAAAAATGAGTAAGCGAGAGGGAAATCACCCCAATTTCTCTCTCGCCGCATTATCTTTTATTGAAATTAAGTGTGCAGGCAATTGTCTTTATTGGAAAAAAATGAAACCGGTTTGACTAATCGGCGAATTCAAGTTCTTCCGCCGGTACTAATGTGATCCACATCACAGTTTGAACTAATTCACTATCTGTAAATAGAGACAGAAAAGAACTCATCAAATCAATATGTCGAACAGGGGCGCTCATTTCAACATTCAGCGCATTTTCTTTGGCAGAATTTAGTTTTTTCATTGCTACAAATTGTCCTGGTTTTTGAAAGCCAGATGTAATCCTTATTGATTATTATGTAACAAAGCTAATATGAGGTTTCCTACCTAACCAATGGTCTTGAGTGAATGCAGGTTTGGTTTAGTGGTTGGCCATATTCGTGAGTGAATGTAAAAGCACACCAGTGCTACTTGCTTTATTATCAAGTAGTTTATACATTTATCAAATACTAAATCACCCGCTATCATGGATCAGGAAGCGACAGCCCAACCTTTGGTTCCCTCCGACAATAGTCGTCACAGGACCTGGGTCAAAAGCACACATTGGGTTGGTACTGCTAGTTTTTTATTGTTGGTTTTTAGCGGGTATGTGATCCTGATGGTGCATCCCCGGCTATACTGGGGGGAGGTAGGGAATGATCTTACACCCGCCTTGTTTGAGTTACCGATCAGCAAAAATCACCAGCATGGAGGCTGGGCAAAAGCGGCGCCATTTTTCGATGCTCCGGGATCGCCGGTGAGTTCCAGCCGCACATTTGAGATCTTCAATCAAAATGGCTGGGGCCGGAGTCTGCACTTTTTGTCGGCCTGGTTTCTTGTTTTTACTGGATTGATCTATCTTTTGCTGGGTATTTTCAGCGGACATTTTCGCAAGAATCTGGTTCCCGGTAAGAAGGAGTTTTCGCTCGGATCATTCATCAGGGACATTGCGGGTCATTTACGAATAAACAGTTCCGCGTTTCAATATGGCCCCCAATATGGTCTGGTGCAGAAATGTACTTATATCATAGTGCTGGTTTTCCTCGTACCCGTGATCGTTCTGACCGGCCTCACCATGTCGCCTGCTGTTGCTGCGGCATATCCGGTGCTATTGAAATTGTTTTTTGGCGCGCAATCGGCCCGGACCATCCATTTCTTTACCGCTACATTACTGGTCATTTTTCTGGTTGTACATATTGTGATGATTATCCGAACGGGTTTTAAGCAACACATTCGTTCCATGACTTTTGGCAAATAATTGAAGCAAAAAAGCACATTCATGAAAAAAAACAACCTCCTCAATAGGCGCAACGCCATTATCACAGGTGTATCCGCGCTGGGTTCATTGCTGCTGAATGGGTGTTCGGAGTCTTCGCCGCCGACGTATGGCAATATTCTCCGGATGGGCGATATGCTCACGTATAACGCACACCGGACACTGCTGCCGGGCCAGTCTCTGGTCAAGGAATATGCTCATCGTGATATATCGTCTTTCCCGGCGACGGGTACTACCAATCCGGGCGATTCGTCCCGTTCCGGTTTCAGTGAGGATTACGAACGTTTTCATAGGAAGGCATTTGCGGATTGGAGCCTGAAAGTGGAAGGTAGTGTAAAAAGACCGGGCTCTTATTCAATGACCCACCTTCAGCGTTTTCCATTGCGAAAACAAATCACAAGGCATACCTGCGAAGAAGGATGGACGGCGATCGCGGAATGGACCGGCTTGCCGTTGCGCGTGTTGTTACAGGATGCTGGTATCCTTCCTACCGCACGTTTCGTCAATTTTATTGCCTACGACGGCTATATTGACAGTATTGACCTGCTAGATTCATTTCACCCGCAAACTATTCTCGCATACGGCATGAATGGCCGTAACCTGCCTGTGCAGCACGGTGCTCCACTGCGGCTGCGAGTGGAAACACAGATTGGTTATAAAAGCATGAAATATTTGCAGAAGATCGTGGTAACGGATGAATTTATGGATAACGGGGACTACGGCTGGGCCTGGTACACCGGCATTTGAACCTGGAATTAATTATCGTTGTATAGTCATTGAGCTTTGCCTGAATGAAGGCATGGGATTTGTACTATAGCATTACACATTAAAAACAGACTTTATGAATACTGAAAAAGCCATTTTGGCAGGTGGTTGTTTTTGGGGAGTAGAAGAACTTTTCAGACATCAGCCAGGAATCATTTCAACTGTGGTGGGATACACCGGTGGTGATGTTCCCAATGCAACTTACCGAAACCACGGAACGCATGCGGAAGGAATAGAGATCGAATATGATCCCGCACAGTTAACCTATCGAGGCTTGCTGGAATATTTTTTCCAAATCCACGATCCAACCACAAGAAACCGTCAGGGAAACGACATTGGAACATCCTACCGTTCTGCTATTTTCTATTCGGACGAAAGCCAGCGCGAAGTCGCGGAATCATTGATCGCGGAAATGGAAGCCTCAGGCGTATGGCCGGGCAAGATTGTCACTGAAGTGGTGCCTGTTTCTGATTTCTGGAATGCAGAAGTGGAGCATCAGGATTATTTGCAAAAACATCCTGGTGGGTATACCTGTCACTTTGAGCGGCCGGGTTGGAAGTTGAACTGAGTACGAGATTGATATTAATAGGACATTCGTAGTAGCGGCAGGTCACGAACTCAACGACCTGCCGTTGCCGCTTCAAACAGTCGACTGAAATTCCCACCTCCTACCTTCCCAATTTCATCCGCATTGAACCCCGTCTTCAACATCGCATCTACCACCGCGTAGTAAAATCCGAATTGCTGATCCTTCCACGCCAGGTTGGTGCGCTCACCGACTCTTTCAGGTCTTTGGTTCCCTTGGGCGCCCGGAGCTCTATACGATGGCGTGAGCTTGGTATCAGTACCAATGCAAACGTGGTCTATTCCAATGATATCGACCAAAGCCCGCACATTCTGAGCATATTCCAGCGGCGTCTCGGCAAGATGCGACCATATACCGATTACACCTCCTGCATTGGCTACTATTTTTGCCTGTTCCTTGCTAATAAGCCTTGGTTTCATCATTTTGGCCATTTCCGGGTTTTGTCCCAACTGGGTATCAAGGCCGGTGTGAGAAATGATAACCGGATGAACCGCCAGTTTGAGGGCAGCGCCCACCGTTTCAGGGTTGGCATGTGCCAGGTCGATGAGGATTCCCAGTCTATTGCATTCCCTGATCACGTCGGCACCGAAGGCAGTCAGGCCGCCCCAGCGTACCGGGTTGGTGTAAACATCACCCAATGGTACCATTGCATCATTGTCATGAAGCAGCCCGAGGTGTCGCAAGCCCCGCTTGTACGCTTCTTCCAACCTCTCCACTTTACCTTCCAGAAAGTGGCCGCCCTCAACGGACTGGATAATGGTTGGCTGGCGTTTCTGATGCGCGGTACGCAGGTCTGCGATGTTCAGAGAACGTTGTATATCATTTTGGGACAATTGTTTGTCCATGGAATCCATTGCATTCTTAAACCTTTCGTAAGCGTCGCCGGGGCTACGCAACTCGGGACGGTCTACGGCGAATGTCATACAAATAGCAGATAAGCCCGACTTTTTCATCTCGCCGGCCAGGTCGATATGGGGACCGGGTACCTCGGCTGCCACAAATGGCGCATCGATATGATTGTGCGTGTCGATGCCGATGGTATCGGCTACGATTTTGGCTACTCTTGGGTCAGGCTCGTCAGCTGCCCAGGCTGATAGTGGGTTCATTATGGTCATTGCACCTGCCCCGGCAACGGTCTTAAGGAACTCCCGTCGCGACCATTGAATTTGAAACTTCATCCTGAGTTAGATTTAAATGAACTGCCGATAGGGTCTCGATCCTAAGCAACTTGTTCAAATGTAATCCGTATTCCAGCCAAGGTTGGAGGAAATCTGCGTTTGGCCTCATTTTGCCGACGAACCCACAGGATATCCGGATTTTTCGTGGCGGTATAAAACTAAGGCGGCCGCTGATTGAAAAAGCGTTTGTTAGAAATTTATAGTTACATTTTTCAACTGCCTGTAAACGGATACGGTGATTTGTAGGCGTTGGATACTACTGTATTGTCATCCTTGCCCACAGATACACCATCTTTTCACGATTAATTAATCTAACGACACCGTAAAAACGCAGCCGGTTTGTCTTAATACAAAACCGGTAGTTACATCAATCGCTAAAACACAACGATCAACGCAGTTTCGCAACTCTGTCAGAAACAACCTCTGACCAAAGCATTCGTTAAAACCATGAAAAAGCAACTTCTGACAAAAGCCATTACATTCATTTTAAGCACATTGCTTATCAATTTTGTCGGCATTGCCCAAACGATGCCTCCCAAATCTTTCCTGGTGTGCGGAGATAGTCAGGTGCTGATCGTAGATTATAGTCAGTCGAAAGACAGCATTCCCGCCGTAATCTGGACTTGGGACGCCCGCGAGGCATTGGACATTCCTGAACTCTACCGGACTACGAAATTCAAAACCATGGACGATTGCAAGGCCATTGAAAACGGAAAGAAAGTGTTGGTATCCTCCTCTTCCGGCGCCGTAGCTATTGTCGACATTGCTACTAAAAAAGTAGCGTTTTACGCAGAAGTTCCCAATGCGCATTCCATTGCCTTACTGCCCAAAAACAAACTCATAGCAGCTGCTTCAACCGCGAAGACCGGCAATACAATCATGCTTTTTGACATGAACAAAGGAAATGAACCTGTTTTTACTGACACCCTGTATTCGGCGCACGGCGCAGTGTGGGATGATGCCCGCAAGCGTCTATACACACTCGGGTACGAGGTTTTACGGGAGTATAAAGTTTCCGGCAATAAACTCGACCTCGTGCAACATTGGAAAATACCTGGTGTTGGCGGACACGAACTTTCAATGTTACCTAATCATAATCAACTGTTTATAACAGAGCATCACGGAACGTGGGTCTTCGATATACAAAGTCAGAAGTTTGATAAAATAAAAAATTTCCCTGATCGTGAAAATGTAAAGAGTTTGGGGCTCGACCAATCCGCTCAGTACATTTATACCGTTCCCGAAGAAAGCTGGTGGACGTTTCATGTCAATTTCCACAATCCTGCAAGAAAACTGGCTTTTCCGAATTTGCATGTCTACAAAGCCCGCTGGTTTTACTAAAATTCCCCAAAACATCCGTTACCTTTGCAACGTATGTCACAGACTGTCAACACATACCGCCCAAACGCTGATATAGCAGCCTGACACAGGTAATCATAAAGCCATTGCTACGCTTTAATGGATTTCCTGTGCCCTTTCGCCTACCATTTTATTTTTTTGTAAAACCTGCCAGGCAAGGACCTCTGGGCGGCTATGGCTCAATTTTGACACAACCATGATTTTATCATCATACGGATGGAGTACCCATTTTCAAAACCATTTTATTTCATTAAAAGAACACGACCTGGAATGCGCGCGCGTGCTCGCCATTCAGGGTTTTAAACATATACTCGTCACCAGCCATGGTATGGTGGAAGCCCTGGTCTCCGGCGCCATGCTGAATATGCTTGCACCAGCCGCACTACCCAAGGTGGGTGACTGGGTCGCATTCAAGGCTTATACGGGCGAGGGGATTATCCTGGCTGTGTTGCCGCGCGAAACGGAACTCAGCAGACGCCTACCCGGAAAAGGCACTGAAAAACAGGTCATCGCAAGCAATATCCACGGCGCGCTGATCGTGCAGGGCTTGGACGGAAATTTCAATCTCATGCGACTTCAGCGATATCTGGTACAAGTGCATCAATGTGGGATCGATCCTATCGTTGTGCTGAACAAAGCGGACCTGGTCGACGACCCGGAAGCGTACCGGTTTGAAGTGGAACAGCTCGGTTATCATTGTCCGGTGATCCTCACCAGCGCCGCAGACAGGCAGGCGGGAGACTCACATATTGCCGGACACCTGCAAAAAGGTAAAACCTACGTGCTGCTAGGTTCATCCGGTGTGGGCAAAAGTACGCTGCTGAACACCTTGCTCGGTTATTCTTTGCAGATAGAGGGCGAAACCAGTACGGCTAACCACAAGGGAAAGCATACCACGGTTTTTCGCCAGCTGGTGATGTTACCGTCCGGCAGCATGATCATTGATGTGCCGGGGATGCGGGAGTTTGGGGTGACCCTGGACTCGGACGATGCCAATGAGATCCTTCATCCGCAACTGAGCGAGCTGGCAGGCGATTGCAGGTTCGACGACTGCACGCATCAGCATGAACCCGGGTGCGCCGTCGTGGCAGCGGTAGGGGACGGCAGCCTGCCTGCGCAGGTTTACCAAAGTTACCTGAAACTCACCCGTGAGCAATATCATTACCAAGCCGATACGGTGGACAAGAAGCGAAAAGAACGGCAATTTGGCAAAATGGCAAAACAAGTATTCGCCCATCGAAAAACACGTAAGTACTGATGGTTTTTCAGCTCCCTCTTGCTGGGTGAGAGGGAGCTGAAAATTCCAATCCCACCACGCCAGAAAACGTGTTTAAGACAAGCATTGATGATGGCATTCGCAGCTATTTTTGACGTCAGGAGAATTTGCCAGGTCATTTGTCATCAACCTGAATGAGATATACCGGTTCGATTTCAATGACCGTTCCATGTTCCACCCCAATTTTCAGCAAAATCCTACATTGCCTACTGTTCTAAATTAACATAACCGCCGCATTTTCTGGCGCTTCTCCTTTTCCTAGCGAATCGACGCTGTGTAAGGTAACCTGGGCAATTTCGGAGAGGGCATCTTCCGTAAAAAATGCCTGGTGCGCTGTGACCAGCACATTTGGAAAACTCATTAAACGTTGAATGGTATCGTCTTCTATGATGCTGCCGGAGAGATCTTTGAAAAATAATTTCTCTTCCTGCTCATAAACATCAATACCCAGATAAGCGATTTGTTTTTGCTTTAATGCATGGATCACATCGGTTGTGTTGATCAAACCTCCCCTGCTGGTATTGATCAGCGTAACCCCTTTTTTCATGAGCCCGATCGTCGCCTGGTTGATCAGATAGTGCGTTTTTTCGTTAAGCGGGCAATGCAATGATAGGATGTCCGAAATACGCAATACTTCATCCAGAGCGGCATAGGTCACCCCGGACGATTGAAGTTCCTCATTAGCGGCGATATCATATGCGACCACTTTACAACCAAACCCCAGCATAATTTTGCAAAATGCAGCCCCTATTTTGCCTGCACCGATCACGCCCACTGTTCTGCCATACAGGTTGAAACCAAGCAGGCCATTTAAAGAGAAATTCTGCTCCCGGACGCGATTATAGGCTTTATGCGTCTTTCTGTTCAATGTCAAAAGCATGGCAACTGCATGTTCCGCGACTGCCTGAGGCGAATATTCAGGGACACGGCAAACCCTTAATCCGTAACGACGGGCAGCTTCAAGGTCAACATTATTGAAACCTGCACAACGCAAAGCGATGATCTTCACGCCCTTCGCAGCCAAAACGGCTATAACTTCTTCGTTGACCTTATCATTAACAAAAACGCAAACAGCTTTGGTGTCCTCCACCGCATTGACAATGTGCGGCCCCAAATGTGTTTCCAGGTATTCCATGTCAAAACCGTAGGCGTCATTGTATTGATCAAAAAACTGTTTATCGTAAGGCTTCGCCGAAAAGAAGGTGATTTTCATATTTAAGTTAAATATTGAATCTGTATTTACGGTTAAAAGCCCATTATGCCAAATCGTACCGAAAAAATTGGGTGGTAAAATCAGTTCAAATGCAGGATCAGTGAAATGGATAAGTAATCCCTTTTTATGTTTAAATGTATGCCAGGCGCGTGAAGCAACTTTGTGTCATCAAAATTTTAAATGATGAACACAGAAAATAAAACACCGAAAATTGTACTGGTAACAGGCGGAAGCCGGGGTATCGGGAAAAGTATTGCACTTCATGCAGCAGCGCGCGGGCTGGGCGTTATCCTTACGTACAATGCGCACGCCGAGCAAGGCGTAGCAGTGGCTGATGAGATCAATGGAAACGGCGAAAGGGCGGTTGCGTTAAAGTTGGATTCCGCTAACATCGAAGCACTTACTGATTTCACTGAGCAGGTTTTACAAGTGCTCCGAAAAGAATGGGGCCGCGAAAACTTGGACTATCTCGTCAATAATGCAGGCATAGCCCAGCGAATGCCTATCAAGGACACAACCGAGGCGATTTTTGACGACCTGGTTAATGTGAATTTCAAAGGGGTGTTTTTTCTCACGCAAAAGGTGATCCCAATGATCGCAGATGGTGGTCAGATCATCAATATCTCGTCCGGTCTTGCGCGGTTTGCGTTTCCTGGTGTGGCGGTATATGGTGCACTCAAATCTGCATATTTTGCCCAGCCTTCGCTGATCGAATCGGGGCTGCCTGATGTAGGGTATTTTGCTTCCCGACTGAATTCGTCTGCGAATTACCTGTCCGATCTACTCAGCAAATACACCGGAAAATCAACGCACGAACACATTCATTTGAAATTGGTTGACAAAGCAAAATCCTTACTATGGAGCACTGAGAACTCGATCAGTGAAATTGCTTACGATCTTGGTTTTGAACACCCTTCGCACTTTACGAAGGTGTTCAAAAGCAAAACCGGCCTGTCACCGAGGGAGTTTCGGAATTTGAATTAGTTTGGATTTCCATAGATTACGCATCCTCCGACTTTATGCTGCCGGACCCTATTTTTTGGTCAGCTTGAAAGTACCGCCGTCGGAATCGTTGTTACCGTAGACCCACGTCCCCGTTAAAGTGCGTTCAGAGTTGTTGTAAACGGCTTTTAGCGAGTAGGTTGCATTATAGGGGGTGTCGTTATGATACGTAGAAAGAAAATTATCGCCCGATTTGGTCCATATACCATTGCCGATTTTCTCTCCTGCGCTGTTCATCTCTCTGATCACCCCGCCCGCGCCGATCTCAAAACTCCAGAAAAAGTCGGGTGTCTTTGTCCCGTTATCATATTTCCCCTCAAATATCCCTGCGATTGATTCTGAAACCGGTGCCGGATCGTCTTTCTGACAGCCTAAAAGCGTAACAAGTACCAGCAGGGTTAACGCGTAACTTTTTAAAGTTTTCATAGCTATGATGTTTGATTTTTTGAACCAAATCTTACATTTTCAATAGCGGTAGTCAGGAAGGGTTACGTGGATAGCGTATTTTTTGAGCAGACAGGTTTTTTGTGAGTAAAGGGAATGCCGACACCCACTTAGAATATTATCAGGCACGAACAACGTTTTAAAGATAATATGTGTCTGTCAGATACAACCATCCTACACTCTAAACCAATATTTCCGCGATGAAACGACTTCTGCCTATTTTATTCGTTTTTCTGGCCTCTGTAAGTGCCTATGCACAAAGTACCGAGTTATCTTTACAACTAAGCTCCGGGATTTATCGCTATGGCGGAAAATCTGCGGCAACGAACTCCTACCTTTTTGTGAGTGACCTGGCTCCTCATTACAACGTAAACACGCCATTTGGGAAGAACAGTGAGCTATCCTACGGAATCGGAATACAGGCACAACGCGTTACCCGAAAACATTTTCTCTGGGGTCTCCGGGCCGGATATGACAAACTTTCTGTCAGTACACGGATTGAAAATTACACCTCCATGGGCGGGAATCTGGTTGTGACGGAAATCGAAAATGGAAAAGCCAAACTCAATACACAAGTGATCCGCGCAAACCCTTATTTCGGCTACCGGCTCAAACTGAAACACATCAAACTGGATTTGACTACAGGGCTAAATCTGGGATACATTTTAAAAAGCAGCGAGTACGTTACTTACTACAATCAGAACAGTGTTTTTGACAAAAAATCCGACTATACCAAAGTCAATACCAAATTCGACTTCGGACCTACGGCTGGTCTGGCTGTTTCATACAAGCGAGTAGCAGTGAGCGCGGAATACATTCACGGGCTTATAA
Organism: Dyadobacter sp.; assembly: GCF_039919315.1. Taxonomy (GTDB): domain Bacteria; phylum Bacteroidota; class Bacteroidia; order Cytophagales; family Spirosomataceae; genus Dyadobacter. Next base: position 50,258 of record NZ_JBDSFX010000024.1, on the reverse strand, counting down.
ACTATCAGCGGATGATGGATGGAGCAAACCCGGAAGTGTATTCGCGTTATGTCCGGTTTGGGATAGGTTATCGTCTTTTCTAGCCAATTGCGCAGAGTGATGGCTTCAACGCAAAATTTTGAAGCGCGGCAAAATCTATTCTTTCACAGGGTAATCCGGGATGTTCTTCCCCAAATAAATATTCCGTTCGCCTTTGTACATATTGCCCACTTCAATGATCTTGACAATACCACTGCCGCCGCGGTTTTCAAGCTTGGCTTGTTTTTCAGATGTTAGCAGCGGGTCGTCTGAAAACACAAATTCGTCAATGTAGTATTCGTTAATGTCCGGTTCTTTGACGGTCACGTGAATGTGAGCGGGCTCGTCGCGGCCGGGATACGGTGCGGGACGCAGGCAACCGAATTTGTACTGACCTTTCTGATCGGTTTTCACCCAGCCGCGCAAATAGCCATGCCTTTTGGCCCAACCCTTTTCATCGCCTTTTTTGGGATAAATACCTTTTTCATTGGTGTGATAAAGATAAAGGACCACATTGGGAGCCGGTGTTCCATCCGCTTTGAAAACAGTCCCATTGATCCCCATTGGTTTCTTTCCGTCCCAGCTAACCTCCGGGAGCTCCACAAAAGACGGGAGCTGATCGAAGGGAACTGTGTTTTCGTAGATCGCCTCGCAGCCTTCACACGGCCCGCCTACTTTCTTAGTCTGCCCAAAACCGGTTGTTAATGAACTGATTGCAAATAATAAAGGAATTAGATTTTTCATGGTCGAATGTGGGTTGTTTTCGAAACAAACAAAATACAACTAATGGTCAATTCAAAAAATAGTAGAGCAACGACGCCTTTAATAGATGACCGGTAAGGCTCAAAAACACGGTCGCATTTCCTCTATTTTTTTCGCAGTTGGTCGACAATATTTCGCAGATCAAATTCTTTTGTTTTCATTTACACAACCTAAAATACGGGTTAATTTCCAGTAATTTAATGAACACCATCTATCACGATTTTGACTTGCCAGCAAATGGATTTCCCGGATAGAAACGTTGGCGAAATGCAGACTTCTGTTTTTGTCAAAAGCGGCGTCCAGCGCATTAAGCCGCAATTCGATGATATTACGCACATTCAGGGACTGAAAGACTATGCGATCATTTACACGCATTCAGCCAAAATCGTTATCAAAGGCTCCATTAAAGCGATGCTTGACATTTTTCCCAAGACCGCATTTCTCAGAGTCCACAAATCCTTCATTGTTTCTATTTCCAAAATCACGCGGATCGAGAAAAACCGTATCGCATTGAATGGCCACCAGATTCCTATCGGCAGAAATTTCAGGGAAGAGCTTGAAAAAGTGATGGGAGAGCGCTGAGACAATAAAGGAGATTCGTTCAGGAGACAGCTTTTTAATAGGTTTTGTACATTGCGCCAAGCATCGTTAAATACCCTGTATCATGGAAGCGAAAGAAATTTTAAAACAGCATATTGCGAAAACCGCCGCATTAACCGACGAACAGTTTGATTACGTTTTTTCATATTTTAAACCATTGTCTTACAAAAAAGGCCAGGTCGTGATCAGCGAAGGTGATCCGGTTGATCATGAGTATTTCGTCATTTCTGGCTGTTTGAAGGCATTTTATGTCAGTGATGAAATTAAAATGTATATCCTGCAATTCGCTATGCCAACCTGGTGGACATCTGATTATGGGGCTTTGTACAACCAGACGAAAGCAACCATCAACGTCGATTGTATCACGGACGCAGAGGTACTTTGCCTTTCCAATCAGGACCGTGAAAAGATATGCAGTGAATTCCACCAGGCTGAGCACTTTTTCCGCTGGCGGACCAACCGGGGTTATCTGGCGTCTCAAAAAAGGCTGCTGTCCTTTATGAACAACAACACCCGAACGCGCTACGAAGACCTGCTCGCGCAATATCCCCAACTATATAACCTAGTACCCAAACACCTTATCGCCGCCTACCTCGGAGTATCCCGCGAAACGCTCAGCAGACTTTACAATACGCATAAATGACCTCCGTTCGAAAGTGATCTACATCACGTAATGCCCCGCTGATTCCTGTCCAACTTTGTGCTATCAAATTATTAACAATTGATAAACATAAAGAAAATGGAAACTCAAACATTTGCAGTTGACGGTTCAAAAAGTAACATCGACTGGACAGGAAAAAAAGTAACAGGCGCGCACAATGGCAGCATCGACATTAAAGCGGGAAAACTAACATTGCAAGATGGTAAGCTCAGCGGCGGCAATTTTGTCATCGACACTACTTCCATTAAAATACTGGACATCACCGATCCGGCGACCAACGCACAATTTGCAGGTCATTTGTTCTCCGAAGATTTTTTCTCCACTGAACGTTTTACCGAAGCAACATTCGTCATGACCAGCACCGATCAGCAAAACGCTGACAACTACCTCATCACCGGTGACCTGACTATTAAAGGTATCACGCATCCGGTGAGCTTCCCAGCCAAAGTACATTTCTCAGAAGGCTCAGTTACTGCTTCGGGTAAAATCCTCGTGGACCGTACCCGTTACGAAATGAAGTTCCGTTCAGGCAACTTTTTCACCAACCTGGGTGATACACTCATCTACAATGAATTTGAACTGGATGTAACATTGACTGCATCTGCCACCCTTTAAATTTCACAACCATGCCATTCATCAAAATAGAGGTAACCCGGGAAGGCGTTACCCGCGAACAAAAACAAAGGCTGATCGCAGGAGTGACCGAGCTGATGACCGAAGTGCTGGACAAAGATCCTTCATTGACCCATGTGATCATTCAGGAAATTGACCTCGACGACTGGGGTTATGCGGGAGAGCAGGTATCCGTGCTACGCGAGAGAGGAATAACAGCAAATAAAAAATCCTGAAAAGGCATTTTCAAAAATCATGAAAAAGCAAACAATCATCATCACCGGTGCATCCACAGGAATTGGCAAGGCCATCGCCGGTTTATTCTTAAAAAATGGCTACAATGTTGTGATCAACTCAGCCAATGAAGCTAATCTGGCAGCAACGTTTAATGAGTTGGGACATCACGAAAGGCTGGCCATGGTTACAGGAGATATCAGCAACCCGGCCACTGGTCAACAGCTTGTCGATACGGCTGTAACACGGTTCGGAGCAGTGGATGTACTGGTAAACAATGCAGGGATATTTGAACCCAAAGGCTTTTTGGAAGTCGATGAGGCTTACCTGGACCGGTTTCTGAGTATCAATTTAAAAGGGACATTCTTTACTAGTCAGGCTGCTGTCAAACAGATGCTTAAACAAGGTGAAGGCGCTATCATTAATATTGGTACTGTACTGGTGGATCACGCGATCGGCGGGTTTCCGGCCACTGCTCCTATTTCCAGTAAGGGCGGTATCCACGCATTGACCCGACAACTTGCTGCTGAGTTTGGGAAAAACAACATTCGCGTCAATGGCATAGCGCCAGGTATAATCAGGAGCTCATTGCAGTCCAAAAACGGCATTAGCGATGCAGACAGTCTCGCGGGCCTTCACCTGGTCGACCGCATTGGTGAAACCAGCGACGTAGCTGAGCTGGCCCTCTATCTGGCAGGCAGCAATTTCGTAAGCGGCGAGATCATTAATGTGGATGGCGGCCATGTTGCCGGTCACCACATTGGGTAATCATCAATTGAAATTCTAAACACTAACCAGGTATGCGGAGGCAGAAAACCTGCGCATACCTGCTAACCTGAAAGCACAATGGACAATTACACAGATAATGCAGCGGCTATAACAGCCGTATTGTCAAACTACTTTAACGGCGTTTACAAAGGAGATAGTGACCTGCTTGCCAGCGCATTTCATCCTCAGGCACTAGTAGCCGGTGATGTGAACGGACAGGCTTATTTCAAAACATTCGACCAATATTTGGATGGTGTTAAAAACCGGAAGAGCCCGTTCGAGCTGGGCGAAAAGTTTCGTATGGAAATTATTTCCATAGAAATCATCAACATGATAGCGGTTGCAAAGGTGCGTCTGCCTATGTTTGAATTTAATTACCACGACCTCCTTTCTTTGAGTAAAATCAATGGCAAGTGGGTGATTGCAAATAAGTTGTTAACCAATGTAAGCATTTGAAATCATGTGGAACCAGACCAGGATAACGCAGCTTCTGGGTATCAGATATCCGATCCTTTTAGGCCCAATGGGCGGTGGCTTTTCAACGCCGGAGCTGCTCGCCGCGGTATCTAATGCGGGCGGATTGGGCAGTCTGGGTGCCTATACCCTGACCCCTGAACAGCTTCTCCTAGCAGACCAGACCATTAAATCTTTAACTGATAAGCCATATAATGTCAATCTTTGGGTTTCGGACGTCGATCCGGAGCTGGCGAGTTATTCAGCGGAAAGCCTGGAAAAAGTAAAGGCCCTTTTCAAGCCTTATTTTGATTCGCTGAATATCGCATTGCCCGAATTGGACCAAAATATTCCTTCCAAGTTTGACAAACAACTGGAAGTACTTTTCAAGATCAAACCAGCGGTGTTCAGTTTCATTTTTGGCATTCCATCTGCTGAAATACTGAATGAAGCACGCAGACTTGGCATTAAAACCGTGGGCGCTGCCACCACATTGGATGAAGCCCTGGCTCTGGAAGAAGCCAAAGTTGATGCTATCGTGGCAGCAGGATTTGAGGCTGGCGGGCACAGACCGTCTTTTTTGAAACCCGCACAAGATTCCCTGACCGGAACATTCGCGCTGATCCAGCAGCTGAAAGCCAGAATAAAGACACCAGTCATTGCAGCCGGCGGGATCACTGACGGTAAGGGTATAGCGGCTGCATTGACATTGGGTGCCGATGCAGTACAGCTTGGGACTGCGTTCCTGGTAACCAACGAATCAAATGCTACGGCACTTCACAAAGAAGCCCTGCTTTCGGAGGGATCGAATTATACGGTGCTTTCCAAATCACTCACCGGCCGACTGGGCAGGATGGTCCGTAACACGATTTCAGAGAATGTCCCCAACCAGACTCCGGTGCTGCCATTTCCGCTGCAAACTCGCTTAATCTCCCCGCTAAGAGAAGCCGCGATGGCGCAGGGTAGAACGGATATGATCAACTTCTGGTCGGGACAAAATCCGGTTCGTATCAAACTTTCGAAGGCAGGAGAAATAATGCAGGCACTGGTCACCGAAACTCAGGCTATACTGCAACGTGGTACTGACTTGCAAACCTGAATCCATTAGCCCAAACCTTTGACGGGATCATTCAGAAAGTAACCTTTTAAACGAATTTCTTTCTGGTTTTTTGGCTAACTTTCAGCAATAGCGCTTTTATGAACATCTTTTTGTAGTCTATGCTGAACCAGCTGATCAATGTATTCTGGACCCTCGCGTCTTTCATGGCGGTTGGTTCTTATTGGGGCGTGCATTTCGCTGAAAAAAGATCTCCCTCGGTACTCGGTGCGATCATTGTAGTGAGCGTACTCTGTTACATGACTCCAAGGCGATGGCTTTCAGCATTAACACTCAGTGAAAATCGAAGAACCTATGAACGGATCGGAGTAAAATTTATGCTTTGGTTCGTTCAAAATGGAACATTTGTCAACCGGATCCAACGAAAGTTTAGCAAGGAGAAAGCAATAATCACCAGTCGAAAAAAGGCATCGACTTACCTAAGCACGATTGATATGCAGGAGAGGTACCATTACTGCTGTTTCGTGTTCTTCATCCTGAGCGCAATCAGTGCGCTACTTATCGGGAAAACAGAATCAGCGTTTTTTATTATGCTCTGGAACATTCTTTACAATGTATACCCAATCCTGTTGCAGCAATATAACAGGCTTAGAATCAACTCGGTACTATCGGTTAAATCTTAGGTAAATGACTAATTGAATTAGCATATAATTGATACTGGTTTACGAATATAAAGCAAATTAAATCACTTCTCGCTTGCTCAGTATCGCTGGATGAAGATTTAATTCAGAAGTTTTTGCAACCAAACCAGATCAAAATGCTCGTCTAACATACTTTTTGCCAAATGTTCAAAAGCACTATATCGAGTAGTTAAACTTGTTCCTGTAATCGATCGGGCTCATACCGGCGACACGCTTGAAAACCTGGCGGAATGCCTGAATGTCAATGTAGCCCACTTCTGTCATGATGTCCAGAATCGATTTTTTGCCAATTTCCAGTTGCTGTTTCGCGGCTTCGACTTTTACACGCTGAAAATACTCCGAAACGGTATGTCTGGTGGCCTTTCTGAAACGGCGCTCCAAGGTCCTGCGAGTGACGTGGAATATTTCTGCAATGTTGTCGACCGTCAGTTTTGCGGCATAATTCCTCTCCACATACTCTTGTACTTTCAGGATCAGGAGATCTTTGTGATCTTTCAGACCGTTGAAAATGACAAATGGCGACTGACTACTCTTGTCAAGATCCACTACGAAATATTTGGCCGTACGGATAGCCATTGCGCGATCGGTGAAGCGCTCTACCAGATGTATCAACAGATTCCAATAGGCATTGCTTCCTGCGCTTGAATAAATTCCATTCTGGTCGGTGATCATCAGCTCATCCACCAACTTCACGGAAGGATAATAATATTTAAATTCATTGGCAAACTGCCAGTGCGTAGTACAGTGCTTACCCTTTAAAATACCTGAAAAAGCCAGCAAAAAAGAACCCGTGCACATACTGGCAACCTCCACTCCATACTTGTACTGGTCGGCCACCCAGACCCCAAACTCTTGATTTAAATGCGTTGCTATCAGCAAATTACCCATCATAGAAGGTATGATAATCAGGTCATTTCTCTCAACGTCACATAAAAGGACGTCCGCACGGACCGTAAACAGCCCGCCATTTTGCTGCACTTCTTTCGTCAGTCCTACCAATTGAACTTTGAAAAGTGGTGGTTTTCCATTTTCAGCCAAAAAATCATTGACTTTCACAAAAACATAGCCCGCATCGACGATTGACGACAGAACTGCATTTCTTAATGTTAAAATTGAGATTGTTACCATTTGACAAAATTAGGACTTGAAAATGTCGCAATCAACCACCTCAGAATGTCGCATTTACATAATTCAGGTATCAGGTCAAGGCAATAACTTTGCATTATCACAAAACAACCAAATTATGCTAAGCACAAATCCTTATTTCAATTTCAATGGCAACACCGAAGTTGCCATGAACTTTTACAAATCAGTCTTCGGAGGCGAGTTCACCAATTTCAAGCGTTTCAAAGAGGTCTTTGGTACAGATACCTTGCCTGCCGACGAACAAGAAAAGATCATGAACATCACGCTTTCTGTAAAAGACGTATTTACATTGATGGCGACCGATACACTCAAATCTATGGAGCAAAACGCGACATTTGGCTCCGTTTTTCATATCAACCTTGTTGCCGAAAGTGAAGCAGAAGCAGATGATTTGTTCACCTTATTATCGGAAAACGGGAAGGTTGAAATGCCTATGAATAAAACGTTCTGGGGATCCTATTTCGGAGTGTGTAAAGATCAGTTTGGAGTTTCCTGGATGATTAATTACTACAATCCTCAAAACTAGAACGCCATGAAGAAACTCAATATCTGGTACTGGATTTTCACAGTCAGCTTCGCTTTGCCGCTAGGTACAGGCTCATTTTTTGAACTGAGCTCTAATCCCGATTCAATCTTGCAATATACCCGACTCGGCTATCCAGCCTACTTAGCTCCTTTCTTAGGACTAGCAAGGCTTCTCGCGCTGATCGCCATTATCGCACCAGGTTATCCGCGACTCAAAGAATGGGCCTATGCGGGCCTTATTTTTGATGTAACAGGGGCAGCATTCTCTCAAATCGCCTCCGAACATCCATTTACAGACGCTCTTTTCCCTCTTCTCACCATCCTGTTCATTGGCGGTTCTTACATTTTATATCACAAGAAAATGGCATTTGGGGTTAGTCCCGACTAAGCAAATTCAACTTCATTTTTGCTGGTCCTGAACACACGCTTGTAATCGCTGGGAGTGACCACCAGGTTTCGCAAAAACACTCTCCGCATGGATACGAGACTGACTAGCCCGGTCTTTGCTGCGATCTGCTCCATATTCAGGTCACTTTCTTCCAAAAGTTTCCGGGCCATTTCCACACGAAGCTTTTTTACGAATTTGGCTGGCGTGAGGCTGGTTTCTTTTAGAAATACCCTGGAAAATTTCCAGGGCTCTCCTCTTCAATAGCACCTAATTGTAATGTTTTCGCGCCTTTTTAAAGTTTTACGAATTTTAGTTTCTCAATAAAATTAGCTCCTTGCAGGGTAATGTGATAAAGTCCGGTCGCAAAAGGTGTCGCATCGAGCTCGAAGTCGTTTGCATAACCGGTACTGGGCGGAAGTGAAAGGACAACCTTCCCGCTCTGATTGGTGATCTGAATGCTGAATGCCTGATTTTGATGCTTGCTTGGGCTAAATCTCAGCTTACCACTGGTGGGATTGGGGTAAATCGAAAGCATGTCACCTGTACCGGTAACTTCGACGGACCTAATCTGCGAATACTCGAATTTACCGTCGTAATCAAGCTGTTTTAAACGAAAATAATAAGTACCACCTGTCAATTCGCCGATTGAATACTGGTATTGGTGGGCGATTTTAGAGTCACCGTTTCCATCCACAAAACCAGCCTTCACAAAATTCCTCGCATCGGGGCTCATTTCAATTTCAAAACCGGCATTGTTCACTTCTGATGAAGTTTCCCACGTTAGCAGGGCTGCGTTTTTCTGTTTTAGCTTTGCATTGAACGAAACCAGGGTAACGGGCATCGGCGTCCCAATCGAAAAATTGACATTAGAAATGTCAAAGAAGATATTGGCAACGTTGTCGAATTCAGTGCTACTGCTTGGTTGGATTTTTATTCTCGCCTGCGATGTATTGACCAATGGTAGCACTACGACTACTGAACCAAGTATATTGAAAACGCTAGTCATCAAGGTTGTAGGAAATGTGACGCCGCCATCCGTAGACAGTAGAACGTCCACCAGCGTGCAGCTCACAGGGCTGGTATTAGTGCCGTTGACGCTCCAGTTCACGACCATTGGCCCACCAACGGGGTATGTGCCAATAGGGCCGAGTAAGCTTCCGGCAATGTCATTTGTAATCAGAAATGGGCCCGAAGGAGCGATGTTCACGGTTACCTGCTCAGAACTAACACCGCTATCATTATCCCGCACCGTTAGCCTGTGTGTGGTAGCGAGATTCGTGGATGGTAGCTTATCCCCGATCGCATAGTTGGAGCCATTCAAGATCGCAGAAAGTCTTGGATAGTACCTGGTTCCCGGATCTGTGCTTTCGCTGGCAGTAACCGGTGCGTAACTACGGAAAAATGGTGCTGCGGATTGATCTGCAAGCGTACCAGCAGTAAGCGCCCCGTTATCAGATTCGCCACTGATATTCGTTCCTTCCCATGAATAACTCAGGACATCGCCTCCATCCAAATCGGTAGCTGTACCGCTCAACGAAAAAGGCGTTGATTTAGGAATAGTCCAGCTAGGTTGCAAGCCACTGATGACGGGTACTGCATTATTGGTCGGGGTGGTAGTAAAACACACCAACGAACCGATAAACGTATTTGCCTGATCATAATTGACGGTATGAAAATTCAAAATGGGTGTGTACGGTGCCTCGTAATCGTCATTACCTACCAAACCGTCTTCCGGAGTCGAATTCGAGCAGGTATAACCGTAACTCATGATGGTAGTGCCGGAACCTGGTTCCACAGATGTCTCGTGTGATCGCGTCGTGCATACGGGCACATTGCTGTTGTAGCTGTGGGTCATGCCAAATTGATGCCCGATTTCGTGCTGGATCAATTGTTGGTCAAAAACATCGGCATAAGACCCATCTCCTACACCCGAAACGCCCCTGCCCTTGAACAACGGATCACAAACTGATTCAAGGGATGCGACTCCTCCCCCTGAGCCTCCTGCATAACCAAGTACATGGCCAATATCATAGCCTCCCGTGATGGCAAGGTCCAGGTTCGTCTGGTTTTCATTGAGCATGGCAGACTGGCTGGTATTCGTGTATGGATCTGTGAGCGGATCGGTGTACACGACCGATTCGTCGCTAACCAATTGAAGTGCTACACTCAGCTCCCTTCTATAAACAGCGTTCATGTTGTTTACATAATTGGTAAGTGCAACGAAAGCCAGGGCAGCAGTACCGCCTTTTTGGGCAGTGAATTCTGCATTAGCTGCCATGGCCAGCCGGAATGTTCTCAGCACATCACCTGTTGCCAGTGCTGCCGACGCGCGTTCATTCTTTCCATCTTTCACGAGTGGTTTCACACGGTTTTCTGTGTCCACGGTACCACAACGGTTATCAGATTTTTTGTTTTTATCTTCCTTTGGGCTTATGGCATCACGGGAGAAATAACTCCGGTATAGACTATCAGCTACATCATTCGTAATTTTCTCAAAATAAACGGCATCACCGCCCACGCCCAAAATGATGGCGTTGAATCCAACGGATGTCAGGTTAATGCGCAGCGAATATTCCCGGTGAGTTATTCCCCTACCCGCATAAGTTTTGATTTCGGGGTGTTTCAGGGCAATTTCAGGAGAGAGAATAGGCGATTCAAACAAAGTGAAACGTTCGACACTACCATTTGGCAGCGGAAGCTCTAATTCCAATCCCGGTGCGCCTTTAGTTTTAAATTCCATCGGTGCACTCAGCAAATAGCTTCTCAGAGCGCCGGTTTTCAATTGGTACACCGAAACTTTGTCGATGCGCTTTAACTGGCTGGTGTTTAGCCGTGCGTTAGAAACTGGTTCAAAGAACCCTGTTTGGGCAAAAGCGCTTAGGCCGCCCTGTACAACAAGTAGTGCCACAAGGACGACTATCCTTCGGTAAAATTTTAATTCCATGTACGGAAGTTGAATAAAATGAGAACTTAACGTTGGGAGAGCTCAATTTTGATCGGGAATGTTTGCTAACTATTTTACCGTAAAGTATAGTCGCAAAACAATCTACTGACCATAATCGACTGAATAACAGACTATTTAGTCATTAAAACTAGTTCTATGATTTCTATCTCAAATAGATATACGTAACCGGTAGCGACATCGCCACCTAGGCATTAAATTTCCGGCTCTTACATTTTATATAACAGGAAATTGGTATTTGAAACAGTTCGGCTAAGCAAACTGAAGGTCATTTTTGCTCGTCCTGAACATCCGCTTGTAGTCACTGGGCGTGACCATGAGATTTCGCAGGAACACTCTCCGCATGGATACGAGGCTCACAAGCCCGGTTTTTACAGCGATCTGCTCCATATTCAGGTCACTTTCTTCCAATAGTTTGCGGGCCATCTCCACACGGAGTTTTTCTACGAATTTCGCAGGCGTTAAACTGGTTTCTTTCAAAAATACCCTGGCGAAGTTCCTTGGGCTCATGTTGCTGTGCACGGCAAGTTGCTCCACGCTCAGATCTTTGTCCAGGTTGGCGATCATCCATTCCTGAATTTTGCCAAAAATACCGTTCTCCGGTTCAGGCAAAAGGTCTCCAAACTGCGATTGATACCCGGGACGTTTCAAATAAAGTACCAGGTGCCGGGCCACGGAAACGGCAATTTCACGGCCATAATCCTCTTCCACAAGCGCCAGCGAAAGGTCAGTGGCCGACGATACGCCACCCGAAGTATAAATATTTCCATCCCTGATGAACAACTGGGAGGAATCGACGCGAATGTCGGGAAACTCGCGGTGTAATTTCGAAGCCTTGTCCCAATGCGTGGTCACATTCTTACTACTCAAAAGCCCGGCTCTGGCCAGTGCAAAAGTCCCTACACAAATGGATCCGATGCGGCGGACTTTGGGATACATTTCTGAAACCCATTCATAAAAATCGGATGCCTCAATGGCCGGGTTTTCAAAATTATAACCACTAATGATAAGCGTGTCAATGGGTCCCAAGATCTCGTCGCGTTTGATGGGCGAGCTGATGGTAATGCCGGACCTCGTCACGATCTGTTCCGAACGGTCCGCGGCGACCACGATCACTTTATAAGCGTTTGCAACTCCGGTTTTCTCGTATATTTTTTTGGATGCCTGAAAAAACACATCTCCCGGACCTGCTATCTCCAATAAGGGCAGATCCGGGAATGCGACAATGACAACCAGCTTTGAATGCGCCGTAGCGTCCATTTAATTCACTTTATTTGACTGTGCTTGCCAGTTCGGAAACCAGTTCTGAGATACGGTTTGAAATCCCCACTTCGTTGTCGTACCAGGCAACTACCTTCACAATGTTACCGATACTTCTTGTCAGCGTTCCGTCGACGATCGATGAATGCGTATTGCCCAGAATGTCAACCGACACAAATTGTTCCTCCGTGTATTCCAGCACACCTTTTAACTGGCCTTCCGAATAAGACTTCAATATATCATTAATTTCCTGCGCCGATGCATGTTTAGTCAGATTGAGCGAAAGGTCGACAATTGAACCATCGACAACCGGCACACGATATGAAAAACCGTCCAATTTGCCTTTCAGGTTGGGTAACACATCACCGATTGCTTTTGCAGCACCGGTGGTAGTGGGTATGATCGACTGGCTGGCCGCTCTCGCTCTCCGCAAATCCCGGTGAGGCGCATCCTGCAATACCTGGTCGGCTGTGAAAGCATGCACCGTACTCATGTAACCCGACTCAATCCCAAATTCCTTTTCCAGAATATGCAGGATCGGTGCGATGGCATTGGTTGTACACGATGCGGTGGAGTAAATGTCGTCATCAGCCACGATAATGTCATTGTTAACACCACTGACGATGGTTTTGACACCACCCGTCGCAGGAGCAGTAATGAGCACTTTTTTCGCACCAGCATCAATGTGCAGCTGAGCCTTATCCCTTTCCGTAAACCGTCCGGTAGACTCAATCACCACATCAATTCCCAGGTCTTTCCACGGTAAATTTTCCGGCGCTTTTTCACTCAGCAGGATAATATTTTTCCCGTTGACCTGAATGTGAGTACCGTCTTCCGAAACCTGGCCAGGGAAATGCCCATGCGACGAATCATATTTGAGTAAATGAGTAAGCGTTTTAATATCGGTCAAATCGTTGATAGCCACTACTTCAACATTTTCCTTGTTTTGTAAGGCGCGTAGGGTCATACGGCCTATTCTTCCGAAACCATTGATTGCAATTTTCATGTCTGTGTAATTTAAGTCTCTATTGGGTCTCTTTTCGATCCCCTTTCATAACACAAATTTACAAAATGTAAATATTGGCAGAAATGACAATTTTTATACTATTTCTGCCAAATTTATTTTGGCACACACCTGGCTACCGATCCTTGTTCAAACCTATTAGACATTCCTGATTTGTACTGGCCTGAAATTTTATAGCATTGGACTTCACTTCACATTTCTGAAAAGATGGTGGAAGGGATTAACATTAAGTGGTTCAATTGAATGATCAAAAACAACTTGTTATGAGTGAGTCAGGGGCATTGTATCTGGGGACGAGCGGCTTGGTGCTTCCTTATCGGAACCGGCAGGATTATCCGCCGGAATTGGAAGGCCAGAGCCGTATCGCCATTTACGGCACATTCTTCAACTCCATTGAGGTGAATTCCATTTTCTACAAACTTCCCAGGGCGGCTACGGTTGCGCAATGGGCTGAGTCCGTGGGTGAAGACTTTCGGTTCACATTCAAGCTCTGGAAACAGATTACTCATAGCCCGGGGCTAAATTTCAGTGAGTCCGACCTGGATCAATATTTCAAGGTAATCGAAGGTGCCGGGCCAAAACGTGGCTGCATTCTCGTCCAATTTCCACCATCGGTGAAACCTCCGTTATTTCAGAAAGTACATTCGTTACTATCCAATCTGCAAGAGAGGAACTTGGGTCAATGGGCGATCGCGGTAGAATTCAGGAGCTCGCTGTGGTATACTGAACAAACCTACGATATGCTCAATGCGTATCATGCTGCGATCGTATTTCATGACAAAGCCGGCAGCGAATCGCCTCAGACAGAGCTGGACGCCTCTACTGTGTACCAACGTTTTCATGGGCACGGTGGCAATTACAAAGGCAGCTATGACCATGGGTTACTCTACGAATACGCAGGATATGTATCCGAGTGGGTTGGTGCCGGAAAAACGGTCTATGTTTATTTCAACAATACTATGGGGGCAGCGCTGGAAAATTTACGGACTCTTGAAAGGTTTTTAAAAGAAGATTTTTCAGAAGAATGAAACGTCTGCAATTTCCTTTCATGAACTTGAATGTGATCAGTCCGCAAGCAGTCCTTCCGTAAATACTTTCCATTGTATCACCGAGAGGGCCTTTTTCCCAATAAACCCGATAATGGCGTTACGCACCTTGTCAAACAAATTATCAGACTCCGGATTTGCTTCGAGGTTACGGTCATACACTCCCGCAGAAACGGTCAGTTGATCGATAGCAACGATGAATGTACTGGTCGATTCCTTTGAATAGAAGTGTGTGGTATCGTGCCCTTCAGAAGTCGGGTCGTCCGCGGGCCGCACCCGCAAAGCAAGCGACTCGGTGGTACCCGTGCGCTCTTCCTTCACTTCTTCTATAATCACCCAATCGAAACCGTCGCCCTTTTGGGTGCCCGGCCCTGGAATGTCAATTTTAATGTAATGCCCTTCCTGTGCCGGGCCTGGCACCTGATTACCGGTAGTATCCGCCAACATAAAGTGCGCTAACTGCTCTCCCGAACATTCGTGCCATCTGTTGACGTCGAACAGCCGCAACTTTGCTCTATTAAAAAGTGCCCGGGCTTCGGCAGTGTCCCGAAAAACTCTGGATGTTTCCGTATCAATCGAATCACCGTGACGGTTTTCGGGTACGCTGTGGCTGTGATTTTTCTCTTCCATCATCGTTGATTTGTCAAAAGACGGTTCTGACAAAAAAGGCATACCAGACGGCAAACGGCTTCGAAACTGATATAGAAATTAATTGGTGCCTTTCACCAATACATAGAAAAAGATCTCCGTACGGATCACAAAACCCAGCGATTCGTAAACTCCGATCGCACGCACATTATCTGCTTTGACGTGCAGGAATGGCTTCTCATTGGTCTGCTGAATGCGGTTCACCTGCCGGAGCAAAAGATGACGGGCATAACCCTTTCCCAGGTGATCGGGGTGCGTACACACGGCGCTGATCTCCGCAAAACCTTCGGGATGCAACCGCTGCCCTGCCATCGCCACCAGCCGACCATGATCAAAAATCCCTTCATAATGTCCAAAACGAATCGTTTCCCTTGCAAACGGGCCCGGGTTGGTCAGGCTGGTCAATGCGACCATTTCGGGAACATGGCCTGCTGTCAGGGAAACCACTTCCGGCCCCACCGATTCTGGATTTGCAGGCCCATTATAGAGCATTTGATATCCACCAATGGCCGCAACCAGCTTCCACGGAAGAAATTCTTCCACTTTTTGATTGCTCACAAATATCACATGACTGCTAAAAGGGAAAGTGTCGTGTAACACCTGTAAGCCCAGCGTCGCGGGAACGTCCAGGGCTGCGAATGGCGAAACTTCGGGCAGGAAATTGGCCACCCCGTCCCCTACCTGCCCCAGCGAGCTGTTATTCGTGCGAAGCGCATTCCAGACAGGGTTATCGAGTATATGTTTCATTCCAAATCAAGGTGGGATTTCATAAATGACTGACAATATAAGTGTATCTTCAAACTTATCGAAAGCGGTCACGGCACGATTTTACCAATATCCGCAATTTGCATTCAAATATATATTACGGACAATCGATCAATGGAAAATTTCACGCAAGTTTTACTGCATGCTGCCCGGCTGGGCGAAACAGCCGTCCTGGAAGAAATCATCACTGGCGGCGCAGACCTTAATGTTCAGGACGAAAAAGGATTCACGCCTTTGATCATTGCCTGCTATAACAACCGCTATGATGCAGCCGAATTGCTCCTGAAAAGTGGAGCCGACGTCAATGGTGCTGACTTAGGCGGCAACACGGCATTGATGGGTGTGGCGTTCAAGGGGTACACCGACATTGCCAGTTTGCTGGTTGCCAACGGCGCGGGAATCGACATGCAACACGGAAACGGAGGCACGGCGTTGATGTTCGCCGTCATTTTCGGCCGTAATGAGGTGGTTAAGCTGCTTCTTGAAAGTGGTGCCGACACTGCCATCCGGGATTATCGCGGATTAACAGCATTCGACCACGCGACCCAGCAGAACAATGCTGAGGCACTCAGCCTGCTCGGACACGCGGCATAAAACAACCGGGACGTTAATGTGTAGAAATTCATTTACAGATACCCACTGTTTACGCTACACGTACACCAAGCGGTATGAGGCTCAGGGAGCAGCCAAGGACAAAGAGATGCGCTGGTATGAAATTTTATAGGGAACGCCTGTAATTACCAATTTATTTTCAAACCATTCATCAATCATGAAAGCGACTAAGAACAGTACCAAACCCAAAAAACAAATTACGGAGCAAGACGGCGAGAAGCTGAAAGAACTGTTTGTAGACGGCCTTAAAGATATTTACTGGGCTGAGAAACACCTGACCAAGGCACTCGTTAAAATGTCAAAAAATACCACGTCGGAAGAATTAAAATCTGCTTTTGATCTGCATACCACCCAAACGGAGCAACACGTTGCGACATTGGAACAGGTGTTTGAAATCATCGGTGAAAAAGCACAGGCGAAAAAATGTGCGGCTATGGAAGGCCTCATCGAGGAAGCCAATGAAATTATCGAAAGTACTGATAAAGATACTCTTGTTCGCGACTGTGGTCTTATCATGGCCGCTCAGAAGGTAGAGCATTATGAAATGGCTTCTTATGGAACGCTCAGGAATATTGCCCGCACGCTTGGCTATGAAGAAGCTGCAACGCTTTTGCAACAAACATTGGATCAGGAGGGTGAAACAGATCACTTGCTGACCGAGATTGCCGAGTCGTATGTCAATCAGGAAGCGTCCGTAGAATAACAGATAAAGTTGTAACACAAAAAACGCCAGCGGGTCTCCGTTGGCGTTTTTTGTGTTATCTAAAACCGGACATTGGTGTTCATATCCGTACAAATGATCGTCAGAAAAGTGGCTCCATTGCATCCAGAGCTGCATTTGTGCAGGTGGTATGTAAATTGTTACTTTTGGCAAGTGACTGCCACATCATCTGAATCGAACCTATGCTCTCTAATTACTTCAAGATCGCTTTCCGTGTCCTTTGGCGCAATAAAATTTATGTGGTCCTCAATGTGGTAGGATTGGGATTTGCCATTGCTTGCTGCATTCTGGCTTACCTAAACTACAACTACCGGGCCAAATTCGACCAAAATCACGCCAATGCCGAAGGCATCTATCGACTAAATAGCGAGCGGCTGGTGGATGGTACAAAGCAAACCTGGGGCGTTGTCCCGATGCCACTGGGTGAGGCGCTGCAAACGGAATCAGGTGGTGCGGACAACATTGCCCGGCTCAGCAGCGCAGCTGTGATCGTCAGACAAAAGGAAAATACATTCAACGAACGTATTCACTACGCCGACAAGGAGCTGTTTGATTTTTTTAGCTTCCCTTTGAAATTCGGTAACATTTCGGGCTTTGAGAAAGCCAATCAGGCGATTATCAGCGAAGAATTAGCGGATAAATATTTTCCAAAGCAAATGGCGGTAGGCCAGTCTTTAACCGTTGTGGACGCTGAGGGCAACCCAAAGGTTCTCACTGTGGAAGCCGTTGCACAGAAAATCCCCGCTAATTCAAGTATTCACTTCGATATCATTACCTCATTTGAAAACAGGTTTGTAAGTAAAAAAACCTCCCCCGACGACTGGGCTAACCCCACGCTCATTACCACATTCGTACAGCTGAAAGATCAGAAAACCGGACCTGTCTTGCTATCCAACCTGCATACTTATATAAGCCGCCATAACAGTCATCGTACCGACTGGTCATTAGCAGGATTTTCCCTCCAACCATTCTCTGAATTGGCCACCAGCTCGGATATTGACATGTCTGGATACGTATATGGCAGCCAATTAACGTCCAATCCCCGCGGCGTCCTCGTGATCGTCCCGGCGATCATGTCCATATTTATTTTAATTATTACCTGCTTCAATTTTACCAATGTGTCCATTGCCTTCGCCAGCAGCAGGTTGAAAGAGATCGCTGTACGGAAAGTGATTGGCGGTGTGAAGAGAGAATTGATCTGGCAGTTTTTAACCGAGAACATTATCCTATGCCTTTTAGCGTCTGCATTGGCCTTGTTGTTTATCGATCTGTTAACGCCAACCATGGTCAGTCTCACGGGCGTGGACCTGTCGCCGGATCTCAACGACTATGGTTTTTGGCTGTTTTTGATACTGGTTCCGGTCGTAAGTGCAGTTTCTTCCGGTCTTTACCCGGCCGTGTATGTGAGCTCGTTCCAACCGGTTCGGATCCTTAAAGGAAAAACCACACTGGGTTCTTCCAACCGCCTTACCCGCTTTTTACTCCTTGCCCAGTTTAGCCTTTCGTGTTTTGCATTGGTGGTGGGCATTGTCATGACCCAGAATGCGACATTCCAACAAAAGGCCGACTATGGCTATGCGATCAATGAAATAGCGGTAGTAGAGATCAGTAATCCACATGAATACAGCGTTTTAAGCCAGAACATTCGGCTTCGCCCGGATATTAAAAGTTTTGCCGGGAGTGCCCAGCAAATTGGTGATGGCACCTACACGCTGAAAGCTAAAACCGAAAAAGGCGAGCTGGACGCACAGGTAGCGCATGTAGGAGGCGCTGATTATTTAAATACCATGGGGATCAGCCTGATGCAGGGGCGTCAGTTCTATGAAGGTGAAGGAGATGCGGATCAATCCATTATAGTGAACCAGACTTTTGTGCAACGCGCGGGATTGAAACAAGCACTGGGCCAGCAGGTTACGCTGGATAGTGCCACCTACACGATTGTGGGTGTTGTAAATGACTACAAGGAATATGGCTTACATGATATAGTGCCACCTTGCGTGCTGCGTATGGCGAAGCAAGATGAATATAAGTACATGGTGGTGCGCACTACACGGGAAAAATTGCCACAAGTATCCGCATACCTGCAAACAGCCTGGCACAAAGTGGCGCCCAATGCTCCTTACCGGGGATTTTTACAATCAGATTTGGTCGAAAAGGAGCTTCGCATGACCAATGGTTTCAAATCGATCGCATTTTTTCTGGCCATCGTTACCCTGCTTCTCTCTGCGTCAGGTTTGTTTGCCCAAATTTCGCTGAACATTGATAAACGCAGCAAGGAAATAGGCATGCGTAAGGTACTCGGTGCTTCGGTGCTGCAAATTATTGCTGCTGTCAACAAGCGATTCGCACGTATCCTGCTGATTGCATTTGTGATCGGTTCGATTTTAGGTTATCTATTCACCAGCAAATTTATTTTCCAGGTTATCTTCAAGTATCATCCTGCTGCGGGGCCTGAGCCATATATAGGAACATTTCTGGCCGTGGTACTATGCTGCTGCCTGATCATCGGTTCAAAAGTGTATCACGCCGCAACTGCGAATCCGATAGAGAGATTGCGTGCTGACTAACAGGCTCGCCGGAATACGCATACACGTATCCCGGCGAGCAAACCTCATGCGAAAACTGACTTTAAATTTTCTATTTGGTAAGCTTTTTATCCTGCTTCAAGATCTTCTCTTCCTCTTTCTTTACATCCTTCATCATCGTAAAATGGTCGCCGATTTTGCCGTCCGAGCAAATCCATTTAAGATCAAGCCTGTTTCCTTCTACTTCCAGCATCACGGCACCTCCTACTTCGTTATTGGAATAATACATGGCATTATGCGGATATGTTTCCTTGTGTCCGCCCAATGCACCTGCCGATCCGCTGACGACATAAACGGTCCCGTCGGTATTGGTTTTGCTCTTCAAATAAGGCGCTGAATTTTTGCTTCCGTCGTACAATGCAGTCGAAGAACTGATCTCATACTTTTTGGAGTCATAATCCGCTTCTTTTCCATAATATCCTTTGATCAGCCTGGTGCGTTCGTACACGTGGCTGTGCCCGCAAAGTACAAGGTCTACGCCGCCGTCTTCCAAGGTTTTAATGAAATTCTCCCTGATCTTTACCAGCAAGGATTCCTTGTCGGAGTCGTGTGAACCCATAGTATAGGGAGGATGGTGCCAGTATGCTACCACCCATTGTTTGTTCTGATTAGCCGCCAGATCCTTCTTCACCCACTCTACCTGCTCACCCATCTGGTCATAAATGTGCGTTCCTTTTTTATCAGGGCCGTAAGAGTCCAGGGCCAGGAAATGGACGTTTCCAATGTCATACGAATAATAGGATTCTGTATTGGATGCCACGCCGCCCGCTTCGGCCTGAGTAGGCAACGAAAAGTTTTGATAGTAAGCGATTTTGTTCTGATCAGTGGCATGAGAAGAATTAAAATCGTGGTAATCGTGGTTTCCCGGCACTGGGTACAATGGATATTTTTTAAGCAGGTTATCTTTATAAAGGTTAAAGAACTTTGCTTGAAATTCGGCATCCGTTCCATCAGAATAGGCATTGTCTCCCATCAAAATCCAGGCATTCAGATATTTATCTCCCAGATAATTGATAACCTGGTCCCTGACAGACCTTTGATTGATCGAGTTATTTCCGCAGTCGCCAAAGCCAGCAATACGCAGCAATTCGGTACTGCCGGTTTCGGGGAAGGTATAAAAGTAATTTTCGTCGTCGCCCTGCAAAGTGGTGTCAGCCAGGTTTCCGACCGTATAAAAATACTTTGTCGATGGTTTCAGGCCTTTCAAAGTCACAATGTGTTCGTTGACCAACGTCGAGTCATCGGTTTGCATATTGAGGTTATCGCTTGTCAGGCCGTACTTCACCCGGCTGCGGTCGTACACATTGGTCCTCCACCGCACCGTCATGCTGGTGGGTGTAGCGATCTGCAAATAGGGACCTCGCAGTAGATCCGCTTGAATACCCATCAAAGGGCCTTTTTTCTTCGCTACCGGTTTTGCCGCGGGCTGCACTTCCTGCCCGGAGGATAACAGGGGAAAAAGTAATGTGAAAAGTAAAATTCTGATTGCTTTCATGTTTTGGTTAATTTGAGAAAATTTGTTTTTCGGGGTTGGTATCTGTTAAGGATTCTAGGAATAGGATAATGTCACCGGTTTCACGATCGGACAAATTCAATGGTTTTGCAGATAATGTCTGCTCTTCAACTGGCAAAGCCAGTCCTCTCCCGCCGCCTTTATTGTAAAACTCGACTACTTTGTTCAGCGTTTTGAATGATCCGTTGTGCATATACGGCGCCGTCTTGGCTGCATTCCGGACCGTGGGTGTTTTGAATGCACCTTTGTAATATTTCATTTTGTACAAATCAAACCGACCCAAATCCTTGTCCAACATAGGGTTATCGAAGTCATCGGTGGTCGTAGTACCCAGTACCTCTACTTCCGACAGGTCGAAAAGTGGCGGGAGCAGCGAATTAAAAAACGGTGGAAAATGACAGGTGCCACATTGTGCCTTACCCATAAAAAGGTTGAACCCGCTTACCTGCCGGTCTGTCAGAGCTGCTTGCTCACCATTCATGTAGCGGTCAAATGGCGAATCCATCGGGCTCAACTGCCTGATGAAAGCTGCCAGCGCTTCTGAAATCTCACCTATACCCAAATTGCCTGCGCTTTTCCCTGGGTATGAGCCATTGACCACTGCTTTGTATCGCTCGTTTTGCAGCACACTTTTTAATGATGCATTGCTTCCATTCATTTCCAAGGGATTAAAAACCACGTGATGGATCTGATCGTTGAGATTGCCGACACGTCCGTCCCAAAATTGCATGTGCTGCCAACCCGCGTACATCAACGTCGGCGTGTTTCTCTTCAAAATCGAATCAGGAACCAATGACGGGCTCTTTTCCAGTTGATCCGTGAAGTAACGTGAGGGCTGGTGGCAAGTCGCGCAGCTCGTCGAAGCATTTCCTGATAGTGATTTATCAAAAAATAATAACCTGCCCAGCTCAGTCAATGCCTTGTTTCGAGCAGAATCTTGTCCATCACCGCCCCACGTACGCAGCGCATTCCTGCTGTAAATGTGAGGGGCGCGATAGTTTAGATATTGCGTTGTATTGATTTCTAACCCCAGCGCGGACACGAACTTCCCATATTCAGTTTGCATCGGCAGAGCGTATCGGGTCAGATATTCCATTCTATTAAAGGAATCGAAATCCTGGTGTCCTTCCAGATATGTCAGTGAACTGCTTAATAGAACTTTAAGCAAATTGCTTTGCCCGGGATTGGATTCGAAATAGGGATTTAATGTATTTTGCAACGCGCCCGTAGCGTCCATTGTTTCTGCAATGCCACTTTTAAGCGACGGTGCGTCATAGCCCGAAATATACAATGTAGACATTCGCACCAGTTCAATCCGCACGCTCTCCAGGACCTGCGCATCATTGATTTCAAGTCCGTAAAGTAGCGACTGCATGTCCCTGGCAGAAGTAAGCATGGCTTCGGACTGGGTCAGTAATGTCGTTTTGTTGGATAGTACGTCATCCTCAAACAGTAGTGCTTCTATTTGCTGCAATCCCATGGGCTCTACCAGTTCCAGCGTAGGTTCCTCAACTTCAAACTTGGGCGCGGCATTGTAAAACCTTGTTTCACTTGCAAAAAAATAAGTGGTAAAAAACGCTATCCGCTTGTAGCTGCGCCGGCATTCCAACAATGCCTTCCTTGCCTGAACGATCGTTCCAGAATCAGACTTGATGTCGTCAATCGCCTGGTAAAGTGCTTCATTGCGATCCAAAAAATCACTAGCCCCTTCCTTGAAATCTTTGATACTTTGCGCTACACCAATGGACGGATCAGTGGGAGAGCTGACTTTCAAAGAAAGTAAAACAAAGCTGGTAATAGCCAGGGCAAGGACTACCGTTTTCTTCATGCTTGATCAAAATAAAAAACAAGGGTGAGGCGCTCATGGCATCACCCCTTTTGAATGTCAGTATAAATTATATTTTAAACCAATGGTAGCGGTAGCTCCCGTGTATAGCGACGAATAGGTGTATTCGGGCTTGTACTGGTACCTGCGCTGGTCCTGGTTCAAAAGATTATTGGCCGATGCATAGAGAGACAATTTTGTTGTTAAAAAATAATTCACACTGGCATCCAGGTAATGTGCTTTATCATAATACACGTCTCCCTTACTATTCGTACCTAAAATTGTTATAAAATCTGATGTACTATTATAAGATAGCCTGATATTGAACTTCTTAACTTCATAGGCCAGCGAAAGATTTAAGATATCCGCGGCGGTACCCGGCAATTTTGGATCCCCTTTTTTGACAAAGATAAAATTGTGGGTGTAGTTGGAATACACCGTCAGGTTATTGAATGGTCTCGGAAGAAAAGACAGCCCCTGCTGAAACGAGAACTCCATTCCCAGTATGTTGGCCGTTCCCCCATTACCAGGCCGCGTCCGTTCCAGATTGCCATTGGATGCTTTCAATTTGTCGTAATCCGTTTTGTATGATGCGACGGTAGCCGGGTTAGCGCCCTGCTGCAGGAGCGATTCTGGCGATTCTGCGATGTCGATCACTTCACTGAATGGCACGAGGTCCCTGGACAGGATCCGGTAGTTGGTTATATTTTTGAAATACACACCGGCCGACACCAGGCCTGTATTGCCGGTATACAGTTCACCCAAGAGGTCAAAATTATTAGAAAGTGTTGGCTTAATGTCCGGGTTACCCTGGCTGATTACCTTGTCACGAACGTTTACGCTGATATATGGGGAAATATCTTTGTAATTAGGCCTTGAAATGGTACTGGTGTATGCGAACCGGTAAACCTGGTTTTTGGTAGGCGCATACCGTGCAAGAAATGCAGGCATGAAATTCAGGAACTCGGATTTGGTAGACTGTTTGGCTGGTATAAAATCAGCCCTTACATTGTAATTATAACCCTCGTATTTCACTGAGCTGTGTTCCAAACGCCCGCCCAGGATCAATGATAGTTTTTCACCAATATTCTGGGTTGACATCACATACCCGGCCGCGATCGCTTCATCGCCATAATAATTGTTACCTAATACATCCTGATAGACCCTGTTAAGCATAAAGTCTTCGGTATCGCCGTAATAACTTTTGTTCAGGTTAGAAATCCATTCTGACGAACCCGCATTGCCCACATTGTAATCCGATTCTATGTTAAGTGTTTTGCTGATATTGGTCGAATTATTGGCAAATCCAGACCAGAACGGCGCCCAACCTACATAATCCGCCACCTTGGGATTTTTACCTGCCGCAAGCTCGGCTTCATACTTGGCGCGCAGGGCCGGATCGATTTGCGGGGTCCATCTAACTCTCCGCGTAGTCTCATTATTCAGGGTCAGGCCACGGTATTTAGCACCGAATTTGAGGATGTTACTGAATTTCCCTTCCACAAGCGGGACAGCAATGTCGAGCTGGACAAGATATTGATTGGTACTCGCTCTTTTATCCGTTCCCGTGAAATTGTCCATATACCAGGTGTCGGCAGAATCTGCGCGGTACGAGGGTTTATCTTTAAGATTTTCCAGAATATTTTCCACTTCAAAGCCATTATTGGCTTTGATAAACCGTGGATTTGTATAGTCCATCTGAACACTCTTCTCATTTTCACTTTCAAGTTCCAATTCAATCACATCAGGCCTGTCGGTTACATTTTTCAGGTACGATCCTTTCCAATTTACCTTTACCTTACCCAGGATATGCTCACCCTCCAGGCCGAAGTTGATGATCTTTTGGATGATCTGGCTGCCATTTCTGTTGTTCAGACCGCCTTCAATGTGGCGTTCCAGTTCAGGCTGGTAAACAGGGTGTTTAGGATCATTGTTGACATTGAGATAGTACTCACCCGCAACATCGTCAATGTAGTCGTTGTTAGCGTCAGTGATTTTTCTGTTGCCTTCCCAACCGGCTGCACGCTGCCAATTTTTCGGATATCCAGCACCGATATCATCTACTTTCAGCGTTGATATTTTTCGCCAGTCGTTGTACTTATTGTAGATCCCGGTAAAGGTGAGCGTGTTTTTTGCATTCAATTTATAGTCAATACCAACCGTATAGCTCTGCCTGATCCGTTCCAGGTTATTTTGGACCATATTCAAAAACCGGGGCATAAAGTAAGTTTGCTGATCCACCCATTTGACATCCTCCCAGGTCGTCTGGTGATCGTCCGAGCCCAAAAACTGCTGATAGTAAGATACAGACGCCATCACGCCCAGCTTCTTGTCTTTCAAGAACCGGTCGCCATAAACTAGGTTAGCATTATAGGCAGGTTTTTGAACAATATCGCTATAACCGGTACCCGCTGTGATCGACAGTAATCTTGAAAAAGGTGCTTTTCTGGTTACCAGGTTCACTACCCCGCCAATCGCATCCCCATCCATATCCGGTGTGATGGCTTTGGTGACCTCCACCGACTGGACCATATCCGCAGGGATCGCACTGATACCGACGGCACGGTTTTCACCTGTACCCGCAATGCTCGACCCATTGATGTTGATCGTGCTTTTGGAAGGGTCTGTTCCTCGGATACTCACCAGCGATGCCTCTCCCTGGTCCAATTGTACGTAAATGCCCGGAACCCGTTTCAGCGCATCTCCGATATTCGGATCGGGAAACCGCCCTACCTGGTCCGCCGAAATCACATTCACGATCCGGTCGGAATTCTTTTGCTGATTCAGTGCTTTCAGTGTAGCACTTCTGTTTCCAGTCACCACTACCGCTTGCAGGTTATTATCGGCCAGGCTCAATTTGAAATTGGTCTTTACATTTTGTCCGGCAACAGTTATGATTTGTTTTGAAACCTCATAACCGATGTAGGTAACAGTAACATTGTAAGCACCGTTGGGCACATCAACTAATGCATAGTTCCCATTTTGATCCGAAACCGCTCCTCGTGATAACTCCTCGATTTTGATTGTTGCACCTGGTAAGCTCAGGTTGTTGTCGTCAATGATCCGCCCGGTAATAATGCTTTGGGAAAAGCTGAGGTAAGGGATTACTGACATGCATAGCAATAGTAAGATTCTTGTCATAGGTCTTGTGGAAAATTCAATTCAATGGTGAGATGATTAGTAAGTTTTGCCTGGCGATGTAAAGGTCTTCATGAAATTTAACGAAGCTAATTTTGGAAGGCTACCAAACGTCTACAAACGATTTTTACGCGTTATCAAACCGTTACAAGAGGGAAAAATTAAAGTTAAAGACCTATTAAATAGCCACTTACAAATCAACCGGATCGCCATTATCTTTATGTTAACAGATTAAGAAACGGTTAACGGGAAGGCAAAACAGCGGTCGAATCAGAGATTGTGAACGAATTTTTGAAGACTGGCATCCTCCGGCAATTGCAGCTTTTTGCGTAACCGGTACCTGGTTGTCCGCAGGCTCGTTTGGGAAATGGCCAGCATGGTAGCGATGTCAGCAGCGTTGAGGTTCATTTTGAGGAGCGCCAGAAAACGCAGGTCCGTGGTGGTAAGCAGCCCCGAATGCTTCATGAGTTTTTCGAAAAAGTCTTGATGAACATACTCGAAAACAACCCGGAAATCTTCCCAGCTTTTATCCTGGTTGCTGTTGAAGCTGATAAACTCCAGCAGCTGTTTCATTTCCCTTCGCTGGTCGCGTTTGTCATCCTTCACCAGGGAGGCAAGTTTGTTTTTCAGCTCTTCCAGCACCTCATTCTTTTTGATCATGTGCAGCGTAATGCTGGTCAATTCCTTGCTCCTCAACTCCAACTCGGCCTTCAAACCTTCCTGCTGCAAATGCCTGTTGCTCAATTCCAGTTCCATGGCCTGTTGCCGGCTTTCATACAAGGCCTTGCTGTTACGGATCTTCAATCGCTGCCGGCTTAGCAAGCTGATACCCAGGAAAGTAGCCAACAACCCGATTACAAATAGCGAGATGGTCACAGTCTGGCTTAGCCGGTTTTTGTTTTCAAGTTGCTCGATCTCATTGTCTTTCCGTTGAACGTCAAAAAGGGTTTGAATAAGGTTCAGCTGCTTCTCACTGTCTGTATTATAACTTTTTGAATAGGCCAGTCTTGATTTTTCGCTGTAATAATAAGCGCTGTCAAAACTTCCCAAATGCTCAAAAGTTTTGGCCAGGTCGCGGTGCGCGCTGCTAAGCTGACGGTTATCGTGCAGGCTGGTCGCCATTACCTCGGCTTTTTTGCTATAAATCAATGCCTGGTGATAGTTGCCAATTTTACGATAAGTGTCCCCAATGTTGTTCAGCACTGCGGCCAGCTCGACGACGGCAGGTCCTTCCCTGTACATTTCCTCTGCAAGTGAGAAGTACTTCAAAGCCGTGTGAAATTTGGCTTGGTCTTCGTAAATGCTTCCAATACGCGAATAGGTGTACGCTACATGACTTTTATCATTCAGACTTTTGAATTCCGACAACGCCCGTTCCTGGTAAATGCGGGAACTGTCATAAGCTTCCGTTTGCTCAAATACCTGGCCGATATGGCCGTAGGACTCCGCCATTCCTTTACGATATGCGTTTCCCCGAAACAAGCGCAGGGCTTCGCGGAAATTTGTGAGCGCCTGCGGATAGCGTTTATTTTTGAAATAGATCTTCCCGATCCTGTTCGAATTGTTTCCGCGGTGAACAACATTCGCCTCTTTTCCAAAATTTGCATGCGCTTTGTGGTAGTACGAAAGCGCCTGGGACATCGCTCCCTGTTCAAACAGCATATCGCCGATTTGCTGGTAACATAGGGCTGCCCGGTTCAAATCTCCGTATTTCAGTGCCCGATCCAAAGACTGCCTGATCTTGATGTAAGCAGAATCAGGCAGTGCTAAACGGCCAGGCCTAATTTTGCCATCCGCGAAAGCATTAGAACAAACCCCAGGCATCAGCGTCGTACCAAGCAACAAAAAGAGGAAAGTCGAAAAGTAAATGATAGCAGATAAGAGGTACTGTCTTGAAGGCATAGCGATTTGGAATAACCTTCAAAGGTAAATGTGCAGTATTAACTGGCTTTTAAGGATTAATTAACATTTAGCTGGAAATGGCCGGACTCCTATCCAACCTTACTGACCATTTTGGCGTCTTTAAAGCCTAAAAACATGTTAATGACTTGGCCATGAAACGTTTACTTCTAATATTAATTCTGGCTACGCTCTCGAACTCGTGCAAGGAAAAAGCGATTGATCCCTCCAAACGTGTGCGACCAGTGTCTTTGAAAATTACTACCAGTGCTGCTAGCTATGATCTCAGCTGGGAAGAAATTCGAATCGTTTGCATTACCACACCCTGCCCTGATGTTGCGGATGTGGAAGCTGAGAAATATGAAATACAGTTCTCCGACAGTGAGTTGGGGCCTTTTCAAGCTTATAAAACCGTCGATGCGGGGCAAAAATCGATTAGCATTCCGGTCGCCGTACCAGGTGAGCAGTTAGTAGCCCGCATCATATCTAAGGCCGAAGGAGCGCCGCCAGTGAACTCGAATCCGGTTATGGCCACGAAAGGGTTTCTATCCCAGTCTGCCTATTACCCGGCATTTGGGACTTCCGGGGATCTGACGGGTGGGGACGTAACGCCGGACGGCAGGAAGGCGACGTATTTTTCATTCATAGAAGAAGGGCCGGGCCAGTCGGTAAGTCCGCTGCATGTGGCGGAATTGGAATATGAACGGATCGTTTCTACAAAACTCGTGACGCGACAGGGCCGGACAGCGAAATTTTCAAAGGATGGGCTGCAACTTGCCTATTCAGCCGAAACGGAGAATGGGCTGATCATTTACGATATTGTCTCTGGACGCAAGCAAACCCTTCCGGTCACCAACGCTGGCAAAATACAAGGTCTGGAATGGTCGCCCGACAGCAAGTGGCTAGCTTTCCTGACGGCATCCGATGAAGAATCCCGCCTATGGAAAATAGCAGTATCAGGTGGCGCCGCAATACCATTGACACCTCCATTGTCTGTTCGCCGGGCAAAACATATTCGACAAGCCGACATTGACTGGTCGCCAGACGGCCAATTTATTGCAACATCAACGGCCCAGACCGAAAACACCGATAAACAATGGCGTACTGCCATATCCTTTTATTCGCCCGAAGGAAATGGCGAATTGAAATATTTTGAGACGCAACCCGGCTGGATTGATACGAATCCCGCGTTTTCGCCGGATGGAAAACTGCTCGCATTTCTAAGCACACGAACAGACCCTTCTGCTAGGTCGTATAGTTTGTGGGTCAGAAGCCTGGCGACGGGCAAAGCGCGACGGATCGAATTATTACCCGGACTCATTCCTTCAAACGATTACGTACCACACTGGCTGGGAAATGAAAGGCTCATGTTCATGGCCACTCAACAGGATAAAAGGGGCTATTTTACTGTCTTTTTGTGAGGTCGGTCTCATAGGTGTTCAAAAATCAAACAATGATAGAAATTTGCAACTATATGAAGCACCATTCAAAAAAGTTGATGCTACTATTCATTGGCTTGTCTATTGCATCCATATCCAGCAGCCAAACGATAGATGTCCAACTAAGATCGAGATACGGAAAGAGCAATGTGTACTCGCATTACCTGGCAACCGGTCGAATTATGAACGTTGCTGGATATAAAGGGCTTGATACAACTAATTTTAGCAACTGGCGACTTCGATATATTAGTTTTAATAGCGTGCAGAAATTAAAAGAGATGGTGCTGGATCGAAAAATGAAGCAGATTGCATTCGTTGAATACATCCAACAGAATGCCGTCGATACAACTAACATCAGCCAGCATAAAATAGCAGGAAATACCCTTGCGGTGTTTGTTGGATTCAATGAAAAAGGCCGCAAAGTAGTGATCGCTGATGCCAACAATGACTCCAATTTTGTTGGAGAGCGACAATTTATTTTTGATCTGGACAGTGCGAAAAAGTTTCCGGTTATCGATTTAAGCTTTGATTACATTCAAAATGATACGATCAAAACCGCCACAATTCCCTTGACGATAGATGTTTACGACGATGCCAAGAATCCCGATATATCGTTCATAAAGGAGTTTTACCATGAAGGAAATTTTGTCAGAAACAAAAAAAAATATGTAGTTCAAATATCCGATGCATATTATGGACTATACGACCATGTTCCGGTGAACATTAATGTACGAGACGTTCCGGTTGACTCACTGACCAATTACAAATACATTCATGATTCATCGGATGAAATACCTGTCGGGGACTACGAATTTTACAAATTAAAAAACCTGACCAAAGCGGCAGCCTCATTTGAACTTGTCAGAAAAACAGAGGGTAATGTCGCGAAAATCAACTCTGCAGCACCGGATATCAATTCGCTCTCATTAAAAACCGGAGATGAATTCCATCTCAAAGCCATGCTTGGAAGATACGTCATTGTGAATTTCTGGGGCACCTGGTGCGGTCCCTGCATCAAGGAGATTCCCTATCTGAAACTACTACATCAAAAATACAAAGTCAAAGGAGTAGAGCTGTTAAGTATTGCATATGATCAAAAAGCGGATTACGAAAAGCTGCTGAGCATAATCGAAGAAAATAAAATGCAGTGGGAGCATTTATTTGCTGATAAGGGAAAGAAAACAGGAGTAACCAAGGATTATCTGGTCAATGTTTTCCCAACAAGTTTCCTGATAGGTCCCAGCGGAGTAATTTTGCTTCGCGGCGAGGGAAGTAGTGCTCTCACGGAAATTGACACGTATCTGACATTGAAATTATATTGAATAGCCGGTAATCATCGGTTCAGTACAATTTCAATGTCATACTTCTTCTCATTTCGCGAAAAACTCTCCGAAGTGCCAGAGGACGCCTGATGGATCATGTACGAAGCATTCGCGGCCCCAATAATCTACCCGAATCGGGGTCAGTCGAACGTTTTCGTACTTACTCGTCAGGTCGAGGGCGACGAGCTCGTCCCAGAAACGGTTCACATCGTCCACTTCCAGGAAAAGCATGGTGTTGTCGATCCAGTCCTTGACATATGCATCTTGCAGATAAAACCCCATACTCCCCGTTTTGAATAAGGACATATCAGGCGACAAAACGACTTCCTGAAAACCGAGGTCCGTGTAAAAGCTTCTTGATACATTAAAATCCTTAGCGCCGACGAATGGCCTGATAGACAATGCCTTGTGTTCCATATCAATTTTCGATTTTGCAAAACCAAAAATAGAACATTGCACCGACTACTCCTCTTGATCGTAATCAAGAAATGCCCCTGGCGAGCTTCTCCCTAACCCTGCTCAATGTTTCGGGTGTGATTTTCAGGTAAGAAGCGATCATTTTCAATGGAAAAACCTGGATCAGCTGCGGACGGTTGCTGAGGATGTACTGGTATTTTTCCAATGGCGTCATTGCGTTATCAAAAAAATGCAGCTTCGATACAGCCCTTTCCAGTACTTTGTTCAGCTGCAAAAATGCCACCGACTTACCTGTGAGGTAATGCAGGGTTTCTAGGCTCAATTCTAAAACACTAGCATCGTTAAATGCTTCCACGTCACATTCAGATGGTTTTTGGCTAATGAGGCTGGTGTAGTTGAACAGCCATTCATGGTCAAGATGCAGGTCAAAGACGTCGCGTTCCGTTTCCGAACCTGTTTTATATTGATAAAAAGCCCCTTTCAAAATGAAAAACAGAGACCTTGCCACCTCTCCTTTCCGAAGCAGAACTTGCCCTTTTTCAACCTGACGAACTTTTACTTCCTTCTCAAAAAGCTGGAAGTCCTGGTCGCTGTAACTCCCGGTTGCCCGCAATATTTCCGAAAACATAGGTGAATAGGTGTAAATAAAGCAACCGTAAATCAATGATTTTTTACAATGATCGCGTTTCTCAATAGCTCAATTTTGTATTAACAAAAACAGAGAGCGAATATGAAATCAATGATCATTGCAGGAATCGTTCTGTCTGGGGCATTACTCTTTGAAGTGCCTTCATTTGGACAGAAAAAAACAAATCATTCAACTACCCATTTAAATAAGGAAAAAATGAGCGCCATTCAAATTTCAGAAAAAAACAAAGAAACCATTGCAAGCCTGTACAAAGAAATCCTGAACAAAAGGCAATTTGAATTGCTGAACGACATCGTTGCAGACGACTATACTAATCCACAGGGAGAAAAAGGGGCATTGGCGTTTCAAAAGCCATTGAAATCATTGATAAATGCATTGCCCGATGCGCAATGGAAGGTGATTGACCTTATTGCAGAAAACAATAAAGTGATCGTCATTCAACAGTTTACCGGAACCCACACTCAGCAGTTTGAAACTGTCCCTACTCCCGGCCCGACCATCGTCAATTTTCAAAATATCCCTGTTACCGGCAAATCTGTTATTAATAACGGAATTGGTATTTATGAATTTAGTAACGGAAAAATCGTTGCTTCACGGGTGCAGACTGACCGTCTTGCTTTTTTACAGAACCTGGGTGTGTTACCTACTGACCTGACGTCATTCACTCCGTCAAAACCAGGTGTCAAATAGGTCTACTCATTCTTCGTCCCCCATTGCTTATTAGGCTTAGGGCCCATTTCCAACACTAGCGAACCACCTTTTAAAAGTTCGGAAGATTTAAACCAGAAGGTTTTCAGAGGGGTACCATTCAATGTTGCACTTTGTACATAAACATTTTTGCGGGAGGTATTTTTGGCCTCAATTGTAAAAGTTTCACCCCGCCCGAAAAGCTTACCCAGGTCGATGACAGACTTTTTAAACATTGGGCTTCCAATTTCATAGATCGGGTCAACGCGGGTACCGCCGTCGGTCTGGAAAAGTCCGAGGGTGGTCATCACAAACCAGGCGCTCATTTGGCCCTGGTCTTCATCGCCGAGATATGCATTGGAAACTTCGTGACCGTAATATCTGTCCACCACCGAGCGGCTCCATTTCTGTGTCAGCCAGGGCTTTTTAACCCAATTGAAAAGAAACGCAAAATGCATCGACTGCTGATTTCCCTGCACAACCGGATAGTCCCAATATTGATCATTGGGGCCATTGTAACGCCATTTCACACTTTCCTGGAAACCCCAGGAAAGTCTTTTTACAAACACCTTTTCCCCGATCGTTTTGGCGAGGCCCGGAACATCCTGTGGAACAAAAAAGGTCAGCTGCCAGGCATTTCCTTCAACATAATGGTGATTTGCGCCTGATTTGAACGGATCGAACTCGGCCAGCCAATTACCTTTTGCATCTTTCATCCGGGCAAAGCCAGTTTTCGGGTCAATCACATTTTTCCACCAGTTGGCCCTGTCACCGAATGTCTGATAATCTGCCGTTTTATTTAATGCTTTTGCAAACTGGGCGACCGTGTAGTCGTCGAAACTATATTCCAGCGAATTGGAGAACCTGCCTTCATCATAAGGCACATAGTGATGTTTCAAATAGGTAACCAGGTCTTCGTTCCCAGCCCGCCCGCCGCCAATTGGCTCAGCAGCTGTGGTTTGCATCTTATGAACAGCCTTATAAGCTTTCTCCACGTCATAGCCCCTAATACCCATTTGATAGGCCCCTACGATCAGCGGTACCTCGTGCTCCGCCACCATGACCGGGATGTACTCCATGCCAGCCGGGCCTTTTGCCAGCCAGCCTCCACGGTCGTACATCGCAAGCTGCGACTTCACCCAGCGGTTAGACCATTCGGGAGTAACGAGATTCCAGAACTGGTTCAGGTTCCAAAATGTATTCCAAAAAGCGTCACATCCCAGAGCGACATCGTCTTTATTTTCAAATTTATTGACCACTTCATCCGCATCACGCCAGCTCCCGTCCACATCACTGAATGTGTTCCTGCTCGCCAATGAGCGGTACATATTGGTGTAAAAGCGCTCTTTTTCGCGCTTGTCGTTGCTCGATATGGCCACCCTTCCAAGCAGGTCATTCCATACTTTTTCCTGGTTGTCCCTTACCTTGTCGAAATCCCAGTTGAATGGATCAGAAATTTCAGTTTTTAAATTGAGTGCAGCATTTTCGACGCTTACATAGGAGATTCCTGATCTTACCTGCACGACCCTGTTCACTTTTGTATCAAATTCAAGAAACAATCCTGCATTTTTGGCACTATCTGCGGAAAGGCTGGTTTGCTGTGTTATTTCATCATTTAACCAGACGCCGTAGTTTTGAATAGGCTGGTCAAATTCGATTACGAAATGTACCTTATACTGCTGATCGATCCCGCCCGACCATACATTGCGTGAAAGCTGGTCACTATAACCCTCGATCCGCTGCGGGCTGACCTTATCAACCTTGATGTTCTTTAACTTGTAGCCGTACTCGGTGGGAATCTGAAGATCGACCATGACACGACCTACGTCGCTATTTTGGTAAGTATATTTTTGAAAAGAAGAACGCGTGGCTGCCGTTAATTCCGCGGTAATGTTGTGATCCGTCAAATTCACCTTGTAGTAACCCAAAGGCGCCTCCTCCGTACTTTTGTCGATTCGGGAGCGGTAACCTCCGTCGGGGTTGTTCTGATCACCCATTTTGATCTGCAACGCTCCTGCGGTAGGGAAAATACCGAGGCCCGTCATGGTCCATTCGTGAATGTGGCTGAATGTACCGATCGATTCAAATGTAGGATCATAACCCGCCTGCCAGCCGCCATTCTGATTGTCTGGGCTTAATTTTACCATTCCAAAAGGCATCCACGGACCTGGCGCGATCATCCATCTGGAATGTCCCGCACCGAGCATGGTATTGACATAACCCGCCGGCGTTTGAAGTTTCTTCTTGGCACGGTCAACCTTTCCCGAACTGATCAGCCTCTTATCTGCAAAAATTTCAAATGTTCCTGAAACCGGCTGACTGACAGCAGGCATCGGAGCTTCCAATGTATATCGGCCTTGTTCTATTTTTTCGGTTAAGATCAGGTTACCGTCCAGTTTGACTTCGAGTATCGGCTGCCCTTTAAGCTGAGTAACATCCACTAGCAGCGGCTGTACCAGACTTCCGTCTACATTAACTTCGTACTCCGCCGCTTTCACATTGCGGAGTAAAACCTTACCGGGAGCAGCCAATGTGGCCTGCGCCGGACCGTCGAGTTTCACCTGATCAAATGCTAACCACCCGCCTTGCAGCGTTGTCATCACAATTTCATTGATCCCCGTTTTGATCAGGTCTGCGGGAATGTCAATTTTAACGAGCTGCTCTTTGGGATTGGCAGTAAACCTGCCCGGATCTTTAAAACTGGATCCTTTTGCCAGCTGGAACTCCCACGATTTACCATTGACCAAAACTTTAAAAAATGGCGCCGAAAGCGAATCCGTTTCCAGAATATCAACCAAAAGCTCCCATTTACCAGAAGCTGGTTTGTCCTTGATATCAAATAAAACAGTCAGAAAATGTGACCTGATGCCGGAAGTGTTGCCTGTACCACCCCAGCCATTTACCGGCCCGGGCAACACATAGGGCCAGTTTTTCTTACTATTGGCATGACCAATCAGAAAAAAATTGTCTTCATAGCCGAAATCCTTTTCCAGAAAACGCTTGAACTGATCCGGCGCCAAGGCCATGCCTGACGCGGAATTATCGGCCTCCCCGATCTTCCATATCGTTTTTTGCTGACCGTAAGTTTGCTTTACAACTAAATTTAGGATTAGAAAAAAGCAAAATGCTTTTGCAAAAAAACGGAGACCGTAGTGTTGAACCATTTGATTTCGGGATTATTTAATTCACAAGCACCTCGTCCACAAACACCCAGGCCTTTTGCCCCTTGCCTGCATGCCACTCCGGTAATTTGGCCAGTGGCTTGGCTATTACTTTAATGCAGCTCAGCTCCTGAGGTTCGAATGAGGCTTCATAAACCAGGTTCTGGGCACCGGCCATATCCTTCGCAGGTACTGTCTCGGTGATTACTTTGAGCAGTTTAAGCGACTTTTCATTTGCACCTCCCCATACTTCAATCCTGGTAGGAGGAAAAAT
Organism: Dyadobacter sp.; assembly: GCF_039919315.1. Lineage (GTDB taxonomy): Bacteria > Bacteroidota > Bacteroidia > Cytophagales > Spirosomataceae > Dyadobacter. The sequence goes on along the minus strand of NZ_JBDSFX010000024.1, from coordinate 14,386 downwards.
AGAGCTTCCGAGGTTCCGAAGCATGCTAAGGGTAACATTGGCCGCCTTGACGGGTTTTTTGAAGAACAAATAGCTTTGAAAGTCATTTTCGACATAACCCAGCCAATTCCCGCTAACCCGCTCTGTATCTCCTACCTTCCCATCGGAAATCGAGGACGCGCCCTTGGCTTTGTAGCGCTGGTCCACCGGTGTGATCAATTGTACACTGTCAATATGGTAGCCTGCTTTGAAGAAATATTTATCCACACCGCTGCTGCCGTACCATCCGGTTTTGAACGCTTTCGCTTTCAGGTCTACGTTTTTGGTGATAGGAATCGGTTTATCGTAAACCAACGATTTCGCGCTGTCGGGCTCGGTGCCGTCCAGGGTATATCGAATGATGGTACCGGCGATCTGATGTTTTAGGGCCACCGTTCCGTTGTTGGCAACGAGTTGATTTTCAGTTACAATGATCGGCGCATTGAGTGCAAGGATCAGCGTATCGCTCCGGAAACCGGTTTCAAATGTAATTTTCTGTCCTTTCTTCAAGGACGCCAGCTCCTGTGTGCTCAGACCGGTACTCCATATATACACCCTTTTCAAAGATGGTATACCTTCCAACGATTTCATGTGCGCCATTTTGACCGCAGTACCACTTAGCGAAAGCTCGCGAAGGTTTTTTAGTTTTTTCAGCTCGCCCAATGTCGCGCCTGAAATATCGGTGAAGTTCAGGATCAGCTTGCGGAGTTCGGGAAAATTGGCCAGTGTTTTAAGGTCTTCATCTTTCAAAGGCATTTTACTCAAATCCATCGAAACGATCTGTCCTTTCAACGGCATTAATCCCTCAATATCTTCGCTTTTGAAATTGGCTCGGTTATAAAAATTCACAAACAATGCCGGCGACTCGGCTGACAATGGTTTGATCAGTCGGTAAGTAGTGTTCAGTTTTTTGACCTCGTCCGCATCGGCAGCACTGAAATCGTATTGTTCTTCTGTCCGGTCACCGCCTAATACATTTTGCGCATAAGCATATACCGGATTTTGCGGAGATAACGAGCTCACCAGCTGGTCAAAACGCGACCCGCCTTTGACCCATGCGGCCAGCAGCACTATCTCTTCCTCAGTCAGCTGCACTTTTCCACGTGGCGGCATGTGTTTTTTGTCGTCCAATGGTAAATGCAACCTGCTGATCAGAACGCCGAGATCGGCTTTGGTGGTATCCCAAAGTATTCCTCCTTTACCCCCTTTGGTAAGCAATGCCTGCGTCTGGATCTGCAAACCTCCTTTGGCTTTTTCCTCATTGTGGCAAGAGAGGCATTTTTGTTCGAGTACAGGCCTAACCAGATCATTGAAAACCTTGGCTTCTTCAAAAGCGACCTTAGGGCTTTCGTCCTCGGATGGTCCCAGCGGTGAAATCAAAAAGTCCTCACCATGCGTCAGGTTCCCACCCAAATGACCTCCGACAAAAAGTAAAACCAAAAACGAAGCCGCAACTACTTTCGAAGTTAACTTCCACGGTTCTAGATACTTTCGCGATCCATACCAGATAACACTGGTCAGTGAAATAGCGATCCCCAGCCATTTATGCCACTGTAATGTATCAGATTCGTAACCATCTTCTTTGGACAAAATGAAACCTGAAAATGCCGCAACCACCGCAGTAAGCGTACCAATGATCAGTAAACTGTCGGCCAGTTCCGCATTCCAGCGGGTGGATTCGGGCTTTTCGACGACCACTACCCACAAACTATACAGTATTAACACAACCAAAGGAAAGTGTAAAACCAAAGGGTGCATTCTTCCCACCGCCTGCATCCAGATCGGGACGGTAAAGCGGCTTTCAAAAAGCAAAAGAAATACGAGTAACCCGTTCAGGAAGAAGGCTAAATTGTAAATCAGCCCTTTCCAATCTGACAAATATCTGCGCACTGTATTAGAGGTTAATTCTTGATTTATACTTGCCACGAATACACAAATGCACACGAATAATTCGTGTCAATTCGTGTATTTGTGGCATTTGTTTTATTTGTCACGTTAAGCAATTATCCCTTTCACCAACTTACCTGCTACGTCCGTGAGGCGGTAACGGCGTCCCTGATGTTTGAAAACGAGTTTTTCATGGTCCAGACCAAGCTGATTGAGTATCGTAGCATGGAAATCATGAACATGGACAGGATCTTTTACGATGTTGTATCCAAATTCATCGGTTTCGCCGTACACAATGCCGGGCTTCACGCCGCCACCTGCCATCCAGACAGTAAACGCCCTCGGGTGATGGTCGCGACCATAATTATCTTTGGTCAGCGTTCCCTGGCAATAGTTGGTCCGCCCGAATTCCCCACCCCATATCACCAGTGTTTCATCCAGCAGGCCGCGTTGTTTCAGATCCGTGATCAATGCAGCCGATGCCTGGTCCACATCCATACATTGTCCTTTGATCTCAGTTGGTAGCCCGCCGTGGCTGTCCCAGCCCTGGTGGTACAGCTGTACAAACCGTACGCCCTGCTCGGAAAGTTTTCGCGCCAAAAGGCAGTTGGCAGCATAAGTACCTGGTACCAAGCATTCCGGGCCGTACATTTTCACAATCGATTCGGGCTCCTTGGTCATGTCAGTTATTTCCGGGACAGCAGTCTGCATACGAAATGCCATTTCGTACTGCTGTACTTTGGCTGTGATTTCGGGGTCACCAAACTCATTATACGTTCCCTGATTCAGCTCAGCGACCTTATCGAGCATGGTACGGCGCTGCGTGCGGTCCATTCCGTCAGGATCATTGAGATACAAAACCGGGTTTTCGCCGCTGCTGAACTGTACGCCCTGGTGAACGGAATCTAAAAATCCATTTGTCCATAATTTTGAATATACACCCTGACCATTCCCTTTTCCGCGCGACAACAACACGCAGAAACCGGGAAGGTTCTGGTTTTCACTTCCTAAACCATAGCTCAGCCAGGACCCAAAACTAGGTCGGTTGCCCACCTGCGCACCCGTTTGAAAGAATGTAAGGGCAGGGTCGTGGTTGATCGCTTCTGTGTTCAGGGTTTTGATAATGCAAAGATCATCCGCAATACTCGCCATATGCGGCAGCAGCTCACTCATCCACGCGCCACTCTTACCGTGCTGCTTGAAGTTAAATACCGAACCCGCCAAAGGGAATTTGGCCTGATTGGCCGTCATTCCCGTTAACCGCTGGGTACCCCGGATCGATTCCGGCAGGTCTTGACCATGCATTTTGTTCAGCATGGGTTTGTAGTCAAACAAATCCAGCTGCGACGGCGCCCCGTTCTGGAAAAGGTAAATAACACGTTTGGCCTTTGGTGCAAAATGCGGCAAACCGGCCATCAGCGCTTCCACATCGCCGTCTCCGCCACCACCTTTAAAAAGATCCGGTATAAGTAGCGATCCCAGGGCCGCGCTTCCAAGTCCAAGGCTTAGTTTGGACAGGAAGTGCCTGCGTGTGGTATTCATTCCAAAATCAAATATTGGCTTTTCCATGTTTTTATTGGCTATCAGCTGTCGGCCATTGGCCTTCAACTTTTAAAATAATTAATGTCTATTCTTTACCTAAATACTCCCAATCGCTTTCTCTCAAAGTATCAGCATGTAACTGATAGCCGAAAGCCGACCGCCGTACTAACTTTTTGTAATCGTCTCTTCCATATTATACAGCGCATTGATCACCCGCATCAGCGCAGCTGCCTGTACCTCGTTCGTTTTCGTTTCGTGCGGATATTCACCCACATTCAACACTTTGAATGCGTGTTTCTTATCCTTCAAAAACATCGAAACTTCGCTATTATAATAATCCGTCAGCAGTTTCATTTCCTTATCGGTCGGCTGCCGGCAGACAATCCGCTGAAACGATGCTCTGATATTGGCTTCCACGTCGGTGGATTTTACTACTGTTCGTTCGGCGAGTACACGGGACGCTTCCAGCACCGTCGGGTCATTCAGCATCACCAATGCCTGCAAAGGCGTGTTGGTTTTGGAGCGTTTGATCTCGCAATGGTCACGGTTACTGGCATCGAAAATGATCATCGAAGGCGGTGGTACCGTCAGTTTAATGAACGTGTACATGCCCCGGCGGTACAATGCTTCGCCCCTGTCCTGCTGGTAGGTGCGCAAGGTGCCACGACCCGAAGTTGCCGCTTCCCAAAGCCCTTTTGGCTGGTAAGGCTTTACGCTGGGTCCACCTATTTTCGGATTTAGCAGCCCGCTTGTAGATAACACCATATCCCGGACCAGCTCCGCTGGCAAGCGGTAACGCGGGCCGTGGGAAAGGTAAATATTGTCAGGATCGGCTTTGAGCTTTTCGTCCGTTACCTTGGCCGACTGCCGGTAGGTAGCCGATGTCACGATTTGTTTTACTAATCTTTTAATGTCCCAACCGTGGTTCATAAAATCCACCGCAAGCCAGTCGAGTAATGCCGGGTTCGTAGGTAGCTCGCCCTGCATTCCGAAATCACCTGTACTTTTTACAATGCCCCGACCGAAGAATTCCTGCCAGATCTGGTTCACAAAAACCCGCGCCGTCAATGGATTACTTTTGCTTGTCGTCCATTTGGCAAGGCCGAGCCTGTTTTGCGGAAGTTTGAGGGTATCAAATTTCATGACCGCAGGTAGCGCCGATGCGGTTACCACCCTGCCAGGCGCGTCATACACGCCCCTATTGAGAATATGCGTAGGCCTGAGTGTGTCCAGATCGCCCATCACAGACACCATCAGCCGACTGGTATCCGGCCTGTTGATGAATGATAACAATGTTTTTGCCTCTTCATCAGAAATCGTCATGACCGGGTTTTTAGCAAGCTTTGTCCGGGAAATGTCGCCTTCAAAACCCTGCTCTTTCGAGTTGTTAAAAAACGCGAACATGCGGTAATAATCTTCCTGCGAAATGGGGTCATACTTGTGATCGTGGCATTGGGCGCATTCTACGGTCAGCCCCAAAACCCCGGTACTGAAAGTTTTGGTTTTATCAATGTTATATTCAATCCGGTATTCCTCAGGGATTACCCCACCTTCTTCGGTGTATTTGTGGTTCCGGAAAAATGCAGTGGCCAGAATCTGCTCTTTGTTTGCATTTGGCAGCATATCCCCCGCTATTTGCCATGACAAAAACTGATCATACGACATATTTTTGTTGAAAGCATTGATCAGCCAGTCCCGCCACGGCCACTGCGTACGGTACTCATCATCCTGGTAACCATATGAATCGGCATACCGGGCTACGTCGAGCCAATAAACCGCCATTTTCTCGCCATAAGTCTTTTGAGCAAGCAATTCATCTACAATCTTTTCGTACGCTTTATCGCTTCCGTCGGCTTCAAATTTCTTTTGCATTTCCAGCGTCGGTGGCAAGCCCGTCAGATCCAGTGCCGCTCTTTTCAGCAAATGGCTCTTATCCGCTTCCTCGTTAGGTGTCAGTTCCGCACCTTCCATTTTCTGCAACACAAAATGGTCGATTTCGTTTTTGGACCAATCTTTATCAGACACCTCAGGCACGGCCGGCAATACCGGCGCAGTAAACGCCCAGTGCTTTTCGTACTTAGCACCCTGCTCGATCCACTTTTTCACTAACCCGATTTCATTTTCATTCAAAAGTCCCAAATGCGACTCAGGAGTCGGCATCTGGTATTCCGGGTCTACGGAAGTAATCCTTTTATAAAGTTCCGACTGCTCCGGTTTGCCCGGAAAAATGGCGAAGCCTTTTCCATCTTTTAACTTGGCATAAGCACTTTCCGCAACGTCGAGCCTCAGCCCTGCTTCCCGCTTCTTCGCGTCCGGCCCATGACATGCATAGCATTTGTCGGACAGGATCGGACGAATGTCAAAATTATAACTCACAGGATCATTGCCCGATTTGGTCTGCAATGTCCCGTTCTTTTGAAAACAAGACACTACCAGAAAGGCTACCGCGCCAGATAATATGGCTAAAAATAAAAGCTGCTTTTTCATTTATCAATCACTAAAACTGAGCAAAAACTCACAATACACGCTAACATACTACCAGTAACTCCGGCAGTTCACCCCGGACAACCACGCTATCACACAACCCGACATATTAAATTCATAATCAACTTATTGTTAAATAAAACAAAATACAGCCAAAGACAATACTTAAAATACAAGCTTATGCACCTTTGAAAGACAAGGAAATTATACAAATTTATTGCAAATTAGTCCATTGAGTTAGTTACAGATTACCAATTTATGATACTATGTTAGCTCCTACTTTCAAACCTTTATTTCGTTACTGATACTACCCGAATTCAAAAGCTGCTCGATCTCTTCCAGTCTCTTTCCTTTCGTTTCAAACAAGTTTATTTTGGCATAAACATACGAGCAGACGCAGAAAAAGGAGAACACGAAAAAAGTATTGGCGATACCCAGCCCATCCCGCATGATTGGAAATAAAAGGTTAACGATCCAGTCAGATACCCACATCGTCATGATGCAGATAGATAATGCCGTCCCCCTGATATGCATCGGAAAAACTTCAGTCGCGATGACGAATTTCAATGGCCCCAGGGAAAATGCAAAAAACAGGAGAAACAGCATGATACACAGCAGCATACCCCACCCGTTGACATTGTACATAAAACAAATGCCAGTCAAGGCCAGCGCGACTGCCGCCCAGAACGACCCAATTAAATAAAGCGACCTGCGGCCCCAGGTATCAACCTTCCAGATAGCAATGAGTGTAAAAAGCATACTCGCCGTTCCCAGCATTACCTGGTACAGCAATGCGTCACTGGTAACGATCCCAGCCGATTTCAAAATCGTGGGACCATAAAAAATCACTCCGTTGATACCGCTGAATTGCGATAATGCAGTCAAAACCATCGTCATCACCAGCAATCCGCGCAACGGGAACCTCATCAGTTCCTTGATACCGCCTGACTTTTGAGCAGCGACCTCCTTGATCGCTCCTAGCTCGAAATGCCCCTCTTCCTCACCACTTATTTTGACCAAAACATCCAATGCTTCTGCATCGCGTCCATTCTTCACCAACCAGCGCGGACTTTCCGGCACGATCATTAGCAAAAAGCAAAACAGAGATGCGGGGATTACGCTCACAAAGAACATACCCCGCCAAACCTGTTCTACAAACAACCAATGAATCAATCCACTACCTGTTCCGGCTTGCGCGACCGCATATCGTTGCAAAAACAAATTGCTGGTGTAAGCAGCGAGTACACCAATGGTGATGGCAAGCTGGTAAAAAGTCACTAACCCTCCCCTTTTTGAGGCAGGTGCAATTTCAGAAATATAGAGCGGGGACACATTAGAAGCTACCCCCACGCCGACACCGGCAAGTATTCGAAAAACAATAAGGACCGTATATGAGCTGGACAACGAGAATCCAACAGCACTGATCAGGAACAAAATAGCCGCTACAAACAGGACTTTTTTCCTTCCTATTTTGTCGCTCAGGTAACCTGAGAAAGCAACCCCCGCGATACAACCCAATAACGCAAATGACACAAACAAACCTTCCTCAGGAGCTGACAAGCCGTATTGCGCCCTCACCGGTTCGATGATACCGCTCACTACCGCCATATCAAATCCAAATAGGAAGCCTCCCAGTGCCGCAATGAGCGTGATCAGAGAGATAAAATGTTTCACCTGCTTTGTTTCCAAGATATCATTAGTTTAAACTTCGGTATCAGCCCAGCCCCTCGTGCAACATTTGCTTTTGGACCAGGTTCAGGTTAACCAATTCTCCTTTCCATTTACTTAAAGCCGCTCCCGTGCCATATACAATGCACAAATCGACCGCCTCGTCAGGGTGCAACATGCTGATCTTCTGTTCGTCAAAAAACTGCGACAGATTACCTGATCCGTCTATCAGCATTTCGCTGTGATCAATGCCAGATTTCAGACAAGCATTGATATCATACCAAAAAACGCGCTTGCCTTTTTTATTCAACGCATGATGTAGTTGCCTCCGGACATTCTCCCAGGATTCTATTCCAACGCCGTCAATCAGGCCGATTTTTTTATCGCATAACTGCTCCGCAACTGAACTAATGTTGAATTCCAGAGCATTGCTCACGTCGGTGAAGTCGTCATTGACACTACTATTTTCCAGTTTCGCCAGATGAGCCGCGCCTGTTAAAATGCATTCCTCAGTGTCTTCGCAAAAAATGATATTTAGATTGCTACCCAATGGGGCTAACTGTTCTCTTAATGAGGCTATAAACAATGTATTGGCCCTGGAAATATTCCCTCCAATTACCAGTTCGTCACATTCAAACTTTTCAAGCCAGGACAACAGGAACAAGCCCAGATTAGCACCGAATTCATTAAAAATACGCTTTGATATCTCATTATCCAGCTCGGCCAGCTCCCGCACACCTGCAATCTCGCAACCCGTGGCCTGCCTGTATGCGCTATGAAACCACCGCGTTGAAAAATAGTCGTCGGCGCTGGAAGTCAAAAACGGTTCGTTATAAAATGCCCCTATCGCTGGCAGCGCGGGGTGATGCATAAGCAGTCGCCCATTTTCCATAAATGCCGATCCGAAACCGGTACCTAAGGTGAGAAAAACAGTCCGTTTGCTACTCAGACCGGCACGGGCATAAGCTCCGGCAGCAAAACAATGTGCATCATTTGAAAACCGAAACAATGTATCGCGTAGGCCAGTGGCATCTTTCAAAGCCTGTTTCAGGTGAATGCCAAAAGTGAATTCAAACTTCCCGCCCACATTGCGAATGGTACTCACACCTTTTTGGTAATCGAAGGGACCAGGAAATGCGATACCGACTTCGGCGACCAAAGTCCCATCATTCAATATTTCGATGATACAATTACTGATGGCTTCAATAATATTAAAAGCAGTGTCGAAACTATTGATATCCTTTCTCACCAAACGCAGGGGCTGCTTGCCAGTAGCCGACGTTTCAATGACACTTGCTGTCACGTGACTTCCGCCGATATCCAACCCGAGACTCATCATGAAAGCGTTATCAAATTGCCAATTTTCGTACTTTGTATTATATGTTCAAATATACTAACATATCATTAACTTACAAGAAATTGTGTTAATTATGATATTAAAAAAATGTGACAAAAACGATACAATTCACTTATAATCAACTATATAACTTATCAAACAAAGCAGAAAATCATTTTTAGCTAATCCAAAACTCAATGGGCCAATGGCAAGTAAATCACTTAATTGGTTCTTACATGTATGTAATGTACATACATGTAAGCAAGTAGATTTACCAATTAGTATGGTACGGCCTCATTGAAGTTTATCAATAATATGATTCCCGACTTTCTTCCCTTGCTTGGCACCTTCTTCCACACCTTGCCGATAATGAATCCCTCCGTACAAGCGACTGATAGATGCTTCCGCCGCAGCTTCTTGAAATGAGTTGAAATGCCGCTGCATACCTATGTACCTGAGATCGCTCGTGTCCTGGAATGAGAAACTGCCCCCGTACAAGTGCGCAAGCACCGTGGATGCGGACGCGGTAATGCCGCTATGCCCGCTAGGGTACTCCGGGAATGGTGGTGTTTGCAAAAAGGGTACAAAATCCCGGCTGATCATTTCGTTGATGACTGTCACCGGCCTGACCACGCTGCTCCGGTATTTCTCATCCCAGCATGCAATGAATGCATCAAACAACGCAATGGCCGTAAAAGCATATCCCTGAGCCGTTTTAACCTGATCTGCCTTGGTTTGCTTTGCCGCAATGGCCGCAATACCCATCCAGTGACCGCCCGGGGTGATCTTCTTTTTACCCACGGTCAGGTGCCCCGAATGCTCGGTTACAAAAGGATTATCATCCCAGTAGCGCGCAATCTCAATCTGCTTTTCGGTTAAATTCTTCCCTAACGTAAAAACCTCCTTCGCTTCCTTGTAAAACGCGCTGTTGGTATCCTTGCTGAATGTCGGCGGCCGGGGTGGCATAAATTGCGACGCTGAGTCGAGCGCCATAGGCAGCATCTCGTTCCAGCACCATTCCACGCCATCCAGATAATCGGGCGGAGTAGGTCTCCATTTGCCGGGATCAGCGCTGCCGAGGTATTTGGGCTTGCCGCGTGATTTGATATAGCCATCTATCTTCGCCCGGGCAAGGATGGTTTTACCGATCGTATCCCCAAAAGCAACAGACCGCTGATAAGTTGAATCGTCGAGGTTTTCCTTGAAATTATGGTAGACAGACTCTTCATAGGCGCTCAGGGAGTCGACCGAAAACACCTTCACCATCCTCACGACAGTAAAAAACGCTTTGGTAGCGGCTAATGTATAATTGTAGGTTTTGCCGTTTACAGGCTGCGGCATCTTACCAAATCCATTAAGTTTATCCGTAATCGATGGACTTCCTTTTTTCGCAAAACGCACAGCTTCATAGGATGCAAGGGAGGAATAGACGTAAATGCGGGCTGCCACCGGCGGCGAAAATACGTCGTAAATGATAACCTGCGTAAGCATGTCCTGGTTTTGGTGCAATATCTCCGGATCATCCGGATTGAATGTGTTTTTTCGCGTACAGCCTATGATCAAACTCAACAAAATGATCGAAACACAGCACGATTTTCCTGATATCTTCATATTCTCTTTTCTAGTGGGTTCACGGGCAACCGCATCAAAAATCGATTCTTCTTATTTCGCCGGTACTTTCGGTAATAGATACTGACTTTACAGTTTTTCCGATACTGAGAAATCTGGCTGATTGTGAAAGGAATGAGGAGCCGTAATTTACCTCCATTTTCTGTTCTCTACCATCGATGAATGTGATATTAGCACGCAGATCGCCCGGTTTCAGAGGCACATTATTGGTGCGCTGTTTCAACTCAAACATCTTCAAAGGCCCCCTGTTTTGACCCGCTGCCGCCAGGTATCGCCCACCTTTTCCTCTCAGTTTCACGAGTGCTTTTCCATTACCCGGGATGAAAATGCCACTTTCAAGAATCGATTTGGCTACAAAATTCCCTTTGCCGTCGCCTTTCAGTATCAGGCCATTCAATGCATCGTATCGTCCTATGCTGACGTCGGTTCCGTAATCATTCGTATTTGCAATCAGGTCGAGGTTACCATCGCCATCAAAGTCATCGGTGATCATGCCATTCAATGCGGACAATTGCGCTGTAAACGGCAAAGGCGTTAATGTAAATTTGCCGCCACCATCATTCCGGCAGTAACTTGAACTGAGGTTACTGGCCTTCAATACCAACGCGCCTTCCAGCTGCTCGCTCGTGAAAAGCTTGTCCATGGTAGCATTGGCGTACGTTTTATAGTTTTGAAATTTCGCCCGCATCCCGATCATCTGCTTAACTGCGTCGTCCCGCATATGTGCCGGATATTCTTTCCAGGCAGGATCCTCCTGACTAGTCCGAATGTACAGGGAAGGAAAGGCGTCGTAACTGCCGTTATTATCAAAATCTTTGGCATAAATGGAGACCGGATGTTGTTCCGTCGCCTGAAAGAACGAATTCCGGCCAAGATTCCCGACGATATAATCCGTATCGCCATCGTTATCAAAATCACCGGTTGTCAGACTGTTCCACCATCCTTTCTGATTCGAAACACCGGTTGAAGCAGTCACATTTTTGAATGTGCCTTTATCATTTTTGAAAAAAGTAACAGGCATCCATTCACCAGTCAGCACCAGGTCCTGCCAGCCGTCATTATCAAAATCACTAAAAACAGCGTCACAGACCAATCCAATGCTGCCTAACTCACTTGCTACCTGCTTGGTAACATCCGTAAACCTGGCTTTGCCATTCTTCGAGTCATTCCTGTAAATGAAGCTGGAAACGGGTTTGGGATAATTCCATGGTTCTACCCTGCCGCCAACGAACAAATCCAAATCGCCATCCTTATCATAATCCGCAGCCCTGACACATGACTTGCTCGTGAAATTCTTCGGAAAAGCCAGACTATCCAATGCAAAATTCCCTTTACCGTCATTGACGTAAAACTGATCGCGGTAAGCTGACGTCTCGGATTTGGCATTGTACCCACCGCGCGCAATGTAAAGATCCTGATCACCGTCGCGATCTGCGTCGAACAACAGCATTCCCATATCCTGATAATACACATTAGGGTCCGCACCTGGCGGTACAATCGATTTTTGTGTAAATGAGCCATTCAACTGTTGCATGAGCACGGCAGTACCGGACGCAGAACTACCTCCGACCACAATATCATCCAATCCATCCGCATTCAGATCTCCGGCAGCCAGTGATGGGCCATATTCGGAAAGTTTGTGAGGAAGTAATTTTTGAATGGTAAAATCAATTTGGTCCATTTGTGTGTGTACGTATTGTACGCCGAGTGAAGATGTTATCTCCCGAAACAAGCTGTTTTGTACCATAGCGGGACGATTCCAGTCATACTTTTCGTGGGCACCTGTTTTACTAACCTTCACGGTCTGATCTGCTTTTACCTTGGTCATCAGCTGCTTGCCGCCGTCAGGCCATTTGACAACCAGCGAATCGATCACCGATACTGCTCCAAGGCCAAAATAGGGGTTCAGCTGAACGGATGACAGGTAACCACGGTAAGGTGTCTGCTCATACGCCTGATGCCCGCCCGGGTAATACAGCTCGACCCATGCACCCATTCCGTTCCGGTTCAGTGAATCACCCGCAAGTTGTACGGTCAGGTAATGCTTGTCAGCAGGCTTCTCGTCCATCATCGTATTTTCATAGAGCGAGGCCGCATCATTGATATTATTCACAACCATATCCAGATCGCCATCGTTATCCAGGTCCGCATAGGCGCCACCATTCGCAAAGCTGTTCGCAGTGAGGCCCCAGCTGTCGGAAACATCCGTGAATGCGCATTCTCCTGCATTTTTAAATGCATAATTATGCAGCTTCACCTCTGGTATTTGTCGTAAGGTTTCTGATTGCGGAGTTACTGGCGCTGCTTCCAGCCGGTAGGTCATAAAATCGTGATCGGTCACATCCTTCGGAAAACCATTGGTCACGACCAGGTCCCTTAACCCATCATTATCAAAATCCGCCACAAGCGGTGTCCAGCTCCAATCAGTTGCAGAAATGCCGGAAATGTAACCCGCTTCACTGAAAATCGGGTCGCCTATCGAGTCGTTTGCATTTACCCTCGGCCCCTGGTTCAGCTGGATCGTGTTTCTTACGTATTGGTATTGATATTTATAAAAATCATTGAGCTGAAAGCTTTGGTAACTACCAGGCCCCAGCATCATTTTCTTGCGGTAATTATCCTCCGGGTTCATGTCCAATTCCACAATATCCGACAGCCCGTCATTGTTAATATCGATCACATCCTGCCCCATTCCATTCGCGGAAGTATGCTTGAAGTACGACGCAGCCTTATCGGTGAACGTGCCGTCATGGTTATTGATATACAAAAGATCGTTTGAGATAAAATCATTGCTCACGAAAATATCCTTCCAGCCATCCTGGTTAATATCCGTCACATTCACGCTATGCCCGTAACCTTCTATGGTCAGTCCGGCTTCAATGGTCACATTTGCAAATACCGGATGATTTAAGGCTTTATCGAAGTCGTTTCGGTAAAGTCGCCCGGTACTTGGGAACGAGCCGTCGGTAATTTTGACTTTAAAAGTAGAGGGATCTACTCTTGGAAGCATTTGATTGACAACCAGATACACATCCAGATCACCATCATTATCATAGTCAAAAAAACTCGCCATGGTCGTATGTGAAGTATCGTCGAGCCCGTATGCAGCCGCTGATTCTTTAAAGGTAACAGACCCGTTTTCAGTCTTACCCTGATTAATGTACAGCAGGTTTTTCCTTTTCTCCGGGTCGCCATACACGGACGCGCACACGTACATATCCATCCACCCATCGTTATTGATATCGATCACGGCCACTCCCCTGCACCATTTTCCGTCACCACTCACTCCCGCACTCGCCGTAATGTCTTCAAACTGCATTTTGCCTTTGTTCAGGTACAGTTTATTAGACACCATATTGCCGGTGAAATAGATATCCTGCAATCCGTCATTATTGAAATCACCCACACCCACACCGCCTCCATTGTAAACATTGATCAGGCTGATCGGATTGATCGAATCGTTCTCTATAATCCTGTTGTTGAAATCAATGCCTGATTGATCCGAAGTTATCAGCTGGAAAAGTTTATTACTCTTTTTACAGGAACCACAAAGTAGCACGGTGCCAGCGAAGAGAAATACTAGAATGGGTTTCATATAAAAGTCAAATGGTTTCAATGGTATATGGAAGGGCAGATATTAAAAAAACCAATGGCGGCGCAATTGCCCGCCACTGGTTGAAAATACATTTACTAATTTAACGTGAATTCGGGTTAAGCGGCGGTTAGAAAAAGTTGGTTTGTTTTGACTTTTTGAATATTAAGTGACGGTTTTTTGGGAAAGAAGCAGTAAGCAACTAATGCGCCTAAAATGTTCATTATAAA
>NZ_JBDSFX010000023.1:0-82038 GCF_039919315.1 Dyadobacter sp. | reverse complement strand
AGGTGATTAAATGCTCAGCCCGACAATTCCTAACGATGTCTACCTTTTTGATACAAGCGCATTTCCTATCTAAACAAACTACTATCAACCGAAAACCGCCCCGGCCCCGTCAGTAGCAAAGTCACATATACGATTAGAAATGTTAATGCGTGTTCCTTGTCATCAAATGTGTCACCGGAGTGGACAACGAGCAGCACTACCAGCATCGTGAAGATCAGCGGCAGCAGCGCCGCCCGGCTTACCAGGCCCAGAATGAGCAAAATGGAACAACCAAATTCAGCAAAAACGGTCAGGATCAGTGAAAGCTCCTCTCCCAGCCCGATAGGATCCGCAAAAGAATGATCCCCGCCCAGAAATCCTGAAAGTTTCGCATACCCGTGCCTAAGCATCATCAGGGACATCCCTACTCGTAAGATCAATACGGCCCAGTCCGCAGATGCCGGAAGCTTTGTGGGTTTGAGAAATTTCTTTAACATAATGAATGGGTTAGCGTGAATGATCAGCACTTATCATGCTCGTAAAGTCTCCGTTACTTCTTAGTTATAACAAGTAACTATGCTGACTCTGTATATAGTTTCATCCATTTTTTAGTTGCAGCAAAATTATACACTTTTATTTATCAGATTTTATTTTTAGGTTTGTCTAAATTAATATTGAGATAAAAGTAAAATAATAATTCGGACGTTATATGAAGCTACTCATACTTTTGTTTTTCAGTACATTATGTTTGGATGCCGCCGCCCAGTTTACCCTTTCTGGTAAAATCACATTGGAAGGGCAGGCTGAATCTGCATTTGGTGCTGCTGTTTATATCAATGAACTAAAAATCGGCACTACTGCCGATACGATCGGAAATTATCACATTGCCGGCATACCCAAAGGCAGCTACACATTAAAGGTGAGCTACATCTCCCTGCCGACGGTCACAGAGAAAAACGTTCGCATTGAGCAGAACCTTACAAGGGATTTCATCATGAAATCGGGCGCCAATTCGCTGGACGAGGTGGTTGTTACAGGCACCATGAAGGAAGTATCCAAACTGGACAGCCCGGTGCCCGTTGATATCATCACTGCCAAATTCATCTATAAAAACCCGGTTCCGAGCATTTTTGAAGGACTGAGTTATGTGAATGGTGTAAGGCCACAGCTGAATTGCAACGTTTGCAGCACCGGCGACATTCACATTAACGGTCTGGAAGGGCCGTACACGATGGTACTGATCGACGGAATGCCGATGGTGAGCGGGCTTTCTACTGTTTATGGGCTTTCTGGCATCCCTAACAGTCTCATTGAAAGAGTGGAAATCGTTAAAGGACCTGCATCTACGTTATACGGATCCGAGGCGGTTGGCGGACTGATCAACATCATTACTAAAAATCCATCCAAAGCGCCGGTTTTTTCGGCGGATGCATTCAGTACTTCCTGGCGGGATTACAACATTGATCTCGGCGTGAAATTTACCCCCGGAGAAAGAACCAGCTCATTACTGGGCATTAGCTATTTCAACTACCAGAATCCGATCGATAATAACAAAGACGGATTTACAGACCTGACATTGCAAAACCGTATTTCTGTTTTTAACAAATGGTCATTTAACCTGAAAAATAACCGCACGGCGAACGTTGCTGCCCGGTACTATTACGAAGACCGTTGGGGTGGAGATATGAGGTGGAACAGGTCATACCGCGGCGGAGATCAGATTTATGGTGAAAGCATTTACACCAAGCGGTTTGAGATCCTGGGAAATTACCAGCTGCCGGTTTCGGAAAAGATGACATTACAATACTCTTTCAGCTCGCACAATCAGAATTCGGCATACGGTCATGTTCCATTTAATGCGGACCAGAAAATCTTTTTTGCGCAATTGCTTTGGGACAAAGAGATAGGCAATCATAATCTGCTGTTTGGATCACCATTCCGTTACACTTTTTACAATGACAACACGACGGCTACCAAGAATCTGGATGGACAGGATCATCCTGATAAGATTTTCCTGCCCGGTTTTTTTGTTCAGGACGAAATCAAAGCGGGAGCACATTCTGTGTTGCTGGGAGCCCGATACGACTATAATAGCCGCCATGGGAGCATTTTCACACCCAGGGTAGCCTACAAATACAAATTTAACCAGACGGATGTGGTAAGGCTGAATATCGGCCGCGGGTTCAGGATTGTCAACCTGTTCACCGAAGATCACGCTGCATTAACCGGATCGCGGCAGGTGGTATTGAAAGAGGCGCTTAATCCTGAGCAGAGCTGGAATGCCAATGTCAATTTTGTAAAAAAGATCGTGACGGGCAACTCGTTCATCGGCTTCGATGCTTCTGTATTTTACACATATTTTACCAACCGCATCCTGCCTGACTACGATACCAACCCGAACCAGATCATTTATGATAATCTGGACGGTTATGCCGTGTCAAAAGGAGTTAGTCTCAATCTGGACTTTAACTTCCCTTTTCCTTTAAAGATCATTGCCGGTGGTACTTACATGGAAAATTATCAGAAAGAGAACGGTGTGCGTTTCAGACCGGTACTGACCGAAAAATTCACAGGAGTATGGGCGATATCTTATGAGATCCAGAAGGCTGGTATTTCCTTTGATTACACGGGCAACATTTACGGCCCGATGCGGTTACCAATTCTGAGCGAGGATGATCCGCGGGCGAGCAATTCACCGGTCTGGTCATTGCAAAATATTCAAATTACAAAGAAATTTGATAACGGACTGGAAATATACGGCGGGGTCAAAAACCTGCTCAACTTCACTCCTCCGGCCAATTCTATTGCCCGAGCGAATGATCCATTTGATAAAAACGTGAAGTTTGACGACCGCGGACAGGTGATCGCAACACCCGACAACCCGTACCGGCTGACATTCGATCCGTCATACGTTTTCGCACCGAACCAAGGTATCAGAGGCTTTCTCGGAATGCGCTATACGCTTAGATAAATCGCGCTGATTTGTATTAAAAAATGTCGCCTGAAATGTTATTATATGATTATTCAAAGACGAAAAATGTATATAATATTGATATTCATTGATTTGAATAATTTTTGATTGTATATTTGTGCCATCAACTTTTTAACACTACTTGATCATGGCATTAACGAAACAATTTGTAAAGAGTAAATCTATCTACAAAGTAACATTTACAGTACCTGCAGAAGCAGCGGCGGAAGCTAAAACAGTGGCTCTTGTTGGCGAATTCAATGGCTGGAATCCAGAAGAAGCAATCGCATTGAAAAAGCAAAAAGACGGTTCTTTCAAAGCGATCCTTGAACTTGGCGCTGGCGAGTACCAATTCCGTTACATCCTGAATGATGAGAAATGGGAAAACGACTGGGAAGCTGATAAGTATGTGCCTGCGGGTGTAGCTGCGACTGAGAATTCAGTAGTAGTATTGTAAGAAACTTCGGCCGTCGGCTTTCGGCTGTCAATTTTAAGCATTGGCTTTAACCTGCCACAAACAACAAAACCGGGATGTAGTCACCTACATCCCGGTTTTGTTTTATAACGCTAAGTTCAAATCAAAAGCCGATAGCTGACGGCCGAAAACCGACGGCCATCAAATTGCAAAATTGTCACTCTCCACATACGCCTTAATCAGCGCTTGTTCGCCTTCTTTGCCCTGCTGCGAGTTACCGTGCTCCATTCCCATAATAAAGGACTTGTTCTCTTTCTTGCTGCGGTCGTAAATGTATTTGAAAATGTTCTTGTAATTGATCTCGCCGGTAGTAGGTTCTTTCCGGCCTGGCTCATCGCCGATCTGGAAGTAATCAATTTCACTCCATGTTCTGTCAATGTTATAGATTAGGCGGCCTTCGTTTTTCTGCATGTGGTAAATGTCGTACAGGATCTTGCACGATTTGCTGTTTACCCCTCTGCAAATTTCGTACGTCTGGTCAGAAGTACGCAGGAACAGGTTTGGAGAATCGCTTAACGGTTCCAAAACCATGACTAATCCGTGCGGTTCCAAAATTTCGGCTCCGCGGCGCAATGCATCGATTACGTGGCCAGTTTGCACGCCGATCGGCAGATTTCTTTCAAAATCGCCCGGTACTACTGTCATCCATTTTGCATTCACGCGCTTGGCGACTTCCACTGCCTTTTTACATCCATTAAGGAAGATGTCGATATATTCTTGTTTTCCAGCTGCTAATGTATTGGCGCCATTACCTCCTTTATCTACCACAAAAACGCCCATCTGCATTCCCAGCCGGGTCATTTCCTTTGCAATGGCTTCTTGCTGCTCCACCGGGCGGCCCATCATTCCATTATCTTCAATGGCCATAAAACCATTATCAGCCATGAATTTGAGCTGATCGATCACATCTTTTCCGGCACTATTCTGGAACATACCAAAATGTGACGCATATTTGAGCTTGAAATTGTTTTTAGCTAATGGTGCTGTTGCGAAAGCTTCTCCTGATGCGATCGCTGCGCCAGCCAAACCAAGTGAAGATTTTACAAAATTTCTGCGGAGCATATTTCTTTACGTTTTGTTTAAATTGTAAAGATGCACGCCGAATAAATATACCCCAAAATCACGCAGGAAACTTAAAATAACGTGAATTCGGGAATGACCAGCGCTTACTCAACGCAACGGGTCAAATGAAAGAAGCTCACTTTTCTCATGTTGATTTCTTCTGCCAAAAATAAAAATGTCGGTAGGAAAGATTAAGGTCTATTCTTTCATGGGCCATAAAATCTTGTCTTACGACAACACCAATCTATGTCGAAGGACAAGATCTAAATCTCAAACATATCGTTCCTTTGTAGTCCTACTCGGTAGATATTAACACACTTAACTACAATAAAATGGATTCTACAAAATTTGAGGTTCATGTTGAACGCATGATTCAGCTTAGCAAAGAAAAACCTCTATTGCCGGAAACGTATATCCCGTGGGACGACGAGCCAGATTCAGACACGTTGTTTATGCCTGAAAAACTGGTTTCACTGGAAGGGCACGAATTATGGGCTACGCTTTCGAAAACACAGCAAATTGAAATAGGCAGGCTGGAAGTGGTGCAGGTAATGTATTCGTATGCATGGTCCGAAACGCTTGCCTGTTATTTTTTTAACCGTCATCTCTTAACCTTAAATCCGGATTCTGTAGAGTACCGTTTTTTGATCCGGGAAATTATCGAGGAATTCAGGCACCAGGAAATGTTCGGCATGGCGATCCGCAAACTCGATAGAAAGCCGATCATGCCAACACGGCTGCATCATTTTTTCGGAAATTTCACAGTAAAATGGCTCCCGTCATCATTGGTATTTATGTCTGTATTGTCCGTTGAATTAATGGCTGACATTTATGCAAAACATATCAGAAAGGACGAAAAGGTATATTCCGTGATGCGGAAATCGTCTGAACTTCACCACATTGAGGAAGGCAGACATATTTTTTACACGGAGACCTGGCTAAAAAAGTTTACCAACAATGCCGGGTTTTTCAAAGCCACCTCGTATAGCATCATTGTCATGCTGAATGTATACTTCATGCGCACACTTTATGTACAAAAGAAATTTTTTGAGCAGATAGGAGTTAGCGATCCCGATTTATATTATCAGGAAGCTTTAAAGAACTACAATATTAAATTTGTGGAACATGCACTTGGAGCGACTGTTGCGTTTGTAAAGAGTTTTAATGGCTTTAACTGGCTGACAAAACCTTTATGGAACTGGGCCTTAAATGTGAAGCCATGAAAAAGGCGTCAATAAAATATGTATCGGCCTATTTACCTGAGAATGTTGTATATAACCAGCAAATTGAGGATAAGATCAAATTTGATGGCAAAGGCATAGATCACGGTTTTCTGGAAAAGCTTTTTGGGAGCCACAGCCGAAGGATTGCGTCGGACGATATGCAGGTGAGTGACCTGGCATGTAATGCAGCCAGGTCGGTCATTACCGCAAACAAAGACACTGTAATTGACCTTTTAATTTTTGCCGCAGCCTCTGCTGATTTGATTGAGCCTGCCACAGCTAACATCGTTCAAGCCAAACTTGGACTCACCTGCCCTGTGATGGACATCAAAAATGCTTGCAACAGTTTCGTTTCTGCGGTGCAGGTTTCGTCTGCGTTTATTGAATCAGGTATGTATGAAAATATCCTTATTGTTTGCGGAGAAAAACTGGGTGAAGTTGTCAATTACTCTCCGCTGAATAGTGAGGATTTAAGAAAAAGTATCTCCGGGTATAGTTTGGGTGATGCCGGGGCTGCCATGCTGCTGGGTAAAAGCGGTAGTGAAATTGTTTATCAAAAATTCAGGTCCTGGGGTGAGTACTGGCAGCTTTGCACCGTGGCAGGTGGGGGTTCCATGGCTTATCGAGACTACGATAAATATTATTTTCAAAGTGATTCCAGAGGTTTACAAAGAATATTCCAAGATGAGGGGCCGAAATTTGTGAATGAATGTTTGAATGAAGCCGGTTGGAGGCGTGATGATATAAATTGCGTGGTATCTCATCAGATTTCATCGACCACCACCGATCAGATCGCCAGATACAGCGGCATTCCGGTGTCCAGGTTTGTGAACACATTTGGTAAATATGGAAACACGGCGGCTGCAACCATTCCACTTGCCTTACATGAAGCTATTGAGACGGGAAAATTGGCAAAGGGAGATCAATTAATGCTTTTGGGTCTAGGAGCGGGAGTAAGTATGTCAGTACAGTTAGTGGAATGGTAAACATGGCGCATTATACCAACTATTTCGTCGAGGCTTTGCGAAATCGGGTTGCTTCAGACATCATACTGTATGAAGGAAGCAAGTCGATCACGGCTGGATATTTGCTCAATTCTGCTTATTCGCTTGCATCTGCACTACATGACAGCGGAGTAAACAAAGGTGATAGAGTGGTGATGGCGGTAAAGCCGGGGATTGAGTTTTTGCAAGTCATGTATGCCAACATGATGGTGGGAACTATCATTTCAATCATAGATCCTGAAATGGGACGTGAAAATTATTTACAAAAATTAAAACAATTTGCTCCGGATCACGCCTTTGTTGATAGTAAACTTATCCTGTTGAATGAGCATCCGCTGCTCAAATTTGCAGTGTTAAGATTGAATAAAACGGTTCCATCTTTTCCGAGAATTCAAAACTGCCAGCTATTTACAACAGGCTCCTGGCTGCCATTGTTTCAAAAACACAGGAAGGTTGCCCGGTTGATCAAAAGGCAAGCCCCCACCCTGAATTTTACGCCTATTGAGGAAAATAGTGATTTCTTAATCACATATACAAGTGGAACATTAAGCGAGCCAAAGGGTGTCGTTCACCATTATTCAGGCTTGTCTAACAGCATAAAACATTTGACAAAATTACTTCTTGACAACAAGGACGAAGTTTTGGCGACACATTTACCTCACTATGCACTTTTAGGAATTAATGCCGGGATTAAAGTTTATCTGTGGGAAAATGGTATGGATCCCGCTTCCAAGGTTCGCTTTATCCTAGAACGGAATATCACCACTTTATTTGGCCCACCCAGCGACTTTGTACCCATTATCAATTATCTGAATCGAAAGGCAGCCGAATTCCCTGATTGTGTTAGAAATATTTATTTAGGCTCGGCACCGATATATAATTCATTTCTGTCGAGACTCGTGCCGCTATCTAATACTTTGAAAATTACCTGCATGTATGGTATGACCGAGAGTTTGCTGGTTACCATCCAGGACGGACGTGAAAAATTGGCATACACGACACAGGGCGATCTGGTAGGAAAACCGTTTACAAACGTTGCGCTATCCATAGCCGATGACGGTGAAATTTGTATCCACTCGGATCAGATTTACTCGCATTACTGGCAGATGGAGAAGACTCAGAATCTTCATTTTACGGGCGATATAGGCAAAATCGATGATCTTGGACGGCTTATCCTTTTGGGCCGAAAAAAAGACATGATCATACGGGGCAATTTTAATATTTACCCCGGTCTTTACGAGCCCACCATACATCAAATCGACGGGGTTAAAGAGGCCGTGATGGTCGGGATTTATAACGATGAAAAGGCGGATGAAGAAATTGTGCTTGTTATCGATGGCGAAGAGAAACTAACCGCGCAGAATGTCATGAAGCAGCTGACAGCAGGCAAATATTCCATTGATAAGGAAGCACTGCCGGACAAGATCATTTTGAGGCCCATACCGCATTCAGGCAGACAGGCAAAAATAGATCGAAAGCAGCTTGTGGAACAATTGACAGCTGAAAATCGATGAAGATACTTGTTACAGGAGCATCAGGGTTTATTGGAGGTCATCTTGTTGAATTGCTTGCCGCTGACGATAGTAACGACATTCTGGCCACTGGAAGATCGTTTACCAATAAATTCGATCCATATCCTAATGTTACTTACTTTCAACAGGATTTGAGCGTATCGGTTCCCGATCAAAGTTGTGATGTTTGTGTTCACTGCGCAGGCTTAGCCGATGACAAGGCTTCCCGGGAAGAATTTAATAATCATAATGTAAAAGCCACGAAGAATCTTTTACGCGCTGTTCGCCACTGTAAAGTACTGATATTCATATCGTCGGCGTCCGTTTATGATTTTGCCGACGGGACATTGAAATTTGAACAGGATGCTCAGATGAATAAACACATCTCCTTGTATGGGCAGAGCAAGTTGTTGGCGGAAGAAGTGGTCCGTACATGCGGGATCAGTTCTATTTACATTTTAAGGCCCAGAGCTGTTTACGGGCGCGGTGATAGGGTGTTGCTACCAAAAATCCTTGCATTAATTAGAAACAATCAAATGATTTTGCCAGCCAAGCTCAGTTCGAAAGCCAGCATGACGCATATAGGAAATCTCGCAGAACTCGTGGTGAAATGTTTGGCACAGTCGAGCCCCGGAGTAGATGTTTTCAATGTAGCTGACAAAACCACCTATAACTTAAAAACCGTATTGGGTGAGATTTTAAAGCGAAAATCGGGGAGAATGAAGTTTATTTTCATACCAATGCCAGTCGTTGCGTTTTTTGTAAATGTTAGATCGTACCTGGGTATTAGAGGAAAGATAAGCAAGCAGGCGCTCAAATATATTACAGAGGATTCAGTGATCAGTGTAGAAAAAGCTGAAAAATTACTAGGCTATATCGGCCAACACGAGTTTTACGTCAGTATCGATCAGTTAGATATCTAGTTTCCTCTGCGTTTTCTCCGCTTTTCCTTTTTGCTTTTGGGCTCCTCGGATATTTCTGTTGCCTTAATTTCTTCCTTAGGTTTGGGAAAATAAGGAGCAAGCTGGACTTTGATTTCTTCCCTGAAAGCATTCTTCACGCCTTCCAATGCAGCCACTTTTACTTCTCCGTCAAGACGATTATCAAGGAGCAATTTAACAACTGCTTCTTCCCCCGGCCAGCTCGCGCCCAGGTATTTCGCAGCATTTCTTCGAACAGTCGTCGATTCACCGTCACTCAAAGCAGTAGAACGCAGCAGATAAACCGATTCGGCACTTCCTACTGTTTGAATAGAAGCCAGCAATGCAGATTTTCTTGCATCATTCATTCCTGCCAGCTTCTGGGTAACATAGGAAATTCCGGCCTGTTCGAGTAGCAAAGCGCCCGCGTCGCGGCCTAGTACCTCGTCCGACTTGTCCAATGCCAGTTTGAGGAGCCGGTCATTTTCCGTTTCCAGCTCATATCTGGTCATCAGGTCAATGTAATGCTCGGTACCGTAAGTTTCGTCCAGCAATTTGTTCAATGCGGTACGGCCCTGCTGGGAATTGGTCACAAATGATTTATCCAAATGCAGCAAAGCCAGTTTACTGACTTCAATACGGTCGGAAGAATTCACCGTCATCACATTCAGCAAAGCTTGGGATTTCTCGTAACCGGCATGAAAAAAGTCAAAAGCCCGGAAGTAACGCAGCCTGCTTTTGAAACTGACCGACGTATCGGCGGCCAGTTCGGTCAGGTAGGGAATAGCCTTTCTGGTACGCGCCAGCCATATAATGTCTTTTCCGGAATCAGTCCCACCAGGTCGTGCGCCTGCTCTTTCCAGCCAGGCAGGGAATATCCGCTCCCATTGGTCGAAAGCGCCAATACTCAATGCTTCCACGGACCAGCGGTCATTGCCTTTGTATTGTTTCGCAAGCTGCAGCCATACATCCAGCGCCTCATACGTGTGGTTATGGTTGATCGCCAGCGCACATTCACGCCTTACCTGCGGGTCCGGATCGGCGGTTAGCCGCTTAATGTATTCAGTAGGATCGCTATTTCTCTGGCGCACGGCCCGCAGTGCTGTGATCCTTATATTCGGGTTCAGTTCTCTGAATGCAATGTCGAGGTTACGGTAATTAAAACCTTCAATACGGTTTAAAACCCACAAAGCCCTTGCTTTTAATTTCGGGTTCGCATTGTACTGCCTGAAAAGTTCTTCCAGAAATGGTTCAGCTTCCCAGCCATGCTTTACGCAAGCATTCCAAGCCAGGTAACGCTGTGACAAATTTGGACTTTGAAGCGCCTTCACAGCCTGTTCGGGTATACTCAGGTCAAAAACTGGAATTTTATAAGGAGTACCAGGAGGAGCGATGCGAAACAATCTGCCTCTGCTCTTATCCTTCATTTTATTAGAACCTATTACGGGATCATACCAGTCGGACACGATCAGCGAACCATCGGGCGCCACGCAAACGTCCGTCGGACGGAACCATTTGTCCCTGCTTCCTTCTATCAAAGGAATAATACCAGTTGATTTATACCCAGCCCCATCACTCTGCACCGGGAATGCGCTTACATAGTTTTGTCCGGCATCGGCAAGTAATATCTGGTCCCAATACCGGCGCGGAAGCAGTTCCCCTTCATATATTGTCATGCCCATCGGGAAACCGGATCCTGTTTCCAAAAGGTCGGGTACTACGCCCGGGTCATTCTGATGCCAGTGCCTGCGCGGAATTTCATCTTCCAGGTTGGTCCGGTTGAGGCGCCAGCTGGCTCCGGTCATTTCATCAATGTATCCAAAATTGCCATTTTCCATCACATAGGAAACCCTGTCCCCACCATTCCCAGGCTCTTCCTGATCAGATTGCCACATGGTACCATAGCTGTCAACTGCCACTTCAAATCCATTCCGGAAGTTTTCAGCCATGATCTCCACTTTGGTAAAATCCTGCTCACACCTAAAAACGACTCCTTGCTTGAACTGCCTGAAATCAATGGGCCGCTCATATTTGTCTAGCAAAGGCCTGTCCTGTCCATCGACCAGCTGCCTGCCTGCATTACCGAAATTGAAGTAAAATTTGCCGTCGGGACCGAAGACAAATGCATGTATACCGGCATCACTTTGAGTACCTCCTATTCCTTTGAACAAAACTTCCTTGGTATCAGCCTTATCATCACCATTAGTATCCGTAAAGAGCCAAACGTACGGACTTTGCGAAACCACAGCCTTGTTCCCCATTACCCAAATACCCAGTGGCGCATTGATTTCGGGGCCCTGGTAGAATACCTTGGTAACATCCGCTTTTCCATCCCCGTCTTTGTCTTCCAGAATCAGGATACGGTCGCCCATTCCCAGCTCCGACTTTCCATTCACGGCAGGTCGATAATTGTAAGCCTCACACACCCATACCCTCCCGCGATGGTCGACATCAATGTTGATCGGATTGATCACATTCGGCTCAGAAGCGAATAAATTTGCTTCCAGCCCGTCCGCTACTTTCAGGCCAGCCACAGCATTTCTGGAAAACCGTCTCTCAGGTTCAGAAAGCGCAGCATAGGCACTGTCAGGATTGGTAACTATTAATGTATCAGCAAGTTGACAAAAACCGTAGAAATGGAGAAAAACAGTATTTACGGCAACAAGTAACGCAGATCTCTTAAAATTGAATTGTTTCAAAACAAACTTTGATGATGCAGACTATTCAAAAAACGTCTAAAAATACCTTTTGTTTCCTGAATAACGAAAAGAAGCTAAGCAGGTTTTGGAATAAAGTTTGAAATTGTGACCGCTGGAGAGTTACTGTGAACTTATCTACTGAGGATATTTCAACGGATCGAGTCTGTTGTCAAAAATGGATAGTAGCGTAATCGTTTCAGCATTCTCAACGAAAAATATCGATGTTTGAGCGGACGCTACGCATCGCCGTATTTCATTTTGTCTGATAAAAATCGGGAATTGAAGGGGGTGATTTTTTATGCGGTCGATTTGAAAATCAATCACGCTTAGAACGCGCAGCGCGATTTTCTCACCCCATTTATAGAATAAATATTCTGTCAGTACCTCGTAATCAAGAATAGCGCGTTCAGTCCATTGCAGCGTCTTACTGTCCGGCATACTTCACGCGCATTTCCGAGATTTTGTCATTCAAACGTGACTTTGCGTCTTCGTGGCTATAAACCCGGCCATTTTCCAGATCATTTAGCCCTTCTTGTATTCCATAAATTGCAGCATCGGAGAGACTTTCAAAAACATGCTCTTTCTCGTCAAAACTGAATTTCAAACCCAGTTCTGTCAAAACCTTCCTTAGAATGGACAGGTCTTTTTCTTCCTCGACTTCTACTCTAAGTGTGATCATAATTTAAATTTAATAAAATACAGTTACCTATTCAACCTCCGGGCCGATTGTTTAAATCATAGACGCCGAAACATTGAATAGGTAACAACATTTATCAAATTATTTTTTTCGCACGGCGAGATTATTTCTTCTTCAAATTACTCAAATAATCAACCAAACTAACCAGCTCCTCAGTACTCATAGCATCCTGCAAGCCAGCCGGCATCATCGAATCTTTCATTTGTTTGATGGATTTCACCTGGGACATTTTGTACTCCTGTGTGGAGCCGCCCGGGAATTTCAGAATCAGGTCTGTTTCGGTTTTGCTTGCCACAATTCCGGAAACGGTTGAGCCGTCTTTCAAGGTCACTTCAAAACCTTCGTAGCCAAAACCAATACCCGCACTCGGCTCAAAAATAGCCGCATACTGCGCTTCCTTTGGCAATTTGCTTCCGATTTCAGAAAGCTTTGGCCCGAAATCCATCCCTTCGCCATTCACCTGGTGGCAAACCGAGCAGTAGGATGTGAAAATCTGCTTTCCTTTCGCAGCATCACCTTTCATTCCAATCAATACGTTCACTTCGGGATGTTTGCTAGTTGTCGCAGTGGCACCTTCCAGATATTTGGCAGCCTCCATTTTCACTGATTTCCTCCAAGCTCCGCTCAATCCCTGTACAGCCGCCGTTTTCAGATCGCCGGTGAGTTTACCATCTTTCAATAAAATAAGCACCTGATCTTCACCGCTCATGGTACCTCCCAATGACTTCGCCGCCACCGTACGCAAGCCGATCGGATAGTCAGTATCCAGCGCAACCGTTTTCAGGATTTCCAGCGACTCTTTGCTCCCTACTCCTTTCAATGCAGTCAGTATGCCTTCGCTTTTTACGGGATCTTTGCTTTTGATGATAGCCTTCACCAATTCCCCACCACCTTGTTTCATCAATTGTGTAGCCGCAGCAGAACCATTTCTGGTCGAAGCCTGATTAATCGACATATCCAGCAACCGCTCATTTTCAGAGGTCAGTTCGTATTTCGAGACCAGTTCAAGATACACAGGCGTGCCGAATGAGGAATCCAGCAGCTTTTTAAGCGCCGCTAATGCCTCCGGATTTTGCTTCACAAATCCAGGATCCAAATGCCGCAACGCCAGTTCATTCACTTTTGCCTGATCCGCGGCGGTTCCTTTCATGATTTTCAATAGTGCCATTGACTTTTCATTCGCTGCTGTATTGAAATCAAAAGCACGGAAATAGCGCAGACGGCTTTTCAGATCAACGTTAGGATCGCCGGCCAGTGTAGCCAGCAATGTCACAGACTCTTTGCCACGCGAACGCCAAACAATGTCTTTTCCAGCTTGGGTACTTACCGGGTTCGAGCCCGCTTTTGCCAGCCACGCTTTGAAAAAAGTATCCCACTGCCCGTCCGCACCAATTCCTAATGCTTCCAGGTACCAGCGGTCCTTCCCGTCATATTGCTTCGCCAGCTCTGCCCACAACGCAGGTGCCTCGGCTGATTTGCTGTGATGTAGGATCAATGCACATTCTCTGCGAACCTGCGGCTCTGCATCTTTCACTAATAATTTGATATAACTCGTGATATCAACTTCCTTCAATTCACTGGCAGCCCGCAATGCAGCTATGCGCATATCAGGATTAGTATCTTTTATGGCAATATCAATGGTTTTTTTGCTAGTAGCAGGCCATTTGCTCAGCAGCCACAAGGCGCGGGCACGCATTCTATAATTTGCTTTTTTATCATTAAATAACTTTTCAACAGTTGGTACCGCCTGCGCTCCCATCTTACTCAACGCAGTCCACGCAAGGTAACGCACCGAAACATTAGGGCTTTGCAATGCTTCAACCGCACCGGCTGGCGTTGTAAGATCAGCCTTCGGGTTGCGATAAGGAGAATTCGATGGCGCGATGCGATACAAACGGCCACGATTCTGATCACCAGCCTGGTGGCCTCCCACGCCCGGATCATACCAGTCGGACACGATCAATGAACCATCAGGCGCTACGCACACGTCCGAAGGCCTGAACCATTGGTCTCTTTTGCCATCTACTACATTCACAATTTTGGCTGAATATCCTGCTCCCGCTTTTTGCACAGGATAAGACCGTACTACATTGTGTCCTGGCTCGCAATGGATCATTTGATCCCAAAACTCCTTGGGCAGAAGTCTTCCCTCGTACACCACCATACCAGTAGGCGAGCCTGAACCGGTTTGCAATAAGTTCGGTACCACGCCCGGGTCATTCAAATGCCAGTGGCGGTATGGAATGGAATCTTCGATATTGGTACGGTTTGCACGCCAGCCCGCGCCGGTCAATTCGTCGGTGTAGCCGTAGTTGCCATACTGCATCACATAATTAATCCTTACGCCTTTGTTACCGTCATCATCATTGTCCGACTGCCACATGGTTCCGTAGCTGTCAACCGCTACCTCATAGTTATTTCTGAAATTGTTACCTAACACCTCAATGTTCTTAAAATCAGGATCGCAGCGAAAAACCATTCCTTGCTTCAATTTTTTGAAATCAATCGGCTGACCATCTTTTCCTAGAACCGGATTCCCTTTTCCATCGAGCAAATGTCCACCCTCGTTTCCAAAATTGAAATACAGCTTACCGTCAGGCCCAAATGTGAATGCGTGCATGCCGTGATCATGCTGCTCGCCGCCTACTCCTTCAAAAAGGATTTCTTTTTTATCTGCTTTCAAATCACCATCCTCATCCGTGAAAAGCCACACATACGGACTCTGGGAAACAAGTACTTTGTTGCCCATTACCCAAATTCCGAGCGGCGCATTGATTTCCTTGCCTTGATAAAAAACAGTTGTTTTGTCCGATTTACCATCACCGTCATTGTCTTCCAGGATCAGAATCCGGTCGCCCTCGTTCTTGGTAGGGTTACCATTGATCGCGGGACGATAATTATATGCTTCACACACCCAAACTCTCCCCAAATGATCCACATCAATGTTGGTAGGGTTGGTAATGTTAGGCTCCGAGGCGAACAGTGTTGCTTCCAGACCGTCGGCAACAGATAATCCCGCAACCGCATACTTGGGCGACCGCTTTTGAGCGTCTGTCAGGTCCTTATAAAGGCTGTCCAGCGTTGAACTGTGGAATGTACTCGGGTTGGAACGCTGGTATGAAGCGACCATCAAGCCTGCCAATAAGCAACCTGTGGGAAAGAGGAGTAGCGATTTTCTTAGGTTCATAGTGAATTATTGAAATTTTTCCAGAAATTAAGTAAATATTCACTTCTGGTCTAAACGTGTCAATTTTACAATAAAAATTTTAACTTACGGTATAAGAGTTCACAGATAAACATTTACTATTATGAAGATGACTTTTTTTTGCCTGATAGCCCTGAGTTTCACGCTGGAAGTGTCGGCGCAAAATATTCCGTCGGCTGATGTCCAAATCAAGACGGCTGTACTTGCCGCACCGTCTGAAAAACAGGCCGGTGCCAAAGTTTATGGGTACGCTACTGACGGCTCATTTACCATTATCAGAAACGGCACCAACGATTTTGTTTGCCTCGCCGACGATCCAAAAAAAGAAGATATCAGCGTTTCCTGTTATCAAAGCGACCTGGATGCCTTTATGGAACGTGGA
Organism: Dyadobacter sp.; assembly: GCF_039919315.1. GTDB lineage: Bacteria > Bacteroidota > Bacteroidia > Cytophagales > Spirosomataceae > Dyadobacter. The sequence goes on along the minus strand of NZ_JBDSFX010000023.1, from coordinate 65,910 downwards.
CGGGTTTTAAGTAAGGAGGGTAAAAATGCAAAGGCCATTTTCGATACCCGTGAGAAAGAAGTCAAAGACGGAACGCTGTTAATGCCGAAGCAACCCTCCACATTATATGTCCTATCCGGATCGAAAGACAACTACGACAATGCTACCGGCGCACTAAAAAACAGCTATCTGCGCTACGTGATCTACATTCCTTTCGCTACCGCCGAAAGTACCGGATTAGCTCTCAAACCCGACATGCCTGGTATGCCGTGGATCATGGACCCGGGAACGCACCGCGCGCACATCATGATCAATCCTGCCAAGCCGTAATCAACCATTCAATCATCATTTCCTGACGGCTGATCATTAAGTACTCCCCTTCAAAATAATTAGGAGCATAATCGTAGGAATATTGGGTTTTGAAATTTTACTTTGTAATTCAAAGTACTTTTAAAACTAGAAAGAATCTATGAAAACAATGCTCCAATCGTCTGAGGCAGATTACGCTGCGAATGATCATTCAACCAATAACACGGGCATTCCAACGGAATCGCGAAAGCCATTCGCGATGGAGACCGATTACCTGATAGGCCTGATCTGCCTTTCCCTGAGCTTCGGCATTTTCGTATTCGCCAAACAATCTGCTGATTCTCCCGCCCTGCTATTCGAGTCTTCTTTTCTGTTTTCCTACGTCATAGCGGTATTCTACACGATCAGAATGTCTACCAAAGGTGAAACCTGGTTCTCTTTCTGGAAAACGAAGAACCAAATTTATCAGCCGCATCGCCTGCTGCTTTGGCTTATCTGGTTGGTCAGCTGCTTTTCATTTAATACTGCATTTCCTGTTTTCCACGAATCGGCAGCATGGCTGTCTATCGCTATAATGATTTCAGCAGGAGTCTGCATTGCTTTCACCTGGGAAGAATCGCTTACCCTATTTTTCAGGAAACTGCTATTCCTTTTGCTTGGATCGTCGTCAGTTTTGTGGGCATACTATGCGATTTATCTGTCGTGGCTGTATCCTGCAAGCATTATTGGCCTTGTATTTTTTGGTCTGTCGATCCATAGCTTTATCCCATTCATGTTGTGCATCACGCATTTCAGGATTTTGTCCCGAAGGTGGAAAACGTACAAAATACCCATAATGGCCGGGATTTTGCTGCCTGTCTTATTCGTGATTGGCTACGTTGTGCAATGGAACCTGATCAGCAAAAAAATTCAGTCTCTTACCAATTCCATTGCCACCCAAGACAGTGACGACCTTCCCGCCTGGATTGAAATAGGGAAGCAAATGGATGACGACTGGATAACAAAACAGGTGATGATGGACTATCTCGCCTATCAAACACCACGTAGCGATTTCGATTTTCTCCCTCGCACACTCAACCTGGGTAATACGGTAAGGCACGATCCACTGGTACTGATCGCTTCATTATTTACTAAGAAACCTGATCTGAGTCAATCAGACAGAATTAAGTTGCTCGAAGTTTTGAATGATGCCCGACATTACACGCAGGAAAGATTATGGTCGGGGAACAATCTCAGTACTGAAAATGTGGTCACGCAAATTCGCATCTATCCGGATTTTCGCACTGCTTATACCGAAAAAACACTTAGTATCGCAAACCATAGCCTATCAAGTTGGCAAGAAGAAGCAATATATACTTTTTATTTGCCAGAGGGCTCCGTCGTCAGCTCGCTTTCGCTTTGGATCAATGATAAGGAAGAGAAAGGATATCTGACTACTCAGACCAAGGCGGATTCTGCCTACAAAACCATTGTCGGAGTCGAAAGTCGCGACCCGTCCGTCATTCACTGGCAGGAAGGTAATACCGTAAAAGTGAAAGTGTTCCCCTGCATCGCACGGGAGAGGAGAAAATTCAAGATTGGCATTACCTCCCCGCTACAATTGAATGGTAACCGGTTGACCTACGAGAACATTTACTTCAAAGGACCGCCCAGCGACGATGCCTCGGAAGGTATCCGGCTGGATTTTACCAAAAATGTGAGCGGGCTGAAAATTCCATTTGAAATGGAGGAGTCGGGAGCGAATCAATTGGTCCTGAACAGAACATACATTCCATCGTGGAACCTGAGCTTTGATGCCATTCCGCTTTCGGATAAAGGATTTGTTTTTAATTCCAAAACATACCAGATCAAGCCATTCAAAGAAATTCCAGAATCGTTTTCTGCCAAGAAAATTTACCTGGACATTAACAAAGCCTGGACGAAAAATGAATTTGATTCGGTGTATGCTTTGGTGAAAAACAAGGCTGTTTTTGTGTATGATGATGGGATGATCCAACTATCCAGTCAGAACAAAGATGCTATTTTCGCCAGGCTTTCGTCCTGGAACTATTCCCTGTTCCCCGTTCATGCCGTGCGCCATCAAAGCGACGCATTACTGATCACAAAAGAGACGCATATCTCGCCAAATGTGAAGGATTTACAGGAAACCCAGTTTGGTCGTGCACTTAGAAATGATACGCTGGCAAATCCATTGAGAACATTCAACATTGGAAACGAATTATCGCCCTATTTCAAAACCCTTCATGAGTTACGAATCGTCCGTTGCGAAAAGGCAGATTTGAGGCAAATCATTGAAATGCTAGCGAAGAACCAGTTCCCAATAGATCAGGAAAAAGGCGCTTCCAAGAACCTGGTACGAATTGACAATGCAAAAATGACGATCTCTGAAAGTGAAGATAGCGTATCCATTGGCGCACCGGACCACATTGCGCGGCTATATGCCTACAATCACATGATGCAGCAGATTGGCACAAAATACCTCAGCAAAGATTATCTGAAAGACTCCGCTGCCACTTCCGGTCTGATCACAGAGGCCGAACAAGCCAACATCGTCACGCCCATTTCCAGCCTGATCGTGTTAGAAACTGCGCAAGATTACACACGTTTTGACATTCAAAAAAGCAAAAACAGCCTTGATAATGCAACATTGAAGAATTCCGGAGCGGTACCTGAACCTCACGAATGGGCATTGATCATCATTTTTGCATTGTTGGTTTCCTACTATACTTTCCGCAGCTATGCTCGCTGGTAAAAAAGAGTGGCTACTGTACTTCATCGGATATGCAGCCTTGATTATCAGCTTATTAGCAAATGGTTACCTGATCGCAGACTCCACATTTCTGATCGGTACCGGTTTATTGGCTTTTATCATCTGTATGTTGCCGGCCAGGGGGAAAAGTCTGCGATTGTTACTGGTAGTAATGCTATTTTTTATCGGCAGTTTCTTTATTCAAGAACTCACATTCAGGTATTTGACATTATTGTTTGCGATTCTTTTCACCATTGAAAGTCTGTACAGCAAAACGAGCCCACTGATTTTTTGGATACTGATCATTATATCACCTTTGTTCAAATATTTGTCCGAAGTATTCACATTTCCCATCCGTCTCCAACTCAGCGAATGGGCCGGAAAGCTGCTACAAATCGCGAATTTTCCTGTGACTGTTACCGGCAATGTAATTCAGGTCAATGGCACAGATTTCCGCGTCGATCCGGCTTGCATGGGTCTGCAAATGACCGGATTTTCGTTGCTGGCAGGCATTTTCCTGCTGGTTCATTACCAGCGATCAAGCCGGAAAGAACTGCCATTGTTGATGAATACATTACTGATGATCCTGGTCTTTGGTCTCAACATTTTGAGCAATCTGATGCGGATCATCATGTTGGTCATTTTCAAAATTGCACCCGAAAATCCCATTCACGATATCGTGGGAGTACTTTGCCTGTTGCTATATGTATGGATACCGGTTTCGCTCCTGGCCAGATATTTGTTTAAACGGTATGGCCGGTTGGTTAGCGAGCGGCCAATAGTGGTTTTTCGCTGGAAATCAATGATATCGGTTCTGAATTGCATGATTTTACTTGGCTGTGGCTACCTTATTTTTCAGGAGAAAAAGATCAATATCAGTTCCGCGAAAAACCCGATAATCAGTCCAGCCGGTGAATACAATTCCAGTGTTCTTCGAAATGGCATCATCCGATTCCGAAACGACAGCGCGCTCATTTATGTGAAACCTATTCCCGCTTTCTATTCCACCGATCACAGCCCGGTTACCTGCTGGAAAGGCTCTGGTTACGAATTCACCAATATCCGTGAGGAAAATTTCGCAGGTCGGCGCATTTACTTTGGAACTCTAAAAAAAGGAACTGACATTTTGCATACAGCTTGGTGGTTTTCCAATAATCACCACACAACCATCAGCCAGATCGACTGGCGATGGAAAGTCATCCGCGGAGAACCTGGCTTTCAACTAGTTAATGTCACTGCTGGTGATCAAAAGGATTTAAAACAGGCCATCATCGAATGGATGCCCCGTATTTGAGGGTAAATTGCATCTCAAAGCGTCTTATTGATGAAAAACACAATCAATGAGAAAAATATCGGCAGCCCTTATCGCTTTGAGCCTTTCCGCATTATCCTATCAATCCATGGCACAAACCGAAGTCATTAACCTTTGGCCAGACGGCAAAATACCTAATTTCAAAACCAGTTCGGTCGAAGAAAAATCGGTTACCGATGCCAGCGGAATTTTGCGCATCAGCGGGGTTACCGTCCCGACGATCGCTGCCTACATTGCCCCAAAAGAAACCGCTACCGGCGCAGCTGTCATGATTTGCCCCGGCGGAGGCTACGGAATTCTGGCTGCTTCGCATGAAGGAAGTGATTTTGCCAAATGGTTCAATGATCGTGGCATTTCAGCATTTGTATTGAAGTACCGGCTGCCGAATGAAAAAGCAATGACGCACCAGCATGAAGTTCCTCTGTTGGACGCCATGCAGGGAATGAAGCTGATTCGTCAAAACGCCACCAAATGGAACATTGACCTCAATAAAATCGGCGTAATGGGTTTTTCCGCGGGAGGACATCTCGCGGCAACATTGTCGACGCATTACAATATGGGGGAAAAGGCCTCAAAGGACGCAAAGCCAGACTTTTCCATTTTGCTCTACCCGGTTATTTCTCTTCAGCCAAGTATCGCTCACGGTGGCTCGCGTGATAATTTGTTAGGACCCGAAAAATCTGACGAGCTGATCAAGTACTACTCCAATGAATTGCAGGTCAGCGAACAGACACCGCCAGCGTTTTTAGTGCACGCTATGGACGACACCGGCGTTCCTGTTGAGAACAGCATTCAATATTACCTGGCTTTAAAAAACAAAAAAATACCTGCTGAAATGCACTTGTATCCCAAAGGCGGACATGGCTACGGTATGCGCACGGAAGGAAAAGGATCATTGGCCAACTGGCCCGCAGCGATGGAAGGATGGCTAAAATCTCTTGGGTATATGAAGAATTGAAATGAGGTGTGATTTTTATCTCTAAATTTGGACAGAATTTAAAATTGAAGGAGATAATCCCGCCTTATGACAGCAATAAACCGCTTTTTGACTAATCAGAGGTCCATACTAATTGTATTTATTGGTGTTGCCATTTTTGCCAGCCTGCAATCCTATTTCAGTGATCTCAAAACCTTTCTCGAAGGCGGAAGGCTTTATACTACCTACAACAACTACATCATTTTCAAGCAGTCCTTCTTCCATTTGATTCATGGACAGGATTTATATTCGCTGTTTGAGGAAGAGCAGTGGGATCTGTTTAAGTATAGCCCCACGTTCGCGCTGCTATTCGGTTTGCTAGCCGTACTTCCCGACGTGCTGGGCCTTTCGTTGTGGAACATTCTGAATGTTACCGTACTTTTCTTTTCGGTTTATTATTTGCCTAAAATTGATATCCGTACCAAAGGATTGATACTCGTTTTCATGCTGGTAGAACTCCTTACCTCGGTTCAAAACGAGCAAAGCAATGCATTGATCGCCGGATTGCTACTTTTTACCTTCGGCTTTTTAGAGCGGGGCAAGTACTGGATGGCATCATTCTGCCTGGTTTCCACGATCTACATTAAGCTGTTCGGCATTGTCGGCCTCGCGCTGTACCTTCTATATCCCGATAAATTCAAACTCACTTACACGACTGCATTTTGGGTCATCGTCTTCACCATTTTTCCGCTGCTGGTGGTGGATATGGATCAGTTTATATTTCTGTACAAAAGCTGGGGCCATATGCTCGCCAATGATCATTCCATTTCCGACGGGCTGTCGGTGATTGGCTGGCTGAAAACCTGGTTTGGGTGGCAGGTCAATAAAACTTATGTGAGTGTAGCGGGTGCGGTGCTTTTTTGCATCCCACTATTAAGGATCAAATCATACGGTAATTTCCATTTCCGAATGCTTATACTCGCATCGATCCTGATCTGGGTGGTTATTTTCAATCACCGGGCTGAGTCGCCCACATTTATCATTGCGATCAGTGGCGTGGCGCTTTGGTATTATTCGCAATATCCTGAAAAGGGCAACTATTTTTTACTGGTACTAGCATTCGTGTTCACAGCATTGTCACCGACTGACGTTTTTCCACCATTTATACGAAATGAATGGATGAAACCTTATGTGATAAAGGCTGTACCCTGTATTTTGATCTGGGCAAAAATCACTTACGATCTGCTGGCGGTGAAGCTGCGGCCACGTCCCTCGCAAGAAGAATTGGCTAATCAATAAAAAGCGGCGTTACAGGAATGTTGCGGCTTCAAACCCGTAACGCACACTTTTAGAACCTTAATTCATCCCTACCAACGTACGTGCAGTTTCTCTGACATCATTGGTTTCCAGGTGAATGTTTTTTACGATTTTCTCCGAATCGTCAGAAATTTCCAGCGTGTAGTCACCGTCTTTGATCTCCTCGAAATTCAGTTTCCGGCCAAATTTGGTAAGGTATTTCGGCACAACTTCCTCGTGCATTACTTTTCCTTTTGCATCGAGCAGCTTGATTGAGACACGCTGCCCTTTTTGTTTTTCCATTAATACATTCATAGAAACGGTATTCCTGACGCGGTACATACCCACCCGAAAATTCTCGCAAGTGTTATTTTTACATTCTGCTTTGGCTTCGATGATTGGGTCTGCGATTACGGCGCTACTCACTAAGAAGAGTCCGAATGCGGCTGCAGCAATTGTTTTCATCACGTTTTTCATGGCTTATGAAGGTTACTTTGAGTAAAAATTTGAATGATTTTCACTAATGATGATACCTTCTACGGCCATGTTGCACGCATTACTTGAACGGCAGAAATTGATGTTGAATGGCGATAAGTATAAAATTAGGCCAAAATGGTTACGTTAATACGGATTGTTGTAGTACTCGAAAACTGAAATCTGACCTCGTTTGTTTAACTTTGGTAAAACGGTCAAGTTGAATGCAACATCAATCAGATACTCATATGTCGGTAACTTATCATATCAGGATTAAAAAGGATTATGCTGCTTCATTGATAGAAGATTTGCAAAAAATGGACGCCGTTGAACTGATTAAGGAGTCGGATGATGAAATTGTTCCAGCCTGGCAAAAAGAGGAGGTGAATCAGAGAATCAAAAAATATAGGGACCAACCTGATTTACTGATTGATGAAGATCCAGTGTTCAAAATGCTGGACGCAGAATAATGGCGTTTTACAAACTGAAATTTACGCCAGAGGCCGTCAGAGATATAAAATCTGCGTCAGACTAATCATCAGATACAAGTACACGCTGTCTTGTCCCAATATAGAGACCCTGAAAAATTTTAGATGGAGCAGGAATAATGGGCTGCTCAACCGCCAATAGCGATCATTTTGCGGTTTTGTTCGTATTCTGACTTCGCCTGTTTTTCTGTAAAATCAACGTGGCCACCGTGCGCGAAGTGTTTTTTGTGAAAATGGGAGTAAATAAGGCCCCTAACGTCCTGTCCCTGACGTAGCGGAGTAAGTAAATCCATTTCGGACGTATCAAAAAGGCAGTTTTTAAGCTTGCCATCCGCAGTAAGCCTGATCCGGTTGCATCCCGCACAGAACGGATGTGTTACCGTTCCAATAATCCCGAATGTACCGGCGCCACCGGTTACTTGAAACCGCTGAGCTGTATCATGCACCTCTCCCGTGAGCTTCTGGAAATCGAATTCAGAAGTAATGTCTGTGATCAGGTCAGCATAGGATACAATCTTTGACATATCCCACTGGTTACCATTGAAAGGCATGAATTCGATAAACCGAACATGCAAATTCGGCTGATCGAGCGTCAGTCTGACGAAGTCATTGACCTCATCATCATTCACGCCGCGCATCACTACCATGTTCAGTTTGACGACAAAATTTTCCGACAAAAGCAGCCGGATGTTATTCAGTGTTTTGGTAAAATGATCGCGTTTGGTAATGCTTTTGAAGCGTTCTTCTTTTAATGTATCCAGGCTGACATTCAAAGAGTCAACACCCGCTTCCTTCAAATCACCGATAAACTGATCAATAAAAACCGCATTGGTCGTCAATGTGAGCGACGCGGGTAATTTTCCCAGACTAGACACAATCTGCCCGACATCTTTCCTGATCAGTGGTTCGCCGCCAGTTAAACGTATCTTTTCTACACCCATTTCCACGAAAATTTCCGCAAGTGCCTGAATTTCATCAGCCTGCATCAGCCATTTGGATGGCATAAACTGCATATCTTCCTGCGGCATACAATAGGTACAACGCAGGTTGCACTTATCCGTCAGCGAAATGCGCAGATAGGTATGCTTACGGCCAAATGTATCTGTAATGGGTAGTGACATTTACTTATAACTAATTGATTACGATGCTCATTACTCGTGCCTGCTGCCTTCCAAAACGCTGAAAACGTGCAAAATATGTGGGAAAAGAGCATCTATATATTCCGTAACACCTCCGGTACTGCCAGGCATGGTCACCACCAGCGTATCGCCCACAAGGCCACCGACCGAGCGGGAAAGCATTGCAGTAGGGACACGTTCCTGGCCATATTGCCGTGCTGTTTCCGCAATTCCCGGAATTTCACGGTCCAAAAGCTCCGATACTGCTTCCGGTGTAACATCCCTGTGCGATAAACCGGTTCCGCCAGTGATCAAAATCAATTGATAATGAGCGGCACAAAGACTTTTAATCTTATCCTGAATAACTGTTTTATCGTCCGGAATGATGCTGTAATCCTGAATGCTGAGCTTCATAGCTTCCAGTTTTTCAATGGTTTTTTTACCGGATTTATCTTCACCAAGCCCTTTTGAGATACTATCGGAACAAACAATTACAGCCGTTTTCAGATTTTCAGGAATTGCTTTTCGATCACTTTTTCCTCCTTTTTTCTCCAATAACCTGATATTTCTGATCTCCACACCCTTATCAATGGGTTTCAGCATATCGTACATCGTGAGCGCTACCACGGATGCACCGTGCATGGCTTCTACCTCGACGCCGGTTTTATAAATCGTCTTGACAGTCAGTTCAATAAAAATACTCAATCCCTCAATGCGATATTGCACACCAGTATATTCGACAGGAATTGGATGACAATCAGGGAGAAGGTCCGGTGTTTTTTTGACCGCCAGAAAACCTGCTGCTTTGGCCATTTCGAACACATCACCTTTCGGTACTGCCCTATTTTCAATGGCTTGAATGGTCTCGGGTTTACTCACCTGTACAATAGCCTGCGCAGTTGCAATTCTCAGGGTATTAGTCTTGTATGTAATGTCAACCATTTATAATGAGTGGATGAGTGAATGAGTCGATGGTCAATGAGTCAATGAGTGAATTGCGATGGTCAATGGTCAACGGTCAAATTCTGACAGCCGACGGCCGTCAGCCGAAGTACTACTTATTCTCCTTCCACACGTACTCCCCGCCTTCCCCCACCAGCTCTTTGCCGAAGATTGGGACATTTGCCTTTATCTCTTCCACAATGTATTCGGATGCCTCAAAAGCAGCGCGGCGATGGGGCGAGGAAACAAACACGAAAAGGCTAATTTCTCCTGTCGGAACTACGCCTAGACTGTGGTAAATGTGCATGCAGCTGAGTTCAAATTTCGCAAATGCCGCCTCTCTGATCTCGTGAAACAATTGTTCGGCCATTTCTTCATAAGCGGTATATTCGATGCCGCTCACCAATCCCGTTTCCTTTTTATCTGCTCTGATCTGTCCCAGAAAAATAGCATGTGCGCCAATGTTCGTTTTGGACTGGTGACTGGCAATGGATTTTGAAACAAAATCCGGGCTGATCGGTCCCTGAACAAACACTTTTTTGGGCTTATGTACCTTCTCCATCAAACTGACATTTAAATGATAATTGGTTGAAATCGATCAACCGCCTGCAAAAGGCGGCAGCAATGCGATTTCTGATTGTGCATCAATAGGAACAAAATCCTCCGAAATCTTCTGATTTACCGCTACTTTAAATTTTTTTTCGCGCATAGCCGGATATTTATCCAATAGCTGGTTCCGGAATCCTCCGACTGTAAGCTGGCTATCTCCTACCCAGACCTCCTCGGCTAACCCTGTAATTTCGGCCAGCATTCCATAGTACATCACATGAAGGCTCATTTGTAGCAATTTAATTTAATGGTCATTTCGATAACAATGAATCTCAAAATCTGATTCAGAAAGTCAATAAATGAACTTCTACCAAATCACCCTCGGCTACTACATTCTGCGTTACGGGAAGGTAAATAATCGCATTGGCCATCGCAAATGAGCGCAAAGCAAATGATTCCTGGCCATCGAGCGGGGTCACGAAGTCTTCCTCGACCAATGCTTTCAGAAACTCATCCCTTTCACCATTGAATGAATACGCGTACTTCGACGGCAATCTTAATGTTTTCAAAAAAGCATCTTGCCTGCCCGTGATCATACGCAGTGCGGGAAGCACGTATTCGTAATAACATACCAGCGACGAAGCAGGATTACCTGGCAAAGCAAAAAACAGTTTCTCACCCTTTTTCGCAAATAACAGCGGCTTACCTGGCTTCTGTCTTACCTTATAAAACACAGTCTCAGCTTGTATCGCCTGCAAAGCTACTCCTACAAAATCGTAATCCCCTACCGAAACCCCACCTGTGGCAAGTATAACATTATTATGAATGGAAAGCTCGTTCAATGCCGCAATGGTGGAATCCAGATCATCGGCTGCATATTTGACTTCAATGTCAGCAATATTTTCCTCTTTTAACGCTGCGACGAGCATTGCTGAGTTGGATTCGTAAATTTTGCCATATACCAGCGGCTCGCCGGTTTTCAACAGTTCGTCGCCAGTCACCAACAAGCCGATCTTCGGTTTTCGGTAAACCTCCACGTTTTCAACCCCCATACCCAGCAAAAAACCAATGCTTCCCGGCGTGATATAGGTGCCTTTGGGCAGGGCAACAACTCCGGCTTGTATTTGCTGGCCAATGTTCCTGACGTTTTTGCCCGCATTCACCGGAAATTCCTGAATGCTGACATAGCCATTTTCCAATACCGTATGTTCCTGCATGACAACAGCCGTAGCGCCTTCCGGCACGGGCGCTCCTGTAAAAATCCTGATGGCTGTACCAGGCAGTAATTTCTGAATTTCAGTCTGGCCTGCTTTCGATTCTCCAGAAACGGGCAACGAACTTCCGTCAAAAAGGATGTCGGAATGTATCACTGCATAACCATCCATGGACGACTGGCGGAACGATGGCAGGGAGATCGGCGCGAGAATATCCTGCGCCAAAACATGTCCTAATGCATTCTCCAACCGACGTGTTTCGGAAGGTAAAACCAATGAGTTTGCAATAATTTTTTGTTTCGCCTCGTTGACAGTGACCATATTAGTGAATGGAAATTCGGACCTGCAATTTAGCACTTCCGTCACTCAAAAATACAGACGGAAGGAGAATCGATTTTTTACAAAAAACGCCAAATCGAGCTAAAATTGCACTTATGGCATAGCGAATTAATTCTATAAAATTATGTAACCGACTGACTATCAATTAGTAAGTAGAGCTAAAAATATTTCACCCCCGGTATAATCATATTTAAATTTAGAATCTGGATTTGGCAAAAAAGCGATTTTACCAATTAAAATTCCAGTTTAGGAAAAGTAGACGAAGATTTTACCGTGAAACACTTAGAACATACCAAATTCTACAATCTTGAATTAGTACTACAACCATATTGTATAAAAGCCTATAAATCAGTTTTTTACCCAAAAATGAAATTTTATTAATTCAATAGCGTTATCTTTGCACCCTGGCTCAGGCCAAAAATTATGTTTCACGAAATACAAAATGCATGATAAGACTTATCTTTATGGCCTTCTCAATCGCTATCTGGGGCAAGACGCCGACAAGCGAGGTGGGGGTGGAAAAGAAGGAACTGAAAGAAGCAACTATTATCAATTCAGATCTTCTTGCTATTGACTTCTGTGGCGAAGCCATCCCATTATCAGAGCTTCGTATCGCCGAGCGATATCAAAACACGATCAGAAATTACGACAATCCCACTTTTCGTAAGCTGATGACAAAGACAAAAAAAAGAATCAAAATTATAGAACCGATTCTTAAAAAGTACGGAGTACCAGCCGATTTCAAATATCTTCCTCTAATTGAGAGCGCAATGAGCGATGAAGCTACATCACACAGAGGCGCAGGGGGCTACTGGCAGTTCATGCCGTCAACAGCAAAATCTCTCGGGCTGGTTGTAAATGAAACCAGGGACGACCGCAAGCATTTAGTTAAATCAACGCACGCTGCGGGCAAATACCTCCGCGAGCTGCACCGCCAACTGGGTTCATGGACACTCGTAGCTGCTGCATACAATGCCGGCCCTACGCACATTCAGAACAGAATGGATTCACAGAACAAAGATGATTACTTCAAACTTCGTTTAAATTCAGAAACCACCAGGTACATCTACAAGCTGCTTGCCGTTAAAGAATGGTTCTCAAACCCTGAAAGAAGTAGGGAGTGGGGAAGCGGCGACGTTGTGGATCGTCTTGCAGATTTTAAAGTGGAGCAGAAAAAAGCCGCTGCGCTATTAGCAAAACAGCTGGTTAGAGCTTCCACCGATTCCTGAGAACAATCATTTTATTTGATCGCATATGAGAAGAAAAGGATACATTATCCTTTTCTTTGTGTTGTTATAGAAGGTAGTAAAAAACCTGCTGTGGCAACGTTTAATTTTATTCAAATACTCTATTATTGATATGACAAAAGCGGAAATGATCACCGATAAGGGGACCATGCTGATCGAATTTTATGATCAGGATGCTCCAATCGCAGTGAAAAACTTTGTTGACCTTTCGAAAAAAGGATTTTATGACGGCCTGATTTTCCACCGCGTTATTCCTGACTTCATGGTTCAGGGTGGTGATCCTACCGGCACCGGCCGTGGAGGTCCGGGCTACAAGATCAAATGCGAACTGACCGGAGGTAACCAATACCACGATCGCGGCGTGCTGTCAATGGCACATGCTGGACGTGATACCGGTGGTTCTCAGTTCTTCATTTGCCATAGCCGTAATAACACGGCGCATTTGGATGGAAACCATACTTGCTTTGGAAAAGTAGTGGAAGGTGTAGATACAGTTGATCTGCTCCGCCAGGGTGATAAGATCCAGAAGATTACGATTATCGAGGAAGTAGCTTAATCTGGCATTCTCCTAAACAGCAAAAGGCCCGAAATCGGGCCTTTTGCTGTTTTATATTGTGGTAACGATTCTTACCAGAAATGTGAGTACAAGAAGATGATGATCGCCAGTACCACAACTGCTCCGATGATAAAGGTACGGTGAGGTATGAACATGGAAGAATCGATAGCGAGGCCTTTTTTCTCATCCGGCATAACTAGCCCCAAGATTACCATCACTACCACGCATATCAGGAATACCAGTCCCATACGATCCAGGAACGGAACCTGTGTCCAATCTGCAAATGGGAAATAATTGTTGTGCATCGCTAATGCGATCAAAAATCCACCTACGATCGCGAACAATGCTCCGGCTGAATTGGTACGTTTCCAGAAGAAACCCATGATGAAGGAAGCAAAAATACCCGGCGATAGTAGCCCGGTCATCTCCTGAATGAACTGAAAACCTCCCTTTTTATCGATACCCATGTAAGGAGATACGACGATCGCCAGGATCATAGCCACTACCACTACGATACGGCCGATTCTTACGAGTGTCTTTTCGTCTGCATTTTTACCAATGTAATTTTTGAAAATATCCAGGGTAAAAATCGTTGAAATACTGTTGGCTTTTCCGGCCAGAGATGCCACTACTGCGGCGGTAAGTGCAGCAAATGAAAGCCCTTTCAGGCCAGCTGGCAACAAATTCAATAGTACGGGATAAGCTTTATCTGCATTCAATGCTCCATCGGCATCCAGCATTTCGGCCTGGAACATTCCTTTGCTATACAATGCATAAGCCGCAATACCCGGCAAAACCACGATCACAGGCATTAATAATTTCAAAAACGCTGCAAACAGGATACCATTTCTGGCTGTTTTCAAGTCCGCACCCAACGCACGCTGGGTAATATACTGATTACATCCCCAGTAGTTCAGGTTCACAATCCACATACCGCCTAGCAACACCGCTAATCCCGGTAGCTGCATGTAAAACGGACTGCTTTTTGGGAAAATCATGTGAAAGTGATCGTCGTGATTTTCACGCATCATTTTAATACCGCTCATTACACCATCGATACCGGCATCGCCTGAAACCAGGTTGATAGCCAGATAGGTAGTAGCCAAACCGCCAATTACCAGGAAGAACACCTGAATTACATCGGTATAACCAATCACCTTCATACCTCCCACCGTAATAATGATAGCGAAAACGGCCAGCGCGATCATGCAAAACTGAAAATCGAGTCCGGAAATACCTGATACCGCCAATGCTCCCAGATAAAGGATGGAAGTAAGGTTCACCAGAATATATAGCGCCAGCCAGAAAACAGCCATAATCAAACTTACAGTCGGATTATATCGCTGGCTCAGAAACTGAGGCATGGTGTAAATCTTGTTCTTTAAATAAATGGGCATAAAAAAAACGGCCACGATCACCAAAGTCGCTGCCGCCATCCATTCATAGGTAGAGATACCCAAACCCATCGAAAAACCATTTCCCGACATCCCGATAAACTGCTCCGCCGAAATGTTGGAAGCAATGAGGGATGCACCGATCGCCCACCAGGTAAGAGAGCCTTCTGCCAAAAAGAAATCCTTGGTTGACTCTGTGGTGGACTTTTTCCGCTGATAAATCCAATAACCGTAACCGGAGACTACAATGAAATAGAAGAAGAAAACGACATAATCCAGGGTTTGTAATTGTTGCATTTCAAATAATAAAATAGATGAATGGATGAGGCTTTTTGGTATAAATCGAAAGGTACATTAAATTCCGAAAATAGTACAAAATTATAAATGTCGTAAAGACGTTTATCCTTGCTTTTTATAAGGAGTTCATAAATATAGCTACAAGCACATATTCGTAAAGCTTTACTCTGATATTTTCTTTGAATTCCCCAAACGGAGCGGATTCGCCGGAAGTCTTTTGAAGTAAGTTTTCAGCCTTTGCTTTTCTGTTTCCCGGTAAGCATCGTCGAAAGAACGTCCCTTTTTGATTTCGGAAATCAATGTTTTCAATCCGTCGTCGCCAGCCAATGTCAGCCAGTACGAAACTTCCATCCCCGACGACATATAGGCACGCATCACCCGCTTTTGCCCGCCGCTGAAAAATCCTTTGATCGTTTCCATGTCTTTCAGTTCCGAAATTTCCTGCCCGCCGCCCGTGTAGTACATCCACTCGTCCATATAATCGAGGTAGCGCCCTGCAGGATCGGGATTATTGACAAAACGCTTATCCAGCATTAAAGCCAGGCCTTCATTAAACCATTGGGGGATCTCTGTCGCGATTGTCCACCAACCCAGGCGTTCCAGCAATTCAGTATGCCCCATTTCGTGTCCGACCACATCGATGTTCATCTCCCGTCCATTCAAAACGACGAAAGAATGTCCCCAGGGCGTGCCCAGGCTGCATCCCGCGCCTTCTGTACTGCTGCAATATTTTTGGTACTCCTGCGGATTGCTGCAAATGATGATAATTGGTTTGGATTTTTTCCCTGAATAAAATGAATCCACACGCGTCTCGGCCTGCCTGACAACTCTTTTTAAAGCCACATCATATACGGGATTGACATCAGGGCTGAAATAGATTGTTCCTGCTTCCGACCGAAAACTCGAAAAGCCAATCAGTTCGCAGTAAAATAATTGAGGATAGAGAAAAAACAGGCTGACCGTTAAAACAAACAGTCCAATCAAAAGAAATTTCCCTGACCGGAAAATCGCTCTTTTGACTGGACTGTGCTTTTTCAATGAATGATACGCTAGTTAATTTATGCAATGGCTTTACTTGTCGGCTTGAGCGGAGTCGAAGGGCATCGTGCACAGATGCCTTCGACTCCGCTCAGGCCGACAACGAAAATCAATGTTTAAAATGACGAATCCCCGTAGTGACCATTGCTACTCCATTCGCATTGCAATATTCGGTAGAATCTTTATCACGGATAGAGCCTCCTGGCTGTACTACGGCAGTAATTCCAGCCAAATGCGCGATTTCAACACAATCGGCAAATGGGAAGAATGCGTCTGACGCCATAACAGCACCACTCAAGTCAAAACCAAATGCATTCGCCTTATCAATCGCCTGGCGCAATGCATCCACGCGGGAAGTTTGTCCGGTACCACTTGCCAGCAGCTGGTTTTCCTTTGCCAACACGATAGTATTCGATTTGGTATGTTTGCAAACTTTCAATGCGAATTCCAATGCTGTCAATTCATTCTCTGTAGGCGCTTTTTCAGTTACAGTCGTGAATTGAGAAGCGATTTCAGTAGACAAGTCTTTGTCTTGAACCAGCACACCATTAAGGATCGTTTTGAACATCACCTGAGGCAGATCTACCGCATTGCGTTTCAGCAAAATCCTGTTTTTCTTCGATTTCAAAAGTTGTAAAGCCTCTTCATCATACTCAGGTGCAATGAGAATTTCCATGAACAGTTTGTTCAGTTCTCCCGCCGTAGCCAGATCCACTTTCGCATTGGTAATCACGACTCCGCCAAATGCAGAAACTGGATCACATGCCAAAGCATTGTCGTAAGCCTCTTTCGCTGTCGGCGCAGTGGCTATTCCGCATGCATTGGTATGCTTGATGATCGCGAATGTAGGATCAGCGCCAACGAATTCGTCGATCAGGTTCACGCAGGCATCTACATCTACGAGGTTATTATATGACAATTCCTTACCGTGCAATTTGTCAAAAATCCCGTCCAGATCACCATAATAGGTCGCGTTCTGGTGTGGGTTTTCGCCATAGCGCAAAGTTTGTGATGCAAGGCTGGTAAAATCAAAAAGGTCTTTGTCTGTTTTTTCAGTACCAGCGGTGAAGAAGCGATTGATAGCGCCATCATAATGAGAAGACACACCAAAAGCCTGGCCTGCATAATAGCGACGGTCTTCGAGGTCAGTAGTACCGGCTTTTGCATTCAGCAATTCCACTACCTCTGCGTACTGGCTACGCGACGAAACGATCAATGTGTCTTTAAAATTCTTCGCGGTTGCACGGATCAATGAAATGCCGCCAATGTCAATTTTCTCAATGATATCTTCTTCGCTTGCACCGGAAGCAACAGTTTCTTCAAACGGATACAGATCCACTACGACCATATCAATGGCAGGAATATTGTATTGTTCTGCCTGGGCAACATCACCGGCATCGTCTCGGCGGTACAAAATACCACCCATGATAGCAGGATGCAATGTTTTGACGCGACCGCCAAAAATAGAGGGGTAACCGGTCAGTTCTTCTGCCGCAGTAACAGGAATATTCAGGTTTTCAATAAAAGTCTGAGTCCCTCCGGTTGAATAAAGTTTAACACCGTTGTTGTGCAAGAGGCGAACCAAAGGTTCAAGTCCGTCCTTATAATAAACAGATATAAGCGCGGATTGGATTTTTTTAGACATTGTGCAACGTTAGCTGTAAGAGTACAAACTGAAAATAAACCGCAAAGATAGCCGAAAAAAGCACGAAGTTTGAAGGAGGAACAAACTAAATCAAAGACATATCATCAAGGGATAACCTGTTTAAAATCGAAAAACTATGAACCTGGACTTGACCGGAAAAACAGCTTTGGTATGCGGAAGCACGCAAGGAATCGGCCTGGCTTCGGCCGTTGAATTGGCATTACTTGGCGCAAATGTAACCTTGGTAGCCCGGAATGAAGAAAAATTGGGGGAAGCGGTCGAAGACCTCGATACATCCATGGGGCAACTTCACCGATATGTAGTCGCCGACTTTGCCGATCATGAAAATGTAAAAGAAGCGATACACAACTACCTCCGCCTTTGCCCGGAAGTACATATCCTGGTCAATAACACCGGCGGTCCATCGGGAGGTCCGATCATTGACGCAGAACCAGATCAGTTTTTGAAGACCTTTCAAATGCATGTGATCAACAATCAGTTTCTGGCTCAGGCTGTGGTTCCGTTCATGAAAAAAGCGGGTTATGGTAGAATTGTGAACATTATCAGCACCTCTGTCAAGCAACCGATCATTGGTTTGGGCGTTTCCAATACCATCCGCGGCGCCGTGGCAAGCTGGTCCAAAACACTATCCCTCGAATTGGGGCAGTTTGGCATTACATCGAACAATGTCCTACCCGGTTACACAGAAACTGCACGTCTGGATGCTGTTCTCGAAATGAGAAGCAAATCGCAGGACAAATCCAAAGAAGAAGTAGCCAAAGAATTACAATCAGCCATTCCAATCAGACGATTTAGCGAGGCCAAGGAAGTGGCAGCGGCAGTAGCATTCCTTTGCAGCCCGGCTGCTGGGAGTATCAGCGGGGTTAGTTTGGCGGTGGATGGGGGCAGGACTGAGAGTATGTAGGATTGAATTTTGGTTTCAACTATGTTACATTTGTAAAAAGGCCTAACCATGCAACACACATTTCAAATAAAATCCGGTAGCTTAAATGCACATTTCCTTGAATCTGTCCGTGCAATCTTCGGGGACAGGGAGATCAAAATTGTAATAGAAGACGTAGAAAAAGCACGCCCGCTTAGCCAAAAGGAACTTTACAAAAAGTCCCTGCCTATCATAGACCGGTTCAAAAATGTAAAGGTTGATCCAAAACTGGATTTATCCGCAATGGCCAATGAAGTGAATCTATGATTTATTTCGATACTGATGTCCTGATCAATTTATTAATTTCCCAAGACTCCGCAAAGCATCAGAAGGCGAAAACGCTTTTCAATTCGGCCACAGATAACGAAGAGTTCTTATTTCGCTGCTCACCTCTAATGGTGTACTCCCAGGCTAAACTGAAACCGCGCGTCTGGACGCTATTCTCTACATGAGGAGCAAATCGCAGGACAAATCCAGAGAAGAAATAGCCGATAAATTACATTCAAGCATTCCCATTCGAAGATTCAGCGAGGCTATACACCTCCAATACTCTGAATTATCAGTTTTGATTATGACTTTAAAAGCATTGGCTATAGAGTTATAAGCATAGCTTGTTGGAAATACTTCTCCTTCTGACACACATTTGCACTACATCACGAAGTCGCACAAATGTGTGTTGGGAGGTTGGATTTTTAACATGCTATTTTAATGAAAAAAATTTATTGGGTATTGTCGGTGCTGTTGATTTTTGTTGCTTCATGCCAGCGGCCGGAACAAGTAGACTCGTTAAACAATGCAGGCCAACTTAAAGAAGTAATCCCGAAAGCAGTCTTAACAATCGCAAGGAATTTCGATGTATTTGTTTCGGTTGCTACAAGTAAAGATGATGCAAAGAATGCCAGAACCGGCGACAGAGAAAAAACCATAAAAAACGTTACCCCTTTCAACGATGAGGCCGGGGAGGTACTTTATTACGTAATTACCTATAATGAAGGTGGGTTCGTAATTGTTTCGGCAGAAAAAAAGACGATTCCTATACTCGCATTTTCTGACACCAATGATTTTCCTGTTGATAAGGAGCTTCCAAACGGGGTAAGAGAAACCATGGATAGTTACAGGGAGTCAATCAAGAAGGCAAGACTAAGTAATTCCGAACCTGACCCCGGAATTTTGAAGGAATGGGAAAGACTAGGAAACACAACTGCTATTAATGAATGGGTTCAAAGCGCACGAAAATCGGGGGCCAGGACTACGGATGCTCCTGTAAACCCACCTTGCCAGGACTCTCAGATATATGTAACACTAGGCACCGCCTCCTGGGGACAACAGGTCTCATGGAATTCTCAAATGCCATTTGATTTTTCATTTGGATGTATGGGTATGCCGAATGGACGTATGCTAACTGGCTGTGTTGCAACAGCGATGGCCGAAATTATGAACTTTCACCACTTCCCCAATAATTACAATTGGTCTGAAATGGGAGCGGAAAAGCCAGAAACAGCTCGTTTGATGAGAGCTGCCGCTAACAGTGTTAATATGACGTATGACTGCACCGGGTCATCTGCTTATGGAAGCGCAATCCCGTCAGGTTTTGCTAATGGTTTTGGCTATTCGCCTGGTGCCGCCTACGGTCCATACAATATAAATACCATAACTAGTGAGATTTTGAATTTTGCGAGGCCTGTAGTCCTTGGCGGCGTTTATCCTAATCTTGGCGGCCATGCCTGGGTGTGCGACGGTTACTATCAATACTTTTCATGCGGGTCACCTGCCGCCCCAATGTTACGGATGAATTGGGGATGGGATGGTTCCTGCAATGCATTTTATACAACAAGTACTGGCTGGGATCCCAACAAACTAGGATCTGCTTATCAGAACCTGGTAATGGTTACAAATATCAAACCTTAACTGATTTAGCCATGAAAAATTTATCATATTACTTTATTCTGTTGGTTTTCAGCATATTAAACTTAGGCTGCAAAGACAGTAAAGATGAAGCATTATTGGGTATGTACTTCTCAAACAGTGTCTACATCTCGATTAAGGATCCAAAAGGCACAGATTTACTTGACCCTAGCAATCCAGAGTCCTTAACTAGATTCAGAGTCTATTATCTGATAAATGGGAAGAGAAAATTGATTTATGACCCTTGGATGGATGCCCCGTATGGCTATGTCATCGAAAAGTTTGCAGTTAACGACCATTACCATCTTCAGGTTTTCGCAAACTTTCCTAATATAGATAACGACAAATCACTTGAGTGCATTACTTATCTTGAATTTGAGGACGGGAGCACGGATACGATAGCAGCATCATATGTGATTAGGAAAGCCTACACCGCCATTAATAAAGCTTCCTATAACGGGCAATTGGAGTGGGACGAGGCCAAACCCAATGCTGACCTCAGCACATTCAAAGTTATAAAACCATAAGTACCAATCTATTGGTTTTTATAACAAACAAAGCTGATTCTACTTATTCTAAGCTGCACTATTGAAAAGGGTGTCTCCAAAAGGCACCCTTTTCAATTGATAATTCTTGCCGGATTTGAAGGGACTGATCATCTTTAAACAACAGCAATCTAGTCCGATAGCCAGACGACAACCTACCTTCAGGCTCTATCTTAGTAGTATCCAAAAAATTAGATAATACATAGGCTACTTTGTTTTATTTGACTTAAATTTAGGACGAGTGGCTCGGGGTTGGTCGTTTTAAGTCTGGACTTGATACCTTTAAGTGGACACTGAGTTAAGGGAACTTTTATAACTTAACACTTATGTCAGGAGAAAGAAGAGTATTTGACAAGGAGTTCAAACTGATGAGCGTTGAACTGAGCAATAGCCGCACAGACCTTGGTGCATTGGCAAAAGAATTGGATATTCCACCAGCGATGTTATACCGCTGGCGCAGAGAGTTTTCCGCGAAACAGAACGGTAGTTTTCCTGGCAATGGAAAGGTAATTTTGAGCGAAACGGATCAGGAATTGGCTCGACTAAGGAAAGAACTCCGCGACACACAACTTGAACGAGATATACTAAAAAAGGCTGTCGGCATTTTCTCCAGGAGCGATGGCAAATATTCCGGTTCATAAAAAATCACCGGAAATTATTTCCCATTGAGAAAATGTGCCTAGTATTTGGAGTGAGCAGAAGCAGGTTTTACACTTGGCTGAACAATGGATTATCAAATACATCCATTGAAAATCAGGTTCTCACTGAGAAAATCAGAGCTATTCATGGTAATAGTAGGCAAACTTATGGAAGCCCTAGGATCACTCAGGAGCTGGTTAAGTTAGACGTTAAAGTATCCCGTCCAAGGGTTGCCAGGCTGATGAAAAAAGCAAAAATAAGAAGCATTGTTAAGAGGAAATTCCGAGTTACAACAGATTCTGAACACAAATATCCAGTCGTTGGAAATGTACTCAACAGGCAATTTAAAGCAGACAAAATAGCGACCGTATGGGTGTCTGACATCACGTACATCAAGACAATTCAGGGCTGGTTATACCTAACAGTGATATTGGATTTAGCTGACAGGAAAGTCATCGGATGGGCATTAAGCGCAACAATGAAAGCTGTTGACACTGTGATACCTGCATGGAAAATGGCCCAGAAAAATAGAAATATAACGTCTGAGCTGATTTTCCACTCGGATAGAGGAATTCAATATGCCTGCAATGAATTTAAAAATCTATTGGACAAAAATCCTTTCGTGATCCGAAGCATGAGCCGGAGAGGAAATTGTTGGGATAACGCGGTTGCAGAGAGTTTTTTCAAGACCTTGAAAGCAGAATGCGTTTACCAAAACAAATTCATAAATAAGCAGCAGGCCGCCGTGATTGTATTCGAATACATTGAAATATGGTATAACAGAAAAAGATTACATTCTGCCTTAGGATATGTCTCTCCCAAAGAATTTGAAGAACTTTTAAACAAGCAGAAAATTGCGGCTTAATCTTTTGTCCTCTTTATTGTTGCAATTCCACTTTACGGAAACACCGATCATGTTAGGCACGCACAAACTGAAATCATTCTCCGTAATAAAAGACGCTAAGTACTTGGTTGTGTTGGAATCCGGGTTAGGCGATGACCATAGCGTATGGAACAACAACTCCCTTGCCTCACAAATAAGCAGCAACTATGATGTGCTCATGTATGACCGGGCAGGTTACGGGCGATCAGAAAATGGCCCCGGCCCAAGAAATATCGCACGCTTACGAAGCGAGTTGGAAAGCGTTATCAATCAGTTTGCCAACGGAAGAAAAGTAATATTGATCGGCCACTCATTAGGGGGCATGATTGTCAGAGACTATGCGATTAAAAACCCGCTGAAAACCGCAGCCATATTATTTGTTGATCCCTCCCACGAATCTTACAATCGTCCCTCGCAGGCTGAGGAAGACATGCTATACGATGCATCCAAAAATGCCAACGGTGCCAATTTCGGTGGGACGCTTGAAGCCAGGGAAGTCATCGAAGATTCACAGTATACCAGCACATTACCCCCATTGCCAAATGTACCCGTAATTGTACTGACCAGCATGCAAGTGGATGCCAACCATCCATCATCAGTGAAGCAACGCTGGTATAATGCACACGAATCATTAAAAAATGGTTTAACCGATTTTACTCATATCGCCACTACAAATTCGGGACACCATATCATGATTGACCAGCCGAGCCTGATCCTTGACAATTTGAAATTATTGGTTTCAAAATTGCCATGAAATTATTGGACTATCTATTACTGATAAATTGGATGAGTTGTACCAACCATTAAGACCGCAGATTTGTGTTGAAAAACAGTATCCTTTCTTCGTCATGAAAATTCTATGCAAATACAATGTTATGCCCCTGATTTTGCTTAGTCTGTTGTATTCCAATCGAACGAATGCGCAGGGGAAAGAAAGCAATATGATGAAACACGTACAAGTTAATCAAGACGGAACAATAATTTTGACCCCCTCTGCGAGCTCATCGAGGACCGATTTTAATTTTTTGATGGGCAAATGGAAGGTTGAAAATCGAAAATTACGGTCAAGATTGTCCGGTAGCAAAGAATGGGACAAATTCGATTCAGTCCTGGAATTACAGGAAATACTCCTTGGTATCGGAAACCGCGAAACTTTTACAGCAACCATAAACGGCAATCCTTATGAAGCCGTAGCACTTAGGCTGTTCAATCCCAAAACCGCGCTCTGGACAGATTATTGGGCCGACAGTAACGAAGGCACCCTGGACCTACATCCGGTAGTTGGCTCTTTTGAGGGTAAAGTTGGAAGCTTCTTTACCAGAGATGAATTTAAGGGAAAACCTATATTCGTCGTTTATCAATGGGATTATACAATTCCGGAGCATCCACAGTGGCGACAGGCTTACTCAGAAGACAACGGAAAACAATGGGAATGGAACTGGTATATGGATCTTACTAAGTTTTAAATGATGAAATATTATATACTACTGATTCTGAGCATTCTTTACACGATAACCCTAAAGGCTCAGATAAAAAAAACAGAACAAGCTGTATCATCAACAAATATGACAATAACCACGGCAGGAACGCTGATTGTTCAAGCCTCTGCGAATTCCTCGGAACGGGATTTCGACTTTCTTCAGGGACTGTGGGAGGTAACAAACACAAAAAGACAAAGTAGGCTGGAAGGAAATGAGCATTGGAATATATTCAATTCTAAAAGTGAAACCCAAAAGATT
This sequence comes from Dyadobacter sp., assembly GCF_039919315.1. Lineage (GTDB taxonomy): Bacteria > Bacteroidota > Bacteroidia > Cytophagales > Spirosomataceae > Dyadobacter. The sequence continues at coordinate 41,394 of NZ_JBDSFX010000023.1, read as the reverse complement.
TTGCTTGGCATTGGTAACGTCGAGAAATATACCGCTACCATTCAAGATCAACCATTCGAAGGATCGGCACTGCGTATCTTTAATCCAAAAACCAAACTTTGGAGCATCCACTGGTCAGATAGCAACAACGGAACACTTGACACACCGATGATCGGCTCCTTTAATGGAAAAATCGGGGACTTTTATTGCCGGGATCAATATCTGGGAGATAACATCCTTGTCCGTTTTAACTGGAATGCTATGGATCCAGAACACCCGGTTTGGAGCCAGGCATTTTCGGCTGATGATGGAAAATCCTGGGAATGGAATTGGTATATGCACTTCTCAAGAAAGCCAACAATATCAGTACCTAATTTAGGCATTAATGTACTTGAAGTGCGAAATTATCTATTAAAACCAGGTAAAGCTTCCGAGTTCAATAACTTATTCCAGAAAGAACTAATTCATGCCCAGATAGAAGCCGGCGGCTATCCGATGGGACAATTTGCTCCAAATAACGATACTACCCATTTTTTATGGTTTAGAGGCTTCGAAAGCATGGAGTCCAGAAGTTTGTTTCTTAACAATTTCTACTTTGGTCCTGTATGGAAAAAGAATCGGACGGAAGCAAACAGCATGATTGTCAATAACGATAATGTGCAGTTAGTTAAGCCACTTCTGGGCCTTGAAGCTGGAAGTAATGAATTAATCAATAGGGAATGGTTTAGTAATAATGGCGGGATTGTGGTGCTAGATTATTACATATCAAACCAAAAGAGATCAAAGCTCATTAAACTCCTCCGCCAATGCTATTTACCAGCAATGAGAAAGGCAGGGATCAATAAAATAAGCTTTTGGATTAGTGGGGATGAAAGGAATGACTTTTTGCAGCTTCCGGTATTTCAGGATGAGAACCTGATTCTCTCGATAGCCTTTTATAACAATGAAGCCGATTACCGGGCAAGAAAAGTAGGTACAAGCAAGTTCCTAAGCACCTTGGAGATGGAAGGTCTGGCCGACGCAATTACAATTCATAGAACCGAAATTGTCTATCCTTTAAAAAATGAATAGCGGTATCTGTGTTCGCTTCAAATAGCTATTATTTTTCAACGAGATCGCAATCCGTAACCAAGCCATCGGAGGTCAGATGGACGAGTATATAGGTGTCCGGCTGATTGGACTTCAATTGGTAAGTTATTATTTCGCTTACGTCGCTATCATGGCGTTGAATTCCCCGGCCGGCAACGTTCTCCGAATGAATAAAAGTTAATGATTTCAAAGTTTCCGGTTCTCGCATTCCTCCTGCAAAATCTCGTTTGGCTCCCAAAGTGAGGCCTGATGCTTCTTCTAATATTTTACCACCTTTTACCATAGCCTGCAAAACCGCCATGATTTTGGGTGTGCGTAACGGATCAGGATCGGCATTGGTTTGATGGGCATCGGCAAGCGGCCCAATACGTGGTACCTTTCGCTCATAGCCTTGGCCCTTGTCTTTAAGCGTGAAGCCAGTCGCATTTCCATTAGCGTCGGCATTGAAGGTTACAGAAACATTGCGGTCAGTCGATGTAAACGTATTATTAGCGACGGGCACAAATTCTTCATCAACAAAACCATCTTCCAGGGTAAAAAGGCGCTGATTATCAGCTTCAAAAGTGATAATTCGATTATTAAATAATTCATATCGCCCTTCGAAAGCCGTTAAAGTTTTGGAATCCACATCTACCGCGGCCGGTTTAGCGCGCTTACCAGGAAATCCATCCCAGTGGTAATAGTCAGCGATAAAATCAACAATTCTGCCCATCATAAGCGAGTTATCATTCGCATTGATCATGATCACAATGCCTTGTCCTTTGTCCACACTAGCGGTAAGTAACGCATCAAAACCCTCGTCGCGCCCACTGTGACCGAAGCGGAGCGTAGCACTGTCACCCTGCAAAAAAACACCAAGTCCATCCCTGTTTTTCTGATCTGTCAACATTTGGCGGGTCATGGACTGGGATAATACACTTCCTGATTTTCCAGCATAAGCATTCTGAATACTGATCGCGAACCGGGCCAGATCAGACGGTGTAGTCCACAATCCCGCTGCTGCCATCTCAGGATAAATGTGCCAGCGACCCTTCACCAAACTTCGATTGTTGTAGTGACCGGTTGCCGTCAATTTTGCCAATTCCTGGGGTAAAGGTTGTTGGTAGGTGCTATTTTTCATACCAAGTGGCGAAAGCACATGACTTTTCATGAATTCCGGAAAGACAGAGCCAGTCACATCCACCATCAGCTGTTGCATGACAGTATAGCCACCTCCTGAATATCTCCAACGGGAGCCCGGAACAAAGTCTACGCGAACCGGTGGTGTATTGGCTGGGGCTGTCCCATCCAGAATCTCCACGACCGAAGGCATCTTGGCGCCCACAGCGTATCCCGGGAATCCGTGCACTGTAAGACCGGTAGTATGGCTGAGTATCCCGCGCAGTGTAACCTTTTTATCATTTGTAAATTCATTATCAGGGACTTTCCAACTTTTAAGTTTTACGTTAACATTCTCATCCAGAAAAAGTTTATTCTGTTCAACGAGATACAGGGCGCCCATAGCCGCAACCGATTTACTAACCGAGCCTGCCTGAAACAAAGTGTTCGTCGTGACAGGCACCTTTCCATCCTTATCAATAAACCCATAGGACTGAGCCTTCAAGATTTTTCCGTCCTGAATGATAGCCAGGGACAAACCGGGAATACCCCGCTTCTGCATTTGGCTCCGGATAAAATCGTCCAGATCATCCGCGTGGACGTGAAATACAACGAATAGAAAGGAAAGAATCAGAAGCAGGCGTTGATTTTTCATGGATGGTTTGGTTGGAATGGATTTCATCAAAGCTACAAGTAGTTATCCTGGCGTCTGTTAAGTATCGGTAAAATAAGGTTAACGAAATGTAAAAGTTGCCGCTTCGGCCGATTTTACGAATTGCAATGGATTATAGCCCCTGAGAAGTTGGATATAGTATACAAAAATTTGCCCAGATACTTTCGCTGCATCCGGGAATGTTTCAATCGACTTCATTTCATGGCGGTGGTTCACATGTCAACTGTTCTAGCCCCTGTAATTCAGTAATCATGAAATATTTCCGACGTTTCATGATGCTCGGTGCCTAATGGGTTTTGTACTTTCCGATGGCGTATCATTCATTTTACCAAATTCATATAAACCGGGCCACTCCTGAACCAGGAAAGCTGCATGGGTTTTCCTGTCGTCGCATCTGTCACCTAGCCAGTCAATAGGGCTGTTGCTTGTCCATAAGCCAGCAGGCACGATCCTAGAAGTAAAATGAAAGTTATCCAGCCAATGTAGAACGCGTAACGCATAGTTATAAATTACGCTCTAAAAATAACTTCCCTAGGTACTCATACCCATGGTTAATATGTAAAAGGAATTGAGAGAACATGGCATTGACTGCCAGCTTATGCTGATTCAGTTTTTTTTCGACAACTTTTTTAAATGAATAGGTACGTGTTGTTACGGGAATTCAACAGGCTGTATGTATCTCACGCGTATTCTTTTTCCAGATTGTCTGCCGGGAATCCATTTCGGCATCAAGTTCACTACTCTAAGGGCACTTCGACAACCATAAAAATAGGCTCGTCCAATTCTATTTTAGGCTTTTGTGCTTCTGGTTTCTCCTGAATTGCCTGACTGAATGCAGTGTTACCTAGCCCTATGAAAATCACCCTTACACTAACATAGATGGATTGGCAAAAGTATCTGCTAATGTTAGCCGCCTAAAAATCTCTACCATACTGGTGCAAGTCCAGTCCCGGCTTGGCGCAGATACAAATAGCCGTCAGCCCTGGATTTGGGCTGACGGCTATTTGTGTTGTAGTGATAACACCCGGGCGCAGGCGTTTCGGCTAGATTAGCGCACTAGCACTTCGTCGACAAAGCCATGTACCTTCGCTTCTTCGGCTTTCATCCAATAGTCACGGTCGGCCCAGCGTTCGAGTTCTTCGGCTGACCGGCCGCTATGAAGGGCCATGATTTCGTACAGCTCATTTCTAAGCTTGACTATTTCGCGGGCGGTGATTTCGATGTCCACCGACTGGCCCTGTGCGCCACCGTGTGGCTGGTGAATCATGACGCGGGCGTGAGGGAGAGCCGACCGTTTACCGGCTGCACCCGCGCACAACAATACCGCCCCGAAGGATAAGGCGATGCCGGTGCAGATGGTCGCCACGTCGGGCTGGACGTATTGCATGGTGTCGTAAATGCCCAAACCTGCGTAAACCGAACCACCGGGACTGTTGATGTACATCAGGATGTCTTTCTTGGCATCGACCGACTCCAGGAACAGCAACTGCGCTATGATCACGTTGGCAATGTTGTCGTCGACGGCCGCGCCCATGAACACAATCCGGTCAGCCATCAGGCGCGAGAAGACGTCGACCTCCCGGAAGTTCATCGGGCGTTCCTCAATGACCGACCGGGTCATGTTTTCGATTTGGTGTAGATACCGGTCGACGGTAAGGCCGTTCAGGTGCTGATGGTGTACGGCGAACCGGCGGAACTCGCTGCGGCTAAAGTCTGGGTAATACATAAGGTAGGAAAATAAATATGTGATGAAAGTTGACTCTTGAAAAGATGGTTGATTCAGGGCAATACGAAGCCCTATCGCTCGTATAAAGCAATCGGGCAATATCAAACGGTTGGGTGATTACTTAGGGGTTATCCGAACAGGCGGGTGTGGATGGCTTCTAACTCGGCTCGGAGCTGCCGGCGCCCAAACAGGCGCAGGGCCTTATACGCCAGTCGCTGTCTGGCCAGCTTTTGCTGCAATTCCTGATCCCACAGCAAGCGAACCGCTACGTCGAGCTGCTGTTCTTCGGGTAAAGTGCCTTTGAGGTAATCCTCCAACAGTTGCACTTCGTTTAACAGTGGACGCATGGGCATTATAATTTGAACTGGTTGATGGACAGGTGGCTTACGGCTTTGCGCAGCCGCTCCAAGCACTTAAATTTCTGCACCGTAGCTGAGCGCACGCTCCGGTAACTGTGCTGCTCAGCGATCTGCTCTAACCGCTGACCGAAGTAATAGAAGCTGACCAGAAGCGATCTACAGGTTTCTCCCAATTGCTCGACGAAGGCCATTAACGTTGCTGTTGGCTGCTCGTCATCTACAATAACCTCTTCGCCGACTTCATCAATTGGCGCCTCCGATAACCATGTTTTGCGAGCCCGCTTGTCCAACTCCTGCCGCCAGAGATTCTTGCAAATGCCCATCAGGTAGGTGCTCAGCGATGAAGTTAACGTCAGCTGGTCGTATACCACCTTTTCGTAATAGGTGATGAGCGCTTCCTGAAAAATATCCTTGGCGTCATCGTCGGTGCCACTGTTTTCCTTCACATAATGCCGCACCATCGGATAGGTTTTCGCATAGATGCGTTCCAGCGTCCGCTCACGGTCGGTCAGCAGGGCTGCGTTCATTGACAGGCTTTGTATCGAAATCATACGCTAACGCTTTTTATGGTTTATCGGAATTACGCCCAATTATCACCCACTGATAAGAAAAAAATTATCACCTGAAATTATAGACTACGGAAAAATGAAGTCAAACAAAGAAAATATCTACCTGGAAATACCGATCTCATCATTGCTATCAAGAGTGCTGCCACCGTAGCACTGGGCAGAAAGAACCAATTGGACTAGGCAGAGATGCGGTATATTTTATCCCCCTAAGCCTTCTTAAATTCGGTTCCCAACTTAATTGCTGATAAAAATGCGGAAAGCATGCTTTGTAGTGACGATACTTCTGACTTCGTTGTCCGTTACTTTTGCTCAATCCTTGCAGGACACGCTCACCGTCATAGATCAAATGTTCAGCCGTTACCAGCCTGATCGTCCGGGATGTCAGCTATCCCTAAGCCGTTCCGGGAAGCTCATTTATTCAAAGGCCTGGGGAATGGCCGACATGGAGCACCAGGTACCTATGACTAATTTCTCTATCAATGAAGCTGGCTCAGTTTCCAAACAGTTTACAGCAGCAGCCGTCTTTCTACTTGAGCAACAACAAAAATTGGGTTTACAGGATAACATACGAATGTATCTTCCCGAACTTCCAATCTATGATGATCCCATAACGATTAGTCAGCTAATTCATCACACCAGTGGCCTTCGGGATTGGGGAACAATTTCGGAACTGGCTGGATGGCCGAGGACGACCAAGACCTACAACAATACTAATGTTTTACAAATCGTCTCTGAGCAAAAGAGCCTCAACAATAAACCAGGCACAAAATTCATTTACAGCAACTCAAATTATAACCTATTAGCTATCATCGTTGAGCGGGTAAGTGGTATGAGTTTGGCCGAGTACACCCGAAAACATATCTTTCTCCCAGCTGGAATGATCCATACACAGTGGCGCGACGATTTTAAGAGAATAGTGGTTAACCGGGCTTTGGCTTACAGCGCAGATAAAGGAGAATTTAAAACCGACATGCCCAATGAAAATGCTTACGGCAATGGCGGCCTTTTGACCACGACGGAGGATCTGATCAAATGGAATGAATACTATTGGAATGGTCAGTTCGGTACTCCCTCGTTGCTGGCAAAACTAATAGAGACCGACCGCTTTATTGACGGAAGCCTAAATTCATACGGGGCAGGCCTATTCGTAAGCAAGCGATACGGATTAGACTTCATTCAGCATTCAGGGGCAACGGCAGGCTACCGGGCTATGCTAGAGCGCTTCCCACAATTAGACTTGTCGATTGCTTGGTTAAGTAACTCGGCGCAGTTCGATACGGCCAGGACTAATTTAATTGTAGAAGTGGAGAAACTTTTTATTGGGAATACTACGCAGAAAGAAAGTCCTTCCAACTCTTCACCCGACCGTCCTATTGTTATTCCCTATGATCAATTACAGCGGTATGCGGGCCAGTATCAAAGTGGTATAACAGGCAGTGTATCGTTTCAGATTACGGATAAAAAATTAGCGATTGGGGACCAGGTTCTAGCTCCCACACAGGCCACCCAGTTTAAATGGGGTGAAGGTGCATTCGACTTTACCCAAACCCACCAAGTGGCTTACATTAATCCTCCTTTTGATCATTACACCTTTTATAAGGTAGATTCGACAAAAGCAGCCATTGATTTGTATCTGGGCACATACTATTCCGATGAAGTAAAAGCTTCGTTTACCATTGAATTGAAAGATGGCAAACTGCTGCTGCATCAAGCCCCGGCTAATGACTATCCGATTATTGTGATCAATAAGGATCATTTTATGGTCCCAGACTTGAGAGCTGACCTTAGATTTACAAAAACGAAAACAGGTCAAGTCACAAATTTTGCAATAACTATGGCACGGGCTTTCAATATCAAATTCAATAAGGTCAAATAAATTCAAGACAGTTTAGAAAAAGCTAAGGTGAGAGGGAATGCAAAGTGCTCATAGCGCTATTGTCATTGTTTTTATCAGGGAGGGTCTCGGTCGGTAGGGTCGTTTTCATGATGCAAATTTATCAAGAAAGATATTAATTCCTTCCCAGGCGTAGTCCAGTCAAAAGCCCATTAAAATCAGAGCTTTTGATTTTAATGGGCTATGAAAGTAGGACGTAGCGGGTTCGAACCGCTGACCTCCGCCCTGTCAAGGCGGCGCTCTGAACCAGCTGAGCTAACATCCTGTTGGAGCCGCGATAATAGCCTAATTTTTGTTTGTTTCCAATTCGAAATGGTAAACTTTACGCGAAGGGATCCGGTAGAGCAGCACTAAGCCGATGATGAAAATTACGAGCAAAGCAAGGATACTATTGCGCATACTTCCGGTCAGTTGCTCGACTGCGCCATAAATAAAAGTACCAATCACAATGGCCAGCTTTTCGGTGACATCATAAAAACTAAAATAGGACGCAGTATCAGGCACATTCTCCGGAATGAGCTTGGAATAAGTAGACCGGGAGAGCGACTGGATCCCACCCATGACCATTCCTACCATGCAGGCAATGACATAAAACTCGGATGCCTCCGTAGTATAGTAGGCCCCCATGCATATCCCTATCCAAATGCTCACCCCGACCATTAACGCAAAGATATTGCCAATCTTTCCCGAGAGCCAGGCGAAAGCGTAGGAGCCTGCAATTCCCACCAACTGGATCAGCAGCACAGTAATGATCAGGCTCTGAGAAGGAAGTTTTAGCTCGGTCGCCCCAAAAATCGTCGCCACATACATCACAGTACGCAGCCCCATGGTGTAAATAAAGAAGGCGCTCAGGAATTTGGCTAAGTAAGGCTGCTCTCGAAGCTGTGAATAAACCTTTTTTAATTCACTAAAACCATTCAATACCCAGTTGCCTGCTCTTTTTTTGGCTGTTTTGCCCTGGGGCAGGTAATGAAAGGGGATCTGCGCAAAGAGAATCCACCAAATACCGACCGTCAGAAAGGAGATCCTGGCCGGAATGGCTTTGTGGGTAATGCCATAAAATTGCGGGGCCAGTATCATGCTCAGGTTAAAAAGCAGCAGCAAAACACTGCCCAGGTAGCCCATCGAGAAACCACGGGCACTGTAGCGGTCGTAGTTTTCTTCGGTGGCAATTTCAGGCAGGTAGGAATCATAAAAAACAATGCTTCCAGCCCACCCAATCAAACTAAGTCCAAACAGAAAAACAGAGGCGGTCAGCGTATCCTTGGTAAAAAAATACAGCAGCATACAACTCACCGCACCCGTGTAGCAGAAAAATTTCATAAACGTTTTTTTCCTGCCAGTAAAATCAGCGATTGCCGTGCATAACGGGATCAGCAGGGCTGTGATCAGAAAAGAAGCGGAAACGGTGTAGGAAAAAAGCACTGAGCTTTTGATATGCATCCCTAGGAAATCGATCTCGGGTGTACCTGATGCACTCAACGCCGTAGCGCTGAAATAAACGGGAAAAATACTGGAAACGATCACCAGGGCGTGAACTGAGTTGGCCCAGTCGTACATACACCAGGCATTAATGATAGAGGGGTTGTTCTTTGTCATTCTTACTAAATTTGCCACAAAATAAGAAAAGCGACAGATTTTATCCGCCGCTCGTTTAAAGAAATCCTATATGCCCACCCGCTTTATTTGATGACAGGCTCGAAAACCATGATCGTTTCCTGCTCTACGCCATCAACGGGCATTTTACTTTTTAACCTTAGTTTGCTGTTAGTAAGCTCTTCCACCCCAAACTCGCCTGAAAAGCCCGAAATCTTAATGTCAAGTACTTTATTTTCATTGATCAAATACCACGTACCTCCATTAATTACCTGCTTGGATTTTTGGTCTATCGCCTTGGTGACATTATTTTGAAGAAATTGGATATCCATTACTTCTTTAATCCCCTGCGTCTGGGTATTGAGCTTATTGACAGGAATGTCTTTATAGGACAAATCTGTCACCGCAGACATGCGCCAGGGATAATTAATCAGTATTTTATCCTTTTCTGTCAGCGTCGGGTTTTCGTTCTTATCTTTGTCCTTATCGCAACCCAGTAATAAAAGCATCGATAAAAGCGGGATAAAAAGCAGTATTCGTCTCATAGCTGTCAGATTTTATGTTTCAAGGCAATTTTAAAATGAAAACTTTTTAGCGAATAAAATATTGTTGCTTTCGCGGAAAAATCAAATTACTCGCAACGCAAAAGTAACGAATTTGTCTGGTCAATTCTTATGATCCACTCTACAAAGATCTATTTCACGACGGCTTACACCGGTTTTCTTTTCCTGCTTACCATCTCGATCCAATCATGGGGACAGGATTGCAAGCCTGCTTATATACTAAACCCGGTGACTGTCAACAACACCATCGAGTGGAGCAAGTTTCCCGAATTCACCCTGCCCTTTAAGATCATTTACAGTGGCCCCAGGTTTGGCGATACCCAGTCGCAGCCACTCAAACACGGTTTCAGCCACATCGCTGCATACAGCGGGCCAGAACCCGGCTCACTGAAAGGACAGAACCGGGCTATCTTATGGTATGGCGTGGCGACTTCCTCGGGGGGGGATCAGCCCTGGTCGGACAATGCGCTGCGCAGTCCATGGGGAAATGACACGGCTGCTTACCGCAGTTTTTGGGATAACTACGCCGGCACCATTTCGGATTCAGATATTGTTTGCCTGGACATTGAGCGGATGCAGCGCGAAGACCGCGATATTTTGGCCCTTAAAACCAACCCGAAGATCCCACAGAACTATCGCAGCCTGTCGGATGCCGATTTTGTATTTACTTATAAACGCGATTTGCGCTGGTGGTATACAGAGGCCATCAACCGCCTGAGGGCCAAAGGCGTCAAAGCATCTATTACCAGTTATAGTGACGTTCCCGTTCGCAATACCTGGCTTAACATTACCGCCAACAGCTGGCAGGACTGGACCACCAACCTGGCCCGCACCCACTACCTGACCCAGGATAACACCGGTAAAATCGGGGGCAGCTTCTACAATGGGTTGGATTTTCTCTCGCCCTCTCCTTACTATTATTACGGCTATGATCATCCCATCGGCAAAGACTATCTGTCCTACCTTCTTTTCAATATAGAGTCCAATACGGCATGGAGTAATAAACCCGTCATTCCCTTTGTATGGATGCGGATCCATGATAGCTATGACCCCGCTACGCCCTTGATCACCCCTTTTATGGCCGAGGCCACAGCCATATTTCCGTTTTTTTCGGGCGCAAAAGGATTATGGTTTTGGGAGAATCCATCCTTTCCGGGCAACCGTCAGGAAAACTATGCGGCCTATGAGCACTTCATCTATGGCCTCTACCGCCTTTCTGCATTTAAGGATATCTTCGAGGGCAGCTATCAACTAGTCATACCGCAGTCAGCCCGGGATCTGATGGAGCAGCAAACCCCGGTTTGGAGAGGAGCTGTGAAGGGAAATGAGATTTTGATTGCTGCGCAAAACCCATATGCGGCTGATAACGCGCAGACCGATGTTTTTGTCTCCTATCAAAAATGGTCCAGGACAATTTCATTGAAAGGAAAAGAGATTTTTCTCTGCAAATTTGACCTGACTGACATCATCAGTTCGACCCAACCATTCTTGTCAGAAGCCTATGTGTACCCCAGTGTGGTCAGCAGGGAGCTCAATGTGGCACTAACGGGCGTGAATGGCGCCACTGATGTGGATTTTTCTTTGATCAACACTAAAGGCCAGCTGGTTTTTGAAAAGAAAATTAAATCAGTGGCTGGCCAGACCACAGAGCTAGTCCCATTACCCGTCATCTCTTCGGGTATATATTTTGCCCGCTTTACTACTTCTCTAAAAACGATCACTAAAAAAGTGGTTGTTCTTCAATAGCTTACCATCTGCTCCATGAACCGTCTTAGTCAGCAAACCAGCCCATACCTTCTTCAGCACGCCCATAATCCAGTCGATTGGTATCCTTGGGGCCCCGAGGCGCTTGCCAAAGCGAAAACCGAAAACAAGCCCATTCTGGTTAGTATCGGCTATTCTGCTTGCCATTGGTGTCACGTGATGGAGCGGGAAAGTTTTGAAAAAGAGGCCGTTGCCGCCGTAATGAATGACTATTTTGTCTGCATTAAAGTGGACAGAGAGGAGCGGCCCGATGTGGATGCTGTATATATGGATGCTGTCCAGGCCATGGGTGTGCGCGGAGGCTGGCCGCTAAACGTTTTTTTGCTGCCTACCAGTAAACCTTTTTACGGGGTGACCTATTTGCCCCCTCAAAACTGGGTTCAACTCCTCCATAGCATTCAGAAGGCATTTACCGATCATTATGATGAACTGGCCAGTTCCGCCGAAGGATTTGTTGAAAATATGATCGTCTCGGATTCGCAAAAATACGGCTTGACTGATTCGACCGCTGTGTATAGCACCGCCAACCTGGATCTGATGTTTGAGCAGTTGCAAAGAAATTTTGACACCCAAAAAGGAGGAATGGACAGGGCACCCAAGTTTCCGATGCCCTCCATTTACAAATTTCTGCTGCGTTATTATGATATCAGTCAAAACCCAGACGCACTCGCACACTTAGAGTTATCATTAAACAGGATCGCATTGGGCGGCATTTACGATCATGTAGGTGGAGGCTGGGCGCGGTACTCGGTCGATGAAGACTGGTTTATTCCTCATTTTGAAAAAATGCTGTATGATAATGCCCAGCTACTGAGCATTTATGCCGAAGCGTTTTCGCTGACACAAAATCCGGTTTATGCCGACCGTATTCAACGTACGATCGAGTGGCTTCGGTCTGAAATGTTAAGTAATGACGGTGGTTTTTACTCAGCACTCGACGCGGATAGTGAGGGAATTGAAGGGAAATTCTATATCTGGACTCAGCAGGAACTGCGCCAGACGTTAGGAGATGATTTTGAATGGTTTTCCAAGCTATACAAAATCTCCAAGCAAGGCAATTGGGAGCACGGCTACAACCATTTGCACCTGACGCATGCTGTCGAAGAAACAGCCAAAGCCGCCGGTATTTTCTCTGATCAGCTGCCGGAGCTGTACCGGAATGCATTGGTCAGGCTCGCCCTAAAACGAGCAGAGAAAATCCGCCCCGGACTGGATGACAAGATCCTGGCCTCCTGGAACGGGCTTCTGATCAAAGGATTATGCGATTGCTACCGGGCCCTGGGCGATGAATCAATCCGTGAACTTGCAGTGGCTACCGGCCGGTTTATCGCTGATAAAATGACAGCAAAAGATAAATTATGGCATAGCTACAAAAACGGGCTGGCTTCGATTACCGCATTCCTGGAAGACTACGCAGCCGTCATTGAGGGCTACCTGGGCCTTTACCAGATCACATTTGATGAGCAGTGGATCCAAAATGCACAGCAGCTAACCGATTACAGCATTCATAACTTTTATGACCAGTCAGAGGGTTTCTTTCACTTCACCGACGCTTATGGCGAAACGCTCATTGCCCGCAAAAAAGAAATTTTTGACAATGTGATCCCTGCTTCCAATTCCATGATGGCCCATAACCTTTACATTTTGGGCAAAATGCTCGATCGGGACGATTACAGTAAAATTTCCGACAAAATGCTCGCTAAAATCACCAAGCTGCTGCTCGCAGATGTGCAATGGGTGACCAACTGGGCAGCTTTATACTGCCTCAGGTCAGTGCCTACGGCCGAAATCGTCATCGTCGGCCACGAGGCAGAGGCCATCAGAAAGGACTTTGACCGGTTTTTCATCCCCAATAAGATCGTCATGGGAACCACAACAGCATCAAATCTGCCGCTGCTTGAAAACCGGACAGACCTGAATGCAAAAACAGCTATCTACATTTGTTACGATAAAACCTGTCAGCTGCCCGTAACGCGGGTTGAAGACGCTCTTGCCCAGCTTTCGGGCAGGTTGTAAGAAATCTAATGTCGGTCATCAGGCACTACGTATATCACACAAAGGAAAATTTTCGCTTTTAATCGAGAAAAAATTCATACATTTGTTCAGGAATTTATGTAAAAGATAGCGCGATGAAATCAGTAATAAGCCAGCCCAACCTTAGCATCAGGGCAAAATTTACAAATCTGGACATAGCAACTAACTTTGCAATTGTAATTTTAGCCCGTAAAGGTTTGCAGCCAAAGGTTTTTTATGATTTTGCCGAAGCCATTAAGATGTCCGAAAGGAATTTGGCAGCACTAATCAATCTTACTTCACGGACGATCAGCAACTACAAAGACTCGCAAAAAAAGCTTGATCCTTTATACGGGGAGCATTTACTGAAACTGATTGCTTTATTCGAAAAGGGCGAGCAGATTTTTGGCAATGTAGACGAATTCAACTATTGGCTTCAAAAACCGTTCTGGAACTCAACCGAAAAGCCTTGGGATTGGCTTGGAACCGGTGGAGGTGTTGACGTTTTGTCTGAGGAACTCGACAAGCTTGCACAAGGGTATCCCGTATAAATATGCTCATTTACAGAATTGTGCACAAACTGTATAGCGGATCTTTATTTGCGTCTGGCGTACAAGGACGATGGAACAGTGCTGGTAATAAAGTACTATATGCTGCCGAGTCAATCCCATTAGCATTTCTTGAGAACATGGTTAGGAGACAGGGAGTTGGGTTTAACAACGATTTTCAGATCATGTTCATCTCTATTCCCGATACAGTATCCATAGAAGAAGTTAGTGCACAGACACTAAATTCTACATGGAGGGATCCCAACGACTACTCCTTATGCTTGCCGCTAGGAGATAAATGGTACCGCGAGGCAAAGTCGATTGCCCTAAAAGTACCGTCAGCGGTAATGCCGGAAGCATTTAATTATATGATCAACACCATGCACCCGGATTATAAGCAGGCCATACTAGTAGGTACCACAAATCTGATTCCTGATCCCAGGATTGAAGATATTCTAAAGAAGTATCGATGATCACTAGTGATACTCCATTTTTGCTGTAAAAGCATTCCAAGGCTTAGCCATAGCCCCATTGTCTGATCCTGTTATAACAACGGAAAGTACCTCTCACGAATCACATTCATGTGGTGGATCGGGTGCCCGATGATCACAAATCCCAGTGCCAAGGGCGTGATTCGTGTTTGATTGGCCGTTCCGGCGCAATGGATCATGGTATTGTTCATATATTTGAACATCAGTTTGGTCGCCGCCCTCACCTGAGTAAACTCTTCCATCAGATCCTGGATCGTGCGCTGGCTGGCAATGGTGTTGGCTCCCAGAACCGCCTCATCATAACCAGGCAACTCAGTCTGATCATTTCTTGAAAAACGCAAGGCGCGGTAAGACATGATCCGCTCATTATCGATGACATGCTGTAAAATATCACGCACTGTCCACTTATTTTCGGCGTAAACCTGATCTCCCAGCGCGCTCAGCTTTGAAATTTCAGAATAGATCTGTTCAGGTGCATATTTTTCAAATGCTTCAAAAATGTCGATATCCTCAACCAGGTTGATGTAACGATCAAAAAAGGGTGGCATTGGGTTAATCTCGGATCTTTTCATGGTGTTGCTCTATTATTTTTAATGTATTCTACTGTAAGGATAATCGATCCGCTTGTTTTTTGCCTGGACCTGTCCTTCGATATAGGCATGCAACGAATCCTGGGATTTGATGTCATAGACGATCCGCTGCGGAAAATCGTGCTTTAAATTTTCAAAAACAAACTTGCTGCCTTGGATGGACCTCAATTTAAAGAGCACAGTTTTTCCTTCATTCTGCCCTGCCGCCACAGGTGCAAACACGATCTCGCCTCCGCTATGATAAAGCTTCATCGTTTCAAGCAGGAAGGTATCGGTTTTGAGGACTTTGTAGCTTTTTCCGGTCAGTTCCGACTCCGAGGACATGGCCCACTGCTCGTAGATATCACCGCTGGCGCGTTTGGTAATCCAAAGGCCAGACAATGGTTTCAGCTTTTCAAAATCCTGTTTTGTAAAGCCAGCATTCTCCGAAAAAGCCATTACCAGCAAAATGGCTGACAAAGCAGTCCACAGCGGCGCGCCTCGCATTAATTTGCCGGTCTTTTTCATGGTAAGCTCCATTTTACAATTACAATGGTAAATTAGTGAAAATCGGCGGCGCAACCAGTCGGAAATCAAAAATACTTATGCTTGCAGCCGCTCAAATGGCTCCTTTGCATTCCGGTATAAATAACCGATGGTGACTACATTTTGCAGACTGACAGGAGATTAGCCATTTTGGAAACACTTCTTGCTTAATTGCACTGATTATTGTTACATTTGGATATAAATCCTCTTGAAATTGAAAAAATCGCTACCCATAGCGCTGTTAGCTTTGCTGCTCTACCACACGTTTGGGCTCAGCTTTGCTATCCTTTTCTTCGGGAAAAATTACCAGGTTGCCTCCATTTCAAATCATGTAGAAGATACCCGGCTGGTGAAAATGTACCTGCCCTCCCTACCCTATACAGAGCACGCCGAGGTGAGTGGGAAAATCGAAGGACTGGTCAGAAAAGACGGAAATTTTTACAATCCTACTAGTGTGCTCCATGAAAATGATACGCTTTATATCACATTAAAATCCAATCAGGCCGCCAGGGATCATTTTTTCGAGCTGGCCAACGCCATGCAGGTCACTGCAGATCCTCAGGCAGATTTACCAGGGCAGCCTTACGGAAAAATGATCAAGCTACTTGGCAGCATTCTAAAAAATTACGTTTCCAACTCCTACGACTTCACGATTTATGCGAAACAATTTTTGCCTGAAACGCAACCATTATTTCCTTCCCCTTTTGAGCTGACGTATAGGTCATTCGAAAGTCTTTTATCAACGCCCCCACCCGAACTTTCCTAAGCCACATTAACGGGCCCAGCCCGCTTCATTGCTTCGTTAATCTCAGCGCGACCATTTGGGCTGTCATTGCAGGCAAACTACATCACGACAGCATTGTCACTGACCAAGAATTAAAACCATAAGCTGGGGAATTCCTTTATAGGGACATTTTTCGGTATACGTATTACTTCAAATTAAATTTCTATATGTTGCATTCTTTACAAATCAGAAAGCGATTACTGGCTATGCTTTTGTTCGCATGCGTAGGCTGTGTGTCTTCCGCTTTTGCCCAAATGCCTAATGACGCCATTTATATGGGTAAGAATACCGCATGTCTTGCCGTTTCCTATAACCACAGCTCCTGGGACCAGTATTGGGAAAATGCTTTACTGAGAGAAAACCTCAACATCGGTACCCATACCGCCCAAGCCGGTATGGCCATGCTGGCCGTTGGTCTTACCAAGAACCTGAACATTATCGCGGGCATTCCCTATATACGCACCAAAACCAGTGCAGGTAACCTGAGATGGCAGCGCGGTTTTCAGGATGCTTCGGGTTGGATCAAATACCGGTTTATCAATGTGTCGGGTTTCTCACTGCATGCCATCGCAGGCGCCTCCATTCCGGTGGGCGATTATATTCCCGATTTTCTCCCTATGTCCATCGGGCTGCAATGTAAAACCGCTACAGCAAGGCTACTGGCCAGTTACCGGCACAAGGGCGGAATTTACATGACCGCTTCGGCTAGCTATATTTTCAGAAGCAAGATCGACATTGATCGCGACACCTACCAGGCAGACGGCAAACTATATAACTCCAATCGGGTCAGTGTTCCCAATGCTTATGATGGCGCCGTGCGACTGGGCTATTTGAAAAAAGCCATTCAAGGAGAGGCGTTTCTGGAACACGGAGCATGTGACGGAGGCGATAACATTCGCAGAAACGACATGCCATTTCCAACCAATAACATGAAGTCCACCCAGGTAGGTGTTTATGCCAAGTTCCAGCCTAAAAACATAGGGGTTAATGCACGCTTCTCCAAAGTGATTGAAGGGTCCAATGTGGGTAAAAGCACTTCTTACTCGATTGGGGTGCTTTACCAATTCCGGTACGCGAAAGCAGATAAAAAATAAAATATCATTTCTATTCTAATGAAAAATACAAACCCATTGCGCAGTATTAATTTCAAATACGCCAAAACATTACTAATGCTTGTAACGATTGTTTCTTCCTGTACCAAAACAGTAGACGAACCGACCGCGGGCATTAATACACCTTCCAGTCTGGACCAGAATGCAGGCACCTGGAAGCCTTATGTACTCGCATCGACCAGCGACGTGGCGGTGGTTGCGCCGACGGCAGTTGCCTCGGATTACTACAAAGCAGAGCTCAAAAAACTTAAA
The DNA here is from genome assembly GCF_039919315.1 of Dyadobacter sp. Classification (GTDB taxonomy): domain Bacteria; phylum Bacteroidota; class Bacteroidia; order Cytophagales; family Spirosomataceae; genus Dyadobacter. The sequence continues at coordinate 23,769 of NZ_JBDSFX010000023.1, read as the reverse complement.
GAAGTGGTTGGCGCAGTGACGCCCCAGCAAAAAGAACAAGTCAGCTACTGGGGCGCGGGCGCTGTATTTCGCTGGAATGAGATTGGCCGCGAGCTTTCTGCCCGCTACAATACCCCGCCGGCATCCAACAAAGATGGCAAATACCCACTGCCTGATGCAGCCAATCCACTGGCGGACCCCAAGTTTCCTTTCGCCAACCCGCCCTATACGGCGCGCGCGCTGGCCTACCTGAGCGTGGCCCAGTACGATGCATTGATCAGCGCATGGAATTACAAATTCAAATACAACCGCAAGGCGCCTTCCAAGACTGATGAGTCTATCAAAACACTGCTTCCAGTTACGGACCTGCCTTCTTATCCGTCCGAGGACGCAGTCGTAGCAGAAGCCTCTTTCCTGGTATTAAAAGCCATGTTTCCAGGCGAAGTACCATTTTTGGAAGAGAAGCTGGCCCAACATAAAAACAGCCGTCTTTGGGCAGGCATGAATGTGGAAAGCGATATCCTTGCCGGCGCAGAACTGGGTAAAGCCGTAGGCGCAAAAGTAATGGCAAGAGCGAAAACCGACGGCATGGCTACGGCCAACAACCAGGCCAAAACTGCCGAAATGATCGCAAACGCAAAAACCATTGGTACTACCGAGCCTTGGTTAAGTCAGGAATTCCCTGCTCGCCCTCCTATGCTACCTACTTATGGTTTTGTGGCAACCTGGAATTTTGATAAAGCAACACTGCCGACTTTACGTCCAAGTCCGCCTCCGGCAATTGGAAGTGCTGAATACACAAAAAATATGGACGAGCTGCGTGACATTGCCAAAAATCAGACCCGTGAACAAGCTAAAATTGCAAGCTTCTGGTCTGACGGGGTAGGAAGCTATACGCCTCCGGGACACTGGCACCGCAGAGGCGCTGATTTGTGTCACAAGAACAATTTCAGTGAAGTGCGTACCGCCCGCACACTTGCGCTGCTAGGCACTACATTGCAAGACGCAGGAATTGCTTGCTGGGATGCCAAATATTATTATTACTATCCCCGCCCTAATCAGATGGACAGCAAGATCAAAACATCTGTCGGGCTACCTAACTTCCCGTCTTACACATCAGGGCATTCGACATTCTCGGGCGCTGCGGCCGAACTACTGGCTTTCATCTTCCCGACCGAAAAAGCAAAGCTCGATGCAATGGCCAGCGAGGCTTCTGTTTCGCGCATTTACGGGCTAATCCACTACCGCTTTGACTGCGAAGCAGGACTTGCGTCCGGTCACAAAGTGGGAGAGTATGCCGTGCAGCGTGCCAAAGCGGACGGAGCCCAGTAACTGAATCTGTACAGACAAGAGAGTTTCAAAATGGACTGCCCTAAAAAATAAACAAGGTTTAGTGACTAGATTTGTGAAATGAGCCTGGTATTCAATCGGGCTCATTTTAATTTTATTCCCCTGCTCTTCTTTTTAAGGCTGTTGTAAGCATATCCACCAGCCTTACATAATCACGACGGATCGCCCAGTTTTCCTTGCAGCAATTCAAACTGCTGCTGATGTTTTGCCGGATTACTTTTTTTGAGCGCGTTCAGGTTTTTGAGTTTCCACTGGATGGAAGGAAATTTTTCAAAATCGTATATTGCCCAATCCGGCTGCACTTGCTTAAAACTGAGCAAAAAAAGCTTTATCTCTGTCTGTCAGACTGATATCTTCGATTACTCCTCTGCCTACCAAATTGACCTCCAGCTTTATTTCTAATCCTTGGTGCATAATCAAAAGTTTGCCTGCATCCTGCCTGTGTTGAATTTTCACATCCGGTATCGAGGCTTCAGACCGTCGTTTGATCAGTATCAGGGCTTCGCTAATGTTACGCAGAGACCTTTCCCTGTCTTCGACAGGCACATAGGTAAGATCGATATCCACCGAAAGTCGGGGCATGTTATGGATAAACAGGTTTATGGCCGTCCCTCGTGTAATGCGAAACATCCCGCTTCATTGATAAGAGGTATGACTTTGATAAGAAGTTCAACTTTTTTCCTATAGGTTTCAAACATAATCCACCAGTTCTTTTGGAATACTTATCCGGAATTTGGAGTTATAGACTCCTTGTTTTACGATGCTCCGGTCGCCAGTCCCCAAGTCTATTTTTTCTAAATCCAGGTATTTCATAACCGGCAGCTTTGCTTTCTGGGCCATATATAAGAATAACCTTTTAACGCGCACGGAACTACATTCAACCAGAAGCTGCTGCATGAGCTCCGGCCTCAATGTTTGCTGTCCTTCTAAGATCTGATAACATTCCAACAGATCAAATGCTTTTGGACTGATATACAGACATTCAAGGATTGCAAGCTCTGGCGCAGATACTTTTAATTCGATGTTAAGGTGATTGTAGCTTCCAACGCCAACGTCTACTGGAAATGTTGATGTTCTTAGATGATGTATTGGGTTACCCCAATTAAAGTCAGTGAACCACTTAGGCAAGTGCTCGTTCAAAACAGAAAATAAGAAGATAGGTTCTTTTCCCAGGCGAAGGTAGTGCCCCCCACCTCTGACGGAGAATGCAGTTGGACCACCCACATGCACATCCAAGGAAAGCTGCTTTTGAAGACTAGCCACGGCTCCGTACCATCCCACGAATTCTTTTGGCCTTTTGTATGCCCCTACACCGATGGCTTCTACCCAGCCGCTTTGCTGATAGCGTTGCACTAATTGCCGAGATACACCCATCTCTTTAAGCCAAGCTGATGTGGCTACATGGCCTGGAAGCCAGTTTTCGAGCAAATTCTTTATTTTTATGTTATTTAGTAAACTCATAGTTTACTTATAGTGTAAATTTTAATGATCGTTAAGTGATCTAAGCAAGACAATTTCATTAAAAATAACTATATATGTATACTTTTAGTTTACAATTTCCAATATTTTTAAAAAATAACCTTCCAACCTGACCCTCCAACCGTAAGAGCTTCTTGGCTCGGATTAGCTTTTCGATCACAACATAGGTCCACACACCTTTCCCTGCACCTTTTCCAGCTTATATATCCGACCGGCCAGCAGGCCATGCATTACTTTTTCTGTTTGGCAGATTTAGCCACACCGGGAGCTCCACTAGCGCCTGTGCGACCCGGTCGGCAAGCTTCTCATCATAAGCCATAGCAACCCAGCCTGATTTTGATTTAGGCGAGATTGGTGATGTCAAATGGTAGTTTACGAAGCCTTTTTCCGGTAGCGGCAAAAACTGCGTTCCCTAATGCTGGCGCCACAGGTGGCAAGCCTGGCTCTCCCACTCCTCCCGGAACAGCTCCGCTGTCGACAATGTGAATGTCCATGGCCGGTGTCTCGTTGAGCCGGAGTACATTGTACTGATGATAGTTGCTCTGGTCACAAACACCATTGGTAAATGTTATGCCGTCCTTAATAGCGGCGGTAATGCCCATGACGATATTGCCCTCGGTCTGGGCTTTGACATTATCGGGATTCACGTAATGACCGCAGTCAATGACTGATACGATCTTATCAATTTTAACGCCCCTCCCACTTTTTGAAACTGTAATGCAGCATGCCGAAATGCTGCCAAAGGATTTGAAGATAGCGATTCCTTTACCTGTGCCCTCTGGGAGCTTTTCTTCCCAATTGGCTTTTTCGGCAAGCGTTTCTAATACTTTTTTAAAACGCTCATCTGGCAGTATCTCCAATCTGGCCTTCAATGGATCTTTTTTGGCGAGATGGGCCAGCTCGTCAATGAAACATTCCTGGCCCCAGCCAAAATTGGAAGCATATACCGAGCGCCACCAAACGACTGGAATATCAGTTTTCACATGAGTCCAGCTCACTTTGGAAGCCGAACTGAAATTGTACTTATTATTCCCCGTACTAATCTCTTCACTCAGCCATGGATCTGCTTCGTCTGTTTTCAAACCTTTAAAAACCTGACTCACAATGGATTCTCCGATCGCATGGTGATGATAGCCTGTTATTTTACCATCCTCGACAAAACCTTGCATGTGGCTCAGCATACCCGGACGGTAAGGTCCCTGGCTGATATCATCCTCCCGCGTCCATATTACCTTGACTGGTTTTTTAATTTCCCTTGAAATATGACACGCTTCCAAAAGAAAATCGTGATAGGCCTTCCGCCCAAAGGCTCCCCCCAGCAGTGTCACATTGATCTTTACCTGCTCGGGCTTGATCTTTAAATAGCCGCACACATCGCGCATGGCCCAGTCGGGGCCTTGCACAGGCGCCCATATTTCCACCGAGCCGTCCTCTTTGACATGTACGACCGCATTTTCCGGTTCAATGGGGGCATGGGCCAGAAAAGGCGTCTCATACTGCGCTTCCAGCTTATCTTTGGCAGTCGTGTATTTGGCGGTAAAGTCTCCTTTTTCCTCAAAATTGATGCCCTCTTTTTTAGCCGCCTCGTAGGTCTGGGCAAAATAGCCGGCCGTCGTCAGCGTTTTTTCATAGTCTGCATTGTCCCATTTGACGCGCAACGCTTTTTTGCCTTTTAACGCCGCCCACCAGTTGGTGGCCACTACGGCTACGGCCTCAGAGCTGCGGTGGGGCATGGTACGTTCGGTTTTGATAACCTGCAAAACGCCTTTCACTTTTTTGGCATCCGAATCATCGATGGAAACCACTTTCCCGTGTATGGCCGGTGAATGCAGAATGCTGGCATAAACCATACCGGGTATATCAATGTCAATGCCGTAGACAGCCTTGCCGTTCACACGTTCGGGAACATCAAGGCGCTTATTATATTTTCCAATGATCTTAAAATCCTTGGCTTCTTTCAGTTTGGGGTCTTTGGGGATTTCCAGCTTGGAGGCATCATCGGCCAGCTCACCGTAAGTCAGGCTCTTGCCGGTAGCCTTGTGATGTATTTTACCATCTTCGGCTACGCATTCTGTGACTGGCACATTCCATTTTTTGGCTGCGGTAGTTGTGAGCATTTCTCTGGCTGCTGCGCCAGCTTTTCGGATCGGCATCCAAAGCTCTCTGACAGAGCTGCTTCCACCGGAGGTCTGGCTGCCATATTTGCCCCTTCCGTCGCTTTGGACGATCAGCACTTTTTCAAGACTTACTTCCAGCTCTTCTGCCAAAAGCGAGGGTACAGCCTGGGTAGAGCCTTGTCCCATGTCAGGACGCGGGTTTACCAATGTGATGTTACCCGCCGTATCAATGATGATAAAGGGATTGATTTCCAGTCTCAAAATGGCCGGAGTAATTTTTTTCAGGGCCGCATCCCTGCTAAAACCCGAGATTCCCAATGCCAGCCCAAATGTGGTCAGAGAGGATGCCTTGATAAAATCGCGGCGTGAAGTTGGTATATTTTCCAATGTCTTTTTGGCTAAGGGGTTGATCACAACTTTACAAAAACTACCTTTTCCCAATTCCGCTTTCCGAAACCTTCATCTCACCGGCAGCACGGTGAATAGCCTTGCGGATCCGGTCGTAGGTGCCGCAGCGGCACAGATTCCCACTCATGGCGGAGTCAATGTCTGCATCGGTCGGCTCGGGGTTGGTTTTAAGTAAAGCAACGGCGGACATAATCTGTCCCGACTGGCAGTAACCGCATTGAGGGACCTGCTCTTCGATCCAGGCTTTCTGGATAATGTGCAGTTTGCCATCCCCTATTCCTTCGATGGTTGTGATCTTGTCATTTTTGCCCACGCTCGATATCGGCATCTGGCAGGCCCGGGTCGGTTGCCCGTTCAAATGCACGGTGCAGGCTCCGCATAGCGCCATTCCGCAGCCAAATTTTGTTCCTTTCAGCCCCGCAAAATCCCGTACTACCCAAAGCAAAGGCATATCAGGCTCCACATCCACCTTTACCCTTTTGCCATTTACCAATAAATTATAATTCGCCATATATGAAGGTGATCAAGTATTGAAGTGATCTTGACAATGAAGACGTAAAATATCTTAAAAACCCGACAATAACAATCCCAGTCGGTTACATTAGGATTTTAAAAAGATCAGTTGTCCAAGGTGGTAGGCCTGATGGTTGGTCCTGTTAATCAAAATGTTAAGCTTGTTACGATGCGGCTCTTTGGCGAAATTCTCCTCGGAAATCCCGCTGTGTTTGGTAAACCAATCACTCGGATCCATGCCATTGAAATAAACAGTCAACGCATTGTTTAACTTTATCCAGCTGGCCCGTAGCTCGGCTACCGAAGCGGTATGTATGGCCACATCGTCGGGATTTTTGACAAAAGGCGTTTCGAGTTCAGGAAAAAGTCTTTCTCCCAGTCCCAGTAGCGGGATCATACCGTCATTGACCGCAATTAAATGTCCAAGCAGGTAGATGGCCCTGTTTTTTTCAGCCGCCACCGGTTGCAACATTTGGTCATCGGAGAGTTTATCGATCAGTCCATTGAGGCGCTGATTTTGCAATTCCCAGTTGGAGACTACCATTTTAATAAATAACTGCCTGTCTGCCGTAGCGGATTTTGTTTCTTCTGAGATGATCATGATTGGAAGTTTTTTTACCGATAACAAGTAACCTGCCAACATGGATCACGACGGAGGCAAATATTTTAGAAAAAATTAGAAAGCACTAACCTGAGAGGCTAATGGCTATTTTATTCGAAAACAAAGCTATTTTTACCCATTAACCACCGCTGAAACTGAATTCCGAACAATGATCACAAACGACGCTGTCGTACTTGGACTGCTAATGCTGATTCTGGCATCTATTTTCTATACTGCTTCACTTCCGCAGTGGAAACGGTTTTACAGTATCATTCCTCCATTGCTGCTTTGCTACTTTATTCCGGGTCTGCTTAATTCATTTGGCATTATCAACGGGGTTACCTCCCAGCTATACCCGGTGGTATCCAAATACTTTCTGCCCGCTTGCCTGGTGCTTTTCACCATTGGAATGGACTGGAAATCGCTGGCCAGCCTGGGTCCGAAAGCGCTCATTGCAATGCTGGCCGGTACGGCCGGGATCATGATTGGCGGTCCTATCGCATTGTGGCTGGTGGGTATGATCAGTCCGGAAACCGTAGCGGGCCAGGGCGCGGACGCTGTTTGGCGGGGCCTTGCCACCATTGCAGGCAGCTGGATCGGAGGCGGCGCCAACCAGACTGCATTGCGGGAAGTCTTTCACCCTAGCGATGCATTGTTCTCCCAAATGGTAGCCGTGGATGTGCTGATTGCAGAGCTTTGGATGGCTGCACTCATTTATGGAGCAGGGATGGCTGCCAACATGGATCATTTGCTAGGCGCTGACAGCAGCCAGGTTCAGCGGGTGAAAGAGCATCTGGATTCGGATCAGGTTGCCAACGAAAAAACGCCTGCCGTTCGCGACTACATTTTTCTGGCTGCCGCGGGCTTTGGAGCCACGGGCGCGGCGCATGGGCTGGCGGAGATCATTACCCCTTATTTAGCTGAAAACTACCCTGTTCTTGCCAAATATAGCCTTACGTCCAACTTTTTTTGGGTCATTACCATTGCCACCCTGATCGGAATTGGCCTTTCAGTCACACCAGTTCGCAAACTGGAATATTCGGGGGCTTCCAAACTGGGTTCGGTATTTTTATATGTGCTGATCGCCACCATTGGTATGCAGATGGATTTGGGCGCTGTTGCCGGGAACCCGGGCCTGTTTGCCATTGGCCTGATCTGGATCAGCATTCATGGTATCCTATTGATCTTGGTATGTAAATGGCTGAAAATACCATTCTTCTTTCTGGCTGTTGGAAGCCAGGCCAATGTGGGCGGCTCGGCTTCGGCCTCCGTGGTAGCAGCAGCTTTTCACCCTTCCCTGGCACCAGTTGGCGTTTTACTTGCTATATTAGGGTATGCAATTGGGACCTATGGCGGTTATCTGACTGCCTTAATGATGCAATGGGTAAGCGAAGGTTAATTTATTAAAACATGGAAGAGAAAAGCAAATTAGATAAAATTATTGAGGCCCGCATGAAACTGAAGGCTCGCTTTGAAGATCAAATGGCGACTACCCCCTCTGTTTCAGATGCTAAGCCCATGGGCAGCGGCCCCATTAACCGTCACGGCATGCCTCAGCTGCCTGTTGGACAGATTAAAACCGTAAAATGGCCTGTACTCGATCTGGGTTTTAAGCCTGACATTTCACATCAGAAATGGAAGCTGGTCATCGATGGAGACGTAGAATCGCCTGTTACTTTAACCTGGGATGATTTCATGGCCCTGCCTCAGACCGAAGATACCAGCGACTTTCACTGTGTAACGACCTGGTCGCGCATGGATGTTCCCTGGAAAGGTGTCCGTATGGCTGATCTGGCGGCCCTGGTCTCGCCCAGATCATCGGCCACACACATTTTATGTCATGGCTCTGATCAATACACGACCAATCTTTCATTGCAAGAAGCATTAAAAGAAGATGTACTGCTGGTTCACACCGCCGATAACAAACCTTTGGAGCGCGATCACGGCGGGCCGGTCAGAATGATCACCCCGCAGCTTTACGCATGGAAAGGCAGTAAATGGATCAACCGGATCGAGTTTTTGTCCTTCAACAAGCTGGGCTTCTGGGAACTAAGGGGCTATTCGAGCACGGCTTACCCCTGGCGCAATGATCGGTATAGTTAGAAAGAAGATCTAATTTTTCTCAAACCTTACTACGCTATGCGCAATGGGTTTGATCGTACTCAGATAGGTGAAGATCGCGGCAAGGTCCTTTTCCTTCATGCCTGAGTACATGACCCAGGGCATGGGCGTGTTGAGCTCACCGGATGCTACTTTCGGTGAAACATAGCTGCTGTCGGTATAGGCTTTGAAATGTGCTACAAAGGCTTCTTTCGTCCAGTTTCCAATCCCGGTTTCCTTGTGCATGGTAATGTTGGCCGAGCGCACAACGCCGGTAGGACTTCTGAATTCCATTCCTCCACCAAACTCTGTTCCGGCAATCACCGCGCCTTTTTCCGTCTTGCTGTGACAATCTACACAGCCGGTCGCGGTGATCAGATATTTGCCATAAGCCACCTGATCGGTCTCCGAAGGACGACTTGTAAAGGAAGCTTCGTGAGGCATTGTATTAATAAGGATGTTGACAGGAAAATCCGGTTCAGACTGAGGGATACTCTTTTGCACCGCAGGCAATTCGCGAATGTAGGTAATCACCGAGTAAATATCCTCCTTATCGAGCTGGCCGAACCGGTGATAGCCCATTACGGGAAACAATGCTTTTCCGCTTTTATTCACACCGGTTGTGACGGCACGGAAAATTTCCCCGTCCGTCCAACTAGCCAGTGCGAAAGGTGTGATATTGGGTGCATAAAATTTTCCGGGAAAACCCATTTCCTGCGTAAACTCCTCGCCCCCTCCGCCTAATGCGCCGGAAAGTGGCCCTGCATATTGAGACCAGTCGCGGGTGCTGTGGCAATCCATACAGACCGTCACATGATTGGCCAGATATTTCCCACGCTCGATACGTGCCGCGGTTCGCTGTATTTTAAGAGCTGGGGCAGGGGCGATATTGGGTAGGGCCGTTTTGAGATAAACGATGGCTGCTGCAACAAGAACCAACAGGCCAGCGAGTATTTTGCCGGAAATTTTTAATGCTTTCATACTAGTGTCAGGGATTCTTATTAATAGCTAAGCTTAACGATTGTTCCGTCCTTGTAGCTCAGCAGATAATACATTTTGTCGGCAGCGCGAACGATATCAGTTGGCTGGGAAATGGAGTTGAAGATGGTGTTGCCTTTCTCGTCGAGGACTTTGCCTGATTTGGCCTCAAATCCCTTTCCGAATATTCCGTGCTGCAATACCAATGGCTTGTTGTTGGCTGAAAGTACGATACCCGAAAGGGTCGTGAAACCTTTTTTGTACTCACTGTAAGCTCCTGCCTGATCGACCGTATAGATTTTTGCGTCACCCGGCGTGAAAGGAAAGCCCGTTAAAGTGGTTACAAAGAACTTGGCCCCGTCATAAACAATGCCTGTCGGCACTGCATCTACACCTGCCGAAGCTTCGGGAAAGTGGGTGAACAGACTGATTTCACCTGTTTTTTTATCTCTTTTAAAAATCGCGTTGCTACCCGCGTCGACAATAAACAAATGATCGTCCGGTCCGAATACCAGATCGAATGCATTGGAATTCACCGGCTTGGCTAAGGCCAGACTTTTAATATAAGTAGCAACATCCTGAGAAGGAATGTCAGCGATATTGACAGGCTTATCACCCGCTTTGAATGAGGAAACGTCGGCTACATAGAGCATGCCATTGACGCCATGCAGGAAATACAACTTCCCGTCGCGGTAAAGCAAATGGCCAATTCCTTCTGTTGATCCCTGATTGGTGATGGACCGCAACCCGGCTACAAATATAGTTTTCGTGCCAGACGGGGTGATCATGGCAATGCTCGCGTCATCGTTGTTGCTACCTGTCCCAGCCTCGGTTACCCAGATATTCCCCTTGTCATCAAGGGCTATCCCAACGGGTGATTTTAGGCCGCTTACAAAAGGCTCGGAAGAGAGAAATTCGGGTTCCGGAACAAATGAATCATGGTCTGTGCAGGCCAGCACGAAAAAGAGGAAAGTTAGTAACGTTGGAAGCGAGTAAATAAACTTTTTCATTTTTGTTTCCATTGAGTTTTACTTGATAATTGCAATCTTGAAAGTAACGTTGAGTAAAATTGGTATGTCTGAAAATCGGCCTGGCCTCCTATTATTCTTTTAGTACTTTTAAGACAGTATTTTCGCTTGTTTTCAAAAAGAATAAGCCCCTAGGCCATGCTGATATATCTACTTTTTGGGACGCGGATAATTTCTTGATTGTTTTTAAGATCCTGCCATTGGAATCAATAAACTCAGCAGATACCGCGTTACTTTTCTGCCAATCGATCCAGAGTTCGTTTTTGGCTGGAACCGGGTAAGCGACCAATCCTTGCTGTGTCAGTATTTTGATAGATATTAATTTACTATATGCTGTCTTTCCGTCCAGTTCATTGATTTTCAAGCGATAGTAGGCTACATCGCCATGATGCGAAAGGGTATCGGTGAAATGGTAGTCTGTGTTTGCCAGGATATTAGCGACTACCTGACCGATTTTGGTAAACGTTTTACCATTTGGGCTGTACTCCACTTCGTAGACATCTATGCCTTCCTGTTCTGCTACTTTCCAGTCGAGTTTTATTTTTTGATCATCCCTCTGTTTTCCTTCAAAACTGATCAGGCGAACGGGCAGTGGATTCTGGCTAACAGTTCCTGCGAAAAAACCGCTGAAACCTTCGACGGAAAATGAGACTTCCCACCGGTTTAATCCGGCATTCCATTTAATATCCTGGTCGCCGGGGTCGATGACAGTTCTTGAAATTCCGTAAGATGCAGGGCTTCCGCTTTCGTCCAAGCTTGGTCCGTGAAACTGGTAAATGCGAAGGTTTGCCTTTCTTTTTTCTTCCCCCGCTACTTCTCCGGTCGGTAAATATTCGGAATCAGTCAAGAGTTTCAAATTCAGCGCATCAAATTCACCCTGCGTAAAATACAGCACCACGCGGCCCGTTGCAGATTCAGCGTTATCGTCCGGAGTAATGTCGAAGTGCCTTTGCAGATAAACGGCGCCGGCATAGGAATTCACCTGCGTATCGACCCACACTTTGGCAGTAACCACGCCGCTCAAATTGGTCGGTACCAGCGTCAGCAGGTCTGAATCACACACATCAGCTTCGGCCATGAATGTATGCGTAGCATTGTCTTCGAAGGTGTAAGAACTTTCTTTTGCATTGCCAGCCAGCGCAGTTGCACTGGGTGATCGCACGCTCTGGAATTCGAACGCACCAATGTCTATCCGACTATTAAAAATCCTGCTGTTACTCACTATATCTGTCCCGGGAACAGCATTCCAAGGGGGATAAAGTTGGGTGTCTCCCGCGTCAATTGCCCTGCTACATTCAGTCAGTGAAAAGTCACCGGCATTCATGTCCACAAATTGCGGGTCTACATCCATGTTTCCACCTTCATCGTTAAAATCATTGAGCTGCCAGCTCAAACTTCCCCCACTTCCGGCAATGATATTATTGCCTGCGTAAGCTTCGGATGATCCGACGGAATACAGGTTAGCATGGGGAGAGTCCTCATTGTCCCTCAATATGTTATTAGCAATAATACTGTTTCCAATTGCTAGCAGTCCACTACCGGTCGAAGAGACGCCCGCTCCACCTAGCCCGGTTACCGACAGGTTTTGTACCACATTCGTATTATTGATAACCAAAGCCTCCGGGTAAGCTATCATAATACCGGCGCCAGATCCTTTATTATAATTGTGGTAAATAACCGAATTGGTGATCGACTCGCCACTTTCGTATGCCGTAAATCCCCCGCCTTTGCCACCTAAGTTATTTCTGATCACCAGGTTTTCAAAAGTCCCGCGTCCAGCATGAGACAAAATACCTGAGCCGTACTCAGTGGGAACAATTGTTTGGTCAATGAAGAGCGTTTCTCCCGGAATTGGAGTCGTATTATTCCCCCCTTCGATCGTGAAACCATTCAATTCATTGCTGCCGAAACTATAAACCACGTGGCGGGCGTTTTCACTGAATTCATTTTTGATGCCGCTATTAGACAGGTCGCTGAAATTGAAGCTGTCATTTTCATTGAAATCGCCACTCAAAATACTGGCGTTAGCTGTCAGGCTGAGATCGCGATCGGCGAGTTCTGATTCATCCCCTTTAAATCCGCCGTATATACTGGCGCTGGGAACGAGCAGGAAAGAATTGTACGGGCTCTTGGGATCCGCATTCGAGAAATTATCAGGGCGGTATAATGGATGATACGTTCCACCCGCAACCCATATTTCGTAAATACGGTCATTGAGATTAGCAGCAAAAAGTGCGTCAGCCAGCTCGGGCGCGGCATTATCCCAGCTGGACCCGTTTTTTGAGCCACTGCCGCCTTTTTTGACAAATAATATTTCGTCCTCGTTCGGGGTGAGGTTGGAAGATAAAATCCCGAATAAACTCTCCGCAGCGCCCATATCCACCGTGCCATCCATGATCCGTGGCGTTCCCCTTTGATCCGTTGTGAAGCCTGACAGATCGGGTACTTGGCCTGGCTGAAAAAACACATTGTTACCTTTATTGATGCAAGGACTGCCAGCGTGCAGTCCGAAAGTAAGACTTGAGAAGCGATGCATGACAGGGTCTGCGTCAATATTACCACCCATATCCTGCCCGAAACCGGTATTCCACGAGCCGCTTCCGCCACTTCCCGTAACAAGGCAGTTGGCGAAAGAAGGGGTGCCACCATCCACTACCTCCACTTGAATTCCTATGGAGCTATCGTTTCTGTGGATAATGGTATTACGGATCTTGGGAGAACCACCCGAAATATACACGCCGCCTCCAAACTCCCCATTGTTGTAATATATGGTAATATTGGTAAGCACATCGGAGGAATTAAGCAGTAAAACGCCACCGGTTCCATCCGCACGATTGTCGTGGAAGATCGAATTGGTTAAAACGACATTAGACTGAGAAGTATAGATTGCACTACCATTATTTGCTGCACGGTTGTTGGCAATTTCAAGATTACTCAATGATGAAGAAGAATTACTAACGAAGATCCCGGCACCATTTACCGCAAAATTGTATCTGATCAGCAGATTGCTCAATGTTGGAGACGAATTAACAACCACAATTCCGCCGCCTGCATTGCGTGGAATTGTCATGCCCTCTACGGAGGCATCTGTCAGGTTGCCTGCATTTCCGCCATATATCATAAACCCATCCAGACTGGCACTGCCTACTTCGCCTGCCGACGTGACTACATGGTATAGTTGGTCGCCTCCGTCGAGAATGGTTACAATATCTTCATCCTCATTGTCTTCCGAAATTTGAAACTCAGTACTGTAAGCTGCCATGAGTTTGCGTTCGGCCAGGGATTTCTCAACTCCTTTAAAGCCGCCAAAGATCTTTACATTGGGCACTAACCTGAACGTGTGGTCGTTTGGATCTCCCCCTACTTGTTCTGTATAATCGAAGTCGTATTCCGGGCGATAAACGCCGTTAGCAACCCATATTTGCCCAACTCCGGCATTTTCATGGGCATATTTAAACGCTTCTGATAAGTTGTCGAATGCATTTTCCCAGCTACTGCCATCGAAGGCCCCATCATTCCTGTTTGCATTGACATACAAAACAGGTGGAACTGCCGCAGACCTTTCCGCCTTGGTTGCGCGCATTCCGTTGCTGCTTTTTGCGCGATGCTTTTTTAAAGATGCGGCAATGGCTTTGTCTATACGGCTCGTTGAAATACTGTCGGATGCCTGCCTGTTTTTCCTATCTCTCCTTGCAGGATGGGTTGCAGGATTTGCCGCGCTTTTTGTTGCGGATAGCAGTGACCTGGATCGATGCGAATCTTTCTGCTTAACTGCACCGAAAGCTTCGAAAGGAAACAGTTGAAACAAAGAAAGCAGGCAGATCATGAATAAAAACCTGCTGAGGTAGGTAGTGTAAAATTTCTCCATTTGGAATAGATCAATAACGTTGAGTAAAATCGAAATATCTAAAAAGCGGCGTGTCCCGGAAGTAACAAGAGCAGGTGCCAGGCTTATATGGATGCTGGATTTTGTGTTAGCAAAAGAATACAATGTAGCTGCAAGGCACAATAGCAAATTCTTGCTATACGCAGCTGTTATTTTATCTTTCCGCGCATACCTTTGAGCTCCTCTACAAATGCTGTCCGATCTTGCATGCTACGTAAACTCCCCAGGTTTATAATTTTAGGTTTATCCGTAAAAATCCAGGGTTTTGGATTACTTCTTTTCGTATTCCAAAATTTGATCAATCCCTGCATGGCGCAGGCCGTTGAAACACGCATTAACATTCAGCTGCTGGGACCTGAGCAAGGACTGCCCAGCAGAAACACGCGCAGCCTGTCCCAGGATGGCCGCGGCTTCATGTGGGTAGGAACCGGCCAGGATCTTTGGCGCTACGACGGTTATACATTTCAGAATTTCACAGGGATGCTAACCCGCTCCATTGGCGGCAGCACACTCATCAACCAAATGCGGACAGACCCGGCTGGCAACATTTGGCTTGCGCACAATAATGGCGTCAGCATCGTAGATCCCATCAATCTGACCTGCGTCACCATCGATCCCTCGCGGCATATCAAGGGGGTTGATTCCAAACAAAATCTGAATATATTTTTCGACAAAAATCACAACGCATGGGTGGCCATATCAGCAGGTAGGCTGGTGAAGATTGACAAAAATCATGTTCCCGTTGCCCTGTATACGCCGCCAGCCGGCCCTGAGCTTTCACTTTCAGCCGAAAGTCAGGTGTCCAGGCTTTTTTCTGATCGTCAACGTAATCTGTATGCATACATGGGAGGTAATTCGCTGGATGTGATCGACCAGAAGGCGAATTTCATTCGACGGGTCAATTTGGCCGGGCCGGAGCAGTTTGCCAGCCAGTACCAGGTGGCCAGCGTTGTACAATCCGGCACGGACGCGATCACCATCTATTACAAACAATCGGGAAAGGGAAAAGGCCAGATGCGCCAATACTCCTTTATCAATCAAACTTTTGGGCCCATCATGGAGGCTGACGCGCCATTCATTCCGGATTTCATATACCAGGATTCAAAAGGATATGCATGGTATAACGCGAAAAAAGAGATTGGCTTTTTAAATCAGAAAACAGGCCAGTTCACTGCGTTAACCACCCGGCTGCGGCAAAAATCGGGCGCCAGTATCTTTTTCTTTGCGACGTTTCTGAGCACGGACGACAGTTTCTGGATATCATGCGTCGATGGCCTTTTCAAGATTACATTGACTGAGGAAGTATTCAAAAAATACCTGAGTGTGCCTTTGGAGAAGCCAGGCGACATTGGTAGCAGCATACGGGGAATCACCGAGGACAGCTCAGGGAGAATATGGGTATGCTCGTATGGCTTTCGGGCTGATAGTATGGCCTATATGTTCCATCAAATTGACCCGATCACTGCCAGAGCCCGGCACATGGTGCTGCACCGTCCAAAGAGTATCCCGGGGGAACATGTGATCCCTTACAAAGTGCTGTTTGCAAAAGACCAGGTTTATGCCGTCACCGATGGAACCCAATTCATTAAAATAGAACCTGAGACCGAGCAGTACTATCCTGTGGAGTTTCCGTTTGTCAGTGGGCGTGGGTTTACTTCCTTTTACAAGCTCAATGATCACACTTTCTGGATGGGTACCTGGGGTGGGATGGCTATGATCGATACCCGGAACCTGAAACCGGTCCTGTTTAACGACAGAGCAGGCAGGTATATCAAAAATGAACGTGTAAACCACTTTACGCCCTGGACCGGCAGCAGAACTTTGGTCAGTACGACCAATGGTCTGTATATTCTCAATCAGGATGCGACCATCCAGGAACATTACGGACAGGGTGCCGCAGACAAGATCAAGCTGCCCGCATTGCAAATATTTCATAGTGTTTGGTATAACAAAGCATTGTGGGCCGGATCGACACAAGGATTGATCCGCATTGATACTACCCTGAAAAATGCGCGGCTTTTTACCACCGAGGATGGCCTGCCCGATAACAACATTTATGCATCCCTGCCCGATCAGCGCGGAAATCTCTGGCTGAGCACCAACAAAGGCTTATCCCGTTTAAACACTAACACGCAAAAGTTTTATAACTACGGCATATCGGACGGGCTGCCGCATACGGAGTTCAACCACGGATCCTATCTCAAATCAAAAGACGGCACGCTCTACTTTGGAGGCCTGAATGGCATTGTTGCCTTTGATCCGGCGCGGATGGATACCAGCGCGCAAAAAGAGCGCGGATTGGAGCTGATATCGTATTCCAAATTCAATGCAGGGCAGAATAAAGCGGATACGGTCATAAACCATCAGTCGGACAGCCAGATTGTTTTTAACCCTGGCGATCGTCTTTTTGCATTTTCATTTATGAGCCCGGATTATCATAACACGGCGCTCAACCGGTTCCGCTACCGGCTAGACGGGTGGGACGATGACGGATGGCACATGTTCGAAAATGGAAACAAGCTGCTTTTGAACAGTCTGCCGCCTGGTACATACACATTGCGGGTACAGGTTTCGGTAGCAGGCGCGGATTGGGGTGTACAGGAATGGCAGGCTGCTGTGAAAGTGATCACGCCGTGGTACAAATCCCCCTGGTTCTTTATCCTCTGCACGCTGTCCATCGGTTTTTTGATCTACCTTTTTTACCGCTACCGGCTTGGGCAGGTCTTGCAAATCCAGCGAATACGGAATGGCATCAGCGCCGACATGCACGACGAAATCGGAAGCACGCTGAGCAGCATTACTTTCTACAGCCAGGCGCTGCTGATGCAAATCGATAAAGCCGAGCATCAGCAAGTGGTTCAAAAAATAAAAGAAAATGCACAGCAGGTGCAGGAAGGGCTCAGCGACATTGTGTGGAGTGTAAAAGCGGGCAGCGACGAGATCCAAGATGTGTTTGCCCGCATGTTCCATTTCGGGAGCGGACTGGCCGAGTCCAAAGACATTGCGTTTCATTTTGAAACAGACAAACTGCTTGAAAAAATGAAACTGGACATGCAAACCCGCAAAAACCTTTACCTGATATTTAAAGAGGCCATCAACAATGCGGCCAAGTATGCCGAATGCAGTGCATTGGATGTCGATATCAACTACGATAATGGCACTGTCACCATGGTTATTAAAGATAACGGTAAAGGGTTTGACATCGCTAACATCAAACGGGGAAACGGTCTGGCGAATATGCAGCAGCGTGCTGCCCAGATGAAGGGAAAGCTCACGATCCAATCCCGGCAAATGAGCGGAACGACCATCACACTGGCTTTTTAGTCGAATTTGTATGGCAAATATTTGCTATCTAATACTAACTTGGGAGTCGCTAATTTTGCGCAATGACATCAAGGATCATCATTTTCGACGATAATCAGGAAAGGCTAAATAGCGTAGCAATGCTATTGAACCTTTCGGCTGACTTTACATGCACTGGTACCTTTCACAATGCGACCAACCTGGTGGCCGACATTACCAGCTCCAAGCCCGACCTTGTGCTGATGGATATCGATATGCCCGGTTTAGACGGCATTGAGGCAACCAAACTGGTGCGAAAGCATTTTGACGCATTACCCGTGTTGATTCAGACTAACTTTGAAGAAGATGAGCGCATCTTTGGCAGCCTGAGGGCTGGGGCCAACGGGTACCTTCTTAAAAAAACAAGTCCTGAACGATTTCTGGAAAGTTTAAGAGAGGCCCTCGAAGGCGGCGCCCCGATGACGGGCAGCATTGCCGCCAAGGTTTTGCGGCACTTCTCTGGGGAAACCCAAGCCCAGAAAGACTACCATCTCACCGAACGCGAAAAACATATCCTGGGCTTTTTGGTAAAAGGTTACAGCTACAAACTGATCGCCGCTGAGTGTGGTATTTCCTACAACACTGTTAACAACCACATTCGAAATATCTACGACAAGCTATATGTAAACAGCGCCACCGAAGCGGTGAGCCTGGCCATTAAACAAAGGCTGGTGTAAGATGCTTTGACGGGCATTAAAAATCCAGCACCAATCCGTCGTAGGCCAGCTTGACATTGGAGGGCAATTCACTTTCAACCACCGAATGCAAGCCCAGCTTGTGGCTGATGTGGGTCAGGTAAGCCTGCGGCACATTTAATTTATCGATTAATTCCAGCGCCTGCGAAAGGGTGAAATGGGACAGGTGCGGCTCTTTTTGGAGGGTATCCAGCACGAGTACCTGCGAGCCTTTTATCTTCTCTTGCTCTTCTTCTGAGATAAAGTTAGCATCGGTAATGTAGGTAAAGTCCCCGATCCGGTAGCCGTAAACGGCCAGTTTGTGGTGCATAACCTCGATCGGGATAAACTGCACGCCTTCTATCTCGAAAGGCTTGTTTTCAATGGCATGAAGCTCGAAATGCGGAACGCCGGGATAGCGTTTTTCGGAAAAAGCGTAGGCAAATTCATTGCGGATCTGGTTGAGCACTTCCAGCCTGCCATACAAAGGCATATCTTTTTGCTGACGGTGATTAAATGCGCGGATATCGTCCAGGCCAGCAGTATGATCCTTATGCTGATGTGTAAAAATAGCAGCGTCCAATTCTTTTACATTGGCCCGTAACATCTGCTGCCGAAAGTCGGGCCCGGTATCAATTACAAAGGATTTTCCGTTGGCCTGTATCCACACGGAAGTCCGTAAACGCTTGTCATGCTGATCATTAGAACGGCAAACGGCACACTCGCAGGCAATAACGGGTATTCCCTGCGAGGTGCCGGTTCCTAAAAATGTAATCCTCATCAGGTTTTTTATTCTGTCAAATGCGCAACCACTTCAACCAGGCGGTCAAAATTCAAGGGTTTCATCAACGCATCGTCAAATCCTGCTTCTTTGAAATCTTCCTCAGAGTAATTCTTGGCGTTACCTGTTATCGCTACAATCGGTGTCTTGGCCGTTTTCTCGTTTGGCAACTTACGAATGCTTCTGGCGCACTCCATTCCATCCATCACAGGCATATTGATATCAAGCAAAATGATATCGAAATCTTCTTTTTCAAGGAGTTGCAATACTTGTTCTCCATTTTTCACCGAAGTGATCTCGTAATGTTGAAATTCCAGAATCTTCCTTGCCAGATTTTGAATCACTGAACTGTCTTCGGCAATGAGTACTCGTTTTGTGTATGACATATGATGGGTCAGGTATTGTGTTTAATAATTTGCCAGGTCAATTTAGGTATATTTCAACCAACATCGCAAACAGCCCGGGTGTGAAGTTTCAAAATTATCATAAAAAAGTAAATAAACATCCTATACTTTTTCAAAGCTGACATTCGGGTGTAAGTTTGCAATCCGTTTACAATAATTGAGGCTTATGTTCAAAAATAAAGTGATCCGATACAGCACGATCGCGATGATCATCGCAATTCTGGCATATTTTGTGGTAGAAAATTTCACAGGCCTCAGCGCCGGTTCTTCCAGCGAAGACCTGATCGCTGCAAGTCCTGAAAAGTATAAAACCAAGATCCTAGGGGAGCGCGCAGCTAAGGACGAGCAGTTCAAAACCACAGAAGACTCCCCTATTGCAGACAAAGCTAGTTTTCACGGTTTGCATTACTTTGAGCCTAATCTTTCATTTCGCATTAAGGCCAATATTTCTCCTTATATGAAAGATGATAAGGAAGTGGTAGTCAAATATACGGACGGCACCTCTGAGAAATATGAAAAATATGGCTACGCTAATTTTACTGTGGCGGGTGAGGCTCAAAAGCTGCTGCTGCTTAAAAATGAAAGTGTAATCTCTGTTCTTTTCAGAGATGCAACCAGTGGAAAAGAAACCTATGGCGGTGGGCGTTACCTGGATTATCCGCTTTCAGAGATCAAGAATAATGTGATCGTGCTCGACTTTAATAAAGCCTATAATCCTTACTGCGTTTACCAGGCCAGCTATGCCTGCCCCGTCCCACCCGCAGAAAACACGCTCACTGCGGCTATCCAGGCCGGTGAACTCACTGAATCTGCTGTGCATGAGTGAGATTTAATAAATTATTTATATTAAATCGTAAACTTGTGACTTGGAAATATCTACATTTCCATTCAAATAAAACAACACAGCATGACAACGACTGAAATTGCAGAACGCCTTGTAGCACTAAGCCGCGAGAATAAATACGAGCAGGCGCAAAAGGAATTGTATTCGGAAGATGCAGTCAGCATCGAACCCGAAGGATCGCCCGGCATGACCACTGTTAAGGGATTGGATAAGATCGTTGAAAAAGGAAATCATTTTCAGGCAATGATTGAAGAGTTTCACGGCCAGGAGCTCTCCGATCCGGTTGTAGCAGGCAACTATTTTTCAATTAGCCTCACGATGGATATCACCTTTAAAGGAATGGGCCGGGTGCCAATGGAAGAGATTGCATTGTACAAAGTGGCTGATGGTAAGATTGTTAGTGAGCAATTTTTCTATGAGGTAGCGCCCGCTCAGTAATATATTTTGAAATAAAACAGGAAAATAGCCGCAGGTCGAAAGACCCGGCTATTTTCTTTTGTAGCACATACATCTCAAACTTAAATCATTAATTTTGCGAGAAAGGCGCCCTGCTTGGATGCAGCAGCCTTGAAATTTTATTTTTTAAAGCATTCGCATGAAGATCTCTTATAAGTGGCTTAAGGAATTAATTGAAATCACAGAAACACCCCAGGAAATCGGAAAGCTCTTAACGGCAACCGGACTTGAAGTTGAAAGCATTGAAGAGATTGAATCCATTAAAGGTGGTTTGCGGGGCGTGCTCATCGGCCAGGTGCTGACCTGTGAAAAACATCCCGAGGCGGACCGTTTAAGCCTTACCACCGTTGATGTAGGTGGCGAAAACCTATTGTCTATCGTATGCGGCGCTCCCAATGTGGCTGCCGGCCAGAAGGTCATCGTCGCCACAGTCGGCGCGGTACTCTACCCGACAGGCAGCGATCAGCCATTAGTTTTGAAAAAATCAAAAATAAGAGGCGCACTTTCCGAAGGCATGATCTGCGCCGAAGACGAGCTGGGCTTGGGCAGCTCCCATGACGGTATCCTGGTACTGGAAACGGCACTTGCTAATGGAACACCTGCCAGTGAATATTTTGGAATTTCATCTGATTATTTAATTGAAATAGGGCTCACGCCCAACCGTGCCGACGCGGCCTCGCATTATGGTGTTGCCCGCGATCTGAAAGCGGTTCTGAACCGGCCGGTTACGCTGCCTTCTGTGGACGGGTTTGCTGTTACCAACCATACGCTTCCTATCACGGTTGAAGTAAAAAATCAGGACGCCTGCCCAAGATATACCGGACTGACCATTTCCGGAATTACAGTAGGAGAATCTCCCCAGTGGCTTAAAGACCGCCTGCAAACGATTGGTATCCGCTCGATTAACAACATTGTCGATATCACCAACTATGTATGCCACGAGCTGGGTCAGCCCATGCATGCATTTGACGCAGAAAAAGTCATTGGAAACAAAGTAGTTGTAACCACAGTTGCTGACGGCACACCATTCATTACATTGGATGGCGTAGAGCGAAAAATTTCGGGCTCTGATCTGATGATCTGTAATGCAGGAAGCAGTGGCAGCCCCGAGCCTATGTGTATCGCAGGCGTTTTTGGCGGGCTCACTTCGGGTGTGACTAACCAAACGACTGCTATATTTCTTGAATCCGCGTATTTCTCCCCTGCCTGGGTTCGTAAAACTGCTCAGCGTTTTGCATTGAAAACCGATTCGTCATTCCGTTTTGAGCGGGGTACTGATCCTAATATGCCTCTTTTTGCATTGAAAAGGGCTGCACTCCTGATTGAGCAAATCGCAGGAGGAACTGTTACCTCCGAGATCACCGACATCTACCCACAGCCCGTGCAAGACTTTCGGGTCGTGATGAGCTATAAGAACATTGACAGGCTCATTGGAAAAACGCTTGACAGAGCATTGATCAAAACTATTCTGGAAAGTCTGGACATACAGCTTGCGGACGAAAATGAGTCGTCATTTATGGCAATCGTTCCACCCTACCGCGTCGATGTGCAAAGAGAGGCGGATGTGATTGAGGAAATCCTGCGCATTTACGGGTTTGGACAAGTCGAGCTTTCTGAGACGCTGAGCTCAGATTTCCTTTCTGATTTTCCAATTAATGATCCTGAAAAGCTCAAACTGCGGGTTGCCGAATTATTGGTAGGAAATGGTTTCAATGAAATGATCAACAATTCACTGACCAAGCCCGAATATCAGGCTTCGTTGGGAGAAAGTCTGGCTGGTAATCCTGTCAAGATTCTCAATTACCTCAGCGAAGATCTGTCCGTAATGCGCCAGACCCTGCTTTTCTCGGGACTGGAAGTGATCGCCTACAACAGCAACCGCCGCCAGAAGGATTTGAAAGTATTTGAATTTGGCAAAACCTACCACGAGATCAACGAAAAGTATGTTGAAAAGGAAAGGTTATCGGTATTCGTAACCGGCAGCATTGCGCAGGAAAGCTGGTTTGAAAAGTCGCGCGAGACTGTTTTCCATGATCTGGCCGCTTTTGTCAATCAGGTGCTGACCGCTGTCAAAATCAGGGAAGTGGAAAAGCAGCCGGCTGATACTGCCATTTTCAAAGAAGGGCTTACCTTGTCATTCAAGGGTAAAGCGGTGGTCTCTTTTGGATTGCTTCATGGCTCATTGTCCAAAAAACTCGACGTGAAAGCTCCCGTTTTCTTTGCCGACTTTGATTGGGATTACATACTGCGCCAGTACCATGCAGCCGTTGAATATAAAGAAGTGTCCAAATTCCCGGAAGTGCGAAGGGATCTGTCAGTGGTAGTCAACAAGAAGATCACCTTTGAAGAGCTGCGCCAGATCGCCTACAAGACCGAGCGCCAGCTGCTGCGTTCTGTGAATGTGTTTGATGTATACGAAGGCGCTAATCTGGAAGGTAAAAAGTCCTATTCGATCAGCTTTACGCTGCAAGATGACCAGCAAACATTGACTGATAAAGTCATTGACAAAACCATGCAGCGACTGATCGGGGCTTACGAAAGAGAGTTTGAAGCCGTCATCCGAAAATGATTAGATACTGAATTTTTGCTTTGGGCGATATTTTAAGGTTAGCAAATGGAAAGGAGCATTGAACGTATCATTGAACACAAGTTATCCGACCTTGAAAAAAAGCTCGAGATACTGATCAATACAAAAGAGAAACTAACCTGGTCAATATCAGAGCTGCAACGTGAAAATACGGAGCTTCGTCTGTCGAATACCCAACTCAAGGAAGAAGCGAAAGAAATAAAGAAAAAATACACTACTTTGGAAAAAGACTTTAATAAGTC
>NZ_JBDSFX010000022.1:0-37271 GCF_039919315.1 Dyadobacter sp. | reverse complement strand
GACCACCTTTATGAGGATCCTCACGTTACCAATCCCAGATTCGTTCTGCACTATGGCGATTTGACGGATTCAATGAATTTGACACGCCTGATTCAGGATGTTCAACCTGACGAAATCTACAACCTGGCTGCCATGAGTCACGTCCAGGTTAGTTTTGAAATGCCTGAGTATACTGCTAATGCTGACGGAATTGGAACATTGCGGATTTTGGAAGCCGTAAGACTTTTAGGGCTGACAAAAAAGACAAAAATATATCAAGCTTCTACATCTGAACTATATGGCTTGGTGCAGGCTGTTCCACAGTCAGAAACCACTCCATTCTATCCACGCTCTCCTTATGCAGTAGCTAAGCTTTATGCATATTGGATCACGGTGAATTACCGTGAAGCTTACGGAATGTTTGCCTCTAATGGGATTCTCTTTAATCATGAGTCTCCATTGAGGGGTGAAACTTTTGTTACCAGGAAGATTACCAGGGCGGCCGCCAAAATTGTTTTGGGACTGCAGGATACTCTGTATATGGGCAACATTGATGCTCAACGCGACTGGGGACATGCCAAAGATTATGTTGAGGCTATGTATCTGATCCTACAACAGGAGGTTTCAGAGGACTTCGTAATCGCAACCGGAGTTACCACCCGTGTACGTGAATTCATCCGTAAAACCTTCGCGTTTTTAGGAGTTGAAGTAGCTTTTTCAGGGAGTGAGGCAAATGAGGTGGGCACAATTGCCTCTATCAATTCGGCTCGTTTGGCTGAGTTAGGCATTACGGAAGGTGAACATTTAAAAATTGGAACACCTGTACTAAAAATTGATCCGAGATATTACCGTCCAACAGAGGTTGAGTTGCTCATTGGGGACCCTACAAAATCGCAGGAAAAGTTGGGTTGGAAACCAAAGCATACGTTGGATACTTTGATCGAAGATATGGCTACATCAGATTTGCGCCTGTTCCAAAAAGATCAACTTTTGCTTAAAGAAGGATTCGGCGTTCTCAATTATTTCGAATAGGAGAAATGACGAAGTTGCCTTTGCTCTTCATTTGCGAATTAACAACACGTCTCGAGGCAAAAGGATCGTGAAAAGATATACCGAGAAAATCTGCGATTCTTTAACAAATTAGACCAAGAGTTAAGCATCATGCTGGAAATAATAAAGTCCAAAGTCATTGCAATTATTGTAAAAAAAAATCAGAGAACTGAAAAAATACTCAAAAATATCCTTATGTCCTTTGGCGTAAAAGGAGGAAGTATTCTGGTAAGTTTGATACTGGTACCTTTGACAATCGACTACGTCAGCCCTATTCAATATGGAATTTGGCTAACCATAAGCTCCATTGTTGGATGGATGAATTTTTTCGACATCGGTCTGGGAAACGGGCTCAGGAATAGTTTAGCCTCATCAATCAGTAACGGAAACTTCACAGAAGGAAAGAAATATGTTAGCACAACATATGCCGCTCTTCTGGCAATTTCGAGCTTGCTGCTATTGGTATTTTGGATAAGTGCGCCTCTGGTTAACTGGAACAGGCTTCTAAATGTCCCGTCGGATGTAAATGATAATTTTACTTTTGTAATTCTGATAGTCCTAAGCTCATTCTGTGTTCAGTTTGTCGTGCAATTAATCAATACTGTACTAACGGCGGTTCACGAGCCGGCAGTCGCTGCTTTCATCTCATTTGTCGGCCAGGTTGGTAGTTTGATTGCAATTTTTTTTCTGAAACAGTTTATTCCTGGCACGTTGATGCTTCTTGCGTCAATCTTGACGATAATCCCAATTATCACTCTTGTTCTTGCAAGCATTTATCTTTATGGAACCAGATTAAAATATCTAGCACCTTCATACAAAGGCATCGAGGTAAAGTATGTTCGAAAAATAATGGGAACCGGAGGTATTTTCTTTATAATTCAAATCGGTGCAATTATTCTGTTCCAAACCAACAACATAATTATTACGAACATCCTGGGTCCCCAATACGTAACAGAATTCAATGTTTCCTACAAACTATTTTCTGTTGTTACCATGATTTTTACAATCATAATTACACCATATTGGAGTGCATTCACCGATGCATACGCAAAACAAGATTTCGTTTGGATGAAAAAAAACATGACCACCATAAGAAGATTGTCTGCATATCTTACAATACTATTATTTCTTGTACTGCTTTTATCTCCCTGGTTATACAAGCTGTGGCTCGGGGATGCTGTTAAAATATCATTTGCCCTCTCGTCGGCGATGGCCTTATACTCAACAGCATTAATTTGGCAAACCGCTCATGTGTATATTTTAAATGGACTTTCTAAAATGAGATTGCAACTTATTATAGTTTTAGTTAGCTCCATGATAAATATACCCCTGGCGATTCAATTTGGGAAACTGTATGGGCTAGTAGGAATTGTATCATCCAACGCGGTATTTTCCTGTATCATGAGTTTGGTGTTTTACGTACAGGTTGAAAAAATATTGAATCAACAAGCAAAGGGAATTTGGGGAAAATGAAAATATCTAACCTTTTTATTAATGTGGCTACGCTATTTAAAAGCCTTCTAAAAAACCGGCTGTTCTGGGAACAGAACTTACTAAATATCGAAAACACAACAATGAGCGCAAAATCAAGGCTTCATCCTCCCTACTCGATTGCAGGCTGCAGCATAGGAGAGGGGACCTACATTGCCCACAATTCCAAAATCTCGCAAACTATAATTGGTAAGTTCTCTTCTATCGGACCAAACTTCCTTTGCGGCTTTGGAATACACCCAACAAACGGCATATCGACGAGCCCGGTTTTTTATTCTACTAGAAACCAGGCTGGTTTCAGTTACAGCAAAAGCAACAAGATTGAGGAACGAAAAACCATAAATATTGGAAGTGATGTATTTATTGGCATGAATGTTACAGTGTTAGATGGAGTCACTATCGGCGATGGTGCAGTAATCGGTGCTGGTGCCGTTGTTAGCAAGGATATTCCTCCTTATGCAATTGCAATTGGTTGTCCTATCCAGATAGTAAAATATCGATTTGAACAAGATACAATAGAAAAACTGCTCAAACTTAGTTGGTGGAATCAAGACGAAAAGGTTAGAGAAGCGGTTGAAAAACATTTATTCGATCTTCCCGGATTTTTCAAAGAAATTGAAAATGTATAATGGCCTTAACAAAAATATTGAAAAGGGATTCTTATAATAGTCAGAACCAAATTCACTAAATCGTGCGCAAATACATTAATGTAGACTATTTCCTTGTCTTTTTTCTAATTGCCTTATCAACAATACCATTTTTCAAAAAAAGTGTATTGGGTATGGTGATTATATTAATTCTTCTTGGTCTGAAATATAAAAAATTAGCCATCAAACCTAGAACATTGATGGTTATATCCATTGTCAGTGTGCTCGAAATATTCCATTTCGTATATTATCCTAATTATGAATTCTTTGTATTAAGAGATCAGATACTTTACTTTGTCATTGCCGGATTGATTATCTACCATTTAAAACTCAGGTTTTTACCAATATATAACAATATTATCTATCTGTTTACGATTATAAGCTTTCCGATTTTTCTTACTTACTATGTCAGCAAAGATTTAGTTGTCGCATTCTCTCGATTGTTTTCGCCATTTTTTTTAACAATTGAACAAAGCGCATTTAATCAATACGAGAGAATAAGTCCGATATTTTTCACTTTTGATGGAAACTTTCTTAACCTAGGTCGCAATAACGGGCCATTCTGGGAACCGACAGTTTTTGCTACAATGCTAATTATTGCTCAAATATTTAACTTTTTATTAACCAAAACTCTATTCAATAAAAGAGGAATTATTTTTACAATTGCAATTTTAACTACATTTTCGACCACAGGTTATTTAGCGTATATATTACTACTGACTTGCTACGTAGTAATTTCTAAAAAAATAAAATTCGAATTTAAATTAGTTCTGGCCATCTCACTAGTTCTTGCTTCATTGCTATTTTTCACGAGATTAGGTTTCCTGGAATCCAAAATTAAAAGTGAAATACAAAATGTCCAAGTGGACATGACTGAAAAAGGCGGAGATTCGCGTCTGGCCAGTGCTATACTAGACATTCAAGAAATTAAAAACGATATAATTGCAATACTTTTCGGAAAAGGTAGCAGCAAAGGTTCTCGCACCGTGTATAAAAATTCAAGTATTCTGGTGTTGAGGAACTGCGGAGACACCGCATTAATTGTACAGTGGGGCTTACCATTCTTTATATTTTATTTTGCGTTAATTTTCATTTCATTTCGAAAGCTTGGAGACTTTTTCAAGGTGCATTCACTTATGTTTTCAATATCATGTACCTTGATTATTTTTATTTGTGGATTTAGTGAGACCTTTTTTGACCTTCCTTTTTTCCATGCATTCATATTCTTTGGACTATTAAATCAACGTCTCCTGCTGCAAGCATATAAATCAAGATCCAATGCTCAAAATTTGCATCTTAATACCAATTTATAATAGATTGGAGGTAACAAAAAAAGGAATAGCTTCTCTTAAAATGTCATTAGAGAGGTATTATGCCACCCATGAACCTCATATCAAATTCGATATAATAGTTGTTGATGATAATTCGACTGATGGAAGCCCAGAATGGATAAAAGCTGCACATCCGGATGTAGTTGTTCTCCATGGAAATGGGAACTTATGGTGGACCGGCTCAATAGATCTTGGAGCTAGATTTGCCGTACATAGTCAACACTGTAGCCACATTCTACTTTGGAACGACGATCTTGAATGTGATAAAGACTATTTTGCGAACCTGGGAAGTATTTTAGAACAAAATAGGGAACTGCGTTCATCCATTCTTGTTTCAAAAATCTATTGGTCTGATACGCGGGACGTTCTCTTTAATTTCGGTTGCTTATTTAATTCGAAAACGGGAAAGAAAACTCTGATTGGCTCGAATGAAAGGGATGGAGAAAAATACAATAAACTAACAGAGGTGGATTGGTCCGGAGGTATGGGTACACTTATTCCTGCGGATACGTTATTAAAAATAAATTTTTTCGACCCAATAAATTTTCCACAATACCATGGGGACAGTGACATGTTCCTAAGAGCCAAGCAGCAGGGCTATAAGGTCTTCGCAGTTCCCTCTTTAAAACTATTCAATGATAGAAATACAACCGGTGTGAAGCAGATTAAAAAATTTGCCGACTTAAAAGCTTTCTTCACATCAAATCGGTCAAACTACAATTTGGCTCAGAACATAGAGTTTACAAAAAGACATTGCACCAGCATTATCGCTTGGCCTTATTTGGTGAAGACCTACATGAAAGTATTACTAATTTCAATGAGAAACTTTACCTAAGATGAAACTACTTAGATTTGTCAAACCACTCATTCTGTATTTCTATAATGTACTTTTCACGAGGATTCCTTTTGCAAATATTCGTTTAATTTTTGCTAGGTTCTATGTCACACTTGGATCAAAGTCTAACATTTTGCCAAACGTCCGATTTCTCTCATCAAGTTTAAATAAAAGTCAAATAATAATTGGAGACAACTGTATAGTAAATCCCGACTGTATTCTCGATGGACGAAACGGTACTATTCGCATCCATAATAATGTCGATATAGGAAGGGGTACCTGGATATTTACCTTAGAACATAATCCCCATTCGGACTATCACGAGACCCAATCTGGGGACGTCGTGATAGAGGAAAACGTCTGGATTGCATCAAGGGTTATAATTCTACCTGGCGTCACGATCGGACGCGGCAGCGTCATAGCGTGTGGAGCAGTTGTCACGAAGGACATTCCGCCCATGTCAATAGCGGGAGGAGTGCCCGCCAAAGTCATAGGAACAAGAAATTCCAAACTTTTATACAAGAATAATTACTTTCCATATTTCGTCGTCTAATGACTGAGAAGCTACCGACAACTGAAAATATAGCCCAATTGACACCAGTCAAGAAAAATGTGTTTGTTTACCCAATCGTACCAAAAAGACTAAATGAAACTGGTAATCCTTACACCGAAGACTTGATTACCTCACTTGAGAATAACAACTTCACAGTCATCAACAAAACCGATGATAGAAGGCACGGAATATTATCGCTTTTCAATTACTTCTTCTCGAGCGACATCTTCTACTTTAATTGGATAGAAAATTTACCGCAAAAAAAATTCGGATACATTCAATCTCTTTTATTCGTGGCACAGTTGCTGTTAATGAAATTATTTAGAAAAAAAGTAATATGGACGCTGCATAATTTTAACTCTCACTATTCAGATAGTAAATTATACTTGGTCATACAGCGGTTGATGTTAAAATACTCTAGCCTAATTATTTTGCATTCGAGCGAAGCAACTAACTTTCTAAAGGAAAAAAAAGTGAAGTTGTCAAAGACATTTTATTTCTTTCATCCATTTGACAACAAACTGGCCGTTGCAACACAGCAAGTGCCAGTTGGCGAACCCAAAACGATCGATATTTTGATCTGGGGCGCTATGAACAGCTATAAAGGAGTGCTCGAATTCGTAAAATTTTATACTGAACATGGTCTAAAATTTAGACTACATATTGCCGGGAAGTTTAAGGACAAGAAATATCTGGAAAAAGTAAATGAATTCATTTCACCGGAAGTAACCATTGATGATTCTTTTATTCCCGATGAACAAGTTATTGAGCTACACAAGCAGTCCCGGTTTGTTCTGTTTCCTTATAACGGAAGCAGCGTACTTACGTCTGGTGCTCTCGCATTTTCCTTGTCGTTAAAGTCTGCAATCATTGGTCCAAAACTTGGCGCATTCAAGGAGCTTGGTGAAATGGGATTGATAAATACATTTGAATCGTATTCCGATATCGCAGATATCATGAGAAATGGAAACGAAATCAGTCCACTGAATTTGAACAAGTTTATTGAAGAACATTCCTGGGACAATTTCGGTAAAAGTTTGTTTTTAGCCGTCAGCCAGAGATCTCGCTAACAGCGGGTTATGTGTTATAAATCTAACAATGATGAAGATACTACGTGTTATTTGGAGTATGGACCCTGCCGGAGGAGGCCCTTCCCAAGGAATTAGAAACTCTATTCCAGAGCTCACGAAACTTGGCGTTCAGAATGAAGTTGTGTCCCTGGATTCAGCGGATTCAAGTTTTTTAGGAAAGGATCCATTTGTGATTCATGCGGTCGGTAAAGGAAAGGGCCCCTGGTCATACAATAGTAATCTTATTCCATGGCTTCTAGCGAATTTTAACAGATTCGATATTGTAATCATCCACGGCCTATGGCAATATCCAAGCTTTGCCGTGCACAACGCCCTTGTAAAATTTAAAAAACATAATAAAGGCAATGGTCCGCGTCTGTATGTTATGCCGCATGGAATGCTCGACCCTTGGTTTCAGCGCGCCAAAAGCAGGAGATTGAAAGCACTTCGTAACTGGCTGTTTTGGAAGGTAATCGAAGGTCGGGTTATCAACAATGCTGACGGATTGCTTTTTACTTGCGAGGCGGAATTAAAGCTTGCGCGAGAAACATTTAGGCCTTATAGTCCCAAAAAAGAAATTAATGTTGGTTATGGCATCCAGACCCCTCCAAGCTTTTCTCCGGAAATGTCTGATGCATTTTTCGCCAAAGTTCCTGAGGTTTTGAATAGAAAATACATATTGTTTCTTAGTAGGATCAATTACAAGAAAGGCGTGGATCTGCTTATTGAGGCATATTCGATGGTTTTACGAGAGTATAGCGAGATGGGCCGGGAGATACCAGCACTTGTCATTGCGGGACCCGAATTGGACTCAGATTTCGGAAAAAAAATGATCGCAATGGTGGCTGATGATAATTTGTTAAGAATAAACATAATCTTCCCTGGAATGTTGTCGGGTTTGTCAAAATGGGGTGCTTTTTATGGCTGTGAAGGATTTATATTACCAAGTCATCAAGAAAACTTCGGCATTGCGGTGGCCGAAGCACTGGCTTGCGGAAAGCCTGTCATGATTTCAAACCAGGTAAATATCTGGACTGAAATTAAAGAAGCAAACGCAGGAATAGTTGAGGAAGATAGCTTAAATGGTGTATTGAGAATGTTAAGGTCATGGTTGGGACTAACCGAGGCCGATCAGAAAGTTATGGAAAATAATGGCACAAAAGTATTTAGAGAGAAATTTGAAATAGCCTCTGCTGCTTCTCAATTTTTGATGGGAATAAGCGAGTAAATCAAATCAAACAATTGAGTAAATTTCCTATATGCAGATATTAAGCACTTTCACTATGCCAGCCGGATTCCGGGGTCGACCTGGTTGGTATGTTCAGCTTTGGTGGATTATTGAGGCTTTGTTCTTTAATACATCACCTCAGTTTATGTATGGATGGCGACGTTTTCTCCTGCGACTGTTTGGCGCTAAAATCGGTAAAGATGTGATACTACGCCCTTCCATGCGCACACAATTTCCCTGGAAAGTAACGATTGGCGATTATAGCTGGATAGGTGATGAAGTAATACTTTACAGTTTGGGCTCAATTAACATTGGTGATAATGTGGTTATCTCGCAAAGAAGTTATTTATGCACCGGATCGCATGACTACTCAAAATCCGATTTCCCAATTTATCAAGAACCAATCAACATTGAAAATGAATGCTGGCTCGCAACAGATGTGTACATTGGCCCGGGTGTAACTATTGGTAAAGGAGCGGTGGTTGGCGCAAGATCCTCTGTATTCAAATCATTGCCTGCCAATAAGGTTTGCTTGGGCTCGCCCGCAAAGCCGGTAAAGGATAGAGTATAATGAGTTATGAAAAACCTCATATTGATTCTCCTTTGCCTCGGATGTGTTTTTCTTGTTTTCTATTTCAGCTGGCTACCAAATCCTGATATAGGCTTAAAATCCTACTTCCCTAAATGGCTTGGACATTGGACGAACGCTAATCCGAATCTAAGAACCGCGGTTCCATTTGTATTCCTTGGGATATTATCGGAAATCTGGGTGTGTAAGCATTCGAACAGAATCGGCAAAAGGTTTTGGATTTTACTTCTGCTCGGAGTGATAGTCACCCTTGCAGAGGTAGGACAACTTTATCTGCCAAAGAGGCATTTTGACTGGCGGGACATAGCATGGGGAATCACAGGATCTGTTGTGGGAGTACTTATCGCTGTAGCCCTGTCAAAAGTAATTCAACGTTATCGAGAATTTTAAATTTATGCGAATATTAATATATGGTATTAACTATGCACCAGAACTTACAGGTATAGGAAAATATACGGGTGAAATGGCTACTTGGCTGGCAAAAAGAGGGAACCAGGTTTCCGTAGTCACAGCTCTCCCATATTATCCCGAATGGAGTATCCATCCTGAATATAAGGGGAAGTGGTGGACCAAAGAGTACTTGAATAATGTCACGCTATATCGCTGTCCATTGTATGTTCCAAAACAGGTTACATCAGTTAAAAGAATAATACACGAATTCTCCTTCCTCCTTGGAATTATACCGGTATGGATTAGCATTTTATTTCAAAAGAAATATGATGTGGTGATATGTGTGTCACCGCCATTTCATCTGGGTATACTACCTATGATCTATGCTAAGCTTCGAGGATCAAAAATTGTAACGCATATCCAAGATTTACAGGTCGATGCCGCAAAAGACCTTGGAATGATAAAGAACAAGGCTGTTCTTGACATTATGTTCCTTTTAGAACGTATTATTTTGAATAATAGCTCAGCTGTATCCACGATTAGCCCTGGCATGATGGCTAAAATCGTTTCAAAGGGAATAGCTCCTTCTAAAATACTACTATTCCCAAACTGGGTTGACGGAAATGAGATAAAACCATTATCACCAGAACATTCTCTCAGAGAAGAGTTCGGAATAGAAAAGGAGGCAAAAGTCATACTCTATTCTGGAAATTTAGGTGAAAAACAAGGACTAGAGATTATCGTCGACGTCGCAGAAGCTTTTAAAAATAGACACGATGTGCTCTTCTTAATTGTTGGTTCCGGGGGTGGTAAAGATAACCTGATCAGATTAGTGAATGACGCTGGCTTACCCAACGTCCAATTTTTACCCCTTCAACCGTATGAAAAGCTATCCGCTTTACTTGCAACAGCTGACTTACACCTTGTAATGCAAAAAAAGAGCGCATCTGATCTGGTGATGCCAAGTAAGCTTACTGCGATATTGGCAGCGGGAGGTTGCCCTATTGTGACTGCATCAAAGGGCACCTCACTTTATGAGGTCATTTCGCAACATGAGATGGGCATCATTGTTGAGCCAGAATCAGCAATAGAATTGAAAAAAGGCATCGAAACGGCGTTAGCATCCGACCTGACTCTATATCAGACCAATGCCCGAAAATATTCTGAATTATTTCTGAGCAAAGAAAACATACTGACTCATCTCGAATTTTCACTGGCAAAAATGTTATAACATTTTTGCACCATCCCATTGCTGACAACATGAAAGCAAGCCAACACCTAGCATCGTTTTTACTATTTGTTATCTCAGTTAGTACTCACGGCCAAGACACTCTAAGAATAGACTCATCTTTTGCTACAAAACCGTGGGAAGCCAATGTTGGCATTCTCGCCACTGCAACGTCTGGTAATCAATTGCCTTTCTGGATGCGCTCCAATCAATTCGGTAGTGTACCATTGGAGGGACTTTCGACTTCTCTCATAGCAAATGTTCAAAGAAGCTACCAGAAGTACCCTAACAAGAAACTTGTGGATTGGGGAATGGCTTTAGATCTGCGATTAAATGCAGGTCAGAATTTCGAAGTCATACCCGTTGAAGCATATGTCAAAGCACGTCTTGGAGCTTTTCAAATTAAAGCTGGAAGATCGAAAGATATAAGCGGACTGGTAGATTCAACCCTATCTACTGGTTCCTTCGCCTTATCAGGTAATGCACTGGGTATTCCAAAAATTGAATTGAGCATTCCAAATTTCCTTGACCTTCCTTTCTTGAAAAAAATTATCGCCATTAAAGGCTCCTTTTCTTATGGATGGATGGGGAAGGTTCCAATTCAATATGAAAAATTCAATGGTTCATCTGTCCCGACCTATTTTCACAATGCATCATTCCATGTTAGGTTTGGAAAACCTGCGTGGAGGCTAAAATTATATACAGGAATCAATCACGAGGTACTATGGGGCAGCGATAAAAAAATCTTTGAAGACCAATATAACCTGACAACAGCCCAAGCATTTTTTCATGTGATAACTGGGAAAAAATACGTTAGGGACGGATTAATGAGGGACATTTCTAAAATAGGTAACCATTTAGGTGCTGTCGACACTGGACTGGAATATGCTACTAACGATTTAACATTGTTGGTTTACAGGCAGTTCTTTTACGAAAAAGGTGCACTGGGCTATTTGGCAAATGCAAAAGACGGTCTGACCGGCATTTCCCTCGTCAACAAAAATACTAGTAACAACAAGTGGATTTGGCGTCGCTTTCTTGTCGAGTTTTTTTATAGTAAAAATCAAGCTGGTGAACGAGACTCTAAAAAGACACCATCCGGTCCGGAATATTACTACAATCATGGCGTGTATCAAGAAGGTTATTCATACAAGGGAGATGGTTTAGGAAACCCGTTGATCACCAGCAGAATCTACGCCAGAAAAAATTTACCAAATGATCCAATCAATTACTTCGTCAACAACCGCGTGGTAGCCTACAACGTTGGTACTGAGGGGTCCATTCTGTCCTGGGGGTATCTTGTTAAATTAACTTATTCCCAAAACTATGGAGAGTATAGGACTAGTGACATCCCTTATTGGTTAACCGGAGGACGGCATGAGCGTAACCCAATATATGGTCTCTTCCAAAAAGTTGATCAGTTTTCAGGAATTGTTGAGATTAACCGGCATTTAAAAAACAACCTTTTTCTAGGAGCAACGCTTGCGATTGACAATGGGAAGTTACTTTACAATTCGGTCGGCGGATCTCTGAGACTAGTTAAAAAGTGGTAATGAGCATGGCTATGAAATCTTTTTGGAAGTCAATACTTCTGTACCTAGGGTTACCAGCAGCTTCCTACGCCCAGTTTTATTCGAACTTTACCGAAACCGGCGGATTGACTACCAGATCGTTTACAAATCAACCATCATTAGAAATTCAGAAAACGAGATGGCAAGCTAGTTTTTTTTCCATTCAGGCCGAAGTTCTAGCTAATACAGCCGCGATGAGAGTCAGTAATCTCAGGAATATCAATGCGAATTTTCTTAGACAAAATGTGCTTGGAACTTCGGAACTCTCGTCAGGCCAGTCACGTATCAACCTCAGAGGGCCTTCATTAGCATTCCGATTGAATCCCAAACTTTCAATGGCAATTGGTACGAGCACACGGTTTCACACAAACTATGAAAACGTGGACGGAAGACTTTTGAGTGAAATTGGTGAAATTGTCAAGGTTCCCCAACAATATCCATATGTGATGTCAAAAGAAAGCATGCATATGAATGCTGCTGTCTTTTCAGAAATTAATCTTTCAACATCCTATCTGCTTTTCAAAAACTCGGTACATTCAATTACCGGAGGACTGTCTTTAAAGTATATTAACGGAATTGCTAACTCAGCAATAAATGTCAAGGAGTTGACTGGAACGATCAGAAGAATCAACTCCTACCTTACCGCGTTGAATGATGCTACGGGCGGCGTTACGACCCGAACGTCTGGCACTTTGTTTGGTGACTTAAATACCAACAATTTGTTCAAGCTGAACAAAGCTAGTTTTGGAGCAAGTTTCGGACTGCAATATATTTATTACGGAGAAGGAAAAGAGGCTAAATTCACTGTTGGTTTTTCGGTGTCCGATATTGGAACAATAAGATACAAAGCGGATTCAACATACAGTAAATCTTATAACGTTGAGATATCTAATGGTTATGGCTTGTATTTTAATAACAATTTCAACAATTCCACTTTCAGCCAAACAACAAAGGTCTTCGATAAATATCCTGACTTCTTTTCAAAAACCAGTTCCTCGTCTCAAACTTATGCATTGGGGCTTCCAACGACATTAAATATATGGAGTGATTATAAATTTGATCAACACTTTTATACCAGATTAACCGCCATAGTTAACTTACGACAAAAGGATGCTGCTGCGATGACTTTGTATGGCAATTCACTCATTTGCCTTTCTCCCAGGTGGGAAAAAGGCAAATTCGGAATCTCACTTCCAGTGATGTTTCGTAGCATTTCCGGCCTCAATGCCGGCCTTGAAGCTAGAGTTGGTCAATTGATCCTTGGAAGTAACAGTATTTTCAACAGCGCGATTGGAAAAAGCAAACAACTGGATTTTTTCATCGGTATTTCGTTTCCGCAAAAATGATGTACGGCTCCTCGCACTCTCCCGAACGCTCGACCGCTTCAACATCCAAATTTGTTTCAAATGCCACCGCTTGTTCCCTGAATTGTGTATTCCTTACCCAATCTTATTCCCTCTAAGTACCAAGTAAAACTGTTCTGAAAAGCGAAGAGTACCATTCTTCCCATCTGGCATTGTTTTATGAGAGCCAACAGCTGCTGATGGAGCTTAAACTCCTATCGCATACAATTCTGTTAAAAACGATTCTAATGACCCGTGATGAATTCCTCAAATCTTGCAGTAGCTTAGCCCTCGGTAGCGTCTTTTGCACAGCTAGCGCAAAAGGCGGATTGACTGCTGCGATCAATGCACAATCTACAAATAATTCCATTTCCTGTTTTGGCGACAGCTTAACGGCGGGTGCCGGAGGAGTTCCCTATTCTAAATTTTTGCAAGAAGCCTTCCCCAGCAAGAGTATAAAAACCTTTGGTTTGGGTGGTCAAAACGCTGAGCAAATTGCCTGCAGGCAAGGTGGTCTGAGCATCTATGTCACGGTTGAAAACAATAGTTTTGCGGGATTAAACGAGATAGGGGTAACCCATATTTCAACTCCATTTCTGTCCACGAAAGCAAGTTCAAATACCTTTGAAAGTGCAGGTTCTATTGGCGGAGTCCGATGCACTATGATACGGACGGCTAGTGGCCCGCTGAATAATTTAACGGAAAAATATACATTGAAACCTCTCAGTCAGTCGTCAGCACGAATAGATCCAGATTCGGTATTCGCCCCTGCTGATTCTTCTGGCACAAGAGACGACTTTCAGATCTTGTGGTTAGGACGCAATGACGTTCCTCGGTTGGAGACGGTTATGGGTGTAATCGATAGTTGCATCAACCATATCTCCACCCCTCGGCGTTTCATACTTCTTGGAATACTAAATGGGCTCAAAGAGACAAGAGGGACAGAAATTCATAGAGTCATCAATGACTTCAATGAAAATTTAAAGCTAAAGTATCCCGATAACTATGTTTCCGTAGGGCCACCTGACCAAAATGAGATACTTGCGCTTAATTTTTCTCCCACGGAAGAGGATCGCATCACCATGGCACTCGGCGCAATTCCTGGTAGCTTGCGCTCAGACAATACTCATCTTAATGTGCAAGGTTACCGGCTAGTCGCCAATCGAATCCTATCTTTTTTTAAGAATACATCTTTTCACTGACATGTCCTATAACGTAGAAAAAGCTACCATCAACTGTAAAATTAACAAGAATAAATAAAACAAATCTTCTTACAGGGCGGTACAAGTACCTTGGAAAGAGGCATTTATATAAAAAGGATTGAAGTATCCATCAATTTTAGCATTAAGGTTTAATAGAATTAAAAAAAGTATTAATATTTATATTCTGTTCAAATACTCCCACAACTGTCTTACAAATAGATATTTACACAAATTTAATTTCCCAGATATTTGAAATATTTAAAGAATTGACGTAAACTTGTAATATCGAAAAGATGCTCATCAGGACTAGTCCGAGCATTCCAAAGCAAGCGGGGAAGTTTACCATACTTAGCTAATTTTCAAACTCAGCGTCATACAACATGAAAAATCACTATCCCGGACTCCTACCTAAGGTCCACTTATGGACGGATGTAATTCTCCTGAATCTGTCCTTTTTCCTTGCTTACATCTTCCGTTTCAGGGATTTAAACGTTTTTTACGAAAGCCAGTATGTTAATTTACTATTAGCGGCAAATCTGGTTTGGATTTTCAGCATCTACATTCTTAAGACCTACAAATTCACTCGTCTTTCTTACCACTTCAATGTCCAGCTGGGAAATTTCATTAAAGCTGTCTTGATACACGGCGCGGTAATGATGGGTTACTTGTACTTATCCAAGCAGGGAGAGGCATATTCAAGGTACCAGTTTTTGATGACATATGGTCTTTTTATCGCGCTGTCAACAGCTTCCCGAGCTGCGATTGTTGTATTTTTAAAAGTTTACCGCAGGGCCGGTTACAACTTTAACAAATATGCCATCGTTGGCAGAGGAGATCTCGCCTCTCTGATCCGCGAATTTTATGGTGAGCGGAAAGAGCTTGGGTACCGATTCTACGGCATGTTTAATCTGGATAGCGATAACGATTCTAAAATTGATTCGCTGGAAGTTCTGGTGAAGGATAAGCAACTTGATTACTTGTACTGCTGCCTTAATGAGTTGAGCGACGAGCAGGTTCGGGAAGTTATCAAATTGGGAGAGCGCCAAAGAACGCAGATCAGACTAGTTCCTGACTTCCGCGGGTTTATGACAAACATGGCAACAATTGAATACCATGACATGTACCCCATCATCCAGGTCAATACCAAGCCTTTTTCAAGCTTTAATGAACAAACGGTAAAACGTACGTTTGATCTGATTTTCTCAAGTATTGTTATGGTACTTGGAGCACCAGTCTTTTTCCTGGTCTGGGCGGCTATCAAAATAACTTCTCCTGGCCCTGTGTTCTTCAAACAACAACGTTCAGGTCGTTGGGGTGAAATGTTCTACATCTACAAATTCCGTAGCATGTATACGGACGCTGATAAAATGGGTATGCAACATTCCAAAGGGGATGACGATCCAAGAATTACACCGATAGGGCGAATTTTAAGGAAGTCAAGGCTAGACGAATTGCCTCAGTTTATCAATGTATTGAAAGGTGAAATGTCTGTTGTAGGTCCACGTCCTTTGTTCAAGTATGATGTAGATATGTTAATGGAAGCCGCTCCGCACGATTTTCAGAGACTGTTAACTGTAAAACCAGGAATTACTTCAATTGGCCAGATCAATGTGGGGTACGCTGATACAGTAGCAAAAAATGTAGAGCGCTTGAGACATGATTTGCAATACCTCAAATCTTATAGTGTTTTTGATGATGTGCAGTTGATTTTTCGTACAGTGCAAGTGATGGTGCTCGGTAGAGGGCAATAAATTGCTTCTAAGCTGTGCTGCAAATCGTATATATAAGCATAAAAAGGCCTGATGGAAGTTTCATCAGGCCTTTTTCTTGGTAGTTTTAACACATGTGTATCTTTAAGTCTAAAATATCTTTTAAAGCATGAAAATCTTAGTTTTGGGTGCGTCAGGCCAATTGGGCAGCTGTTTAAAAAAAGTCTCTGCCGAAAGAAACATTTCTGATATTGCATTTCCGTCAGAACAGGAAGGTAATATATTAAATCCTGAACTATTAGATGCTCTTTTCGCCAGTGAGAATCCGTCCTTTGTAATCAATTGCGCCGCCTACACGGCCGTTGACAAGGCGGAAGACGAACAAGACATTTGCAGAAAAGTAAACCGGGACGGGGCTGAATATATTGCAACAGCCTGCAAGAAACATGGCGCGGCGTTAATTCATGTTTCCACTGACTTTGTATTTAAGGGAAACATTCCTCAACTTTTGACTGAAACCGATCCGGCCTACCCCGACAATATTTACGGGCTAACTAAACTGGAAGGAGAGGTCGCGATAGCCGAAATACTGCCTGCGCATTTTACAATCCGTACCAGCTGGTTATATTCAGAGTTCGGCAACAATTTTGTCAAGACCATGCTTCGTTTAGGAAAGGAAAGGGATCAACTTGGCGTGATTGTGGATCAGGTGGGCTCTCCTACTTATGGTATCGACCTTGCTGGTGCTATTTTGGACATTATCGAATCCGGGAGTCAAGATTATGGAATTTACCACTACAGTAATGAAGGGGTCACCTCATGGTATGATTTCGCAAAGGCAATTTTTGAATTAAGCGGCACAGATGTGATCGTTAACCCGGTTAAAACATCAGAGTACGTGACCAAGGCCATTCGTCCTGCCTATTCGGTGATGGATAAAACAAAAATCAAGAACACTTTTAAGCTTGCGATCCCCTACTGGCGCAACAGTCTCTCATTGTGCCTGGAAAGACTGGCTGTTTAAATAAAATCGGCTATTGAAGCAGTTTCGATGCTTCAATAGCCGAAAAGTATAGCATTGATAGACTTAGAGGCTTAATTCTTTGCGGATCGATAACATTGCTCCGGCAGTGTTCTTGAATAATTTTCCATTATCGACCGAAACCGATCCATTTATGATAGACCCTCCAAACCAATTAACTGGTTTGGAAATGGTTACGATACCAGAAAATTGGTATGTTTTGCCAGGAAGAGGTTGATCATAGGTTCCTTGGTTGCTTGAAAAGGACAATTTTGTAATCCACCTGACAGCATTTAATTTCCCTTTCGCTCCGAGATGACCTACCCATACCCTATTATTATTTGTAAAAAAGTCAGCATACCTCGGCCAGTTGTTTTCTGATTGAGGCGTTATAAATGGCGTCCCTATCCCCCTTCCGTAATAGGACCATCCGTCTCTTACCTGCGCATTGTTGAAGTAATCGTCTTTACCACGAATGCTATTTCCATCGGTTGC
Source organism: Dyadobacter sp. (assembly GCF_039919315.1). Taxonomy (GTDB): domain Bacteria; phylum Bacteroidota; class Bacteroidia; order Cytophagales; family Spirosomataceae; genus Dyadobacter. The sequence goes on along the minus strand of NZ_JBDSFX010000022.1, from coordinate 19,539 downwards.
CTGACTTCCGCCCTGGCTTTTAGTGTATAGCACTTCGAAGGTAACCCGGTCGACCGAAAAGCTTCTTGTCTCTTGGTTTTTCATTGTAAAAGTCACACCATTCAGGCCATCCTTTATATTGTTAAGATAAAAGAGTGAACCATCTTCTATTAGATTTTGCCGGTAGAAAAGTATGTTAACAGACTTCAAATTAAGTTCTAACCCAAAATCAAGACTAGCAACGTGATTGCCGATCCTGTTTGTTTCGTCAAAAGATGAAATGCCATCTACCTTTCCTTTGGGTTTAAACCCAGTGATCACATACCAATATTTATCAAAGCCATGCGGCATCTGGCCATCTACGGTGAAATAAGGTGATTTACCTCCCCATTGTACCGCATGATTAAATCCTCCGTGAAGTTGCAAAGTGCCTGTTGGTCTTCCCAGTCGTATAAACAACGCTTTGTTGTGCAATTTCAAATCACTGGTCACCGGCCGTTTCCCATCCAAAAGCCCATCAGAATAATAACCCTTGAAATAGATGAAGTTTTTGATCAGCGGAACATAATTTTCAAATCCAAACTGAATCCGCGGAACAGGAAGTGCATTGCCTGACCACATGTATGAGCCTGTACCCAATTCGTGATCATTAAAGCCAACATACTGCTTTCGCCTACCGACCGTTAGCTGAAACTCTTTGAATGCAATACCTCCGTAAAGTTGCGGTATTAGTAGCTTGCTATGACTACTTAAATTGGCAGCGATTTCGGCACCATAAACAAAAGACCACTTTGAATGCAGAGAGTCACCTGACAGAATTCTTCTGCCTTCAAGTCCCGTTCGAAAACTAAGCACCTGCCCAGAAGTTGGTACTACGCCCCACTGATTGGCGTGAAGCCAGAATGGTGTCCTATCGGTTGTGGAGCCATAGCCCGCCAGCTCTATCCAAGCTTTTTTCCCGGATACAGCGGCTAGTGTGTCCGACTCTGGTTGATTAGCAAAAGAAGGCAGACTAAAAAGTAAGAGGCTAGTGCAAGCTAAGGTGCTCCATAGAACAGCCCGTGAAGAAAATCGCCTGGCGTTGAGTAACATAAAAGGAGGATTGGTAATGGATGCAATCAGATATTGAGCCAAACAACAAAGCTATAAAAGCCTTACAGATCATAACTGTCAGTCGTCGGAACCATAAAAGTACAAACAATTTTTTAAGCCTCCTCGCAAAACTGCCCGGCTCTTATTAGATCTTTATGAGGAAACCTGTAAGCCATTTGCAATACTGTTCTGTCTAAATACATGGCTGCATCGATTCCACAACCTCATTGACTCACGCTGAACTGATACGCCCCGGAACCGGCCTCCACAATCACATATCCCTTTTCCTGCTTTGTTACCTTGGCATTTGTGAATGTTGAAAATGGTTTGCCATCGAGCTGGATGTGATTCGGGGACTCAGCAGGTACATATATATGGGCGGTAGTATTGACTGGAACGGTTACTTTCAAAGTCAGCTTTTCGGTTTCCTTTCTCCATTCTGAGGTAATTTTGCCATTGATGGTATGCAGGGAAGCAATCAGGTAGTTGATACCGTCTTTGCCCATCCCGTCAGGTGCTATTTCCGGGCGGATATCAAATGTTTCAAATCCGGGTTTGGAGGGCCTGATGCCGGCAGCATTCCCAAACATCCATTCACATACTGCGCCGAATGCGTAGTGACTAAACGAGTTCATCGCCGCATTGTATTTGAAGCCATCTTCCTTGGTAAAGCTATCCCACCGCTCCCAAATGGTAGTGGAACCATTTTCGACCTCAAAACCCCAGGATGGGAATTCCTTACTTAAAAATAGCTTATAAGCCTCATCGGAATGCCCGCTTGCTGACAGTGCAGGTAGCAACGGTTTGGCTCCCAGAAAACCAGTGCCCAGCTTACCACCGTTGGCTTTCAAAAGTTCTACCAGGTAAGCCCCCGCCTTGCCCGTGTCCGTTTCCTTCAAGATTTTCATGTAAATGGCATTGGCGTAAGCCGTCTGTGTGTGCCCTGTAAAACCAAGTGCTCCATCCACGTAACCCTCCCCCTTTCCATAAGCTTTCTCATCTGTTTTGAACCGGCCTTCGCTGTCTGTATAATGGGTCAGCACTGCTTTCCTTATCGCGGCGGCCGTTTTCGTAAAATGCGCATAATCTTTCTGGTTGCCGATTGCCTCTGCCATCTCGGCCATCATGTCCGCACAGTACGCGTAATAAAATGATGCGAGCATATCCGGCGGGGTTTTCTTTCCGAACGAAAGCCAGTCACCAAATCCGCCTTTCGGGTCAATGTCGTCAAATGCATTTTCTTTAAAGACATAAGCACCCTTGCTTCTTTTTTCCAGAAAATCCATAAAGCGCACCATATGCGGCCAGCCCTGGACGATCATGCGGGTATCAGCATAAGCTCGGTAAATCTGATAGGGACAAATGATGCCTGCTTCCATCCAGCCGGGTGAAAACGTGTCAGTCTTTCGAAGACTGGGCGCAGGCGCATACAATGGGTAAGCACCGTTTTCAAATTGGCCATCATTGAGATCAACGACCCATTTGGTGAAAAACGAGGCAACATCGCGGTTGAATGTAGCCGACTTGACATAAACCTGGGCATCACCAGTCCAGCCGATACGCTCATCGCGCTGTGGGCAATCGGTTGGAATATCGATATAATTGGCGCGCTGAGTCCAATCAATGTTGCTGTAAAGCTGATTGACCATGCTGTTATCAGTCTCAAAGCTGCCAACTTTGGGTGTATCAGAGCCGATAACCAGACCCAACAGGGTCTGGTGGTCTGGTCTTGTTTTCAGGCCGGTCACTTCCACGTACTGAAACCCGTGAAAGGTAAATTTGGGCTCCCAGCGCTCCCCCTGCGGGTCACCTTTTAATATATAGGTATCCGTTGCCCGGGCCATTCTCAGGTTTTCAGTCATCAGCCTGCCATCCGGATAAAGCTTTTCGCCAAACCTGAGCCTTACCGTATCTCCTTTTACTCCCTTGACTTTTAACCGCACGATCCCAGCAAAATTTTGCCCCATATCAAAAATGTAGGAGCCGGTAGCTCGCTCGGTGACTGATTTAACAGGCATGGTCTGGGTGATCCTGACTGGGGGGCCTGGATACACCTGTATTTGTCTAGCCGGCTTATCGGGATATATTGGAGGAGTTTTCCAATTTTTATCATTAAATCCCACCCTATCCCAACCTTGGGCTTCCAGGCTGGCATCGTATGTTTCTCCATTAAGAAGATCGGATTCCAAAAGCGCGCCTTGGCCTGCCTTCCAGTGCTGGTCAGTGGTAAAAATATCCTTGGTTCCGTCCTGGTAGGTGACTTCCAACTGAGCCTTTAAAAGCGGCACTTTCCCGTAAAAAGCGCGAACGACCGGGTTTTGAACCAGGAGCGAATAGCCCAGGTACCCGGCATACCAGCCATACGAAAGCTGTGAGGCGAGCGCATTGACGCTTCCCGGTTTTAAGCTCGATGTCACATCATAAGTCTGATAATACACCCTTTTGTCGTAATCCGTCCAGCCAGGGGTTAAAAAGGCATCCCCTGCTTTTTTACCATTGATACTAAACTCGTAAAGCCCAAGAGCGGTCACATACAGCCGGGCTTTTTTCATTGTATTTTTAATAAAAACCTCTCGTCTCAGATAAGGAGCCGGTGGCAAATGGTAGGTTTTACCTTTTCCCAGATGGTTCAGATCAAGACCGATCCACTGGGCCTGCCAGTCGCTTTTGGATAAAAGCCCCATTTCCCAGCTGGCCATTTTGCTCCATTGCCCTACCCTGCCACTTTTATCCCAGCTGCGCACCTTCCAATAGCAGATCTGTCTGGATTCAAGCGGCTTTCCTTGATAGCCAATCTGATAGGTCGCCCGCCCCGGCACTTTGCCCGAACTCCACAGATCCGCCTTGCTTTCCGAGAGCAGCTCGGCCGAGCTGGCCACCAAAATCTGATAGGCGGACTGCACCTGGTCATTTTCCTTAGATGTCAGCTCCCAGCTCAAACGCGGACTGGTCACATCGGTGACTGGATTTTCTTTGTACTCGCAGCGCAGGTATACCGCGCCAAGTCCCTGGGCCTTTGCATTCAAGACGCTCAAAGTCGCAATCAAAAACAGGCAATAAATTTTCATGGAAGGATCCGGTAAGTCTTAACGCAATACTTTAACTCCTTTGGGCACTTCAATGGCAGATTTAATGCTTCCATCCGCCTGCTTTTCATGGCGAATTTTGACAACCCCCATCGGCGTAGGGTAAGTGCCTTCTACCCAGGCCAAATCTCCCAGGTTAGGCTGAATGCGGATCGTTTTGCAACCGGGCTCGACAATGCTAACGCCCAATACGTGCTCAGAAAGCCAGGAAGTAGGCCCTGACGCCCAGCCATGACAGAGGCTATGCCGCAGGTTCTTATAACAGTACGCGCCAAAATCACCATGAATATCGTCTTTCCCGTCGGGCACCAGCTCATCGATCGGGGCGGCATTCTTGGTCCAGGCCAGATCAAAATCCTCCCAAAACGTAGTCGCGCCCATATCCAGCATCCCACCCCAATAATTGCGGATGCAGTCAAGGGCCCCGGTGTAATCCTTGGCCTTGGCTTTGGCCTGCAACATATAGTAGCCGTAAAAAGTCGAGAAACGCTCGCAATCGCCCTTGGAAATCACTTCTGAATTGGCTTTCTCAGCCGGCAACAGCCCTGAAAGCGCCAGTAGCGCCGCAGCCTGCTTGGAGCCGTTTGCATCGGGTACATATAATTTCAGCTGCGTAGCTGTGTTTTTACATTTAACGGCCTGGGCCGGCTCATCCAGTATCGTGCAGAGCTCTGCTCCCGCTTCCAGGGTCATGATCATCATCGCGTGCAGGCCTGCGTGAACGCCTTCGGGGTTTTCACTTGATGGCCAGTCCAGAAAACGCGTGCCGTCCAGGTTTTCCTTGTTGTCTTTTGTTTTTTCAATCAATAAGTCCAGTAGGCCCACCAGGTATTTTTGCTGCTTGCGCAGATACTCGCGGTCACCCTGATTTTTATAAAGGTCCCGGTGAATCAGCACCCACCACATCGAGTAAGCACTGATGCCATTCATCCAGCCGGGGAGCGGGGTAATGTCGCGGGCCTGATCCAGACTTTTGGCGACCACCTCGTTTTTTCCAAAAACCGTATTGATCGTCATCACTTCCGGATGCATATCCCCCACCCAAACCAGCCGGTCACGCTTGATACCATCCCATAAATACTCCTGCATGTTCAGATGGACCGTATAGGCGCCCGTATTCCAAATCTTGTTCAAGCGATCGTCGCTACTCTTGAATGAGCCCAGATACGGGATGTCACGGTACTCGAAAATGGCCCTGACCTCTTTTAATTGCAGCTCGCGGTTAGGGTCAACTAAATCAATCCTGGCAAAGCGGAAGCCTGAATTGCCAACCTGCATCAGGCCAAGCCAGGGCACCTCAATGGTAAAATCGCGCATCGCATGATCATTGGTGGCGCCCTGAATAGTATCGATGCTCGACATGGCTTCACTAACAGACTCTCCAAAACGAATGCGTATTTTGATGGGCTTTTGATTGGCAGGCTGGTCGGTGACGATCTGGATTCCTCCTTGTATCTCTTTTCCAAAGTCAAATAAAATGCCGGGTTGCTGCTGATCATTGCTAATGAGCTTACAAAAATTCTGATGGACCAGATCAGCCTGCCCGGTTCCTTTACGAAGCAGATTTTGAGCGTCTACCACGCTAACCCCACTTTTATCGGAAGTCCATACGATCCGCTTGGGCGTCAGATAACGCCTTACCCGCGAATCCTGCTGGCTCTCATAGCTTGGATCAAAAACAGGCGGAAGTTGTTGTGACTGCCCGTAATGGCTTAAAACGGATAATGCGCAGCAGAACAGCGCCAGGTATTTTCTCACGATAAAGAGTTTAGTTTTATTTTGTAATATTTCGGGAAAATAAATGATTATTATTTACTTAACTAGCCTGCTCTATCCTGCTGGCTGCTACCTGGCCCCCGGTTTCAGCCGCTTGTCTAACTTCGGCTATTAAATATGCTAAAACTAACCGAAAACCGTTCTAATTTTGCTTGTGGTACAATACCATTATTTTTAAATCCATTACTAAACGCTGCTCCCCCCTGATGATCAATAAAGATAACTCCCAGGACCGGGTCGCGAATGACCGCGACGGGCTGCCACCCTTTGTCAGTAGTTGGAAACAGCTCTATGCAGTACTGATTGGTGCCCTTGCATTACAAATTGTCCTCTTCTATGTATTTATGACCCATTTTCAATGAGCGCCCTTGATTGGATTGTACTCTCCCTTACCCTGATTTTTGTTGTTTCGTATGGTATATACCGCAGCCGCGAGAAGCATACGATGGATTCTTTTCTCTTGGCAGGCAAGTCTATGCCCTGGTATCATGTGACGCTATCGCTGATGGCCACCCAGGCCAGCGCCATCACTTTTTTATCTGCTCCGGGCCAGGCCTACACCGATGGGATGCGCTTTGTACAGTTTTATTTCGGACTGCCGCTGGCAATGGTGGTACTGTGCATCACCTTTGTTCCCAAGTTTGGCAAGCTAAAAATATTTACCGCCTATGAATTTCTGGAAGGCCGCTTCGACCTGCGCACCAGGGGCCTGACGGCTTTTCTTTTTCTATTGCAGCGCGGACTTTCCACCGGCCTTTCGATTTACGCGCCGTCTCTGATACTATCGGCCATTTTAGGCTGGGATATTACCTGGACTAACATCATTTCGGGCGGTATTGTCATGCTCTACACGATCACGGGTGGATCGCGGGCGGTCTCTCACACGCATTTGCAGCAAATGGGCATTATCACCGTCGGTATGGTGGTGGCAGGGGTCATGGTCGTCAAGTTTCTTCCTGATGATGTATCGTTTACCGATGCGCTGCATGTGGCAGGTAAAATGGGAAAGGTCAATCTGATTGATTTTACATTTGATCTCAATAGCCGCTATAACGTGTGGTCAGGGTTGATTGGTGGTTTTTTTCTGCAACTATCCTACTTTGGAACCGACCAGTCGCAGGTCGGGCGATTTCTAACGGGCAGCTCGCAGGGGCAAAGCAAACTTGGCCTTGCCATGAATGGCCTTTTAAAAATCCCGATGCAGTTTTTGATTCTTTTGGTGGGCGTACTGGTTTTTGCCTTCTATCAGTTTACCAATCCACCACTGTTTTTCAATCAAACTGTTGTAGATCAGGTCAAATCGACCCCTTACGCGGCAGCCTATACCGCACTGGAGCAAAAGCATGAGCGTATCCAGGCCAGAAAGCATCCGCACGTGATGGCCCTGACCGATGCGCTCAAAAAAGACGATCAAGCCTCCATCGAAAAATCCAGGGCGGTGTTGATAGGTATTGAAACGCAGGTGAAAGATGTTCGCAAAGAAGCTGAAACGCTGCTTTCCAAGGCAAGCGGTGGCGCAGTCAACGATGTCAATTACATCTTTCTACGCTTTGTGATCGACTACCTGCCAGTGGGCATGGTGGGGCTACTGATCGCTGTGATCCTGCTAGCCTCGATGGGCTCGGTCGCATCAGCCTACAACTCGCTTGCCTCCTGCACGATTGTGGACATCTATAAACGAATGATCCAAAAAGACAATGACGATCATAATTATGTGGCTGCATCACGGTGGGCTACCTTTTTCTGGGGCATTTTTTGTATCGGAGTCGCCCAGTACGCCTCCCGACTGGGCAGTATGATCGAGGCTGTCAACATTCTGGGCTCGCTTTTCTACGGCGTCATCCTGGGCATATTTCTGGTCGCGTTTTACTTTAAAAACATCAAAAGCCGGGCGGTTTTCTGGGCCAGCGTGCTCGGTGAGATCTTTGTCATCATCAGCTACAGTTTGGATCTGACCGCATTTCTATGGCTGAACCTGATCGGCTGCGTGCTAGTGATATCGTTTGCCGCTATCATTGAAAAAATCTGGCCTGAGCAAAGTGTCTCTGCTCAGCCCGCCTAAACTGTATCAACCCCGCTGGCCATCCAAAGGTGGCTAGCCGGGCGGTAAACGTAGCGCGCTGAACGACAATTAGGTACAAATCTTTCTTTAAATTAAATAATTCAAAGAAAATGAATTGTACAGCCATTTTTTTACCCGATCAGGTGAAACTATTCCGGCATTTAAATCCTTAATAAGTACAATCGCGCAGCTGAATCCGGATTTGCGGAGTCATGTATGTCACCGATTGTTTACAAAATTTACTTCATGCAACGCTTTATGCTGTCGTTTTACAACCCTTTGCCTAAAAGTATTTTTCTAACATTTATTCCCAAAGACAGCTGACCCGGAACGGTCAATTCAACCTCAGATCTTGTCTTGTTTTAGACAGGGTTTCATTATTTCTCTATCCAAATAAAATCACAACTACATGAAGCATTGGTCTAAGCCACAAAAAACAATGCGTTTGGCGCTTAGCTCGGCATTCCTTCTATTGATTTCTTTTTGCGTTGTCTCCGCCCAGGCCATTCAGCAAGCAGCCCAGCAGGCACCTGTTCTCGAGCAGGCCACCTTGCAGCAGGTCGTTGATTATGCCATCAAAAACCAACCGGTCGTACAACAATCATTGATCGATGAAAGAATAACCGAAAATCAGGTACGCAGCAAGCTCGCTGACTGGTACCCACAAATTAATTTCAATTACAACCTGCAGCACAACTTCATTGTCCAGACCAGCATCATTGCCGGTAATCCCGTCAAGTTGGGGGTCAGCAATGTTTCGGCAGCTCAGTTTACCTTATCTCAGCAGCTTTTCAACAAGGATGTGCTTTTGGCCAATCAGACCAAAAAGGACGTTTTGCTCGCTGCAAGTCAGAACACCTCCGCTAACAAAACGGACCTGACCGTAAGTGTTTCCAAAGCATTTTACGACGTACTGGCCACGACCCAGCAAATCAGTGTCGCCCAGGAGGATATCACCCGTTTGGAAAGAAGCCTCAAAGACGCTGAAAATCAGTATAAGTCGGGCATTGCAGATAAGATTGACTTCAAACGGGCGACCATCTCGCTCAATAATACTCGTGCCAATAAGAAAAGTAATGAGCAGATATTGTCAGCCAAATTGGAGTATCTCAAAGCATTAATGGGCTACCCTACCGATAAGGCTTTGCAGATCAGCTACGATACGCTGCAAATGGAAAGGGAAATCGCCCTGGATACCTTGCAAAATGTGGATTTGACTGGCCGGATCGAATACCAGATCCTGAGCACGCAAAAGAAACTGCTCGAAGCCAACCTGCAATACAATAAATGGAGCTATTTGCCCAATATTTCCCTGAATGGGGCTTATAACCTGAATTTTCAAAACAACCAGTTCACAGAACTATACGGTAAAAACTATCCCAATTCTTTCGGGCTTTTGACCCTTTCGCTTCCCCTTTATCAAGGCGGTAAACGCAAGGCCAATACCAAACAGGCTGAATGGCAGCTCAAAAGACTCGACTGGGACCTGAAAGGACTGCAAAATAATGTCAGCTCCGAGTATGCATCTGCCCTGGCTAACTACAAAGGGAATTTAACCAACCTATTGGCCCAGAAAGAAAATACGGACCTAGCCAAGGAAGTCTACGATGTAATTCAGCTGCAATACAAATCAGGGATTAAAACTTACCTGGAAGTAGTTACCTCAGAGACCGATCTGCGCCTGGCCCGCATCAATTATTACAATGCCCTTTATCAGACATTAGCCAGTAAAATTGATGTTCAGAAAGCGTTAGGACAGCTTAACTACCCGTAAGTACTTTGTTAAAACCCGTAATCACCTCTTTGCTATACCAATCGAAAAAACCTTTGATATGTTTTTAAATAAAATGAAATATTATTCAGCTGCTTTGTTTGCTTTTGTGGTCTTATCCTGCGGAAAAAAAGATCAGCAGCAGCAGCCAACCCAGCCGCCAGCGGTTGCGGTGACTTTAAGTGAAGTGACCACAGCGGAAGCCTCTTACTATGATGAGTATCCCGCTACGGTCGTACCACTCAACGAAATTGAGCTTCGCCCGCAGGTAAGCGGATTCGTGACCGGCATTCATTTCACTGACGGGGCGCGCGTCAGAAAAGGCCAGCTACTCTACTCGATCGACGCTCAGCTTTATACGGCCAATTACGATCAGGCAGTGGCCAGTCTGAGTGTGCAGGAAGCGAATTTGGTGAAGGCACAAAAGGATGCAGACCGCTACCACGAGCTGGAAAAGAACGACGCAGTCGCCAAGCAGCTCGTCGACAACGCCGATGCTGCATTGGAAGTCGCCAAAAGGCAGGCAGATGCGGCCAAGGCTAACATCAAAGCGGTTCAGACCAGTGTGCGCTACACGAAAGTAACTGCTCCATTTGATGGAGTGATCGGCATCTCGGCAGTCAAAGTGGGAGCGGCAGTCTCAGCCGGACAAACGGTCCTTAACACCGTTTCGACCGACGGGCAACTGGCTGTTGATTTCAATGTGGACCAAAAAGAGATCTACCGCTTTACCAAACTGATGAAAAACCAGAAAGCTGCCGATTCGACATTCACACTGAAATTCGGAACGGATATATACCCTGCCTCCGGTAAGATTTCACTCATTGACCGGGCAGTAGACCCGCAAACGGGTAGCATTAAAACACGTCTTGTTTTTGCCAATCAGGAAGGGCAGCTGCGTGCAGGCATGAGCGGCACGGTACGTGTGCTCAATAACGCGAAGGCCAAATCGGTTTTGATCCCTTACAAAGCGGTCACAGAGCAGCTTGGCGAATTCTTTGTCTATGTCGCCGGCGACAGCAGCAAGGTCAGCCAGCGCCGCATCGTATTAGGAACCGCATTGGGCGCCAACGTCATTGTCAAGGAAGGGCTCAAAGAGGGTGAGAAGATCGCCGTAGAAGGTGTTCAGAACCTGAGAGAAGGAGCGGTTATCAAGGACGGCAAGTAAGCCTTTGCTGTTTTACTATTTAATATAATCCGGTAAAAATGATTGCAGATATTTTTATTAAAAGGCCTGTTACAGCCATAGTGACCTCGATCGTACTGGTGCTGGTAGGTCTTATCGCGTTGACCACATTGCCTGTTGCCCAATATCCTGATGTAACTCCGCCCACCGTCACGGTAAGCGGCAACTTTACAGGTGCTGATGCCCAGACCGTTGAGCAGACGACGACGACCCCGATTGAAACCCAGATCAATGGTACGCCGGGGATGACCTATATGTCCAGTAACTCGACCAGCAGTGGCCAAAGCAGCATCAACGTCGTTTTCGATGTGGGCACTGATGTCAACATTGCGGCCCTGGATGTGCAAAACCGGGTGAGCGTTGCAGAACCTACCCTGCCTGATGCGGTCAAGCGCCTTGGCCTGACCGTCAGAAAGCGCCAGCCGAGTATTATGATCGTTTTGGCGCTCTACTCTCCTAACGGGACCCATGATGCGCAGTTCATTGGAAACTATGCCAACATTTACCTCAAAGACGCTTTGCAGCGGGTTAAAGGGGTCGGCGATATCATTTCCAGGGCCGATGACTTTGGTATGCGGATCTGGCTCAACCCAGAAAAGCTAGCCAATTTGCGGATGACGCCTGCTGATATCTCGGCAGCCCTCGCAGAGCAAAACCTGCAAGTTGCGGCAGGAACCATTGGTGGTAACCCGCAGCCTAACGCGCAGACTTTCGAGTATAGCGTGCTGACCAATAGCAGGCTCAATACCAAAGAGCAGTTCGAAGACATTATCGTGCGCAGCGCCCCTGCCGAAGGTAGCGTTGTGTATCTGCGCGATGTGGCGCGGGTCGAGCTGGGAAAATTTGACTATTCATCCAACGCCTTTGTAGCTGGAAAACCCGCAGCCTTTGTACTGATCTATCAGGCCCCGGGAGCTAACGCGCTTGCTACCTATGATGGCGTGATGAAAAAGCTGGCGGAGATGAAAAAAACATTCCCTAAGGATATCGACTATGTGATTCCTAATGAAACAGCAACGGTCGTTAAAGTATCTATTGAAGAGGTTTTAAAAACATTTGCCGAAGCGATGATCCTGGTGGTCATTGTCGTGTTTTTGTTTTTGCAAAACTGGCGCGCTACGCTGATCCCGATCCTTGCAATCCCTGTGTCGCTGATTGGTACGCTGATATTTTTTATCCCTTTTGGTTTTACGATCAATACCTTGACCCTATTTGCCTTCGTGCTCGCCATTGGTATCGTTGTCGATGACGCCATTGTCGTCGTCGAGGCCGTTCAGCACTACATTGATGAGAAGAAAATGTCGCCCAAAGATGCCACCGTGCAGGCTATGAAAGATATATCAGGCCCGGTAATTGCCATAGCCCTGATTTTGGCAGCGGTTTTTGTGCCGGTAAGCTTTGTGCCCGGCATCGTAGGGCGTCTCTACCAGCAGTTTGCCATCACCATTGCCGTTTCTGTGCTGCTTTCCGCATTTGTGGCCCTTTCACTTACCCCTGCCCTGTGCTCGATCATGCTCAAACCCACCAAAGGTGAAAATGATCAAAAGAACTGGCTGGAAAAATTCTTTGCTGGCTTTAACAGATGGTTTGATAAGGTATCGCGCGGCTATACGCGTGGCGTAGCCAAATGGATTAAAGCAACGCCGCTTGTGCTGGTGATGATGGTTTGTCTTTTTGTAGGGCTATTTTTCCTTTTCAAAAATAAACCCTCCGGATTTATTCCGGTGGAAGATGAAGGCCGCCTTTTTGTGACCTATGAAATGCAGGAAGCCACTTCCACGACCCGTAACATTGCGATGCTCAAAGAGATAATGAAACGCGTTTCTGCCATACCCGAAGTCCGCGTAGCGGGTGGTTTGGCAGGACTGAACGTTTTGAGCTTTTCAAATAAATCCAACGTTGGTACACTGTTTTTGAGTTTGCAGCCATGGGCCAACCGTAAAGGTGCTGAGCATCACGTGCAGGCAGTCATCAAGCAGATTCAAGGGCGCACCGCCGATATCAAGGAAGCAAGGGTCTTAGCCATTGCCCCACCCGCCATTCCGGGCCTTGGAGCGACCTCGGGTTTTACTTTTCAGCTGCAACAGTCCACCAGCACCGATAACATTCAGCAGTTTGAGGCCGTGATGCGTAAATTCCTGGGAGAAGTCAATCAGCGTCCTGAGATCGCGATGGCCTTTACCTTCTTTAATGCCCGGACACCTAGTTATCAGATTGATGTTGACCGGGAAAAAACCAAGAAACTAGGCGTTCAGGTCAATGATGTTTTCAGTTCCTTATCAACGCTTTTGGGAAGTAGTTACGTCAATGATTTTAACCTGTACGGCCGTAATTTCCGCGTCATGGTGCAGGCGGATAGCAGTTTCAGGTCCTCTTTGGATAAAATTCAGCAGTTCTATGTCCGTAACCGGGAAGGAAATATGATCCCGCTCGGCTCACTGGTGACGACCAAAGTGGTGGAAAACCCCGCCCTGATCTCTCACTATAATATTTACAGGTCTGTCGAGATCAACGGGACTCCTAAGCCGGGTTACAGTAGCGGGCAGGCCATCACTGCCCTGCGCGAGGTTGCCCAGAAGCTGCCGGCCGGATACAGTTATGAATTCTCGGGTATGAGCAGCGAGGAAATCAAGGCAGGCGATAGTACGACGCTGATCTTTTCGATCTCGATCGTCTTTGTATTCCTTTTCCTGGCAGCACTCTATGAGAGCTGGTCGATTCCATTCTCGGTACTTTTCGCCGTGCCGATCGGTGCATTTGGATCGATTCTGACATTGACCTTCCTTCCCAGTTTGTCGAATAACATTTATGCGCAGATTGGTCTGATCACGCTCATCGGGCTAGCCGCCAAGAATGCGATTTTGATTGTCGAATTTGCCAAAGAGCGCGTCGATAGTGGTATGGAGCTGGTAGCGGCAACCCTGGAAGCAGTCCAGTTGCGTCTCCGCCCGATCATTATGACATCGCTGGCCTTTATCTTAGGGGTATTGCCATTGGCTTTTGCCAGCGGAGCTGCCGCCGAGTCACGTAAGACCATTGGCTGGACAGTATTTGGAGGTATGCTCGCAGCGACCTCACTGGCTATCTTTGTGGTGCCCGTCCTTTTTGTGGCCATTGAAAAGATCGCTATGGGTAAAAAATCCAAACACGACCCAAAGCCAGATACGGATCCTAACGCAGGACAGGTAGTGGCGTAATGATTTTTGAGCATTCATAAAAAAGCGGACCTCGGGACACTTCCCGGTGGTCCGCTTTTTTATTACCTTTTGGGCATTTATTGTTCAGCCCCCTATTCTATGTACGTAAAACAAGTCTTTTCGATCTGGCGCCTTTTGAAAGGCATCTGGATCGGCGTGTTAGTGGTAACCGCCTACGCCACGTTGGTCTTCTATCTTTTCAGCTATCAGCATTGGCACTTTCTTTCCTTTCCCATCTCTATCATCACCATTTTAGGTACTGCTTTATCATTGCTGCTGGGTTTCCGTACGAATTCCGCCTACGACCGCTGGTGGGAGGCCCGAAAGTCATGGGGTGAGATCGTCAACGACAGTCGCACATTGGTCAGGCAGTCTATTTCCTTTATTTCTGCTGAGAAAGATGAGAAAGATGCCTATATATCCCATATTGCGCATTTGCAGATCGCCTGGTGCTATGCGCTGACCAACTCGCTCAGGCGGGAGCCGGTACTAGTGTATGCCGATCTGCATTTGAATGCCCAAGAGCATGAGTACGTGGCCAGTCAGGACAACATGCCCAATGCAATCTTGAATTTGATCCAGTTTAAGATCAGCGAGCTGCACGATCAGGGAAAAATGCAGACGTTGCTCTATCAGAACATTGACCAGACCTTACAGCGTTTGTGTGATGCCATGGGAAAATGTGAGCGCATCAAAAACACCGTTTTTCCCACCCAATACAGTTTTTTTGTGGTGTTGGTCATTTTTATTTTTACGTTGGTGCTGCCCATGGGCCTGGTTGAAAGCATCGGCAGGATCGCAATTCCGATCACATTTATCATTTCGTTCCTTTTCTTTTACGTCGAATGGATCGCCTACATTCTGCAAAACCCCTTTGAGAATGGCCCCAACGATATTCCAATGACATCTCTGTCGAGAACCATTGAAATCAATCTTTTACAGCTCATCAAGGCCGATAAGATCCCTGAAAAAATCCTACCTAAAAATGGGGTGATCATGTAAGATTTGCCTTGATGGTTCCCCAAGGGGGCGCATTACGAAGTTTTTAAATGGCGTATTAGAATTTATTAGTAGTCTTATTGCAGTTAATTAAATATAATTGCAATAATACAGCTACTAACGCCTTTAAATATTTCCTATGATCAAGGTCTCTATCGCATGGCAGGTATTTTGCACCGCATTATGGACTGGCACCGCCTTAACTGCTTTCGGCCAGCAGCAAGTCATTTTCACTACACGCGACGCGACAATAGGGTTGGTAACTTTCGGTTCGACCGTGGTCTCCGGAGTCCTGGGGGACCAGGTCTACATTGATGGTTATATCAAAAAGAAAGGTGCTGACACTTTTATATATCCCGTCGGAGACAATGGCGCTTACCGGCCCTTTGCCGCTTCGGCGGACCAGACTTATGGGGCCTACTTTCAGGCAGACCCCTCCATTGCCATCACAAGCGATCCCCGCGGGGGCAACTATGGGGTTCTTCCGCAAGGAGGACCGTTCAGCACCGCTAATTTAGATAAAGCTTTGGGCGCGGTGAGCACCAGGGAATATTGGGACATCAATGGCGCCTCACCAACCAAAATCACCCTATCCTGGAACCAGCAAAGCGAGCTGGCCGCGCTGGTCGCCAGCGGGGGGCTAGCTAAACTGACAATGGCGGGCTGGGATGGTGCTAAGTGGGTAAAAATTTCTTCTACAATCGATACCGAATCCCTGCTAGGAGCAAACAGTACGATGAGCACAGGATCTATCACCAGCACGGTAGCACTGGCGCCGGACACCTACAATGTTTACACGCTAGGCGTAGAAGCAGGCTCGGCACTACCTGTTACCCTGATCAGCTTTAAGGCTAGGGCCCAAGAGCAGACTGTCTACCTGGAATGGGAGACATCACAGGAAAAAAACAGCAGTCATTTTGATGTAGAAAGAAGCAGAGATGCCAGCTTATGGATCAAAATTGGCCGAGTAACCTCCCAGAATGCAATTTCAGAAGAAAATGAAGGTGGCGGCCGTTATGATTTGAGCGACCTGACTCCGGCAGCTGGTATTAATTATTACCGGCTGAAAATGGTGGATCTGGATTCCACATTCGCTTACAGTCAGATTACCCATGTGGAGCTAGGCGGCGGCGATATTGTAGTGTATCCAAATCCGGTTCTAGGAAAAATTCATTTCAAAGGACCAGGCCTGAACCAGCTTAGCAAAGCTACCCTGATCAGTGCAACCGGCGCAGTGATACGTAGCTTCAATGATTTCACTGCTGGTGTTGCTGTGGGCGAAATGGCTAGCGGCATGTATTTGCTAAACATGTCCTTTAAAGACGGCACGCACGCGGCACGCCAGTTGATCATCAGTAAATAAGCGATTATTGCACCGTCACCCTTGTATAATATAATTCGAGCTTTACCCCCGGATCACTATTTTGCTGATCTCCGATCACCAGACGGTTGACGCTTTTGCTGAATTCTGTATCTGCATCACGAAAGCTGGACTGTGTGTTAAAAGTGGAAGTTCTCAAAATCAGGCCTCCTATATCCTCTATTTCGCTTGTCATCAGATCTGTGATAAACGAGCTGACATCGACCAGATAATACTGTTTGTTATTGACGAAATCATTGACATAGGTCCCAAATACCTGTGTTGGCTGGCTACTGGTTAAGAAGTAAAGTGGCAAAGGAAACCCGTCCCCTCCGGTATAAAATTCATTATTTTTATCACAGCGGTATACAAATATCTGGTTAGACACCCTGAATGGATCCGTCACAGACGCACGTAAAGGGGTTATCCGCAGAAAAGCCCGGTTAGCCACCGTATACTTCAAACCTCTCAGAGAACGGAGAGATGGGAAATCGACCCGGGTCATAATACCGGTTCCGGCCTGAATGAAGGACATATTCCTTGACTGCGATGACGGTAATGCAATTCTTTTCGAATCTGGCAGATTCGCCAGTGCCGTACCTTTTCTATCACCCAGTATTTGATTATAGGAACCTTTCAATTTTAAAACAGTGGAATCCTTTCTAACCTGGTCCACATCAGGAATATGGTAATGAAGCTGCACGGATGTGCTATCGCCCGAGCTCAAAAAACCGACTACCGGACCGTTATCGGTGGCCCCTGGCATGATTGCCAATCCTTTTACCAGGTTAAGCCAGTCTGTATTAGATGTGAGCTGGTTGTTTTTGCCCATTTCGAATACTTGTTTGCCCAGGGCATCAGAAAGCTTGATTTTAAGGTTTTTAGAAGTTCTTGGAGTTGGCACAACCCTTACTTTCCCAATTGCAACCGGATCAAAGGCCGTTGAGTTGCCATTCCAGTAAGAACTTTTGTCGAATATATCAGCAAGTAATTTATAAACCGTCACATTGATTGGCTTGGTAGTATCTCCGTAAGTATATCCATCATAGCGAAGCGACAATATTAGTGAGTCATATTCAGCAAGGGTAGGAATACTAATGCCACTCTCGATGACCGGCTGAAAAAAGTTTGCCGCTCTTACTTTACCGAGATAGGGATCTGTATAGTTTCCAATCAGCATCCGGCTTGGGCCACCCGTCATCAGTGAATCGCTTCCAACGGTAGAAAGCTTTACGGAAACAGTATCTGTATATAAGACAGCAAAATCATCAGGATTGGGCTGAACCAGCGACTCTATCTCGTCTCCATAATCACAGGAAGCCAATGAGACACTACAACCCAATATGAACAAAAGTTTAGAGACTGCTGAATATCCTTTAGAGGAAAAAGAATTAAATTTCATTTAGAGCAAGAACAGTAAAAAGTGCAAAATTATCACATGTAAACTTAATTACAACATGATTGGGATAAATAGGCAAAAATTGAAAGTAAAATATGGTTTGCAACAAAATCTTAAAAGCCTACGTAAGGTTTATCAGACGCTTTCCTGACCATACGCGCCATCACAGCAAAGAGTGGCAGACAGAGATAGAAACGAAGAAAAAGCCGCGCTATTTTTATTTTCTATCCTTACAACGATCGTAAGGCGTTTCGCGTCTGAATAAAGTGCAACATTGCTCTTTATTTTGCGTTGGAAATAGCTGGCAGTTGAAAGTTTTGGACAAAAAGTACCTTATTATTTTACTTAGCAGTATCAAGATGTTATGTTTGCAAAAAATTTCGTTTAATGCCCGGTCTATCAAACCCGACCTGTTAAGTAGCTGTAATTGAAATTATTTTAAATCAATACTCATTTGTAACAATTAGTCAAACTATAATTTTTCATGTTTAATACCTTAAAAAAGACTTCGTTAGCCCTTCTAGTCGCTTCCACTGCCCTTGTTCAATTTAGCTGCAGCAAGGATGATCCGGATGCTGACAAACTAGGAAACTGGTATAGAAAGGACCTTCCCAGCTTTGGAGGATCGGCAAGGACCCGTTCGGTAAGTTTCGTCATTGGCGAGGTAGGCTATGTGGGTACAGGTTTCACCAACGAGACTGTTTCCAGAGTGAAAGATTTTTGGTCTTATAGCGCTGCTTCTAAAATATGGTCTCAGGCAGCTGCCTTTCCAGGAAGTGGAAGAAACGATGCTACCGCGTTTGTTTTAGGTGGTAAAGCTTATGTAGGAACAGGATATGATGGCGTAACGACTGTTGACAACGGTTACAAAAAAGATTTCTATCAATACGATCCCGCTACCAATAAATGGAAAGCTGTTGCTGACTTCTTAGGCGGTACCCGTCAGTATGCAACCTCGTTTGTTGCCAATGACCGCGCTTACGTAGGTCTTGGTTACAATGGAAGCAACTACTACCAGGATTTTTATGAGTACAATCCTACTACTGACAAATGGACTGAGATAGCCACATTTATTGGCGGAAAACGCAGAGGTGCTCTTTCATTCTCGATTGGTGGAAAAGCTTATGTTGGTTTTGGAACCAGCAACTCTGGACAAAATACCAAAGACATTTACAGCTTTGATCCTGCTGGCAACGGTGGAACTGGCGCATGGTCCCGCATCGAGTTTGGTGATGATACCAAAGAGGAAGCCTTCCCGGCAAGAGCTTACGCGACAGCCCTGGTGATCAATGAAAAAGCATACATCGTGGGAGGACAAGACAAGTCGGATTGCTGGGAATATGTGCCTGGCACTAATACCTGGACTGAGGTAGCAACTTTCGCTGGCGGTGCAAGAGGATTTGCGGCAGGTTTTGCAATTGGCAAGCTAGGCTATTTTGGAACAGGAAGCTCTACGGGCTCAGGCGGCGTAGATGATTTTTGGGCATTTGATCCTACTGTGGCCATTAATGATGATGACAATCAGTGATCGGAAAAAATAAGACCATTCTTTCGATCTTGGGTATACTGGCCTTCGCAGCAGCAGCTTATTTTCTTTTTTCAGTTTACAAAAAAGGGAATCTAAGCTTGGGC
>NZ_JBDSFX010000021.1:0-188491 GCF_039919315.1 Dyadobacter sp. | reverse complement strand
TTTTCGACCCCTGTGTTGACCCGGTAAAGGCCATTGCGGCTGATACCCGCCTCTCCGAGAGAAGTATCCAACTGAAGTTTCAAAAGCATACCGGCTATTCTGTTAAAGAGCTGCTCCGCTTTCTGCGCTTCAAAGAAGTTATTGCCTACATCCTTGCCCGGAGCAATCAGAAAATAGATATTTTTGATTTGATCGTAGACCACGATTATCATGACCAGAGCCACCTTATTAAAGACTTCCAGTATTTCTTAGGTCTGGCGCCTCAGCAGTTTATTAAAAATTTAAACAATGGAAGTTTCTGCGTAATTGCTGATACTTATCCGGCTCAACCATAACATACTTTATTCCTGCAAAGCGTTACTTTAAGTAGGTTACTGGATCATTAGTTCGACCTGAACCATGATACTTGAGGCTATTTGCAGTAGGATAATAGAGCGGCCATTTCGTTTTCTTACAATTTCCCCCAAGTATGTCCTAATACATTTGTACTGTTCATTTAAATTAAACAGCGGTAAAGATGGAATCACTTACAAAAAACGAAAACAGTATTAAGGGTAATACTGGAAATCATCAAAACGTTAAACATTTAGAGCAAACCAGCTTTAATACGACAGAGGTAATCATGCCGGGTATCGTTGAGCCAGAAGGTTTGTTAGTTAGAACCCGTGTATTAAGTGCGCCTGCTGCCGGGCAGGTAAGTGTCAAAGTAGAAGCAAGCGGTATATGTTTTGCCGAGCAGTCCATGCGCCGCGGCAGGTATTATGAGCAGCCCAAGTTTCCTTTCGTTCCGGGCTATGACCTGGTTGGTACGGTCGTTGCAACCGGCCCAGGTGTTGATGCAACTTTACTAGGAAAGCGCGTTGCTGCCCTGACAAAGACCGGCGGCTGGGCAAGCCATACGCTGCTCTCGGCCAGCGACCTGCTACCGGTTCCCGAAGATATTGATCCTCTCGAAGTCGAAACGTTAATTGTTAACGGCATTACGGCCTGGCAAATGCTGCACGTCAAAGCCCGGATCAAGCGTGGACAAACGATACTTGTTCACGGAGCCAATGGTGGCGTGGGAACAATTCTGACACAACTGGCCCTTTATGCTGGCGTCAGGGTAATTGGAACCGCTTCACCTCGTCACCATAAAGCGTTGCGGGCACAGGGCGTGGAGCCAGTAGATTATAACGATACCGATTTAGCTGGAAGCGTACTAAAACTTGCACCCGGCGGCGTAGACGCAGTTTTTGACCATGTGGGTGGGGCAAGCTTTGCGAGGTCTTTTGGCTTGCTTACCAAAGGAGGCGTTCTTGTTTGTTATGCCATTGCCTCGGCATTAAAGGATACTGGTAATACTTTGATCCCGTTTTTAAAAGTACTGATACAGTTAGGTTGGTGGAACATCCTGCCTAATGATCGCAAAGCTTATTTCTACAATATCTGGGACGGAAAAGGTAGCGAAACTTTTCAAGGACAGCTGAGAGAAACTTTTGCGCAGCTCACCTTTTTGCTGGCCAGCGGAGTGCTCAAACCGCAAATTGCTGCCCGGTTTCCTTTGACCCAAATTACAGCTGCCATGAAACTGGCCGAATCACGAACAGCTTATGGCAAGGTTGTGCTTGTACCTTGAACATTTTTTTAATTCGGCCCTTCAGCAGGTTCTCTCCAACCGAGCTGACAAAAGGACTTTTTAAAAACGAGACAAAAAATAAATACATCGAAATAATTGACAAATTAAAGAGCTGCGGAGCAGAGGGAGTCGTATTTGGCAGCGCTGAATTTTTAGTACTGCTTAGTCCAATTGACTGCAGTATTCCAATTTTTGACACGATAGAAATTCATTCTAAGGCTGCGGTTGACTTTGCATTATCCAAATGATGACGTGGCAGCAGCCAACAAGGCTTTCAGGCAGGCGAGCTAAAGTGCAATATTCAATGGCAGTTTTTATTTGAACCGCGCGGCCCCGTTGATCAAGAATATGGGCTTTTGTATCCAGGCAGTCCCTAATTGAATGATTGTCTAAATGCGGCCGGTGAATAACGGGTCTTATTCTTGAACAATTTACTAAACGACTGGGGATGCTCAAAGCCCAACTGGAAGGCAATCTCGTTGACTGACAGATCGGTGGTGGAAAGTTTTTCTTTTGCTAAGTCAATGAGCTTGTCTTGTATAAAATGCCTGGTGCTTTGTCCGGTCAGTGTTGTGAGTAGACGGCTTAGGTAGCCGGAGGAAAGATGCAGGGCCTCGGCCACCGACTCGACGGTCGGGACGCCCTGAGCGGCCAAAACATCGCCTTTGAAATGGTGGGCCAGCACGGACTCCATCCGCTCTAGGATGGTATGGTGGGGAATCCTGCGGGTTAAGAATTGGCGTTGGTAAAATCGCCCTGCATATGTGAGCAGTAATTCCAGTTGGGCAACCATTACTTGGTGGCTTGATGCATCCATGTTGGCGCGGTATTCGTGCTCGATCTGCCGCATCAGCCCCACAACCAGCTCTTCCTCCTTATCAGAAAGGTGTAGTGCTTCCCGGAGATGATAGCCGAAGTATTCATACTGCTTTATTTTGCCCGACAATGGGGTGTTCCAGAGAAAATCAGGATGGATGAGCAAAAGCCACCCGGTATGTTTGAATTCATCTTCGGTGGCCGCCTCAACCGAAAGGACCTGTCTGGGTGACATAAACACCATGACGCCCTCGTCAAAATCAAATTCCTGTTGGCCATATTTGAGTTTGGAGTTGACGTTTTTCTTCAGGGCGATCGTATAAAAATGATGGCTGATGCTTTTTGGGGCCATACCCGGCCGGGCCTCGCTAGGCCGGGCCTCGCCAGGCCGGGCCTTGATATCCTCGAATCGCACCACGCTGATGAGAGGGTGCTCAGGTTTGGGCAATTCCATCAACCGGTGATATTCCGTAATGGTGCGAATGTGCCTAGTCGCTTCAATTGACCTCATAACAAAGGGGATTGTTTATAACCTAAACAGTAACTTCAACCCTTCCTTCAGTGAAGCAGGCGGGCGCCCAAGTTTCTGGGCCAGCTCGGCAGTCACTTCGGATTCCTGCCCGTTTCGAATATCAGCATTAAAATCGATAATTTTTCTTGCCATTGCTTCAGGAATGCCTTTCTGAATCAGGATCGCCTCGAAAGCCGGACTTTCAACCGCAGTGTAGTTCACCTCTTTTCCGGACAGTTCGGTCAATGCGCGGGCTACTTCGTAAAACGAATACGCCTCCCCGCCCGTGAACCGGTACACCTTGTTTTCGCAGGCTTCATCCAACATTACATGGGCAATCGCCTCACCCATTTCCTTTCGTAGCGCAAAGGCTACCTTGCCGATTCCGGCGGACTGGACAATGCCCGTCTCGAATACCTTTTTGCCAACAAACAACGGAATGACGTCCAAGTACAAGGCGTTGCGAAAGATGGTATAGCGCAAGCCACTTTCCCGGATATAATCTTCGGTGGCAAAGTGGTCAACCATCAAGGGGTTAGATAGGCTAGCCCTATCCCGTAACGAGCGGCTTGTGTAGGCAATGCCAGAAACCCCTGCCCTTTTGGCTGCATCCACAACATTACGGTGCTGCTCCATTCTGTCGCCTTCGTCGCCAGCTGAAATCAGCAACACCCTGTCTACCTCCTTCATGGCCCTGTCAAGCGAAGGGATATCCTCGAAACCGCCCAGGTAAGCCTGGAATCCTTTCTCCTGAAATGACAATTGCTTTTCCTCTTTCCGGGTGAGAATGGCAATGCTGCTGGCCGGGATTTTTTTCAACATCGTTTCGATCACGGCGCTTCCCAACGCACCAGTTGCGCCCGTTATTAATATTCGCATTGTTTTGTTTTAAGTACAAAGCAAAGCTCAGCAGAAACCTGAATGCATAGGTAGCCAAATCCTGCTTTGTTGTGGTCTAATCTGACTTAGTGCAAGAGGGAGTCAGTGAAGCGTAGGATGGTATGACGCCGAGCTTCTCAAAAACGTTTTGAACGTGCTTGACGTGGCTACGTTTTGATTTACACTTTTGCGGGTTAGTAAATAATTAAAAACTTCAATTCTTATCCTGTTTGCCGATAATATTCGGCCTCAAAAGCTACTGGATTACTTTCATACACATTGATCCCTGCTTTTTTAATTTATTTATTTAACAAGCCTCTTCTCCCAATAATCAAGATACGCCTCATCCGAAATACCGGGATCCAGACCTTTCTTCTCCATTTCCGTTTTAAACTTCGCCTTCATAAGCTCCTGTGCGTAGCTTACCTCCTCAGCGTCTTCGGGATAAGTACCTTTATCGGCTGTCGCCAACCAGTGGTCCATTTGCCCCCGGAGTTCTTTTAATCTGGTTTGATATGCTTTGTCGTTGACAAGGTTATGCATTTCAAACGGGTCTTTTTTGAGGTCATACAATTCTTCCGCCGGACGCGTTGCAGCCATAAACTTTGCCTGATCCGCATTCAGTACACCTTTTTTGTTCAAGACCTGCATTAATGTCAATACCGGGTAATCGTACTTTTTGTAGGCATTGAATTGCGTATAAGGTCGCTCAGGAAAGAAATTTCTAATGTATTTGAAATCCTTTGTCCGCACTGCGCGGATCTTGTCCAAGGTTTCGTCACACCGGTCGCGGGCTGCAAATGCGTATGGTCTTTCCTTTGAATTTTTGTCTAAAAAGTCGGTTCCCTGAATGTAGGCAGGGATTTTAATCCCGGCGATGTGCAGCGACGTCGCCGAAAGATCAATGTTGCTGATCAGCCGGTCGCTTTTGATACCAGCTTTAATGTTGCCCGGCCAGCGGATAATGAGTGGTGTATTAATACCACCCTCATACAAAAACTGCTTCCCGCGAACATGTGGCTGACCGTGGTCGCCGAAGAAAAAAACCACAGTATTTTCTGCGAGACCATCTTTTTCAAGTCTTTCCAAAATCTCCCCTACCTGCTCGTCCAGCAGCTGGATCGTTTCCAGGTACAACGCCCAGTCTTTCCGGGAAACAGGGTGATTGGGATAATATGGCGGTACCACCACTTTGTCTGGATCAATGGGTTTTGACGAATCACTTTTAAACGGCCGGTGGCTGTAAGTCAGATGTACCTGCGCGAAAAACGGCTGGTCTTTTCCCTTGCCACGCCAGTCGAAACCATCGTACATTTCCTTCCCGTCGTGAACAAAATTATAACCGGTATAGTACGGTCCGGTCATTTTCGTACCGCCGGTATTGGTCACATAATAGCCCGCTTTTTTGAAATAATCGGTCACAGGTACAATTCCCGTCGGGAGCGTGGTCTTATTCTTCGGAAACTGGTTCTGACAATTGATACTCACCGAGTACATACCTGTAATCAACCCCGACCGGCTTGGCGAACACACCGCGCCGACCGTGATCATATTTTTATACAATGCACCTTCGCTGGCCAGTTTATCCAGATTTGGCGTTGAAACAAGCTTATTCCCATAACACGCGAGATCGGGGCTAATGTCGTTCGCCACGATCCATAGTATATTCGGCCGCTTTGGCTGGCTGACCTTATCCTGACCAAAAGCCTGCGAAAAAAGGGTTGCCAATAAAAGCAGCAGTATAAAGTTCTTTTTCATAAATCAGTTGATAATCAATACAGTTGGAAAATCACTCCGCATATTCGGGATTATTAGGTACCAGCCCCAGGCTCCCCAGAAAGTCCATGCAAGCTGCTTTTACCTTGTAATTGCGGCTTTTGGATTCATCTACAAACCGGTTCTCGACTTTTTGGACAGACCTGATGGTTTCAATAAATGGCTTTTTGTCCGACACATATAGCAAGTAATTAATGCTCATCAAAGCGAGTTCGGCATTGTCCGAATCCACATATTTTTTCAGGTTAGCCGCTGCCGTTTCATTTTTAAAAACATCAAAAGCGATAGCAGAACATGTAATTGCAACCGGCTGATAATCATCCTCCATTGCTTCCACAAGTTCCTTTTCAAAGGATTTCAAAACAGGCGCATTTTGTGAGCGAAGCCCCAATGCGGCCCAGTAACGCACGATTTTATTGTTATTTTTCAAAAGTTTGATCTGCTGGGCAGCCATGTCCGCCCCTCGTTTTCCAGACAATGAAGCCGCCGCGAAGATTTCTTTAATCGGATAATTTTCGTCCTTCACTCT
The DNA here is from genome assembly GCF_039919315.1 of Dyadobacter sp. Taxonomy (GTDB): domain Bacteria; phylum Bacteroidota; class Bacteroidia; order Cytophagales; family Spirosomataceae; genus Dyadobacter. The sequence goes on along the minus strand of NZ_JBDSFX010000021.1, from coordinate 182,362 downwards.
GTAATCATACGCATTCCCAGCCTGCGAGATCAGCCCGATCTCGTACTCCGGCAGAAACATTACGTCCCGGGATTTCAACAAGGAGGTACTCAGCTGCTCCCTCATTTTTTCGGCGACCACCTTCATTTTGGGATCATTAATAAGATTTTTGGTTTCCCATGGGTCATTTTTTATGTCAAACAAAAACTCGGCGGGGCGCTCTGTGAACAAGCTGCTTTGCAATCTGTCCAACTTCTGATCTGCCAGGTCTTTCCGCATTTGCTGTTTCATTTCGGATATCTCCATGTAACGGATGTACCGCGCCTCGGGCATAAACGGCATGAAGTTCCGGGAGTACATATAGCGCCCGTCGGTAACGCTCCGGATCATGTCGATCCCATTATCCGAGCGGTCCGAAGACAGTACCAGGTGATCCGTTTTCGGCGAACGATCCGGCCCGATCAGTTTCCGGCCTTTCATATGATCAGGAATTTTCCCGCCAGCCAGACTGATCAATGTTGGCGCCAAGTCTTCAAAATCAATCAGTTCATCCGTAACTGCGCCACTCTCGCCCCAGGGAGAAAGGTGCTTGTACATCGGCGGAAACCAGATCACAAATGGAACGCGGTAACCCAGATCGATCCCGTTTGTTTTGCCACGCGGGATCCCCTCGCCGTGGTCGCCGAAAAAGAAAATAATGGTACTATCGCGAAGGTGGTCGTCGTCAAGCCTTTTTAGCAATTTGGCGATTTTGTTATCCGTCAATTTCAATGAATTGTAGACCCGGGCAAACTGTTTCCGCATTTCCGGGCTGTCCCGGTAAATGGGCGGCATTTCAAATGCATTTTCTGCAATGCGTTCGTTTTCAGGCAATTCATCCAATACTTCCTTCACGTATTTTGGATAAGCATCCGTCATCGTCCGCGACTGATGCGAATCGTTGTAGTTAAAAACCGAAAAGAAAGGCTGCCCCGGTTTCCTGTTCCACCAGCCTGCTTTTCCCGAGCTTTCATTCCAGGCATCGGCGATGAACTGCTTCTCTTTGAACACATTATAATCCGTTTTGGCATTATTGGAAGTATGGTAGCCCGCCTGCTTCATATAATATGGAAACCCATGCATATTGGCCGGAAGCGTGTAGTTGCTACGATGGTTTCCAGTCCCCGTTTCGTACACTTTCACGCCGGTAATGAGCGCAGTCCGGCTTGGCGAGCATACCGTCCCGGTCGAAAAAGCATTGGAAAAACGCACCCCTTCTTTCGCCAGTTGATCGATGACGGGCGTTCTGGCGTCCTTATTTCCATAGCAGCCGATAAACTGCGGCGATGTATCTTCAATCGTGATCCATAATATGTTAGGTTTTTTTTGGGCAAAACAAACACTGGATATGACGGTCAGGAAAAACGGCAACAGACCTATTTTTTTTATCAGGATCTTTCTCATTTCAATTCGTCGGTTTCTCGAAATCAGACTCATTTACCCAGCCTGCCTTCACTTTTTCACCCTTCATAAAACGTTCATAAAAATTCCGGGTAGCAGGTTCGGCATACGGATATTGGTCAAAAACAGCACCGTTTCCGAACATTCTCGGATCTTTCTGGTTTTTCAGTTCTTGTTCCATTTGCTTTCTGAGTTCGGCTTTCACCCGGGTATAATCCGGATCATTTGCCAGGTTTTTCAGCGCATCCGGATCTTTTGCAATGTCATATAGTTCTTCCGCGCCCTTTTTTCCGAAAGACAAATCCCACAATTCCGAACTCCTTCCTTCCCGTTTTTCATTAATGATCTCCGTTTTCGTAGGACCTCCATCGGTATCCAGGTATCCCGTTTCGGGGTTCCCCGCCGGCCACCGGTCCGGCTCATAATTGACCGAAAGTATCATCTGATCCTTCACAATCCCGCGCACCGGATATCCCTGATCGTGCGGCCTGCCGACATCGGTACGCTCTTTTCCAAGTAACACAAAATTGCGTTTTGGGTCGATTTGGCCAGTTTTAGCAGAAATAATGAGCGGCATTAATGACTTTCCCTGTACCTGCATACTACTTTTTGAAGTCACTCCGGCGGCTTCCAGGAACGTGGGCGCCAGGTCAATAAAACTCACCATATCATCAACCTTTCTGCCCGGGTTTTTGAGCCCGTTTTTCCACATGATCGCCAGCGGCAAATGGTTGTCATATTCGTAAACATGGCCTTTGGTGCGCGGAAAAGGCATTCCGTTATCAGAAGTCACAATCACGATCGTGTTGTCCAACTCACCTTTTTCTTCGAGTAGTTTCAGCATTTTCTGCAAATGCTGATCAAAGTATTCCACTTCATACGCGTAATCCAGCATATCATTTCGGACGGTTTCATTATCAGGCCAGTATGCCGGTACTCGGTCAATGTCGGTGATCTTCTTTTTGCCCAATGCCGCACCGGTACCATATTCGTAGACCCGATGGGGTTCGTGGCCGCCATACCAGAAACAGAACGGTTCGCCACCTGTTTTTTCTTTCAAAAATGCTTCCAGGTTGGCGGCGTAATTGGTTGGGGAGATGGCTTTTGTAGGCGCAGCCATTTTAATATCGCTGTAATTTTTCCCGGTCAAAAGGCGAGGTACGCCGTTCTTTTTACCCATATCCCCCGGCGCCCAGCCTTTGCCGGTATAACCTGTTTTATACCCATTTGCGCCCAGTTCTTCCATCCAGGTCGCAAACTTTTCGGGGAAATAGGGAACATGGTTTCCGGCTGCCTCCAATTGCCACGGGTTCCTGCCAGTGAGAATACAAGCCCTTGACGGTGAACATTTTGCATTGGGTGTAAATGCATTTGTAAACAAAATCCCTTCACCCGCAACCCGATCAAACCCCGGCGTTTTTACCCAGCCATTGGAAAGTCCGTACGCACCCATATGCCTGAATGAAGCATCATCGGCAATGCAAAAGAGAATGTTCGGTCTTTTGGCGGGAGGCTGCTTTTCAGTTTTTTGTATTTGAATGGCCGCCAGCACCGGGAATATCAGTACGGCCAGCCAGGTGTGTTTTTTTAAAAAAGTCATGATAATGGGTTAAGAGTTTAGGAATTTAAGGTTTTGGTAAAGAACGCTGGTAATCCTTTGCGAAAGTGTGAAACCCAGCTTTTGTGTTGATCGACGCCGTTTTAAAAGCATCATTTTGAATTAAATTATCAACAGAAAGTCCTTTTTCCTGCAAAATTGCAGCGACTTGTATTGCGACAGCTTCGTCAAATGCATTCAGTTTTTTTATAATCTCCGGAATATTTTCTTTCGACTCTGCGATCAGCTTTTCAGCATAATCATGCGCGCTCGACCAGCTTTTGTCATGGTCTGCATCAATGAAAACGGCGCCCGAAGAACCCATTACTTTTTTAATCCAGGTTGTTGAGGCAGGCTGATAAGGTTTGGCAATCTGCCAGAACGGCCCAACTTCCCCCGGGCCCTCGGCAATCGCAACCAGATGTACGTCATATTCCCGAAAAGGTATATTCCAGGTCGCTGACCATTTCAACCCAGCTTTTCTTCCGTTACTAATCTTCATTTCTTTGATTTTCCTGCCGTTTTCGTATAATGCAACGCGATCTGCGGTTGTCCAGCCGGGGCCGGAAACACGGATTGAAACCGACATTTCTTCGCCCGAAACCTGCGCAGTATCACCTGACTGATAAGTTTTGTTGACAACCAGCTCAGTCAATAAGCCATAACTGACCATCACTTTGCCTTTTATAAACTGATCAATCGCATGGCCAACATCGATTTTGGCCGGATCTTTATCTCCTGTTCTAATGTAAGTCCTCGCCTGCCCGAGCAAATAGCGGCTCACCGTATGCGTGTCGGTACTGCCCACAGGCGTCACGGAATAGCCCCGGTTCAGCAGTCCAAACCAATCGTTATAAAGCTGCATGATATCCGATTGCGTCGCGCCTGAATTGATGACTTCCATCGCATTGGCAGGAAATTTCCAACCAGTCAGCGTCATCCCCGCAGAAGCAACATGCCGCGATGGATCGAATGGCCGGAAGTTGGAATGCAGATCCTTCGGATGGTTCAGGATAATTCCTTTCACTTGTCCGACTTTCGCCACATTGACCGGTAGATCATCCCATTTACTGATCTTATGATCGATCACCGGACTATTCAGATCAATTGGGAACATATTAAAATGGCCGATCGGCGTGGTGACCTCAATGCCATTTACGATGGTGAAAAACGGAGTTAACCCAAGCTTTTCGGCGGCTGGATTGAGATCTGCATATAAATTATGGTCTGTAATAATCGGCAGTTCAATGCCTTCCCCCGCAATCGTCAGTATCCTTTCTTCATCCGTCGCGTCGCCGTGGCGCGAATGTGTAAAAGTGTGAATGTGCGTGTCGCTGCTTACCCAGCCGTCGGTTGAAACCTCCTTTTTGAGTCTGAATTGTTTTTTTAGATTGTCCCCAGGCTTGATCGTCACAAGCGCAGAATCGACCCCATATTCAAAGCCTCGCGTCGCAAATATCCGGTAAATCCCTGCTGGCAAACCGATCGCCGCCTTGCCGTTTCCGGTATAGACAAATCCCTGCCGAACCGCCAATTCCTGGCCTGGTTTCGCTGAAAGCGGCATCAAAACGCCATTTTTATCCGAAATGGTAATTCGGGAAGGGATCAGTTTATTTTCACCATCTCTCACTTCCAATTCAAGCGTAGTTTCCGAAAGTACCTCATTTACGGGTCGGGCATCAATGAAAATTTCACTGACCCTGATATCATTGGAAACATCCGTGGCAGGTTTTTTCGCTGATGTGATCTGCAATCTATTTTTTCCGGTTTTGAGAAGTCCCACCGGGATTTCGAAGAACGAGATCATATCCTTCTCGTCCTCCGAAAGTTTGCCCAGCTTTTGGTCATTCAATGTAACAATCCAGTCGAGCACAACACTGTAATGCCGTACAAACAGACTTTGCGGGCCCGAAACCGGCTTTGCATCGAATGTAAGTGTAAGCTGCTCGCCTTCGGGCGTCCCAGCCGCGAACTCAGCCCATTGCAGCTTGTCCCCGGCCCGCAGATGGTGCACTTTGTCATCAGAAAAAATGCTCTGACTAAAAGTCGGCAGGCAAAACAGCATTAAAATCAATGCATTACAGATTGTTACACGCATTTATTACGGATTTTGTGTCAGGTTTTTATTCAAGACAATTTCCTGTTGCGGAATAAAATAGATCACCCTCGGATCCGTTGGCTGAATCACCTGCGTGTTTTCGCCGCTCAGTAAATGGTAACCCGGATAATTCCTGACCATTGGCAGTTTATTTCTGAAAACATCAAACTTTCGCAGCGATTCAAACGATAGTTCTAGTCTTCTTTCTTCCAAAACTACGTTTAAAACCGAAGTATTTCCTTTGAGATCCGTGGTCGAATACAATTCCGTTCCGGTAAGTCCGGCCCGCATTCTGATCAGGTTTACATCGTCGATCGCAGCTTTGGCATTGCCCAGTTTGGCATTGGCTTCGGCCCGCGTGAGATAGATTTCGGCCAGCCGCATGTAGATCGGCGAACTCAAAGTTTGTATCCCATCCTGACCCGAATATTTGAAAATAAAATACTTCGGAATGCCGTTTCTGGCTGCGATAACATCTTTTCCGGAAGCATCTTTCACATAAGCCGGTTTCACAAAATTCTGCCGCGCATCGTTCGGATATTTGTTCAAAAGGTTACGGTAACTCTCCGAAGCATACATTTCGCCCCAGCCGAGTCCGGCCGTACCGTCATACATTGAGCCGATCGCTTCTTTCGCAAGATCATCGACCACCATATGTTTGATCGCAAAAATCGTTTCGGGGTTACTTTCATTGGAAAGGGTGAAAAACTTCTTGTAAGTCTCCGTATCCACCAACTTATACCGGCCCGATTTGATCACCTTATCCGCGTATTCAATGGCTTTCGCATTGTTTTCCATGTACAGATAAACCCGAGACAGAAGTGCCTGAACAACCTCTTTGGAAGCAAAACTGCTGTTTTTGGTGGCTTTCAAAAGCGTTTCAGCTTTGGTAAGGTCGGCGAGTACAAAATCGTACACTTCCTTCACACTGCTTCGGGGCGGCAATGCGCTCACCTCGGTATCTTTCCGGATCATGACGCCCGGATTATTGCCTTGATTTTGCGCATAAGGCCTTCCAAATGTATTCACGAGGTCAAAATGGATCATTGCACGCAGGTAGAGGTTCTCACCCAGCAGCTGGTCGGTTTCCGGCGATTTGCCTTCTTCTATATTTTCGATGACCTTATTGGCACCGTAAATCGCCTCGTAAGCCCGCCGCCAAAACCGGCTCGTTTGCGTCATTTCGGTAAGGTGGCGGTAATTGTAGGCAAAGAAAAAGTTGTTGCCCGTCGAGCCGCTCAGCGTCACATTATCACTCGGATATTCAGTAATAAAATGGTAGAACGTCGCGTAATCCAGCGTTTTCAGAAAGCTGTAATTTCCCAGCGTTGCAGTTTGAATGCCCTCGGTTGTTGCGAAAATCGAGCTCGCTTCCTTGCCATTGTAGGGGTCCAGCGACAGTTCGCATGAAGAGATCATCACGAACAGCGCGGCGATATTGAGGTATAATAGTAATTTTTTCATCTGATTTGCTGTCCGGTTATAGGCCAATGTTGATTCCAAAAAGGACTTTTTTACTAATAAAATATTTCGCTAGACCTGCGGTAGCATTGTCGAAACCTACTTCCGGGTCCATCCCCGAGAACTTGGTCCAGGTAAACAGGTTATCCCCGCTCACGAACACATTGATATTCGCCAGCTTGATCCGCTGCATCCAGGTCGCAGGCAGCTCATACCCAAGACGGACATTCCGCAGACGGATAAAACTCCCGTTTTCAAGGTATCGCGAAGACATTTTATTGGAATTCAGGTTTCCGCCCAGAACCGATAAGGGATGCGTTGCAATGTCGCCCGGCTTCTCCCACCGCGACTCGCCATCTCTTAAGACAATGCTGTTGACCGTGGGAAATGCCCCGTCGCCTCCCAAATTTTCGCGCAGCGCATGGTTGATCTGCACGCCCTGAACGAAATTGAAAAACACATCCAGGCTCAATCCTCTGTAAGTCAGGTTATTTGAAAAACCTCCTGTGAAATTAGGATTGCTTTTGCCCACGATCTGGCGGGTAGCGAGGTTGTAGTTCGACGTGTTTTCGCGCGCCGTCACATTGCCTTTTTCATCATAAGTGAGCTTTTCCCAAAGTGGCCCGCCCGTTTGCGGATCTACCCCAATCCATTTTTGCATGTACCAGGTTCCCAGCGGCTGGCCAACAATCACACGCTGCGTGCCCAGGTCAATATCCTGACCATTGTAAAGTTCCATCACCTCATTACGGTTGAAACCAATATTGAAATTGGATTTCCACATAAAATCCTTGACCACCACGTTGGTCGTATTCAATTCAAGGTCAACACCCTGGTTCCGGATCCTGCCGACATTCTGTATCTGCGTTTTAAAACCGGTAGCCGACGAAAGCGGCACGTCGAAAAGCAGGTTTTTGGTGTCGCGCTGGTAAGCGTCGATCGAAAGGTCAATGCGGTTGAAGAACCCGATGTTCAGACCAAAGTTGGTGGTATAGGCTTTCTCCCACGAAAGGTCGGGGTTTGCGAGCCTGGCCGGGATCGCGCCGGAAGTTCCCGCATATTGGGTCGAGAAACTGTAAAGTTCACGGGTAATGAAATCGGTAATGTTTGCATTTCCGGTCGTACCGTAGCTTCCGCGTAGTTTCAACAAGGTAATGGTATTGGATTTGGGCATGAAATTCTCGTTTGTCACGATCCAGGAACCGCCAACTGCCCAGAAATTTCCGTATTGGTTATTCTCCCCGAATTTGGAAGAACCGTCCATTCTGAAAGAAGCAGTCGCGAAATATTTGTTATTAAAATTATAATCCGCCTGCGTGAAATACGAGTTGAATGCGCTGCGGCTTTTCGATCCCGCAATCGCTACGGGCGTGGCCGATACATCCATTACATTCAGCCCCGAAGGAACGCCGCCGCCGCTACTATTGGTGAAATCGCCGTAATTTCCCTGAAATTCAGCGCCGATCAATCCGCCTATCGAATGCGGCCCGAAGTTTTTGGCAGCTTTAAATAAATTGGAATTCAATAGGGACTGGCTGTACAGCAAGTTGTTACGCAACAAACCTTTACGGATACCGCCCGTCAGCGTTCTCGGATCATCGTAGATTTCAGCGCGGGAATTGTTGAGGTCAACCCGGTTGGTGGTCGAAAAACTCAGCCAATCGTTGATATCATAATTCAGGACAAAATCACCCTGCACGCCGCTGGACCTGGCCGTACTGTAATTGTACTGCATCGGGTACAGAAAATTGAAACGGTCGCGTCCAAACCAATCCGACTCCGTTCCGATCCGTATACTGCCGTCGTCGTTGTAAGGCCGGTCGGTGGGCAGGTTGTAAAAGGTCGTCCATGCACCGCCGCGCTCGCCCGAATAATCCAGCTGGGTATAATCCATCCGTCCATTTATCCTGCCCGAAATACGAACCTGTTTATTGATCTGATGGTCGAGGTTCATCCTGACATTGAATCGTTTATAACCCGAGTTTGTCAGCGTTCCCTGCTCATTATAGTAATTTCCGCCAATGTAAAAACGCGTTTTCTCATCGCCGCCCGAAGCCGAAACTTCGTAGTTCTGGGTAATGCCTTTCCGGTAAACCAGGTCGCTCCAGTCGGTATCGTAATTGAGCAGACTGGATGGGAAATTGACATTCATATACGCATCCAGCGAAGTAGCAAGTCCTTTTGTCTTCAAAAAAGCATTGATCTGATCTTCTGTCGGATTGGGTGTCGTTTTGGAAAGGTCATTGATAAACGACTGACGCTTACCATTGTAGTCATTTACATAAATCGGCCTGGTATAATCGTAATACTGCTGGGTATTCATCATTTGGAAATTGCCCCGAGATATGGTGCTCACACCAAGCGCGGTATTGACATTGATTCTCGTCTTACCCGATTTGCCGCTTTTGGTTGTGATCACGATCACCCCGTTTGCCGCACGGGAACCGTATAATCCCGTCGCCGCCGCATCTTTCAGGATCGTAACCGATTCAATGTCACTCGGATTGGCTGTTCCGCCAATCACCCCATCGACTACATAAAGCGGGTCGGCACCGGCACTGATCGTACCGTTACCCCTGATCCGCACAGCAGGATTAGCCCCTGGCTGACCAGTGGAGGCCGATACCATTACACCGGAAGCCCGGCCTTGCAGCAAATTACCAAGGCTTGGACTGGTTACGCCGCGCAGCTTTTCGGCACTAACGACGGAAACCGAGCTGGATAATTGGGTCTGGTTTTTGGAACTATAACCCACCACGACTACCTCGTTCAATGCTTTGTTTTCACTTACCAATTTCACAGAAAGTGCATTGCGGTTCCCAACGCTCACTTCCTGAGCGACATAGCCTACAAAACTGAATATCAAAACGGCGCTTTGGTCTGGTACGTCAAAATCAAATGTACCTTCTGTATTCGTGGTCGTGCCGCGCTGGGTACCTTTGAGGATCACGCTCACGCCCGGCAATGCCTCGCCCTGTTCGTCGGTTACCTTGCCGGTAATGTTGATCTCGGCTGCTCGAACTGGTTGACTTTCAGCATTGGACGATGATTTTTTGCCTGGCTCTTTTCGCAGCACAATGTAATCGCCCGATACCTGGTAACCGATTTCCAACGGGGTCAGCAAACGGTCGAGTACCACTTCCAGCCGTTCTTGGTCAGAATGCAGAGATACTTTTTTTTCTGCAGCGATCATTTGCGGGACATAGGTGAATTTCACGTTCGCCACTTTCGAAAGGCGGTTCAGCACGAGGGTCAGGTCTTTGTCTTCCAGGTGCACCGACACAGGCCGGTTCAGCAGCTCCTGCGCTGCGCCGGTACCGGCGAGCGAAAGGGTTGTAAACACCAGAAGCAGCATCATTTGTATAAATGTGATCTTCATAATCAGGTTCAGGTTTGGGACAGAATCCCGAAATTTTTTCATACGTTTATCCTGTTTTTGTTCTCAGAAATTTGAAATAAAAGCGAAAACAACCCCTCCGCCTGCCGAGACAGGCAGTACCTGTGGTAAGCAGGAATGGGAATTGAAACCGGTAATGTGTCAGCATTATCGGTTTTTTGATAAAAGGGAAGAAGGTCAGGGTTTAGTCATAGGCAATTGGGCTTTTTCATATTAAGGGTTATTCCGTTTTACAGCCTTTTCCCGAGATAATGATCTCGGTTCCCCGCACCTCGTAAGTCGCGTCGATCGTCTGGCAAATGATGTCCAGTTTCCTGAAAAGCGGCTCATTGCCAAGCGGGGCGGTCAGATTGCAGCTTTCAACTGTTTTGGCGTCGTAGGCGATCTTCACGCCGTAAGATTCTTCCAGTGTTTCGAACACTTTACTCACGGACGTATTTTCAAAAGAGAAGTCAGGATAGCTTGCTGGCGCATGCAGAATAGCTGGCTCGCTGATAAAGCTTTTTGTTAATAGATCCTGATCCGGGTCGTAAACCACCTGCATATTTGGCATGAGCACGACCATATTTTCAGGCAAACCGTTTGCTGATTTCTTTGAGGGTTCCAGCGCGTAAACTTTCACTTTTCCCGACTTTACGACGACACTGGCGGACGCATTGACGGCGGAGGAAGTTACCGTAAAACTGGTCCCCACAACCTGGGTCAACAGCCGGTTGGCGTAAACAAAAAAGGGTTTATCCGTATCTTTGACCACATTAAAAAAACCTTTACCCGAAAGATAAACCTCCCGTTTATCTCCCGAAAATTCATCCTGATAACTGATGCGGCTACTCGGGGCGAGGGTTACGGTGCTTCCATCCGGCAATGTGATCAGCTTGTTTTTATTGGTGGAATTGACGTTTTCGTGAAGTTTGGAAGTAACCTGCTCCACCTGTTCCGAGTAACTTATCGCCCGTGTTTCGGTTTTTTGATTGAACAAATACCAGCCAAGTGAACAAAACAATAAGGTAATGCAGGCGGCGGCAGCCCAGCGCCAGAGATAACGGACATTGTTAACCGGTGCGATCTCCTCTTCCCATTCCATTTCAGAATTTGTCTGGGAGAGAATATTCTCCCACATCCGGTTTCCCTGCTCCGCATCAGGCATTTTCTGCAAGTTTTTCACTGCGTTCAGGGTGGCTCTCGCAGCTAAAATCACAGGCTGCTTTTCCGGGAAACGACTCAGAAATTCCCTCCAGAACGCATTGGTTTCTACATCATTCGACAATACCCATTTACGGAAACGGTCATCCTGAATAAAATCTTCCGCAGCGTAATCTTTATAACCTTCCAATGGATTTTACGAATAAAAAAATAAAATATTTCCTTTTACCAATGACAAGAGGAAACCGTTTTCAAAATGTCCCCTCGAAAATTGAAAAATATTTTTTAGTTAAAAATATTATCTCTATCGTTTTTATAGACAAAAGTAGTTGTAACCAGTAATCTACCAGGTTTTTCATATTAAATAATGATTATGAAATGAGGTGGGAAAACGTGTTAAACCAATTCTCCAAGTACTGAAAGCAGAAGAAGCAGTTCCATAAACGGCACTAGGTCATGCGTGTTTTCACGAAGGTGGGTTAATGCTTTATACATCGTGTTCCGCACCGATTTTTCTGAAATGCCCATGATGGCGGCGATTTCTTCCGTTCCGAAATTTTCGAAAAAACGAAGTGTGACTACTTCCAGCTGACGTTCGGGAAGTGCGCGAAGGATACCCATCAGTTTGTGCGTCAATAATTTTTCCTGCTCTTCGTGCTCAAAAAAGTACGTCCCCGAATCATCCGAAAATGAATGTTCAACATCAATGTCCTGAAACCGTTTTCTTTTTTCCGATAACCGCGCGATGTCCCGCCGGATGGCGCGAAAAAGGTAAAACTTAACATTGTGGACATCGGTCAGGCTTTGGCGCGTGCGCCACAACTGGATAAAAAGGTCCTGGATGATATCCTCTATCTGGGCCGTATCGGGGAGCAATTTGTAACCATAGCCAAACAACGGGCGATAATGCAGCTCATACAACTGGCCGAAAGCACCCTTGTCACCCTTTTTGAAGGCATTCCAAAGCGTTTCGTCGTATGCATTATGTTGATCCACTTTTGGGAAGTATGAGGGGAATACCAAATATAAATCATAACGCAGTCCTAAAAAAACTTTTTAAATACATATAACATAAAGATACAACAGAGGCGGTATTGGTATTGTTACGAGGATGTATCACCGAATTCTCTCCGGGAGTTCGAAAGCCCGTAAAAAAGTAGTTTTCTCGCGTTCGACTCACTTTACTTCTTTAAAGTCGGAATCTTATGTATAAAAGATATGCGGCAATTTCACCGCCATTCTGATACTATTAGCGATTACCTTAAAGCATATTTAATACTATATATTTTATAACCTATTACCTACTAGCTATCGGCAATTCCGTATATCACATAATTAATTGCCTTTTGGGGTTTTCTCAAACATCGCAAAAAATTTCAATGCGGTAGGGACAGAAATGGTCAGGACCGACAGGTATTTCAAGAGCGTCTCATAAGCCTCTTGTTGTGAAGCAAAAAGGAATGCGAACACAGCCACGATCAAGATTACCAATGGGATTCTTAGGCTGCTCCAAGCACCATTGTCCCTGATCTGGCTGCGGATTTTCATAACCTCGCCGGTACCGATGGAAGTAAGAATAAAATGACGGAAACCAACATTAAAAATCCGCAAACCACTGTCATCCTGCAAAATAAGCCCTTTCAAAATCAAAAGAGAGAGGTTATGGTCGTCATATGGATTAACCAGTCCGTCCTCAGCCAGGTCATATAGTATAAACTTCTCCTCTTTGGTAAGGGACTGCCACAGTCCCATATAAAAGTAGTGGGAAGTAATTTCTCTGAAACGTCTGATAAAGGATCCTCCCCCTTTCTCCGATCAGCAGATAGTTGTCAAACGCCTCCTCGGAAAGCAACGGTTTTATAAATTTTCCCAGGGTATATTTCATACGGATACTTAAACTGTCATTTTGCAATGTGACGGTCACATTTTCATCGCTGAAAGTAATTTGTCGTGTACTGTCCCCTCTTGTCTCCTTTGAAAACGAGCTGTCGGGCGCGATCCTTGACAATTCAAAATTGCTCTTGGAAAATGAATTTATATATGCACTAACAGTATCCTTCTTCTGTTTGTACACCCCTAGCAACTGGTTCATCAACATCACCGAATTGTCAATCTTCTTACCAATATTCTTATCAATGTTCTGAATTGCCCGAAAACGGATTGCCTCCACATTCCTTTGATTGGATGGTATGTAGATAAAAATATATAGCGCAGCGGTGCCGAGGATGAAAAGGATCGTCAACAGGATAACGATTTGCTTTCTGTCCAGTGCGAAGAAATTTGAGAGCGAAAATGTCGGGGTTTCTGGGCTCATACCGAAAGGGATTGTAATAACCGAAACTTCAAAGTTCGCAAGGCAAACACTAGCTTTAAATCCCTGATTACTACTAATTTATATCCTATAATTTAAGGATATTAGCCTTTTTAAATTGCTGAATCTTGGGTAAGTTTACCTAAATACCTCCTCTATGAAAAAATTGCTACTTATCTTATCCATGCTGTCACTGGAATGTTACGCACAGACATCCGTTATCGATAATTTAAAACAAGAATTAAGAACCGCTAAACTCAAATCCAACGGATTTGTAAAGGATACTCTTATATGTTACTATTTAAAATCCATCATGCGGGCTTATGTAGATACAGATATTGATTCCTCATCCAATTACAATCAGCTATTGATTGCGCAAAGTGAAAAGCTTGGATTAGAGAACTACCTCATTTATGCCTATCAATATGCCGGCTATCTTTACCAGGTACGCGGGGATTATCATCAGAGCATCCGCTTCCATTACAAGGCGCTACCGCTCGCAGAAAAGATGCACCAATACACGAGGATGGCAGCTTCCTTCGGGTGGCTCGCGCACGCGTATACCAGTTTGAAGGAATTTGGTAAGGCCGCAAAGCTCTGCCAGCAGGGCCTGACACTTCTGCGTAAATATCCTGATTCTTACATTGAATCATCAATCCTGAATGTCCAAGGTGCGACATTCAGGCAACAGGGCAAATTTGAACAGGCCCTGGCAGTCGATCAGAAACTTTATAGACTTGCTCGACGTGACCACCACACCTGGTATGAAGCCCAGGGATTGCATGCCATTGGGTGGGTTTATAAAGAGATGAACGATATGCCCCGGGCATTAGATCATTTCAAAAGGGCACTTTTGTTGGCCCACAAAACAGGAAGTGTTGATTTGGAAGGAAGTATTTTATTAAACATGAGCAATCTGTATTTCAGGCAAAAAAATTGGGATAAGGCACTTGATTACTGCAACATCGCCAAAGAAACTGCCAGAAAAGTGGGGAACAGCAGTATCGAAGCAGAGGCCTACGAAAATCTGTACAAAATATTCAAGCAGACCAACAAACCAGCCAAGGCACTGGCTGCATACGAAAATTTCGTACTGCTGAAAGATAGTCTCTCCAAAGAAAAAACCGACCACCGGATAGAGACGCTACAGGCACAATATGACAACGTACGCAAAACCAATGAATTACAAAAGAAAGAGGTTGAGCTGCTGGCTAATCAGAAGACGCGCAACGCGCTATTCATAGGTATCATTTTTACATTCGTAATTGCCGGCCTGCTTTTCTGGAACAATAGCCGCCTACAGGCCAAAAACAAGCTGATCAATGGCCAAAAATCACAGTTGGAAGCTACCAAGAAGGAGCTTGCCGATAGCAACAAGACACTTGAGAGCCGGGTAGAAGAGCGGACAGCCGAACTGGTTGAAGCAAACCTGGAGTTGATCAGGAAAAACGAGGAAATCAAGGGAGCGCTTTTCAAAGGCCAGACCATTGAACGCAAGAGAGTTGCAATTGAGCTTCATGATAACCTGAGCAGCCTCCTTAGTGCTGTTAACATGAGCATTCAGTATATCAATATTCAAAATTTTTCCGAATCAGAGCAATCTGTATATCAAAATGTAAGGCACCTTATCCAGAATGCTTATGCAGAAGTCCGGAACATTTCGCATAATATCCTTCCAGCCGGATTGGAAAAAGAGGGTCTGGAAAGGACGCTTGTTTCCCTTGTTGGCAAACTGAACCAAAATTCGCCACTGCAATTTTCATTGAGGATCGCGGGGCTTGATCAGCGGCTGCCAGTCGAAATTGAATTTAATGTTTACAGTATTGTGTTTGAGTTGATAAATAATGTCATCAAACATGCAAAAGCGTCAAATGCGGAAATTAGGATACATCGAACCGCTGACGTTGTTGAAATTGCGGTGACCGACGACGGAATAGGAATAAGAAACAATCAGGTCAAGAGAGGTGTCGGACTACAGAATGTCCAGACCAGGCTCGAATCCCTCGGAGGAAGTTTTACAGCTACAATGTCTGAAAGCGGAGGGACGCGTGTAGCTATAGAAATTCCCATTGAAACAGAAAGCCTCAATGGGAATGTACTCATTTTCTGACAACCTATCATCCACTACGGTTTTGGAGGTCCTGTTGGGTTCATGGTGGGCATTGTTTCAGGGGTAGGTAACACGGCAGTTTCCCATGTTAGCCCAGGAGCAATGATCTTCCAGAGATCTTCATATATTTTAAACATGTCCTCAGTGAATTGCACGTACATATCAATGTCCAAAAACTTGATAGGCGGGTTTACAGGAGGTGCAACGACAGGAGGATTTTTTGGAAATGGTGGGATCCAACCTTTTGATGTCCCCGGGATAAAAGCGAAAAAAATTGGCCTCTTCACCGGATAGGGTGTTCCGGTAGGGTCGCACATGGTGAGGGTTAGGCGACCATCTACGGCTACGCCAATGTGGGCATGGCCCTGTAGACGTACATACTTTACTGTTTCTGTGACAGTTTCCACCATTGTTTCTGGTTCAGTCATCATCGTGAATTATAGTTAAAAGTTGAAGGTTAATTTAATTAGATCTTATTCAACTGGTCCAGCACCTCGGGACTGTAAAACTTATTGCCTGCTACAATCAGGTTAATTGCCATTTCCAGTTGACTTAATTCAGCGTTTTTCAAAATGTAACCATCCGCCCCGGCATTTATCGCCTTTCTGATGATATCCGGCTGATCTTCCGTCGTCAGCAGACAGATCTTTACCTTTGGGAAATGTTCCTTCAACTTACTGGTCAGCTCGATGCCTCCCATACCAGGCATATGTAAGTCAGACATCACCAGATCAATATCCGATTTCTGCTCCAATGCATTTAGTATCTGTAAGCCATTGGTGTGTGCTGACACTGCCTCGACTCCTTTTATACGCGATATCAAAAATGTGAGGCTTTTTAATAACACCTGGTTGTCTTCCGCTATAAGGATCCGCATAGATGGTCATTACCGACAACCAGCTCAATCCGAATTTCAAAGCCCCGGCTAGATCTCTACTGTCAGTATCGTTTGATTAGTTGAATAATAATTTTCACATTGAATCACCTGATCTAAAAATTCCCAATTCTACGGAATGTATTCTGGGCTATTTAGTAGGTTCACATGTGCATGATATAACATAACAAAAGTGCATGATTTATTTGCTTGCCAAAATCCCCGGTTCTTATGATTTTCTATCCTATAATTTTAGGATTTGTCAGCAAAAGTGTCGCGATTACTATTTTCATCCAGACAATACTCGTTGATTTTTTTCTCTTCGTGAACCTGGTGAATTCAAATAGCAATTTCGAATGTTTAAAACAAGTCTAGAAATGAGGCAAAAATCAATTCACTAAAAAAAGATCATAAAAATGGTAGCATTAGCACAATTTCACAGAGAGATTTCCTATCGTTTATGCTTTGTTAGATAGAAAGGTTTTAATATTTTTAGGAATGTCTAAGTGCATTTCTCCCGGATTATTTTTAACTACTGAAAAAGAAATATCTTCTCCAATAAATCATGCGCATTCTGATAGCAGAAGATCATAGAATTTTACTCGATAGTCTTGTATTGCTTTTATCCAGCATGAAAGGTGTAGATGTAATTTCAAAACATACAAATGGGCAACAAGTATTAACGGCATTAGAAATTGAGCCAGATATCGATTTGGTACTATCAGATGTTCAAATGCCGATCATGGGTGGAATTGATTTAACTCTTAAGGTGAGAGAGCTGTACCCGAATGTAAAAGTCTGTCTGCTCACAGTAGCAGATCAGCCGGAAGCTATTAAGGAGGCCATTCGCGCCGGTGCTGACGGCTATGTACTTAAGAGTGCGGAGAGAAACGAATTGGAAACGGCAATTAACCTGATTGCCAAAGGGCATAAATACTATTGTTCCGAAGTATGGACATTGTTGTCAAGGGATACTACTCTGGATTTTGTAGCTAAAAATAATAAACCACAGAGCATTGCCATCACTAAGCGAGAGCTCGAAGTGCTCAGGCTGATAGCAGAAGAATATTCCGGGACAGAAATTGCCGAAAAACTTTTTATCGGCTCAACCACTGTAGAGACACATCGTAAACATCTCATGCAGAAATTAGGTGTTCAGTCTACAATCGGTCTCGTTAAATACGCATTGAAATTTCAGATTATTTAAGCTAACTATTCATTTAATCCCTCTTATTATGGAAGAATACAGGTATTTGCATTTAGAGTGTGAAGCAAAAATTGTACAAAACGGCACTACAACCGAACTCACCATTATTGATAGCACGGTAAATCCCAATAATAAAATTTTACGTTTTGACACACCTCTGGATACTTTGGAGATAGTCGGTCCGGGACCTAACGGCGGCCAAAACATAAAAATGGTAGCGGCACTCAATGAACCTTGGTACCTGGTTCATGTCTTCCGGGACGGATTCGCCTTTAAGGATGCAGATAATGGGCCCATCTCGGATTTCTCCCAGTTGCATAAGCCACCCATGGATCCTGTCAAACCGTAGTACCGGTATCCCCTTCGAAGCGAGCGGTTTCGATGGGGATCTTTACATCTATTCGGGTACCCGAAGGAGCCCCCTGACGAGCATGAATTGTTCCCCCGAGCGATTCTAGGCGGGTATTGACGTTTTGAAGTCCGACGCCGCGCTTTTGACCCAACCTCTGTAAGCCGATTCCATCGTCTGTCACAGAAAGATCTACACCCCAGTCCGACCTGACCAGTTGGATAACAATTGAGTCCGCTTTTGCATGTTTGGCAGCATTATTAACTAGCTCCAAGATGATGCTATATAGGTTATATTCGATCTCAACGGGAAGGCGATCAACCAAATCGATGATGTTCAAGGTAAATTTTATCGGTAAATTCTGATTCAACCGTTCTACTAGCTTTTCCAATGCTTCGCAAAGCCCCTCCTTTTCCAATTCGGCAGGAAGTATATTATGTGAAATGTTGCGCACTTCTGCGTAGGCATTCTTTATCAGATGCCTAACATTTTGGTATACCGATTGTTCCGGAACGGTTAGATTTTGCGGGTTCATGGATTGTACGCTCATATTGACAGCACTCAACAAACTGCCCAAATTGTCGTGCAATTCCAGAGCGACACGTTTGCGTTCAATGGTTTGTCCTTTGAAAAGTGCCTTCTTTATTTCCTCATTTTTACGTCGGAGCTCGCGATTCTTGCCTTGCAATTTCCGATTATTCCAAACGAGCAGACAAGCAATCAGTAAAATAACCGTGATTCCGAAAAACAGATAGTTGCGGGTTTGTTCAAGATGTTGACTATAAGCTTTTTCAATCATTAATCTATATCGCTGCCGCCACAGGTTAACCTTCTCGATATTAGCATATTTTTCCTCCAGATCATCGATACGCTGCTGGTTCTTTTCCTGCAGCAGGCTATCTCTTAGCGAAACGAATTTCTCATACGCACTTAAAGCCATATCTGGCCGATTTGTGGCCTTAAAAAGAGTGTAAGATTTTTCGTAAGACTCGGTGACAATTCCGCTATTCTGGACACCTAAGGCCAGACGCCTTGCGCGATTAATATAATTTAATGCCTGGCTCCACCGCTTGCTTCGCAAACACAGATCTGCAATGTTGATTAAAATATTTCCTTCCAGCTCTACACTACGCGCTTGCGCAGCTATCCTCAGTGCTTTTTTATGATAATCCATTGCCCTCGGCAAATCACCCAATTCTTTATAAACCAAGCCAATCGCATGCAAACCGTGTGCCTCGTACCACGGATCATATGGCTTCGCACGCGAAAGATTGTACATGGCTATATTAACTTTTAACGCGTCATCGAATTGATCCAGCTTTCGGTATATCACGCCCTGAACATTGAGAAGTGCCAGGCGCTCGGAATAGGAAGTCGAATCAGGAAGGCGGTTTAACATACTCAACCCCCGTTTGCAGTTAATTAATGCCCTGTAGTTTTGGTCTAGGCGACTATAGGTATGCGCTAATCCGGCATATGCAGATGCGACCGCATTATACTGCTTCCGCTCCTTTGCAAGAGACAGTGCTTTATGGTAAAATCGGACACTTTGATAAAACTCACTTTTGATCTGATACAAAATGCCTGTATAGTAATAAGCATAAATAATTTCATTTTCCAGACCTTTTGCCTTACAATGCTTAATGATTAGATCCTTGTAATGAAATGCAGAATCCAGGTTGTTATCCGCATAGTATCTCATAATATTCCTGAGTATCCCAAATCTCAGTGTATCCTGACTATATCCCTGGGGTAGTTTCCGAACATTGTCCAACTGCATTTTCAGATCGTGGAGATCTGCTGATTCAGAACCGCCTGCATGTGCAAGCAGATAAAACAGGATAAGCCACTTTTTCATGGAAGAGGGGAATTTGACGAATATACATAACCGGCAGCTATTTTCAAGTAAAATATCCCCAAATTATAGGATACTAAATCGTCATAATCCAGTATTTACTTCCGCCCAATTCATGACGAACTTTGATTCGTTGAAAATGCATTTGGCTTGCCTCTATTGAGCATAAAATAACTTTTCGAGAAGTTTTCTGGTAGGCATAAATAATGAAATTTCAGTATTGACCATCTGGTGGAAAGCCAGGACTTTTTGGACAACCACTATATACAAGTATTAACCTGAGCCGCCGAAAACAGGATTTAAAGTAGGCAATGTAAAACCCTATCCGAAATGCCAACTAATATTCAATTAACCGATCCAATTTTAGACAATATCCAAGCTAATATTCTGAAAGGACATGGCAGAGACTTCGCTCATCACCTTTTCTTTCAATTTACAAAAGGCCAAGCTTTAAAAGCAAAAAAATGGATAGGCTCCTTCGCCTGGACTAGCGCCAAAAATCAACTCACCGCCACCGAACAATTCAAATCCGGAAAAATTACAGATGGGGGCCCAATCTTTACCTTATCGTTATCATCGACCGGATATGACAGATTAGGACTTACAGATTTAAAGCCTGGCGATACCAGTTTTGATAAAGGAATGAAATCGAGTGCGGGACTGCTTGGAGATGATACTGCGCTATGGGATGAAGCATTTGGTGGTCCGGTAGACATGATGGTTCTTGTAGCTGATGATGATAGTAAAAACGCAAAAACGTTAGCGGCAAACATCATCTCGCAAACAGCCGGATTCGCAACTCTATTAGCGAATCAAAGAGGGAATGTATTGAAAATGAAGGGCGGTAGCGGTATTGAGCATTTCGGTTATGCAGATGGAATAAGTCAGCCGCTTTACCTCGCAGGCGATATCGCAAGTCAACCTAGTACTGATCAATGGAATGATGAAACAGATACCGCCCGTTTATTGGTAAGCGATAAAGAAGAGCCACATCATTTTGGCAGCTACCTTGTGTTTAGGAAATTGGAACAAAATGTTAAAGCTTTCAAAGATGCAGAGGGCGACAACCCACCAATTCCCTCTAATCTTCCTACTGTTAAAGCTGTTGATGGAAAACCCAATCAGGAATTGGCCGGAGCGATGATTGTAGGAAGATTTGAGAACGGCACGCCGACCGTTCAAAGCAGTATTGAATTAAATCCAAATCCTTTCAGTGTTACGAACGATTTCGACTATAGTAGTGATTTGTCTGCTTTGAAATGCCCGTTTCATTCACACATTAGGTTAATGAATCCACGAAACGGCGATACCATTGCAGGAGATGTCTCTGCCCAAAGAATTACAAGGCGGGGAATACCATACGACGACGTTCAAAGAATTCCCGAAGACAGAATAACCACAATTTCGGATGATCTATTGGACGGTAACCAGCCCAAAGAGGGAGTTGGACTATTGTTCATGTGCTATCAAAGCAGTATTAAAACCCAATTCGAAATTATGCAAGGTTTCTGGGCTAATGAGGGAAATATTGCCGGTCATGTTGTTGACGGGCAGGACAGTTTAATCGGCCGGGGAACAAATCCTCCCAAAACTTTACCGAAACAATGGGACCAACCTGCACAATCCAATCCATTTTCATTTCACGGATTTGTAAAAAACAAAGGCGGGGAGTATTTTTTTACGCCTAGCATTGGGTTTTTGAGGGGGTTGGCCATAAAAACCACTTAGAAAAGGAAATTAGTTATCCGATAACTAAACATTTCTTAGTTGTAATGAATCCCGGCTTCGGCTGGATACAGTAATGTAAAACTCTTCCCCAATGAACCTCCCCGACATCCCTATCCTCGCCACCGCAATAGCCATCGTAATCAGCTGGGCTTTGTATGCCTTATTTTGTAGCTATATCCTCGAAGCCTGGGTGCAGATCAAGGCGGAGCGGGGGCGGTTTATGAAAGAATATCTCTATCAGCAATTAATGGACCATGTGAATGGCATTAATTGGGCGGATAGGATTTATTCTCATGGAACAATTGACTTACTGAGTCGTGATCCAAAGAAGCCTTCCAATGATATATCACCAAAGCTGTTCGCAGAAACACTTATTGAAGTTGTCGGGAGTTCACATTTGGTGCAAAGCGGAATCAATTCATTCGAAGGGCCACCTGTCGCTTATCAGTCTTCGCTCTTGCGTAGTTTTAAATATGGGATACTCCTACTCAATGCAAGTGACGTTGTTTCACTTTTCAGACAGGCCATTAATTGCGCTGAGTTGAAAGCCTCGAAAGATATTAATGGAAATAGCAACGAGGCCGAAATCAACAATTATCTCGTCGGATTTTTCGAAAATTGGTTTACTGAATTTACGCAAAGGCTCACTCTTTGGTATAAAAAGAAAACCAGGGAAACACTATTCTATCTGGGAGTGATCCTGGCCATTTTTATTAATGTGGACAGCCTCCAATTATTCACTTTTTACGATAATAATCCTACGGCAGCGGCAGAGGTAACCCGGTTTTATAAAGAACATCCAAACTGGGGAAGTGATACGACTTTAAATAAGAAATCACCTCGCCTGGCAAGCACCCTGGACAGTCTAGTTAAGGAAACCAAATTACCCGTCGGTTTTCAACATAGTGTATTCAAAGACAAGACATTCCAGCAGCGCGTGAAATCCAATTGGTGGGAGGGCGCACTTAAATTCCTGGGCATTCTTATTTCAGGCTTTGCCGCCAGTTTTGGCGCACCTTTCTGGTTTGATCTTTTGAAAAAAGTGACCTCTAAACCCTAGCTCAGGCCATGCAGTTCTACAATGTCCATAGCCATATATTTAATATCAGGAATGCGCCAAAAAGATTCCTCAATCTGTTCCTTCCGGATTTTGCCGCATCCCTGGTAGATCGACTTACTAATACTGACACCGGATCGGCCATGTTCCAGGCCATTTTGTCGCGATTCGGAGGGAATTTCGGGAGGAGATATGCCAGTTTTTTGCAGGTTGGGAAAAGCAGAAATCAACGCGAAATTTTTGAGAACCTCAAAACCCAATACGACGACCCACACCTGAAAATCGTGGCGCTGACGATGTACATGGAAAAATGCGGCGCAGGACCGTCAGAAACCGGGTACGAGGGTCAGCTGGAAGGTATCATCGAGATCAAAAGGGAAAACCCCGACAATCTGCTGGTTTTCCTTGGCATCGACCCCCGCTGGAAAACGACAGGAAAAGACTTGAAAGAAACTGTTGAGCAGTACTTTGAAACGAAAGTCAGGGTGAGTGAAGAACGCTCCGAATATCCATTCGTGGGTCTGAAAATCTATCCGAGCCTTGGTTTTTACGTTTTTGACGAAAAACTGAAAGAGACATTTGAATGGGCCGCGGAAAACGGTGTCCCGGTTTTAAGTCATTGCAGTTACCTGGGGGGAATTTACAATAACGAAACTGAATTTGTCAATGAGAGTCTGGACCCTATTGATATCTATTCTGGCAAAAGGTATTCTAAAACATTTGGAAGCAAATCGACTCCACCATCGCCCGATCAATCTTTTAACCCTCTCAAATGGATTTTTGGACAGAATGACAATAACCGGAACCTTAACACTTGCTCCTACTTTCTTGAACCTGCTAGCTACCGGTCTATCCTGGAATATTTCAAGGAAAAAGAAAACCCTTTAAAAATTTGTCTGGCGCATTATGGAGGTGACAACCATGTGCTGGATGAAGCCGGAGAGAAACCGTCAGGAAAACTTTTTGGCACGGAGCAAAAAAACTGGTGTGCTCAAATTAAGGACCTGATTCGTCAATATCCTAAAAGCCTTTATACTGACATTTCATTCACCGTAGGTAATCCGAAAACGCATCCGGCATTCTTTAAGGATTTAACAGATCCTATCCTGAAAGACCGCATGATGTTCGGCACTGATTTCTTCCTGACCGAGCGACTGCTTCCGGAAAAAGATGATTATACCACTTTCAAAAAAGCCGCTCTGAAACAAGTAGTTGGAAATTCAAATGCCTGGGAGATTATGGCTTCAAAAAATGTGGAATCGTTTTTAGCCAGTAAGTACTATCCCTGATTGCTGACGTAAAAACCCAGACTGCTTCTCAACTGCATCCGCTTATTATTTCACTTCTAAATCACTCCATGACTATGGCACTTCCTCGTCTTACGCCTACCAATGATACTGTTGATGTCCAGCAAACAACGTTTGGGCTTGATGTACTGCCCCGTTTCGTTTGTAGCACCTGGCAGGAGGCTACGGCGAATCCAGAGAATATTGATGTGGTTGTTTTGGGCTCCGGCATGTATGGCGGTTACTGTGCTTCCAAAATTTACAGTTTGAGCAAAGAAAAATTCAATGGAAGAGCCCTGAGAGTTCTTGTGCTTGAAGCAGGCCCCTTTTTGGTCCCTGAACATGGGCAGAACATTCCTGATCTTGGTCTAAACGGCCCTTCGGAAATCAATGTTAGTTCCGGACAAAATCCCGGAATCCGTAATTTAGTCTGGGGGGTCGGCTGGCGAAGCAATCAGAATTTCGTTGGGCAGGCCTATTGTGTCGGAGGTAAAAGTGTTTTTTGGGGTGGCTGGTGCCCGCGCCTACAATCTGACGATCTACGAAACTGGCCGATAGAAATTCAGGATTATTTAACGAAAGTAAACACGGAAAACCCTGTTGGGAAAAGACCCATTAGTCACGAGACGGCTAATAAGTTTTTTGAAAAGGGTGATCCGTTGACCGCATATGAAGCCCTCGAATACGAGATTGGCGTAAACCCACAGGATGATTTTATTTTCGACCCTGTTGACCTGGTAAAAGAAAGCGTATTGAAGGATAAAGCAGGTTTATTGGGTGCTGACAAAATTCAAGCAGGCTTGAATGAGACCTTACAGTTCTTCCTTAGCTCCGATAAAGCGCAAATCAGCAATGAGATTACCGAAATTTTACCTGCTCCTCTGGCAATACAGACTCAATCATTTATTTCCGGGCTTTTTTCTCTTGATAAATATTCCAGTGTTCCTGCGCTTATCAGCGCTACCAGGGATGACCACAGGGACCCGAATATCACCGATTTGAGAATGAGCCTTGTACCTAATGCCCATGTTGTTAGATTAGAGTGTGCCCCGTCCGGAGAAAGCTCCATTGGAACCAGATTGGTGAGTAAAATAGTCGTTAAGGTGGATGGAGAATTTAAATCCTTACCCATTAGCCCGTTTTGTCAAGTGGTCCTTGCCATGAGTTGTATTGAATCGACAAGGCTGGCCGTGGAATCGTTCTCTCTGGAATCGTCATTGCTCAAAGAAAAAGGCGACGAGCTGATGGGACGTAATTTTATGTTTCACCTCCGCAGAGAAATCGCCTTTAAAATTGACCGGGCTAAATTCGCTGACTTTGTGTCCAGGGTGTGGCCCACCAGACGTTTGGCCGACGTTTTGCAACAGGCATCTTTACACATTCAATGTAAAGGCGAACATGGCACATACCAATACCAATTATATGCCGCAGTAAACAAATTCGGGCCTGATGCGAACCTTTACAGGATGATTCCGGATCTCGAAATCCAAACGAAAATTGCCGATGGATTCGACGAAAAAACCGTCCGCTTTGTTTTGAGGGCAAGCGGGGAAGTAATTGGTGGTAGAAATGCGCCTTTTAAAGATCCGGGTTTTGACTATATAGATCTAGCCGGAGATGCAGACTTTGATTCGGAATTTAATCATCGCAGGGCGTGGGTGCAATTCAAACAACCTGATAGTAGCCATACCAACGATGCTATTTGGAATGATATTGAACGTACTGCGATAGCCATTGCCAAGGCCTTGGATGGTGGCCAGGTTCCTCTGGACCTGGATATTCAAGCCAAGCAAGGTGTTGGCACGACCTACCACGACTCAGGCACGCTGTGGATCGGCGACGATCCGAATAATTCAGTCACAGACGTGAACGGACATTTTCACCATGTTACTAATGCCTATTGTGCAGATCAGGCATTATTTACAACTGTCGGGTCCGCGAACCCGGTTCTGACAGGGTTATGCCTGGCCCGCAAAGTTGCTGACGATATCGTATCACGCCATGGTACTTTTTCGCCTTCTGCATCAGACTTAACCGGTTTCCGGGCTGAATCCCTTAACCCAAACCGAGGGTGGAAAACAGCTCCGTATAATGGTATCCGTTTGCTCGGTTCCGATATTATCGAAACAAACCCTGATCAGGGAATCGGGATTTATTACCTGCCGGAAGAGCTTGGAGACTTCGAGCTTTCCGTCGAATGGAAAGCATTCCGTACCCCGGCATTCCCCAATTCCGGCATATTGCTGCGAATGCCAGACCCGTCGACAGTCAATTTTAACGACCAGGCCCAATTTGACGCATTTTATGAAAGTGCCATTGAGGTGCAAATCGATGACTTAGGGAAAAATTTTAAAAAGGACAGAAGCCCGCAATCGATTTTTGGTGATTCAAAATATAAAACAGGGGCTATTTATGGCATATCTCCGGCACGTCAGTGGGCGTCGACTGTACTCGCACCTGATGGTCCGTTAACGACAGAAAGATACTGGAACTTGTATCAGATCTCAGTCATCGGAAGCGAGATAACTGTGCTGCTGAATGGGAAATTGGTCAATAAAGCAACTTTACCCACCTCGAAACGAACTAAGGGCTTCCTTGGATTTCAGTTCCATACTGGCCGGGTGCAGTTCAGGAAATTACATATCAAATAAATTCTTTAACCTATAAAAATTAAACATATGAGCAATCCGGCACAAGATGTGAAGGACCCAAACAAAAAATCGACAGGGGTCCCTATTAAAGACAATGAGCGACGTATTACCAGGGGCCATGGATTTGGCACGCGTACAGAAGAATACCAGCCACAAGGACAATTTTCCCAAACCGGCAAATTCGGGAGGCTGTTTCCCTTGCTGAAACCCTTGGTTCCACCTGCGCCAAGTCTTGAAGCCCTGGGTGCTGCCATGATTGACAGTGTTACTATTGATGAGAACGGGCCGGTGGCTAACCCTGCCGGAGACAATCCAGCACTCCCGGCAGGATACACTTATTTTGGGCAGTTTGTAGATCATGACATTACACTGGACACCACCACACTACAGGAAATATTGGTTGATCCCCTGGCGGTTACCAATTTCCGGACACCTATGCTTGATCTTGACTCCATCTATGGCTCAGGGCCGGTAGCCAACCCCTATCTCTATCAAAGGACTAATAATGGTTTGTTCCTAATAGGGAATACAAGCAGCACGACGCCCCGTGGCGACGGCACGGTTCCCGTCAGTCAGCCAAACGATCTTCCCCGAAATTCGGAAGGCTTCGCACTGATAGGTGATCCCAGAAATGATGAGAATCTGGTGGTAGCGCAATTACATCTGGCATTTCTCAAATTCCACAATAAAGTTGCAGAAGGGCTATTGGACAGGTCGATTCCCCGAGAGTCGCCATTGCGTAAATCAACATTTGAGGAAGCCCGAGATCTGGTGATCTGGCATTACCAGTGGATTGTTTTGCATGACTTTCTTCCCCGGATTTCGGATCCGGAGCAACTGAGTGAGGTTCTTACAAATGGACGAAAGTATTACAACGTCGGCAATGGTCAGCCTTTCATTCCCGTGGAATTCTCAGTCGCAGCTTACCGCTTTGGGCATAGCATGGTGAGGGAAGCATATAATTACAACCGTGTTTTTGGTTTTGGAGCTGGGGCAGTTACACCGGCAACATTGGCGCTGTTGTTTCGATTTAGCGGATTGTCAACACCTGATCCGGAAAACAGTGTACCTATACCCAGCGACTGGATCATCGACTGGAGGCAGTTTTTGGAAATCGACCCTCAGATACGACCAGAATTCAGCCGCGGGATTAATCCATTGATTATTCCGCAATTGCATCAGATTCCGGAATTAGGAAGCCTTGCCGTCAGGAACCTCAAACGCGGCAGCAGCATGGGATTACCTCCTGGTCAGAGTATTGCGAGGCTTATGGGCTTCACGCCATTGACACCTGAGCAAATAGCTACCGGCCCAGATGGCGAAGTAGCCGCAGCTCATGATTTACATTTAGAAACACCACTTTGGTATTATATTCTGAAAGAGGCCGAAATCCAAGGAAACAGTGAGCGGCTCGGCCAGGTAGGAAGCCGAATTCTTGCTGAGGTGTTTATTGGATTGCTTGAAGCAGATTCCAGCTCCTTTCTTGCCCGCAAACCGGAATGGGCCCCAACGCTGGGAGCACCAGGATCAGGAAGCTTTACGCTGGCAGATCTGATCAGGTTCGTGGACGAAATAAACCCGATTGGTGACGCATTTGACTGGCGTGCCACAATCAATCTACAACCGATTCAACCTACGGCGGGTGGTACTTTGAGCGTAACTGCCAAGATAAAAATGCACCACGAAATAAAGGTGGCTATACTTCAAAAACGCATTCCACAAGGAATAAATCCGTCCATTCTGCAATTGGAAATTGTCAAAGTTGATGCAGAATTCGAAGGAGATATTCAGGAAATAAGATTTGAAGAAAATCTTAATACGACGGACCAATACAGTTTGATTGAGGTTTTTGTTGGTAGCGACGTCGTCGCAAATATCACTGATATTCAAATTGTTCAATAGAAAAAAGAAAGTAATTTCCAATCACAACTTTGTGAACAATGTCATCCCTAACACAACTTTCAGAAATCTGCCAGCGACTGGCGCCGTTCGGATGGACGGCGCTTTTGAAAAGGCACGGCCTTAATATTGAAGCTCCAAACCTGGAAGCGGAGATTTATAAGGATATTTCAGCAACAATTGATCGCAACATATCTGGATTCGAGGATTTTATCTCATCTGGTCGCCGGGCAGTTGAACCTTATATTCCGTGCAAAAGCCTTCTTTTTCACGCATTTTCCAGCCCGAATGTGCATCCCGGGCCTGGGAATTCGATGGTAGAAAACCAGGACGCCTATCCGACACTCGCTGAACTGGATGTTTTGGAGAACTTCATTTTTTCCACTCATCATGGAGCGTCCGGGGTTGCTGTTCGCGATAAGGCCTTTTTTGAAGCTAATTTCCAGCCTGCCAACCTGTCGATTGCTGTTTTCGCCTATCAGTAC
Source organism: Dyadobacter sp. (assembly GCF_039919315.1). Taxonomy (GTDB): domain Bacteria; phylum Bacteroidota; class Bacteroidia; order Cytophagales; family Spirosomataceae; genus Dyadobacter. The sequence continues at coordinate 153,435 of NZ_JBDSFX010000021.1, read as the reverse complement.
CGGACAGGAATAAGGAGTGTCAACGAGAGATATGCCGATTTTGTTTATTCCAGAACAGGTGTTTCCCGCGTGGGAACGGCTGGTCCCGTGTATGTGCCGGCGCGACGAAGCTTTTGGACGCTTCCCGAAAATGGAGATGATACCATTCCTGTTCTGCCTGCGAGATATGGTTTGTTCATAGCGGAAAAAAGACTTGCAACACGCCGGGAGGATGTATTGCGTAACCCCAATGATAACAGGGATTACATATTTCCTATTCATAAAATTTTCAGCGGAGACGACTGTGTCAGGGACCTGACCATTCCAGCATTCGAATTTGCCGAAAACCACCTTTCTGAGAAATTAAGACGGGCATTTCAGGCGATAGATATACAGGGAAGTGGTTTCAACATCAATCAGGCTCCATTCATCACCAATTCTAAATCCGGCGGAAATTTAGTCCGCCTGGAACCTATCGGTTCCTCAGCCATTCTGGTGTCGGAGCATGAAGAGTCTCTGGTTCAGGTTGCCGAGCAAAATGGAAGAAAAGTCAGTTTCAATGTTCCCGCAGCCGGTAACAGAAACCGGTTTTCAACTTCCTTTCAAATACCTACACTGGACAACGGGGAGGTGAGATTGGGGCCTGAATACTTGAATATCCGTTTCCAGCTTAAAGATAATGGGGAAGTCGAAAATGTCTCCGATCAATTTTCAGCCGCGCAACACGACGCGTTTTTGAGAAAAGTCAAAAATGGCGGATATAATGCCGTCCTGTTCACAGACAAAACTTGCGACGGCTGCATTGTTCCCCAATTTGATGGACCAAATCCTCTAACCGGTCAAATTCTACCTGCTTATTCGCTTGTAACGGCGCCGGACTTTTTCCCGTTATGTGACCAGCTCGAAATTGTCAACTGGCTAACTGAAAATAACCTCACTTCGAGGGAGCATTTTGCGCTCGGAGCTCCGGAACCGCTTTTCGGCGAGAGGTTACACATCAATCCATTCATTCAATTACCCGACTCAGCGGCAGCAGCATTCCCTAGTAACCGGCAAAATCAAACAACCGTGGCGATCGTAAGTATGTCTGTTTTCAGCCATTCCAATCCAATTGTTGTAAAAGACCATAACCAGGTTAGCTTTCTAACTGATGCGGCCAGTGGGGTGTTTGCGCCAGGCTGGGATGTGTCTCTTGTCTTCGACAGGGGGTTGAATAAAACATTTTTAAGTTCCAGCGGACTGGGAAGTCCATTCCCGGAAGACGCGAAGCTTTGCGCAGCTCTAAATTCATTTTGGCCGGCAGTAGCGCCGGATGCTTCCCAAACTTTTATTGATGACAAAATCCGCGGCGCCATTGCAACCGCTTTTCCGATGATGAATTCTGAATTGGGCTATCATCAAGAACACCCGTTAGTCATTTCAGGAGCTAGAGAAGTTTCAACTGGCTGGGATGGCGAGCAGGGGCCCTTTTTTGAGGGACCGTTTAGATTTGTGAATTACACAAACATCGAAAGGTCCGACTACACGGCAAACGCCTTGAAAGGAACGATATCCGTGAAGCAGTTATGCATGGTTGGCGCCAGCGAATGGATCGATCGGATGACTGTCTTGAGAAATTGCATTTTTATCTTACCCGGTACAGGTAGTGTACCCGATTCTCGGGAAATGCGGTTAGTTTCCGCAGAAAAAATACCGGATTGGGATCAAGCCCCGGAAAAGGTTGACGTTCGTCTAACAGGAACCGGCTTTATCTTTCAATTTGCGGCACTTGAAGGTAATGAGCTGCTTACAGATGAAGTTTTGCGTAGAAAAAGGGCGGTAAAAGAATCGTATACGTGTCAGATTTCCGAAACTTTTATTTTTTTCAGAGAGAATTCGCAGCTCAATTTTCAGGCGGTGAGAAGGTCGGCAATACCAATCAGACCTTGATCCGCAGCAAGAAATGAATGCATTGATCATTGGTGCCGGCCCGGCCGGTACCTCCTGCGCAATTCAACTTTTGAAAGCCGGTATTGAGGTTACCATATTGGATAAGCAGCATTTCCCCAGATCAGCTCCTGGGGAAACATTGCACCCTGGAATCGAGCCGCTTTTGAAGGAATTGGGGGTTTGGGAAGAAATTGAAGAGCATTCCTTCCTGAGACATTCGGGAATTATAACCGAATTCCAGGACTCAGCTAAGCTGGATTTATACCATAGTGAAGGCGATTGGGAAGGGTTTCAATTTCCTCGGGAGACTTTCGACCAGCTTTTACTGAATAAGGCAATTACGTTGGGCGCGAAATTCTATCCCGGCACCAAGTTAATCGATGTTGTGCTAGACTCTGCGGGCATTGCTACGGTCATTACTGATTCCCGAAACTTCAACGCCAGCTTTTTCATTGATGCTTCGGGGAGAAATGCAGTGCTTCCAAAAAAATTGAACATCAGGTACCAAAATTTTTCACCCCCATTATTCGTGCATTATGGATACGTGGAAACCGAAGATTCCAGCTCCTTTCCAACGCCCCGGATTATCTGGGATACCAATGGCTGGTTATGGGTTTCCAGGATCTCTGAGAAGCTCGTAAACTGGAACCGACTTTATCCACTCAACCACAAAATTGCTAAAAACTGGCTGCCGGAATGCCTGCAAAACTTAAAACCAACCGGAACACCTAATGCAGCAAATGTTACCTGGCGCATTGCCGAAAACGTTTCCCACAACAACTACTTTTTGATCGGCGATGCTGCATTTACACTTGACCCACTATCATCAAAAGGTGTGCTAAAAGCCATCATGAGCGGTATGATGTGTGGCTATTTGCTTGGGCAATTAAAGCTTTTAAAATCCGACATCAGTGAACTTCATTCCTATTACAACAACTGGATGAATGACTGGTTTTTGAAAGATCTGGCGAAGATGAAAAGCATCTACGCAGAGAAAGGATTCCAAATTTAAACTCCATTATTTTCGACCTTATTTCAATGAAAATTCTCTACGTTCTCTCGATGATTTGCCTTTCCCAATGTATCGCTTTCGCTCAGAAAACGGCAAAACATGATCAAACAATCATATTCGATTCTGAAGGAAAAATTAAGAGTAGTTCAATACCGGAAGTTTCGGTGATTCTTCCGGGAGAGTTGCCCGTGATTAATGTAGATGCACTTAAACACTCTGAGTCGAAATTGTTTAGGAACATAAAGTTGCTCCACGCTAGCCTCGCTACGTACCAAACAATTGATACTTACAATAAAAAATTACTACCTCCCTTCAATGATCCCAGCTTCATACAATGGCTAGCAGCAACCTATCGACAAGAATATTGGAAGGATTCGTTGTACAACTCAATAACTCCACTCATTTTCAATAACTTATCTGATATTGTTTCTGCGGACGCTATTAAAGTATTTGCGCATAACGAAGCTATGCCCTACCTGCCCCTCAGATTATTGCAGGGAAAAGAAGCTATTCCGGCGGTAGTGAACGAAATCTCATCGCAGGATGACAGCTTGGTTGGTAGTAGCACTATCACTAAACAACAGTTCGACAACCAAATTATCTCTGCTCATTTGGACGCCACCCGTAAATACTATAAAGGATGGCCTGCATCTTACAATCCCATTTTAAAAGATCTTGCTACTACTATTAACGGATCTGCCCCACAGATAAATGCTCTTTTGGATGCGGATAGCCTTAAAAACATTCAGGAAGGAACTGAGAACACGATCCGGTTTAATTTGGAAGTTGTAAATAAGATAGTGAATATCTACGATTCATTCGGCACGATCAGGAGTTTTTACGACAAAGTCATGGCTGAAAATTTCCTTTGGATCAAGTCATGGCTATGGTACACTGGTGGCGAAATATTATTAAATCCCTTTCTTGTTTCTGATCCGGCTGCTATGACAGCAGAAGTTGAAAATGCCATTGCATTGCTCGAAGAAAAGCAGAAAGTGCTCCACACTTTTATTGATTGTTGCAAAGAAAATAAGCTAAAATATGAAAGGGCACTGGCTGAGCTCGAATTTCTAACGAAGGAGTTAGACATTCAGAAAGAAAAGAAAGAAAAAATAATCGTACTCCTCTCAACCTATAAAAAATGGATTGTAACCAAATCAATTAAAAGTAAGGCCCTTTACCAATACAGTTGGGTCACTTCCAATTCGGAAAAAATAAACTGGATGCATCATTACGATGCGGCCGACCGGTTCCGCTTTCATACATCAAAATCTGATTTACCAAATCTGGTCGCAGGATCGGATCAGGTAGTTGTTCTTGTCCATAATATACCGGCGGGGGATACAATTACCCTGAAAACCTTAGAGGTCACTTTTGAACCAAAATCAAAATTTAATGAAATCATCGAACTAGCACTAGGCGGCATTGCAGAAGCTGTATCATCTGTCAATGGTGTGAATAATCTTTTAAACGCGGGTCCATATAACTATTTATTTAGTCCTAAATCTGAACTTATAAAATTCTTTAAAGCGCCTCCATATGAAGCCAGATCGGTAACACGGGCATACCTCGAAGGGAGGATAAACAAAGCTGACTACGTAAAAAAATTATGTACCGATTTTGATTTTTACGATTACGTCGATTACTCCCAAATCGTCGCCGAATACATGCATGCCCAGTACCAGCTCCACTGGCTGCTCAGTCAAACCAAACCGCTATTATCCATTGACCTAAAAGATGATCTTGACCCGACATTCCGTACTGAATTGCTTTTCCCGACCGATACACTGGATTCGTCTAAAAAAGTAACATACGCAGGATATGTCAATGACAAAAAGGAGCCTGATTTTAAAAAGACTTTTACAAAGCATAATCTAGGTCAATGGATACCTTCCGTCGGAGTTGCTTACGTTTTTGGCAACAGAAGCGCCGCGGTCTTTAATGATACCACCGGCACTTTCAGATCCGGGACTGACTTTGATAACTTTGAAGTATTAGCGGGTGTCAAGTTTTATCCCTGGATGACCAATACGGTGAGAGACCGTGCAACTACCAAATTGATCCGCAATAAGTTTGATACCAATGCGAACCTGCTGCGAGGAAACAGCTTCGCAAACACCTTCTTTTTTACAGGCGGACTAGGTGTGAGACATCAATTTTTGCGGAACTATTATCTGGGAGCAGGCAGTGACATTACTCCGGGTTTGAGCTGGCAGGCCGGCGCGAACTTCATTTTCCCAAAAAGATATGAACTTCAAAATGGTTCGATCCAAAACCAATACGAACGCCTGAGACCTTTCCTTTTTATAGGGATTAGTATTGATCCGAGTGTGGTAACAAGCCTAGTTAAGCTCTTTTAATAAAATCCAGATATGAAGACGATTTATAAATACCTGTTTTGTTTGATTTTTACGCTGGTCGGATGTAATAAGGAGGCGCTCATTTACGAAACTGAACCTGTTAAAGGTAAGGTTTGGATTGAGGACCGATTTATGGAAAACCCGAAAAAGGTTGTTTCCGGTGGCACCGTCTATCTGGCAAACAATGCGGCCGCCGAAACGTATCTATTTAAGACAGACGTAGCAAAAGACGGCAGCTTTACGATCAGCCATCAACCAACAAAAAAAGAAGGAATTTATCTTGTAGCCAAATTCGACACTCTTGGAATTTCCTATCAGGGTTCTTTTGATCTGAACGCATTACCGAAAGATGGCGACGGAACAACATCGTTGGTATTGAACCCGCAATACCCGTTGGGCATCTTAAAAGTAATGCTGTTAGGTCCTACTCCTTCCAACCAGCCAGTGAAAGATGCTGAAATCTTTCTGTTTGAAAATGAAGCACAAGCATTGTCGATAAAAGACCCCGGCCTCAACGGAGTTGTCAGGCAATCGACAACCAACTCGAAAGGAGTCACGTTTTTTTATAATCTCCTGAAAGGAAATTTCTTCGTGGTCGGAAGGCTCAAAACATCTAAAGATACACTTTACACGAACCAGGTACAGGTAGCTGTCGATGACGCTTTAAATCAGAAGGACAAGAAGCCGTCGGATATAACAACGCTGACTCTTCGGCCAAATATTCCCAATGCCCGCCTGGCGGTTACCGTGAGAGATGCGAGCAATTTATTATCTAATCCATTGAAAGGCGTTGATGTATACTTGTTCAGCAGCCTTAGTCAGGCCAAATCCATTTACGATCCTGATGACCCGAAAACTGCCTACTATGTTGACAAAAAAACAACAAACGAGAAGGGACAATCAACTTTTGAAGGCTTGGAGGCAATGACCTATTTTGTTGGGGTGCGTGGTAATTTATCTGCCAGCGTTCCTCTCAGATACCTGAGACCTTTATCGATAACACTAACTTCGGGGGCAAAAGCAACTCTGGTTGTAAATGCCAGGTAAGGAAGAATTGGGGAGTCGAATTTCAATTATCCAATTTCAGAATCCCCAATTTATATCCTATCCCAAATCCAATCCAGGGCTTGTAGGCATAATCCCACTTCCTACCTTCTTTTGACAATGGAAAATCGATGCCGCCGAAAAAGCCCAGTTCTATCTTTTTTATGCCAAGCCAGCCGCCGAGACCGAGTTGCCAGCCAAGCTGATTGGAGTTCTTCTTAATAGTATTATCAAGAGTATCGGCAGCAAGTGAGATTTTGATCGGGCCGGTGAACAATGATGCCATAAATGCCAAATGCTCTCCGCTGCGCTTTGTATCGCTGTAAAATGACGAATTTCCCCATTTGACACCCGTATAAAAACCGACATTGACCTCCGTCGACACGTCAGCCGGAATGTCAACCTTTCGCCCGTCATCCATTGTTTTTGTTCTTGAAAAGCGATATTTGAGCGGCATCGTCGCAGCTCCAAACTCGACTTGTCGATACGAGAATCTTTGGACGTACAATGGAGCGGAAGTTAGATCTTTCCGTTTCTTGAATACAAAATAATATTTGCCTGCTTCTGAAGGGTTTATTGGGATAGGGTCATTTGCATTTTTAGCAACGTATAAACTATCTGCGAGCTGTTTAAAAGAAGCTTCTCCTTTTCGGCTATCCATAGACCAGAATTCCACCTCGATGGAATCACCCTTTGCGTTCTGGATCAGGTTTGCCCGAGTATAACCGCCACTCTTTCTTCCCTTATAATTAACGGCCGGCGCGTATACGAGCTTGGTTTTTAATTTCGAATACTCCTTTCTAACAGTTTCGGAGATAATTACAGTCGTTTCATTCCCGTCCTCACCCATTACTTTCCTTTGCGTCACGGTAGTCACATCCTTTTCGCAAGGTTCGTAGAGCACGTGAACTAATGTCGTTGTGGGTCGGATCTTGTAGAACCTGTTAAATGCCTGCCCATAAAGGAAGTGAGAGTATCCGCAAAGAAGGGACAGCAGAAACACTGATAGCAATTTTTTCATTCCAAGAAAATAGTAGAGGTTGGGAGTATGGAACGTAAGATAGGTAGAGAATTGCAGGCAATTAGACCCTCGACTCTTTTTTTGCTTTCGAGTATTGGATAACTTATCGAACGGACATAATTAGGTTAATCATTGACAAATAAGCATGTTCTGAATACATTTCAGGCATCGCCAAACTGCCTGATCTCCTCTCGAATGCTGACCTAAAAAACAAAAAGGACTGTCGCCAACAGTCCTCCAATTCCTAAACTTTCTCCCCCATCCTTTCAAAACCCTCCCAAAGTACTTTCAGATCAAAAAGGGCAGTTTTTTCAGCTGTATCAAACGGAACATCCGAATGATAAAGCGCCAGATCGTGAACCATTTTGAGCGAATGCGCCAGCTCCTTACAGCCCTGACATTCTACAAGATACCAAAACTCGGCTTGGGATTGCGTCAGCGGATCGCCGACATTTGATGCGTGACGTGCATCATTCGTTGGGTTGGTCGAATGTTCGTTCGCGCCAACACCTTCGCCATTCGACGTTTGCATGGTGAAATGGATTTTGGTAAATGAATAAAGGAGAGGTCACTGCAAACGTCAGCGATGGAACACATCGACCAGGCTTCGGGACTTGCACCCGTATGCCTCTCCAAGACCATTTTCTCCTGGTTACTATTACTTGTTCCATACTTATTAATCAAAAACGTTTGCGGGGCAAATATAGGGGAAAGATTTGAACCAGATTGGATCATTGAACTATCGGTTGCACTGGGGGAACTGGCGACACAAAGCGGTAGGGATGAATAAATCGCAATGATCGGATGATAAGTTTGAGCGGTGAGCGGTGAGTTGCAGTAGATTTTGTCTTTAAGAGTAATTTTGGTTCTTGTAGCACTTCCTCGTAAAGCCAAACAAAAACAATAAGCTTAACTTTACCAACGCTCGACAAATCCTCTTCAACGAAAATGAAAAATGAAGCTCATGCAAGAATTAAAATAAATCAACTTCTTGAAGAAGCAGGATGGAGATTCTTTGATACAGAGGAAGGGAGAGCAAACATTCTGCTTGAAAACCATGTAAAAATAACAAAGCGCGAAATCGATGCATGGGGCAACGACTATGAGAAGACCGAGAATGGTTGTTTGGATTTTCTTCTTGTTGATACTGATAACAAACCGATTTGTGTTCTTGAGGCAAAAAAAGAGAGCCTTCACCCGCTTGTCGCAAAAGAGCAGGCTAGGAAATATGCTAAAACCGTTGGCGCGACACATGTAATACTTTCCAATGGAATTGTCCATTATCTATGGGACACGACCAAGGGAAATCCAAAGCCGATTTTTAAATTTCCTTCTCCAGAAGAAATTGGAGCAATTAAAAACTGGAATCCTGACAGAAATTCCCTTGCTGCCGAAGAAGCAACTGCTGATTACATCGTCAAAGTCCAAATGCCCGACTATGTCCAAAAGCCAGAATGGAACGGGAGCATTGAGGCAAGTAGAGATTTTATTTGGTCCAACGGACTAAGATTTTTAAGGCCTTACCAGCTAAAAGCGATCCAGGCTTTGCAAGGTGATGTTGCAGAAGGTAAAGACAGATTCCTTTTTGAAATGGCAACTGGAACTGGAAAAACACTCACTTCGGCGGCGGTGATCAGACTATTTCTAAGAACCCAAAACGCAAGAAGAGTTTTGTTTTTGGTTGACCGTCTGGAGTTGGAGGACCAAGCCTGGAAAGCATTCACAAATTACCTTAAACCTGATTACACTACTCTAATATATAAAGAGCACAGAAGTGATTGGAGGAAAGCAGATATCCTGGTAACTACCATCCAGTCATTAATGCACAATGATAAGTTTCGATATGACTTTTTACCAACTGATTTCGACCTGCTGATTTCAGATGAAGCGCATCGTTCTATCGCTGGAAATGCCAGAGCCGTTTTTGAATACTTTCATGGTTACAAATTAGGACTAACTGCTACTCCCAAAGACTTCCTGAAAGGCGTTGAAGCTGATAAGGTAAAAGAAAATGATCCAAGAGAGACTGAACGGAGAATGTTGCGTGACACTTACTCAACCTTCGGCTGTGAGGGCGGTGATCCAACTTTCCGCTACTCCTTGATTGATGGTGTGAAAGATGGGTATTTGATTAACCCAAAGGTTTTGGATGCCCGGACCGAAATTACCACTCAACTACTTTCAGATCAGGGTTATGCGGTCGAAATTCCAACCGAAACAGGAGAAGCAACGGAAACTTTTGTCCCTCGCCATTTCGAAAAGAAATTTTTCTCTGACAAGACAAATAGCGTTTTTTGCCAAACCTTTTTAGAAAATGCGCTGCGTGATCCAATCACAGAGGAGATCGGCAAAACAATCATTTTTGCAGTGAGTCAAAATCATGCACGCAAAATAACAGAATTATTGAATGAGTTTGCCGAGCAACTTTTTCCCGGAAAGTACAATTCTGATTTTGCTGTTCAAATAACCTCACAAGTAGGTGATGCTCAACAAATGACAATTAATTTCACCAATAACAATTTAAATGGAAAGACAACTTGGCTAGAAGGTTATAAGTCCTGTAAAACACGGGTTTGCGTAACAGTTGGCATGATGACAACCGGTTACGATTGTACTGACTTATTGAACATCTGCATGATGCGACCGATTTTCAGCCCAGCTGACTTTGTTCAGATCAAAGGCAGAGGAACGCGAAAGAATACGTTTGAATACAAGTTTAAAAATGAGTTGAACGATGAAGAAGCCATTCGACAGGAGAAGGAAATTTTCTATCTGTTCGACTTCTTCGCCAACTGCGAGTATTTTGAAGAAAAGTTTAACTACGATGAAAAATTAAAGCTACCTCAACCTAAGAAAGAAAATAACGCGACTGGTGGCGGTGGAGTTGATATCGATAAGTTCACAAATTACCAACCCGACCCTTTGCATACTTTGACAGAGAAATCAATCGGGTATGAAGGAATGCGTATTGATAGAGAGCTGTTTAAGAAGTTTGGGGATCGCATTATCATGGACGATATCATTAAGAAAAACGTAGAACTCGGAAACTGGGAACAAGTTGCTAGCCACATTCAACATGAGATTTTCGACAATCCTTCTGAATACTTCAACCTTGAAAAAATAAGAAAAGCGGCTGGGATAGACCGTAAGATTTCTATTCGTGAAGTAGTAGAAAAAGTCTTCGGTATCATTCCTAAATTCAAATCGAAAGACGACCTATTAGAAGAAGAGTTTGACAAATTTATTTCAATTTATCCACCTGAGGAAGATGTTAATCTAAGAGCATTAAAGTATTTTTTTAAGGCCTACATAGTCGACCAGGACATACGGAAAATTATTGAGGCCAAAGATTTTCACGCCTTGCAGACGCATCCAACACTTACGATTTCACAGTTCAAGGCAGTTACCAACAAATACAGGGATGTCATTCCTGTTTACATTAAGGATTATATCAATTTAGAGCGGTTCGCTGCTTAGCAAAAATTTCATGTTAGATACACAAACAAAAAGAAGAATCGACGATTGCAGAGACATTTTAGTGGGAAAACTTCCCGATCCAAAAGCTCAAATTGAGCAAATTACAATTGGGTTAATATACAAGTTCATGGACGACATGGACAAAGAAGCAGTTGAATTGGGGGGTGACGCCAAATTCTTTTCTGATTATAAAATACCAGACCCTGAATTTCCCAATGATCGAAATAAAGATAAACTAATTGAATTCAGCAAATATGCCTGGGGCCATCTGATGCACCCCAAAGTGACAGCTTCGGAAATGCTTACGCTATACTCGGAAGCCATTGCAGGAATGGAGAAAAACCCAAACATTCCACAACTCTTTCGGGACATTTTCAATAATGCTTATCTGCCATACCGAGATCCAGAAACATTAAAGCTATTTCTGAAAACGATTGGGGAATTTGAATACTCCCACAGCGAAAAACTAGGTGATGCCTTTGAATATTTGCTTTCGGTAATGGGTTCGCAAGGTGATGCGGGGCAATTCAGAACACCACGACACATCATTGATTTTTTGGTGGCCATCATTGATCCTGATAAAGGCGACACAATAATGGACCCAGCATGTGGAACCGCAGGCTTTTTAATTTCCGCCTACAAGCATATACTGCTCAAATACTCAAAAGATAATAAAGAGAAACTGAATATTTACGAGTATAACAAATTCGACAGGAAGCCATTCAATAACTTAGGTGACCAACTTACACCTGACGAGCGAAAAAAGCTGATTCAAAATTTTGTGGGCTATGATATTTCGCCCGACATGGTGCGATTGAGTTTGGTGAATTTGTATTTACATGGATTTAATACCCCGAACATTCACGAGTATGACACACTGAGCAGCGAAGAGAGATGGAATGAAAGCTTTGATGTTGTTTTGGCAAATCCGCCATTTATGAGCCCTAAGGGTGGAATAAGACCTCACAAGAAGTTCACCATTACCAGCAACAGAAGTGAAGTGCTATTTGTGGATTACATAGCTGAACATTTAAATCCAAACGGAAGAGCTGGCATCATTGTTCCCGAAGGCATCATTTTCCAGAGTGGAACAGCTTACAAAGAGTTACGAAAAATGCTAGTGGAGAACCATCTATTTGCAGTTGTGAGTTTGCCAGCAGGTGTTTTTAACCCTTACAGTGGTGTCAAGACTTCCATCCTTATAATGGATAAAGAAGTTGCCAAAAAGCGAGAAGAAATCCTTTTTATCAAAATTAATAATGACGGTTATAACCTTGGTTCACAGCGGACAGCCGTAAAAGGCAGTCAGTTAGAGGAGGCGATAAAACTAGCCCATAAATTTGTTGAAACGGGAGAATTTGAGGAGACTACTATCGGCCACCTTGTTCCGAAGACCGAAATTGCTAAGAACGGAGATTTCAATTTGGGCGGAGAGCGGTATAAGTCAATCCTTAATACTGTTTCTAACTTTGAAATGGTAGAATTATCAAACGAAGACATTTTCAAAGTTGTTTCAGGAGGAACTCCAAGCTCCGGTATTGATGAATACTGGAATGGCGATAATAATTGGGCTACTTTAGTGGACTTGCCTCAATCAAATTTTATTTCCTCAATAGAATCAACCGAGAGAAAAATCACAGAGGAAGGCTTGAAGAGCTCTTCGGCAAAAATTTTACCCCCAAATTCTATCATTGTTTCAACCAGGGCTACAATTGGACGAATTGCAATAAATAAAGTTGAGTGCTCTACTAATCAGGGATTTAAGAATATTATCATCACTAACTTTAATAAAGCCAACACTTATTTTGTCGCATTGATGATGACAAGGCTAATTGATAAAATGAATTCAATGGCTACTGGCGGTACATTCAAAGAACTTTCAACTTCAAATTTCAAAACTCTTGAAATCCCACTTCCCCCCTTATCCATTCAGGAAGAAATTGTTGCCGAAATTGAAGGCTTCCAAAAAATCATAGATGGAGCTAAAGCCGTAGTAGCCAACTACAAACCCAAGATTGACATTGACCCGGATTGGGAGATGGTGGAGTTGGGGAAAGCTTGTTCGATCAATGGTGAACTCGTCAGAGAACTTGATGCTCAGCTAGCTTACATTGGCGCGGATAGCATTGAATCAAATACTGGCATTCTACTGAAAAAAGAAAACTGTGAAGTGCAAGGTGTAAATGGGCCTGTCTACAAATTCTCCGGAACAAATATCCTTTACAGTAAAATTCGACCTTATTTGAATAAAGTTATCTTCACAGATTTCGAGGGATATTGTAGTTCTGATATGTATCCAATTGTTACCAATGAGAAATTGGATTTGAAATATCTATTCTACTTTTTGCTTTCAGATAATTTCAATAATGCTATAAAAGGTTTTTACGAGCGGGCAAGCATTCCTAAAATCAATCGTAAACAATTATTTTCCGTGAACATACCTCTTCCGGATATCGAAACTCAACGCCAAATCGTAGCCAAAATCGAAAAGGAACAGGAATTGGTAAATGCCAATAAACAACTGATTGAAATTTTTGAACAAAAAATAAAAGATAGGATCACAAAAGTTTGGGGAGAATAACCATGAGCGTATGACAAAAATATCACAAACCAATATCATCGAGTTGCCTTTCTGGTTGGCAATGGGCCAATCTCGTTGTCGACATTATGTCCTCTTGGAAAGACCATTTAATTTAGGGTAATGGAACCATTTGAGCAATATCATCATTACAGCCAAAATCTTTTGCTCGCTCAGCACGAAATCTCTGAGATTATCAAGCATCATTTGACGAGAGGAGAAGTCCGTGAAGATTTCATTATTCAGTATTTAAACAAATCTATTCAGAATTGTGCCTCCCATTTAAAACGAGGTTTTATTGCTCTTGGAAAAGAGGGACAAAGCGGACAAGCGGACATTCTTCTTGTTAAGCAATATGCGGAGCTAATTGATTTGGGCAACAGAGGAAATGTAATAGTCAATCCAGAAGACTGCTTAATGATGATTGAAGTTAAAAGTACATTGACTGGAACATATCTAAACGACTTGAACGTAACAGCTAAACTAATAAAAACAGCAAACCCGAACATAATATGCGGAATGTTTGCCTATAAATCCGAATTAGGCAAAAAGGCAATCATGAAGCGCTGTGGTCATGACTACGATTCTGCTACCGCAACCTATTTTGACTCAAAAGAAGAGCCCTCACCAATAATGTATCCTTTTATTGACTTTATCTTATTGCTTGACAAAATTGACGGGGATGAATCAGAAGAGGAATTGGAAATGCAGGGACGGAACCAATTATTTCTGAGAAAAGGACTTGAAATCGAAGCGAGATATTTCAGAGGAACGTACGATCCAATCATTAGAGATCTCGTATCACTCGTGAAGAGTTTGCTGATGCGATGAGTGGGCCGTTGGGTAGAGAACTTATCATAGAATGGCGGTAGCTTTTCAATCCAAATCCCCCGCCCGCTCCTGATACTCATCCAACACCTTATCATTCATATATTCAAGCCTCTTCTCCAAAGACAAATCAGTAACTGCCTCATAGGAAATAAAAGTGCAGGACTCTTTCAAAGGCCCTTTCTCTAAAAGCGCGAAAACCGGACGGGAGATTTCTTGCAGCACTTTTTCGCGCCGTTCGGCTGGGGCGACGATGTGGGCTTTAATGTCAAGATTGGGTTGCAGGGCCATCAGATCGGCCATTCGAAGGATGCCGGAATAGATGGAAGTCGTGTGTTCCACTTCAAAAGCACGAACGATCGACCGGCCTTTGATCCAGAGTACATCGATATTTTCAATGGTTCGAAGCGTGATGGTATCATAATTCAATGGCAGCGTGGTGAGAAGTGAGTCGGTTTCAGGTTTCCAAACTGCCAGGACTCTCTGCCTGTCACTTTTCGGCAGCCAGATTTTCAACTTCATTCTTTCGCCAATTCTCGATAGCATTGCCTGAACCCGGATCGACTCGCGAACATCCTCTTTTTCAGACTTCGGAGCAAATTCCTGCTCTTCCTTCGTCGGTACCGACACTTCGACTTCCTTACTTTCCTGCGTTTTGACGGTCAACGTGACCAGCTTTCGATTATCACTTTCACTGAGCGGAAAACGCTTGGGAGTTGATAGTTGTCTTTTTAAATAGGATTCGATCCAATTCCCATCCTCCTCTTCAAAACGACGTAAGTTTCCCCGCACCATATTGGTCCATGCGGTGCTCTTTTTGGGCAGGTTTTTAGTAAACGAAAGGCTGGCCCAACATTCCTCATTATCCACCGGAAGCGCCTGATGAAACGGGAGCCATGCGATTTCTTTCACCGGGAACCGCAGTGTGTAAATATCATCCTCTGAGCTGTAAACCGGTGTGTTGCTTATGAAGTAGTCGCCCGTAACTTCCAGGATACCAACCCAGCGGGATAACTTGGTCACATAAGCAATGAGCTTATCCCCTTTTTTGATGGCATTTGCCTGCGTTTTTTGAGATTCACGAAAACCGGAAATCGATCGCTCGGTTTCAGTGAATGTCTGGTAGGTGTCGGGAGAGAATATCGTGATGTAGTAAGCCATTTGCGTTTTCAAAGGAACAAGATAGCTGCAAATATGCTATTTGGCAACTACGCATGATGCCGATGAGCAATCCGAAAAATGGGAACGTCAGGCTAAATAAAAAAGTCCAGCATTACCTTCCCGGCAAGTCCGCTTTGATGAGGCACTTACTTCTATGAGTAGCAGCCAATATGGCGCATTCCATCTGCTAATCTGGATCGGACTTTTAAAAAAGAAAATCAACCCGAAGTTTTTTATGGGAATTTTTAAACGTCTTGGTGTTGCCCAAAAACCAAAAAACCCCGTTTAAACGGGGTTTTTGTACGTTACGCACTCTCGGCAGAGAGAGAGGGATCGGGGATAGTCAGATAACTAATTCAATTACAAATAGTTGCCTGCCCTTATTTCCTAGTTCCATGATTCACGACATTCACTCAAAAAATACCCGATTTAAGCATATAACTTTCTGACTATCAATGCATAACAATCGATATTTTCGATAAAATTACAAAATTGTTTTTTAATGGCAAAAATCCGTCGAATTTTATTGATTACTAAGGTTCGAATCCCTTCTCTCCGGGGGTTCGAAACCTTCTAAACGAAAGGAATAACCAAGAATTTTGACACCAAAGCATGTAAGAATATCCATTCTACTGCCTTCTAATAATCAGCATTCTGCTATCATGCACTTGTAACTTTTCATAAATGTGCTCCAAATGCTTTCTAACTGTTTTTTCGGAAATGAACAGCTTTTCTGCAATTTGTTTCACACGCCAGCCTTTCTGCAAGTAATCCAGCACTTCGGTTTCTCTTGGAGTTAATGATCCGATTTCGAATACGTTTACATCATTTTTACCCCTAAGTAACTCCAGGGCCTTGGTAGCCATAGTTGGTGACAGCGGAGATCCTCCTTCCAGCACCTCTGTTATTGCATTAATCAAACGGGCCGGTTTCTCGTCCTTTAACAAATAACCAGAAGCTCCCGCAGTAATTGCTTCAAACAGCCTTTGATCGTCGTCAAAGACCGTTTGCATAATTATTTTTATTCCCGGGTACATACGTTTGACTTCCCTGGTAGCCTTGACGCCGTCCATTTCGTCCATTTCAATATCCATTAAAAGCACATCGGGTAACGCTTGCATGCTAAGCTTCTCTAAGAGATCCCTTCCATTTCGTGCTTGTAACATGACATTGAGATCGTCACTTAACGATAATTTTTCTGCCAGGATCGCGGCCAATTCAAGATTGTCTTCAACTATACCAACAGAAATTGCCATTTGGTTTTTTTTTCAAAGTACGGATATGCGGCGGTCTAAGTAAATACGTCAAATGACGTATTTACTTAGACAACAGGCAATTCTACCCTGATTACTGTACCCTGTTTATCAGATATCAACGCAAACTTCCCGCCAAGTTCCTCTGTTCTGGCCTGCATATTTGCAAGTCCATAGCCCCGGCGTATTTGTTCCGGATCGAAACCTTTTCCATTGTCAGAGATAGTCAAGATCAACACGGTATTTTGGAATAGCAGTGAGAAGACGATATGCTCGGCATCAGCATATTTCAATGCATTATTTACAGCTTCCTGTGTAACACGAAAAATCGTATTCGCTACTGTCGGGCCGAGATTAAATACATCTGCGTAGTTGAATTCGGTATGCAATTGCGGAGTTTCCCTGTCTTCCCACACTTTGGTAAGCCAGGCCAATGTCCGTTCATACCATTGCTGTGCGGTGATATTTTCCTGGTTCAGGATCCAGAGCGTATCACGAAGATTTTGGTTTGTGGCCCTGGTGAAGTCTCCCAATGAAAGAAGAGGCTGCTGCTGATTGGATTTGAATGCGAGAATATCTAATCTATTGATAATATGGGTCAGCTCTGAACCAATCCCGTCATGAAGGTCCCTCGCAAGGCGCACTCTTTGTATCTGGATTTCTTTTTCGAAGTTATTCGACTTTAACTCCTCCATTCTCTGCCTATATATAGCTTCCTCAACAGTTCTCTTTTGCGACATGTACTCTATTTCAAGCACGGTGTTCTGCTGTTCAACAACTCGTTGCCTGTAAACCCAGCTAATGAGAATGACAACAATGTCAATAGCAATTGCATAACGGAGCACGAGCATGTCCGGAATTGCTTCTGTTAGGAAGCCAGTATTGACAAATATAGTGTTGAGGCAAAAGAACGAAATGAAGACAAACGCGCTCGCGACATGTAACCAAACAGGTTTAAAACCACGCTCGACTGCGTCTTTAACAAAAAGCAGCCAGCACAAAAGGTACCCGAAAGCAAGAATCAGCCCGGCATTATACCCTACAAAAAATAAAATCTGACTATTTGTCCATTCTCCTAAATGAACAACAAAAATTGCAACTTCTACCGCCAGTGTGATGAATAGTGGATTGAAACCTGCCAGCAACTTTCGTTTCGACTCCTGAATGTTTAAAAATTTCCCGCTGAACAACATAAAACATCCGATTCCAATATTGACCCAGTGCCCCAGCAAAGTATTCTGGTCCAGATAATTCAGAAAAGAAGGTAAAAAAAAACCCCAGCCGTCATTCAGAAGTGCGTATGCATTAATAAAACCCACATAACCCGCAAAATAGAGATATGAGATATTTGTATATTTCAAGCCGAAATTGATCAGGCTCAATATGATAGCCACCAGCATTGCCCCTACAAACAAGGCCCAGCCCCAGTTGTCAACACGATTATATTCTAAAAAAGACCTGGGTTTCCACACTGCTACGGGAATCTTCAATACATCAGGGGCCCGGACAAACCCTTTCAGAAAGATTACATAGTTTTCATTTTTTTCAAGAGATACCGGAAACAGAAAATACCTATGCTTAATGGGTTGATGGTCAAAGCCTGACATTGTGGTAATTACATTCGACGCCCCGGCCACATCTTTTGTGATAAATATGGTTAGCGAATCTATAAAATGGCTTTGCACTTCGATCCAAAGGGATTGATTTTCAGCACTATGCAAAGGAAATTTAACCCAGCCATAGCCGCCCTGCTTTCCGAAATTCGGAGAAGTTACTTTTAGCCAATCGCCAATCGGCTTCCCCTGAATTTGCTGAAAAGAAGAATTTCCCGACGGATCGCTAAATTGGTGAATACTTGCAACTGGTACCGGAGTGGCCCATGTCCGGCATTCGGAAAGAAGAAGTAATGTGAGTGTCAGGAATATATAACCGCACGAAATTTTATCTTTCTCAATTTTTTTTATTGGACGTGCACAAAAAGCAAGTAGAGGTTTTTCCACATTCAATGTCTTTTTAAGAGGAGGTAGTAATTAATCCTATAATTTACGCAATAAATGTTATTCTCTGTCACAAAAAATTTGCATTCGCTAAACAGTCGTTAGTTGTGATTCCAAAAGCGGTTTAAAGGTCAAAAGCAAACTAAACTGGCAATCCTCAAGTTCATTTTGTATGTTTTCGAAGCGGGATCAAATATCCGTTGCCATAATTAGCAAAGCAATACTCATTATTCAGTATTTTGTGCGAGGATCTTGAAATAATCGGCTAATTGTGGAGAAAGAAAACACTTTTGATTTGAGTTCCTTTAGGAAAATATGGAAGTCAGACGTACTTGAATCGGATATTGCGGAAATAAGTGGATTTTTAAACGATAGCCCTCTCCTTCGGGAAGCTCTCAACGTGAGAAATTCCTCCCTGGCAATTATAGATCTGAAACGTATGGTCTACATCAGTTGTATCGGTGAGTCAAAGCCCGTTTGTGGGTGGGATACAGAAGTTTTGTTAAAGGGAGGTGTAGGATTTTTCCTTTCTAACCTTAAACCTGCCGATTTCGATGGCCTCCAGGTAATGTCTTCGATTATGACAGATCATGTTTCTGGACTAAGCACAGAAAGGTTAAAAACCTTTAAGGCACTGTTCGATTTCCAAATGGTCGGTGAAGATGGCAGCATTAACAGGGTTGTGCAGGAAGGAGTTTCGTTAAAAAGAAATTCTGATGGTCATATCGTATTTTTACTCGCCCTTATTTCAAACATCACAAGTATGAAGCGGGAAAACAGGCAGCATTTACGACTTACCGACCAGCTGGAAGACTTAATTTTCGAGGTAAATAACGAAACAGGCAAATGTCGCCGGTTAGAAAATCTGAGTAGAAGGGAACTTCAAATTGCCCGATTGATCGGGAAACAGTTAACCAGCGAGGAAATCGCCAAGTCGCTGTTTATCAGCGTCCATACAGTAAACACCCACAGACAAAATATGCTCAAAAAACTGGATATGGGAGATACTATGGAATTGTTGAATTTTTTAACAGCTTATCATCTTATATAGCCCGGCCTACTTCGTTTGCGCTTTCTTTTCCGATAACTCAGCTTGCAATCTCAGGTTCTCTGCCAATAGTTGTTCATTTTGGCCTTTAATCGTTATGTAAGTTTTTTCGAGGCTTACAAGCGTAGTATCCTTATTTCTTCTGTTTTGTGTATCGTCTGTTTGTTTCAAATAACTGTCCAGAACATTTACGAAGATCTTACTGGAATAATTGCTCTTCAGCTTATTTACCCATTCGTAATAAGCCACTACCGACGACTGCTTTACATCTGGAGAATCCTGTATTTGAAGGGTCAGCTGCTTAACTTCCTGGGTCTGTTTTAAGAAATCCGTCAACTGGGAAGTCCGTATAACCCGGTCCTCATGATAAGTTTTGGGGACTTTAATGAAACCCCAATAGCAGAAAAAAAGTGACAACAAGATCAGTCCGGAATAGACTGCCGCGAAGGACTGTATCTTTCTCTTTCTTGCTATAATGTTTTCGGCCTCCATAGGTAAATCTTAATTCATAGTTTGAGTAATGCTTCTTTGATCAGAACATTATCGGTTTTCAACTGCTCATTTTTAGTCTTTTCAATTTGAATGGCCTCGTTTATTTCGTTTGCCTTCATAACCGATGCCGATTTGACTTTATACGAATCCTTCATCATTTTGATCCGGTTACGGAAATTTTCAAGCACTTCATTGGCCATTTGCAATGCCATCTGATTTTTTTGATGTTTTGCAAGAAAATCATCCTTACTTCTCTCCCAGAGCACATTTATTTGCGCGGTAGCATTGACGTCCCTTTTGTAAACTGCCTTTTCCAATTCGTTATAAAGGCTGTCTAAATTATTCATCCCGTTAAGAAATGTATTCTCATCGCTGGCTGAAAACTCCAAACTATCACCCTTCTTTACCTGATGGCGGGCAGTGAGATAAAAGCTTACCACCATTGTAACCAGCAATACCAAAGTTAAGCCGATGAATAAATACTTCCTGCTCATGCGACGTGTCGTTTTTTTCTTAGTTATCCAATGATCACAGTGGGGCACCCAGCTACAATAACACCCCCATGGGCAGTTGTATCGCCGACCCTTAGTGCAGGAGCGCCACCGATCATGACGGTGGTTGAGCCCATAATAGTAGAATCAGGCGGGCCAATGCAGACGCACATGTCTCCAACATGCGCAGCGGGCTGACCGCCTATTAATACATTGGGAACACCAGGCCCTATCACAGGCCCCCCCACATGAGGAATGGGTGGTAACCCGGGAGTTACCATTGGACAAGTATGCATGTCCCCGATCCTGGCAGCGAAACTTCCCATAGCGTTATTTGTTTTTACCGTAAATATCCCAGCCCCCTTGATTGTCAGCGTAGTTAAGAGGAAGTAATTTCTGACAGAAAAACTCCATGAAATCCAGAAAACGGACAATACTGTCGAAAAGCAGTGTACTGTCGTTATGATTATATTCATTCACCAGCACATTATCGATCATTGAATCGATCATGGATTTGGAAGCAGCGGAAATGTGCGTTTTAAAAATATTGGTCGTACCAGCGATATTGTTGTGAAAATAATTAAAAAGCATCGATGAGTTGGCCTCAGGAAGACTGTCAAATGAAATTCTCAGCATCCGGGCCATTTTCATGAAAGCTTCTGCCATGTGAATCGGCGGCAACTCTTTCACAATCAAGTGGTAATGGTCTACTGATCCGGCGCAGAAGATGAGCATTTTTTCCAAAATCCGGTGGATATCGGCGGCAATGCTGCTGCGGCTCTGCATTCCGCCAATTTTTCTCACAATTTGAATGGCCAGTTGCTGAAAATTATTGAATAATGTCCCGCAGCTTTCATAATACCAAAGTAAACTTTCTCCATGAATGTGGACGGACGGCGGAATGTATTCATGATCAATAGAAAACCGCTGGCTCTCAAACCGTATTCTGCAGATAGGAAAACTGTAAGCATCTGAAAGCATATCATGGACCGACAACAAATCGAGGCTGGGCTTAACAGCCACGTAAGGTCTCCGGCCCAATCCGGCAGTTTCATAATCACCGATCTCAATAGTTTGAAACGGGTTTGCTTTAATGATCACGTAAAACACGCCCGCTGTACCCAATTTCATCTTGTACTCAAGCAGGGACAATGTAAGTGCCGGATGATCTTTCGAAGCTGTCCATTCTAATCGCACCCCGCCGGGGGTAATGCCCCGGCATGTTGTGATCTGGATGACATCACCCGAAAATACCGGTGAAGTCAGGCTCGAAGTCAAACCATCGTCAGCTGAAAGCAGTCCGTAGTTATGATTATTGATTTGAATTGCTGAGATATCCCTGATCGAATCTTTGATGGCAAAATCATGATCAACAAAATGCTTCTGGGTGATCTTCATGCCATCACGCCAATTAACAAATGGATGTTTTATTTCTGGTAAGATCATTTTTATTAATCGGAATAACTTTGTGCTAAAATTGTATCATGATCCCTAACGCTGTTTTGTCTGAGACTTTTAGTGCTGTCCAGATAAATTCGTTCGTTAGAAAGGCCTTGTTTAAACATTAACCACCCGAGGGGCCTTCCGTCATTGCTATGCATAATCGGACTCTTTTTGTAGTCCCGGTGCCGGTTGTTATGGGAATAAATGAAGTATTGGTATAAAGTCCCAAGATCAACATCCCCCGGAAACTCTACCAAATATCCTTCGAAAGTCGGTTCCACTTCATCCGGAATTTTGGTAAACTGAATATTCACCTGGATGACGTTGATTGGTTCGAGAATGGGCAGCACCCTTTGCCCGTCATAATGCCATCTCCTATAACGTAATTCCGGAATGCTCATCCAATAATCGTAGGACAACCAGCACAAATATGGAATGAGGAACGGCAATATACCAATGATCAAAACCGGTAAAAATAAAGGCGCTTTTACGGACCGTAAGCCATAAATCGCTGCAAAACCAAATGCTGACCAGCCGATCCAGGTGCATAATGTAAGAAAACCAGGTTTAAAATCGCCCGGATTAAACCATGGAAACACATAATGCCCCCAGATTAAAGATACCGTTCCAAAAACCAGTGATATGAGGGATAACAGGATGAATGCGTTGATTAATGACACATAAGCCAGTAACAGCCCAATGCCTCCAAAAATGAGCAAAAAGCCAAAAGCGCCTATACCTAGTCGAACCACGCGAATTTGAGGCACATTCATTCGGAACAAGAGTACCATTGCACATATCGTCATCAAAAGAATGCCCGCCAGGAGGTATACCAAGCTCATATCACCAGATTATTTTAAGTATTATCATTTTCTACCAATGAAATTTCACGTCATAACAATGTTGTATATCCAAGCACCGGATATTTCCCTAAATCATCCATGAAAAAACAGATCTGAGTTTCCTCTTCCTGTTCGCTACCAGTGCTGGGAATCAAGTCTATCATCCAATCAATCTCCGTCGGGACCAGAACGTCACAAAGAAAATGGAGTAGTCTTTCACATTTATGTCCAGGGAAATAAAGGCTCATTTTTTCGTAAGACAATGGCCCAACCTGAATGATCAGCCTATTCCATTTAGCAAAAGATTCTACGGTTAGCATTGCATCTACCCCTAGTACCGCTTCTCCCATTGACGGAAAATCGTTTAAAACGGAAGTTTCGAATTGCCTGTGTTCGTAAAACAATTTAACCGGATCATCGATCATCTGATTAAAACATTCCTGCATACGTGTGATATTTCCCGCAACTTCATGTGCAATGATCGTAAGATGAAGCAGGTTGACTTTCTGTTTTTCAGTTAGCTCCAATTCTATGGAATCAGGCCAAAAGATTTTTAGAAATTCCCTTAAAAAGCGATGGTCGTTTCCGGCCAGTGCTTTCTTTTCAAAGCGCTCTATCTGAATAAGCTGCTGACTGACAGCGTTGTCAAACGGAGAAAAGAATAATCTCGCATCTTCCTCCTGTCTCGATTCCTCCTCACGGATATCAAGCCATTCGTCATTATTTCTCACGCGCCCCATAGGCCGATGGAACAACCTTTCAGGGAGGGAATCATAAAACCCGTCCCTGGGTATATTGGCTTTAAACCAGGAATTACCACTGTGAGGGTTCAGCATCTCCTCAATCCCACTCACATCCCGCTCAAAGAAATAAGACGAGGACCTGCCGGGGGAAACTACCAAATCCTCCCTTCTGCAAAACCCTGCCTCAATGAGTTCGTCCAGTACAAATTCCGCCTTCAAACGTTTTACCGGCATTTGATCCAGCAGCGTGTGGATATCCTCAGTTGTTAAATCCATCTATCCGATACCATTAACTGTTATGCTGATTGGTAAAATACCCGGCGATTGCTCTTCAAAAATGACATTCAGCTGTTTCTTACAATCCAGCCACTGGTCCGCGGTGAGTGGCTTTTCCTGATTGGGTATCAAATAAATTTCCAGAGCTGGCTGCAGGCCTTCAAATGGATAACTTCCCAGGGAAAAGCCTCTTTTTACTTCCACCTTTTTTACTCTGTCACCCAACTCGGCGAAACACGCAGCTTTGTAGTCCTCAACCGTTACCAACCGGCCCCTCGTCAAAATCGCTTTCTTAAAAACAGGCAGATAGTCGTCTCCCTGAAGCGGACGGCTTCCGCCGAGAGAGGTTGTAAGCAACACATTATCATCTGTGAATGCTGCATTTGAGCGGTCGCGGTTAAGCTTCATCCCAAAAGCAATGTTGTTGGCTTCCTCTGCCCGGGTCGACCAGTATTTCAGGTTGATCCTTCCAGTTTTCTCGGCCGTTTTAGTAGTCAAAAACCAATTAGGAAAGTTATCCTTCATAATCATGTTCGTAATACGTTCAAGGCGTTTTCGGATCTCTTCGACATCCGCATCGATCTCACTTTGCCCGATCGCCTTAAAAACCGCACTTTCATCCCGCAACAGATCAACCAGATAGGAAAGCATGTCTGTCGCATCACGCTCATCAAACCGGGTTACCCCACGTTGTCTTAGTAAATACTGACTCGAATTGTCCCGGGTGAACTGCTGGGTATTTGTAAGTTTTATCCCGGAAGGAGCTTCGACTTCTAACATTCCTAAAAACTGCTCACCGCCCTCGACCCGAATCGGGAAAGTATTGAACAGTGGCTTCAAATCATACGCCTGACTGATTGACCGCCGGTTCATCACCGGAATTGCATTCAGATCAATCACAATTCTGGAAATGACGTCAGGCGCGATACTCCCAGGAAATTTGATTTTTACCCACAACAGATCCTGCTGGAAGTATTTCTGCAAATCATCAGGACTTAGCAGTTTTACCAAGTCGGCGGGATACTTGTTTTTTTTCAGCGGAATGTGTTCTCCTGTAGAAACATTCCGGCTGCTTAGGCTGAAAAAATTAGAATGGTAGTACCGTTCAATCATCCGTTCCTGCCTCTCAATAGCATGAGCATCGGCTGTTACGAATTCCTTTGCCTTATTGTTGACCAAACCCGGCGTTACCTGTAATTCCTGGTCCTCCAAAAATATTCGCAATCCCGCTAGCCGGCTTAGATTCAGGTACCGGTTAGGATCATTACGCCAATCGAAAAATAAGGGAAGGTTATCGAAATTTTCTATGTCCGGATCCAAGCCTAACCCAAGCCATGCTTCGTCAAGGGGTAAGGATTCGTCCATGAAATTTTCCTTTGGCGAGGTGCCCATTTCCCTGATCCTGCTTTGGGTAATCAAAGAATTCAATTTTGCCTTATACAGAGAATAATTCCCGGCAGGTGAAAAGAATAATTCTTTGCCCATTACATTACAGCTAAACGAATTCAGCGAAACTGCCTCATGGACAGAATCTACAATAGCCGCTTTCATTACAGCATGAGCAGGTTGCGGACCCGTAAATACTTCCGGTGTCAGCAGGCTCGCCAACCGCATCACAATGCGATTGGCAGAATTGTCGAGCTCGTGGTAAACGCCTTCAAGGCCGGTTGCAAATGCGCCCAGCAACATGCCGACCAACGGATCAAAACCTTCAATCGCTAATTCGCTTTCATCATACTGCCACAAACGCGCTATCTCCCGGATCATTTCGTTCCGGATAGTTTCACGTGTTTTGTATCGTTTCGGGTCAGTATACATACGATTGTTAAGAATATCTCACAAGTCTGAACTTCATATCAGGTAGCCTTTCCTGCGTTTGTACCAATGTGCTGCCGATGTTGATTGTGATGTAGCGACAGATACGCGGTGTTCCGCCTTCCATTACTTCCTGCACATCATTGATATCGACATTGACATTATTGACAGCGATCCGTGTCTCAAATTTTTGCAAATAATCCGAAACCGAACGTTTGAGCTGGTCTTTGCTTGGCGTATCATTCAACTGCCGGAAGTCAAAATGATGTACAATGCAGCCATAATTGGAATCGAAATAATACTCCTTTGGTCTTGTGGCCAGGTATAAGGAAATGTTTTGGTGAATGGATTCCTTAACATTTATTTTTTGAATGACCGTTTCCTCAACTAAATAATCTACAACCTCACTGAACATCATTTGCTGCCTTAGTTCCTGAAAAGTGAGACATTTTCGGGCGTTCATCAATTTTTTGATGATCTGGTAATCTTCCAGCTTCTTACCATCGCCAAACCTTTTGATCAGCTCGTCGTATGATCCCAACAATCTGGCTATTTCGACAAAATTCCTTTCCGTACCCTGTCTTTTCATTAAGGCGCCGAAAGAAGGCGGAACGGGATAGAAGTCGTCAGTCATTTTGATAGCGTTAGTCTATGCCAGGAATTAATTAATCTTCACCATTCCACCTTTCAAACTTGCCGCAGCTCCCCCATCCAGGTCCAGACTTGCCGATGCTTTAAATGTTCCTTTTCCGCTGGAATTGACCTCAACGCTGGTACCGGCACTGATTTCAATGCTCTGATCATTGGCAAACTGCGTTTTACCAGCCTTAATGTTAAGCTCATCGCTGGCTTCCATTTTAATTTTCGGGGCTTTCATTTCAATGCTTTTTGTCGCTTCCAGAAAAATCGTCCCCTCACTTTTCACCTTAATGCTTTTGTCTGCCATAGACAGCACAATTTCATTTTTGTTGTCTTTATTATAGATATGGATTTTCTCACTGCCGCTGGTATCGTCGATAATAATATGATTGCCACCTTTGGTAATGATGCCTTTGATGTTGTTTTCTGTGTTGAAAAGATTCTTCCCCGGTAAAACCTGCCCGTGATACATGCTGCCGGTAACAAAAGGAATATCCGGGTTACCAAATTCAAAATCCACAAACACAACCTCATCGATTTCGGGAATGAAGTAGACACCCTGTTCTTTACCAGCCATCGGATTCACGACCCGGATCCACGGTGTCATTTCATTATCAGCTTTTTGCCATGGAAACTGAACCATTACCCGTCCCATGCTTTTTTCATCGTCAACCTTCATGACCACCGCCGCCTGCGGCTCGGCATTGGGCTGGATAATGCGATAATCCACTGGCGCAAAGTCAGTGTCTTGGGGTAGTGCCTCAAAATTACATTGGTAAACGCCTCTCGTATCGAGGTAATGGCTCAGTTTTGTGACAACAAAAGCCCCGTAGTCAATCACTTCCGATTTATTTTCCGCATTAGTAAAAGTATCCGTAACCTTCACCGTGCCGCCTAGCTTGATCTGCATTTCCGGCGTCCGGCCGGTGAGTACCGCCAGTTTATTCGCCTGCTCGCTTTTTTTAAGTTTAATCGCTTTTTTTAATAGCCCGTTTTCGTGAAAATTCTGGTATCCGATTTCGATCAACTCATCTTTAAACAACTTTTCCGACTTCCCTAAACCCACCTGCGCATAAGATCCAAGCCCCGAAACACTCTCCCCGGATGATGGTGCCTCATAACTTTTATCGGTCAGATAATCATAGTAAAATCCTTTGAAATTCATAGGCGTGGCTCTCAGGCTGTATTGCATATCAAAAATGTTCTCGCCATGCTTCAATGCAATCACATCACCTTTATCCCGCTTATCTTTACCAAAAACAAAATGTTCTCCGTCGTAGAACATCCATTCGCCATAATCTTCGGCCAGGCGCTGCAAAAAGTGAAAGTTATCCTCCTCATATTGCGTTACAAATGGTATCGCCGTTTTATAATTTGCGCCAATTTTCTTTGGAAAATCGCCAAAGGGGCTCATCACCTTATCAACGATTCCATCAAGGTTTTTTTCAGTAAAAGACCGTGTAGTGCGCCCCGCACTCAACATAGCCGTCGGACTCATACCTGAAATGACAATGGTATTGGATGTACTGGAACCTTTGCTTAACCGGACCGATGATACGAAACCTTTGAACATCAGTTTTTGCTCATCACTGATGTTACCATTTTCCTGTTTCAAACCCTGTTTAAGGTTAATTATCACCGACTCCCCTACCACCTTTTCAGCCAGTTTCTTAATATCCACAGTCAACGGTTTACCCGGCAGCATATCCGGAGAAATGCTGATCTCAAAGCTATGGTGATTGTCAAACGGTTGGTTAATGGAAATGCTGTTGATGCGTTTGATAACGAAGCCGTTGATAGTAATTTCTGTCGATGCTAGGAACTGGGTGGTCGAGGGCATGGTTTCAGCTATATTCAGTCGGTTACTGTTGATTTTCGATTTTTTTAGATTGTATAGCCACTGGCCCGAATATTCTTACCGGATCTATGCGTCCTGCACCACCTCCCTGTGGCACTTTTAGTTTGCTGATTTCGAGATGAAGATGGTTTTCATCTTCTGGCATTGGTAGGGTTATTCCAGACCTGCCTGTGCGACCTATAATACGGCCTATCAGTATTTCATCTCCACTTTTCACGTCGATCTGATCCATATGTGCGTACAGTACATAAAGCTTAGTCCTATCACATTCGAATTCCTGAACTACACACAATCCGTACCCTTTCAAATCAGGATAAATTTCTGATATCTTTCCATCAGCAATCGCAAACACGGCAGTTCCCACCGGTGCGATAAGATCCCACCCCCAATGATCTCCCTTACCTTCCCTTCTAACACCTGCACCAAAAAGATTTGAGGCAGGGTCATATCGACCAAACTGATACATGCGAATGGACATGAAGGTAAGCGGCTTTCTAATTTTGAATTCATTATGATAACCTACACTAACTTCAATTTTACAGTTGGGCTTTTGATTTAGCTCGTCCTGCATGATTTCAACAAAGCGGTCAAAATTTGCTGCAAGGTTGATCGCCGATCCAGAGGAATAATAATAGTTTTCCTGACCTTGGATAAAAAAATCTGCCGATCCCCCATATGAATGAAGATTGACTTTGCTAATTGGCATACTGAAATTGCGCGACTGTTTTTCTGTTCCTACTCGACTCATCATTAACTCTGGCTTTTTTCGCGGGCCAAAATCTGATGGATTGATCCAGTATTCACCTTTTGAAATTCGCCACCCCTTGCTCTCAACTCGATTATATATATCGGATCTTTCCCAATCTCCTGAAACAGCAAGAAACCGAAAGTTTCGAACTATATTTTCTGTCCAGAAGAACTTACCGTTAAAGTACAATTTGATAGGTTCAGCACCATTTCCTATGGAGAAATCCGAATCTCTTCCTTGCGGTTTTTGTCCCATCTGATCACTACATCATTAAGATATCTGGAAGTCACATTACAAATAAAACTTACTTGACTCTTCATCTCAGTTTTGAGAACAATATAAACTACAAATGAGGGCTCTCAACATCCTGAAAGCCCCCTGTATTTACTCCCTCTTCAATTTGAGCGGCGTGCCATTAATGTCCAGTGATCGGGATGAAATTGTAAATGACTGTACACCTGCATTGTCGCCGGAAAGCGAAAATGTCTCGGTAAAATTAACAACAGCCGCATCCTTGAACCCGATTTGACGAATAGACTCTCCTTTTTGGTTGAAAAACTCAACCATTCCTTCCGAACTGTCATGATGCGGCGATAGCATCAGTTTAATAATGGTATTCCCGTTACCCATTGTATCATCCTTCCTCGTGGCAACTGTTAAATCAATATTTCCCCCAAATATTTCAGATGTTGTCTCATTAGTATGCGGGTTAACGTGCTGGTGAAACGAATAGGAACAATGTAAAACTTCGAAGTTGACATTATCAATTTTAAGCGTAGCCTTATGTGCCATGATTGTTTGAATTTAAAGTTATTGTGATTGAAAAGTTTAGTACTACTTGATTTCGGTGTCCCAATCTCCTTTGGTTCCGGTAAGACTGATGTTAAATACTTTTGCCGGAAAGAATGGCTTCATTTCTACGTTGATTACAACGTGGGTTGGTTTAAGCGGATCTCTTTTAACTGACAAGTTCCTGTATCCTTCGATTACTTTACCAGGTCCTTCAATCGAACTCAAAAACCGCAAAACTTGCTTTTGAATGTCTGCTAACATCATGATGTCGACATTTTCAAAAGTCCGCCGGTTCAGGAAATCCTGCATAATTTTACCCACCCAGTCAAAAACACGCACCACACTATACGTCTGCATACCTATATTGTCTCCGGTGAATAAGGTGCGTGCAGACTGTGGCACGACTCTCCCCCATTCGTAGATCAAGGGAATAAGTCCCCGGCTTTCAAGTTGAGCTACCTCGTTCTTCCGCATCATAAACCGGGTACCGCTTGCCATTTTTAATTTTCCATGCGCCAAACCCGCCACTGGCTGGGCTATGTTCCCGCCCCAGATTAACCCGGCGAGGGCCATGGAAGGCGGCACGTACAAATGTTCTGTTTCGCCAATATCCGTATTTGATTCGCGGCCGATGATCCAGTTGCAGGGCATCATCACATGGGCCTTATGCGGATCCGAGCCGGTCAATTTGTCTTTATCAAATGTAGCTTCTACATCTTCTGCGCTATCCAGATGACGATAATCCGTGATCAGCATCACCTTGTTCTGGTGCGCCAGCTCAGCCCACTTATCGACGATAATATTCTTTTTAAGCCAGCCTGGAACGACTATCAGTGAATAATTATTGACCAGGTCAAAGCGATCGTAATTGTCGCGCAGCTGTTTTGCGACTTGCTCAAAAATCCCCCTGGGATTGCTAAAACCGTCGATATCCGTGGTCATATCGTTCCCTGCATCAAAAAGCACCAGGTTTTTGACCTTTTCCTCAGCAGTATTTTCGAAGAAGAGCGCGAGAGAGCGATATGATTTTTCGAGTTCTCCTGTCTGTTCGAGGCAATTGAGAAGATTGGTTTTCAGGGTTTGGCTGGCAGAGGATGCTTTGGCTTCTGCATCCGCAATCATATCAGCCGCATTGTCATGCGATGTTACCAGATCAAGGATACTCTGCAGGCGTTTTTTAAGCTTTTTACGATCTGCCTTATTCTCCTCTTCTTCCAGAAACATAGCTTTCCGTGCCTTTTTTGTCGGATCCATGTTTTCAGTACCATCAACGACGGTTTTGATGAAATCGAATCCTCCGAATTTGGCCAGCTGGGGCAATGTTTGGGCAAGCGGACGTGGCGCAGCTCTCTCGGTTACAAGTTCCTTAACCTTGCTTAAGGATTCCTGTTCTTCTTGTGCCATAGGAAATGAATTTAGGTTAAATGTTAAAATTTACGCTTCGTCCGCCGCGTCCAGTTCTGTGATCAAAGCTTCCAATGCTTCAACAAATGCCGCTTTACCGGCTGGATCCGCCAATAGTTTTTGAAAAACTTTATTGGTTGAAAGTCTTTTAACTATTGTCTGAAAATCGTCTTCCTTACTTTTGAGATCCTGCAAAAAACTGCTTTGCTCAATCATTCCTTTCACAGTAAAGGCGCTCACATTGGAGAAATGCAGTGTTTCGTTCACATCCTGGCCGTCTTCCGTAGTGTGCGATATGTCTACGCTCGGTTGAAAGTGATCGAATGCATCCTGTAATTTCTGGATACCCTCCACAGGTTCCTGACTGATTGAATCCGTCGTGAACTTGTTAATGATTGCCGTTTTGTTGTCATGAAGCAGCTTGATAGCTTCCGAGGTGCCTTCGTCGATCACGACGCCACCGAGTTGGGGTTTTTCTATTGCCATTTTTAAGAAATTATTGACGTAATTAGATTAATATGAAATTAAGCCGCAGATCTCCACTATTGTATCCTTCTCTGCATGTTATTGCTAACCCACTGACCATTTGTCACTAAGCATAAAATCTTGCATTCCACTGTTCGACAGAATACATAGAATTTTTATTCACTATGGTCGAGGCGCTGGGTACGGAAACTTTGTTAATTACCCCCATCTTGTCTAAATGCACCTTTGCTGTGTAGTTTCCCATAGGGGTTTTCATATCCCCTAGTAGTGCTAATACCGGCCCCGTATTCGGTCCCCAGTCTGACTTAAAAGTGTGCAAAAAGATTACATTGTTTAATGAATCAACCAACAGCACCTCAGCCCAAGGAAATCTATCGCCAACCAATGAGCCTTTTATTACCATACTAGTTACCTTATTATCAACAACTTCCAAATTAATGACAATGTTATTGGTTACATCAATATCACCAGCCAGAACGTCGACTAATGGTATAGAGCCATGATAAGATTGTTGGATTATTATATTTTCCCCTTCTTTTCTGACATCTGACGTTCCGTACGAAAATTCCTTAGACGTTACGGTGTGCCCTGTCCGGTCGATCCGGCTGGGTTCATGATATTCCCTCTCCCGCCTTTCAACTATCCCGCTTAGATTGAACGTTTCGCCAATTGTGCCAATCGTATCAGCTAAATATTCTGTTGCTTTCGAGGTTATCTTTGACGTCATACCAAAACCGCGAGTTGGATGACTTTGTACTATATCTCCCAGATTTTTTAATGGATTAAGCGTCAGGTGCAAACTGGAACTTACCCTGGAAGACACTTTTAAGCTGGTACTGAAAGTTCTATCATCTCCTTCATATTCCCCCCAATAGAAGTCTCCATATACTACCATCCGTCCAAACCGTTTAAATGGGGCGAAGGAACGCGCAATAATCTTAAATACATTACCCATTTCTAAATTATTAAATTTGCCGCTGAATGTTTGTCCCACTCAAACTCCCCACTCTCCCCAACCCGCAAACTCACCTCCGAACCTTTTCCAATCTCCCCCGAAACAATCATCCGGGAAAGTGGCCTTCTCAGCCTGTTCCGGATCACGCCGCGAATGGGGCGGGCCCCATATTTTGGTGTAAATCCTTCCAATGCCAATGCTTTTGCAGCTTGGTCATCAAGATGAAGAGTGATACCTTGTTTTTCAAGTAATGCAACCAGTGGTTTCAGCTGGATCTTGAAAATGTTGACTACCGCTTGTTCGGTGATTGGACTGAATGGAATGATCTCCGTGAGCCGTCCCAGGAATTCAGGGCGGAAATGGCGCGTCATGATATCCAGCAGGTCATTCGATGCAGGTACTTTACCTAAACCAAATTGCTCTACGATCCAGTCGGCACCGATATTGGATGTAAAAAGAATGATCGCGTTTGAAAAATCACCTTCACGTCCAAGCCGATCGTGCAATGTTCCTTCGTCCAGTATCTGCAAAAACAGGTCAAATACCGACGGGTGTGCCTTTTCGATCTCGTCAAATAATACTATGGCAAATGGCTGCTCCTTGATTTTTGTTACCAGTAAACCTCCTTCTTCATAACCGACGTATCCCGGAGGTGCGCCATACAACACGGCTGCCGAATGCTCCTCCTTAAATTCCGACATATCAAACCGGATCAGCGCTTTTTCATCATTGAAAAGGAAATCAGCCATCGTTTTGGCAAGTTCCGTTTTTCCGGTACCCGTCGGACCAGAAAAGAAAAAAGACCCTATGGGTTGTCCAGGGCGGCTAAGTCCCGAACGATTTTCCAGAATAGCATCGGAAATCACTTTAATAGCATGATCCTGGCCCACAACACGCTTTTTCAGGTGGTCGTCCAGCTGCATTAATTTTTCGCGCTCCTTCGCCTGTATTTTCCCGAGCGGAATGCCGGTTTTATGTGCTACAACCGCAGCAACGTCACTTTTTTCAACGGTTTCCTTTTTTTGTCCGCTCAATCCTTCCAATTGATTCAGAAGCTCCGCCAGGTAATCAGCAATGCTTTCCGGCACTTCCATTTGTGCAATTTCAGGTTGTTCTTCAAGTTGACCCAGCAATATTGGGCTCAGGCGGTCTTTTGCCTGGCTTTCAAACCAAAGTAGTTCTTGGCGATACAATGTCGGATCGCCGGCGGCGTGTATTTCAAGCAATGCTGCCAATTCGCTTCGTAGAAATGTTATTTCCCGCTGCGATGTCTCGCTCATCAGCTTCATCGCCGCCATCGTCCTGTCGATCAGGTCAATAGCTGCATCAGGCAGGCGGCGGTCTTTGATATATCTTTTTGCAAGGCGTACCGTTTCACCAATGGTTCCGTCCGCAACCTTGATTTGGTGATGATCTTCAAACAGTGAAACCACCTTTTCTATCATCCTGCTGGCGGTCGTCTCATTAGGTTCCTCCACTTTGACGAGCTCAAACCGGCGTGCAAAAGCCTCGTCGGGCTCCATAAATTTCCGGAATTCGTCCAATGTAGTTGCCCCGATCACGGTCAGCTCACCTCGGGCAAGTTCTGGTTTCAGCAAATTGGCCAATCCCATTGCGCCGCTTTTCGGGTCCATCAGTACATGGATTTCATCGATAAAGAGCAGCGCGCGATCATACTGTTTTATTTCGGCAATGATATTTTTGAGCCGGTCTTCAATTTCTCCTTTGTAAGATGCACCTGCAATGAGCGCGCCCATATCCAGCTGGAACAAATACGCATTCATCAGATGCCCGGGCACTTGTTCTGCGACGATTAATTGGGCCAGGCCTTCTACCAGCGCTGTTTTTCCTACGCCGGGCTCTCCCACAATGATCACATTGGGTTTGGTGCGCCGGCCCAGGATTTCGACCGTCATCCGGGTTTCTTTATCCCGGCCAATGATCGGATCCAGCTTTCCTTCCCGTGCAATGGCAGTTTTATCGACACAAAATTTCAGTAATGCCTGAGATGTGATACTTCCTCCCGCGGATGACTGCGTTTTGGCAGCCCCGGCAGATGCGGCTGGATTTACCGCATTCTGAATGCTGGTTTCGGCCAATGCCTTTTCAAGCAATGCTGATTCGGTTACCGGAAAAGATTTAAGCTGATCCTTTTGAAATGCTACTCCTGGACGAGCAATTGCAATGAGTACTGTCAAAGGTGCAACCTCATCCTCCCCCAGCTTCATTCGTATGATATCTGCTACTTCAAAAGTCGCCTGAACCTGGGCGTCACCTCTCGGCTCACCTTCAATCCGTGCTGATTTCGGATATTTCTCGATCCGGATATCGGCCCAATCTCTCAGATAATGTACATCAATTTCCCACGTCGCCAACAAGCTTGATAAGCCTACATCATTATGCAGCAGTCCTTTCAGCAAATGACCGGGAGAAAATGCAGCATGCTGATTTTCCTTGGCTATTGCCTGGGCTATTTGGACTGCTCGTTTGAGGTCGGGGCTGAAATTCATGAGAATCATTAAAACAAAAATTTGGCTTTTATCTAAACCTGAATATGCTTCACAGTGATATGTTATAGATAGACGTCATATCAAACCACTGCTTTTTAGAAAATTAATTATATCATCTATCGGGTCCCTTACGTAAACAGTTTCAGCACTGATTACATCTTCAATGTGATTGCGTTCTAGTCGAGGTATGCAAACCTGATCTGCTCCGCCGAATAGATTTATAGGAGCCGAAACACCTGGTCGGCTTTTATAACCGACATAATTTTTCTCCGTTTGCGGGCCAATATTTCCGGTCCAACCCCAAACTGTCTCTTTAAGTCTCACCACTAAAAGCGAGTTCAAACCATTCCAGTTGTGCAAAACTGCATTACGCTGCCTGATACAACTCAGGAGCGATCTGTTTGTCTCTTTTGAATAAATTAGTATGTTTCTCAAATCATCCATCGTGCCCCAATACTGAGATGCAACAATTAATGGCTGGCCTTTTTTTTCGCCTGTTTCGTGGTACTGAAAATCGTAAAACTTGGTTACCGGGTTTCTCTTGGTCGCCCAGAAAAAAACGTCACTATCAGTGAATTTATAAAGAAGAGTGTTTTTTTTTATTTCCTCTTTTTTTGCTCTAAGTCCACTAAAAGATCTCCGCGCCTCTTCGCTAAAATTTCCGTCATTTTCGTTATGCATCATGAAGGTATCCTGAGTGAATGTTCTTCTTGAAGTCCAGCAACTTCCCCACAATGTTAGAGAGGAAAATACACGAATAAAATACGTCAAATGACGTATTTTATCGAAATACTATATATCTCATATTTGCAATATGCTATCGAAAATTCGCTGCTAAGTGATTGTATATGAGTAACCAACCAAAGCGGGTGACAGTTGGCCGGAAACAGGGCAACACGATCGTTTTGCCTGGTGCTGATGTGAGCGGAGATCACGCGGTGCTTACACTTAAAGAGCCACAGACAAATACATGGGAAATTCAGGATCTCGGATCCCGGAACGGCACCTTTGTGGATGGACAAAGGGTTTTGAGGAAAGAGGTCACCCCAAAAAATCAGGTCGTTTTTGGCAGCACACCTCTGCCATGGAATCAGATTAATGAATTGGCTGAAACTCAAAAAAATACACATTCGATTAAAGAACAAGTAAAGCCGAAAATTGACTTAAACAAGGACACGCCAGTTTCCCGGCCAGCAGTCAGATTCCACGAGACATTCAAGGCCATCGAGGAAACAGAAGAGAAGCGTTTACAAAGGATATATGAAGAGTATATTGCAAAAAGAGCACAATTGGAAGAAATTCAACGCAATGAAGCGCTTAATGCGCGATACCAATCGTTGGGGATTCCATTTGCAGCTTTGTGCGCCGGGTCAGCCGCTTTTGTTCCAAAGGAATTCACATATATTTCTGTAATCGGCTCCGTTATTTCGATGCTGCTTGCAGGCTGGTCTTTCCAAAAATCAAAAAAATATGCTCTTGAAAAGCGCGAGCTGAACATCACCAAAATGACAGAGCAATACGACATCCACTATCGTTGTCCACATTGCCGAGTAAAACTCACTGACCCTTTCCCGGTGCTGGTTCAGATAAAGAATTGCAGAAGTTGTAAAAAGGTTTTAATAAACGACTAAATAAATAGGAGGCATTATGAATCCCATTGACTTTGAAAAGACCCAACTATTTGCCGACCGGGCAAAAGATATGCATGCCTCTGCCGGAGATACTCCGCCCGCACCCGCGCAAGCGGCCATACCAATTCCTACTCTTGTAAAGCCAACTATCAAAATATTAAGCAAGGAGGAAAAAATCGCGCTGGCGGCAGGAGGTGTGTTAGCCATGGGCTTGGGTACCATCGTGATCGTGGGATTAAATGGCACGGAAGCCGGGGCTCCTGATGTGGATCAAAATATAGAGATCGAAAAACCTATACTGGAGACTCCCAAAATAGAGACAAACGGCGGTGCCGTTGATACCGAACCCGCCGGAAAGGATAAACCTGAAATAATTAGCCACAAAACTTCGCACCAGACTACACACACAAGTAGTGGTAATACAGGAGGAAATTCTCACGCCTTGTTTACAATGCCCGACGAATTGGAGGTTGCTACCAATGTAACCGACGATATGCCTTTTGAATCTGCATTCAATTCCGCAAGGTCGGAAGTAGGTCCGGGCGGTCTTTTTGTTTGGAACAATACATATTACGGTACTTTCAGGGAAAGTGAATGGAGCGATCTTTCGGATGAGCAAAAGGAAATCTGGTTAGAAGCAACTGAGCCGATCCTGGACCCCGTTATCCCTGAACCTGACCCGGTGATAGATAACCATGTGGTTGTAGCAGAGCGCGGCGAAATTACCTGGACTGGTATTGACAAGGATGAGGATGGAATTGCCGAAGTTTTGATCGCTCATGCAAAGGGTAATGCACCCATTGTGATGATGGACACGGATGGCGATAAGCTGCTGGACACCCGATACAGCATGGATGAGAACGGACAGGTCGTAACAGCTGCTTTGGAAAAAACCTCATTCACATTAGCCGATGTGCATCAGATCCCGGAGATGGAGAGCGGAAGTGTATTTGGAAATGTTGTGGGGGCGTATGCGCAGGATTCTCACGATCTTCCTGTTACGATCATACAAGAAAATGGAAGCTATGTTGTAGGAATAGACCTTGATAAGGATTCACTTGTAGACGTGATCTCATTGAAACGGGAAAACGAGTCGCCGTTCGTCGCATTAGACCTGGATAATGATGGACAGGTGGAAACCAGCTTCGTATATAATGCTGACGCCCAAAGCCTGCAGTCCATGAAACTGGAACCTATGCAGCCAATGACGGTATACGAACAAGAAGATTCCTCAGCAAATTTATATAGCAGCGGCGATGAAGAAACACCCGATTTTGATGCGGACCGCGATCCCGAGGATGAATTAGCAGATGAAACTACTTCCGATCAATTGGAGACGGGAGATTTAAATGCGTATTCAGATACGAATGAAGATCATTACTTCAACAACAATGCAGAGGCGGCCGAAGATTTTATCGGATAAAATTTTAATAGAATGGAAATTACCTGTAAAAAGTGTAACACCAGGTTAACAATCAGTAATGCAAGTAGTCTGATCGTCAAGTGTGGTAACTGTGGCTATCCTAATCCCGTTGTTTTGAATGGCAACGAGCAAGAAAAGGCTGCCAAAGCACCTCAGCCCATCATTACTCCCCCGCCAAGACCAAACAACCCCACCCCGGCACCCAATCCCAGACCAGTTGTTAACCCTGGAATGCAATCATCACGCACCTCCGGCACTGATCAGGACAATGCAAAAAGTACATCGGGCAAAACTGACGTGGGCTGGCTGGTAGTACATGATGAAAATGCACCGTTGCAAACTTATCCCCTGAAAATCGGCAGACAGATTATCGGGCGACATAACAGTGCGACGCCTTGTGATATAATGATCATCACACAGGATGTCTTTATGAGCCGCAACCATTGCATTCTCGAAGTAAAGCCAGTTCGGTCAGGTGGATATGATTACCTGGTTTCCGACCGCAAAATGAGTAATGGCGTACCGCAAAATATGAGTACAAATGGCACATTCGTTAATGCTTTTGAAAAAGGACTTCAGCCAAACGATGTAGTTTATCTCAACGACAGTGATACCATTCAATTGGGACAAACAAAAATGGTGATCAAAACGATACGTACGGTTGCCAATTCGGACGACGCAACCCGACTTGTTAAAGATTCTGAATATAGCCCAACTGTAATCATCAAGCATTAAAATGAAAGTAGATATTTATCAGCCAACAGGATTTACAGAGGTAGGGCAGCGTACCAATAACGAGGATTCCATTTTTCCTCCCCTAAATGCTGTACACAAAGATGCCAGGTTGTTCCTTGTTTGCGATGGTGTTGGAGGCCAGCACAAGGGAGAAGTTGCGAGCTTGCTGGCTTGCGAGTCTTTGAACACATTCTTTGAAAACAACCCTGTTGATGTCGCTGATGATATCTACATTAAAAACGCGCTCAAATTTACTACTGATCAATTCAACGAAAAGGAATCGGAGGATAAAGAAACGAGCGGGATGGCGACGACCCTGACGCTCGTTCACTTCAATGAAGCAGGTGCTACGATAGCACATCTCGGGGATAGCAGGATTTATCAGATCAGGAAGGGAAGGGTGATCAGAGTGAGTGATGATCATAAATTGGTGCATGAGCTTGTTAAGGAAGGTCACATTACCGAACAGGAAGCGCAAAATCATTCTCAAAGAAACGTGATTACCAAAGTAATTTCTGCGGACCGGAATGATACGCCCGACGTGAAGATCATTAATGATGTGATCGCAGGGGATTATTTCTTTCTATGCACGGATGGTGTCCTTGAACTGATCTATGATGATCTGCTTGTTTATCATTTGCGTGAAACCGAAGACAATAACATTTCCGATTCTGAAAAACTTGAAAATATCCGGCTGGAATGTGCGGGAAAAACGCGGGATAACTTTTCTGCCTATTTGATCCGGATTCAGGCTGTTTCAGGAAGCATACCTCCCGCTTTCAGGGTTATCTTGCCGCCAGTGGAAGATGCCCCGGTGGTGCCGGTAGCGCAGCCTGTTCGCAATCCCGATTTTCGAAATAACTACGAACATGACTCGCCAACAGAATTTTCGCGGCCGGTAGTACCGAAGATCAATGCGGCTCCCGACCCACCTTCTATATTCAGGCAAACCCCTCCTACTCCGGCTCCTAAAAGCAAGAAGCTTAAACTTTTGCCATACGCCATTGGTATTTTCATTGGAATAATGGCCACTGCGGCGGGAATGCTATATCAGCGGAGTAAAGTTTCGCCCACTCAGGCCGTGCAGGAGGTAAAAGTCCCTGAAACTATAAAAATCGAATCAGAGCAAGAAAAAAAGGGCTCAGAAACCCTCACTAAACAAAAACCGGAGGCCATTAAAGAACAAGTTGAAAGCAAGACCAATGCCCAGTCTGATGTACTGGCGGAATCGAAATCCTATAAGTTCACATTGGTGAAGCAGAAAGACGAATTTTATGCCATAGAACCGCAAAAAGGAGGAAAAACCAAGATCAAGTACGAACAGTTGTTAAGTATTCCAAACGTATTACATTATTACAGCTTTCCGGGAAGCGAAAAAAGTTATCTGTATTTGTCCATACCGGACAAGCGTATAGGTAATATCGACAGCGTGGATATTGGTACGAACGAAACGGTGTATTTCATAAACGGTCAAAAAAACAAAATTGAAAACACTACCGGCAAAAAGGTAAATCTGTCCGTGAAAGACATGAAAGAAAAACTTACTGACCAGGCCAGTAATGAGTTGGTACCTGTATCCGAATCGCAAAAAAAAGAAAAGTAACATGATGAGGTCCAAGCAGCCGGTAACGATTATCGGATCAGCCATTTTTGTGTTTTTTCAACTAATATTTTGGCCCTGCTTTGTTCATGCTGCCACCACTTATGCAGTTGTAGTTGGCATTTCAAATTATCAGAAGTTCCAGTCTGACTCGGGAGACCTGCGTTTTGCCAGCCGGGATGCTCAGCTATTTTACAACTATCTTATTAACCCAAGCGGACAAAATGTCCCCCGGGAAAATATAATTCTTCTGGTAGATGAAAAAGCTACCAAAGAAAACATTCTTACCGCTATGCAGCTTTTCCGTGGTGCCAGCCCCGAAGATCAGGTCATATTCTATTTCTCCGGCCACGGAAATTCGGGGGTATTTCTTCCTTATGAAAGCAGCGGCATTAAACCCGTGCTAACTCATAAAGAGATCAAGCAGGGTTTCCGGGAATCGCGATCTAACTTGAAATTATGCATTGCGGATGCTTGCAAGTCTGGTACGATTAAGATGCAAAATTTCCCGACGGGCGAAGGAATTCATGACTCCTCCAATGCGAATGTCATTGTTTTTTTGTCCTCGCTGGCCAACCAGTTATCCTCTGAATATGTGAAATTAGGCCAGGGGGTTTTTACATTTTATTTATTAAAGGCACTCAATGGAGAGGCTGATGCCAATAAGGACAGCCAAATTACCGCACTGGAACTTTACAAATATGTTAATTTGAAAGTGAGGGCCTACTCTAAAAAAAACAATCCCGAACAACCTGAACAAATCCCAACCATGTACGGGAAATTTTCCAGGGATCTGCCATTGGCGTATTTAAAATAACATCATAAATTCAAACAATTAAACAAATGGGAGCCGGAAACACTCAGTTAGAAAATGCCTATAACAGCAGTTACCTCGCCGACACACCGAATAGCGGTAATTGCTCTGGTTTTCTAAAATCTTTGGGAAGGAGCCTCGGCATTAACATACCAGAAAAGGATGCTGACGGGATTATTGCCGAACTTAATTCACTTACGCAAAACGGAAATTTTTTAAGTGTCTGGGAGAAGTTGGGAACAGGGACCGAAGCATTGGAATCAGCTAAAAGACATGCTGGCCAGGGCAGACTAGTGATTGCGGCAATGACGGCCGCAGACTACGGGCAAAATAATGGTCATGTGGCAGTGGTGCTTCCAAAAGTTGGCCAAAATAATGCGCCGTTGATGTATGGAGGAGGTGCGGCCAGGACGCAAGGAGATAAAACAATCCGTCAGGTCTGGAATCCAACCAAACATGACAAACTTCAATTTTTTATGCACCGGACCATATTTCTTGGAGCGTACGAATAGTCCGCTTGCAGGTCATTTGACCACCTTTCCGTTTAAATCAATGTTCAAAGGCTTTCCGCCGAGCTGAACCAGGGCTTTGTTTTTAATAAAAGAAAAAGGCAAATCGTAGATGCATTCAATAACGATTTTGCCTGATGTGTCGATGCAACCCCATTTACCGTCCAGGCATACAAGAGATCGGCCATTGGCAAATTCGTTAATTTCGCAAAACTGAGGCTGCAAGAGCACTCTTTTATCGTTATCCTCATCAATGAGCAAACCCCACAAATCATTATCGTTAAATGCTTTTAATAGCGACGGGCTTCTACTTACATTTTTAATATCGGGTGTATTGATCACGTCAGCGAATTTGATGTCCACACCTAGCGTTTCCTCCAAAATAGGTACATTTCTTGATTTATTTTCAACCCCAATGTCCGGATTGAGAAATCTTAATGACATGATATAAGGTCTCCAATTTTTCCCTTCTCTTTCCAATCGCAATTCGGCAATCCGTTCAGCTGGCTTGAAAGCAAATTTATTCCGTGCTATACCATCGTATTGAATGTCAAAAGCAACATTAACATACATCGAATCCTGATCAGAAATAGCTTGAATTCTTGAAACTTTGGTAATCGTAATTTTAACTGACTTACCTTGATTTGGATCATCGCCGTTGTCGTATACTCCGTAATTTTCCGCTAGCCAGTCGAAATAATTTCCTACTAATTTATCTCGTTCGTTTTT
Source organism: Dyadobacter sp. (assembly GCF_039919315.1). Taxonomy (GTDB): domain Bacteria; phylum Bacteroidota; class Bacteroidia; order Cytophagales; family Spirosomataceae; genus Dyadobacter. The sequence goes on along the minus strand of NZ_JBDSFX010000021.1, from coordinate 110,813 downwards.
ATCGAGATGGTTTATTTCCGAAATATAAAAGTCATTCTCAATGACGACTTTATCATCATAAAAAGATCTCTGAGCACCGGGAATAGTGAGCGTAGCGAGTCGACTGCTCCGCTGTGACGACGGTTCCGTTAGAAAAAAAAGATACTCTTCCTCCAAACTTTGAATCAGTTCTCTCGCCTCCTTCTTAATTTTATTTTCATCCGCTTTCGTAATTTTTCTAGTTATCTGCGCCCATCCGAAAGTGGTGAAACTGCATACAAAAACAAAAGAAAGAAGCGTGCGGGTATAGTTCGAAAAAAAATGCATGGCTTAACTAGTCAACTAAAAAAGACTCAACAAAAAACATCCAACAGCAATTTACCATTCTGATTCGTCCAAAAGCTGATCGATATCAAGGTCTTTGTCCCTATCGTGCCGGGCAATATCAGACTCATCTTCCAAGCCCTCGGACATCATACCGTCCAGTAGTGCGTCTATTTCAAACAGCTCAGGTTCCTGTTCAACAGCAAGGTTGATATATTGTTCGATCCCATCAGAAGAAAGAAAAGTGGAATAAAACATTTCGTTACGGTACGTGAGAGGCTCGTCGTTTGAGAAACGTTCGTAATGTGCCGCTGCCATTTCCCAATCTTCATTTAAAACGGCATCCACTAACGTGGGAAACCGGCTCAGGCCCGCATTATAGGTAAAGTCAAACAGTATTTCTCGCTGATGGACAGACAGTTGGGTGATATCAATTGGTTCATTGGTGCCATGAGCGCTGTTTTGCAGTACACCGTTAATTTGAGAAACCATCCGTTCTTCATATTCAGGAACCAATACTTCCTCGAACAATGCTTTTTGCTGCTCGTCAGTAATGTACAATCCACCTTGCCGAGAGATCCACTGCTGCGCCTCAGGGCCTGACTTGGAGGATGCTTGTGAAAGTGCAACCGCAATATCCTCGTCAACACCTACCCTGGTCAGATCTGCAATGATTTGTTCCGGACTCCTCATAGACATATCATATCCAGGGCCAATTGTAACACCCGACTTTCCTCCTGGATAATGTGGTACTAAACTTTGTCCCTGATGCCCAATTTCGTGGTAGTATGTAAAATCATAGCGGCCCATTTTTCAAAATTGTTTAATTCAACTTTTCTGTGAAGTTTCTTTCAAAAACCTGTCCGGCACTTACAGTTAACGGCTCTGCATTGGGAGTCAAACCAAATTCGACATATTCCACCTTGAAGATAATACCTTGTCCCACAGGCAATGCATAGGTACTTCTCCGACCAGCCGGAGCAATTTTAGCCTGAGCAATACCATCTATGTACACCCTCAAATCATGGTATTTTGTGTAAACCTCCATTGTCCCATGATTAGATATTTTGGGTTTTTTGTTTGTCTTCGGTTTAACAATGGGGACTATTTTCTTCTTAGCAGTATCCAAAGTCGGAGGTAAACTGTCCACAATTACCGGTTTTACGACAATCTCCGACGGCTTCCCAAAATATCTGGTAACCCAATAAAAGCTCCCGGTCAAAAGTGCGATTAGCACAGCCCATAATACAACTCTTCCCATATTTCTGGGTTTTTGCCTGGTAAGTTCTGGTTCAACAACCTCCTGCTTAGTAGGTACTTTTATCTGGGTAGGCGGATCAAATACGGCCTTTATTTCCTTACCCATCACCTCCGTTTTCCCATCAAAGCCCACAATCGGCTCTTTAGGTTGAAAGCTTTCCCGCTCTGCAAGAAGGACTAAAAGATCCTCCGCACGTTTTATACGCTTTTCAGGATTTACGACAAGGCACCTCTGAATGATGGTTTTATACGGTTCCTGAATGTTCGTGATATCGTTTGGTAGTTTGCCTTCCAGCACCAAGGTCCGAATCCTATGCGATGTGTCCTTCTCCGCATTTTCACCATCCACCCGGAAAGGCAGTCGGCCCATCATCATCTTATAAGTCATTACTCCAAAGGCCCACAAATCGGTATTAGGCCGCAGCGCGTCGTTTTCTGCGTATTGCTCGGGAGATGCATAATTGGGTGTGATGGCAATTTGCGAATTATTCAGAACGTAGCTCATATCCGCATCCACCATACGGCTAAGTCCGAAATCAGCGATGACAGGCATCCAGTTGCCTTGCGGATCCCGATCCATCAGCACATTCGCAGCTTTGAGGTCGCGGTGGATAATGGGTACTTTATGCAAGTGAGCAAGTCCATTCAAAATGCCAGTTAGAATTTGCCTTTTCTCTTTGTCCGTCAAGCTGTAACTGCTCAATACGTTGTCAAGGTTTCCTTCGCTGTAATATTTCAAAATTGCATAATCATAGACGCCAGCCCGGTCACTAATCCGTTCCACGTTCTCGTATCGGATAATGTTGGGGTGATGCTCGATTTCATTTGCAAGCTTTACCTCGCGCTCGAGATCGAATTTAGCAAAGACGCCAACCTCACTTCTCTTAATAGCAACGTACCGTTTCCGTACCTTATCATATACTTTGTAAACACTGCTAAACCCGCCACGTCCCAGGAGGTTCCCGGAAATAGCCGGATTAAATTCGAAGCGTAAATAGAAGTCTTCAGCGGTCATGTGATTTCATCATTTTAAAACTTCACTTGAAATCCAGCAGAGGCAACCATCCCAGGATCTACATCCAGATAAAGACCTACCCTTTTATTTTTCCGGTTTTTAAGCATTGGAATCGTGAAAACAGCGTCTGCAATCACGATGGCGATCCCCCCAAACAGCAGCGCCTTGGATACAGTTTGCTGTCGCTTAGCTTTATTGTAGTCCGATTTAGCCTGGTCCAGTGCCGCGTCTGCCAAATTTTTGAGATAGGGGTCGTTACCAATCAATGTGATATCACTTTTATGATTCCAATTGCGCTGTTTATAATCCTCATAAGCCTCAGCACTCTGTTTTTTTTGGACTGTACTTAAATAATACATTCCTCCACCAGCAGCAAGCCCGGCACCAAGCGTAACTAAGGCGATTCCATTGATTCCCCTGCTAACCTTTTCCTTTTTCACGATTGGAGGTTTACGTCTGACTGAATCAGCGGCAGCAATCATTGGCAACGGGGCCAGTAATACATTCACTTTGATAACCAGATCGTCGTTAATTTTCAGGCTGTCGGCAAAGAAATCCCAGACAATCTTCTTATTTTTTCCAGATCTGATGTTTTTTCCAAAGTCTCCTGTCATACTTCTGGGTGTTATAGCTCCCCGTCTCACTGCATTTACCTGGATGTATACAGAATCAGCATCTTTTATCTCCGATACGTCGTATTTGATTTCGATAGATTTAGACTTAGAGTTCAGGTCGAAACGTACATTGCTGACGCGAGGCTGGCAGATTGCAGCGACAGAAAAGCATAGCGATAAAAAGCAAATAACGTAAAACGTTCCTTTCATACTCAGTTCACCTTTATAGTTATTTCCTTGGCCGTTTGCATGAAACAGCGGTTGGTCATGATGACAGATATTTTTTGATCACCCTTGCTTTCGAACTGGTACGAGACACGCTGGGCGACAAACGAAGTGCCCTCAATCATCCAGACTGTCCGAAAATTCTCTGTCTCGACACTTTTACCAGTTCCCTCCAGTTCGAACTCCCACCTGAAATGACCTTTGTCAGTGACTTTAATGTTGCCGGTCGGCTGCTGTTTGCACCGCTCCGTCTGAAAGTCAATTTCTTTATAAGAACCGCAGCCGCTCAAAATAAACAGCAGGCCCAATGAGGTAATTGCAAGCGCGAATGACTGGTTTTTAGAAAGACCCATTTGCTTCATTAACAGAACACTTGATAAAGAATTTTTCTCCAATCTTATGCAAATAAGCCAATTCTGAAAAAACAAAAAATACGTCAATTGACGTATTTTACGGCTCTGGGTTTTTGGGTAATCTTGTATTGAAAACCAGCCTAGTATGAAGAGAAGTTTTATTTGCAACAAATTATATATCTCCTTACTGTTTATTTTTAGCAGCTTATACTGCATTGGTCAGGAATTTGTCGCCACACCGGTAAATGTATCAATCGTGTCGACCGAAGGGGGAGGCTGCAGTAACCCAACTTACGTCTTTTCTAATATAAAAATCAGGATACTAAATGCTTCATCTGCCCTAATTACATATAATGAAACCTTTGCCTCAACGGGGTGTGCGAATGGTGTTTGCGCTATTGAAGTATCCCAATATAGCACTGGTTTTAGCGTCATTAACAATCAGTTGACAATCAGTTTTTCCAGGATATTTGTAAGTAGCTGCCCTGTTGTTAACGACAATACGTACGCGGGCATAACCTTTACCAGCTCCTACTACAATTCAAGCCCTTTAAATCAAGACCAAATTTACGGGTCTCTGGACTTCGAATTATACGGGGTGCAAACCGGTAAGGGTTACGCGCCGGCTGAATTCAATTTTCGTTCGTGGGAAATCTATTTTTCCCTTCGCGGACCAAAAAAAGAAGTGCCTCAGGATAATGGCAATTTCATAGTGTGCAGCAGTGATAATATTTTCGCGGATGTTACGATTTACAGTCCGGTAGAGCGCACATATCGTATCAACATTGAACAAGGGAAAACTGTACTGTTAGGTCAGACAATCACCACCTCTTCAACCTCCTTCAATAGCAACTATTTCAGTTCCACTTTTAAACTGAGTGATCTCACGAGTAATTTCAACGGCATAAAACTTAGGGTTGTGGAAATTATAAATGGGCGCGAGGATAGGGGAGGTTTTCGTGAAATTGATGTTAGTAAAGCCGCGAATACACCACTAATATCATCAAATAAATCGCTGTTATGCTCATCGAGTGAATCAGCAGAACTTACGATTACCAATGCCGAGGTAGGTGTGAATTATTCCTGGAGCAACGGTGCAAATGGCGCAAAAATCTCAGTTAACAATACAGGTACATATAGTGTAATCGCCCAACCAGTTTCTGCTGGCGGCGACCAGGTCTGCGCTAACGCTAAATCCGCAGATATAAGCATACAGGCCCTCACTTTCGATCCTGTCATTATCAGACCAGAGACCATTGCCAAATGCGAAGGTCAATCAATAGAGTTATCGGTAGATCCCAAAGGGAATGGAAGTTTCAGCTACATCTGGACAAGGGAGGGTCAAGCCGTTGGCGAGGGGCAGGTTATTCAGGCAAAGCAATCTGGTAATTACAAGGTCAATGTACAACCTAGCGGCAACAACTGTCAAGCCAAAGAAGCATCAAATTCGATTACACTAAAATTTGACGCACCTATCCAGGATGGGAAAATCTCTACCCCCGATGATAAGAAAGTAATCTGCGGCGCACCCGAACAACCGTCTATCGAGCTCACCGCTATGCCCAGCGGCCTAACCTATAACTGGACCCATGACGGAAAGGATTTCGGTTCAACCCAAAAAATAACTGTCAGGCAAGGCGGGCAATATGCAGTACGGCTAAGCAGAGGAGCCTGTACAGACACACAAGTAATTGAAATTCTTGACAATAATTTTGACCCAACTATTGCGGCAGCGCCGCCATCTTATTGCTCAAATTCACCAATAACGATTTCGGCTAACACCAAAAACGAGGGAGTATATGATTATGCATGGAAAAAGGATGGCACAAGTGTTGGAACCAACTCGTCTGCACTCACATTGCCCACCGAGGCTGGTAGTTTCAAGTTCCTGGTGGAAATAACAGCAAAAAATTCCGGTTGCGCTAAAAAAATATCCCAAGAATTGACAATCAAATCCGATCTTGGCATTGCCGGAGCTAAGATTACCCCCCCAGCCAGCAAGACCCGGGCTATCATTTGTGGCGGTAGTGAGTCATCAATAGAGCTGACTGCATCTGCTGATGCGTCCCTGGACGGCATAGTGTATTCGTGGCAAGGAGTGGCAAACAGCAATGCCCCCATATGGACAGCAGGCCAGGCCGGCGAGTATACAGTAACTTTGGCACGCGGAAGTTGCTCAGCAACGGCCTCCATTAGTGTTCAATCAGGAGCATTTACGCCTGTCATAGCGGTAGCCGCAGCAACGATCATATCGTCGCCGACAGAAGCAAGGATTTGTCAGGGCGAAGGTGCAGGGATCAAGTCAGCCATTTCCGGGACTGTTTTCCCTAATACTACCGAGTATTTCACCTACGAATGGTTTGGTGGTGCGAATGCAACGGTACCGTTGACAGGTCAGACCGGGCCAAACCTCTCCATCAACGGTTCGGGCAGCTATTCGTTAAAAATGACCCTGACCAATAGTGGGTGCGCAGCGAAAGATGCCACACCCCAAGCCATCCGAGTTCTGGCCGATCCGGAGATCAAAAACCCTAAAATCACACCAAATCCAGCGATAATTTGTAACAAAGAACAGGGATTAACGCTGACCGCACTTGCCGACAGTAGCGCGGGTATAACCTATTCTTGGAGCGGGAACGGTAAAGTTGGCAGCAGTCCAACCAATTACGTCGTCTTCGACGCTGGCTCTTATACTGTGACATTTACCAGAGGAGCCTGTAAAGTGACTGAAAGTGTGTCCCCTCGTGAGGAAGAGTTATTAGTCAAGCTTGAGCCCACTGGCAAAACGGAACCTATCATTATTTGTAGCGGCGACAATAACCTGCCTGTTGAACTCAAAGCAGTATCTAACCTGAGCACCGCAAACATTAAATGGTACCTTGAAAATGGAACTGAAGCTCCCGGCAACAATACTGAGAATCCTTATAAACCATCTCAAACCGGATCCTACTACGCAACAGCCCAGTTTAATACTTGTACTGCCAAATCTCCTGAAAAGATAGCAATCGAAGCATTAACCTCCTTTTCGGTAAACATTATACCAGAAACGATTGAACCTATATGCGAAGATAGGTCTATCAAATTGCAGGCTCAGTTTTCGCAGGCCCGCTTCTCGCCGAAACTAACTTATACATGGTTCCAGGATGGTAATATTATTAAATCAGGGAAGGGAGATTCTGGAAATAATGTTACCGTTTCAAAAAATGCCACATACACGGGAAATACGTTGGCAAATCAAAATGAGGCCGAATTCACACTAAAAATAGAAGCTGATGGCTGTAAAGCGACCTCTTCACCCAAAAAAATCGTATTGAAACCCTCACGTCCCGGGATAATTGTATTGGATTATACAAGTTTAGAGGCAACCGAAAGTATTGATAAGAAATATCAATGGTATTATAAGGAAGGTCTGGCAGCCTCAGTAAATGACTCGGTAGGGTACGAACCAATCAGTGGCGCCACATTGAAGACCTATTTAGGTGCCCCTGTCGGAAGCTATTTAGTCAGGGCCAATCGAAATGAATGTGGAACGAAATTCTCTTTCGCCTATTTCGTCGACCGGATTACAGCAGCTAATCCATCCTTTGATACACAATGGAAAATCTATCCAAATCCCACAAGCGAGGCGATCACGGTCGAGCAAGCTTCAAGAACCGGAATTCCGGCTATCATTAGCCTCAGAAATACCGAAGGTCAATTACTCAGAAAGATTTCACAGACTAATCGACTAGAAATCTACCCGCTTGACAATCTTCCCAGCGGGGTTTACTTTCTTGAAATCAGTCAGGGAAAAGAGAAGAGCAACAAAAAATTTGTGAAGCTGCAATGAAAAGCAAAGCCCTTCTTTTATTGGTCCTTTTAGCCAAGGTGCATTGCACTTATGCCCAAAATAAGCTTCCATCGCTTATTTCAGCAAAGAGTGAGCTTAAACGGGTCAATACTTTTCCATTTTTTGAAGCGCTTCCGGAGAAGCCAGCCAAAGAAGAAAAGAAAAAAGAGGAGATCGTAAATAGCCCGGCAAAGGACATTGCAAAGGTTGATAAACGCGAAATTGCGCCGCCTCCAGCCAAGCCCGCCATTCCCAAACCTTCATCAGACACTAAACCAAATGTTGATCCTGAGGCAATCAGCACAGTATATTTCAGCAAAAGATTAGCCAAAACATCGATCAAAGAGAATCCTTATTTTTATCGTCTGGTCAAATTCGACCGCGCCACCAACCAGCCAAAGGGAACTGTCCAGGACTTCTATGTTGCCAGCGACAAATTGAAGTTTGAGGGGCAATATAATAAGTACGAAAATATATATGAGGAGCGGAATACCGACTATAATGGCGTTTGTAAGTTTTATGATGAAAACGGGTCTTATGTTTCTCGTACCTATATTAAAAAGAAAGTAGTAAAAGAAATAAAACACAACGCAAATGGAGACCCGGTCGGAGAGACAACATTTGACAACGCCGGGCGAAAAAAAGCTTTCAGTGACTATATTCTGGATGCCAATGGTAAACAAATAGGATTGATAAAAGGAGCTTTCAACCCAAAGACAAATCGCGAGGAGGCCGTCAAACAACTTCAATATGAAAATGGGAAATTAAAATCCGAAGTCGATCTGATTGACAACTGCCCTGTAAGCAAAGCTTTACATTATACAGAGGGCGGTTTGGTACACGAAGTCTATTTTCAGGATTTCACATGTGAGCCCGGAGGCCAGTGGAAGTTTACCAACAAAAGTTTCTTTTCGACAAGTCTCAAAAAAACACCCGCAGGTTTCCAAATCAAGGCAGTAGGCGAAAAAGGAGAAGTAGGTACTTTCCAAATGCCTATCAATTACGATTTCAGCACAAAACACTTCGAAATAGTCGCTGTTTTTGACTTGGCAACTGAAAGACCAATGACGGAATTTGGGATCATTTGGGAATATATAGACAAAGACAACTATTCATATTTAAAAATAAATACTGCGAAAAAAAGCTTCGAAGTAAATTCCGTCAAATTTGGAATCACCCAAAAATATATGACAGGGGTACGGCAACTACCTCTGGAAATCAAGCAAAGCGAACTAAAAATTTCTTTCAAAAGCGACTACAATGGAAAGCAGTATACCGTAAATGGTGAGCCCTTGAAATATCTGAGGGGTAACGATGCTGTCAACTTTGACAAATTTGCAAGGACTGATCCAACCAAGGAATCGAAAATCTGGAATGTTGGTGTCTATTTCAAGTCCTCAGCAATTAATGACGGGATTATCCTGAAAAGCATCGAAGTTAAAATGTTGTAGGATCGCTAAGTTTAATTATCCAGTTCGAAGAATTGCAAATGCATTCAATCAAAACCATCCAATATCTCAAATTTATGAAAAGATTAATTTTTTGTGTGTTGCCAGGTTTCTTCATATTGGCCTGTTCGCCAAAAATGTACGAGAAAACGTCCGATGGTGAAAGTTTTGAAACGCTAACTCAGATCAGTGATTCGGAGAAACCCTCTTTGTATCCGAATGGCGGGGACCTTGGAGAAAATTTGGTATACGTTTCCAGGGAAGAGGATGCATCCTATAATATCTATATGAAAGAAAAGGTTCTTACCAAGGCTGTAATTCAGAAAACGGCCGGTAAAAATATCATACTGAATCCCGCCTATTGTAGTGCAAATAACCGCATCGTATTTCAAACTTTTGATAAGACCAATTTCGATATTTACTATATCGATGCAGCGAAAGGAAAAGCGATTACTCAGGTTACAAACACCGATGACGAAGACGAATACAATCCTTCATGGTCATCGGATGGAAACCTGATTATTTTTGAGAGAGGTGCTACGCCTAAAACTTACGCCGTTATCAATCAAAGGACAAGTAAAGCTGCTGGTGGTGTTTCTGTTAAGAAAAATCAAATCTGGATAAAGGATTTAAAAACCAAAGAATTGAAAATGATCGGCGAAGGGAGCTTTCCTAAGTTTTCAGCCGACAGTAAAAATATTGTTTTTGTCAAGTACGATCTGGATAAAAGCAGGTCAAAAGAAACCGGCACAATTTGGATCATGTCAACCGAAGGTGACTCGCCACGGCAAATTACAGATGTGAATTTGGGATATGCAACCAATCCCAACTGGAGCCCCGATGGGAAAAATGTCATTTTCCAACTAACCAAGAAAAACAAGCAAGATTCCGATATATATGTAGTCGATACTAATGGTGAAAATCTACGGCAGTACACCCTTAATAAATCCAGTGATTTCGCCCCTTACTGGTCAGTAGACGATTACATTTATTTCAGTTCAGACCGGGGTGCCAAGGTATCCAAATATCAGATTTGGAGATTTAAAATGAAGAAATAGATTTAAGCAAAATTAGATAGAGCCTATTATGAAAAAATTATACTTTCTGATTGTTGGTCTGCTTTGTTACACATTTTCGCTGGCTCAGGGGCAGGGAGAAGAGAGTATTTACTTCGCGACAGGGACCAAAATCAAAGGCAGAATTGAATCAGCCGACGATGAAAAAATAAACACAATTCTTGAAAACGGAAGCCGCTATGTCGGTTTGAGAGATAAATTTGTCATTTTCTTCAGTAAGTCAGGAGACTACTTAACCGAAAAAAATATTTCCAAAGATCCAGCCAAAGCACAGATTGAAATTCAGGAATTCTATTCCGCAACATCTGCTACAAGACCGTTGAACGACATACTATTTAAAGCATCTCCCAAAGAAGTAATAGCCTGTAGTATTAGCAATGAGTTAGAGGAAGTTGTTAATTATCTTACCCTGGATGGCAAATCGGCGTCTATCAATAAAGAGAATTTGTTTGCAATACTACGTCGCAATGGAACGCACGAAATGCTTCGGGACCTACCGGAAGTAGCTGATAATTTATCAGTTATGAAAAAGGACTTTACAAGAGTCAGGACACAGGAAAAGAAAACTGAACCGATTCCGGTCCCCGTCGTGAGACCGGCGGCAACGACTGCCGCGATTCCCGAAGCCAGGCCCACTGAAACCGCGGCTGTTCCAGAAAGAGAAAAGAAAAGACTTACGTCAGATGAACAAAAAACATACATGGCAAAGTCCGAAGATAAGATGCTCGAACTGGCGGCGCTACTCAATAACATTGTGGATACTAGAAGAAGCAGAAGCGAAAAAGATAAGGCAATTCAAAAGGCCGTCAAAATGTTTGTAAAAGACGCAACTGTGGAAGTCTCAGCAGTAAACAACCCAAATAGCAAAACCAAACGAAATGTGGAAGAGTACCTTACCAGATTAAGCCGACTAAATTATTCAAAAGTTAATATTACTTACGCTGAAATCAATTTTGTGCAGGAATTTGAGCCAGATGATCAAGGCAACTTCTGGGGTATAGCGGAATATTCTCAAACTTTTTCAACTAATAATTTTCAGGATTTGACGCAAAAACGTCAGAAAATAAAGCTTCAACCATATGAAAAAACAGTTGCCGGGCTTAGACAGGACAAATTTGAAGTTTTGATGGGGAATATTTCTATCAATGTAAGTCAATAACGGATGCACAGGCGACTTTTAATATTAATTATATTCTTAGTCCAGATGCCAAATGCATGGGGTCAATGTTTTACGTTTAATGGTATTGTCTTCAATGCGGTTGACAATAAACCCATCAGCGCCAGTTTCAGTGTCAGAACCGAGAGCCGAAAGCTAGCGATCGGCAAAAGTAATGAGAAGGGAACATTTTCACTTCAGGCACCATGTGACATCACTACGCTTGTGGTGGAAAAGCAGGGATTTCGGACTGTGTCCATGCCGGTAACAGGGAAGGATGGAAAATATTTTTTTGAGCTAAGCTTATTTCCGGTAGACAAACAAACTAACGATCGTCCTTACTTCCAGTCAGAGCAAAAAGATCTGGTACTCAATAATTCAGACTCATCTAAAATTGACAAAAAAGTAACGAGACTTTTTAAGTTGGTCGATGTCCAAACCAGGGAAAATATCGAAGGTGAAATTTGTCTTTACTATACAAAAAGCGGGGCGAAAAATTGCTTCGTTTCGGGGACAAAGACTCAGTCAAAAGAATCAAAAATAACTTTTACTCATGAAGATATTATTGGCTTAGTAGCCACCGTGAATGGTTACCAGCCGTACAATGGAAATTTAATTATAGATCGTATTGACAACAGCAGCTCCATATATGAAATAGCTATGAGCAAAGTGACCTCAATTCTGGCATTTTCCATTGATCCAATCGACATTAACTACAAATACAAAACCGAGATTCTGGAAGAACAAGGAAAGAAACTAACTGCAAAAATGCTCGATATGTCGCATGGTTTTGCAACAATAAAACCGGGTGCACAACACAAGATTACGGTTACTTCCAATATTCGTAACAGTAAACCGTTTTCTTCCACTCTCCCATCAACCAATGGACTTCTCCTTGTCAAGCTTGTGCTGCCTGAGCACCAGACGGCTACACAAACTTTAATAACACCTCCGGCTCGTCCACAATCCCCTGGTATTGAACCCACTACATTTGTCGCTTCAATCGGGAGAACCATATACTTTGACCAAAGCAGTTATGAGCTCAGGCAAGAATCTAAACAGACGTTGGACTCTCTTGCTATCTGGTTGTTGCAAAATCCCGAATCTAAAATAGAAATCATTGGGCACACAGATAATATCGGAGATCGAACCAGGAACATGACGCTCTCCGAATACCGTTCGAAGGTTACTACTAATTATCTTGTGAGCCATGGAGCCTCTAAAAATCAGTTGCAATGGAAGGCGAGAGGTGGCGAACAACCTGAATTTTCAAACGATGAAGAAAAGACCAAGGCTTTAAACCGTCGTGTCGAGTTAAGGATTTTGAAATAGAGCTAACACTTTGCCAAACCGCGATTAATTATACTATGAAAATTCTCTACTGTGCAACATTAATGTTATTCTTCCATCTCAAAACTCTGGGGCAGGAAACGCTCTATTGGATTAACGGGAGCAACTTCCCCTACAAGCTTACGGCTGCCACGGAGAGCGTTGTAAAAATAGCTGAAGTAAAGGGAGATCGTATTTTAACCAGAAGCGTTCCTAGGGAAAATGTTATCGTAGCATTTAATTCAAAAGGTAATTTCCTGATGGTTTCCCGCCTCAGCCCTGATCCGAAAGAGTCTGATCAGCAGATTCAGGGCTTTTATGACCAACCCGGCTCAGCGTACGATCTTTTAATTTGGGCAAAACCGGTCCAGGTTGTCGAATGCAACATCAGTTACAAAAGTGAATATGTTGTTAACTATACCACAAGGACAGGGCTAGCCGGATCCGTGAACAGAAAAGATCTCGCATTGATCATTTACAAAAACGGTATTCATGATTTTATAACTCCGCCCGCAGAAGCGGCTGAGATACTGGATCGTGCCACTTCGTTAATAGAGAAAGCCAAAGATCCTGGCGCGTTCTCAACCCCCGCTGACTCAGCAAGCCAGGTTGCCGCAATTGATACTTCTAAGCGGCTTTCGAAAATGACGTTAATCGAGACCAAAAGTGCAGAAGGCATTAAGTCAATCAGTGATACCAATACTACTGCTAAGGATTCTCTTAATAAAAATGCGATTATAGAAAGCGAAAAAAGATCCGTAAAGGAATCTGATCAACCTGGACTGTCAGCAGAAGATATCGCTGCGTATAGTGCCAAGGGTATCAAAAAAGTTGATGAGTTTGTTCAGTACCTGAACACAATAACTGACAGAAACATTAGCCCCGACAAAAAAGACGAAGCTATCGAACAGGCGATTGATCTATTCTTATCTGACGCAACTATCGAAGTGACATCGTCAAACAGGCAAGGAAAAAGACGATATCCGATTAAAGACTACCTCACCAGATTGAAATTATTGCCGTATAGTGCGACTAAAATCTCCTGGAATGAAATCAACTACATCAAGGACCTCAAGCAAGAAAGCGACGGGAATTATTATGGATTAATATCTGGTACTCAAACTTTTATGGGATTCGACACAAATAGTCAGGATGTTGTGTACAGTGACATCACCACAAAAAATGTAAAAGTAAAGCTTCGCAGCTATAAAAAATCGTCGGAAGGGCGACAAACCACAAATTGGGAAATTTTACTGGGAAATATAGGTATCAGTGCAAATCCATAACTATTAGGTTGCAATCCGTCGGTTCCCAATGATATCGAAAAAGACAAAGAGAGAAATAGAAGAGTGGAGATGAAGATCAAAAAAACTTTTAAACCTTTGGTTGTGCAAAAATCATACGCTTGTTTTCTATTATTGATTTTGATGTTCTCCGCAGCTTTCAAGAATGTACCAACACGTATTTCTTTGAGGCACAATTCTTTATCTACCGAGCTACAAAATCGCCAAATAATATCTGCCCCGAAAGTAAATATTTCGGGTCTTCTGGACACGCTCAGTCAGAAGGACAATAATGAAGTGAAACTATTAGCTAAGCGTAAAGTAGAAAAAGGGCTGAACGATCTGCTCAATACCATTATATTTGAAGATTTGGGGACGTTTGAAAGAAAAGCAATAATGGCCGACAGTTATGGCAATTCGCCCAACAAAGTCTTCTATGATGATAAGGTTATTATTGAAGATGATCTTAATCCAGAATTTACCTCAGCAGCAAACACCACCGACCTACTGGTCAATAAATACCTAAATAATTTCGACCTTTTTTATCCCAAAAGCATTGACAGAACAATTTACTTCTCCGATTTCAAAGTATCCGACTTAAAAAAATCGGAGTACTATTATGTAAAGGTTTACTTTAAATCCCACTTTAAAGGTCAGCATGTTCAAATCAATATGCCCTATCAGCCCACACAGAGGGTTGCGGAAATAAGGGCAGAAAAAACCGGTAAGAAGTGGACAACCTACATATCGCAGGTCGCCTTTTACGCGGAAAAAGATTCGGTAAATTCACTACTGAACAATGTGGTAATTATCGCTGATACCATACCCAATGTGAGCGACCAACCAATAGCCGCATTATCAAGTGAGGTTGAAATTGGTCGTCAGAAAGAGAGGGAGTCAGAAATAAAAGCGCAGGAAGTTTATAATCAATGGCTCACTAGTGGTGACCAGGCGTTTGCCACCGGAGACTTTGAAAAAGCACTTGAAGCATATACCGAAGCTGAAAAGCTAAACGTGTACGAGGACCTGCTGCCAAGAAGAAAGATATACCAGGTAAAAAGGGCATTCGAGAAAGGAAAGCAAACCCAGGCCGAACTGATAAGTCAATACTTGGCAAAAGCTTCCATTGCTGAGAAAAAACGAAACTACAAAGAAGCAATTACCTATTATAAAAAAGTTCAGGATGCTAAACCTGACTCTACGGCACTTAGAGAAACAATTAAATTGCTAAATCAAAAATCCAGTGTTAAAACTGAACTCGACGAAAAATACAATTCAGGAAAGTATGCAGAAGTAATTAAAGATTATTCGCGCATTTTGAAAATCGAAAAGGATAATTCAGATTACTATTTGGGCAGAGGTCTGGCTTATGTTATGAACGATGACATAGACAAAGCTTTGAAAGATTTCAATAAAGCAATAGAACTGGATTATGCGAACCTCGCTGCTTTACGTGCACGGATTGAGCTCTTTACAATAAAGAAAGACTACCCGAAGGCGATTGCCGACTTGACAAGTTATTTGAACATTGATAACACTTCCAACGAAATGCTGACAAAGCGCGCAAAGCTTCGCATCATGACGCGTAACACACCGGGAGCTTTTGAAGATTATAACCAGGCTGTCCAGCTAGCTCCCGGCAATGCTTTATATTATCATAATCGCGGTTTGCTGTATTTCGATTCTAACGAGCTCTCAACGGCCGTCCTTGATTTTTCGTCCGCCATTGAGCGAGATACGCAAATGGCAGAATCTTACTACTACCGGGGCTTGTGTCAAGTAAAACTTCATAAAATTCCGGATGCAGGAAACGATTTTGCTCGCCTTCGAAAGTTAGCAATGACACCTAACCAGGACGAGCAGATATCCACTATTGCCCTTTCGTTCTTCAAAGAGGGCAATAATCGACTGACTACTATGGAATTCTCAACAGCCATAGAGCAATTCAACAACGCGATCCACATCAAACCAACCATTTCAGACTTCTGGTTTCAAAAAGCTCGGGGACATCTTTATGCTGGCGATTCCACTTCCGCGCTTGAGTCTTTTCAAGCAGCAATACATCACAATGCCCAATTTGCAGAGGCATTTTTAGAAAGAGCCAAATTGTGGTTTTCATTAGGGAAATATGAAAAGGCAGCGACTGATTTTAACCGCTCGTACCAAATTTCATCAGTGCTGTATGAGGCAAACGCGGGAGAAGGCAATGCGTATTTTGAGCTCAAACAGTACGAAAAGGCCGCAGCTGCATTTGAATTTATCCGATTAAATGAAAAAAAGATCAGCTCAGGCCTATCAGATAGCTTATTCGCAATGGTATATAATCGTCTTGGCCTCAGTTATTTTGCAATTCATCAAAATGAAAAAGCAATAGAAGAGTATGGAAGAGCCATAAACAAACGAGCTAGTCATCCGGAAGCCTTTTTTAACCGAGGCGAAGCCTACGTTGCTGCGGGTAATTTAAAAAAGGCAATAAACGATTACCGGCAAGCCTCAATACTTAGCCAAAAAAATCCCTTGCACTTTTTTAAACTAGGCCAAGCACTTGAAAACGACAAGAGATTTGACGATGCAATCACTGCGTTTTCAGAAGCGATCAAACTTGATACCAATAACATTTGCTGTTTATATCCTGCTATGGTTGAACGAGCGGACAACTACTTTTCACTTAATCGGTTTTCTGAGGCCATCACAGATTACACGGATGCATTCAAGATGGATACTGCCACAAAATCACCAGCGGCACTACTAAATGCCGGAACGGCTTTGATAAAGACAAACCGCCCTGCCGAAGCTATCAAAACGATATCACAAATCAATAGCAGGGATGAGATGAGGGGACAAGTCAATTATGTAATGGCATGCGCTTTTGTACAACAACGAAGACCCGACGAAGCACTTAAATGGTTCGAAAAATCGTTTACGACCGGCCTGATCACCAAAGCGTATTTGCGCAAGGACAAATTATTGGACGGCATTGACAAGGCATTCTCTAACACAGCTGCATTTAAAGAGTTGGTCAACCGGAATATTGTGAGGTAAATGTGACGTGGCTCCGTTTTGGTTTACACTTTTGCGGGTGAGTAAATAATTAAAACTTCAATTCTCATCCGGTTTGCCGGTTATATTCGGCCTCAAAAGCTGCTGGATTTAGATAGTTCAATGACGAATGCAGCCTCCTAGTATTGTAATATCCATCAATGTATTCAAATAAAACAGACTTTAATTTCTCAATGCTTTCGTAACCGCCTTTTGGCATATCTAATTCGGCTTTCATCCTGCTCCAAAATGATTCAGCCCAGGCATTGTCGTACGGATCATCGGCGCGGGACATACTCTGTCTGAGCTTGAAAGTTTTGATCACTTTCTTCATTTTTCGTGACAAATATTGTCCGCCGCGATCCGAGTGCACAATCATTCCGCGTTTGGCCCGTCGTCTTAAAAGCGCCCTCACCAAGGGTTCCCTGACAAGACTTTCTTCCATATTGTCTGCTAACTGCCAGCCAACGATCTGCCTGGAATATAAATCCATCCAGGTGCACAAGTAGGCCCATTTTCCGCCCTTTAAGGGCATGTAAGTAATATCTGATGTCCAAACTGCATTGGGCCGACTTGGCTTTGGCTGATCAGGTAGCAGGTTCCGACAAACTCGTTTCCCGTGCTTGCTATCTGTCGTCCTCGGAATAAACTTTGGCGGCTGAATAGCTCTCAGACCTTCTTTTTGCATGATTTCAGCGACTTTTCGACGACCAATCCTAATACCTTTTTGTTTCAGGGATTCTTTGATTCGTCTGCTGCCGTATCGCTTCAAATTGCGGATAAACTCGATCCGTATCTCATGCTTAGGACGGTTATATTTTTGTCCGCATTATGACTTTCTCCTCGCCGATAACGATAATAAGCGGTTCTGCTAACCTCGAAAAGAGAGCATAGGTGGCTTACTTTATCTGCTTTTGAAAGCGAGAATATTAAGTCATAGACGTCCTTCAGTCGGACTTGCTGAAAAGACCTAACGCCTTTTTTAAGATCTCACGGTCGGTTTTAAGACGTTCATTTTCCGCTCGTAGCCTAGCATTTTCAGCAGCCAGTTTTCCAGCATTGCTGTCCTCATTTTGCCCGTTCTTTGTTTTTGTCTTCATAGTTGCCATTCTCTTCCAACGATATAGAAGATTCTCAGCAATTCCAAACGTCTCTGAGATTTCCTTGGCGCTCCTTCCTGAGGCCAACATTCTGGTTACCTCCTGCTTAAAATCAGCGTCATAACTCTTTCGGGTCTTGATACCTTTCTGAACTCCCATTTCGCATCATGTTGTGCAAAAATGTGTGCCGCTTTTTGGAACCACCTCAATGTTCCATGTTGCACGCTATTAAGTTCTGTCATCTTATATGATTTGATATGTGCTCAAGAAACTGATAAGCTCCATCATGTCGCTCATATCCATTTTCCTTAGCATGTTTTGCCGGTGCGTGTTGACAGTGTGGGTACTCAGGAACAGTTTCTGAGCGATTCCATGGCTTGAGATTTTTTGACCAACGAGCTTGGCTATCTCGAGCTCTCGTTCGCTTAATAATTCCAATCGCATGTATTCGCCTGTTTCACTGTCTACTTTATAAATCAAATTTTCTTTCCCGTCGGTTAATCTCAGATGCTGGGTGTCGCCCCGTTTTAAATGGGAAATGTCCGAAATCAACCCTAGAAGAAAAAGTATGTTTCCGTCGGCGTCCCTTTTCAAGGCGGAGCTTTCGTGCAAGATCCTCCTAGACGTACCTTCGGGGCGTACCATTCTGAAATCAAAAAACGCTTTGAATGAAGCGATATCCGCCCCTGGCACATATTGATTTAGAAGTGCTGACATTTTTTCGACACCCGCATAATCCTTGGACGGTAATTTGGACATAAAAAAACTAACCCCTCCTTTTTGAAAATCATCACCACTCCATCCGGTAACCGCAAGCGGATCACCAAAAGTACGAAGATATTTCATCGTCCTCAGATCAATCACTGCTAACGAAGCTTTTCTAATCCGAAGTGTTTCTTCGAGTAAAGGATTGTTTTGGACGATTTGATCCATCTGTCGAATTTCAGATTCAATTAAATCAGACTTCCAAATTTTCCTTAAAAGGGATAGGTCAATGAGTGAATTTTCGGGCAAAGTCATAGTGAATAGAATAAGTACATAAGCACTATAATAAATCGAATTTGTTTGGTTACCCAAACTTTGGAAAATTTTATTCGACATCCCCAAGCAGCCGACGAGATTTATTCGGCAAAGCGGTATGTTTTCGCATAAACACCTCATAAACTTAAACTTTTTATTTTACCAGGAATTCAGCGAGGGATTGAAACGAGCACGTCAATCATTTGCTAGCCAAGTAGTTCAACTCTTAAACAAGTATCGATCCATGATTCACGACTCATATTGCATTTGCTCACATTGACAAGGATTCAAAGTATTAATTTACAGCGAGTTAACCGTCGATTGTCGGTTAACTCGCTGTAAAAACTCAATAATCAGCAAACACATATCCATCCACTTCAGTATACCCTTCTAAAAACAAATCCCTCGCAAAAGCTTCATAATCAAAATACCGTTCAAGCGTCGCAGGTGCATCAGCTAGCATAACAGTCTCCTCAACCTACTGATAAACATATTCCAACTTCGCATCCTTCATCGATCCTCCAAAGTACCCGCGGTAGCTCTCCTGAAAACTCTCTGCTTGCTCGTCTAGTAACTTTCCATTACTTGGCCAGTTGCTGATCTGTTCGCTGTAAAGCTTGAAAGCCTCTGCTGTCTCATCATCCATCTTGTCCAGCGCTTGGAAGTATTCAAACGCCTTATCATCCAAGCTGCATTCGGAAATCAAAAAATCCGGAACGTTTTCCCAGTCTTGAAACATGAGTTCTGGATCAAACTCATTCCGATGGTATTCATAACAATCCTGATAAAACTCCTTTGCATCAGCGTAGTTTGTCAGGTCAAACCATTTGCCGAAGAGTGAACCGCTGTTGTACATTCCGTAAGTGCAAACATAAATCCTTGGAGCGTTTTCTGATGATTTCATGATTGAAAGTCTTTAAAGTTACGAGTCCTGGCTTTGTGCTCAGGGCAATCGCTTTCTTCAATCGAAGAAAAAGTGACGGGGCTTGCCCCTTGGGTGCAAAGTCGGAGGGGGTGGCCCAAGCGCGGTTTAAGGAGCGGCTATCGCCGCGGTAAATAGCCGTGGGCGACCAGCCGGAGACTTTGCAGCCGTCACTTTTACTTCGTAACTTTCGTTGCACTGACTGACAAGTGTGCGCGTGGTTTTTGACTCAGGAAAACATATTTCAGCTGCTGCTCTTTTTGACATTCGTTAGATACTTAGTCCTTGTTGTTTGCGACGAGACTTTTTCTTCCGTTTTACAGGCACAAAAGCTTGCGACATATCCATAGCCATTCGCTTATCAAGATTTTGCAATGAATAGTCTTTCCCCAGGTCAGAACCTTTCACTTTCGTCCGATTTTGCATATTGAAAAAGGCGACACCTCTTCCTATATACGTCTTGAATCCGTGGGTTTGCATTTGCTTTCCGAACTCATCGATTGAAGATACCTTAGCTAAAACTTGGTCTACCAAACTCCGGAGGTTGATGATTGCTGAATCCTGCCTTGGCACTTGCTGCTTTCCTTTTTGATTTAAGCTCATGTCAGGAGTTATAGTAAGACCAAGCTCCAATTCCATCCGTCTTGAAAACTCGCCAGTCCGCGTATAGTTTTTAAAATGATCAGCAGTGTTTTTGCCATTGTAATTAATCCGGTTTGCGACAATATGGATGTGCTTATGCTTCGTATCATTGTGCTTGAAGACAAGCATTTGATTTTCCGCAAAACCAAATTCCTTTGCAAACGCTATCGCCAAGGTGGTGAGCTTCTCTTCGGGCGGATCTTCCCCTGGCGGAAAGCTGAACGATTGATGCCAGACATATTTATTAAGGTTTCTATTCTTATCCCTGTTATCCAGCATTTGCTTAGCGAGGTAATCCAAGTCAAGCCTCCCATCCTGCATGTTTTTAATGCCAAGGTGTTGGATGTAGATGAGTTCTCCCCGAACATCGTCAATCGTAACTTCTTTCAATTGTTTTGCTGTCAACTCCTTTTCATAATAGCAGTAGCTCAATATGCCTTTGGCGAAGTTTCCCAAGCCCACTTTTCCAATCATAAGTCGAAACGTTTAAGCATTGCCGTGACCTTCTCTTCAATGATCCTATGCACTTGATCGGGATAATCCGACACATCCGATTTCCATACCCGAAGCTGTCCTGCCAGCTCAGCTGGCTGATAGTAGCTCTCATACTTTGCGAGTAGGTCTTGCACATTACGAAAGATGTTTTCAGTTGTTACGATAATACTGGTCTTATTTTGAGATTCCGGCAGGATCCGCTGAATGTATAGCGTCAACTGCTGCATCCACTCCTGCACATTGTTGAGCGTCTTATGAAATGTCCTGATCTCAAAATCCTCAAATATCCAGAGTGTGATGATTTGTGCAAGTAATCGCACATGCTGACTGCTCTGCATCCATTGCCGACTTTGCATTTGATGATCCTTTGTTTTCAAAACTGCAAGAGATAGAATGCCGCTAAGCTGTTCGAGCGTCCGGATCATCTCCGCTGTTCGTGCGGGCAATGTTTTCTTTTGCGGCCGTTTGATAGGCGTGTCCAGTGCCAGTGTTAAAAAGAATTGGCTTGCTGAAAGTCCGCTCTTTTCGACCAGCTGGTTGATCCCGATTTTTTCGTCTTTGGTTACCCATACAGAAAAGTGGTCCCTTCGCACAACCTTCTCCTCTTTCGGTGGTCTTCCTTTTCTTTTGCTTTCCATCATGTCTGTGATTTACGCTATGAGCCGCGAGGCGAATAGCAGGGGTCCAGGGGTTTTCCCATGGCCAGCCGCCGGGGAGTCGCTTTTTGCGACGTACCGGCGATAGCTGGCTGTGGAAAAACCACCGTGGTTCCCGAAAATATTTGAGTTTGTTCGTCTTTGTTTGAAAATGTTCGAAACCTGTTCTCAGGCTTACAAGGCGTTACTTCCGTCCCAGCGGAATACGCATCTCCTTGCTCTTCTTGTCAAAAACATACTCTCGCCCAATCAACACATCTCCCTTTTTTGCCTGAGGTCGAAGCTTTAAATAGTTGCTGCCATCTTCCTGCACGATTTCTCCATTCTCCATTAAGATACGGTACTGCGGCGCATTCTCATAGGCGTTTACAATCCGGCGACGCTCTTGGTACTCCTCGCCGGTTGATATCAACCAGGAAAACAGACACAATGAAACAATAGCAACAACAGACCACGGAAGACTAGTCGCCAAGCCATAATAGAAAGCTTGCCTTTTGTCGGAAAAATGAACCGGCCGCTGGTTACTTTTAATTGCCGCCGCTGCTTTGTCGATTGCATCAACAGACTGGTCAACATCTGCCTTTATGCGTTCAAAGTGTTCCTCGACCTCTGCAAGCAACAGAGCAGACCAGTCATCGATTTCCTGGGCGTATTTCTGCCCGTACTCAAATTGTGAGATGAATTCGAAGTCCAATTTTTTGATATCGAAATCATCCTCGTTGTACTTCCACTTGATGTACTCCCGCGTGTGTTTTAGAGAAGTCTCATATCGTTCAAGTGTGCCCGCCGCAAAATCGGCCCCTACCAATGCGGAGATCTGATCATTATGTTCCTTGAAAATTGTAAGAATTGTCCTTTTGTCCTCATCTTTTCCAAGGAGCAAATTCTTGATTGCATCCGCGGTGACTTCCTTGTCCGTTTCGAGCAGCGCTTTTTTAGCCTGAAAAACTTTCGCGCTGAGCGAGTCCAAGTAGCTGTTTAATTCCTTAGAATCTTCCTTGTTTCCTGTGGCTCTTCCTGCGCGGATGTTCCATTTCGACGGGTGCCATATTCTTTTTGTGGCAATGTCTCTGGGTTGGCGATTTACGGTGATCCGCATATAAATATGCCTGGTTCCATCTGGACTTTCATTGCGTGGGGTCTTCAAAAAGAAGTTCAACCCGAAGCTTGTTTCTAACATGGTAAAAAATGTTTAAGATGAACAAAAATCGACTTGTTATCATTGAAACGCAAGATGTTTACCGCGTAAACATCTTGCTTACCAGCTAGTTAAGTGCTTTTCTGTGCGTCATTTAGTGAGACTTGTGGAGTTCCACGATTGGCGCATAAAAACATTGGGAATTTTTGAATATTTTGGTATACCTCAAAAACGCAAAAACCCCGTTTAAAGCGTTTAAACGGGGTTTTTGAATGTTTTGACATCATGTCCTGCAGAGAGAGAGGGACATGAAACCCTCCTATATCTAACTGAAAATCAATATCTTACAATCACATGAAAAAGTCTGCTCACCGAATTGCTCACCTTGATTTCCTGGGCTGCAACTGCTCTCAAATTTAATGATGATTTGATCAAATGGCAAACCATTTTGGCACCAAAAATCTCTAGATTTCAGCAGTCTCGTTTGCCTGGGAGAGGTCAATTGATTACCTCTCCTTTGCCGTCCAGTATTTGAATGATGGGTTCATTTTGTTTATTGATAAAGATCCGGATTCGTGGCCTGCCTTGTGAATCCTGCAAAAATAGCCCCACTTCTTCTGCCTTGTTCTTCCCTACGAACATCCTTTCCGTTCCAAGTCGTCCTTGTTGTGTCAGATTTGCAATGCCGCGCTCGTAGGAGGTCTGGTTGTTAAGCATTTTCAACGAGTCCGTATAGGTGATTAGATTTGCAAGGGTAAAATCGTCGTTCCTATCCCATAGTTTGAGGCCGTAGTTCTTGACTGGCTTTCCACCCATATTAGTCTGATTGTATTGTAGCTGCATGAGCTGATCATTTTCATACTGATCAACCGAGAATACCATGTCCGCACCTATCGTATCTCCGGTGTACATCAAACCGCCACACTCATCGCCTTCATCATTGAAAAACACCAATCCGGCTGGGCGGTCGCGTGGCGGCACTATATTTCCTCCAACAATGCCAGGATGCTGCAACCCGCGGTTACTGAGGACCATACGAACTTTACCATTACTTTCGACAATGTTGATACGCTCTGCTGTAATTTCCTTGGACAGGCTACGGTTAATCAGAAATATATTGAGAACAACAAGCACCACAACGGAAGCAGTTAATAATCCGGTGAGCATCTTGTACAGTTTGAGCTGTTCTGTTATTTGTTTCATGTTCTAATGTAAAGTGGTAAAATACAAATGATGAATTAATACCAGTTGGCAAAATAACAATGTAGTAAATCATTTGCCTAGTTTACCGATTTGTATTAAACAAAAGAGAGGAGACAAAGTTGTCACGATTTCCGTCTACGGTTTTGTTTTCACAAGCCCTGTATAGTCTATGCTGAAGCATCATGTCGACATTTACGATTAGTTCATAGCCTCTGGAAAGAAATTCTTTGATCCAAAAAGGAAAGATGAAACATTATAGCCACTGAGTGTAGGTCTTTTGGCGGATTATGAGTTTAAAAAATTTAGGCAAACAGATGCGAAGTGAGAAATAGTTTCATAAAAAGTTTTCTATAAACAGGGAACCGCATGTTTTTTAATGCCACACAAAGGGTAAACTACTTTCGGAGGTATATAAATTTGCGAGAAGATGGATTCACTAAACAAGCGAATTAACGTCCCAGCTTTACGAATATCTGCACTTGTGTTTTACCCGTCTCGTTAAGCATCTGGATTGTGTAAATTCCAGTTGGCAAGGCCGATGTTTCAACCTGGTAAAGCGCTCCGGAGAATTTGACATCTTTGGATAAAAGCATTTTGCCCGATGCATTGTAAATCCGAAATTTCCCAGCTGAGGTTGCACCGCTTGCTTCCACGATGAGCTGATCAGCGACCGGATTGGGGGTATACCGAGAACTCATTGGGCTGGTCAATGTTGACGCTACGGATTGTACTGAACGCAAATAGCTGAGCCTTTACGGGCCAATGGCGGAACAGCGCTCACAATGCTGTAAAGCTCTATACAAGGTCTGGAAATCCTTATCTTAACAAAAAAATAAAATATTTTCAAAAAGATTAGGAATTAAAGACCGATCGGTCTATTTTTGTTCAGTTAATTAAAACAATATGAGCAAGGCAGAACGTACCCGGCAATTTATCATCGAGCAATCAGCACCCATCTTCAATACAAAAGGGCTGGCTGCAACTGCTATGAGCGATGTGATGGAAGTCACCAAAATGGCCAAGGGAGGCCTTTACGGGCACTTTGAAAGTAAAGAAGCGCTTTCACATGCCGTTGTTGATTATAACCTCTCCAAGCTGATATCCAAGGTTGGGCAGGCGGTCGGTGGCGCGCATACTGCAAAGGATAAGCTTTTTGCATTCCTGGACGTTTTTGCTACCCCCATGCAGTTCCCGGTAGAAGGCGGCTGCCCTATGCTCAACTTCGGCACAGAGGCCGACGACACAAATCCAATGATAAAAAAGAAGGTAAGGGAAACAATATTAAGCGCACAAAAGCGGATCGTGGGTATCATTGAAGCGGGGATTGCAAGCGGTGAACTTAAAGCCAGCTTTGATGCCAGGACATTTTCCATCAAAGTAATGACCATGGTCGAAGGCGGCACTTTGATAGGCCGGGTGCTGGAAACCAACAGCCAGATGAAAGTCATCGTGGATATGCTCAAAAAAGAAATCGAAGAAGAAATAACCTAATTTTTTTGTCTATAAATAGACCGATCGGTCTTTAATGCTTTACTAAAAAATCTTTAACCATTAAATCAATTATTATGAAAAAGTTAACCTTAACGATTGCCATTGTATTGATGGCCACATTGTTTGCCCCTGCGCAGACCAACATTAAAACCGGCACCCCAAGCATTGTGATCGTGCACGGTTCATGGTCGGCCGCTTCTGATTGGGACGCGGTATCCGGTAAACTCAGGGCCGATGGAAACCAGGTAACGGTCGTTAACCTGGCAGGGCACGGGACAGACCAGACGCCGGTCACATCCATCAATCTTCAAGGTTATGTGGATGCGGTAAAAAAAGCGATCGGCAACAAAACAGGTGTCGTGCTGGTCGGCCACAGCTTTGGAGGGATCGTGACCAGCCTGGTCGCCGAGCAGATTCCGGCCCAGATTAAAAAGCTGGTTTTTGTAGCAGCTTATGTGCCCCAGAATGGTCAGAGCTTGCTGGCTATTGCCAATACGGATCCTGATAGTTATGTGGGCAAATATTTAAGGCCTGATGAAAAGGCGGGTGTGGCAGGGATCGCAAAAGAAGGGATCGCAGAAACATTCCTGGCCGATGCGCCGAAACCAGTGCAGGATTACGTAAGTGCGCACCTGAGGGCAGAACCATTACTGCCACTGACAGAACCCGCAACCGTCACCCCGGCCAATTTTGGACGCATCCCTAAAACCTATATACATACCTACCAGGACCATGTAAACAGTTTTGCTTTGCAGCAGCAGATGGTCAAAGCGGCGGGTATTACCCGGTTTTATGGGTTACCTTCCAGTCACACCCCATTCGTTTCGATGCCTTCGACGCTCGCAGCCATTATTGGCAACGAAGCACGCTAAGTTGATTTATAAATTTCTTAAACAAAGTATCATGAATACCAACCTTCAATTCAACGGTCAGATCCCGCAGCAATACCAGGATGTACTGACCCCATTCCTGTTCGATGGCTTCTCACAGGACCTGATCAGCAGAATCGATTTTACAAATGTGAGTAATGTGCTGGAACTGGCCAGCGGAACGGGCAGTGTGACAAAATACCTCCTTGAACATTTGCCTATGGACGCCCATCTGATCGTTACTGATCTGGAAGCGGATATGCTTGACATTGCCCGGCAGAAGGTTTATTCCCCCAACCTGTCCTACAATGTGGTGGATATGACCCAAATCCCTTACATCGATGAGCAGTTTGATCTAATTATTTGCCAGTTCGGGCTGATGCTGGTTGCCGACAAACAAAAAGCGCTCAGCGAAATGTACCGGGTCTTGAAGAAAGGCGGAAGGTTGGCCTTCAGCGTCTGGGGCGATATAGAAGCCAACCCGGTATGGGATATCAGCGGGAAAGTGATCGCAAATTTTCTGGGGGCCAATCCGATGCTGCAAGACCCAGGCCCCTTTTCGCTGGCAGACGAAGGCCGCGCCCTTAAACTGCTTGAAAACGCAGGATTTGGAAACAGCAAAGTGCACCGGGTCAGTCAATTGGGCTCTATTGAAACTGCGGTTATGGCAGCCGATGGTTTTATCGAAGGATTGCCTGTGTTTATGGCCATCAGCAAAAAAGACCCCGCCCTGGTACAGGTTATCAAACAGGCATTGGCACCGCAACTATCTGCTGCTCTGGGCGACCGGCCCACCTTGTCCCCTTTGCAGGCGTGGGTATTTGAAACTACAAAATAGAACCCCTAAACATTAATAAAATGGAAAATATAGCATGGTACATCAATGTACTCTTTGGCGCTACCGTAATCTTGTCGATCTGGCTTTTCATGAAAGCAGCCAGATACTCAAAAACTGCCTTATTTCTTATTCTTGGCTGGGCCCTGGTCCAGACTGTGCTCGGGCTTTCCGGTTTTTATGAAAACAGCTCTTCCCTTACTTCAAGGTTTCCACTTCTGGTCGTTTTCCCGTTGATCTTTTTGGGTTCACTTTTTTTTACGACAAAAGGGAAGGCATTCATTGATGGCCTGGACCTGAGATGGCTCACGATTTTCCATATCATCCGTATCCCCGTTGAGATTACCTTGTTATTTCTCTTCCTGGGCAAGGCGATCCCGGAAGCAATGACATTTGAGGGCCGGAATTTTGACATATTCTCAGGCCTGACTGCCCCATTGATTTATTATTTCGCCTTTGTCAAAAAAAATATTGGCAGCACCCTAATGATCATTTGGAACGCTGTCTGCATTTTATTGCTGCTCAGCGTAGTTTCCAGCGCCGTGCTGTCGCTTCCCGAAAGGTACGTTCAGTTCGGATTTGAGCAGCCCAACATTGCCGTTGGGTTCTTTCCCTTCCTTTTACTACCTGCCCTGCTGGTCCCGCTGGCCCTGTTTTCCGGTGCGGCCGCCATCAGGCAGCTGATTGTCAAAAAAACTGTTACACTTTAAATATTTACAAATAATGGAAACCCAATATTTAGTGACCCATATTTCCGTCAAGCTCACCTCTGGATACGAGGCATTTACCCAAGCTTTTGAAAAGGCACTCGGCAGACTCGACCTGCCCGCATTACAGCAGGCAAAACATGATCCGCAAGCCGTAGAAGCAGCAATAAAGGCCATGCAAGGCCAGGAAGGAATGAGCTTGTTTGGCATAGATAACCTTGGGCAGCTAATTAGTCTGACCGGTCCACCGAGAACAGCAAAAAAATATTTCGTTGGCAACTTTCTGCGTGCATCCCAGATCATTAGCGGCGAGATACGGCTCGGGCTTTATGCGCCTTTACGTGTCCTGGTGTATGAAAAAGAAGATAAGACTGCGTATGTCGAATACGAACTGCCATCTTCCCAGTTTTCACGTTTTGGGGACCCACTGATCACCCAATCCGGTATCGGCCTAGATGGAAAACTGGAAAGGCTTATTGCCATGTGTGACCAAACCCAGGCGAATACTGATGAAAAACCATAGCCCTAACCCACACCAAATTTCAGGACGGACCGGGCTTCTGATCAATATCGTAGTGATCGTCCATTTGATGTTTTTCCTGCTGGAAGCGGTACTCTGGATGCAGCCCGCAGTTTATTCACCGTTGATAGTGCTTCTTGACAACCCGGTATCATCCCCATATCCATTGCAGGCGCTGGTTTTAAAAAACCTGTTCATCAACCAGGGGTTTTATAACCTTTTTTTAGTAGGAGCCGGGCTCGCGGGCCAGTGGCTGGTATACAAAGGCAGGTCCTCTGCCGGGCTTGCATTGATCCTTTTCATGTGTTTTGCAGCTACCGGTGCCGGCATTGTCCTGGCCGCCAGTACCAAGGCTTATCTGTTGGCTGCTTTTCAGGCCCTGCCCGCGATCATTACCATTGTCCGGATATATCCGGTTTTTAAGGCTTACAACTAGTAAAATCAAAAATAATCATGGAAAAGAAAGTCTTGGTAACCGGTTCCACCGGCAATACCGGCGGATATGCCGCGCGGTACCTTTTAAAAGCAGGGATTTCCGTCCGGGCCCTGGTACACAACTTAGATGGGCGGTCAGAGGAACTGGCCAGGCTTGGGGCGGAAATTGTGCAGGGGGACCTGTCCGATCTGAATTCGGTTGCCGCCGCAATGAAAGGTATTTCCAGCGCATTTTTTGTCTTTCCGATCACCCGTCCGGGTATCATTGAGGCGACTGCCTATTTTGCCCAGGCGGCAGCAGAAAACCAGGTGGGGCATATCGTGAACCTTTCCCAGTTCGGGGCCCAACGGGATGTCAGAAGTCACGGTGCGCAAAATCACTGGATTGCTGAACGGGTATTTGAACGTTACGGCGTGCCGGTCACCCAAATCCGGCCGACACTTTTTGCCGAATGGTTCCTTTATCAGGCTTCGATGATCAAATCGCAAGGCAAATTCTTTCTTCCCTTTGGGGCTGCCCGCTTTGCGCCGATCGCCACCGAGGATATAGGCCGTGTGGTGGCGGCAGTCCTGGCCAATCCAGCACCTCATGCAGCAAAAAGCTATGAGCTATTTGGGCCGATGATCTTAAACATGGACCAGATCGCTTCCATCTTCTCTGAGCAGCTCAACAGGGAAATAAGCTACGTGCCGGTTGACAAAGACACTTTTGCAGGGATCGTCCAAAATGCAATGAACGCAGGTCCTTATTTTATCCAGCATGTATCTTCCCTGGGACAGGACCTGAATGAAGGCCGGCCAGCCGGGATGAATGACCTGGTAGAAACACTCACAGGGCAACCGCCCTTGGATATGTCCGCCTTTATCCAAAAACACATGCAGGCCTTTGCCTGACAACCACTTTTGTCATGATAGATTATTTCGACGCGTTGTCGGCCTGGAGAAAACTTATTCTGGAGACGACCAGCGAGCTGGAAGAAAGACAGCTCAACCAAATCCCTGCTGGTAGATCCAATAACATCATCTGGAATATGGGGCACCTGGTCACTGTGAGCGAAAATATCCTCTATAAACATGTCCTGGCGCAAAGGCCACAGCACGGCTTTGAGCTCAGCCAATTTGCAAAGGGCACCAGACCAGAACAGTTTATTGATGAGAACCAGATCCTTCTGATCCGCAACGCGCTGCGGGAGACCTTTCCGGCTTTTAAAATGGAACACGGCAGTTTGGTGATTTCCGAGGAAAGGTTACAATTCCTTATGCTGCACGAACACCTGCATTACCAGGCGATCGTGGCGCTTATAAGGCAGCTCACAACAAAATAATAAATAATACAAACAACAAAATTCACAATTATGGAAACCAAGGTATTGATAACAGGTGCCACGGGCGCCACGGGCAAAAACGCCATTGCCAATCTGATTGAAATGGATATCCCGGTAAGGGCACTGGTACACCGAAAAGACGGGCGCTCCGACCTGCTGGCCTCCCAGGGGGCCGAAATTGTTGAAGGCGAGCTATCCGATTTTAAGTCTGTTAGTGCAGCCTTGGAGGGGATAACATCCGCCTATTTTGTCTATCCCATCCAGGTCCCAGGCATTATCGAGGCCACTGCCTACTTTGCTCAGGCGGCTGCCGAGCAGCATGTCGTCCACATCGTCAACATGTCCCAGCGGAGCGCAAGACGGGGTTCACCAAGCCACGCAGCACAAAACCACTGGGTGGCTGAACGTGTATTTGATCACTTCTCCGTCCCAGTGACCCACCTGCGGCCAACCCTTTTTGCTGAATGGCTTTCCTATTTCGCCGAAGATATCAAACACAACAACCGGCTGGTGTCCCCATTTACCAATGCCCAATATGCCCCGATTGCCGGGGAAGATATCGGCAGGGTTATCGCATCAGTACTTGCCCGGCCACAAGAGTATTCAGGAAAGACACTGGAACTATATGGCAACCAGGAGGTTACCCAGAACCGCATTGCCGAGTTGTTATCTGAGAGCCTGGGCCGCAGTATCACATACATGCCTGTGGATATCGAGCATTTTAAGAAGGTGTTGGAAGGCTATCCGCCTTACTTTATACAACATGTCACAGGTATCGTTCAGGAATTCAATACCGGCAATTTTGCAGGGATGAACAGCCATGTTGAAGAGATCACGGGGCGCAGACCATTGACGGTTGGTAGTTACATCCAAAAGAACATCGGGCTTTTTAAGTAATCAGGCTTTATCCCGGCCACATAACCAATAACATGTCCAGCAAGATATCAAAAGCCGGGCGGACCCGGCAGTTTATCATCGAAACAACAGCGCCAATCATCAACAGAAAGGGCTACTTTGGTACATCGCTCAGCGACATTATTACAGCAACCGGCCTAACCAAAGGGTGTATCTATGGCAATTTTGCCCGTAAGGATGCCATCATTTCAGCGGCCTTTGAGTACAATCTTCTGGCGCTGCGCACCGAACTCTCCAAAGGATTAGACGATGGGCTTACCATTACTGAAAAACTGCTCGCATACCCTGTCGGATACATGCGCTATTTTGACAAGCTGATGGAAAATGGTGGTTGCCCGATCCAAAATACCGCCATTGAAGCAGATGACACAAACCCTGGGCTCAGGCGACTCGTCAGCAGCGCGCTTGAACAATGGAAGCAGCAAATCATGGCCCTGGTTGCCTCCGGGATCGATACCAGCGAGTTCAGGACTGACACTGATCCTGAGCAGGTCGCTTTGACGATGATCGCGACAATCGAAGGGGCGGTGATGCTGTCGGGCCTTTCAGGCAAAAGAAGCGAGCTCGGATTGGTGATGGATGCTTTGAGCAAACTAATAAGAAACCTGTCAAAAAATTTTAACCCGTCATAAACCGATCGGTTTATGACGGGTTAAAATTCAATGCGTATATCAATGATAGTTCAACAAATAGAAAGTGTTTTATGGGTTCTTTTAAACGAAACATATTAATCATTACCGTGATCGCCGCAGCAGTCATGGAGCTGATCGACATCTCGATAGTTAACGTGGCACTCTCCCACATGAGCGGTAACCTGGGTGCAACCCTGGAAGATACTTCCTGGGTGATTACTGCCTATGCCATCGCCAATGTGATTATTATCCCGATGACCAGCTTTCTGGTAACCAACCTGGGCCGCCGCAACTATTATATCGGATCGGTTGTCCTGTTTGTGTTCTGCTCGTTCATGTGTGGAAACTCATCTAACATTTGGGAGCTGGTCGCTTTCCGCTTTTTCCAGGGTTTGGGGGGTGGGGCTTTACTTTCTGTTTCCGCAGCCATCGTCTATGAAAATTTCCCAAAAGAGAAACAAGCCACGGCCAGCGCGATATTTGGCTTAGGCATATTTCTGGGGCCTACCATAGGACCTACCCTGGGAGGCTACATTACCGAATTTGCCTCCTGGCCATGGATTTTCTACATCAACGTGCCCATAGGTGTATTGGTAGCCGTCTCTTGCTACGGCCTTTTGACCGAACCTGTCCTGAACGGAATCAAAAGCAAAGTGGATTGGCTTGGAATAGCGCTGCTGGCCGTTGGAATTGGCGCCTTGCAGATCGTCTTGGAACGGGGCCAGACCGAGGACTGGTTTGAAACCAGGTACATCGTGGTGTTAGCCATCCTCGCCGTATTTTCACTACTGGCGTTTGTAGTTTGGGAACTGTCCATCAAATATCCCGTCGTTGACCTCCGGGTACTCAAAAGTAAAGAACTGCTCATTGCCGCCGTGCTGACCTTTGTGACTGGCATTGGCATGTTTACCTCCATCTATCTGACCCCGGTATTGTCCCAGCGCCTGCTTCTATTATCGCCTTCGCAGACAGGGGTCTTGTTGCTCCCGGGTTCACTGGTCGCCCTTTTTGTACTGATCATTTCGGGAAAAATTCTCCAGCGTGGCGTTTCCCCCACGGTAATCGTTTTTCTGGGTTTCGCTTGTTTTATCTATTTCAATTGGATGATGTCACGGATCAATCCGCAGACATCATCCGCCTATATTTCAACCGCGTTAATATTCCGGGCTGCGGGTATGGCCCTGCTCACCGTACCGTTGACGACCCTTGCCATTTCGTCACTTGAAGCAAAGGACATGCCCCAGGGGGCGGCGCTCAATAATATGATGCGGCAGCTTGGTGGTTCATTTGGGATATCGGCCCTGAATACCTATATGGCCAGAAGGATGGCCGTGCACCGTACGGATTTGGTCAGTAACATTTCCGAATACAACCCAATTTCAATGGAAAGGATTTCAACCCTTACCAACGCTTTCAAACTGCGCGGTCTGGGACATCAGGAGGCCTACGTTAAAGCATTGAAGCTTATTGACAATACAGTGCAGAAACAGGCTTTGCTGCTAACCTATATTGATGGCTATCTGTTCATTGGCGCCCTTTTTGTCCTGGCCATACCACTGTTAGCATTGGTTGCAAAAAAAAGAACAGGGCCTGTCGTTATTGCGTCTGCCGATCACTAACCCGCCGGAACGCCGGTTATTTTTATATGTCCTGGCTCAACCAAGTAGTATTTCGGCAATTTTTCTGGCATCCTTTAAGGGCTGCGAATCCTTGTAAGCACTGGCGGCAACGGTTGCTCCCTCCATGAGCAGGAACAGCGTATCCAACAGCATCTCTTTCCCTATAGCTGCTGGCTGAACAGGTGTGACTAGCCCAAGAAGGGCCATGATATACGTTTTGAGCCTGTCTTTTTGATGTTGAACGAGCACAAATGCGTCCAAGTCATCCCCGGATACTTCCGCTCCAATCTTGTTGAAATGGCACCCACCAAATTTTGAACGTAGTTGCCTGTCAATACGGTAATCGAACATGGCCAACAGTTTTTGTTTAGGATCTTCGATTGGTTTAAGAAATTCATCCAACCCCATAAACCAAAGATTTTCCGAGTTTTGAATGTAAGCGGTCAGCAGATCCCTCTTGGACGGGAAATGGTTATACAACGACCCCCTGGCAATCTCTGCCTCCTGGATGATCTGATTGATGCCCGTTGAATTGTAACCCTGTTCATAAAACAGTCTCGACGCTACCTCAAGAATACGCGTTCTTATTACTGATTCTTTCATGGTGCAAAGATATCTAAATAATATATAGACAAGTCTATCTATTTTCTAATCAATACAACTACATTTGCTTTATGAAAAAGGAAACATCCCCGTGGACCTCCCTCATTATTGTCCTGACCGCACCCTTGCTATCGGTGATTGACGTATTCATAGTCAACGTGGCCGTCCCATCTATTAAACAAGGTGTCCAAGCCACCGATGGGGAAATTCAACTGGTCATCGCGGGTTACCTTCTGGGGTATGCTTCTTTTTTGATCACAGGTGGCCGTGCCGGGGATTATTTTGGAAGAAAAAAAATATTTTTTTGGGGAATGCTTGGCTTTACGTTATTCTCTTGCCTTTGTGGCCTGTCCCGCACACCATTTGAATTGAACATAGCCCGCTTCTTCCAAGGGATAAGTTCCTCATTCATGGTACCACAGGCAATTGCATTTATACAGGTACTTTTCACAGACCCAAAAGAGCGTGCAAAGGCAATCGGCTGGTTTGGTATTACGCTGGGTATCGCTTCCATTTTGGGTCAGGTATTGGGAGGGTATTTGTCGGCTGTCCACACCATTATTGACGGGTGGCGCCTGATATTTTTCATTAATTTGCCGATTGGTCTAGCCTCGCTGTGGGCGGCACACCGGTTTTTACCGGAAACAAAGCAACAGGAAAATGGGGGCTTCGATTATTCCGGCATAGCCATTTTAACGGCAGGGCTTTTCTGTCTGATTTACCCATTAGCGCAGGGCCGTGAAGCGGGATGGCCCCTTTGGAGCATGTTGCTGTTATTGGCATCCATTTTGATCCTTGCTTATTTTATTTACGACCAGAAAGCAAAATTGAAAAGGGGCATCAGTCCCTTGATCGATACCGAGCTTTTTTCAAATAAAAATTTCAGCATCGGCTTGATCGCCGTGCTCTTCCAGTTTATGATGCATACCTCCTATCTTCTGACCAGCGCGGTATTTCTCCAAAATGGATTAGGTATATCTTCGGTAAACTCAGGCCTTTATTTTGTACTGCCGGGGCTGCTCTTCACATTGTCTTCCGTTACTTCCTCCAAACTGCTTGCCCAATACGGCAGGCTTGTCCCCCAGATCGGAATCGTGATTACCATCTTTTCATTCTCTCTGCAGATCCTATTTTTTGAAACGCGGGTCAGCGGAAGTGTCATTTTTGTTTTGCTGGGCATTTACGGCTTGGGCAACGGGCTGGTTTTACCTTCCTTATTGAGCCTTGCATTGAGAGGTGTGCCTCAAAGATTTGCGGGCGCAGCGGCTGGTGTTTACAGTACGTTTCAGCAAACGGCATCCGCGCTGGGGATCGGCATCATTGGTGGCATCTTTTATAGCGTGGTAGGCACAGGGCAAGATACCTGGGATTATGGCAGGGCATTTCATTACAGCACCTATGCAAATATTGCCTGCCTGGTATTAACGGGTTTAATGCTCAGTCTGCTGCCAAAAAGTAAAAACGAAACCCGTGAACTGCACCTGGCAGAATAGCAGGTGAAAAATGAATCAATGATTTACGGTAACCTGGCTGCGGGCACAAAAAACGAGGTCGAAAATAAAACATTACCTAATTATATAACTATGGAAAACGTTCTATCAAGTTCTGCTGCCCAACCTGAGTTGAATTCAAGATCGTCAAGGCTGACATCCATTGATGCATTACGTGGGCTGATCATCGTTTTGATGGCCCTGGACCACGTTCGGGATTTCTGGAGTGCTACCCCATATCGTGCAGACGATGTAGCGCAATCTTCTGTAATCTTGTTTTTCACTAGATGGGTCACCCATTTTTGCGCACCCATTTTTGTCTTTCTGACCGGAATAAGCATTTTTCTATATCAACAGAAACAGCCCCAAAAGCAATCGGTCAGCAAATTTTTGCTTATACGAGGTCTATGGATGATATTTCTGGAACTTGCCGTGGTTGGTTTTTTCTGGCAATTCAGTTATGATGTGATTTTCTTACAGGTAATCTGGGTAATTGGATGGTCGATGCTGTGCATGGCTGGTTTGATCTGGCTGCCGAGATGGTTGTTGACTGCACTCGCCATTGCGCTGATAGCAGGCCACCAGCTATTGGTTTACGTGGAACCTGCCCAAATGAGTGCTGATACGCTTGGATGGGTTTTCCTGCACAGGCCTGTACAATTTTTGTCAATAGGTGCCGGGCCACCACCCCTATTTGCTGTTTATCCTTTAATCCCCTGGGTCGCTGTCATGATCAGCGGGTATTTGATTGGCACATTGTTTACAGCTTCCACCACCTATCGTAACAGGAGACTGATCCTGATTGGCGGAATTTTGGTCACCTTCTTTGTAATCCTGCGCGCTATCAACCTGTATGGTGACCCTAAACCCTGGGCTTTTCAGGAAAGAGGCATCATTTATAGCATACTATCATTTATCAGCATCAGCAAATACCCTCCCTCTTTACTTTATGTGTCATTGACATTAGGCATGGCATGCCTATTATTATCTGTCCTGGAAAGTGTGGGCAAGAAATTCACCCGGGTTCTGATTGTTTTCGGGAAGGTGCCACTATTCTTTTACCTGCTGCATATTCCACTTATTAATGCGGGCGCAATGGTATGGACTTACCTTTCATTTGGCCATTCAGTTAACTTCTTTTTTAGCCCTTCTGCATCTTGGCCGGTAACCTACCAACCAAATTTGATCCGACTTTATCTGGTATGGGCAATTTTGATTTTGGGTTTGTATTTTGCTTGTCGCTGGTATGGGGATTATAAACAATCTCATTCGGCTTGGTGGTTGAAATACCTTTGACAGGCATTTGCAAGCCCTTTAGGGTTAAATTAAAAGAAAGTACAAAAAGCGCCACGGGTTTCGCGTAGCAAACTGGCGGGGCGTTGATCTGGTACATTCAAATGTCGGCTTCATCTTTGGAGATATCTTGTGAATAGTCCGGTATGAAGTTTAGCTATTGTGTTTCATTATGTCATTTTGATTCAATGAACTTATTTCAAAAGCCAATAGGTTGATCAAAAATACGGGAATAACGTCTTAGGATTGGATATGCCAAGCTTATGGCAAAGAAAAATTGTACACGGCGGCCGTGACGGTTTTGCTCCTTTCTTTTAATTTAACCCCTTATTGATATTCATACATACATAATGACATAACATTTTAGGGATGCCCCAAACATCCCATCTGTGTCTTTCATCTTTGAAATTAATAAAACGACCTTTGATTTTCATATTATGCGCGATACCGATACTATTCATCTTTGCAGCCTCATTAAACGCTAAACAAGATGGAGAGTATTACAGCAATTAAAAGCGCACAGCATGTGCCAATCAAACTTAAAAACACACAAACAAGTACCAGCAGCAATAGCCAATCTTTGATGAAAGATCTCATTAAAGGATTTTGCCTTTTGTGGATTGGTTTTTCATCTATGACTGCGAGGGCACAAAACCTGGATGATCCAAAGGTTTCAACTTATGAATCGCAGGCCAAAAAATTCAAGCCCGAAAACGGATTGGCCGCCAGAAACGCAAACGACATCAAAATGTTCGTCTATGAATGGTTTACCCATTTTGAACATGCGTCTAACGTCGACTATTATTTAGCGCACCTGAATAACAAGGATATGAGCCTTTCATTCCCCGGGCAAGCGCCGTTAGTGAGTCATTCCGATTATGCCAAATGGTACAATAATCTATTGACACAAACGCTCTGGAATTTTCATGATATTTCAAAAATCCAAGTTAAACGGGCAGCTGCTCATGAATTTCTTGTCAGTTTTGTAATTGACTGGTATGGTGAAGTGAAAGCGACAAGTGACCAGCTGGCTGGCTGGCAGAGCAGAAAAGACAGTTTTATCTATCATTATAATTTACGGCAAACCTGGATAATTAAGGATATGGATAACCAATTGATCATCCGGAACCTGGTGGTCACAGGCGGGGAAACGCCCTCTCTTATTGTTGATTAAACAAACTGTGATACAAAAGAACACGGTCAACCTGCCGGTTGTGATCGTATTCTGATCTGTCCTTCCAATCAAATATTATAGCTTCCTAACTTTTATTATGACAGCAAAGAATCATCTATCAATCCGGCCCTTCTGCGCCGCCGTGCTATTATTTGTTGGATTGGTTGATTTATCCAGCAATTCCAATGCACAAAGTCTGCCCCAGAACCATTCATCATCTAATAGTCTTGAAATTTAGCGTGAATACGGATTAGACCCTGCGAAATCTTTAATGCAAAGGTTGCAGCCAGCCTCTGAAAAAACGTTGCAAATCTTCAAAGATGCGGGGATGTCGCCCATTGAGCATACGTTAACTGCTGAAGAATCCGGCCAGCTTGAAAAGGTATTTGCAGAACTACCCCCGTTGCATCAGCAGGTTTTAAAGGAGCATCTGGCAAGCATCAGCTTTCTGGACGATATGCCCAATACCGCTTTGACTTCGACTTTAAATTTTGGTTCGGATTTTCCTGTTTTTAACATCACTATCCGCGCAGCGATCTTCAAACAAAATGCCTCGGAATGGATGAGCGAGAAAGAACGCACCTGTTTTAACGCTGCGAACTCGCCACTCGTAGTATCCTGTGAAATTGGCCAGTTGAGCGCGTTACTTTATGTCATGCTGCACGAAACCACACACATCGTCGACGGCGTTTTACAAATAGCGAAAGGAAATTTTGGTACTGGAACCTGGCATGATATCACGAGGATCGCACCCGAGTTCAGCGACGCGTTGATCGACAGCACAAGATACCGGGGAGGCAAGCCGCTGCCCATTGATCGGGCAGAAAAGTTATACCAGGCATTGTCACTCACACCGTTTGTCTCTTTGTTCAGTACCAGCAGATGGCATGAGGACCTTGCCGAATACCTTTCGGTTTATCATTTTACCCAAAAACTCGGACAGCCGTTCCGCATTACAATTCGTGATAAGGGCAAAGAAATATTTATTTACGAGCCTATGAAGTCCAATTATTACAAAGCCGGCTTTTGCAAATGCAGCAATTTTATCAGCCACCGGCACCCAAAGGGTAACGCTCAGAACGTCTTCCTGAATTCTGCCGGGGTGTAACCTGTATTCTTTTTAAAGAACATATTAAAATTGGGTTGCTCGGAAAAGCCAATGCTGTAACTGATATCCTGAAGACTCCAGTCCGTCTGGACCAGTAATGCTTTGGCTTCGTCCAGGATACGGTTCCGGATGTGCGTACTGGCGTTTTGCCCGGTGTGTTTTTTAAGTAGCTGGTTCAGATAGTTAGGGTGCATTTGCAGGCTACCAGCAAATTCCTTGGCGGTTTTGATCCGGATCGGTGCGCTGAAATTGATGCCCGAGGTCTCTTTTTCAAGTAGGTCAAAAAAATGGTGGATATGTGTAAAGTCATCGCTCACCTTGTCAGGTTTTGGAAAGCGCGCCACTTTCATGCTTTCTACCATTAAAAGTTGAAGATATGCCTGCATCGCATCCTCTTTAAAATCGCTGTCGTCCGCTTCTTCCTGTTGCATCTTCTCAAAATACTGGCTGATCCGCGGCACCTGGTCATCATCAAGGCGGATCACGCTTTTTGTTTTTTCTGAAAACAGTCCGAACTTATCGATCACCGCTTTGAGCTGCGCATGGTGGTTAACAAATGCTTTTTTGAACAGCACGTAATGCCCGCCCGATTCCTGGGACAAGTTCCGCCAGGAAATAATATCGTTGGGGTTTATAAACAGTAGCGTCGGTTCTTCAATATAATACGTATTCAGGCCCAGGGTAAATACGCCGGTGCCTTTTGAAATGAGCAGGATCTTGTAGAATTCCCGTCTGTTGGGAGAAAGGTAATTGCGGCATGCGTGCTGCTCACGGTTGAAAACCCGGATTGTCCATCCTTCAAAATATTCACGAAAAACCGGGATCATATCCGGCAGGTCGCGCAAAGTATCAATCACTTTGCTGTCAAGGGTTGACTTGATCATAAAATCTAAGGAGTTATGCAATTTATTTAAAATGGATTGTCTCTGAAATTTTTGCCACGGATATGTGAATTTACACGAATATAAACATCCGTGTAAATTCGTGCATTCGTGGCTAAAAAAGTCACTCGGCATCATCATGATCTGTGCCCGTGATCACATCAAGCCACGTCGTAATATCTTTCTCAAAATCAGCTGTTTTGCTCCTATATCTTTCAAGCGTATCTTTTCCCAATGGCAAATGCACTGGCGGATTTTCGGAGCTGGCCAACGTGATAAATGCCTGTGCAAGTTTGAGCGGATCGCCGGGCTGTTTATAATTTACCTTCGAAGCGAACTCGCGCATAGCACCGACCGTATCCGCATAATCGGGGATAATTTGTTTGCTGCTGGAAAGCGAGGATTCGTCCAGGAAGTTGGTGCGGAAAAACCCGGGCGCTACCACGGTGGCGTGAATACCCAGCGGCGCAGTTTCCATCGCCAATGCCTCGGTAATGCCTTCGATGGCGAATTTGGTAGAACCGTAAAGTCCCCAGCCCATGTAGGCACCAAGCCCGCCAACAGACGAAATGTTGATGATATGTCCTGATCTTCTCGCCCGCATCGTGGGCAGCACGGCCCGGATCACATTCAAAGTACCGAACACATTCACCTCGTAATTCTGCTTAACTTCTTCATTCGTAGCCTCTTCAATCCCCGACAGCAAGCCATAACCCGCATTGTTGACCAGAACATCAATCTGACCGAAATGCTGTATCGCCTCGGCGACCGCCCCGGCTACCTGCGGCTCATTGGTCACATCCATGGTGACAACAAGTAGGTTAGCATCCTGGCCAAAACCTGCATGAAAGTCTGCCGCGTTGCTGCGGACGGTGGCCACCACCTTATCGCCTGATGCCAGTACTGCTTTTGTGATTTCAAGTCCGAACCCTCTTGATGCCCCGGTAATGAACCATATTTTTTGCGTTTTCATATCCTGATCGCTTTTGTTGTGTTTTTGATAAGACAAAATTGGCCACAATCAGCAGCAAGTATTATATCAAAAGCAAAGCTGCTCTTATGAATTTCAAAGATTAAATATTGCTTGAAAAAACTTTACCGATATGCACTTAAGTGAAATTCCGTTTCCGTCAACGCCCTGAAATTTGTCGTGTAATCAAAACAATAACACGATGAATCATTCAATAAAAAGAGTACAGAGAATACGTAGTTTGTTCGCAGGGCTGGTACTAGCCACCGTTTCCACATTGGCATTAGCATCTTGCACAGAAGACCATCAAATACCTGATGAAGCAAAACGCAAAACGTTTGTGCTTGTCAATGGCGCTTTTCAGGCTGCTTATGGCTGGGACAAGGTAAAGGCTGCACTAGAGGCCAAAGGAAACCAGGTCGTAGTAGTTGAACTTCTAGGCCACGGAACAGATCAGACAAACCCGGCCGGTATCACCATGGACAGCTACCGCG
This sequence comes from Dyadobacter sp., assembly GCF_039919315.1. Taxonomy (GTDB): domain Bacteria; phylum Bacteroidota; class Bacteroidia; order Cytophagales; family Spirosomataceae; genus Dyadobacter. Next base: position 69,346 of record NZ_JBDSFX010000021.1, on the reverse strand, counting down.
ACAAGGTGGTGTCCGCCATCCAGCCCTTACAAGGTAAAGTTGTACTGGTAGGGCATAGTCTGGGCGGGATCATCATTTCGGCAGCAGCGGAAGTAGTGCCAGAAAAAATCGAACGCCTGGTTTATCTGGGCGCTTTTGTACCCCAAAACGGAGAATCACTATTTGCGATAGCAGGCCAGGATACCGAAAGTGAGCTCAGCCCGCTATTTGTCCCGTCACAAGACCACCTGACGGTTGGCATCAGCGATTTTGAAAAATTTCAGAATGCGTTTTGTGCCGATGCAAGCCAGCAGGATAAAAAAGCCGTGCTTGATCGTTTTCGCCCCGAACCAGCAGTACCATTGACCAATCCGGTAACATTAACATCTGCCAAATTTGGGAGTGTCTCAAAAAGCTATATTAAAACCTTGCAGGACAAAGCGCTGGGAAAAACGCTTCAAAACAAATTGATCACTGACCATAAGATCACCGACGTGCACGAGATCGACAGCAGCCACTGTCCGTTCTTGTCCAAATCACAGGAGCTAAGTGATTTGTTAATCTCGATTGCCAATCAGTAATTTGAAATCCATGATAAGCATTGCGCTACATTTGCCTTGATTGATAATCAGATAAAGATTGAACAGGTGGATAAATTGGCACTACTTAACGAAGTGATCGCGCCATTTGCAGGTCTTGCGGAAGATGAACTTTCCGTAAGCCTGCCTTTGTGGCGTACACGCAAGATCAAAAAAGGTGAGTTTTACAACCGGCAAAATGTGGTTTGCAAAGATTTGGGAATTGTGCTCAAAGGTATTTTCCGGATTTACTTTTACGATCCAAAGGCTGACCAGGAGAAGAACGTTTACTTTTTTTCCGAAAAACAGTTTCTCGTTTCATTCCGTAGCTTTATTTACCAGTACCCGTGCAGCTATTATATTGAAGCCCTCGAAGACTCCGAGATCATGTACATGGATTATCACGATCTGCAAAAAATGTATACTGCCTCCAAATCTTGGGAGCGGTTCGGAAGGCTTCTTGCCGAACACTTTTTTAACCATTCACAGGGACGGGCAGAAGACCTTTTGTTTCTAACCCATGAAAAGCGTTACCTGAATCTGTTGGAAGAACATCCCAATATCGTCAAGCGCGTACAAGGGTATCATATTGCCTCATACCTGGGCGTTAAAAATCAATCGCTCAGCCGCATCCGTAAAAGGTTGATAGAAAAGTAAGATCGCCCGTCCGATAATCTGAATACACAATTCAGGGATATGGATACTTTTTGGTTTTACATCGATTTTACCTTTGTCTTGTCTTAAAAATCAATTGAAACAGGAAACATGAAGAAAGTAAAATTAGGAAGCCAGGGATTGGAGGTACCACTGCTGGGTTTAGGCTGCATGGGAATGACCGCCTTTCACGGAACGGATATGTACGGTAAAGCCGATGAAAAGGAAGCAATCGCCACCATACACCGATCATTTGAACTGGGAGGCAACTTTCTGGATACTGCCGACCTTTACGGGCCATTCATCAATGAGCAACTCATAAAAAAAGCTGTTGAACCAAACCGGGCGGATTACATCATTGCTACCAAGTTCGGCAATGAGCTTGAAGACGACGGCACGGCCACCTGGAAAATTAACGGGACGAAGCAGTACGTCAAAAAAGCTGCTGAACGTTCACTCAAAAACCTGGGTACGGATTATATTGACTTGTATTACCTGCATCGGCTGGACAAGAATACACCCATTGAAGAAACCGTCGCGGCCATGGGCGAGTTGGTCCGGGAAGGTAAAGTCAGGTATATAGGTCTCTCCGAAGTCTCAGCTGACACTGTGCGTAAAGCACACCAGATTCATCCGGTCACGGCCGTGCAAAGTGAATACTCGTTATTCGAGCGCAAAGTGGAAGAATACGGTGTATTGCAGTCACTGCAAGAACTTGGGATTGGATTTGTGGCCTATTCACCGCTGGGCCGGGGATTTATAACAGGACAATTTCGTACGCCGGAGGATTTTCCGGAAGACGATTTCAGAAGGACAGTTCCGCGTTTTCAAGGCAAGCAGTTCTATAAAAATATCGAGCTGCTGGAGGCGGTCGAAGCGATGGCAGCGCAAAAACAGATTACTGCCTCACAGCTCGCGCTCGCCTGGGTACTTGCAAAAGGTGCCATCGCCATACCAGGCACCAAGCGTGTTAAATACCTTGAAGAAAATATTGCGGCGGCTGGTGTCGTACTTGACGCTGCCGACCTGGATAAACTCGAAAGCATTTTACCTTTGGGGATCGAAACTGGCAACCCATACAACGATTTTGGGATGGCCATGAACGATTATTGACATCCATGAAAAAGATCAAATCTATTTCCGAATTCCATCGCCTGATTGGCTTGCCATCCCCTTCGCATCCCCTGCTAAGTGTAATCCGTTTGGCTCAGATTGACATTACCTACGGTGACCACTGGCAGGGTTTCCATACTGACTTTTATTGCATTGCATTGAAAAAAGACGTGTCGTGTGCAATCCGGTACGGGCAGCAATATTATGATTTTGATACCGGGGTGATGAGCTTTACCGCTCCTGGTCAGTTGCAACATCTTCTTCCTGACCAGATCCGGCAGGCCAAAGGGTATGTGCTGCTTTTCCATCCCGATATCCTGGTCAGGCATCCGCTTGCCGGTATAATCAAAGGATATAGCTTTTTCTCCTATTCGGTGAGCGAGGCGCTGCATCTTTCAGAAAAAGAAGAATCCCATATTATCGGTCTGTTAGAAAAGATCAGTGAAGAAATTGAACGTATCGACGTGCACACACAGGACATCGTGCTTTCACATATCGATTTGCTGCTCAACTATTCCAAGCGCTTTTACGACAGGCAATTCCTGACCCGCAAACTGGTCAACCACGAGCTGGTTGATAAATTTCAGCAGGCCGTTTATGACTATTTTGCTAAAAACCTTCCTGATAAGAACGGTCTGCCAACAGTACAATACATTGCTGATCAATTGAGTCTGTCCCCCAATTACCTGGGTGATATGTTGCGCGTGCAAACCGGGCAAAATGCACAGCAGCATTTACAGAACATCGTCATCGAAAAGGCAAAGCAGCTACTGGGTATCACTACCATGTCCGTCAGTGAGATTGCCTTTCAACTGGGATTCCAATACGCACAGTCATTCAACAAGTTGTTTAAATCTAAGACCCAGCTGTCCCCTCTTCAATTTCGTAGTAGTTTGAATTAACGACATCTATTCATTTAAATTCACGCCTCTTAGGCTCAGATGCCTAATCTTTTAGGTTTATGCCGTTAAAAACATAACCCCTGTTATACAACAAAATATTATTTGAAAATCTCTGTATGCCCGTTACTCCGAGGGTCAAGAACCTGCACCAAACTAAAATCAGGAAACCCTAATTACGATCTTACCCAGGCTCCCTTTCGCCAGGTGATCGTATGCTTCGATAACTTCATCGAAACTGTAAATTTTTTCAATAACTGGCTTGATACCCTTTTCGGCAAAAAAATTGATCATTTCACCCAATGCTCTTAAATGGCCGACTGCTATGCCTTGCAGTTTGATCTGTTTGCTCATTACTGTGATAAGATTGAAACTGGCGGTTTGGCTTTCTAGAAAACCAATGATGAAAATTTGACCATTGTGTTTAACCGCTTTTGCAGAGTCATTCAGGCCGCTACCGCCAACAACTTCCAGCAAATGGTCCACACCTTTACCTTCGGTAAGCCTAAGTGTTTCTTGAACCCAATCAGCTGAATTGTAATTGACAACCTCATCAGCACCTATATATTTCAATTTTTCAGCTTTCAGCTCGCTGCTTGTAGTAGCTATCACACTTGCACCCAAGGCTTTGGCGATTTGAATACCGAAGACAGAAACACCGCCGGAACCCTGAACAAGAACGGTGTCACCTGCCTTAAGTTTTCCATAATTCATGAGTGCAAACCATGGCGACAAGCCAGCTGTTGGAAAAGTACAGGCTTCCTCGTAGCTAAAAAAATCGGGGATCTTTACGACACCCTGCGACTCCAGCACAATATACTGGGCCAGGGCTCCCTGTAATGCAGAGCCCAATAAATATTTGTATTCGTCCGGGGTGGCCTCCCCATCAAGCCAATGTGACCAGAGATGAGAAATTATCCGGTCTCCAGGGTTGAGGTTCGTCACATCAGATCCGGTCTGTACTACTACACCTGCCGCGTCCGATACCGGAATCAACGGCAATAAAATCTCACCCATATATCCGTCAATAACGGCTTTGTCTCGATAATTTAACGACACCGCGCCAACTTTCACGAGCACCTCATGAGGTTTTAGCTCAGGAATGCCTATCGTTTCAAGTTTCAGATTATTTATCCCAAATCCATGAAGTCGCCATGCTTTGGTCTTTGAAGGAATTGCTATTGTTGTCATCACTTAAATTATTTATAAAATTCACAAACAAGCTTTATGGCAGTCAGGAACACGGCTAATAATTCCTGACTGTAAAAAAAGTAGCCGGGTTAATCTTGCGGGCCGTAACTTTTTCTTGCTTTTTGAAGCTATTGTATCGATGCAACATCAATCACAAAACGGTACTTCACGTCACCTTTTTCCATGCGTTCAAAGGCTGTTTTGATATCTTTAATGTCGATGATTTCAATGTCCGAAACGATGTTGTGTACTGCGCAGAAATCCAGCATTTCCTGTGTCTCTTTAAGGCCACCTGAAGCCGATCCAACAATACTTCTGCGGCCAAGTTGTAATCCGAATACCTGTTTGATTTCTAATCCTTGCGGTGGAATGCCTACAACAATATGAACGCCGTTCAGTCTGAGCAATGAACCATAAAAGTCGAAATCATGCTGCGCACTTACGGTGTCAAGAATGAAGTCAAACGAGTTTTTTACTTTTTCTATTTCTTCGGTATCAGAGGTCACCACGAAGTGATGTGCACCTAATTTTTTAGCATCAGCCTCTTTTTTAGGAGACGAGCTCAGAATGGTGACTTCAGCGCCCAAAGCCACACCGAATTTAACCGCCATGTGACCAAGGCCGCCTAATCCAAGTACAGCCAGTTTGTGCCCTTTGCCGACTTTCCAGTGTTTCAAAGGAGAATATGTTGTGATGCCCGCACATAACAAAGGAGCTACTGCCGGTAAATCCAGATTCTCCGGTATATGGACGGTAAACCGCTCATCGGATACCATAGTATTGGAATAGCCGCCATAGGTGGGTTGATTGTCCAGATATTTGTCTAAGCCATTATAGGTCGGAATGACACCATTTTCACAGTAAACTTCCTCGCCATCATTGCACGGCGCACAGTGCCGACAGGAATTGGCAAGTGTGCCAACGCCGGCCAGATCACCTACCTTAAATCCCTTCACGTGGTCCCCCACTTTTACGACACGTCCTACGATTTCATGACCGGGCACCATGGGAAATATACCCGGGAACCATTCATTGTTAATCTGCGCAATATCTGAGTGGCATACCCCGCAAAACAAGACATCAATTTGTACGTCATGTGGCCCGACATCTCTGCGTTCAAAATTCCAGGGGCTCAATTCCTGGTTAGCACTTTGCGCCGCATATCCTTTTGCTGTTATCATTTTTAGTCTTTGTTATGTTTGTAGAAAGCACAAAATTACCAGCTGGCCTGGCTGGCCACTTGTATAGATCAAAGAGAAAACTGAAAAAATCAAACCTCCGAAATGGATGAATTTACACAACAACGATTATTTGATTTTTACAACTATTGCTTTGATTTTATAAATTTGCAACGCCAATTATTAGTTACTTTTGCAGCTGTTCTGTAAGCATAACAGTGATTGGAACAACCATAAAATGGTTATCAGAAATGAGAGATATTGATTTACATGAGGACCTTAAAGATGATGAGCGCGTCTGGATGCCCGGCGAGATCGGCAAAGATGTTCAGCGTTTCAACGTTTTTTGTGTAAAACATGACAGGGATGAAGAGTTTAATTGCAAACCCTTCAACCGGAAAGCATTATATAAGATCAGCCTGCTGAAAGGGAAAACAAAACTATACTACGCCGACAAAACCGTTGATTTTGACTGTGCTTTGTTATTTACCAATCCCAATATTCCTTATTCCTGGGAACATCTGGAATCTGAACAGGTCGCTTATTTCTGTGTGTTCACGGAAGATTTTTTCGATCAGTTCATGCCCATTAAAGATTACCCTGTTTTCAAGCCGGGTAATGTTCCCCTGTTTCACCTCAATAAAGAACAATTTGGTGCATTTGAAGATATCTTTAAGCTGATGCTCAGTGAGATCACGCTTGAATTCAGTTACAAATATGATTCGCTTCGGGCGATGGTGCTTCAATTAATTTTCGCCGCACTTAAAATGGAGCCCGCCACTTTTCAGCCTTATAAGGATTCGAATGGGTCACAACGCATCGTTTCCATTTTTACGGAACTGCTCGAGAGACAGTTTCCAATTGAATCGACCATCCAGCGTATGGAGCTTCGTCATCCCACTGAATTTGCCAATCAGTTGTCTGTTCACGTCAATCACCTGAACCACGCATTAAAGGCTGTCACAGGAAAAACCACCTCACAATTGATCGCCGCAAGAATCATGCAGGAATCCAAAAGCCTTCTTGCGCATACCGACTGGAATATTTCTGAGATTGCATGGAGCCTGGGATTTGATGACCTTCCGCATTTCATTAATTTCTTCAAAAAAAACCAGCACCTCACACCAAAGCTTTACAGAAAAAATCAACCTGTTTGATTTTTCCAGCTTTCCATTTGATCTGACCAACTTTTAAGCAGACCATTTACATAATTTTACGTCGATACAAAATGCGCTCGGCTTATCCGAATTTGCCAACATAAAACACGATGAAATATGACTGTTGAAAACAAAACAGTGAAAGCCTTGCGGATGAAAAGTGCCGGTTTGGTGTCATCGATAGGTGATCCCGACTGTTCAATCTGACTATGGATGTAAATGAAGTTAACAGGATATCAAAAGCACTAAGTGACAATCATAGGATTTTAATGCTTTTTGCAGGTCGGAAAATATGATTCGACCGAATACGCAGATCTTGCGGCAAATTTTAATCTTGCCCAACCCACTATCTCGCACCATCTAAAAACCCTACGGGACGCAGGCTTGCTGGTTACAAGAAAAGAGGGTAAAAAAATAAAATGTTCACTGGGACGCTCCGTAATCGAAGAATACAATAAATTCTTTACTGAACTCGTCAAGCGTCAGGATCATAAGTAACCTCGGCAATTGTCAGAACTCGCCTGTCGATCATGATGATGTTAGTGGGATAAAAATCGAGTTGAGAGCGATCATGCTCAGCTCATTTTGCCAGCATTACTTAAAGTGTCAGCCCACCATCAATCAGAAGGGAAGCTCCATGTATATAGCTGGAATCATCCGAAGCCAGGAAGAGTGCTGCATTAGCAACATCAATCGGGTAGCCAACACGACCGGCAGGAAGTTTTTCTGTTGTATCCCGGACATCTTTCTGCTGCTGTTCAGTTACATTGCCCGTAAAAAATTTAGTTTCAATTACGCCTGGCAGGATTATGTTCGTTCTGATGCCTTTTTTACCATAATCGTATGCCATTTGCTTGGTATACCCCAGCATCGCATGTTTTGCAGAGATGTAGGCAGCCCCTCCAAACTTGGCAAAACTGCTCGCAACGGATCCGATGTTGATGATCACGCCCAATTTTTTATCGAGCATGCCTGGCAGGGCTGCATTTGTGACCATATACGTTCCTTTCATGTCTGTGTCAAAGACTTTGTCCCAGAGCTCCTCCTCTGCTTCCAGCGAAGGAGCAAACTTATCAAAATAGCCCGCATTGTTGACCAGAATATCAACTGGTCCGAGTTGCTTCTGAATTTGTTCAAACATTGCTTCAATGCTTTGCTTATCAGAGATATCTGATGCCACCGCTATGGCCTGTCCCCCGCCAGATACTATTTCATCAACGACGAGCTGCGCCTTTTCAATTTTTGTGGCACCTACAACAACTTTGGCACCTTCTTTTGCAAATAACAGAGCAATTGCCTCTCCGATTCCAGATGAAGCACCTGTGACAAGCGCTACTTTTTCATGAAGTTTCATAGTATTGATTTGTTTGTTTAAGTATTGTCTTTTTAGATTCTCTAATAAATAATTTGTAACCCAGAACATGACCGAAGTCACATCCTCAAAGACTCACTTGGAATCAGATATGGGTATTGCGGGTAACCGGTTTAAAGGTCACACAAATTTCTGGACAGCAGATAACGCCTGCCTAAGACCATGAAATGTAGTTGAGCGGATGCTTTGTCCTATCCTGGGAGAAAACAGGGATTATCAGTAATCGGTTACCATTTATGATGTCGAACAGGTTTTTTTGACCCGCTGACCGCTGTTACCTTCAAAGTAAAAGTCATCCAGAAACATATTTTAATTAAATGACTCTCTAAATTCCAGAGGTGACATTTCAGTCCTTTTTTTAAACAGCTTGTTGAAGGATTGAGGATACTCAAAACCCAATTGAAATGCGATCTCGCGTGCAGACAGGTTCGTTGTCGTCAATAATACTTTGGCCTTTTCCATCAGTTTGTTGTGGATGTGCTGCTGGGTAGTTTGACCGGTTATGCTCCTGAGCATATCACTCAAATAGTTAGGGGAGATATTTAATTGGTCCGAAAGTGACTTTACTGTCAGCATTCCGCTTTCCAAGGCGGAATCGTTGTCGAAGTAAGCAGAAAGCAGATCTTCTAATCGGATTAGAATCTCATCGTTGGCGAGCTTTCGGGTTATAAACTGGCGATTGTAGTACCTATCTCCATATTGCAAGAGCAATTCAATATTTGAGACAATCACGTTCTGGCTGAATTTATCTATATTCGACAGGTACTCGGATTCAATATTTTTCATAATATTTCCCACAGTCAGTTCTTCTTGTTCCGAAAGATGCAGGGCTTCATTCAACTGGTACGAAAAAAAGCCATGGTTTTTTATAGCCTTATTCAAAGGAAATCCTGCCAGAAAATCCGGGTGGAAGACCAGACTTATTCCTTCTTTCGGGGATGAGTCTCCTTGTTTGTGCTGCATGACCTGATGCGGTGCAATGAACGACATGACGCCCGAATCAAAATCATAGTTGCGCTGACCGTATTTCATTTTTCCTTCAAAATTCTTCTTAATGGAAATTGCATAAAAGTTGAACATATGGACTTCCGGCAAAGTCAGTTTTGGGATTGTGTTTTCAAGCCGAAAGACACTCACCAATGGATGCTTCGGCTTTCCTATTCCCCAGAATTCATGCAGTTCCCCAATGGATTTGATCAAATATGGAACCTGTTGATCTTTCATGGATTGTGTTTTAATAAATGAATGTCAATTTTTATCCAGTTGTAAGTTAACCAGAGGTCGGCACTCATAAAAATATAATTTTAGGAGCATCTTGGCTGGCTTGACGTTTGTTTCTGACCAGTGAAGATCATGCCTGATCGGTTGGCCGGATGAGCATTTCGTTTACTGCAACTCGCCGGGGATTGGTAACAATGAATGCGATACCCTCGGCGATGTCTTCTGCATGCAGACGTTCAACCTCGCCGAACATGGATGTAAATCCCTCCCATTGCCCATCCTTTGCTTCAAATAATTCGGACACGGTCGCTCCCGGTTCGACTACCGAAAATCGCAAAGATTGTTTCGTGAATTCCTGTCTCCATGCTTCTGTCGCGGCTGTCACAGCAAATTTGGTTGCGGTATAGATTGCAACTTCGGGTGCTGCTACCCGGCCGGATACCGATGAAATGTTGACTACATCTGCTACCTTCCGTGGACTTGTAGCAACAGCTGCCAGAAGGTGTGGTAAGGCGGCCTTTGTGATATACATCAGTCCCCGGAGATTGACGTTGACCATATGGTCCCATTCTGACAAAGGTGAATCAACCGATGGCCCGTTCATCATAACCCCGGCTGCATTAACAAGTGTATCAAGCCTGCCGAATGCTGCTATCGTTTTGGTAATTACTAATGCTGCTTCATCTGCTGATGTAAGGTCCGCTGCAATTGAAAATGCCCTTCCGCCCGCATCAACGATTTGCTGTTCCAATTTTTTAAGGCGATCCTCACGCCTGGCTACCAGGACTACCTGCGCACCTGCCGATGCAAGACGAAGTGCGGTTGCCTGCCCAATGCCACTGGACGCCCCTGTAATAATTGCTACTGTCTGATTAAGTTGCTCTGCCATGACTTTTGTTTTTAATTATGATTAAATATTACCCGCTAACCATGTATTTGTTCGTGCTGGTTAACATTACAAAAGTCATCAAACTCATTTTCCGCAGATAGTCCATTTCTCAGAAATGATTATCCAAAAAACTGCAATTGAGCATATCTCAAATCCACTCAAAAGGGGAAACAAACCCACATGGCCGCCTGGCGGTAAAGAAATCAAGGTAATAGATAGTCAGAGTCCAGACAAGTTTCTTACTTTTCGGCAGGCCGAAATCCTTGCATAACAGACCTAGTTATACTGCCGAAGATTTACATGTACGGATCTTCTCTTGGTCTTTTGCAACAAATTCGGGTACTAATAGAGTTACAAGTATACGCGTGTTTTCACGCCGCTTACAAAGAACCCTAATCGTGTTCAAAGATCATTTGGTTTGGCGGTGCCCAGCCAAATTCCGGTCTGTGATGGCGGATTTCGACCCTCATTTCGGCCCCGGAATTGGAACGGTTCTAAAAACAATGATAAATGGCAGATAAAATCCGATATAAGACAAAGATTGTAGTCATAGGTGCTGGTCAAGCCGGACTATCCGCAGCTTACCATTTAAAGAAGCTGGGCTTATCAATTGGGCCCGATTTCATCGTGCTTGATGCCGCGCCCTCAGCAGGTGGTGCCTGGCAATACCGCTGGCCTTCTCTCACGTTAAGTACCGTAAACAGAATCCATGATCTGCCTGGTATGTCTTTTCAGGAAACGCTTGATACGCGTAGCGCGACGGTACAAGCCAGTATAGCGGTGCCACATTACTATGAGCTGTACGAACAGAAATTTGGTATCCATGTTTATCGCCCGTTGAAAGTAGAAAATGTTTATCTCCACAAAGAGCGGTTTTACATTGATTCGTCCGAAACTCTATTTTCTGCATTAGGCATTATTAATGCCACCGGTACCTGGGAAAATCCCTACATCCCTAATTACCCGGGAGCAGATCTCTTTACTGGTGAACAGCTGCACACACGGGATTTTAAAACTGCCGATTACTTCAAGGGAAAGCATGTCGTCGTAGTCGGTGCGGGCATATCCGCCATTCAGTTACTCGACCAAATTTCAAAAGCGACTACTACAACCTGGGTTACCCGGCGTCCTCCCGAATTTAAAGAATTACCTTTTGACGATGTAGCGGGCCATCATGCAGTGGCGTTGGTGGAAGAACGGGTCAGGAATGGGTTGCCGCCTTTGTCGGTCGTTTCTGTTACCGGTTTACCACTTTCGCCAGAAGTTTTAGACATGAAAAAAAGAGGTGTGCTCAAGCGCTTTCCTATGTTTAGCGAGATCACAAGTAGCGGGGTAAAATGGGAAGATGGCAGGGAAGAAAAAGCCGACGTAATCCTATGGAACACGGGCTTTAGGGGAGCGCTGCAGCATTTGAAAATGGTTTTACCCAGAGAGGAAAGCGGCGGAATACTGATGGCCGGCCGATTCGCAACAATGGTTGCCAAAGAGCCCCGTATCCATTTGCCTGGATACGGCCCGTCGGCTTCCACTATTGGCGCCAATAGAGCGGGACCGGTAGCTGCCAGGGAGTTGATGGCCACATTGGGACTGAGTGGAGGTCGGGAACTGTAATTCAAACCGTCGAATAACAACTGCTTGGTTCCGGCTAATTGTGCAATGTTTGATTTTGTTACTTTCATTATATGCTCGTGTTTAGCACTCCTTCATATAGAACAAAGCGCAATGCCAAAAGGCTGTCAAAACAATATTCATATACATAAGCCCTGTTATAAAACAAAATATTATTTGGCAGAAGCTAACATAGATAGTTCTTTTATCGGCAAATTGAATATGACTATTTGCGAACTGAAGCTGATCCTTCATTTCAGTATAGAGCAAAACTGACGTCCATTGTAACTTCTGGAAAACAGGCGTGCCAATCAAACTTGACAAGAGTATATTGACATGCCTGTCTTTTCAAACTTTTTGTCTTTCTTAAAATCCAGGCAACTTAGTTAAAGTCCGAAAATTCCTCCTGAAACAGATATTTTCTCTCCCGTTATCCATCCCGCCTCGTCCGAAGCAAGAAATACGGCAACTTTTGCAACGTCTTCTGGCTGCCCGGTTCGGCCAAGAGGCGTATTGGCAACTACTTTTGCTTGAAAATCACTTCCGATAAAACCATTACTGTGGGTTCCTTCCGTTTCAATAGCCCCAGGTAAAAGAGAATTGATACGAATATTCCTGCCACTAAATTCCTTCGACAAAGAAATCGTAACCGCATCTAATGCTGCCTTGGATGCGGAATATATCGATCCTGTCGGAACTGGTGTTTTGCTCGCTCCTGAGCTGATGTTAATGATATTTCCGCCCTTACTACCAAACAGTTTCAAAGATTCCTGAATGGCAAGTAAAGGACCTAGAACATTGATATTGAACTGCTGATGAAAAGAATCTGCTGTGGCATCTTCAATGGGAGCGTACTCGAAAATGCCGGCATTGTTCACCAAAATATCTAATGAACCGAATGCCCTTCTGGTCTCGTCAAAAAGTCTTGTGACATCACTCTCTTTGGATACATCGCCCTGCACCGCAATAGCGATTCCTCCATTATCAGTGATAGCTTTAACCACTTTTTCAGCTCCTTCCCTACTTGAAGCATAGTTAACCACAACCTTTGCGCCCTCGGCTGCAAAATAGGTTGCTATTGATGCCCCTATTCCTTTTGAAGCTCCTGTTACTATTGCTACTTTGTCCTTTAACTTATTCATTTCTAAATGAATTAAAAATTAATTATTACTAATATCTCGTCCGCAAATTTTTAGATCTAACCGGAAATTGTCAGCGGCATATCAATCCCCACCCAATCTGACTACCAGGGGAGTATCCCATCAGGCCCAAAAAATCCCCCGTTGGCAGCGTCCAGCGTCATTGTTGCATAGCGCAGCGGGACGGCAGCACCCTCTTCCGTACTCAGCGTTCCTGTATGATCGTTCAGCGCGGTTCGTATGTGTCCGGGTTCGATAGCATATACCTTGATACCCAAAGGGCCAAGTTCCTTTGCAAAAGCAGCCGTGATCATATTCAATGCTGCTTTGGAAGCGGAGTAACCCATAAAATTGACCTGCCCGTAAATAACATCAGGATCTGAGCTCAGGCCAATCGACCCAACAATACTGCTTAACATGATGACCCGCGCCTGATCGGCGGCTTTGAGCAAAGGCAATAAAGCTTGTGTCACCCGGATTGGGCCGAAAGTATTTGTCTCAAAAGTTTGCCGGATCAAATTCATGTTTTCACCGCTAGGCAACGTTTTCAAGTCCAGGGCCACACCTGCGTTGTTAATCAGAATATCCAGATGCGCGGTCTGCTCTTTCAAAATGCGCGCGGCTTCCAATACGCTGCTATCATCTGCAACATTAATCAATAGCAGATGTACATCCAGTCCCTTGGAACGAAGCTGATCGACAGCTGCCTGACCGCGGGAAAAATCCCGCGATCCCAGCCATACTTTATAGCCCAGTTTGCCCAGCCCTTCTGCCGTAGCCAACCCTATTCCTTTGTTTGCCCCGGTTACCAGCGCTGTTTTTACATTATTCATTCTCCTTCAATATTTTTGCAGATGGACCATTCGGGTTTGCGTGGTGCGACAAGTCTCCGGCAAAACCCATAGAAAGGCTTCTCTCTTTGAAATGCCATTGGCCGTCAATCTTTGCAAAGATGTCATCATACGTACCTGTCATGACCGGTTGTAACGGAAATGACCGCTCAACGTCCTGTTGAAAAATAATGAGGTATGATTTTGCAGTAGCCGATGTTTCATCCTCATTGATTTCAATAACAGTATTAGTTGTTATGTGCGCTGTCTGAGGCGTACCGTTAGGATAGACCTGAAGGTTCGATTTAAGCATTGCTTCAATATCCGCACCGTCTGTAAATTCTCCGAGAGAACCTATTCTTCCATGTGCAAACAATGCCCCTACTTCAGCAAAGTCACCTTTGTCCAATAAGTAGGTATAACGTGCGATTAGATTTTCGATCTCTCTTTCGCTGCTGATTTTATAAGTAGCCTGATTCATTTTATTCGTTTTTAAATTTATGTTGGTTAATTTTTATAGTCGAATCATACGGTAGGGTTAATTCCGCCGTCTATGATGTTAAGTCTTGTAGAAAATCTCTAGCTGCTTTAATCTCTTTCTGACCAAGACATTTTTCATCGGTTCGAACCTGATAAGCTCCACATTATTCTTTCTGACCGTTACACAAAATGGTTGCTTCAATTTGCTGGTGAGATGATAGATGGTTTCAAGTTCGGCAAGATCTTCCTGCCAGCTTGCCATTCCATATAAGGATGCAAAAGGTTTATCCCTGAGCTTCTTATAAATGGCAGTGGCCAATTCGATAGGGACCGTGTTACCACTGCGAAAAAGTGTTTTCTCCGTTAAGGAATCTGTAAATGCCGGATCTGGCAGCGTTAGTTGCCGCCAAATGTCTTTTGTGAACAGGGTCGGGCTAACAAAGGCAGCTTTATCAAAAGAGGGGGGTGTGATCTGTAAAACAGCGTCCGCGACGTGGGTCGCCTCATGCAGTAGTACATATAATATTGCATCCATCTCACCAGCTTCGATTCTGACTTCATAATCTGCATTTCCGGAACGGGTATAACACGTATTTTCTTTCCAGGTTGCCCACTGCGAAATTGTTTCATTAAGAATCCCCGCCCGGAATGTAATATTGAACATCTTAACCGAATCCGTGCTTTCAACAGGTGATGTCAGGGCCGTATTGGGCATATTATCCATGAAGCTGATACTATGAAGGTGCTTGCTCAGGATCTTCTGGTGCAAAACTGGTAAGTGAGAAAACGCATTTTTTACTTTTGCCTTTTCAAATTCCGTCAAATCATGATTAACTGGGTTCATCGCCGCCTCCCGAAACATTTTAAAAACACTTGCCGGAGCTATTGACACCCTTTTTGAGGGATTTTGACTGATATAGCGATCAGGGGTTTGGGCGAAAATTTCAAGGGTCATCAATAGACTCATTATCAACATGGAAGAAATGTGCGCATTCCTGCCCGGTTTAAGTAAATTACTAAAACAGCAATTAGCAAGTTGCATTTTTTGTGATTTAAATGACTATGCTATCTATTGCTTTTTGAAGGGCCGTTTCGCCAATCCCTGGAACGCTTAGACCTTGCGCACGATATATAGTAATGTCAGTGATACCTATAAAGCTGAATATAAAACGCAGGTAAGGCTCAGCAAAATCATAAGGTTTAAAAGGACCTTCCGTAAAAACGCCCCCGGAAGATATACCGATGTACATCTTTTTACCAGTAATAAAACCTTGGGCTCCGTTTTCGGTAAAAGCAAAGGTTTTATTCGCCCGAACAATATGATCTATCCAGGACTTTAATGCAGTGTGGATCGTAAAATTATACATAGGAGCGCCGATCACAATAACATCAGAGTCCATCAATTGTGCGATTGCCTCCTCGGAGTTCCTAGCTGCTTCCTCGAGCTCGGGTGTAAGTTGATCTGCCGGAGTAAAGAAGGAAGTAATGTGAGATGCTTTCAGTTGCGGAAAAGGTTGAGTTGCCAGGTTGCGGGTTGTTATCCTGCTACCGATGCTAGCCTGCATCAATTTTTCGACTATAGCATTACTAAGTTTTGTACTAACCGAGGCCTCGCCGCGGGGACTGGATATCAGATGAAATATTTTCATTATCTAATTTTATTTGTAGGGCAAAAGTGCAATTGCCCAATTGAAATAGCCTTCTAATTGTAAATGATTTACTATGAACTATCGTGCGAATCTGTCTGATTCAAACAAAATTTTACAAATCAAACAACCAGCGTGCGTGAAAACTGACCACCGATCATGTATATACGTTAGACATTTTGAACTCCTATTATTAGAAAGCATCAGGGCGACAAGTGGAAGGTTCTTTGATTTTTCGACCGAAGTCACGCCTTTAAAGGAATTTTTTGACTATGTAAAATTAGCTTAGCCGGGGGAAAGAAAATTGGCATGATCAAACCGAAATATAGCAAAATCAAACAAGCTTCAGCTTCCGGGACCCGCCAGGCGTAGCGCCGGACGGCTGGAAGCCAGGCCTGACAAAACCACGTCTTACACGATAAACAATCTGGATAGCTGTGTTGATCACGGACATTTTTGTCACCGATATCATTTCTTTAGTAAATCTTCCGTCCTGGATAAAAAGCCAACAAGGGCTTCTTGGATATCAATATCCATACGGTCCGCCAGAACGATCAGCCACCAGATACTTTCACCTATTTTATGCGACAAGTCCTGTTGTGGATTCTGTCCTTTTGGCCAGCGGCCTTGCTGGGCCATTGTCAATCTCCCAACTTGCCCCGCATCTGTCAGAAAAGCCAAAGCGTCCTCCTGGATTGTCCAATGGCTGCCATGGTGCTGCAATTCTAACTGGTGGTAAAGCTCCCGGATTTTTAATGAACGGGTCACAGTGTCTTCAAAACTTAAATCCTTCATAGATCAATTTTTAGTATGTTTTCTTGCCTGCATTGTTAGGCCAGCCGCTATTGCGTGTTGATTCGATTTGAACCTTCCAATTATATCGTAGGAATGGTTCCCCCGTCAATAACATAATTTGCGCCGGATAAGTAAGATGCCCTCGGAGATACCAGGTAACCGACAAGTTCTGCAACATCTTCGGGAGTCGCCATCCTCCCCATAGGAATCCCGCCAAGGCTGTTCATTAAGTTTTGGGTGATTGCCTCGACACTCGTGTTGGCTGATTCTGCCAGTGAGCCTAAGAATGCTTCCATTGTGTCGGTTTTGACCATGCCAGGAGATACCGTAAGTACACGCACGCCTTTGGGGGTTACTTCTTTTGAAAGGCTTTTACTGTAATTAATTAAGGCTGCCTTAGCCACAGCATAGGCACCCAGTGATTCGTAAAGCGGTGATATTCCGCTAATCGAGGAGATATGGATAATTACCCCGTTTTGCGCCTTAATCATTTGCGGTAAAACTGCCCTGTCCATACGCACGGGTGCCAGCAAATTCAATTGAATATCATTTTCCCAGTGCAGGTCGGTAAGAGCGCCAAACCCACCCGACGGGCTTGTGGAGCCGCCCATGTTATTGATCAGGATATCTATCGTTCCAAATTTCTCGTTGATCTTACCAATCACCCTGGCAGTTTCACTTGCAACTGTCAGGTCCGCTGCGATAAAATGATGCTGTAGATCAACATCGCCCGGATGATTTCTGGCTGTTACGATTACTTTGGCGCCAGCCTGTGCTAATCTGTCGGCAATTCCTTTCCCAATACCTTTTGTTCCGCCTGTGACAAGGGCAATTTTACCTTTAAGCTCTGAATTATAATTCTGACTACTTTCCATTTTCTATTTTACTGTTGTATGCTATCACTACATTGTGACCGATTCGTTTCATGACGTAAAATTAGGTCGGCTTTTCGCTGCGGAATTGGCAGAATCAAACGAGAATATAGCAAAATCAAACAGCAAGCACTTTCCTCATCCCACTGGGTGTCGTACCCGCGTTTTTCTTGAAAAATTTGATAAAATGAGCCAAATCTTCAAACCCCAGACACCATGCTATTTCGTTGATATTCCAATCTGTATTCTGTAAAAGAAGCTTAGCTTCTAAAAAAATACGGTCTGCAATTAATTGGGAGGTAGTTTTCTCAGTCACTTCTTTCAGGGACCGGTTAAGATGATTTACGTGTACAAATAATGCGTCGGCAAACTCGGCCGGGTGCCTGAGAAGCATTTTATACCCCGGGCTCAGGATCGGAAACTGTCCTTCAAGTAATTCCTTAAAGTGGTGGCTAAGCCGCATTGCACTATTGGACTCCCTGGATCTTAAATCAGGATTAGGCCGTAGTTTGAGCGTGTCCAGTATTAATTGAAGGACCAGAACCCTTATTGTATCATGTTTGTAGGTAAAATCAAGCCCATGCTCAAGCTCCATTTTCTCAAATACTTCCACAAAAGCTTCCATCTGTGAATCAGATATTTCCGTTAAGGGAGACACTCCCGGTTTGAATAGCGGATAATCATTAATGTTCACAAACTGATCGAAAAACTTTTCTGTAAAAACACATATGTAGCCCGAATACTGTTCACCAAGCGGCTCGAAATGGTAAACCATATTGGGTCTGGAAAACAAAATAGCCCTTTCTTTCATTTCCACCACTTTGTCTGCATAATAGATGCGGTTGGCCCCGTGATGAATACTAATCTTAAAAAGGCCTTTCTGATTATAGGGTAAACAACTAAACCCTTGATCCCCACCAGGGACACGAACTATTTGAAAATCATCCTTTATTGGCTGTTTTTCAAAGACCCTGGCCCGGTGATAATTTACATTCATTCGGGGCACTAAAGGCTGGACATCCATATCGTTTAATAATAATTCTACAGGTCGATAATCTCGACTTGCAATGTTTCCAGCAATTGCTCTCCATATACAGAAGCAGGCGACTGGAAGCCTGCTTTATAGAGGCCATCTAACACAAGGGAGGCAACCTGGACTGATGCTGTTACTGTTGGCATATAACCTGACGGCATAATGGCCATTGATTTTGCAACAGAGCCATCAAGTCCTGTAACTTCAGCCAAAATCCTGCTTGGCTCTTCCATCGGATCCGGGCTTATTTCTTCGTCTCCAACCGTTGAATGGTCTGATCCTGCGCTTGCTGGCAATGCCATCTGAAAAAACTCTTCAATATTGGGAATGCCAGTCGATTTGTAACAAAGTACAACTCCGCCCAGTGGCGTTGGAAAGCACTGCTGTAAACCATGTCCAAAATCAAAGTCCGCAGGTGCCGCTTGTGACAGTTTTTCTATTGATCCGTTTCTTCTTACCAGAACCCCTGCATTGATAATGTTAGCGCTACTGGCAATAGAACCGGGCGTAAATCCGCCACTATATTGAAAAGCTGCTCTTAAAGCAACAGGATTTTTTATGCGCTTAGCAGTGTGTAAGATCAGCGGATCATACGTCGAGAAAAGCCCTGCGCCAGCCAGGATCATAACGCCAGCGGCTATGGCAAGCGAATCTTTGGACTCGGCAAGGCGGTAAACATCGACTTCGGCTGTGATATCTACATAGTGAACCTGATGAGTAATGCAGGCATCCATAGCCGGTTCCGCAGTTTCGCTAAATGGCCCTGCGACGTTAAGCAAACACGTTTTATCCAAAAGACTTTTTTCCCAGCCCGGTTTATCTTGCACGGAAAACACGTGGTAAGGGACATTAAGCTGCTGCGATAATGCCGACAGCTTTTCTTCATTTCTGCCTGCAATCTCAAAATTCAGACCACGCCGGGCAGCCTCGTGGGAAATCATGGTTCCGGTATATCCTGTGGCGCCATAAATTAGAAGTTTACCTTTTACGGGTTCTTGTATCATTGTCTTTATTTTTAAAAAGATTTTATGTCTTGGCAAAAAGCCATCTAAAACTGTCCTGATATCAATATTCATGAGGTCAACCAAAACGATCAGCCGCTAGACGCATTCACCTAACTTATATATTTGAGCTACATCTATCATCTATTAAAAAACAGTAGGTATGGTTCCCCCATCTATTACGACGTTGCTCCCGGTGATGTAGGAGGCTTTGGGTGAAACCAGAAACCCTATCAGATGCGCTATTTCTTCTGGCTGAGCGAGTCTGTTCATTGGTACCCCTCCCAGACTGTCCATGATCAGCTGGGCTGTTTCTTCCAGATTTTTTCCCAAAGAAGAGCCATAGCTGTGAAGAAAACTTTCCATGGCTGTGGTCTTTACCATACCTGGTGAGACGGTAATTACACGCACACCTTTGGATGCAACTTCATTAGCCAATGCCTTGCTGTAATTGTTAAGGGCTGCCTTGGTTACACCGTAGGAGAAATTAGAAGCATAAAGCGGTAACTTTCCATTAAGAGAGGAAATATGAATAACCACGCCAGTGTTACGCTCAATCATCAAGGGAACAAGCGACCGGTCCAGCTTGATGGCTGCCAATAGATTCAATTGCAGATCATTTTCCCAGTCCTGATCAGTGAGTACACTAAAACCCCCTGCCGGCGCGGATGTCCCGCCCACATTATTAATTAAAATATCAAGGGCGCCATATTCTTCTAAAATTTTGCTTGCTAACTGTTTATTATCTCCTGGTTTGGTTAGGTCTGCTGCGATAAAGGCGTGCTCCGTATTTGAATCAGGCCTGCTCCTTGCTGAAATAATCACGGTGGCTCCCAGGCGAGCAAGTTCATCTGCTATTGCTCTGCCTATACCTTTTGTACCTCCGGTAACCAGCGCTACTTTCCCGGTTAATTCTTTTGTTAATACTTCCATTACTGATTGTTATTATTGAAACATTTGTTTCACATATGATTAAAAAAAAACTATTGTTGCTTTGCTACGGGATCGCGTAGGATCGTTTGAAGATGTGCCTGACTTTCTCCGACCTCAAAATTTGTCAGATGAATTTCATGATGCATGCCAGATTTTATAAAACCGTTGTCGGTGGCAAATCGTTGCAGCACAGGTAGCCTTTGCAATTCCCCGGCAAGAGGTCCTGTATGTAAAAGCTGTACACAAGTCCCTGCTGTGTAGGTGAAATGTTCAAAGTCGCTGGCGAAGGGAATATCTTGTCGTTGTTGTGCCGTTTGTGCAATGGCCTCACTGGTTATAAATTCAGGAATACGGATCGAAATCCGGTAATGAAGCAAATCTAAATCAACTGTTGTATAAAAGCGGCCAATGTCGACAAATCCAACCTGCTCCTGATCAAACCAGTAAAATATTTCCACGACCCTGCTTGTAAATGCATGATCCGTCAGCGCAGACCTTTTCTCTAATGCCACAATAAATTCTTTTATGGCCGCTTTCTTTTTATAAAAAGCAGCCGTACCAGGGCTTCCCTTACCCAAGATGGAAACATAGCTGGCTTTATCTATTTGCACAACTTCGGGCTTTTCTTTTGCCGTGAAGTAGTTTTTGTACTGCTCCTGTATATTCATATTTTTAAAACATTTGTTTCATATATTTACCAAAAAAATTACAGGCTTATCTGCTGCAACAGAAATGTTGCCATTTTCTTGATGCGTGCCTTGTCCTGGTGAATGATAAACGACTCGTGCCAACCGGTAAAATGGTTGATGATATAGTCCGTTAACATGGCTGCGTCCCGGCTCACTTTTATTTCTCCTTTCTCTATGGCCCTTTCCACTAAACCGATCAACAGATTATAAGTAAAATCATTGTCCGCTTTTATGATCTGTTGAACCTGCTTGTCAGTTGTAGCTACTTCAAATGTCGTTTTAATGGCCAGGCAACTATCTGGTTCATTTGTAATGGTATAGGCGGACGATTGAATAAACTTTTCAATTGCTTTTATCGGCGACTTGATAGGTTCCAACTGCTTTAAAGCAGCTCTCATCCTTGACTCTGTAAAATGCTTTAAGCTTCGGATAAAAAGTTCGTGTTTGTCGCCAATCGTATTATAGAGGCTACTACTGTTAATACCCATCGCCTCTGTCAGATCTCTCATCGTAGTGCCATTATAGCCTTTTCTCCAAAAGACATCCATTGCCTTGGAAACCGCTAACTTTTCATCAAATTCAACATTTCTTGCCATGCCTTAATTTACAAATGGGACACAAATTTAGTTCAATTCTGAAACGTTTGTTTTTTTATGAGCTGTTCCTTAGTTTAATTGTTGAATGATTGCCTAAATTCCAGTGGTGAGATTTTTGTCTTACTCTTAAAAAGTTTATTGAAAGACTGTGGGTATTCGAAGCCAAGCTGATAGGCTATCTCTGCAATGGTCAGATTGCTTGTGCTTAAAATATCTTTTGCTTTCTCGATTAACCGGGCGTGTATATGTTGTTGGGTGGTTTGGCCGGTAAGCGAACGAAGCATATCACTCAGGTAGCGCTGGGAAACGTTCAAATGGTCAGATAACTGCTGGACCGTTGGCAGCCCTTCCAGGAGTGCCCTATCTTCATTGAAAAATTTAGATAAATACGATTCCATCTCTGCAATCAGGTCGTTGTGCACCACTTTTCTTGTTATAAACTGACGGTTATAAAATCGGTTACTATAATTGAGCAGTGTCTCAATCTGTGACACCAGCACATCCTGACTGAAATGGTCGATATTATTATCGAGCTCTGATGCTATTGCATCAAATAAAGAAAAGATTACTTTCTTCTCTTTATCAGATAGGTATAGCGCTTCTGCCACCGAGTAGGAGAAGAACCCATACTTTATCATATTTTTCCCAAGGGGATAATTCCGGATAAAATTCGAATGGAAAAGCAAAGTGTAACCGCTATAATCTTTCTCTTCCTGGGCGGCGGATATGATCTGGTTTGGGGCTGTGAATGAGAGGCCCCCTTCCTCAAAATCGTAATGACCTTGCCCATAACGGAGCTGACCTGCAAAATGCTTTTTAAACGAGATCTTGTAAAAATTCAGAATATAGCCTTTTGCAATATCGCTGGTATCGACGCGGATATCCTTATAATCGACCAGTGCCACAAGAGGGTGCGTCGGTTTGGGCAATCCCAAAGCGCGCAAAAGCTCAGAGATGCTTTGAAAGATATGGGGTTGAAATTCTTCCTTTTTCATAGTCTTACCGGCTGTAACCGCCTGGGTCAAATTTGATGATAGATAGGGTAAATATTCCAAGAAAATGTCCCCTGGTCGATCACATCATGTACAGGTGAACCTGCCAGCTCGTCCATTAGCCGGTGCATGGCATCGGTGCCCTGCTGCTCTGAATCCCAGATCAGCGCATCGACAATCGTTCCGTCTCGTCTCTGGGCAATGTGCCTGGACTGAAAGCCAGGCTGCTTTTTAAGCCAGGTGTCCACATAAGCATTGGCTTCAATAAAATCCTGATAGGTCTTCCCTTTTTCAAGTTGAAAGGTGGTCATTTCCAGGCCACCTGGTTGCAGGCCACCTGGTTGCAGGCCACCTGGTTGTTTTATGTCTGACATTGTTTTGTTTAATAGGGTTGTGCAGTTGGACGGATTATCATTTCACTAATGTCCACATCCTGGGGCTGACTTATCGCGTATGCCACGGCATGTGCCACCGCATCAGCTGATATCGCAAAACTTTCCATGCCTTTTACCATTTCTTTTGAATAAGCATCCGTGATAGCCTGGGTTAGTTCCGACTGGATAATACCCGGCGAGATTATTGTTGACCGGATATTGTAGAGTTTGACTTCCTGGCGTAATCCTTCTGAGAGTGCCCTTACGGCATATTTGGTTGCTGAATATACAGCACTTGTCGGATCTACCCGGTGGCCAGATAAGGAAGAAATATTGATAAAGTGCCCTTCCTTCCGCGCTTTGAAATAAGGCAACGCAGCGCCAATTCCATACAGCATGCCTTTCAGGTTTGTACTGATCATGGCATCCCACTCCTCGTAGCGCAGTTCCTCCAGTTTTGACAGTAGCATCACCCCTGCATTGTTGATGATCACATCCACTTTTCCAAAAATTTCCAACGTATGCTTGATGAGCGCGTCAACCGATTCTTTTTGCGTTACGTCAGTAAGGAAGAATGCCGCTTTTCCACCCTCAATAGTAATTTGGTCTTGCAGCTCTATTAGTTTATCCATACGCCGTGCACCAAGACTGACGATAACGCCCTGGCTTGCCAGATACTTTGCGATTGCCTTGCCAATGCCGCTGCTGGCCCCGGTGATAACAACTACCTTACCACTTAAATTTACACTTTCCATAATCAGTTGATATTATAGAGTTCACTGATTTGTTCACTGTGCGCTTGCAGGCCGAGCTGCTGACGCGTCTTTGAAGCATTGACCGCATCCGGGCCAGCCAGGTAACGCAATTGCGCCTTGCCGTCCGTGGCAGCCTCATACACCACTGCTGCAATAGCAGCCGGCTCTGAAAATACCACATTGGTGCTGCCATCTTCAAAGCCAGCCATCATCTTGTTCCAGAGCGGCTCATATGTTTCATGTGCAACGTAAGTCAATGACCTGCCAACATAATCGGTGTTCATTGCACCTGGTGCAACCGTTTTAAAGGCGATGCCAAATTGGTTGGTTTCATAGTTCATTGCCTCGCTCCATCCCTCCAAAGCAAACTTGGTAGCGCTGTACACCGAAGCAAGGGGATTAGCCGCTATTCCTGCTGCCGAAGTAATTGTTAAAAAAACCCCATTTTTGCCTTGCCTGCGAAATGAAGTTATAAAAGGCTGGCTTACCCTGAAAACGCCCAGCAGGTTCGTATCCAGTTGCCTTTTTATTTGCTCATCAGAATACCCTTCAAATCCTCCAACCAGTCCATAGCCCGCATTGTTTAAGACAACATCCACGCCCATTGATATGGCCTCTTGGGTGGCATCTTTTATCTGTTGCAGATTTGTTACATCCAAAGCCAGTAGGGTCAGGTTCTCTAGCCCAATAAGATCGGTTTCCTTTTCAGGGTTTCGCATGGTGGCGATGACTCTCCAGCCATTAGCCAGAAATAGCTTCGCAGTTTCTTTTCCCAGTCCGGATGATGCTCCGGTAATGAATATGGTTTGCATTGTTTTATTGTTTTTGGTTCGATGCAAAGGTCTCACCAGAGCCGTTCATGCATGTTTCCATTTTGGTCAATGTTGTATCCAAAAGCGTCCACCAAAAAATTTAATACATTTTCTGAAACAATTGTTTCAAAATGGTGTTTACTTGTTAAACTATGGCGACACAACCCAAGTTACCGTAAAAGCAGCAACAATCCGGATAACAGGAATGGTAAGATCCTGGAAATACTTAAAACGAAATTAGCTAACCAGTGCAAATCCAGTAACATACCCAGTCCAAGATGGATACATCTTTTACATTTCTGGAAACCTTGGCGCTACAAACATTTGTGACATTTGCAATGCAAGTTCACAAACCAATATTGCAATGAAAAAGGGATCAAAAGGACTAATCTTTATCGTAGATATCAGTGGTTTCACCAAGTTTGTAAGCAGGACTGCTAACGAAGATGGGAACTGGATTATCAGGCAACTGTTTAACTCGATTATCAATGCAAACGAGCTCTCATTTCAAATCTCGGAAATAGAAGGTGACGCAATCCTGTTTTATCAGTTCGGCAAACCGTTATCTGTCACAAAGATACTGACCCAGTTTAAAAAAATCCTGCACTCCTTTCATGCTCAGCATGCTCAGATTAAAAAGTTAAAAGGCGTTTACCCAATTGTCAAAGATTTAAGCCTTAAAGTCATTGTGCACTATGGAGAGATGAGTGTATATCAAATCGGACGTTTTTTCAAACTCTTCGGACGTCCGTTAATTGATGCGCACAGACTTTTAAAGAACAGCATTGGACTCGACACTTATGTGCTGATTACAAACCAGTATATCAAGGAGCTGACATCTCAGAATAAGCTACCCCTGCCGGGCGGTTATAATGCCTGTGAGCTATATGACGTTGGAAGCCTGTGCTACACATATTTTCCATTTCAGCAAAATGGTACAACAGCATGCGGCGCTAATGCCCGGCAAAGCTTATCATGGTGAAAATAGCGCTTTTAATACTGCACCCATCTAGCCAGTTCGTTTTTGTTAGATGTCTCACTGTTTGCGATCGCTCTGTCAACTTCAAGATCCTCGAGTATGGAATTAAAAGATTTTATTAGGGTATCAAAGGCGTTAAGCGACCACAATCGGGTATTGATGCTTATTGAAGCAGCGAAACAGGAATGGATAGAATACTCAGATCTGCTGGTAACTTTCAACCTATCCCAACCCACGATATCACACCATATCAAGATTCTTCGCGACACGGGTTTGTTGGTTATTAAAAAAGATGGCGCAAGGATAAAATGTTCTCTGGGTTATCAAGTGATCGATGAACTAAATAGTTATCTACAAGAGCTTGTAAATCAACGTCCGAGGCGGAGTTAGGGTTATATGATGGATGAAGAGTAAGATTTTTTTATGGTGTGATTGTTACGTATGTTTAGGCTATGCTGGCAAATTACCGTTAACGTGTGCCACTTCCATTTATCGAATTTGAAAACACTGATCAAGTGATGGAAACGAAGCTTTGGCACTTTCGACGGAATTACGCTTTACCACAGTTAAAGTGTACTAGTCAGCCATATCCAGACGATCAATTTATTTTTCGGCGGCATTCGGTAGCACTTCCGTGTAATTTGATTGAAGCAGAACAGATCTAAACACATTTTGTATCCTACTTTGAACCAGGTACTAATTGGAACTCTGAAGAAGCCACTCGCCGAACAGCTCACTCTTATTCGAGCACTAGGGAGCCCCTACCATCAGATAATATCTGCGTTCAAGCACTGTTCTGCGGACCGACCGATTCTTTAAGGCCTTGCAAACCAGACATGCAATAAATCAAAACTTAATGTAAGCTATGTTATTAGCTGGATAGATTGGTGCATCATTTCTTCACAATACCTTCTAAGCTATAGCGGTATTTGTTGTCCTGAACGAGTATAATTCAACCTAGGTTTTCCACGATCAACCTTTGTTGGTGAGCATCTCAGATATCAAAAATGCTCACCGAATAGCTCACCAACTCGGGCAACTTTGTCCGAGTTGCCCACGAAACTGACTCTGACAATCAACTAGTTAAATGCCATAAAACAGAAATAGCGGAGGAAACACCTCCGCTATAACTAATTGATTATTATACACTTATGTGTCCTGCAGAGAGAGAGGGATTCGAACCCCCGGACCTTTAACAGTCAACGGTTTTCAAGACCGTCGCAATCGACCACTCTGCCATCTCTCTAAATATTTCGCCGTGTGCGAAACGTGGTGCAAATGTAAAAACAAAATCTTTATAGGCAAGAGTTCTAGCTAAATTTTATTGGAAACTGAAATAGTTATGACGTTCGTGGCAGAATCCTCCACCCGATATCGCTCATCTGATCTAACGCCTATCACCCAGATAACCTCTTCGTTACCATTCAAAAGCACATAAATATTCTCCTTCTGAAAGCGATCCATTTTAAGGTCGATAAAAAGATCACTTAGTTTTTTTTTCTTACCCTTCATACCAAAAGGCTGAAAAACATCTCCTAGTGTCCACTTTTTGATAGATAATGGGAATTTTAGTTTACTGGCATCTACAATAATAGTGTCTTTGCTGTTAATGGTAGGGAAATCCGAATCGCTCTCCCCCGCTAGAAAAAGAATTGAAAAGTCATCCAATTGAAAAGTCCCTGCGGCTTCATGGATTTCCAAACTGGCTACCGAATCATTGCTAACCTTCTCTTTAATGATCAAATCGGTTCGATCAATCAGTAAGATATGTGATACTGAGTAAAACTTCCTGCCAGAAATTCCATGTAACCCTGCTACAATTTGCCCGGCTTGCTGGTACGAAAAGCCGAACTCTTCCAACAGGTAACAGAGTCTATACGTGGGCTCACTCGCTGATAACAACGACTGCTTGCTGATGCGGATTTCGTTCTGGCGAGTGACAATTGTCGCAGCCTTCCAATGCTTTAGAAATTCGTTGAGCAAACTATTCGCCCCACGTAACCTTTCAGATGTAACATTAAATGTACGCTCCAGCGAAGGATTCAATTGCTGAAAGACCGGAATAACCTTATGCCTGATCAGGTTCCGTTTATAATCATCCGTATCATTGGACCTGTCCTCACGCCATTCTAAACCATGCTCTGCGGCGCAGGCTAAAATCTCTTCTTTTTTTGCCAGAAGCAATGGACGAATGAGGTAGTTGTACTTACCCGAAATTCCAGTCATTCCCGGCAGCCCGGTTCCGCGAACGAGATTCAGTAATAAGGTTTCCAGGGAATCGTTGGCGTGGTGGGCAGTGGCTATCCAGCGATAACCTTGTTGTTGTCTGATCTCTTCAAACCAGGGGTACCGAAGCTCCCGGGCCGCCATCTGGGTTGACACGGAATGCTGCTTTGCAAAGTGCTTAACATCGAAGCTTTTGGAATAAAAATTAAAACCATAATGTGCAGCGAGCTCCTTTACAAACTTTTCATCCCCCTCAGACTCTTCACCCCTTAATCCGAAATTACAATGTGCGACCCCAGCCTTCCATCCCATTTTGTGGAACAAATGCATCAGCACCACCGAATCCACTCCCCCACTCACTGCTAGCAGGCAAATTTCACGTTCGGGAGCCAATCCCTGTTGGTTAATAAAAGTTAAAAAAGAATCCAACATGAACCTGAGAATCGTATTTGATGTAATTTTGGAAGATATAAGGTCAGATTGTCTTTTACCAAGGTCACTTTGATAGCACCGATTTCAAAGGTAAAAGAAAGAACAGCAACATGAAGAAAAAAAAAAACACTGGAAACTGCAACCCTTTTAAACTTTTACGCGTCATCATTATCAAAAGGAATATATTTCAACTGACGTTCTTTGCCTTACTGATTTTTTCACCTTATCTGTTCGCACAGAAAGCCTTACCGCAGCAACGTGCTGTGCAAAGTGAGGACCTGGTAGAAATTTTAAAGTCTGACGAACTCGAAATCATTAATGAAAATGGCGTCGATTCCAGAAGGGTTACCAACGGGGTTTTCAGACATCAAGGAGCCCTTTTGTATAGTAATTTGGCCATACAAAATATCAACACCAATGTCATTGAAGCATTTGGAAATGTAAAAATTGTCCAGGGAGATACGGTTACTGTCACTGGCGACACATTGTTCTATTTTGGTAACACCCGCCTTGCCATCGTTAGTGGACGTAAAACGGTTTTGAAGGATAGTAAAAGAACGCTTACAACCCGGAAGATCGAATACGACATGGCCAATGGCATTGCCAATTACAAATTTCCAGGGCGCACGGTTGATGAGGAAAACGTGCTGACTAGTAAAGAGGGATTTTACAATACGAGAACCAAGGAATTTACATATTACAAAAACGTCAAGCTTGTCAATAAAAAATATACGTTAACGACCGACACCCTGCTCTATAATTCGATTACCAAATGGTCGGATTTTAACGGAAAGACCAAAATCGTCAATAAAGACGGTGTTGTTCTGGGGACAAAGGGCCGGTACAATACCGAATCAGCAGAATCCGCTTTTCATAAAAGAACTACAGTCGACAATGAAACGTATACGCTTACCGCTGATTCCCTTGTCGTTGACGGCAAGAGTAACAACGGGCAGGGCAAGGGTAATGTGGTGATTGTTGCTAAAAAAGACAAAACGGTTTTGAATGGTGACGAAGGATTTTATTGGAAATCAAAAGGTTACTCCAAAATATTCGGCCACGCTTATGTCAGAAACGTTGTTTCCGAAGATACTTTATACATACGCGCAGACACATTATATTCCTACGAGAACGCCCGGGACAGCACCCGCAAGCTCATAGGATACAAAAATGTTTTCATTTACAAGACTGATTTTCAGGGTAAATGCGATTCCATAAGTTACAATACTGCCGATTCAGTGATACGGTTTTTCCAAAAACCAATTTTATGGAGCGATCAGCATTATCAAATGGAGGCCGATTCGATTACAGCGTTTCTGGTCAGTAACGAGATTAACCGGATGCTTTTAAAAGGAAAATCTTTTGTGATCACGGAGGATACGCTTGTGAAGCAATTTAATCAGGTTAAAGGACGAACAATCAATGCTTTTTTCCAGACGGGCAATAAGCTAAAACAAGTACTGGTGGACGGAAATGGCGAAAGTGCATACTATGCCGTCGACGACAATCAGAAAAGTATCGGACTAAACAGGGTCGAATGCGGAAGGATGAATTTGCTCTTTGAAGACAACCGGGTACAACGTATATCGTTTGTGGGAAAGCCCGACGGAAAGCTTATCCCACCTTCCAAAATAAAGCCAGCAGAAAGGCAACTGGACGGATTTAATTGGCGTATTAATGAAAAACCGACCAAGGCGAAGACAATCTGGGCGGAATTATAAATAATTAATGAAAAGGCAGTAAAAGAGTTTCATACGGCATGATTTTTTACACTTTAAAATAAACATTGCCGTTCGCACAATATATTTTGAATATACAATTATTTCTCTATATTTTTGTAGCGTACTTTTTAACTATATCGCCTAAAATATTGGTCAAAAGTATTCTGATTTGCAGCTATGAGAAAAACTATACTTTACTTATTCATACTAACAGCGTTGGCCTTGCAGGGTTTAAACGCACAATCCGTCTCGAACGGTAGTCGGCTCAATATGGTGAGCAAAAAGAAATCCGTGTCTTCCCAAAACACGAAATTTACCTCAATGCCTACGGGCCTTAGCTATAAACCATTGTCTTTGCAAAATCCAAAAGCACTGAACAGTTTTTACAGATCGTTTCTCTTTTCTTCTGCCGTATCTGCCGAAAGCACCAATGTACTCGCTTCTGAGATTGTAGAAAAAGGTATTGACAAGCGTTCTCCGGCATTAGAAGCACAGTTAAAGGCAGAAGAGCTTTTGTATGTAAGCGATCAGATTTCCGTTTCCAACATCTACCCCAACCCAGCAAGTGAATACGCTGAACTTGATTTCAGCATCGCTACCGGTCTTCGTGATGCAAAGCTAATTTTTTACAATGTGCTGGGTTCAAAAATGGAAGAGTTCACATTGAATAAAAATGACAGAAAGCTGCGCGTGAATACGAGGGATATGCCAACAGGGCTGTATTTTTATCAGCTCTCCATTGACGGCAAAAAAGTAGCGACCAAGAAAATGCTTGTCCGCCATCAGCAATAGGCTTATTTTTAACACTATATCAGCTACGCATTCGTTATGAATCGTGTAGCTTTTTTTATTACCTTTGCAGTTAATATGCGAAAAAACAGTCCAGCAAGCTATTTCTTGCTTTTTATTGCGGTTCTTGTCATTACTTCCTGTAGTAAATTTTCTAGATTACAAAAGACGGGTACGGATCAGGAAAAGTATGATGCCGCGATGTCTTATTATAAAAAAGGAGATTTTTACCGATCGGGGTTACTATTCGAAGAGCTTATTCCTCTTCTCAAAGGAAGTACGGAATCTGAGTTGGCTCAGTTCTATTATGCGTATACCCAGTATCAGCAGGGACAGTACAATACAAGTCAGTTTCTGTTCAAAAAGTTTTTTGATACATACGCCAGAAGTGATTACGCTCAGGAGGCATTTTACATGCACGCATTTTCGCTGTATAAGGATTCCTCTCCTTTCAACCTGGATCAGACCAGCACATTTACAGCCATTTCGGCGATGCAGGATTTCATCAATACCTATCCTGATAGCCCTTTCCGCGAAGAATGTACCCGTTACATTTTAGAACTAAGGTCCAAACTGGAAAGAAAAGCTTACGAGAGAGCCCGGTTATATCACAAGATCAGTGACTTTAATCCAATGTCCATGAAATCAGCGGTGATTTCGATCGAAAACTTCCGCAAAGATTTCCCAGACTCCAAATTCAATGAAGAATTGGCGTTCCTGAAAGTGGAATCCCAATATAACCTCGCTGCTAATAGTTACAGTGACAAGCAAAAAGATCGTTTTCAAGACGTTCTTAAATTCTACAGGGAACTGATCGACAAATATCCTACCGGCAAGTATAACCGGGATGCAGAAAAAATGTTTGACGACAGTCAGAAGCAAATAGAAGTTATTGCAAAGTTGGAACAGGAAAGACAGAAACTAAAAGAAGTCCAGCCTGACCCTGAGAATAAACCAACCAAGGTTACAACCCCAACCCCAACTCCTGCCATTGCAGAGCCTAAGGGACAATAGTTGGTATAATAGTGTTTTAAAGTTTTAAACTATATCAAAATCAAGTATGGCAACCAATCCATCAATCATTACCCGGGATACGGACAAAATTGCGGATGTAACAGGCAACCTATATGAATCTGTATCGGTAATTTCCAAAAGAGCCCGTCAGATATCCGCCAAAATGAAGGAGGAGCTCAATAACAAGCTGGCAGAATTTGCGTCTGGTGTGGATAATCTGGAAGAAGTGTTCGAAAACAGAGAGCAGATCGAAATTTCCAAATTTTACGAGCGCATGCCAAAAGCAGGAAGTATTTCAATAGATGAGTTTATCGAAGGAAAAACTTACCACGCTTTCCGCGACACAACGGAAGAATAATTCCTGAAAACTTTATACAGCCAGTCACAAATCAGTTTTGTGGCTGGCTTTTCATTTACCGGCTATAAATTAAAATTGATAACGTTATCTCTGTAACTTTATGCCTGCTGATGAAAGGCAATATCAATGTTGGCCACCCAAATTATTTAAAAGTTGGATCTCAAAGGAAAGAAGATACTGGTTGGAGTATCGGGGAGCATAGCTGCTTATAAATCTGCGTTGCTAGTGCGGTTACTTGTAAAAGCCGGAGCTTCGGTCAAGGTGGTTATGACTGACGCAGCGAAGGAATTTATTACTCCCCTAACCCTGTCAGTTCTTTCAAAAAATCCCGTTCTGAGCACTTTTACAGATCAAAAAAACGGACAGTGGAACAACCACGTGAATCTTGGGCTGTGGGCGGACGCCATTGTCATTGCGCCTGCTACCGCCAAAACCCTCTCCAAATGCGCTACCGGAAATTGCGATGATCTGCTAACCGCAGTCTATTTGTCGGCACGGTGCCCGGTATTCTTTGCGCCGGCCATGGATGTGGACATGTACCATCACCATTCTACCAAAATCAATATCAGCAAATTAGAAAGCTTTGGAAATATTTTCATACAGCCTGATTTTGGAGAATTAGCCAGCGGCCTGGTAGGTGACGGACGCCTTGCTGAGCCTGAAAAGATCATTACTGAACTATCGGCCCACTTTACAAGAAAGCAAATCGCAACAACCAAAAGAGTTTTAATTACCGCCGGACCGACTGTGGAACCCATTGACCCGGTTAGGTACATTAGTAACAGATCTTCGGGCAAAATGGGTTATTCCATTGCCGAAGCATTTGCCGCCTCAGGTGCGTCTGTGACCCTCGTTACCGGCCCCACGAATTTGAAGGTTACCAATGCGAATATTAAAGTCATTCACGTCGAAAGTTCCAGCGAAATGTTTGAAGCAACGCACGAACAGTTTGAACAAAATGATGTTGTCATATTCTCGGCAGCAGTAGCAGACTACACTCCGAAGCACGTAGCTGATCAGAAGATCAAAAAACAGGGACATGAAATGGTTTTGGAATTGGCCAAGACCACCGACATTGCAGGAACATTGGGCCAGTCAAAAAGAGAAGGGCAATTGCTGATTGGCTTTGCATTGGAAACGGAGAAGGAAATGGAATATGCTTTGGATAAATTACAGCGTAAAAACCTCGATTACATTATCCTCAATTCTTTGAATGATCCCGGCGCCGGCTTCGCACACGATACCAACAAAATTACCGTTATTGACAAGTATAAAAACATTCAGCATTTCGATTTGAAATCCAAAGAAGAAGTTGCGCTGGACATTTTAAATATTGTTTTAGCCAAATGGAGCGAAGCATGAAAAAAATAGGTTTTCTGGCACTTTTGGTGACCATTTTTAGCTTTTCAGGAAAACTGTTCGCTCAGGAATTCCAATTCTCTGTGAACCTTAATTACGAGCAGTTAATAGCGCAGCAGAAAACGGATCCGCAGTCGATGAGCCAGCTGCAAACTTACATGAATGATTTTCTGAACAATACGCGCTGGACTAATGACCAGTTTAACAAAGAAGAAAAAATCAAATGTAAGCTGAATGTGAACCTGACACGTTCGCTGAGCCAAGGCAATTATGAAGGAAATGCACAGCTCGTGGTTTCTCGCCCCGTGTTCAATTCAAATTATGAAACGGTGCTTTTCACCTACGTGGATAAAAACTTCACATTTACCTATTTGCCTAGTACCCAGTTATATTTCAATGAAAACAGCTATACCGAGGAGCTGCCATACATTCTAGCTTTTTATGCCAATGTAGCCCTGATCTTCGACTATGATTCATTTAGCAAACTGGGTGGCGCTCCTTATGTGCAAAAAGCATTTAATCTGGTGAATCAGGCAAGAAATTCTTCTCCCAACAAAAGAGGATGGGACTCAAATGGAGATTCAAAAAATCGCTATTGGCTGATTGAAAATCTGATGAGCCAGCAGTTCACACCATTCCGGGAAGGTATCTACAAATACTACCGTGAGGGATTGGACGTTGCCACTCAAAACCCGGCAGGAACCCGCGCGAAAGTGCTCGAATTCCTGAATACTGTTAAGGACGTGAACCAACTTCGGCCGGCCAGTGTGGTCGTCAATTCATTTTTTGATGCCAAATCCGATGAATTGTACAGAATACTAATCGAAGCGCAGCCGGAAGAACGCGCCCAGGCGTACAGTCTTCTCGTCAATCTTGATCCGAGCAAAACGCAGCTATACCAGCGTTTGTCGATGTAGTTTTTAGGTAGTTTTAAATGGCGATGCCAAAATTTATGAGTAAAAGATTAGTCCGCATTTCGACAGCTAACATATTTCCAGCATTAGAGAAATTAATAAAACAGGAAATTAACGTCATTCTTCAAAACGGAAATACACATTTTGGCAAACTGGCCTCCTTCACCAAGGAAAAATTGATCCTGACAGATACCCGGAACCACTCTCATCAACTGACACTTTCGGAGCTTTACGAAATTGTTTATGATCACGCTGTTGTTCCCACATTAAAATAACCTTCGCTAGCGAGTTATATTTCCAATTTGTTGATATGATACCTATATTCGTATCGGAGACAAGAATTATCAATTTCCTCCTTAAAGGCACGATTGCATTATCTCCGGTAATCCGCTTAAATTAGATATGCTTTCTAATTTACTTATCAAAAATTACGCTCTTATCAAGCAACTGGAAATGTCCCCCGATCCGGGGCTCAACATTATCACCGGTGAAACAGGCGCAGGAAAATCTATTATGCTGGGTGCCATCGGCTTGCTGCTTGGTAACCGGGCAGACGTGAAGTCGCTATATGATGCAGACGAAAAATGTGTCATTGAAGGGAGTTTCAATCTTGCAGGCTATGACCTCGCACCCAATTTTGAAGAGGAGAACCTGGATTTTTCGGATGAATGTATCATCAGGCGCGAGATATCCGTCGCAGGCAAATCCAGGGCATTCATCAATGACACACCTGTCAATCTTGATACATTAAAAAAGATAGGTAGCCAGCTGCTGGACATTCATTCACAGCATGACTCGATTATGCTGGGTAATAATGAGTTTCAGTTGCAGGTCGTTGACTCCTTTGCGGACAATGGTGATCTTTTGAAAACCTACAAAAATGATTATCAGAACTTCCGCGACGCTTCACGTTCACTGGACGAATTAAAGTCAAAAGCTGCCCAGCTTCGTAAGGAATTCGATTATGATCAGTTTCTTTTTCAGGAGCTCAGTAACGCAACACTTTCAGCGGACGAGCAGGAAAAATTGGAACAGGAATTGACTATTCTTGAAAATGCCGTAGAAATTAAGGAACGGCTGCTGCTTGCCCATACTTACCTGGACAATCCTGAAAATTCCATTCTGGATCTTCTCAAAAATTCCATAGCAGCATTGTCACAGGCTTCACGGCTTGTCCCTGCATACGACACGCTACGCCAGCGTGCACAGAGTGCGCTGATTGAGCTGAGAGACCTCGCGGATGAAATTGACCAGGTAAACAGCGGAGTGGAAGTAGACAGGGATAGAAGCTCGCAGGTTCAGGAACGGCTGGATCTCATCTATTCATTTCTGAAAAAGCACCAGGTATCGTCTGTGGAGCAACTTTTAGAAATTGAACAAGAGCTGCAAAACAAGTTGAGCATCGTACTGAATCTGGATGATGAGCTTTTACTGGCAGAAAAGAAAGCTACCCAGGCAAGGGAAGTAATGCTTAAAAACGCAGGAATCCTGTCAGCAAGAAGACAAAAAGTAACAAAAGCGATTGAAAAATTGATACTGGAAAGACTGTCGGAACTGGGTATCCCCAATGCAACATTGTCGATCAAAGTCAGTGAAATCCAGCCAGCATTAACCGGGATTGACTCAGTTGTTTTTCTTTTCAGCGGAAATAAGGGAATTGTCCCGCAAGAGTTAAAACAAGTGGCGTCGGGAGGTGAGTTTTCACGTCTGATGATGGTTATTAAATATATTCTGGCTGACAAACGCAAATTGCCAACCATCATATTTGACGAAATTGACACGGGTGTATCTGGTGAGATAGCGAAAAAAATGGGTAGAATGATGCAGAATATGGCCCATAACCACCAGATTATCGCCATCACCCATTTGCACCAGATAGCCAGTAGCGGCGACGCACATTACTTTGTATATAAGGACCATTCATCCAAAAAAACGGTCAGTAAAGTCAAAAAATTAACCGTCGATGAACGTGTGCAAGAGATTGCGCAAATGATCGGTGGACATAACCCTTCTGAATCAGTTCTGCATAATGCACGTGAGATGATTCTGAAAGATTGAAACAGTACCACAGAAAACTACTCACATAATTAACACCACAAATGAAAAATTTCGTATTAACAATCGCTTTTCTGATCACACTTTGCGGATGTGGCCAGGAGGCGAAAAAAGATAAGGTTGCAGATCTCGAATCGGAGGTTATGACCATTCACGACGAAGTAATGCCGCAAATGGACGCTATCATGACGCTTAAATCCAAGCTATCCAAGAAAATACAGAGCATGGACAGTTTGCAAAACGAAGGAATAAGCAGCAATACGCTTGCCGAGCAACGTATCAAGGCAGCCGATCTGAACCAGAAACTAAATGAATCGGACAAACTGATGATGACCTGGATGCACGAATATCGTGGTGATTCTGCAAAAAAACTAAAACCAGAGGAAGCAGCTTCCTACTTTGAAAGTGAAAAAGAAAAGATACTTCTGGTTAAACAAACGACTCTCAAATCCATCCAGGAGGCCAAAACATTTTTAGAATAAAATTATGAAACTGAATTGCAAGACGTCCTTACTGAATATAACTATCCTTTCCATTGCCCTGGTATCCCTTTTTAGCTGCGGTAGTGACAACAAACTTCCTATTCTGGGAGAGCGTGACTGGGTAAAGAAAACCGTAGATGGGAAAGAAGTGGTGGACACGATTTATAACACCATTCCCGCGTTTTCATTTGTCAATCAGCAAGGTGATACGGTTTCTGAAAAAATCGTTGAAGGCAAGATTTATGTGACTGATTTCTTCTTCACGACTTGCCCTACCATTTGTCCGGTGATGAAACGGCAAATGATCAAGGTTTTTCAGCAATTTAAAGGAAATCCGGAGGTAATGATCCTTTCTCACACCATTGATCCTGAACACGATACCCCGCAGGTTTTAAACAAATTTGCAAAGGACCTGGGGATTGAAGGAACACAATGGCAATTTTTGACCGGCCCAAAAGATAAGATTTACAAGATCGGTCAGGAAAGCTACATGTCTACCGCCAAGGAGGACAAAAGTGCTGAGGGAGGCTACATTCATAGTGGAGCGTTCATTCTGGTGGACAAAGAAAAACACGTGCGCGGCATGTACGACGGTACCACTGAGGAAGGTACCCAGAAGCTGATCGCTGATATGAGAAGGCTGCTCGACGAGTATAAAAAATAAGCGACATTTCCGCACCGATTTGAATGATTAAAGCTAGTGCATTTATTTTGGCTACCACATTGCTTGCTTCCTGCCAGAATGCTGAGGAGTTGAAGAGTGAGCAATATTTTGTGGAAGGCTATCAGTTATATACAACCAATTGTTCCAATTGCCACCAGGCCGATGGCAAGGGTATGTCAAATCTTTATCCACCACTTGTCGGCTCTCCCGCATTGTCCAACAAGGCTCTCATTTCGTGTGTCATAAAAAATGGAATGAAGGACACGATCCTGGT
This sequence comes from Dyadobacter sp., assembly GCF_039919315.1. Taxonomy (GTDB): domain Bacteria; phylum Bacteroidota; class Bacteroidia; order Cytophagales; family Spirosomataceae; genus Dyadobacter. The sequence goes on along the minus strand of NZ_JBDSFX010000021.1, from coordinate 31,293 downwards.
GAATGGAAAAGTTTTTAAACGACCTATGCCAGCTAATCCCAAGCTTACCGAAATAGAAATCGCAGAGATCGTCAGTTTTGTTACTATGAAATGGGGGACAGACAGCACTTATACGAAGATTGAGACGGTGCAGAGTGCTTTGCAGGATTGTAAGATTTACTAGGGTCCGGTAATTTTATAAATGCCGGTCCCCTTTCTGAATTTAATGCGAGTAAAATCCTGTTCGGCATCCATCCCTACCGCATTCGTTACTTCCGCTGAGCCCTTTTTGCGAACGACAAGCGGTTTATCAGTGAATACTTTCCGGGTTCTCGGACTCCAGTTCAGCTCTGACGTGGTCAGAATTTGATTCGTTTCAGACATCACTACCCGCACCTTGCCTTTGACAATGTACACATCTGCATTCTGATCATATCTACCGGAGTCGGAGCGAAGGCGGGTGACTACTGTGCCCAGTGAGTCGAAAAAACTGATATTGATCGTATCGGGGAATACTTTCGTTTCATTCTGGTAGCGCAGTGATTTGGGTGTCCGCATCAGCACTTTCATGGCTCCTTGTTCGCTGTACTTTACCTCGACGTTGTGGACAATTTCCAAAGGCCCTGTATATAAGGCCCCAATTTTCGTCTTTTTTCCTTCGCAAGCCTGTAAAATCAATGCGACTAGGGCAACAAGATAAAAAGGAGATAAAAATTTATCTCCTTTTGCAATATACCTGAAGACCGATTCAATCAACATGAAGATTGTCTAATCAATTTTTTGTTTTGTAAACCAACGTTCAAGAAGCGTTATACCAAGTACTGCGCGTCCATAACGCTCCCTGATCATACCTGCGCCGGCGGTTCCGCGCTGGCCTCCTACCAGTGCTACCGACAGGAAGTTCTGATACCCCCTACCCATCGGGAATGTAAAGCCCAGGCTGACATTGGTGTCATTCACATCATTTTTATTAATGGTATAAGGCGTTTTCCCGTGGCTGAAACCAACCCGGTATCTCACCAGATTGAAATAGTTAAGAGATGTAAAACGCGGTAAATATTCCATTCCAACATGAATGCGGCCTACGTCTTTCAAATTGTCATTTGCACCTGAAAAGCTTCTGAACTGGGACCATGCCTGACGGCTGTAGTCTGCCGAAACGATCAGCTTAAACGGCCATTCAAGACTGGCTCCTACCTGAAACTGGCTTGGAGTAGTTAAGCCTCCCGACAAATTATTTTCAAGTGTATCGGGATCGATCACATTAAAAGAACCTTGCGTCAGTTCGAAGGATCTTACGTGTGTAGAATTGATCGTAGTACTGAAACTATACGCTCCACCCAGATTGAGGTTCAGCTTATTATCTTTTCTAATAGGAATACGAGCTGCTGCTCCTGCCCGAAACGAGATATCCGAATAGGTTGTTTTATCGCTCAAACTCACAATGTAGTCCCCTCCTGAATTGGAAAAAGGAACAGATACGTCGGTTGCTTTACGGACATTACCGAAGAAGTAACTGCTTTCAAGTCCGATGCTCACATACCTGCCCAGCTGTACTGAGTTTGTAATTGACGCTTTGTTTATTCCTCCTTTGCCTGTTGTGTAGTATTGTGCGGGTATCGAGGTTTCAGGAACCAATCTGGTAGACAAGTTCTGATAATCAATGAAGCTGTAAGGTTTCAGACTGACCCCGATCGCCCATCTGGGGCTTACGGGAAAGGATAATGACACATACGCGAGGTTTCCGCCTGCATTCCGTTGGTTCTTGTTACCAGCAACAATCTCTTTGTATTGACCGATCAAACCAATGTCCAGGGTCGTGAACCTGTTACGCACCCAAAGCGCAGGGTTCAGGTTGTTGATCTGAAAACCACTACCTGTGCTTACGCCAGACTGCCCCATTCCTGTGTTGTCAGAATATGACTCTCCGTAAAACTCTCCCATACCGATGGACGAGTAGGGGGAATTGCCTAAGCCTTGTGCTTTTAGCGCTGTTGTCAAGTCTGTACAACTCCATCCAAGTGTAATTGCAAGAGTAAGTATTCCGATTTTACTGTAAAGAGACATTATATGTTAAAATTCTGTTCAATCCTATTAAAACCAATTCTGGCACCGCAAAGATGGGTGGTTTCAGGCTACTTTCAAAAAAAGCGGCATCCCCTCCGCATAATACTACGCGTAAAGCGGGTGATTTGTGTCGATACCTCTCAATAATTCCTTCTATTTCTGCCAACACCCCATTCATTACCCCACTTTGCATCGCCTGTTTTGTACTTTTCCCGATCAAAACCGCATTCGCTTCGGGTTCTACAAGCGGAAGCCTTTTAGTGAACGAATGCATTGCATTGAATCGCATTTTAACCCCAGGAGAAATTAATCCGCCCTGAAAGGTCGCCGCTGCATCAATCAGGTCGTATGTAATGCAGGTACCCATATCGATCACCACCAGGTCTTCGCCCGGATACAAGAAATTAGCCCCGACGCAGGCAGCGATACGGTCTGCACCCAGTGTTTCCGGCGTATCATAATCTTTCCTGACCGGCAATGGTGTGTCTGGCGTCAGATTTAAAATTCGGACCGGCAGGTCCAGCGCTTTTCTGAACTCCTCTCCTGTTCGGTTGACCGAAGAATAAATAATATTTTGGGGAATTTCGGATCGTATACTATGGATCAGTTCATCGAAACTCAGGCGCGTCGCACAGCGTGTCAGTTTTTCTTCCTGGAACCAGCCAATTTTGGAGTAAGTATTACCTGAGTCAACAATCACATTCATCGTCCGCAAAAGTCTTATTTTTCGGCCATAAAAACTAATGTGCCATGGTTCTAAAATCTGCTCTAAATGCCTCATTCTATGGTTCTCAGCATAAGTTCATTTTAGAATGTGCCCTATGAATGTTGGATTCAGGTTTTTTGCATTTAATTATTTGGAAATAAAATTATATATAAGTACCTTCGTCACACTAAGTCCAGTATCGACTTATAAATCCAAAATCCATCTCGCGGTAACTCTCTATCTCAACGTTATCGAGGTTTAAAAAATCTTGCCGATTTATTGTCAATACTTCTATTGAATCTAATTGCAAACTTTCCCCGGCTGATCCTTCGTTATCTTTTAATTTGTAAGGTCATTTTAAGGGCTGAAACAAAAAATATTTATTTCCTAATATCAATGACCAACACGTGATGTCGAGATATGCTTCTCGGTTTTTATCCAATTAAATTCACAACCTTATTATTCAATTGGTAAAGTGTTACTTTACTTTCCATTTTCTGTATGCCTACAATTGATGAATTGAACATTAAGCTCCTATCTGAGCTTAAAGAAATAGCAGGTAGTCTTGGGATACCTGATCATACAAAACTCCCTAAAAAAGAATTAATTACCAGGATCCTATCACAACAGGAGATTGCACAAGTTGCCGAAGCACCTGTTGCGACCGAAACTTTTGCCGACGATTCCGATTCAGACGAACCTAAGAAAAAAAGGGTACGCAGGCCAGTTGAAACCGCTCCTATTGCAGTTAAACCTAATAGTCGCCCCGCCAGAAGTAAAAAAGACAGCGCATCTGCTAAATCATCCATTTCATTGTTTGATCCTGTTATCAGGAGCGAAAACCTGAAAAGGAATAGCGAAATGTTGAAGAACTTTGAACTGACTGAGGAAAGCGATTCGGAAAGCGACACATTAAACGACCTGGGTAAAGAAGAAGCAGTTGCGGCTGCGGAAGTAGAAACCACGGCGGAAGTGGAAACACAGGAAGAAAAGACCACCGAGGAAAATACCGAAGGAGAGCAGAGTGCTTCTACGAAGGAAGAAAGGACTTTTCCTGCTACCAATGAAACTCCGGAGCGCCAGCCTCAGCAGCAGCCTCAACCCAATCGCGAAGATCCTTCTTCCAAAATCAAACGCAATTATAACAACTACGTAAGGGAATTTGACGGTCTGATCGTCAATGAAGGGGTCCTTGAAATTATGCAGGACGGAGGATATGGATTCCTGCGTTCCGCTGATTACAACTACCTGGCCAGCCCTGACGATATATACGTTTCTCCTTCTCAGATCAAATTATTCGGTCTAAAAACCGGAGATACTGTGAAAGGTCAGATTCGCCCGCCCAAAGAAGGTGAAAAATATTTCGCTTTGCTGAGAGTGGAAACGGTGAATGGCAAAACTACTGAAGAGATCCGCGACCGTATTCCTTTTGAATACCTTACCCCTCTTTTCCCTGATGAGTGCTTGAAGCTCAGCTCCCGTCCCGATCAATATTCAACCAGGATTCTGGATCTTTTTGCACCGATTGGAAAAGGCCAGCGTGGGATGATCGTTGCACAGCCCAAAACTGGTAAAACAGTTTTGCTGAAAGAAATTGCAAATGCCATTACCCGCAACCACCCGGAGGTTTTCCTTCTGATACTGCTCATCGACGAACGTCCGGAAGAGGTTACCGATATGCAGCGCAGCGTGCGTGCAGAGGTAATTGCATCTACCTTCGATGAACAAGCTGACCGTCACGTGAAAGTGGCAAGTATTGTTTTGGAAAAAGCAAAAAGAATGGTGGAATGTGGTCACGACGTAGTGATCCTGCTCGATTCTATTACCCGTTTGGCCCGTGCGTATAATACTGTTGTTCCGTCTTCCGGTAAGATTCTTTCTGGTGGTGTGGATGCAAACGCGCTGCACAAACCAAAACGCTTTTTTGGAGCAGCCAGGAATGTCGAGCATGGTGGTTCTTTGACCATTATCGCTACTGCATTGATCGACACAGGTTCCAAAATGGACGAAGTTATCTTTGAAGAATTCAAAGGTACCGGTAACATGGAATTGCAGCTAGATCGTAAGCTTTCCAACAAGCGCGTATTCCCTGCTATTGATGTAATGGCCTCAGGTACACGCCGCGAAGATTTGCTTCTGGATAAAGAAACCCTCAAAAAGGTATGGATCCTGCGTAAACATATGTCCGATATGAATGCTATGGAATCTATGGATTTCCTTCTCGAACACATGAAAGGAACCCGAAACAACGAAGAATTCCTCATTTCGATGAACCGATAAATAATAAAGAGCCTGGGCCAACACCCAGGCTCTTTTAACTTGTTGCCAATACTATTGCATTTGCTGTGGCCAAAAGTTACTTTTAGAGTACCATTTATCTCTGCATTAATCTTCCGCACATGCTTAAAAGTAAGGCACTCTGGTGGACTTTCCTGACCGTTTGGATCCTGGGTGCCAGCTACTGGCATATATGCAGGATTAGGCTGATGTGCGATATTTTTGCCGATCCTGGTTTTTTGACCACTGCCATTGTGGACTCCAACGGACAGCCTGGCTCTTCTGATACCACCCTTACCTCGTCCCGGCCTGAAACAGATACAGAAGAACTGTTGCAGCATGCTATCATGTTTCTGGGCGCTATCGTACTGGGATTCTGCCTCGGCAATACTTCCAGTAGTAAAAGAAACAGAGACCTTAAATATAAGCTGAACCGTATTTTAAGAGAGATTGATTTCCATCAGTCCAAGCAATAATAATGTCTTTTCAACTTGATTTGCAGAGCTTTCCGGCAATTGCGGCAGAAATATTCTTTCTGCTCTGTGGTGCAGCGTTTCTTGGCTGGCTTTTTGCAAGGCTTATTATCAAGCGTCGGATGCGTAACTTGCGCGCCTTAATTGAAGAGAAGAAATTTGAACTTGCTGAATACAGAACATTCATGAAAAATCCTGTTGATTATCCCATAGCCACCAATGCGTCCAAAACCGTATACCCCGACACCAGCCCGGACCACGAACCAGACGACCTGAAACTCATAGAAGGGATAGGGCCAAAAATTGAGGAACTTCTTAACAAAGAAGGGATACATACCTACGAACAACTTTCCGAAACCGCTGTGATCCGTATTGTCGGGATACTGAAAAAGGCAGGGCCCAGGTTTCAAATCCACGACCCATCGTCCTGGCCCAAACAGGCAGGATACGCAAAAGACAAAAACTGGGAAGTACTCGATCAGTTGAAGATACAGCTGATTTCCGGCAAATAATCTCACACGAAAGACATAGTAAAGGCCCGCCATCGATGATAGCGGGCCTTTCTATTTTTCAATCCGAAGGTATTACAACGTAGTAACCGTTCTCTGAATGAACTGAGTGAGGTCGCTACCTGACAGTAGCCCTTGCGACAGTAATGCCAGATCGTATACCTGCTTAGCAAGTGCTTTCTGACTATCCTCATCCTCGGTTTGCAAAATGCGATTGATCACAGGGTGATTCGAGTTCAGCGAAACCGTGTACATCAGCGGCATATCTCCGAACATGGAACGCTGCCCCGAACTCGCCTGCATATCCGTCATACGACGCATGAACTCAGGGAATGTGATAACAACCGGCAGCTCGTCAACCGGCATAGGTTCAACCAGCACATTGGCGCTTTTGCTGCCTGCTATGTCTTCAAAAATCTTCTTGGCTTTATCTGAGTCTTCCGTCGAAAGAATGCTTTCGAGTTTCACATCCTTTTCCACAAGCTTATCCAATGTATCGGCATCTACCCTTTTTACATTGATTTTTTCAAGCTTTTGTTCCAATGTATTAATGAAGTGAGAGTCGATCATACTCGTCAATGCCAGTACATCGTAGCTTCTCTTCTTCGCCGATTGGATGAATGCATCCTGCTTTTTCTCGTCAGTTGTGTACAACCAAATCTGCGTATCGTTCTTATCTGTCTGATTTTCCTTCACCAGTTCGCGGTACTCGTCAAAAGTGAAGAACTTGCCCTCCGTATTTTTCAGCAGACAGAAATCTTTGGCTTTTTCATAAAACTTGTCGTCGCTGATGATACCATATTTAACAAAAAGACCAATATCATCGAATTTCTTCTCGAATCCTTCGCGATCGTTTTTGAATATTTCTGAAAGCTTGTCTGCTACTTTACGCGTAATGTATCCGTTGATCTTCTTCACATTACCGTCCGCCTGCAAATAACTTCTTGATACATTCAAAGGAATGTCCGGAGAGTCGATCACGCCGTGCAGCAATTGAAGGAAATCTGGTACAATGTCTTTCACTTCGTCGGTGATAAACACCTGGCGGCTGTAAAGCTGGATTTTTTCACGTTGCCCCTGGAAGTCGTTTTTCAGTTTTGGGAAATACAACACCCCGGTCAGATTGAACGGATAATCCACATTCAAATGAATCCAGAAAAGCGGGTCTTCACCAAACGGATATAGTTCTTTGTAAAATGCAAGGTAATCCTCGTCAGTCAGATCAGACGGGCTTTTTGTCCAGATCGGGTTAGGATTGTTAATGACCTTGTCTTCAAATTCGATTTCGACGGGTAGGAATTTGCCATATTTTTCAAGAATTCCACGCAGACGGTGCTCATCCAGGAATTCTTCCGAGTCAGCAGCGATGTGCAGGATAATGTCCGAGCCGCGGCTTTCCTTCTCAGCAGCCGACAGTTCAAATTCGGTCGAACCGTCACATTGCCAGCGAACTGCTTCTGAACCTTCTTTGTAGGACTTGGTAATGATCTCAACATTTTCGGCAACCATATAGGCAGAGTAAAACCCAAGACCGAAATGGCCGATAATGCCTTTGTCGCCTTTGCCGTCCTCACCTTTGTCTTTGTATTTTTCTACAAATTCCGTAGCACCGGAAAATGCGATCTGATTGATGTACTTCTTGATTTCGTCCGCAGTCATCCCGATACCATTATCACTGATCGTGATCGTTTTGGCATCTTTGTCAAGCTTTACCGACACTTTAAGCTCACCCAGTTCACCATTGAACTCACCGTAAGAAGCCAGTTTCTTGATCTTCTGGGTAGCGTCTACTGCGTTAGAAACTAACTCTCTTAAAAAAATTTCGTGGTCCGAATAAAGGAATTTTTTAATTATCGGAAAGATATTCTCGGTGTGAATGCTAAGGTTCCCTTTTTCCTGAATCACTGATTCCATAGTTAAATTGTGTTTGGTTTTTATATTTTAGAATTGTTTTTCTGCTTTGCAATACCAGATTGAAATATGCGTTCCAAATACAATCAAAATGCACAATGGCTGACACATTGTCAGTTGTGAGATAAGCTTGCATTTCGGGCAACGAATCGGTTGGTAACTGACTTGCTTTTTGCTAATATTGCGCTCGGTAAACAACTCAACTAAAATCACCAAACAAGTTCATAAAGAACACTAATTTTAAACATGAATCTGATTAAAAAACTTTTTGCAGGAGTATTTCTTCTAGGCGCCGTTTCAGCCTGCACGACCATGAACTCCGTTCCTCTCTCTAATTACACAGTCTTTACCGAAGATCTGCGACGCGACCTCGAAGCTGCTAATATCCCCATTGAAAAAGTGCAGTTCTTCAACGATAAGTCTATCAACATCCGTCGCGAAGTGTCTGACCCGAATGACATTAAGGTCAATCCCGAAGGACAGATCACGATGAGTAACGGAAAAAGCATTCAGACTATTAATGTACTCCCTTTTACTCCGGGTGTGGCATTGAGTTCGGCCAACGGCGTGGTACATGTATCCTGGGACGATACTCAACAAGATACGAAGGGAATGAAATTTAACCTGAGTGGTCAAAATTACTTCCTTGACGTGCTACCCAGCAACAAATTCGACTATAAAGAGCGTACTTTCGATCTGCAAAGTGGAAACGGTGCCAGGCTGTTTGTTAAAAAGGATCTTTTGAAACAGGTAAAAAATTCAAGAGAGACATTAAAAGGAAGAAAAGTAGGCCAGTAACGGCTGACACTCATAAAAAGCAAAAAGGTCAGGAAATCCTGACCTTTTTGCTTTTGCACTACTTCAATTTAGTTTAGGTTAAAATATTGGCTTTTTTCTCCACTGATCTTAGGTTTACTAATAATTTGTGAATTTCTGATCAATACCAGGATCATCAACCCTATGATCACCGCCAGGGCGATCTGCAAAAAGGATATGATTCCGAAACTGGCGATATTACTTTTAGATTCCTTCATCAGGTTTTTCCCTATATCTGACTGTATACCTGCCAGTTCATTCAGATTGGCAATGGTTCCCTGGAATGTTCTTGCGCCTGTGCCTGCAAAAAGTGCCCTTCCTTCTTCCGCCATGCCAGCGGCGCAAAGACGCAGAATTCGGTTTTCCAGTAATCTGTATTCATCGACTTGTGTCTTAAACACATTCAGGCTTTTAGCCTCCTGGTCAACCAGATAAGTTTTCTCAAAAACGCCAATCAGTGAATCAATGCTTTTATTGTGCTCGTTCAATGCTATTCTCACTGCTTGCGCAGAATGCACATCACGTGCGAAAAGATGTTTTTCCAATGATAATCTTTTACCATATAAATTCTCCGTCAGATAAATGATCGTAGTGGCCGGAATGAGCCGATCCTTGTAAATCGAAGAAAACGAGCGGTCTATTCCTTGCATATTGTAGCGGGAAAGTAGTGTTGCCAGGATGATCAGCACCATTATTCCTCCCAGCAGCAGTGCAGCTTTCAGTTTTTGCTGGATTATGAAAGACCATTTCATGTAATGCTTGTTATCTTTTCCTCAGTCGACCCGTATGTTTCAAAAATACAAAAATATCTTTTTATAGTAACGTTAAAGAACGACAATTAATATTGATTTGTCACCTCAAGATAAAAATAAAATAGGCAGATCTGTGCTGATCTGCCTATTTTTCAAAGGGTTATCTGGTTCTTTTATTTCTGGCTGTCTCCCCCGCCCATCACGTCATTGTTGTTAACCGACTTGGTTTTCTTTTTGGGAGCATTGAAACTCATTTTACCAATCGAATAATTGAATGTGATCTTGAAATTGCGGTTGTACAGCTGCGTTTGGCCGGTTTGTACAAATTGCGGAGAATTTAGGTCGGAAGTAAATTTCACACCTTTGGTCAGGAAGTTCTCTGCGGCAAATCCAACACTTCCTTTCTTGTTAGCAAAATCCTTTTTGAACCCTAATGAATACATGTAAAAGCCTGTGCGTGTTCCTTGTAGCTGAATTTCCTTGCCGCGATAGAAACCGAAAGCCTGTAATCCCCAGCCCTGACGCAACGATATTTGTGACATTAAACGGCCACCATAGTTGAACCCAGAATTGCTGACAGCTATCGAAGTCCCTTCCCGGCTCGTCGTCTGTCCTTCCAAGTAAGAATGCAGGATGTCAAGGCTACCATTCACAGTCCATTTGGATGTCAGGTACACATTGGCGAACACATTCATACCGTAGGCCTGCTGCTTTCCAATGTTTTCATAAGTCGTCACGATCGCGCCCTGCAAGGTATCCACGGCCATTCTCACCTGCGTAATAGAGTTGTTGGTCTGACGAACAAATGCTGACACATTCAGATATGTCTTCTTAACATTCGTGCTCAATCCCAGTTCAAAGTTATCAGTCAGTTCAGGACTCAATGCCGGATTTCCGGTACTGATGTTTTGCGGATTGGCCAGATTTACATTGGGATTCAGCTGCTGAATACCAGGACGTTGAATTCTTCTGTTGTAGGCAGCTTTCAATGTAGTGCTTCCCGAAAGGCTTTTGGAAACGTTGATACTAGGAACCAGGTTACCATAATTAGGGATCGAAACTTTGCCCGCATCGCCCAGGTCGGCTGTGATGCCCGTGTATTCGTAACGTGTTCCCGCCTTGAATGTATATTTGTTTTTGGTAGTCAATGTGTAAGAAACATATCCCGCGGCTACATTCTGACTGTAGTTCAATGTTCCTGAAGGATTGTTGGGGCTCAATGAAAACTCACCGGATTCTCCCGCAGACAGGTATTTGTAATCACTATTAACGGCTCTGAAAATACCTTTTGCACCAAATTCCACCAGCTGATTCTTACCAATAGGAGTTTGATAGTCCGTTTGCAATGTGAATTCAGAGTTGTAGTTTTTGTTCTCGTTTTTCAGTTTGCCACTCACGGCACCCGATTCGTTCAACATATCTGTGTTAAAATTATTGGTCAGTCCGGTACGGCTGTACAGTGTTGAAATACTCCACTCCTGCTGCGGTTTGAAAGTACGGATGTAGTCAATGTTAAAATCAACGGTCCCGGAAAGATCCTTGCGGTTAACCTTTCTGAGCGAAGTAGCATCTAATGTGCTGTTTTCAAACTGGCTGATGGTCAGATCTTGTTTCTGGATAAAGTTTCTGGTACCATAACGCAATCCCGCCGACAGCGCTTGATTTTTCCCCAGGTCATAATCCCAGCCCAATGAGTACTGGCCAAATAATCCTCGGTCCTTCGCAGTAGAAGACTGATTGGTCAGGTAAGAATTTCCTCCTGAAAATGTGGTCTGGTTCAATGTAGACTCGGCTTTGTTATAAAACGCACGTCCGAATCCACCCAATGTAAAACCCATTTTCCCTTTTCTGTAACTTCCGTTCAGTCCAAGGTTAGTTCCACGGTTACCCACTCCCGAATCGATATTCAAAGTCAATCCTTGTAAGTTATTTTTCTTGGTAATGATGTTAATGATACCTCCTGAACCTTCCGCGTCATACTTCGCAGATGGCGAAGTGATTACTTCCACAGATTTGATCATATCAGCTGGTATCTGTTTCAATGCATCCGCAACATTGGCTGCAATGATGGTAGAAGGCTTATTATTGATGAGTACTTTAATATTGGAACTACCTCGCAATGAAACGTTTCCGTCCAGATCTACTGAAAGCATCGGTACTTTACGCAGCAGATCGGCAGCATCGCCACCTTTAGAAGTAATGTCTTTTTCAGCATTATACACCAGACGGTCTACTTTTTCTTCCACTAATGATTTTTCTCCGGTAATGGTCACCTCCTGTAAGTCCTGAGCGCTCGAAGCCAATTGAATGTTGCCCAATGCCACATCTTTTCCTTTTTCAATTTTGATATTTGAAATGGTGCGGTCTTTAAAACCGATAAACGAAATCAACAGCTTGTAACTTCCGGGGGCAACTTTGGTAATGGAGAACTTCCCGGTCTCGTCAGCGGTGGTACCGTCAATGGCCTTGTTGTCAGCAACATTGAATAATGCAATGCTTGCAAACTCTACACCTTTATTGGCGGCTGAATCCAGTACAATTCCTGAAATTTTGGAATTTCCTTTTGGAGCAGTTTCACTAATGACCGGGCTGCCTGGCTGACTCGGTGCCTGAGCATTGATTTGATTGAAAGAAGTCAGAATAAATATTGCAGCGACAATTTTTACTACTGAAAGAATCGGGGTTTTCATGGTTTTATAACTTAGATAAAAGAAGGGATCAAATGTGTTCGTCCTATTTAAATACAATTTCCAATACAAAGAAAAATAATCCTGTCCACTTCTATAATGATAATAGATGGTTGAGTCGTTTTCATCTGCGAACTGGCAGTTTTGAACACATTAATACCTTTCTGCGGAGGTAATCTTCCCGCATCTATCAGGTAGGAGATGCTGCTGGTACAATTTTGGTAAAGTGTGTTGTAGCAACAATATTGTTGCAGTTAATTGCTCATTTGTGGCTTACTTTGGGCTTTGGAAACCCGAGAGCACAGGTTTTCACTCCGTTACCATTAAAAACTCTTCTATTCATGAATGATGTTGCTATTGATTTCAGTAAGGTCCACCAGATCCAGGTTTTCGGGATTACCATCATGGAACCTTCGACTGTAATCACAAGTCTGATGATGACCGTAATATGCATTTACGCATTTTTTCAACTCAACAAACTCGGTCGTGCCCACAGAATGTATAAGCAGATACAGTACTTTTTCCTTTTCATGGCTATTGCTACGGCCATCGGAGGAGTTCTTGGTCACGGATTTCTATATTTAACAGGCCAGAGGGGTAAAATTCCCGGTTGGTTTGCCAGTATGATAGCCGTGGCACTTTTTGAAAGAGCTGCGATCTGGCATATTAAACCACTATTACAGAAACGTGGTGGCGTATTTCTGGGCTGGTTAAATTATGTAGAACTGGCAATCTTCTTTGTTTTGGCATTTGTCACATTGAATTTTGTCGTAGTCGAAGTCCACGCATTTTATGGTTTGTTCCTGATGTTGTTTTTCATTGAAATATATGTCTACAAGCGCCGGAAAGATCCGGGAAGCGTCAACATATTCATTGCGACTTTTATGGGCGCATTGGCTGCCGGGCTTCACGCTTTGAAGTTTAGCTTCGGGCCATGGTTTAACTATAACGATATTAGCCACATCGCGATGGCAGCATCTATCTGGTATTACTATCAGGGAGCGAGAAATATGACGTATTACGGAGAAGAATCGATCGTTCCCCAGGAAGTGATCGAGAGCGAAAGCGAGCGGTAAAAATCTTCTCTAATAACAAAAAGAGGATGTCCAGTGCCGGACATCCTCTTTTTGTTGGTATTGATTACAATTTACTTGTTAGGTTGAGGTGTGTAGCGCAGGTATGGCTTCACAATGTTCAGGCCCTTTGTAAATTTCTTTTGTGCATCTTCCGTGCTCACAGCAGGAACCACGATCACATCTTCGCCGTCTTTCCAGTCAGCAGGAGTTGCTACGGAATAGTTGGCAGTCAGTTGAAGTGAGTCTACAACGCGAAGGATCTCGTTGAAATTACGTCCTGTTGATGCGGGATAAGTCAATGTCAGTTTCACTTTTTTATCCGGCCCTACGATGAATACCGAACGAACAGTTGCTTTTTCGCTCGCGTTCGGATGGATCATATCATATAGCTGAGCTACTTTGCGACCTTCGTCTGCAATGATTGGAAAGTTAACTTCTGTATTATTTACCTCATTAATGTCCGGAATCCAGCGGTGATGTGAATCGATATCATCCACGCTCACTGCGATTACCTTTACATTGCGTTTTTCAAACTCACCTTTCAGAAGAGCAGTCTTGCCCAATTCGGTTGTACATACAGGAGTAAAATCGGCAGGGTGAGAAAATAGCAAACCCCAGCTGTCTCCCAGCCATTCGTGAAATTTAATGATTCCCTGCGTGGTATTTGCCTCGAAATCCGGTGCAATATCTCCAAGTCGAAGTGACATAATGATTAAGATTTAAAAATGAAACATTTAATCTACCAAAGTTGTAGAGTTTAACGCAAAAATAAATAATTAGTTTCATTTAAACGCCAATTGGCACTTAATAAATCTTTTCGTGAGTAGCAATAGTTTTTATCATAGAAGTGCTGATAATGTTGAATTTATCGCGTTTTAACCGCATTTTAAGTTGCCTTTAATTGGGTTTTAATTGCATATCCCCTCCTTTGAATATCATTCGAAATTAAAATCTTAGTTATCGGCGGTTAGTACTCAGTAAGCCGCATTTTCTGATCGCATTGATCGTCGATAGCTTACTCCGAAAGTCATTTTCCAGATCACACGCAAAGTCCATGTGTGAAATGGCTTATCGATCTTCTTAATTATGTTAACCTGTTCGTTTAAGTTATGGAAACCATCTCATGTCTAAAATGAGATGGTTTTTTGTTTAATTTGAACTATTAAGCCGCTTTTCGCTTTCTGAAAACAACACCGTTTCTTTCTTCAATGGCTTTAAAGCTGCCCGTTTACCTGGATAACAATGCTACGACGCCCATGGATCCCAGGGTATTGGAAGAAATGCTGCCCTATTTTTTGGAAAAATTTGGGAATGCAGCCAGTAAAACGCATTCTTTTGGCTGGGAAGCGGAAGAAGCTGTGGACATTGCGCGAGAGCAAGTAGCCGCGCTCATCGGTGCGCATCCGCAGGAAATCGTTTTCACATCCGGCGCTACCGAGGCAGTCAATCTGGCGATCAAGGGAGTTTGCGATAACGTAGCCGGTACGGATTACCATATTATCACCATCATTACGGAACATAAGGCCGTCCTGGACACCTGCAAGCATGTCGAAAAGCTGGGTGGAAGCGTTACTTACCTGCCGGTGAATGCCAATGGTCTGGTTAGTATAGATGAATTAGAAAGTGCAATCACGGATAAAACCATCCTCATTGCGGTCATGTATGCAAACAACGAAACCGGTGTCATTCAACCTATCAGGGACATTGCCGAAATCGCTAAAAAACATGGCATTCTGCTTTTGACGGATGCGACGCAGGCTGTCGGGAAAATACCGGTGAATGTTCACATGGATGGAATTGATCTTTTGACATTCAGCGCGCACAAGTTGTATGGGCCGAAAGGTGTAGGTGCATTGTATGTCCGCAAGAAAAACCCTTCAGTAACACTAACGGGGCAGATCGATGGTGGCGGGCATGAACGGAACATGCGGAGCGGGACACTCAATGTGCCCGGTATTGTTGGTTTTGGAAAAGCTTGTGAAATTTGCAATAATGAAATGGCTGCTGAGAGCAAAAGGCTTTCAAAGCTGCGTAATGCATTCGAGGTGGAACTACTGGTTTTGAAAGACATTAGCATCAACGGACAAGATATTCCGAGGCTGCCGCATGCTACCAACGTTTCGTTCGGGCACGTGGACGGCGAAAAAATGATTTTCGAAGCAGGTAGCGATATTGCTTTTTCAAGAAGCTCCGCTTGTACTTCGGCGACATTAGAACCCAGCTACGTACTGAAAGCAATGGGACTCTCAGATGAGGCGATCCATCATTCTTTCCGGTTCAGTTTCGGTAGATTTACCACCGAAGAGCAAACCGGTCACGCCATTCAGGTAATTTCAAAAATCGTAAAAGAGCATCGCCATGAAGGAGATCACGGACATCATCAAATCGTATGAGCTAGCGCTGGCTGCCGGGAAGAAAATGGCATTGGCAACGGTGGTACACGTGGAAGGTTCCTCATACAGGCGCCCAGGCGCACGTATGCTTGTGACCGATGACGGCCAGCTCACAGGTGCAATCAGCGGTGGTTGCCTGGAAGGTGATGCATTGCGAAAAGCGCTTCTTGCCATTTCCCAGCAAAAAAACAAACTGGTAACTTACGATACCACCGATGAAAACGATACTAAACTGGGCGTCCAGCTAGGCTGCAATGGAATCGTTCACATACTTTTTGAACCTATCCACACTGAGCAGCCCAATCACCCCATAGAATTACTGAAAAAAGCGGTTGCGAAAAGACAGAATGCGATCCTGATTACATTGTTCTCCATGCATTCCAGAACAAGCGACCAGCTAGGAACCTGTTTTTTGCATTTGGAAAATGACAATGAGGTGATCTGCAATTGCAACGAACAGGATTTGCAAAATCTTCTTTTGGCCGAATCGGCAGAGGCTTACAACAAGGAGGATTCTTTTTTCAAGACATTCGATCTCGGAGTAAAAAAGCAGACGGGATTTGTCGAATATCTGAACACGCCGCCCTCCCTCATCATCGCGGGCGCCGGGAACGATATCATTCCCTTAGTTGAAATGACCAGCATTCTGGGCTGGAACGTGACAGTGGTTGATGGTCGCGCGGGGCATGCGACCAGGCAGCGTTTTCCAAAAGCTACTCGGGTTTTGGTATCGCGGGCCGAAGATGTTCTTTCTCATTTAAAGACCGATGAAAGGACGTTTTTTGTCCTAATGACGCATAACTATAACTACGACCTGGCGTTACTCAAACAACTGATACACATCGAAGAATGTACTTATATCGGTACGCTCGGCCCAAAAAAGAAGCTCGAAAGAATGTACGCCGATATGCTGACCGATGGCATTGCTGTTACTGAATCGCAAAAGACGAAAATATATGGCCCGGTTGGTCTGGACATTGGCGCTGAAACTTCCGAAGAAATTGCATTGTCCGTGCTGGCGGAGATCAAAACGGTACTAAACAAAAGAAGTGGCCTGCCTTTGCGTGAAAAAGCGGAGCCTATCCATAATCGTACAGATCAGCAGGTACATTTCTCGGCATCTGAAAAGGAAGAATTTCTCTGCGCAGTAACAACTGCGCTTCCTTGATATGGAAATGTTATCCGAATATGCCATTATCATACTGGCAGCCGGCAGTTCGTCCCGGCTGGGCGAACCCAAACAACTTTTAAAATATCGAAATAAAAGCCTGATCCGGCACATTACCGAAGCAGCAGCAGAAACGGTTGGCAGCAATGTGATCGTAGTGACCGGCTCCAATGCCGAACTGATCCAAAACGAGATTCAGGATTTGTCAATTCAACTGGTCCATAATGCTGGCTGGCAAACAGGCATGGCTTCCTCCATTGTTACAGGTATTGTAAAGCTTACTTCACTGCTTCGTCACTGCAAAGGCGCGGTTATCGCGGTAAGCGACCAGCCTTTTGTCACTTCTACCCTATTCCACGATCTCATTCATGCCAGCATTCAAAATGGTACCGGGATAGTGGCCTCCTCCTATGATCAAACGGCGGGAACTCCCGTATTTTTTTCACCCCCCTACTTTCCAGATCTGACACAACTGACTGGTACAGAAGGCGCTAAGAAACTGATCAAACGATTTCAAAGCGACGCTACTACCGTTCCTTTCCCGCTGGGTAATATGGATATTGATACCCAGGAAGACTATCAAAAGTTGCTCTCGCTAGACTAATTCAAAAATATTTTTAGAAAAAACTTGCACAATGTGACTAATCATATACATTTGCAGTGTACTATTTAACTAGAACACTAAAACAACAAGACTATGATCCACCTTGACGGCGTTTCCTTTGGATATAGTAAGCATCACAAACTGTTTGAAAATTTAAGTCTGAACCTGGAAGCTGGCCACATATATGGTTTGCTCGGCAAGAATGGGGCGGGAAAATCAAGTCTGCTGAGAAATATGGTAGGGTTGCTTTTTCCGCTGGGTGGCAGGATTAAAGTAGCTGGTCATGAACCCGGAAAACGCCAGCCGGCATTTTTGCAAGATGTATTTTTCATTCCGGAAGAAATTTACCTGCCTTCCGTGACGCTTGATAAATACCTGGATATGTTCGCCCCGTTTTATCCGAAATTCGATGAAAAGCAGTTCAGAGGATACATTGCGGAACTGGACATTCCTGAAAAAAACAAGCTTACAGGTATGTCGTACGGCCAAAAGAAAAAAGTGCTGATCGCATTCGCACTCGCGACCAATACCCGGGTACTGATCATGGATGAGCCTACCAATGGGCTGGATATTCCCTCTAAAAGTCAATTCAGGAAGCTAGTTTCTTCGGTATTGGATAAAGACAAAGTGGTCCTGATCTCAACCCACCAGGTGCGTGACCTCGACAATCTGATTGATTCGATCATCATTCTTGAAAACAGCCAGATCTTGTTGCAGCATAGCCTCGACATCGTTACCGAGCGACTGTGTTTCGGAACATTGAGTAATGTCGAGTTCGACAACCGGGTTTTATACTCCGAACCTTCTTTACGCGGTTACAAGGCTGTTTTCGAAAATTCTGACCGGGAAGATAGCCGGGTGGACCTCGAACAGTTATTTAATGCGGTGATGGAAAATCCGGCGCGTATCCAATCCATATTCCGCTAAAACTATGAAGCAGCTACTGATCCTATTCCTGGTTGTACTCATTTTATTGATCCAACACCTGGCACCATCCATTCTCCCAGCCCAACTTTTAACGACCACCCTATGAACCAGACATTTGACATTCACCGTTTTACCCTGATGCTGAAACTGGATTTGGCAGAAAAAGGCAGAAATATGCTACTGTTAGCATCCCTGCTGATCGTCGCTATCTTGCTAATGCTGCTGCCCATTACCATGTCAAAAGAATGGAGTGGCTTTCGGGAGGCACTGCATATTATTGCGCTTTTTTGCGTGCTGCTTTTTGGGAGTACCTTTTACACAAGTTATGCCTTTACTCAATATTCGTCGCCTTCGACGGGCATTGCTGCACTCTTGGTACCAGCTTCGAAGCTGGAGAAGTTTCTGAGTTCACTGCTCATTAACCTCGTTTTCATTATTCCATTTCTATTATTCTTCATTAAACTGCATCATGTCACGATCGATATTGCAAATGCTAAATTGCCTGTTGGAGGCATGAAATACAATATTTTACCAGCTGAAGTATTAACCTATTTTAATTACTGCTACTTTATTTTACACTCCGTTGTATTTCTCGGGTCCATTTATTTTACCAAAGCATCTTATATCAAAACTGCGGTATTTGCCTTTGTCACGGTTTTGGTTGTAGTCTTTTCGAATCTGGGAATTGCAAACCTATTTGTAGGCACTACGGGAAAACTGGTTACTTTCCCCATGAGCAGCTGGAAAATATGGGATAGTAGCAACATGTACATGATCAGGGACGGTCATGCAAAGTTTTTTCACATCGTACATCCCGCTGATGCCATGTATGCTTTTCAGGCCTTTGCTGCACTGGTAACACTCTGCTTCTGGTACATCAGCTATTTGAGGTTGAAAGAAAAAGAAATTTAACCAGAACACACCATGGAATTTAAAGACAAACAGTCAATATATCTTCAAATAGCTGATTACATCTGCGAACAACTCCTACTTGGGAAATGGCCGCCTGGTGAGCGGATTCCATCCGTACGGGACTTAGCCAGCATGCTAGAAGTGAATCCTAATACCGTCATGCGTACTTATGACTTTCTTCAAAATAAGGAAATTATTTTTAACAAGAGAGGTATAGGCTACTCGTCCGCAGAAAACTCCAGTGAGAAGATTTTAGCTTACAGAAGAGAACGCTTTCTCGACAGTGAGCTACCTGAGTTTTTCAGAACTTTGTATCTGCTAAATGTCAGTATCGAGGAACTTCAAACGCGTTACAACAAGTTCATTGCAGAAACCTATCCAGTAATCAACTAGACCTTCGAAACGATGAAAACCAGTAATATTTTACTCGTTGTGTTATTCTCTTTCACCTTCCTTGCACTGCTCGGATCAAACATGGTATTGAAGAAAGAGTACGATAAGATTGATAAAAATGATCCTCTGTATGGCTTTAACAGGAAAATTGTACAGCCTTTTAAGTATGTTAAACTAGAAGGGAAAGCATTCGGTCTGACCGAAATACATCCCGGAAAAAGTTTCGAGATTCTGACGTTACCCGAAAAAAGGCTCCTTGATTGGAGGGTGACGGGTGACACGTTAGTTTTTATCTACAAAAGGGATTGGGAACTGTTCAGGCCATTCTCCGAACAGGATTTGGGCAATACTCCTACGGTCGTCATTACTGCGCCCGAGGTTAGAGGGATCATTGCCAACAATGTGCCATTTTCAATTAAAAACTGGAAAAGCGCTGATATGTTTATCCGGCAGATTGGCGGAGCATTGCTACTCGGCCATAATACGATCGAAAATTTGACGACCGATATGTCATCCGGAGGCTACGCTAAATTTGACCATAGCAATAACCTTGGGAATGTGGCTATTCAGGTAAAGGACAGCAGCAGCCTGAAAATAGAAAAAGACGTCTTCAAATCGTTCAAAGCAAATGTAGACGCCGCCGCTCACATCGATCTACCCGGAAACCTATACACCCCGGCGAATCCTTAACCCAGGTTTTAAACCCTGGGCTGGGGACGTGGGGGTGTCGTGTGGGGATACATGGGGGTGTCTATGGATGCAGTACCTGCTACTTAATACCCAACATCAAACTGGCACCGCCTGCATTGGTAGTAGGCAACACGCCATTCCATTTCGCAACCCATTCTTGCTGGATTAGCAATGGTGTAATGGTTTTCTGGCGAAGCTCGTTGGCTTCTGCTTCCGCCCGGGCTTTGATCAAAGTCGCTTTTGCCTGTCCCTCAGCCCGTGCAATGATTACTTTCGCTTCTGCTTCGGCTTGCTTCGCCATGTTTTCAGCTTTCAGCCTGGCCTGGATCGAAGTGTTCTTTTCATTGATCATTTGACGAAGCGATGGTGGCGGAGTAATCGCAGAGGTCAGCTGGTCATAAATGAAGCCGTCTTTGCCCAAAGTTTTAGTCAACACATTTTGAACCCGGTCCTCAAACACTTCCCGGTTCGACATCACACTGTCGGAAGTGAATGAATTGGCCACGATCCGGTAAGCATCGTAAATGGTATTTTTCATAAAACCCTGCTGAATCTCAGATAACGGTCTTCTGTATTGGCGGTAGATCTGAGGGACTTTATCGGGATTAATGTGGTAGTTCAGCTTGGGATCCACTTTAAATTCCGCGGCGTCTCTGGTAGTGATCACGAATGGATCGTAATCTACACTTTGCGTGTAAGTTGGGAATTCAATGATCTTCGTGGTCCAGGTATTGTACCAGACGCGCCCGGTTACCAGGGTAATGTTATCAACTCCTTTGTCTGTTCCATATAAATTAATTCTGATCCCGACATTTCCTGCGTCGATATTCTCAAAAGTAAATGGCTGGATTGCCATCACGATCACAAAAAGAATAAAGCACGCAGCTCCAATCATAATTTTTCTGCCAAGAGTCATCATAGTTTAGATTTTAAGAGGTTAATAAACTGACTGAAATCCGTCACTAATACGTAAACGGCCGCGCCAATGATCCCCAAACCGCCAAAAACTAGCAGGTCAGACTGGGCATTGACAAGTTGGAGGGAATAGGTAATCAGGATGATTACGGCTATGATTTTAAGAATGTGTATCATGTTTGTGAGGTTTGTTTCCGGTAAATGTAACATTCCCGCATACACAGGTGCAATTGTTTTTATCTAATGGTATCCTGGATTGTTGAACGCATAAAAAGACTTATAAAAATAAAGGAGCACACCTCTCGGTATGCTCCCAAACATTTGATTTTATATTAATGTTGACTTAAATCAAAGCTGCTGCTGCCTCATCGATAAACCAATGCAATTGTCCTGTTGTAGGCTTGATGATCTGCGACGGATATAAATTTAAGTTTTGCCCACCCTTTAGCACATGTTTCAACGTTTCAGCTTTACCAGCGCCAGTAGCCATAAAAGCTACACAGGCAGCTTCATTCACCAAAGGGGCCGTCAGCGTAATGCGGTACATGTCCTGTGCTGGCAGGAAAAATGCTTTTACCCAGTCATTTTGCTCGTGGATAACCTCAGTTCCGGGAAACAATGACAATGTATGCCCATCGTCACCCATACCTAGCAAGACAAAATCAAAAGTAGTTTCAGAACCTTCAAAATACGTTTTCAGTACTTTTTCGTATTCCGCAGCTGCGAGTTCCGGTGCAATGTCGGTACGCATCACGTGGATGTTTTTAGTGACAACAGGTACTTTATCAAGCAATTCGTCGTAGCACATGTGTGCATTGTTGCGCGAATCTTCGAAAGGTACTGCGCGTTCGTCACCCCAGAAAAAATGAATGCGGTTCCAGGGAATCGTTTCACTGTAAGGTGCCTCTGCGAGCAATGCATACAGTTGCTTGGGCGTACTACCCCCCGACAATACAAATGTAAAACGATCTTGCTTCGCGAGTACCTCCTGAATGTAGCCCGAAAGCCATTCCGCAAGCTTACTGCTCAATTCTTTTGAATCCTTACCAATATGTATCTCCATAGATCAGGGAATTGGCGGTACGTTAATCCAGGTATGTCCGTCACGGGCGATCAATGCATCGGCACCATCAGGCCCCCATGAATCTGGCGCGTAATTTGGAAAATCCTGAGGAATTCTGCTTTCCCAAGTTTCCAATATCGGCATGATCACTTTCCATGCAGCATCGACCTGATCATTACGCATAAACAATGTCGCGTCGCCTTCCATTACATCCAGTAGCAAAGTTTCGTATGCTTCAGGAGCATGTTCGCCAGCCACCGCATCATAGTCAAATGTCATGTCCACGGGGTCCAGCGTCATCGTTTGTCCCGGGCGTTTGGCCTGAAAGCGGATACTGATATCCATATTCGGCTGAATGCTGATCGTCAACCGGTTGGAACGCCACGATTCTGCTGATTCCGTTGGGAACGCATAATGCGGTGCAGGTTTAAACTGCAAAGTAATATGGGTCGCTTTCTGGTTCAGGTACTTACCGGTACGAACGTAGAAAGGAACGCCTTGCCAGCGCCAGTTATCAATGTAGAATTTGGCAGCGGCGAATGTATCAATGTTAGATTGTGGGTTAACACCTTCTTCCTGACGATATCCCACTACTTTTTCTCCTTTTTTCCAGCCACCAGAATATTGTCCGCGGACAGCAAAGTCGTGTACCTGGTCTTTGGTAATGCGACGGATCGCATTCAATACATCTACTTTTTTGTTACGAATCTCGTTGGCTTCAAAAGATACCGGCGGCTCCATCGCAATCATACAAAGGATTTGCAGAATGTGGTTCTGTACCATATCCCTCAATGCTCCGGCATGTTCGAAATATCCTCCCCTACCTTCCAGACCAACACTTTCAGCGGCAGTAATCTGAATGTGGTCAATGTAGTTACGGTTCCAGAGCGGTTCAAAAAGCGCATTGGCGAAACGTAATGCCAGGATATTCTGAACGGTTTCTTTACCTAAATAATGGTCAATACGGAAGATCTGCTCTTCGGCGAACATGCTGGATAGCAGTGTATTCAGCTCGTGCGCACTTTCCAGGTCGTGCCCGAAAGGTTTTTCAACCACAATTCTGGATGTTCCTTTGTCCGAGCATATTTTCAACGCACCCAGTTTTTGAGCGATCGAAGGCACCAGTTGCGGAGCTACGGCCAGATAAAATATCACATTGGGATGAACTCCCCACTCGTCTTCTTTTTCTTTAACAAGATCAGTGATCTTATGGTAAGCCGCCTCATCGTCACCGTCCATTTGGAGGTAGGAAACGTGCTGGCTGAACTCCGTCCAATGACCATTTTGCTTTCCTTTGCGACGTGAAAATTTCGTCACACCATCCAGCAAATGCTCATGGTAAGCATCATTGGTATAAGGACTCCGACCAATACCCGCAATCGCAAACTGCTCGGGCATCCAGTTGTCCAAAAATAAATTATAAAGCGCAGGCGTAAGTTTTCTGTAATTAAGGTCGCCGCTTCCCCCGAAGATAAAGACTACCGAGGCAGGAGGACGTTTATTGCTTTGCATATCATTTCCGATTTATTGTTGACCCCATTCTGTATGAAAAGTACCGGGGATATCAGTACGTTGATAAGTATGCGCTCCGAAATAGTCACGCTGGGCCTGGATCAGGTTCGTTGGCATTCTTTCGCTGCGATAATTATCGAAGTATGCCAGAGAAGCCATCAAAGCTGCTGCCGGAGCTCCCGATTTTGCCGCGAAAGCGATCAGGGAACGCGTGTTATCCTCCACCGATTTAACGAGGGAAGCGACTTCTTGGTTCAGTAAAATATTGGATAATTCCGGGGACTGACGGTATGCGCTGGTGAACACTTCCAATAAGGAAGACCTGATAATACACCCGCCTCTCCATACACTTACCACTTCTGGCAAAGGAATGTCCATTTTCAAATCCTTCGATGCCTGGAACAACATAGCAAGGCCCTGCGCATAGCTTAATATGGTCGCAAAATACAATGCATCGTGCACCTGCTGGATCAATTCGGCCGTTTCACCGGAGAATGTTGCCTCACTACCATACAATTCGGATGCCTTTACTCTTTCATCCTTATATCCTGACAATGTACGCATGGCCACCGCCGTATCGATAACTGGCACCGCCACCGGTAATTCCATAGAGTCCTGAGAAGTCCATTTGCCCGTACCTTTTGAACCCGCTTTATCAGAAATGACATCGACCAGATGCGCATCCGTTTTGTCGTCTTTTTGCAGGAAAATATCAGCCGTAATTTCAACCAGGAAAGACTGAAGCTTGCCTTCATTCCAGGTTTTGAAAGTTTCATGTAGCTGCTCATTGCTCAGTCCTGCGTGTTTCAAAATCGCATACGACTCGCTGATCAATTGCATTATCGCGTATTCGATACCATTATGCACCATTTTCACATAATGACCGGCACCTTCCTTACCTAAATAAGCCACGCAGGGTTCGTTTCCAACTTTGGCCGCAATGGCTTCCAGCATCGGTCTCACATTTTCATACGCCGACTGATCTCCGCCGGGCATAATGCTTGGGCCCGTACGCGCACCCTGCTCACCGCCGGAAACGCCTATACCCATAAAGTGAATGTCCTTTTCGCGAAGGTATTTTACCCTGCGCAAAGTATCAGTATAATGAGAATTTCCTCCGTCGATAATCACATCACCTTTTTCCAAAAGTGGCAATAATGATGCAATCACATCATCCACAGGCTGTCCTGCGGGAACGAGCATCATCACCTTCCGCGGGCTTTCCAAAAGCTGGATCATTTGCGAAAGCTCAGCCACACCCTTCACCGTTGTTCCTGGCGTTGCAGAGGCTTCCAAAGCAGAATTTTTGGCCGCATCCTTATCGAAACCGATAACAGAAAAGCCATGATCAGCCATATTGAGCAGCAGGTTTCTACCCATAACCCCCAGCCCGATCATTCCAAAATCGAATAAGTTCTTTGACATAATTTAAGCGTCTTGAATAAAGAAGTTGCAATAATAAAGGAATTTACGCTACCCGATTCGCTTTGTAGGGAATTTTATCCGAAAGTGTAGAATGCATGGTTATTAGTAACTATATATCGTGGTTGGTTAGTGATCTTAATGACATTAGTGCGTTTGAGGCAACACATGTGGATACTTTGAAAACAAGTGACCGCTCACCGTGTCCTTGAACGTCTCCACATTATTGATGTAATGGTTCAATCCGGTAATGCATTTTATCAATCTCAAAGCCATCTGCGTCGTATCCCTGATTTGATCAACCTGAATGGCTGCCTTTGCCAGATCATTCTGTTTATTGCTTTTATAGGTAAACATGTAGTCAGATGCCAGATCACTCAAACCACCAATGATTTCAGACAATCCAAACCATTCGATAAGTTATTTCGTCTCATAGTACATTGTTAGAAGAGATCTGTCGACCAATGAAACGGAGTGACAATCCGGATGATCTGCCTCTATATCTTTTGAATGACAGATATTTACAGAGCTTTCAAAATCCGAAAATCTTTGTGATAATCCCTCATTTGCAATGAATGTTTCAAGTAGTTGCAAACGGTTTTGCTTTGAATGCTGATTTGGGTTCATACCTTTGTAATGGTTTAAATTATTAGATTGATTTTAACTATTCCGGAAAACCAGGTTTCGACGCTGTGGTTTTCCGGTTTTTTTTATTTCTATTTTGTAGGTAAAACCAACAAAAAATTGCCAAATAAAAAGCTGCAATTGCAGCTATCTAATCTATTTTTTTATTGTTGGACTGTAAGTCACTTCCGTTTTTACTTCTACTACTCCAAATTCAGAGAGAATTTGCTTCATCCTTTTCTCTGCAATTCCCAAATTGTGAGTATAGTCTCTCCAAGCCGTTGTATACTTTCCTTTCTTTTCTTCCGGTGACAACGACTTGTAAATATTGTCAATCCACCATTTAAAGGCGTCTTCCACCGATGTAAACTTCATCATAAATCAAATGTACAGCTTGTAGGCTTAACCAACAAAATAATTGATGATTATTTGTGGTTACGTCTTGAAAATATTCTTATAATTTAATTTAGCAATAACTCAGACCGTAAATGGTTAAAGTTAATCGCGTCCAAATTAAGGCCTGCCAAATAATGATATAGTGGCAAATCTACGGTGAGGACTATGACTCCGGTTTCAGCCAACTTGTGTATGACACTGTCGGCCAGTCCAAACTTCACGAATGCCGGATTGTGAATTTCTCTGCTTGGAATATAACTTTCAGCCCAGCGATTGATTAGGACTCCCAGATACGCAAAAAGCCTCCTGTCAGTCTTTTTGTTGAGATTATCCATCAAGTTGGTAAGTTCTGTGAGAGTATTGGGTGTAACTACCAACTCGAAATTTTGTAAAAAGTCTCGTAACAAGAAGTAATCCTCCTTGCTAAAAATGTTTGTATGCTTTTCGTTACTAATACGACCTGGGTCATAAGATCCTACCAAATACAGAATCAGAAGGTTTGTGTCTAATAGAAGCTTTCTTTTAACGGATCCGCCAATGAGATGAGAAAAATTCATTTTATTTCCCTGATTTTAATGGCTCGAAACTTTCCATCGCGAGCATCTATTATCACGGTTTTATATTTTCTCTTTTTTGGATAAGCAAAATCCGGGCTATCATCGTAACTAAAAGTCACATTCCATGACCCCTCTGAACCTGCGATGTTATCTTGTCCAAGTTCGATTTCTTCCAGCAGCACAGAATCCAATCCAAAAAAGGTCGAGATATATTCCTTCGCCGC
This sequence comes from Dyadobacter sp., assembly GCF_039919315.1. Taxonomy (GTDB): domain Bacteria; phylum Bacteroidota; class Bacteroidia; order Cytophagales; family Spirosomataceae; genus Dyadobacter. The sequence goes on along the minus strand of NZ_JBDSFX010000021.1, from coordinate 4,240 downwards.
ATTCACAGCTTCCTTAACATCAATCATTGTTTCAGCCATTTGTTGAAATTTCTAAAGTAAAGATAAGGATTAAACCAAAACACATTAATCACTCAATTCCTCCTCACCAAGTCATTGACTTCCTGCTTGTCGGGTAAACTCAAATACACAGACTCAATGTAAAAAGTGGCCTTTTTAAGGCGGAGACACGCCTTTTTAAAATCATCAATTTCCGGTACCAGAATCCCGTTTTGCAATAAGATCTCGTAATCTGTTACCAGCAGTTCCGAATTTTTGGCCAGATATCGACAGGAGGCAATCATAGAAACAATGATCTGCATATCCTCATCACTGGGATTCCGTAATTTCCGGGTTAGCCCCTTAATTTGCTTGCTAATTCCTTCTATGAATTTGGTGGAAAGTACAAACCAACGCCGGATATAATCGATACGGGTGCGGTTTTCCTCCGAGGGGTTGTCGACCAGGGCTTTCAGAGAATTTTTAAATTCTTCCAGATTAAAAGGATTGGAAGAGGAATTACTTCGCATTTCGCCGTCATTTCTGATTGGTTCAGCCATTTTGATAAAGGTTGGTTAGGTATCTGGATTCCGTTTTTTTTACGAAAAGAGAAAATCTAAATCTAGGCGAAGACAAAATGATTAGGAATAAATCCTATCCTGAGGCGGGAATTGTTTATCGATTGGTAAAATAAAGGCATACATCGAGCAAAAAAAAGCCGCCACTGGAAACCAGTAGCGGCTGAGATAATGTGGAGAATAACGGATTCGAACCGTCGACCTCTTGCATGCCATGCAAGCGCTCTAGCCAACTGAGCTAATCCCCCGATTTCAAATTTGCTGGCCGAAATCCTAAAATACCTGCCCTCTTACCCTATTAAGGAGTGCAAAGATGAAACGGAGAATTTTGATAAACAAGCATCCCTACATTTTTTATGTTTTGAGTTCTAAAAACCTTTCACGCTTTCAGATCATCAGCTCCTGCCGCCGCCAAATGCTTTCGAAAGAGCCCAGATAATGATTGCAATAACCGCAACAACCAGGATTACCCCTGTCCACACCCCCGTTTTGAAAATGCTACCGATAGCTTCGCAACTGGTGAGCGTAAATGATAAAAGAAGAATGACGAGGCAGTTAATAAATGCTTTCATTGGAAGGAAATAATTTAGGTTTGAAATTTTAGAAGTATATTCTAAAAAATCATTCCACAGGCTCTCCGGGCAGTAACTGCTACTGATAAAAATCGATAGGGATCAGCTTCTGAATGTCATTCCTCAAAAGCAATTCAAAAAGACGGACCGTTGCTTCCGCATCACCGTGAGCCCTGTGGCGGTTTTCAATCATAATTTCGAGACTTTGGCAGAGGTTACCCAGACTGTAAGATTTGAGGCCAGGGAAAATTTTTCTGCTTAGCTGAACAGTACACAAAATGTCCCGCTGGAAATATTCGTCCAGTGCACCAAATTCCCGCTTGATAAACCCGTAGTCGAACTTGGCGTTATGCGCCACAAACCAGGCGTCTTTGGTCAATGCACGAACATGGTCCTGCACCTCCGAAAATGTCGGCGAGTCCTTCACCATGGCATTATCAATCCCCGTGAGGCGGGTAATGAAGGGCGGAATGAAAATTTCGGGATTAATTAACGAATGAAACACATCGACGATCTGCTCGCCGTCATGTCTGAAAACGGCTATCTCAGTAATGCGCGCTGCCCCTCCTCCCCCGGTCGTTTCTATATCGACAATCGCGTACATGTATGCGTTAAATTGTGAATGTTAGCTGAAAACATTGCTAGTAGCCGTGCTTTTCGAGTTTTAAAATTTAAAACACAAAAAAACGAAAAAATCCCCGCCGAAGCGAGGATTTTGTTCAATAACAGGAGGCATTTACGTAATGCCTGAAAATTAATTCAGCTGAAAAGCAATGGGCAATGTAAAACGAACCCTTACCGGCATACCAGCCTGACGGCCAGGCATCCAGTTTGGCATTAACCTCACAACCCGAAGCGCCTCTTCATCGCAGCCAAATCCAATCCCTTTCAATGCCGAAGCACTTTCCACTTTTCCATCAGATCCAACTGTAAATTGCACAAAAACCTTTCCCTGAATACCCGCCTGAGCCGCTTTAGAAGGATACCTGAGATTTTTCTGCAGGAATGCGCCCATCGCCTCTATTCCACCTTTGTACTGGGGAGCCTGCTCTACAGTCAAAAACGTTTCCTCTTTCTTCACTTCCACATCCGACACGGCTGTTTTTGCATTTCCGGTTTCCGCAGCCGGAGGTACAATGATCGTGATATCATCCACTCCTGCCACCGTTTCCGATGCAGGTTGGGCTGCTTCTAGTTCTTCTATCACCGGCGGTAAATTTTCGATCTGAACCTGCTCGTCGGGCAAAACAACCGGTGGCAATGATCGCACTGTTTTCGCTACCGGCGCCACTTGTTCCTCAATCAAAGGCTTTGGCGGCTCTTCTGGCAAAATATCAATGGGCCTGGCTTCAATAATGTACGCAATATCGTCCGGCTTGGGATCCGGTACCAGATGCGCGTAAAGTTTTGGGAACATGACTAATGATAAAAATAACGTTACCCCCATCAGCACGGAACGCTGGATGGTCTGCCCGTAGCTTTTTCTCAGATCATAGGCTCCGTAAAGTTTGTTACGGTTCTCGAAAACGATGTCATTCAACGATTTTTCCATGGCTAATAGATTTTGATGGTCAACACTCAGGTTCAGGAGGGTTTGCGCATCAGCCGTTTCCATCATGTTATGATAGATCTGCTCAAACGGTTTCCCGTCCCAAAGACGCTCTTCTGCTTCGCAAGCCAGATGGTCTAGTATCTCCGGAAGCAATTCCGGGTCCAGCTTGTTTGTCTGCAAATATTTATTTATCAGATCAATACGGTTTTCCTGAAGGCGTTTCATAGTGTCATCCGTTTTAGATATTAGCCATGTAACAAAATTTATTCAGTTGCGAGACTTTTTGGTGCGAGTAGTAATCTTACCGCATCTATAAAACGTTCAAGGTCATTGGTTTTATTACGCGCTGCCTCGTTTCCGGGAGTCGTTAACGAATAATATTTTCTCAACCGGCCGTCAACCTCTACAGACTCTGTAACCAGTAAGCCTTCTTGTTCCAATTTATGTAATACAGGATAAAGAGCCCCGAAAGTCAGCGCGATCGCACCTCCCGTTCTTTCTTTCACTTCCTGCGTAATTTCATATCCATACATCCGCTCATGTTCTGCCAGTAAATTCAACACAATTGTCTTCAATGTACCGCGGACGTATTCGTTACTCGTTGTGTTATTCTCCATGAATCTGATTTTTATAAAACAAATATATATAAGTTTTTTATATATACAACACAAATGTAGCAGAAATATTTTTCGGAGGCAACAGTTTCCTCAAATTGTTAGCTTTCTGCGAGTGGTATAGAGCGATTAATGCGCTCTTCCAGTGAAATAAACGTTTCAGTTCGCTGAATGCCGTTCACTTTCTGAATTTTATCGTGCAGGATTTCTCTTAAATGGCCGGTATCCTTGCAAACAATTTTTAAGAAAATGCTGTAAATGCCGGTAGTATAATGGATATTTACTACTTCCGGAATGCTTTCCAGCTCCGTCGCCACTTGTTCGTACAACGAACTTTTATCCAGGTAAATTCCTAAAAATGCGCTAATATCCCAGCCTAATTTCGCGGGATCAATGACAAGCTGCGAGCCTTTCACAATGCCCATTTGTTCGAGTTTTTTCATGCGTACGTGTACCGTACCGCCAGAGACAAAAACTCTCTTACCGATTTCCGTATAGGGTAAAGCAGCATTTTCTATCAGCAGAGAAAGAATGCGCAGATCGGTGCTATCTATATCTGAATATTTCTGCATTTAGTATTAAAAGTTTGAATTTTTCATAAAATAGTTAACCAAATTATGAAATAATTGTAAATTTTAACAATTTTAAATGAAAATATTTTATAATTAAAATTAGAAGTTTTAGTTTTGCAGAACCAAAATATGAATGTGGGGCCTCGGCTCCTCAGAAATAAATTGGAAATATCACATTGTAGGGTGATGAAATTGGCAGCCATGCCCTCCTGTCTCGGGGGTGGTGAATAAGGGAAAAACGCGGCATAATGCCGACGCAAGTCGACTGGGGTGGACCACCAACAGTATTTGTACCGTAGCTAACCGCACCGTGGGTGGTTCGAATCCCCCTCCTACAGCAAAAAAAACTTGACAA